>JAIUOO010000006.1 GCA_020161695.1 Pseudomonadota bacterium | reverse complement strand
GGATGGCGTTGAGCGCGGCGCCCTTGCGCAGGTTGTCGGAGACGCACCAGAAGGCGAGGCCGTTCTCCACCGTCGCGTCCTCGCGGATGCGCGAAATATAGGTCGCGTCCTCGCCCGCCGCTTCATGCGGCGTGATGTAGCCGCCGGGCTCATGCTTGTCGATGACGAGACAGCCGGGCGCCTCGCGCAGGATGTCGCGCGCCTCGTCCGCCGAGATCGGATTTTCGAACTCGACATTCACCGATTCCGAATGGCCGATGAAGACCGGCACGCGCACGCAGGTGGCGGTGAGAAGAATCTTCGGATCGAGAATCTTCTTCGTTTCCGCCATCATCTTCCATTCTTCCTTGGTGAAGCCGTCCTCCATGAAGACGTCGATCTGCGGAATGACGTTGAAGGCGATGCGCTTGGGGAACTTCTTGGATTCGACCGGATCGGAGACGAACACAGCGCGCGTCTGGGCGAAAAGCTCGTCCATCGCCTCCTTTCCCGCGCCCGACACCGACTGATAGGTCGAGACGACGACGCGCCGGATGGTGGCGCGCTCATGCAGCGGCTTCAACGCGACGACGAGCTGCGCCGTCGAGCAGTTCGGATTGGCGATGATGTTCTTCTTGGTGAAGCCCGCGACGGCCGCGGCGTTCACCTCCGGCACGATCAGCGGCACATCGGGATCCATGCGCCAGGTCGAGGAATTGTCGATGACGACGCAGCCCTGCGCGCCGATCTTCGGGGACCATTCCTTCGACACCGCCCCGCCCGCCGACATGAGGCAGATGTCGGTGTCGGAGAAATCATAATTCTCGAGCACCTTGCACTTCAGCACCTTGTCTCCGAACGAGACTTCCGTGCCGAGCGAACGGTGCGAGGCCAAAGCGACCACTTCCGAAACCGGAAAACGCCGCTCGGCCAGAATATCGAGCATTTCGCGGCCCACATTTCCGGTGGCGCCCGCGACGGCGACCTTGAATCCCATGTGACTCTTCCTTGATCTGAAACCGAAATCCCCCGGTCGAAACCCGGCCTTGCGGTCAGGGCCTGCCCTCTCCCCCGCCGGGGGAACTCCCGAGTGCGAGGCCGAGCGTCAGCGCGTCGCGCCGCCTGTTTTGGCGGGCGCGCGTTTCGAGGCCGTTTTGATCCGGGACGCCATTGCGGCAGGAAACATGACGGGACGCTTTCATCCGGCGAGGAGCCGAAGCATGTCCAAAACATGCTCCATGCCCGCCGTCAACCGTCGCCGCGCGGCCGTTAACGCCGCCGAGGCCGCGCTAACGCGGGATTCACGCTCTTTGCAATCGATTCGCCCGCACTAACGAATGGCTGACTCCCGATGCGCACAGTCCCTGGCGCAGAGCCCGCAAAGGGCCGCTTCAAGGGTTTCAGACAGGTGTCAGGACAGGCGATGAACAGGGCGGACAGGCATCCTTCCCAGACCGGGGCCGATACGCAGGACGAGGGCGCGCCGATGGCGACGCCCGGCGCGGCGCGGCGGCGCCGGCCGCTGCTCGCCCGCAAGCGATTGATCGCCGGACTCATGGCCGCGGCGGGCGTCGCGCTTTTCGCCGCGCTCGACGGCGCGCCGCATGGCGCGGCCACCGCCGCCGCTCCGAAAGAACCGCCGCCGGTCCGCAGCGCCTGGATCGAGATCCACCGGCCATTACAGCTTTATGGTCTTGCCCTCCCCGGCTTCGAGGGCGCCTCGTCCTACGAGGCGCGCCGCCACGAGCCGGGCGGAGGACGCCGCGATGCGCTGGTTCTGGGGCGCTGGGAAAGCGAGGGGCCCTACATGCGCCTTTCCGTCTACCGGCAGGGCGCCGAAGCCGCGCCGCCCGCCGCGCTTTATATCGAAACCGTCCGCCGCGCCGCCGAACTGGGGCTGGCCGTGACTCGCAGCGGGCAGCCGGACCGGCTCGCCACCCGCTTCGGCGCATTTGAAGTCGCCGACATGCGCATCGAGGGACAGGGGCGCGACCACGCCTGCCTCGGCTTCCGCCTTGCCGGCGCGGATGGCGCGGTGACGCTCTCCGGCTTTTCCTGCGGCAGCCCCGCCCAGCCGATCCAGCGCGGGCAGCTCATGTGCCAGATCGACAGGCTGGACCTGATTTCCGCGGGCGAGGATTCCCGGCTGCGCGATTTCTTCGTCGAGGCAGAGCGGCGGCGCGACGAGAGCTGCGCCCCCAATCGCCTGATGCGCCAGACCGCCGCCTGGATGGAGCCACAGGGCGCGCCGGCATTGCGCGGCCCGGCGGTCGACGCCGAAGCCCGAAAGCAGAAAGGCAAGCGGCGCTAGGGCAAGCGGCGTTTGGACAAGCGCGCAAATGCTCCAGACGCCCGAATCGGCTTTGCAATTCCCTTTCGCGCTGCGATGCAGTAGATGGAGTGCGACCCGCCTGGCAGATTGCCGGAGACCCCATGCGCGCGCTTCTCGACGTTATCCTGGTTGTGCTTCAGATTTTCACTTACGTCATCATTGCGTCGGCGATTCTCTCCTGGCTCCTCGCCTTCAACGTCATCAACTACCGCAATGATGTCGTGCGCACGATCTGGAACACGCTGAACGCGATCACCGAGCCGGTAAACGTCAAGGCGCCGATGGCGACGCCGAGCGCCATTTCAATGAGGCTCGCCTGATGGATGTGCCCCGGCGTACCGATGCCGAACGCGCCCGGCGCGTAGAACGCCGCTGCCGCCACCAGCACCGCCGCCATGCCGACCAGCGAGTGGAACGCCGCGACCAGCTCCGGCATCGAGGTCATCGGCACCTTGCGCGCGATCACCGCGCCGATGCCGCCGCCGATGACGAGGCCGCCGACGACGAGACCCCAGCCGACCGCATCGGCCGGCGGATGCGAGCCGAGCGTGGTCAGCACGGCGATGGTCATGCCGGCCATGCCGAGATAATTGCCGCGCCGGCTGGTGACCGGGCTCGACAGGCCGCGCAGCGCCAGGATGAACAGGACGCCGGCGACGAGGTAGAGAAGTGCGACGAGATCAGCGCTCATGATTATGCCCCCGCGTCCCCGTCACTTCTTTTTCTTCTGGTACATCGCCAGCATGCGCTGGGTGACCAGGAAGCCGCCGAAAATATTGATCGATGCGAAGATCAGCGCGACAAACCCGAGGCCGCGCGCCCACATCGGCCCCTGATCGTTGGTGGCAAGCGGGACACCGACCGCGAGCAGCGCGCCGACGACGATCACCGAGGAGATCGCGTTGGTCACCGACATCAGCGGCGTGTGCAGCGCCGGCGTCACCGACCAGACCACGTAGTAGCCGACGAAAACCGCCAGCGCGAAGATCGTCAGGCGGAACACCGTCGGGTCGATCGCCCCGCCCGTCGCTGCATGGGCCGCCGCGCCGGCGCTCAGCGCGACCTGGTCGGCGATGGAAATGGCCTGGTCGGCGGCGAGCCGTGCCTGCTCGGCGGCGATGCGCGCGGCATCGGCCGCGGCGCGCGCTCTGTCGAGGGCCTGGTCCGGCGTGAGCGTGGTCATGTGCTTCCCCTCGGGTCGGGCTGGGTTGGACTTCAGCCCCGGTGGACTAGGCCTTGGTGGGCTAGGCTTTGGTGGACTTCTTGGGCGCGGCCTTCGCCTTGGCGGCCGGTTCGTCCGCCGCCGGAGCCTCCGCTGCGGGTGCGGCTGCGGCAGGTGCGGCCGACTGGAAATTCAGATGCACCACCGCGCCATCCCTGGTCAGCAACGTCGCCTTCACCAGTTCGTCGTCCCACGGCACGACCAGCGCCTTGGACGCCTTGTCGATCATGATCTCGAGGAAGGCGAACAGGTTCTTGGCGTAGAGCGAGGAGGCGGTCGCGGCGAGCCGGCCCGGCACGTTGGCGTGGCCGACGATCTTCACGCCGTTGGCCGTCGTGACGACCTCGCCGAGCCTGGCGCCCTCGACATTGCCGCCGCGTTCCACCGCGAGATCGACGATCACCGAGCCCGGCTTCATCGAGGCGATCATCGCCGCCGTGATCAGGCGCGGCGCGGGCCGGCCGGGGATCAGCGCCGTGGTGATGACCATGTCCTGCTTGGCGACGTGGCTGGCGGTGAGCTCTGCCTGCTTCGCCTGGTATTCCTTGGACATTTCCTTGGCGTAGCCGCCCGCCGTCTGGGCCTGCCTGAACTCGTCGTCCTCGACCGCGAGAAACTTAGCGCCCAGCGATTCCACCTGCTCCTTGGTGGCCGGCCGCACGTCGGTCGCCGTCACCACGGCGCCGAGGCGGCGGGCGGTCGCGATGGCCTGAAGGCCGGCGACGCCAACGCCCATGATGAAGGTCTTCGCGGCGGGCACGGTACCGGCGGCGGTCATCATCATCGGCAGCGCGCGGCCGAATTCGGAGGAAGCGTCGATGACGGCACGGTAGCCGGCGAGGTTCGCCTGGCTGGACAGCACGTCCATGACCTGCGCGCGGGTGATGCGCGGCATCAGCTCCATAGCGAAGGCGGAGATGCCGGCCTTGGCCATCTCGGCCAGCGCGGCCTCGTTGCCGTAGGGGTCCATGGTCGCAAGGACCACGGCGCCGGTCTTGTAGGATTTGAGTTCGGCCGCCGTCGGGCGGCGCACCTTCAGGACGACGTCGGCGTCCTTGACCGCGTTCGTGGCGATCGTTGCGCCCGCAGCCTCGAAATCGCTGTCGAGGATGCCCGAGCCGATGCCTGCTCCGGTCTCGACCACCAGATCGGCCCCGAGGGCCTTCAGCCGCTTGACCGTGTCGGGCGTGCCCCCGACGCGCGGCTCATTGGCCTCCGTTTCCCTCGGAATGGCGATCCGCATCGGCAAGTCCTCCGGTCCGCGCCTTCCGTCCGGAGGGCGCGCCAGGGGGCCTGTTGCGATGGATTGTCCTGCGCCCGATGCCCCCCGCAAAGCGGGCGCACGGTCTCGTCAGACGAGGAAGAACGCCATCAGGACGAGAATGGCGACGATGGCGATCGTGCCCCACTTCGTCAGGCCGACGAACATGTCGTAGGTGCGCTCGTGCTCGGCATAGTCCATCGGGGCCGTACCTTGCACGCTGGGCTCGGAAGCCATGGCTCATCTCCTGCGACAATCTTCCCTGTCACGGGTAGCGCATGACTTCTCATCTTGCAATGCACCCAAGAGGGCAATTCCGGCGGCGGATCAGCGCGGCGCGGTAAAGGCGGGCACCCCAGGCGAAACGGCGCCTCCGGTGCCGCCGCCGGCTGGCGCATTGGGCAGCGGCGTCTGGCGCGAGCCCGACGGCCGGGCCGGTGACGCCTCGCGGACATCCGGCTGCCCGGGACGGCGCGGCGGCGCGCTCGGAACCGGTGTCGCCGGGGTCGCGACCGGCGGGGACGGGCTGCGCTGGGCATCGTCCGTCAACTGGATCGTCCACTGGCGCTGGTCCTGCGTATCGACCTCGAAGAACCCGATGCGGTCGTAGCCGCGCGCGAGGCACTCTTCGATGCCGCGGATCGTGAATTCCTTGTCGCGGGTGCACATGTAGGCGCGGCCTGCCCATTCGCCGCCCTGATCGTAGTCGACCGCGTAGAGGTAGTAGAAGCGCGCGACGAGCGGCCCGCGCAGGATCGTCTCGCAATTGCGCGCAGCGATGTTCCACCAGCCCTCGGTGGTCCAGCCCTCGCCGTCCTTGTAGCCGATGGCGACACCGATCCGGCTCTGCGTGGTGTTGCAGAGACGAAGGTCCGCCGCAGCGGGCGCCGTGCCGGCCAGCCAGAACGCACCCGCCAGCAGGCAAAGCGCCAGCACGCTCTGCAAGGCTGTCCGGGGGCGGGAAAGGCGATCCATGGGTCGGCTATCGGCCATCTCTTTGGCTTTTCCTTGATACCGCCGGGCCTGTCAACGAAAGGCCGCCCGGACCTGCTTTCTCCTGTCGAATCCGGGGGATAAGCGACCTTTGGTGGTCACTGCGGGGCCTGGAACCGGCAAACGCACCGATTCGTGATCTAGCCGCGCGACGAGGTCCGCAGCACCGCGCAGGCGCCGCCGGCTGCCCGGATGCGGTTGCACAGCCCGTCTGCCGCGCCCCGCGTCTGCGCCGGCACGCGGATGCGCCAGAACACCGCCCTGCCCCGGCTTCGCAGCCGCGATCCAAGCACGAGGGGCTGGATATCACCGATGATCGCGCCGAGCCGACCCCGGGCGCGCCCGTAGCTCGCAAGCGCCACCGCGCGCGAGAAATTGCCGGCAAGCTGCACGCCCCAGGGTGCGAAGGGGCCCTCGACGCCTGCCAGCGCCTCGCCCGGCCGGCGCAACAGCGCCGTGACGTTGAGGCACGATTGCGGTGGCAGATCCTGCATCGCACCGGCTGGCAGCGTCGCGCGACGGCGTTCCCCGGCCCAGTCCTCGGCCGTGCGGGCAGTGATCTGGAACACGTAGTTCTGCGTCTCCAGCGGCAGACCGCCTCGCCCGTCGAGGAAGTTCTGCACGCGGGTCGGCCCGCCATTATAGGCGGCGGCGGCAAGGCCGAGATTGCCGAACTGGCGGTTGAGATCGGCGAGCAGCGAGGCGGAGTGGCTAATTGCCTCCTGCGGGTCGAACGGATCGGCAAGGCCCCGCTCGCGCGCCGTGCCGGGCATGAACTGGGCGACGCCCTGCGCGCCGGCGGGGCTGACGGCACGGATGCGGAACCGGCTCTCCGCCCAGATCAGCCGGGTGAAGAAATGGACCGGCAGGCCATGGCGGCGGGCGCCAGCCTCGATCATCCCGCAGATCGCCTGTTCCAGCGTCTCGACGGTCGCCTCCTGCGCTTTCGCCTCCGCCGGCAGCGCGAATGCCATCGCCAGAGCCAGCATCGCCGCGCGAAAGCCGCTCATCCGCGCCTCCCCGCTCAACGCGGCCGTGCCACCCAGATGCCGAGCATGATCGCCAGCCCGCCGGACATCTGCATGACGCTGAGGCTCTCGCCGAGCGCGGCCCAGGCGAACAGCGCCGCGACCACCGCCTCCATGAAGATGACCAGCGAGGAGAACACGGTCGGCAGGGTGCCGAGCGCTACTGACAGCAGCCCCTGCCCCGCCGCGTGGGTCACCATGCCGAGAGCCGCAAGCGCCAGCCACCCTTGGACCGTCTGCGGCAGCAGGCGCGGCTCGAGTACGAGCGCAACCGCGAACAGGCAGAGCGCCGTCACCGCCGTCGACAGGAAGGTCAGTCGCCCGGCCGCATGGGTCGCCCGACCGATCCGCACGGCGTGAAAATAAAGCCCGAAGAAGACGCCGGTGGCGGCGCCGTAGAGGTCGCCGACAAGCCGGGCGCGGTCGATCTGGACGCTCTCGCCGACCAGCGCGCCGCCGCCGGCAACGCAGAGCGCCAGTCCCAGCAGCGTCCACGGCGAGATCCGCTCGCGCAGCCAGACCCACGCGACGAGCACGACCCATATCGGCGCGGTCGTGGCGAGGAACGTCGAATTGGCGATCGTCGTGTTGAGGATCGACAGGTGCCAGAAGAACAGATCGCCCGCGAAAAAGACGCCTGCGGCCAGAACAGCCGGGGTGAAGCCGCGGCGGCGCGGATCGGAACGATCCTCAAGGCGCATCCAGACGAACAGCACCGGCAGCGCCAGAAAGGCGCGCCAGAAGGCCGAGGCGAAGGGGCCGACATCGGCGAGGCGGACGAGCACCGGCGACACGCCCAGCGCTACCGCGCCCGCTGCGAGGGCGAGGAAGGCGAGCCCCTGCGAGGCCGCCGGGCTAGACGATTGTTTCAGCGCGGCGGCGGTGGGCTGCTGCATCATGGGTCCGGGCGGCGACAGGGGTTCTGATTACGGGGGACAGGGCCTGTGGACAAGCGCCGCCGCGCTTGACCCGGCCCGCGTAATTCGCGAACCGTGCGCCCTTCCTGAAATCCCCGCCCGGAGCATCCGCATGGACGAGACCCAGAGCGTCGCCGCCGACCAGTTGAAGGCGATCATCGAGCGCATCGAGCGGCTGGAAGAAGAGAAGAAGGCCATCGCCGACGACGTGAAGGACGTCTATGCGGAGGCCAAGGCCAACGGCTTCGATACCAAGGTGCTGCGCAAGATCGTCTCCCTGCGCAAGCAGGACCGCGACCAGCGCATGGAGGAAGAGGCGATCCTCGAACTCTACAAGCAGGCGCTCGGCATGGCCTAGAGCATGATCCCGAAAAGTGGGAACCGGTTTTCGGGATCATGCGCGCCAAAGACATAGACCGGCTGCTCGGACTCTAGCAGAACGAATCCCACTCTGTGACCGTCAGCCCGGCGGCGCCGGCTTCGGCCGCGCCGCGAACATGGCAACCGCCGCGGCGGCCAGAACCGCGGCGAAGCCGACATAGTCAAGCGGGGTCGGCCTGTCGCCGACCAGCGCCATGGCGCTCAGCACGCCGACGACCGGAATGGCGAAGGTGGTCAGCGACGCCGCGCCGACGGACAGCCGGTCGAGCTGGATGAACCAGAGCAGATAGGCGATCGCCGTCCCGCCGATAACGTGGAAGGCGACTGCCGCCGCGACGTGCGGCGACACCGTCTGCGGCAGGCTCTCCCCCGCCAGCACGAAGCCGATGCCCGATACCGCCGAAGCGATGAGAAGCTGGTAGGCGGTCGCCACCATCCGGTCGCCCGCGATGGGGTGGGACTTCTGGTAGACCGTGCCCGCTGCCCAGCCCACCGCCGCGATCATCGGAAAGATGAGACCGAGGCTTCCGGCACCGCCGGTGAGAAGCGGTGCCGCGAGCATCCCGATGCCGCCAATGCCGATGACGAGCGCCAGCCCCCGCGGCCGGTCCAGTTTCTCGCCGAGAAACAGGTAGGCGAAGACGATCGCCCAGAGCGGCGTCGTGAAGGTGAGGATCGCCGCGCGCGAGGTCGAGGTGTTGATCTGCGCGAACACGGTGGCGAGGTTGAACACCGCGATGTTGAGGGTGCCGGCCACCAGCAGCGGCCACCACGACCGCCGCTCGATCCGCATCGACCGCCCCATGGCTGCCGCAACGCCCGCGAGGATGATCGCGCCGACGCCGAGGCCGATCATGCGCAGCGCGAACGGCGGCACTTCCGAGAGGCCGGTCTTCACGGCCGGCCAGTTGAACCCCCAGAGCAGCGCGAGGGCGAAGGGGATGAGGCGGACGGAGTTCATGCAGCAACCGGGGGGACAGGGCCCGCCGGGCCGCATCGGACGGAGCGCGATCCGCCCCGCCGCGAGACTGCATCAGAAATGGGCGAAGCGTGATGGCGCGGCAAGCAGGGCTGCCACGCAAGCTCCCTCAGCGCAGCGATGCGCGGCGCTGGCCGTCCTCGGCGCGGGAGAATTCAAGCGTCGGCAGGCTCGACACGGCCTGGCCGGCGAAGCGGCCGGTCGGCACGGTTGCGGTCGGCGACAGCGAGAAGCTGTTGGCGACCATCTGCGTCGGCTGCTCGATCAGCCGCAGCTGGCGCGGATCCGGCGTGGTCAGCGTCGCGACCGAAGCGGCGCGCTCGGCGGCCTGACGGACGAAGACCACCCGGCCGCGTGCGCCCTCGGTGCTCGGCGCGACCATCAGCGGCGGTGCGGCGGCGGGAATGCGCGTGGCGGTGCGGGTCTGCGGGGCGGCCGGGCGCTGTGCGGCCTCGGCGGGGCGGCGTTCGGCGCTGGCGCGCGGCTGCGGTCCCTGCGCGGAGGCGTTAGGCAGGGTGACCGGCCGCGAGGGCGAGGCGAAGGCCAGCGCCATGGCCGGGGCGCTCGGGGCTTCCGTCGCGCGGCCGCGCTGGTCGCCGGTGGTGATGATCGGCGGCAGCACCGCGGCCGCGACGACCGAGCCGCCGATGACCTGGGGCCGGGCGGCCGGAACCGGAGCCATCGCGGTCTGGATCGGGGTCGGGGCCGTCTCGGGCAGAACGGTGGGGCGGTTGCCTGAAGCGCCGGGGGCGAGCGCTGCGAAGGTGGTCGACTGCGGGGCAGCCTCGCCCGGGATGGCGGGACGGGCGGCCGGCAGCGGCGCGGCCATGGCGACGGCCTCCTCCGTTTCCTCTTCCTCGTTGCCGCGCATGCGCACGGCGGCGGGCGGGGCACGGGTGGGGATCGGCGCCGCCGCGATCTGCATGCGCGGCGCGTTCGGCGTGATCTGGACCGGGCGGCCGGCGGCCGGCTGCTGGGCCGCGGCGACAACCGTCGTGGTCTCCTGCCGCGCCGGAACACCGGGAGCGGCCTCGCCGGCGCGAACGGCCGGAGCCGCCGCCGCAGGCGCGGGAGCCGGTGCAACGGCGCGAGCCGGAGCCTGCCGCTGCTGGCCGCCACCGAACAGGCCAGCGAACAGGCCCATCGAATTCGACCGCTGGCGCACCACGCTGCCGGGGCTCTCGTTGTCCTCGTAGGTGGCGCTCTCGTCGGCGCGGGAATCGTAGAAGCGCGAAGCGCTGCCGCCGCGGGCACGGACCATGGCGAGCGCCGTGTCGAACCCGGCCAGCGGACGGCCATCGGCCGGGATATGAACGGTGCGGCCGTCAGGGAACAGGCGCGCCAGATAGTCGCGCGAAACCTTGGGCCAGTGGCGGACGGAGCCAGTGTCCATGTGGACGAACTGGTTGGCCGAACCCGGATAGAAGCCGACGCCGCCGCGCTGGAGCATCATGCCCGCCTCGCGCACCCGCGTCATGGAGGCGCCGGGAATGTAGAAGTCCATCGCCTGGCCGGTGATGTGGCGCGACTGCTGGGCGACAGCGCGCGAGCGGCGGCGAAGCATGGCGTTGGTGCCGGCCGAGCGGTAGGCCGAGACGACGTGAATCTGAGACTGTGCGCCGACCGAGCGGTAAACCTCCCAGACGACGTCGAAGAGGTGCGGATCCATCCGCGTCGGCTCGTCGCGGCGCCAGTCGCGCAGGAACCAGTTGAGCTTGTTCAGCGCGTCCTGGTCGTAGCGGCCGTTGCGCTTGAAGGTGATGAGGATCTGCTCGCCCGTGTGCTTGTGCAGCATGGAGAGCGTCCGGGTGTCGCCATTGGCGACGACATTCTGCGTCGTGCCGGAAATAGCGAGGAGAAATCCGAAGCCGAGAGAGACGGTAGCGGCCGTCCGCACGAGCGGACGCGAAACGAACCGGGACAGTGAGCGGTAAGCCGTGGTCACTATGCTACAGGTCTCTATTCTCTGACGAAGGATGCTTCTTCGCCGGACCAAACCCGGCTCGTGGTGAACGTATCATCGTCAGGATCGGTTAAAGAACCCTGAGTCCTGTCAACGAGTCGAAAACCATGACCCTGCTCACGGACGCGTGAGGGGTATGAACGAACTGTGGCGAAATCATGCCGGACCACGTCGCCTCCCGTGGCATGGAGTGAACGGACGGTTAACCGCGCGTTCCCGTCAGGGCGGCGCGAACCCGCGCATTGTGGCCATAGACGTCCGGCAGTTCAACGAGCGAACCGGATGTATCCACCGTCATCGTGAAATAGACGAGGTGGATCGGAATCTGCTGGCGGAACCGCACGGTGCGCTCGCCGGGACCATAGAGGCCGCGGATGCGCGGGACCGTCCAGGTCTCGCCGGGCATGCCGAGGTTGAGCAGCATCTCGGCCAGCTCTTCCGGATTCTGGACGCGCACGCAGCCGTTCGACAGCGTCCGGCCGGTGCGGCCGAAATCGCCGCGCGAGGGCGTGTCGTGCAGATAGATGGCGTGGCGGTTCGGGAACATGAACTTCATGCGGCCGAGCGCGTTCGCCGTGCCGGGCGGCTGGCGGAACGAGTAGCGGCCGACATTGGCCGAGGACCAGTTGATGGTCGAGGCGTCGACCTGCCGACCACCCTGGGTCACCTGAATGCCACGACGGGCGAAGTAGCCGCCGCCGTTGCGGCTCGCGGGGCCAACCATCGAACGACGGACGATGGACAGCGGCACGTACCACGACGGGTTGAAGACAATGAAGCTCATCGAGTCCGAGAAGACCGGGGTCTGCGTCTCGGCTCGGCCGACGACGGCGCGGGTCCGGTGAATGACCTCGCTGCCGCGCACGACGTTGATGTAAGCCTCGGGCGAATTGACCCAGATATGGGTCTGGCCGAGCTCGCGCGGCAGCCAGCGCCAGCGCTCCAGATTGGCGATCAGGTCGCGCTCGCGCAGCGCGTGCCGGCGCGTCTGATCGGTCGCGGTCATCTCGCGGCGCTCGCCGCGCATTTCGATCAGCTTGGCGCGGAGCTGGCGGAAACCGGCATGCGGTGGATTGAACGCATCAAGCGCGACCGCGACGCGGTCGGCGCGGGCGATGGCGGCAAGGGCCGCCGCCGTCTCGATGCGCGGCGGCGAAACGTCGAAATAGCCCGAAAGCCGCTTGGCGTCGGTGCGGCCGCCGGAAGCCTGCGAGGCATAGAGCGCAACCGCGCGCGCCAGCGCCAGTTCCAGCCGGGCGACGCTTTCGGCATTGCGCGCGCCTTCGGGCAGCGACACCTGGAAGGCCTGCGCGTCGAGCCCGTCGTCGCCCGCCTGACCGAGACGCGTCAACGCCGCCTGCCCGCGCTCGGACATGACGCCGTCCCTGACGAAGAGCGGCTCGTAGCCGCGCGTCGCATAGAAGGGGTTGAACTGCTGTTGCAGGGCGCGATCCCCACCCGGGCGGGCCAGCAGGATGCGGAGTTGCTGGGCGACACGCTCGGCGGTGATCGAGGGGTCCGGCTTGCCGTTTTCGACGACGCTCGGCGGATCGTCGGGGATCGCCGCGAAGTCGGCTTCGGTCGGCTGCGGGATCGGCGCTGCCTGGATGTGCTCGGGGGCCTCGTCGTCGGCATTCGGAGCCTCGGCGAGGATCGGCGACTGCGGAAAGGTCTCGAGCCCGAAGGCCTGCGCGCCCAGCGGCGCCACGGCGTCGAGCGGCGGCCGCGGAATGGCGGCCTCGACCTCCCAATCCGCAAGGCGGAAGCGGTCGGCCTCGCCGGCATGTGCCGACAGCCCTCCAGCACCGATCAGGGCGCAAGCAAGGAAAACCGACCGCATATGCATCGTGTCCCCTTCAATCCGTCGGCGAATCCGCGACGGACCGCCCCCTCCTCGATGTGCTCGTTTTTCGACCACGCGTCGCCGCGCCGATCAACCCACGAAGGCTTCATCGCCACCGAAAAGCTGGCGGCGAGGCTTCGCAGTCACACCTCCTCCGGCACGTCACCCGCTTCCTCGAGCCCGAGATCCTTGAGTTTGCGGTAGAGCGTCGAGCGGCCGATGCCGAGCCGGCGCGCGACCTGCGACATCTGACCGCGATAGTGATCGATGGCGAAACGCAGGGCTTCCGTCTCGATCTGCTCCATCGGCCGGACATGGCCGGCCTGATCAACCAGCGCGATGGATGCGCCCGGCATGATCATCGCCGGTTGCGCCTGCGCGGCCGGCTGTATCGCCGGCGCCGCGACGACCGGCAGCGGCGCGAGCGGCACCACCACCTCGTAGCCGTCGACCTGCGCCGCGATCTGAGGGAAGTCCGCGACCGACAGTTCGTCGCCGTCGCAGAGCACCACGGCGCGGAACACGGCATTCTCCAGCTGGCGGACGTTGCCCGGCCAGGGATAGGCGTTGAGCAACCCGAACACCGCCGGCTGGACACCGCGGATGCGCTTGCCCTCCTCGGCCGCGATCCGCGCGAGGAAGTGGCGGACGAGGTCGGGAATGTCGTCCGCGCGCTCGCGCAGCGGCGGCAGCGTCATCGGGAACACGCAGAGCCGGTAGTAGAGGTCCTCGCGGAAGCGCCCTTCCTTCACCGCCCTGATCAGGTCGCGGTTGGTGGCCGAGATCAGGCGGATATCGACCTTGACGCTGCGCTTGGCGCCCACCGGGTCGACCTCGCCCTCCTGGATGGCGCGCAGCAGCTTCACCTGCGTCTCCAGGGGCAGTTCGCCGACCTCGTCGAGGAACAGCGTGCCGCCATGGGCCTCGACGAACTTGCCGGTGTGCTTGTCGGTGGCGCCGGTGAAGGCGCCCTTCTCGTGGCCGAACAGGATGCTCTCGACGAGGTTCTGCGGGATCGCACCGCAATTGACCGCCACGAAGGGTTTGGAGCGCCGTTCGCCCGAGCCCGCGATGGCGCGCGCGAGCAGCTCCTTGCCGACGCCGCTCTCGCCCTCGATCATCACCGGGATCATCGAGCCGGCTGCCTTCTCGGCCATTTTCAGCAGCGGCTGCATCCGCGCCGAGCGGGTGACGATGTCCTTGAAGGTCATCGTGCCCTCAGCCTTGCGCTTCAGGCGCTGGACCTCGGCGACGAGCGCCTCGGTCTTGAGGGCGTTCTTGATGGAGACGGCGAGGCGCTCGGCGCCAACCGGCTTGACCACGAAATCCGTCGCGCCCGCGCGCATGGCGTTGACGACCGTGTCGATGCCGCCCTGGCTGGTCTGCACGATGACCGGCTTGGCGATGCCTTCCTCGCGCATGGCGGCGAGCACGCCCATGCCGTCGCGCTCGGGCATGACCAGGTCGAGGAGCACGAGATCGATGGAGTCGCCGTCCTCCGACAGCACCCGCATCGCCTGCTCGCCGTTCTCGCACAGGCGCGGCTCGTAGCCGAACTTGCGGACCATGGCCTCCACCAGCCGACGCTGGACCGGATCGTCGTCGCAGATCAGAACGGTGGTCACGGCATGCACTCCCGAATGCGGATGTCTCGAATCGGGAGAGGGTGGTCGCAGCCGCTTAAGGGCGGGTTAACGGGCGGGTAACGGCGCGGCCCCAAACGGGTCAGGCATGGCGCGCGGCACCGTTCATTTCCACAACAAGCAACATGAATCCACGCGACGAAAGCCCAATGGCCGGCGGTTCCAGCGGGCGTATCATGGGGTCCCGGATCGGCGTTTGCCCAACCCACGAGAGGGGCTTGCCATGACTGCAGACGGCTTCTCGCTGGCAGCCACCATCATTCTGCTGTTTCCGATGCTCTATTTCTTCATCGCCTCGCCGACCTTCCTGCTGGCGAAGCTGGAAGACCCGGTCGTCACCTGGCTGCTGCGCAGCCTGTTCAGCTTCCATTTCCGGGCGGTATCCATCGTCTGCGCCATCGGCACGATAGCCTTCATCGTGGCGGGCCGGCCGCTCGTCGCCATCGCCATCGGTGTCATCGCGGCGCTCGCCGTCTATGCCCGCCAGTGGTTCCTCGGCCAGCTCGACATCCAGATCCGGGCGCGCGATGCGGGAGAGGCCGGAGCCGTGCGCGAGCTGCGACGGCTCCACTGGCGCGGCATGGCCTACAATGCCGCGCAGTTCTTCCTGATCCTCTCAGGCGTCCCTTTCGTCTTCACCAATCCGCTGTGATCGCAGGTCAGGCGGCCCGCTCGCGGCGCGGGAAAGGCGCGAGCGCGGCCGCGAACTCGGCAGCGGCGGCGGCCCAGGTCCGCCCCTCGGCAACGGCCCGGCAGCGGGCCCTGTCCAGCGTCAGCGCCTGCCGGATTGCGGCGGCAAGGTCTTCGTCGAGCGCGCCGATCCCCGGCTCCGTCAGCACGTCGAGCGGACCCGGCACCGGAAAGGCGGCAACCGGTACGCCCGATGCGAGCGCCTCCTGCATCACGTTGCCATAGGTGTCGGTGCGGCTGGTGAAGACGAAGACGTCGGCCCTCGCATAGATCTCCGCCAGCGCCTCGCCGGTCTTCATCCCAAGAAAAATCGCGCCCGGAAAGCGCCGCTCCAGTTCCGCGCGCTGGGGACCGTCGCCGACGACCACCTTGGTGCCCGGAAGGTCGAGCGACAGGAAGGCCTCGATGTTCTTCTCGACGGCCAGCCGCCCGACCGTCAGCATCAGCGGCCGCGGATAGTCCGGCGCGGCGCCCGGCCGCGACCGGAAGAGCGCGGTATCGACACCGCGCGACCACACCGCAAGGTTGCCGAAGCCCCAGTCGGCGAGTTCCCGCCGCATGGTCTCGGTCGGCACGAGCGTACGGGCGGCAGCCTCGTGGAAGCGGCGCAGCCAGGCATAGGTCCAGGCTTCCGGTATCGGCGCACGAGCGCGGACATATTCGGGGTAGCGGGTGTGATAGCTCGTCGTGAACGGCAGCCCCCGTGCGAGGCACCAGCGCCGCGCGGCATGGCCGATCGTTCCCTCCGTCGCGATATGGACGGCTTGCGGGGCGAGCCGGTCCAGCCGCTCGGCGACCGCGGGCCCGGCGCCGATGGCGACGCGAATGTCCGGATAGGTCGGCAGCGGCAGGCTCGGCAGCCCCTCCGGCGTGACGAAATGCGGCTCGATGCCGAGGGCGGGAAGCACGGCCGCCGTCTCCTTCAGCGAGCGCACCACGCCGTTGACCTGCGGGTCCCAGGCATCGGTGGCGATCGCGAGGCGCATGGCCGGCCCTCCTCAGGCGCTGACCTTCTGGCGGCCCGGCAGGGCGAGCGGGATGTCCGGCAGTTCCTCGTCTTCGGCGACGATGGCAGGCGCGGTCTGCAACGTGGTCCAGCGGACGATCTCGAACCGCCCGTCATAGCCTTCGACGAGGGCCGTGCAGCTCTCCACCCAGTCACCGCAGTTCATGTAGCGGATACCGGCCTGGTCCTTGATCGCGGCATGGTGGATGTGGCCGCAGATCACGCCGTCCACCTTCTGGCGTTTGGCCTCGGTCGACAGCGCCTCCTCGAAGGCGCCGATGAAGTTGACGGCCTTCTTGACCTTGAGCTTCGCCCAGGCCGACAGCGACCAGTAGGTGAGGCCGAGCTTGCGGCGGAAGAAGTTGACCCAGCGGTTGCAATAGAGCGCCGCGTCATAGGCCCAGTCGCCGAGATGGGCGAGCCAGCGGGCGTGCATCACCACCACGTCGAAACTGTCGCCGTGGATGACGAGGAAGCGCTGGCCGTCGGCCGCCTCGTGGATGATCTGGTCCATCACCTCGATGCCGCCGAAATGCGTGCCGAAATAGTCGCGCATGAACTCGTCGTGGTTGCCCGGCAGGTAGATGATCTGGCTGCCCTTGCGGACCACGCGCAGGAGCTTCTGCACCACGTCGTTATGCGCCTGCGGCCAGTGCCAGCCGCGCCGGAGCTGCCAGCCATCGACGATGTCGCCGACGAGGTAGACGACATCAGCCTCGTTGTGGCGGAGGAAGTCGATCAGAAGGGCTGCCTGGCAGCCCCGCGCGCCCAGATGCACGTCGGAAATGAACATCGCCCTATGGCGCTTCTCGGCCATCATCCGGCTCCGCGAGACCTCATGTCACGGGGACCAACAGCAGATTCCCGTTGTCGTTTTGTGACACCGGCGCCAGCCGGCGGGCCCGCCGGCCAGCTGTCGTCCATCTGTCGCATGACGTTGGTAGCGCTGCCCGACTGACGCCGCCGATTCCTTCGGCGCGGCCGCGACGGGAGCAGATCATGGCCCATGGCCTCGACCGCGAGAGCAAGGATCTCGACCGCGACACGATGGAGCGCGCCTATGCGCGCTGGGCGCCGATCTACGATGCCGTCTGCGGGCCGGTCTTCGAGAAGGGCCGCCGCGCCGCGACCGCCGCCGCGAAATACGTCGGCAAGCGCATCCTCGAGGTCGGCGTCGGCACGGGCCTGTCCTTCCAGGACTACGGGCCCGGATACGAGATCTACGGCATCGATCTGTCGGAGCCGATGATTGCCAAGGCGCGCGAGCGCATGGCGACCGGCGCTTTTCCCCATGTGAAGGAGGTCAGCGTCATGGACGCTCACGACCTCACCTATCCCGACGGCATGTTCGACTGCGTGGTGGCGCAGTTCGTCATCACGCTTGTGGAGCGTCCCGAGCGGGTTCTCGACGAATGCGCGCGCGTGATCAGGCCGGGCGGCGAGATCATTCTGGTCAACCACCTCTATTCCGAGAGGGGCGTCGCCGCCGCCATCGAGCGCTGGTTCTCCAAACACGCGCACACATTCGGCCTGAGGCCTGAATTCCCCTTCCAGCGCCTGAAGGACTGGGCGGACAACCACGGCGGCGCCGAGGTGGTCGACCGCAGTTTCGTCGGTCCGCTCGGCGTCTATTCGCTGGTCCGGTTCCGCAAGCTCGGGGCCGGCGACGCTGCGACGCCGCCCCTCGCGGCCGCAGGCTGAACGACCGCCGGCGGCCGTTGCATTAGGGCAACGCCAAGGGCGGCAAGATCCTTCTTGGACCATACGCCACGTTGATCGCGGCGGCGGATTTGCCCATATCGGCGTCTCGTCACGTTTCAGCGGGAGGCCATCATGCGCCGCACGTTCCAGGATGCCGCTTCCAAGAATGCGGCCGCCCGCGACAGGCTGGACCGCGAACTCGGCCCCCTGCCGGTATGGGATCTCTCGGCGCTCTATGCCGGCATGGATGCACCCGCCGTCCGCCGCGATCTCGACGCCGCCGAGGCTGAGGCCATCGCCTTCGAGAATGCCTACAAGGGCCGCCTGGAAGGGCTGGCTCGCGGCAAGTCGGCCGGGGCCGATCTCGCCGATGCGCTGGTGCGCTACGAGAAGCTGGAGGACCTGCTAGGCCGTCTCGCCTCGTTCGCGGGTCTCGTCTATGCCGGCGACACGACCGATCCCGTCCGCGCCAAATTCTACGGCGACATCCAGGAAAAGATCACCGCGATCTCCTCGCATCTCCTGTTCTTCACGCTGGAGCTGAACCGGATCGATGATGGCCTGATCGACCAGGCCATGGCGGAACCGCGCCTCGGCCATTACCGGCCCTGGCTGGAGGACATCCGCAAGGACAAGCCGTTTCAGCTTGAGGATCGCGTCGAGCAGTTGTTCCACGAGAAGAGCGTCACGGGCCGGGCGGCCTGGAACCGCCTCTTCGACGAGACCATTGCCGGCCTGCGCTTCGAGATCGACGGCGAGAAGCTGCCGCTGGAACCGACGCTGAACCTGTTGCAGGACACCGCGGAAGAGAAGCGCCGTGCTGCCGCCGAGGCTCTCGCCGCCACCTTCAAGGACAATCTCCGCACCTTCTCGCTGATCACCAACACGCTGGCGAAGGACAAGGAGATCGCCGACCGCTGGCGCGGTTTCGAGGACGTTGCCGATTCACGCCATCTGGCGAACCGCGTCGAGCGCGAGGTCGTCGATGCGCTGGTCGCCGCCGTGCGCGAGGCCTATCCGCGCCTGTCCCATCGCTACTACAGGCTGAAGGCGCGCTGGTTCGGCAAGGACGTGCTGCCGCATTGGGACCGCAACGCGCCGCTGCCGAAGGTCGAGCAGCGGACGATCGCCTGGACCGATGCGCGCGACACCGTGCTGTCGGCCTATGCAGGGTTCTCGCCCAAGCTGTCGAACATCGCCAAGCGCTTCTTCGACGAGAGCTGGATCGACGCGCCCGTGCGGCCCGGCAAGGCGCCGGGCGCCTTCGCGCACCCGACCGTGCCTTCGGCGCACCCCTTCGTGCTGCTCAACTATCAGGGCAAGCCGCGCGACGTGATGACCCTCGCTCACGAGCTCGGGCATGGCGTCCATCAGGTGCTGGCGGCCCCCAACGGCGCGCTGATGGCGCCAACCCCGCTGACGTTGGCCGAGACCGCTTCGGTCTTCGGTGAGATGCTGACCTTCAAGGCGATCCTGACCGGCACCACCGACCCGGTCCAGAAGAAGGCCCTGCTCGCCTCGAAGGTCGAGGACATGATCAACACGGTCGTGCGCCAGATCGCCTTCTATTCCTACGAGCGGAAGATCCACATCGCCCGCAAGGACGGCGAACTCACCGCCGACGACATTTCCGCGGCGTGGATGAGCGTGCAGGGCGAGAGCCTCGGCCCGGCCATCGAACTGAAGCCGGGCTACGAGACCTTCTGGGCCTATATCCCGCACTTCATCCATTCGCCGTTCTATGTCTACGCCTATGCCTTCGGCGACTGCCTCGTGAACTCGCTCTATGCGGTCTACGAGAAGGCCGACAAGGGCTTCGCCGAGCGCTACCTCGCCATGCTGGCGGCCGGTGGCACCAAGCACCATTCCGAAGTCCTGGCGCCCTTCGGCCTCGATGCGCGCGACCCGGCCTTCTGGCAGGGCGGACTCGGCGTCATCGAGCGGCTGATCGGCGAACTGGAGGCGATGGAGGAATGAGGCCTCCGGACGCCGACAGCCCCCGGGCCGACGAGGGCTTCGAGCTCATCTACCGCAACACGCGGCTGTGGCGGCTGCGGTTCCTGCAACTGGTCTTCTGGGGACCGGCCGTCTTTTTCGCCTGGCTCGCCTGGGCAACGCGCATCGACGATCCCACCAACAACCACGTCGCCTCGCTGGTTCTGTCGCCTGTCTCGGCGCTCTTCGCCGTGATGATCGAGATCTATATCCGCCAGTACGCCACCGCCGTCTGGCGCACGAAGGACGCCATGCGGATCGAGTCCATGTCCACCTTCGGACGGATCGTGCAGACCTTCCCGATGGCCAATGTCACCTTTGGCCGCGAGCGGCGCTCGAACCCCTACGCCACCCGCGCGGCCACCGGCTTCTGGTTGGACAATTCCTATTCGACGATCCGCGTCCACGGGCGGCGGCTGCCCTTCATCCTCGACACGACGGCCGAGCGACCGGGCCAGATGTGACGAACCTTCCCAGAGTGTGTTATACATGATGTACAACACACAGGAGGTCGCCATGAACGATCAGCCGCGCAAGGTCGAGATCGGGGGCTTCGTGCTTCAGATCCGCAAGATCGGCAATTCGGTCGGGCTCCTCCTGCCGAAGGAATTGCTGGCGCGCCTCAATCTGCAGGAAGGTGACAAGCTGCACGTCGCTGAGTTCGGCGATGGAACGCTGCATCTGTCATCGCGGGATCCGCATTTCGCCAAAGGGATGGAAAGCGCGAACAAGGCAATCAAGCGCTATCGGAACGCACTCGCAGAACTCGCCAAATGAGCGAGCCAGTCTGGCTCTCGACCGAACTCGTGATCGCGATCCACGAAAGGCAGTTGCGCGAGTTCGGCGGACCGCCGGGCATTCGCGATAAGGGCATGTTGGAATCGGCGCTTGATCGCCCCCGCAACAAGTGGGCCTACGAGGGCGCGGGTTTGCCGGAGCTCGCCGCGGCCTATGCCTATGGCATCGCTCGGAACCATCCTTTCGTCGACGGCAACAAGCGTGCCGCGCTGCTGGCACTGGTGGTGTTTCTGGACCTGAACGATGTCGATTTCGACGTTCCGGAAGCTGAAATGGCGGCCATCATCCTGGCCCTTGCTGCCGGTGACGTCGGCGAAGACGGCCTGACCCGCTGGATACAGGACAATTGGCCGACGTGAACGACCCCTTCCGCCATGCTCCGTGGGATGGCTTGTCGAAGCCTTTCACCATCGGCATGCGGCCGATCGCGCCGACAGACTGGATCGAGGTAGACGCGCGTCTTGGCACCTATCTCGACGAAAAGGCCCTGCTGGAAGCGGCCGATCCTGCAGCAGTCTTTCGCGCCGAACCCGGCACCGGCGCGGCACAGCAGGAGCTTCTCGACATCCTCATCGGGAACCTCTCAGCGCATCACCCTGAAACCCATCGGCGCCACGGCGACCGCATTGAACTGCCGACGGCCGGCCGAACCATCGATCTCGACGCCGGCGACCCGCCGCTGCTCACGGCCTCCCGCCTCGTGCAGGAGGACATCTGCCTGATGCATCGGACAGGTGAAGGCTGGCGTCTCGCTGCGGCTGCCCTCGCCTTTCCCTCATCGTGGCGGCTCGCCGACAAGATCGGCCGCCCGATGGCTGCAATCCATGCGCCCGTGCCGGGTTTCGCAGGCCGCATGGACGCGATGGTGACACGCATCTTCGACAATCTCGCCCCGTCTCAACCCGTCGAACGCTTCAACTGGTCGCTCTACGACGACGAACGGCTGCACCACCCCGAACCGCATCCGAAGGCGTGGCGCGACGCCGATGGCCGGCTTGAACCCGCGCGCATTCACGTCCGCGTTGAGCGCCAGACGCTGATGAGGCTGCCGCAATCCCACGACATCGCCTTCACCATCCGCATTCACCAGGGCCCGGCGGCGCTGCTTGCGGGCACGCGCTCCGGCCGTTTGCTCGCCGCCGACCTCGAAGGCCTCGACGGTCCCCAGCGCGCCTACAAGGGCTGGAGCGCCGATGCGGACGACCTGATTGCCCTTTTCCGTAAGGGTGCGGCACGTTAGGCCTCTTGCCCTCGCATCCGGGCCGGTCACGTCCTATCTGATGTGGCGACCCATTCCGGAGTGCCGATGCCGCCGCGCGACGACGAAGCCAACCGCCTCACCGGCCGCCTGTCGCGCTATGCGCGCGTCGGCACAAATGTCGCCGGCGCGGCCGCCTCCATCGCGGCGGCGCGCCTGTTCGGCGCCTCGCTGGACCGCGAGAAGAACGCGGCGGAGCTGACGCGGGCGCTGGGCGGGCTCAAGGGCCCGATCATGAAGGTCGCGCAGCTGCTGTCGACCATCCCCGAGGTTCTGCCGCCGGAATACGCCTCCGAACTGCAGAAGTTGCAGTCCGAAGCCCCGCCCATGGGGCCCGCCTTCGTCAAGCGCCGCATGATGGCCGAGCTCGGCCCCGACTGGGAGAAGCGCTTCGCCACCTTCGACAAGGTGCCGGCCGCCGCCGCCTCGCTGGGGCAGGTTCATCGCGCCACCGCACATGACGGCCTGAAACTGGCGGTGAAGCTGCAATATCCCGACATGCAGTCGGCGGTGGAGGCCGACCTCGCCCAGCTAGAAATCCTGTTCGCGATCCAGCGGCGCATGGATCCGGCCATCGACACGCGCGAGATCATCAAGGAGATCGGCGACAGGGTTCGCGAGGAGCTCGATTACCGCCGCGAGGCCAAGCACGCGGCGCTCTATTCGGACGTCCTCGCCGACGAGTCGCTGGTCCGGGTGCCGACAGTGCGGCCGGAACTCTCCACCGGCCGGCTGCTGACGCTGTCCTGGCTCGACGGTTCCAAAATGCTCAGCCACATCGACCGGCCGCTCGCCATCCGCAACCGGCTGGCCACCGCCATGTTCCGGGCCTGGTGGCACCCCTTCGCCCATATCGGGGTGATCCACGGCGACCCCCATCTCGGCAACTACACGGTGTTCGAGGAAGACGGCGAACCCGGCGGCATCAACCTGCTCGACTATGGCTGCGTGCGCATCTTTCCGCCGCGCTTCATCGCCGCGGTCATCGATCTCTACAAGGGGCTGGAAACGAACGACGGCGCGCGCGTCGTTCACGCCTACGAGACCTGGGGCTTCAGGAACCTCAGCCGCGACCTCATCGATATCCTCAACGTCTGGGCGCGTTTCATCTACGGGCCGTTGCTCGACGACCGGGTGCGCTCCATCGCGGATGGCGTCGCGCCCGGCGAGTATGGCCGCCGCGAGGCCTTCCAGGTGCACAAAGCGCTCAAGGAAAAGGGGCCCGTCACCATCCCGCAGGAATTCGTGCTGATGGACCGCGCGGCCATCGGCCTCGGCGGCGTCTTCCTGCACCTGAAGGCGGAGCTCAACTTCTACCGCCTCTACAACGAGGAGATCGAGCGCTTCAGCCTCGAGGGAGTCACGGCCCGGCAGAATGCCGCCCTCGGCGCGGCCGGCCTGAAGGCGGCCTGATCGATGGCGGTCTATGTCGACGATCCCATCTGGGACTGGCAGGGCCTCAAATGGTGCCACTTGCTGGCCGACACCGAGGACGAGCTGCATCGCTTCGCGCGTCTCATGGGTGTGCCGCGCTCGATCTACCAGGGACCGCCGAAGACCAGTGCCCCGCATTACGACCTGACCGGCTTCGAGCGGAAGCGAGCCATCACCATGGGGGCCATCCCCTGCACGCGCCACGAAATCGTTGCCGTCGTACGGCGCGTCCGGGTGGCAAAACCGCTTCCGCGCGAGGCAGCCTGACGCGGCTCACCTTGACAGGCGCGTCGATCCCTCCGAAACCGTGGCACGCTCATCCGGAGACCGCCTTGGCCGCGCCGCAGGACAAACCGCCGCTGACCATCCTGCTCTGTTCGCCGCGCGGCTTTTGCGCCGGCGTGGTGCGGGCCATCGACGCGGTGGAACAGGCGCTGCGCATCTACGGCCCGCCGGTCTATGTGCGCCACGAGATCGTCCACAACCGCTTCGTGGTCGACGGACTGAAGGCCAAGGGCGCCATTTTCGTCGAGGAACTGTCGGAAATCCCGGATACCGCCGCGCCGGTCATCTTCTCCGCGCACGGCGTGCCGAAATCGGTTCCCGTGGAGGCCGAGGGCCGCAATTTCCTTGCCATCGACGCCACTTGCCCGCTGGTCACCAAGGTTCACCGCGAGGCCGAGATCCATCACAAGCGCGGTCGCGAGGTCGTTCTCGTCGGCCATGCCCGCCACCCGGAAGTGGTCGGCACGATGGGCCAGCTGCCGCCCGGCGCCGTGACGCTCGTCGAGACGCTGGACCAGGCGAAGATCTTCGTGCCGCGCGACGAGAACGCGCTCGCCTTCGTCACCCAGACCACCCTGTCGGTGGACGACACGCGCGAGATCGTCGATTTCCTGCGCGCCCGCTTCCCGGCCATCGTCGGCCCGCACAAGGAAGACATCTGCTACGCCACCACCAACCGGCAGGAAGCGGTCAAGCGCGTCGCCCCGCGCGTCGAGGCGATGATCGTGGTCGGCGCGCCGAACTCGTCCAACTCGCAGCGCTTGAGGGAAGTTGCCGAGCGCGAGGGCTGCCGCATCTCGGAACTCGTCCAGCGCGCCGCCGACATCGACTGGGACAGGTTCGGCGACATCGCCTCCCTCGGCATCACGGCCGGCGCTTCGGCTCCGGAAGTGCTGGTCGAGGAGATCATCGAGGCCTTCGCGACGCGCTATCAGGTGTCGGTCGAGACCGTCTCGACCGCCGACGAGAGCGTGTTCTTCCCCCTGCCCCGCCAGCTCCGCCCCGACGCGGCGGCCTGAAAGCCTCAACCGATGGCCGTCTATACCGATGTCACCGCCGAGGACCTGTCGGCGCACCTGTCTCGCTACGACATCGGCGAGCTCCTGTCGTTCAAGGGCATTGCCGAGGGCGTCGAGAACTCGAACTTCCTGCTGCACGCCACCGCCGGCACCTTCATCCTGACGCTCTATGAAAAGCGCGTCGATCCCGCCGACCTGCCTTTCTTCGTCGGCCTGATGGAACATCTGGCCGCCCGCGGCCTCACCTGTCCGCAGCCGGTGAAAATGAGGTCGGGCGAGACGCTGGGCGAACTTGCCGGCCGTCCTGCCGCCATCGTCACCTTCCTGGAAGGCATGTGGATCAGGCGTCCGCAGGTCCACCATTGCGCCGCCGTCGGCAAGGCGCTGGCCGAACTGCACCTCGCCGGCGAAGGTTTCGCCATCCGCCGGCCCAATGCGCTGTCGGTGCCCGGCTGGCGGCCGCTCTACGAGCGCGCGCGTGATCGCGCCGACACCGTCGCCAACGGCCTTGCCGCGACCATCGCCGGCGAACTCGACCATTGCGAGCGGAACTGGCCGAAGAATCTCCCGGCCGGCGTCATCCATGCCGACCTGTTCAACGACAATGTCTTCTTCCTGCAGAACAGGCTGTCAGGCCTGATCGACTTCTACTTCGCCTGCAACGACATCCTCGCCTACGACCTTGCGATCTGCCTGAACGCCTGGTGCTTTTCGCCCGACTACGAGTTCGATTTCGCCAAGGGTTCGGCCATGATCGCGGCCTATCAGGCAGTCCGGCTCCTGAGCCATGCCGAGAAGGCCGCATTGCCCCTGCTGGCGCGCGGTTCGGCCTTGCGCTTCCTGCTGACCCGCCTCGTCGACTGGCTGAACGTGCCACCCGGCGCCGTGGTGACGCCCAAGGATCCGCTCGAATATCTGAAGAAGCTGCGCTTCCACCAGAAGGTCGGCTCGCCCACCGAATACGGCCTCGCATGACCCCGGTGAAAGCACCTCCGCGCCGCGTCGAGATCTTCACGGACGGCGCCTGCTCCGGCAATCCCGGCCCGGGCGGCTGGGGCGCCATCCTGCGCTATGGCGAGACGCAGAAGGAGATGAGTGGCGGCGAGGCGGTGACCACCAACAACCGCATGGAGCTGCTCGCCGCGATCAATGCGCTGGAGGCGCTGAAACGCCCTTCCCAGGTCGACCTCCACACCGACAGCCAGTACGTGAAGAACGGCATCATGAGCTGGATTCACGGCTGGAAGCGGAACGGCTGGAAGACCGCCGACAAGAAGCCGGTGAAGAATGCCGACCTCTGGCAACGGCTCGACGACGTCGCCGACCTGCACGAGATCACCTGGCACTGGGTGAAGGGCCATGCCGGCCATGTCGAGAACGAGCGGGCCGACGAGCTCGCCCGCGAAGGCATGGCGCCGTTCAAGCAGGCCAGGGGCTGACCTTATGGTCGCCTTCCTCATTGCCTGCATCATCGTCGAGATCACGCCCGGCCCGAACATGGCGACGCTCGCCGCGCTTACGCTGGCCCGCGGGCTGCGGCCGGGCCTGTTCGCCGTGGCCGGCGTCGCGCTTGGCCTTGCGACCATGGGGGCGCTGGCCATCCTCGGGCTGGCAGCCATCGTCACCGAAGTGCCCGCGCTTTACGGCGTGCTGCGATGGACCGGCTTCCTCTACCTCCTCTGGCTGGCATGGGAGATCTGGCGCCAGCCGGGTGAGGCCGGCGGCGGGCTAGACGCGCAGGCCGGCCCGGGCGGGCTGTTCTGGCGCGGCTTCCTCACCAATGTCCTGAACCCCAAGGCGGCGGTGTTTTTCATCACCGTCCTGCCGACCTTCGTGCCGGAAGGCAGCGCCTCCGAGGTCAGGGCGACGACGTGGGTCTATGCGACCGCCTATGTCGGCATCGCCACCGCCATCCACACGGTCATCGTGCTGGCGGCGGCGCGCCTCCAGGGCGTTCTCGGCCGGTCCACGGGCATTGCGCGCTTCCGCGCGGTTCTGGCCGCGCTTCTCGTCGGCGTCGCGGGCTGGCTGCTCTGGGCGACGCGGCTCTGAATTCGGCGGCACGCCGATTGCGATCCCTGCCGGCAAGCGGGGCGACTGTCTCCGCATGGGACAGGAACCCGCCATGAGCCAAGCTTCTTTCGTCGCTGCGAGCCTTGCCGACCTTGACCTCGACCCCGCCCCGATCCGCCCCGAATGGGTGCTGGAGGGCAATCCGATCGCTCGCTGCCGCCATTGGTCCGACTCCACCGACGGAACCACGCAGGCCATGGCCTGGGACTGCACGGCCGGTGCCTTTCGCTGGTTCTTCGGCGGAGACGAGATCGTCCACATCATCGAGGGCGAGGTGGATGTCACCGACGAGGCCGGCGGCACGCGCACGCTTCGTCCGGGCGATGCAGCGCTGTTCCGCGCCGGGACATGGTCGGTCTGGCGCGTGCCGCATTATGTCCGCAAGCACGCCATCTGCCGCGACAGCCTGCCGGCCGTCGTGACCCTGCCGCTCAAGGCTGGCCGGAAGGCTTCGCGCATTGCCGCCCGCCTGCGCGGCTGGCTGCCCGAACCGATCCCGGCGCGGGTCGCCATGCCGATCGCCGCGGCAGGCGCGCTGGCCGCCGTCGGCGTCTTCGCGATGTGAGTGGAGACGGGGCGGCGAGGCCGCCCCCACCGTCTCAGAGCTGGGCGATCAGGTTGTCGGCGCCGGAGATATCCGCCTTGCCCGGCGCATCACCGACATTCAGCGACGTCACGACGCCGTCCTTGACGATCATCGAATAGCGCTTCGAGCGCATGCCCATGCCGGCCGCCGACGCGTCGTTGGCAAGGCCGATGGCGTTGGCGAATTCGGCGTTGCCATCCGCCAGGATGCCGACTTTGCCCGTGGCATCGCTCGCCTTCTGCCAGGCATCCAGCACGAAGACGTCGTTGGTCGAGGTCGCGTAGATCGCGTCCACGCCCTTGGCCTTGATCGCATCGGCATTGGCGACGAAGCCGGGCATGTGGTTCCTGTGGCAGGTCGGCGTGAATGCCCCCGGCACGGCGAAGAGAACCACGGTCTTGCCTGCGAAGATGTCGGCCGTCGTGCGCGCGGCCGGCCCATCAGCCGTCATCGTGCGGAACGTCGCCTCGGGCAGCTTGTCGCCGACCTGGATTGTCATGAAATTCTCCTGATGCCTGTTGGGGGGTGGCCGCGGTCGCGCGGGCGACCGGCAAAGGAACGGCGAGAACCTAAGGGGAGAAGCAGGCGGCGTCGACCCCGGCTCAGGCAGGCCGGATCATCGTTTCGAGCGCCCTGTCTCCGGCGACCAGCGTGAAGGTCAGGTCGTGGGCGGTCGGGTCGATACCCCGCGGCGCACCGTCCAGCACCAGCTTGAAGCGCCGCGTGGCGCCCTCACGGTCCAGCGCCTCGGGCAGCGGCAGGTTCCAGCGCGCATCCGGGCCCTCGACGAAGAGGTCGACGCGACCTTGCACCGCGCCGACATCGGCCGCGAGCGTCAGGACGGGGTGCTGGCCGGAACGGTCGATCCCCGCCGCCCGGACGGCCAGGCCTTCAGCCTGCCGCGCGGGCACGCGCTCCTCGAACCGGGTGACGAGACCGGCGAGCGCCGGGTCGGCCGGTGCCGCGACGCGAAGGACGAGGTCGGCCGCACCCTTGGCCGGAATGCAGATCTGGTCGCAGACCGCATAGTCCAGCTTCAGCACGAGTTTCACCGGCCGGGCCGGGTCGCGCGCCGTGACCTTCAGCGGGAACACCACCTCCAGCTTGTACCCGATGGAAAAGCCGTTGCCGTCCGGAAACCGGAACGGCGCCGGCCAGAGGACTTTGACATCGGCGACATTGCCCGAGGCCGACCAGTCGAAGGATGGCGGCACGCCGGAATCGCCAGGCGTGCGCCAATAGGTCTTGGTGCCGGGTTCCATGGTGATGTGAAGACCCGCGCGCAGCGAGCCGTCAGCCGCCACGCCACCCGAGATCAGCCTGATCGCGGACTTGGCGTCGCGCGACCAGCCGGACGCCGCCGGGCCGGCAAAAGCCGGCCGTGGCAGCATTGCCAGCGGCGCGAGAGCAAGGAGGGAGCGGCGATCGAACATCCCCTCCGATTTAGGCGAGGAGGGTCCCAAGTGCCACCTGCAAACGGTCGCAGGAGGGAACCTTTCGCCTCCTCGCCCGTCAACTGCTCGTGAACCGCGACAGGGGAGGCATCGCGTTGGCAATCGGTATCGATCCGGGTTACCTTTGCCGCATGGCAGCAAATCCCCGACGCGCGAAGCCGGGCAGCAATGTTCGCGGCTATCTCGACGGCCAGATGCTCGTCGCCATGCCCACCATGCGCGACGAGCGGTTCTCCCGGACGGTCATCTACATGTGCGCCCATTCCTCGGATGGGGCGATGGGCATCGTGGTCAACCAGACGGCGACCAATCTCGCCTTCCCGGACCTGCTGGTACAACTCGACATCATCCCCGAGGCGCAGAAGATCACCCTGCCCTCGCGCATCAACACGATCCGCGTGCTGCGCGGCGGCCCCGTGGAGACCGGCCGCGGCTTCGTGCTGCACACGTCCGACTTCTACATCGAGAACTCGACCCTGCCGATCGACGAGGGCATCTGCCTCACCGCGACGCTCGACATCCTGAAGGCGATGGCCACCGGCGAGGGGCCGACCGACGCTGTGCTCGCGCTCGGCTATGCCGGCTGGGGCGCGGGGCAGCTCGAGAACGAGATCCAGTCCAATGGCTGGCTGCACTGCCCCGCCGACATGGATCTGATCTTCGGCCCGGACACCGAGACCAAATATGACCGGGCCATGCGCAAGATCGGCATCGATCCCGGCATGCTGTCCAGCGAATCGGGCCACGCCTGAACGGACGGCGACAGTCCGGCCGCGCTCGCCTCTGTCATACAAATCGGTTTAGCATCGGCGCAGGGAGAAAACGCTCATGCGACGCCAGCGCCGGACCAAGATTCTCGCGACCCTCGGCCCGGCCTCCTCGACAAGAGAGCAGATCGCCGCCCTGTTCGCGGCGGGCGCGGACGTGTTCCGCATCAACATGAGCCATACGCCGCACGACAAGCTGCGCGAATTCGTCGAGACGATCCGCTCCATCGAACACGAGGAACAGCGCCCCATCGGCATCCTCGCTGACCTGCAAGGCCCGAAACTCCGCGTCGGCTCGTTCAAGGACGGCCCGGTGACGCTGAAGAACGGCGCTGTCTTCACGCTCGATTCCGACCGGAAGGCTGGTGACGTCCATCGCGTCCACCTGCCGCATCCCGAGATCCTGTCGGCACTGGAGCCCGGCCACCGGCTCATCCTCGACGACGGCAAGGTGACGCTGAAGGCCGAGGAATGCACGCCCAAGAGTGCCACATGCCGCGTGATCGTCGGCGGCAAGCTCTCCGACCGCAAGGGCGTCAGCCTGCCCGACACCACCCTGCCCGTCTCCGCCCTCACCGAGAAGGACCGCTCCGACCTCGACGCGGCGCTGAATGCCGGCGTCGACTGGATCGCGGTCTCCTTCGTGCAGCGGCCCGAGGATGTCGCCGAGGTCAAGAAGGTCGCGCGCGGGCGCGCTGCCGTGATGGCCAAGATCGAGAAGCCACAGGCCGTGGCGCGGCTCGCCGAGATCATGGATCTCGCCGACGCCCTGATGGTCGCACGCGGCGACCTCGGCGTGGAAATGCCCATGGCCAAGGTGCCGGGCATCCAGAAGCAGATCACCCGGCAGGCCCGCCGCACCGGCAAGCCGGTGGTGGTCGCGACACAGATGCTGGAGAGCATGATCACCGCGCCCGTGCCCACGCGCGCGGAGGTCTCGGACGTCGCTACCGCCGTCTTCGAGGGCGCCGACGCCATCATGCTGTCGGCCGAGAGCGCCGCCGGACAGTACCCGGTCGAAGCGGTCGAGATGATGAACCGCATCGCCGAGGAGGTGGAATCCGATCCGACCTATCGCGCGGTGATCCAGAATCAGCGTGCCGAACCGGAAGCGACCGGCGCCGATGCCATCGCGCTCGCCGCGCGTGACATCGCAGAGACGCTCGACCTCTCCGCCATCGTCTGCTGGACCTCGTCCGGCTCGACGGCGCTCCGCGTCGCGCGGGAGCGGCCAAAGCCGATCACCATCGCGCTGTCACCGAACATCGCGACGGGCCGGAAACTGGCCTTGCTTTGGGGCGTCCACTGCGTCGTCACGCAGGACGCCCGCGACCTCGACGACATGGTCGACCGCGCCTGCCGCTTCGCCTTCAAGGATGGTTTCGCCAAGCCGGGGCAGCGCATCATCGTGGTGGCCGGCGTGCCGCTGGGAACCCCAGGCGCGACCAATATGCTGCGCATCGCCTTCGTCGGCGCGGATTCGGTCGACCTCTAGCCGGCCACGCCCTGCATCGCGCGGATTTCCGCCATCACGCGATCCGGTTCGGCATGGTGCGGTCCGTGGCCGACGCCGGGCAGCAGGATCAGCCGGGTCTGCGGCACGTCGCGCGCCATCCCGTGCGAATGAAGGTGCGTCCAGACCACGCCATCCGCCTCGCCCGAAATGACGGTCACCGGGCAGCCGATCTCGCCGTAGCGCGGCGCCTGCGCCGTCACCTCGGCAAGAAGGGCCGCGCAGTCCTCCGCATTGGCCATGAACTGGCGCGGCCGCAACGCCAGCGGAATGCCGGCTTCGGTCATGTAACCCGTACCGACCTGCTGTGGCGCGAAGACCCCGGCAATGCTGCGCGTCATCCAGAGCTCCCCGACCGGCAGTGCAACGGTCCAGGAGAACAGCGGGCCGATCACCGGCAAAGCGGCGAGGTCGTAGTACCAGATGGTGCCGCCCGGCCAGGGGTGGGTGACGGGCGCGATCAGCACAAGCCCGGCGACACGCTCGGGATGGTCGAGCGCGATCCGGCAGGCGAGAGCCCCGGCCCAGGAATGGGCGACAATCACCGCCCTGCCGATATCCAGCCGATCCAGCGCATCGACAACCGCGCCGGCCTGATGGTCCAGCCGCGCCGCGGCACGCCCCGAGCGCCGCTCGCTGAAACCATGTCCCGGACGGTCGACGAGGATGCTGCGGCCGGGGCCGTCGAGCCGACTGCCTAGCGCCGGCTCCCAGACGCGGACCGAGCTGCTCGCGCCGTGCAGGAACACCGCAGGCGTGCCTCCCTCGCCGCGCTCGACGACATGCAGGCGACCCGTCCGCGTCTCGACGAAGCGGCCCCGCGCGGGAAAGGACCGGCTGATGGCACGGGAGCGCGCGGCCGTCCACGCCGTCAGGGCGGCCGGCACGGCGATCGACATGAGAAGTGGATCGAAAGGCACCATCGGGGAGCGTCTGCGCCTCAGCGGCGGGCCGGACCCAAGGTCCGGGCTAGAGTTCCAGTCCGTCGACCTTCGGGGTCAGCCGCCGGATGATCTCGGGGATGCGCTCGACATGCGGATTGACCTCGAGCGCCCGCTTGAACGCGGTCAGCGCCTGCCGATCCTCGCCGAGTTGCTGGAAGATCATGCCGAGCCCGACCATGGCGGTGAAGTGGCGGGGCTCCAGACGCAGCACCTGTTCGATGTCGGACACGGCACGCCCCAGCTCGCGGCGTGCGAAATAGAGCGTCGCGCGGCGGCTCCAGGCCTCGATGTAGTCGGGATAGAGGTCGATGACCGAATCGAGCAGCGCCAGCGCCAGATCCTGCTGCTGTTGCTGTGCAGCCTGCGTGGCGCGCACCATGAGAAGGTCGGCCGTATCGGAGCCTGACTGGGCCAGCGTCAGCGCGATCTGCATTTCCAGCACACGCGCCTGACGGGGACCATCGGCCTCGCGCAGCCGCGAGAAGAGCTCGTCGAGCCGGCGCGCGCGCTCGGACTGGAGAGCGGGGGCCGCAACATTGCCTGCCCCCCCGGCCGGCGCTTCCACCGCGGGAGGTGGCGTGGGAACGGGTCCGGTGACCTGCGCCGTCACGGGCGCCGCCGCGCCGAGCATCAGGCAAAACAAAACCGCCGAGCGAGTCATGGCCGAAACGTGGGCCACGAAACGTCGACGGTCAACAGGAGCGGCAATGACAGGCGCGTGAGCCCGCCTGCCACGATGCCAGCGCGCCAGCAAGGCCGGCGCAGGCTGGCTCAGCCCTGACGCGCCTTGAAGCGCTTCTGGGTCTTGTTGATGATGTAGACGCGGCCCTTGCGGCGCACGATCTGGTTGTCGCGATGGCGACCGCGCAGCGACTTCAGCGAATTGCGGACCTTCATGGCGGCGATCCTTTGAGGCGAACGAAGCAGCCGGAGCCGGGAAACCCGACGGTCAGCGCCTCGATGAACAGGAGGCGCGGGCTATACGTGCCGCAGCGGCGACTGTCAAGGTTAGCGCCGCTCGGCAAGCCAGTATCCGGCCGGCCTACTTGGCGGTAAGCTCGTCCGCCCCCAAATGACCATGACGGCCAGCGCGCCGCAACGACAGGGAGGCCGCCATGAGCGTCGCCTTCACCAAGGAAAACGACAGGGACGGCACCGAGGCCAACCTGCAGGACCGGCCGATCTCGCCGCACCCCAACCTGGTGACGCCGGAAGGCCTCGCACTGATCGAGGCGGCTCTGGAGGCGGCCCGCACCGCCGTAACGGCCGCGAAGGATGCCGGCGAAGACGCGACGGGCCTCGCCTTCGCGCGCGCCAGCCGCGATTTCCGCTACTATACCGCGCGGCGCGCCAGCGCCCAGCTCATGGACCCGCCGCCGGGCGACGGCCGCGTCCATTTCGGCAGCCGCGTGACCTTCGACCGGCAGGACGGCCGCCGCCAGACTTTCCGAATCGTCGGAGAGGACGAGGCCGAGCCGTCCAGAGGGACGGTTTCCTATGTTTCGCCGGTCGCGAGGGCGCTGATGGGCAAGGGCGTCGGCGACGCCGCAGTCGTCGGCGACGGCGAAGTGGAGATCGTCGCGCTCGGTTGAGAGCGCGTCAGCTGCGTGCGATGGTCACGATCGCCGCGCGCCCGCCGATGGCCGACGATGCCGAGAGAGCTGCGGCGCCTTCGACGAGCGCGGCCCAGCCCTGCCCGACCACCATCGCCTCGCCGTCTGCCGTGAGGCTCCACGCCTCCGCGATGGCCGCGAGCACGACGACGGGTGCCGTGGCAATGCGTTCCTCGGTTGCCCGGCCACGCCTGATCTCGACATCGCCGGAAGCGAAGCCGTCGCGGGTCAACAGGTTGAAGGCTGTCGCCGCCTGCCCGTCGCGCAGCCGGCAATAAGGCGCCGGCGCGCCGGGAAAGCGCGTCGGCTGGTCGCGGCCGAGCGTGCGGGTGCCCTCGCCGGCAAAGTCGAGATGCACGCCCGGCCCCTCGACGATCGTGAAGGTCCGCGCCACGCCCGCATAATCGGAGAACGGCCCGTCCTTCAGGATGCCGGCGGTGCCGACCCGCCAGGCGACATCGCCGTCGGGCGCAAGCGCGACGGCGAAATCGGTGGCGGTGCCGCCGCCATTCTTCCAGGGAACGGTCTTGAACCCGGCCGGGTCGAGCAGGCGGATCATGCGGGCCTCATGCTTGCGGACGCCGTCCCTTCCGGCCCCGTCACTGCGCCGTGTAGCGGATGCCGCTGATCGGCGAGACGATCTGGTTGTAGATCTCGCCGCAGCGCGCGCCGCAGCGACGCACGAAGGCCGGCAGCACGACCTTCTGCATCGCCTCGCGCAGCAGCGCCACGTCGGCCGGCGTCTCGCGGGTGATGGTCATCGGCCGATTGGTGACGACATGGCCGATCTTGCAGCCGGCGGCATTGCCGGAATTGCACTGGATGCCGTCCTCGGTGAGTTCGGCGCCGAGTTTCCACTGGGCGTCCTCGACCTCCTTCATATAGGCCTGCAGGAAGTCGCGGACGGCCGGGTCCAGCCGGTTCCACCAGGCAAGGTTCACCGCATAGGCCGCGACGCCCCACTGGATCGGCAGCGTGTAGAGATGGCGCGTGACCTCGTACCAGCGCGCGCCGTTGCCGGTGGCCGTGCCGGTCACGGCGCAATCGACGACGCCGCGCTCCAGCGCCGAATAGACTTCCGGAAAGCCGATGGCGACCGGCTGGCCGCCGATGGACTGGATGAAGTCGTTCTGCGAGCCGCCAGGCGTGCGCACGCGCCGGCCCTTGAGGTCGGCGAGGCTGGTGACTGGATCGCGGCAGAACAGCACCTGGCCCGGGAAGGGATAGAAAGCGACGATCTTGATGCCGACGCGCTCCAGCTCCTGGTTGAGCGTCGGCAGCATGGCATTGGCGATGCGCCGGCCCTGCTCATGCGACGGGTTCTGGCCGGACATGTCGATGATGTCGAGCAGCGGCACGTCGCCCGCGACCGTCGGCAGCGCCATGCCGGCGAGATCGATCTGGCCCGAGCGCAGCACGCGGATCAGGTCGGGACCGGACAGGTTGCGCTCCGGCCAGCTTGCCAGCGTCACGCGGATGCGCCCGTTCGAGCGGGTCGGCAGCGCCTCGCGCAGCATGGGAATGTCGACCTTGGTATATTGCGGGATCGACGGCGAAAGCTGGGTCACCATCTGGATCGAGATGGGCGGGCCGGCGGGCAATGTCTGCTGCGCCATGGCAGGCTGCGTCAGAAGGCCGAGCGACAGTGCGGCCAGAACTCGCGATAGCTTGAACGACATGAAGGCATCCCCCGGAAACGCTGGACGCTACGTTAAGTGGCGAACCGCAGAACGCAACCGGGCGAATGCGCAGGACAGCAGATGGCATCGCACATGAATGACCAGCACGCCGCCGGCATCCCCGCCTTCTACGAGAAGCATGCAGGGAATTTCGACCGCGAGCGCGGCCGCGACCTGATGGAACGCGGCCATCTGGCAGCTGCCATCGAAGGGCTCAGCCCCGGCACGCGGGTTCTCGATCTCGGCTGCGGCGCGGGGCAGCCCATCGCGGCCCATCTGGTGTCGCTTGGTTTCCGCGTCACCGGCGTCGATGTCGCGGAGGCCATGATTGCCCTCTGCCGCGAGCGATTTCGCGGGCACGAGTGGATCACGGCGGACATGCGGCGACTGGATCTCGGGCTGGCTTTCGGGGCCGTCATCGCCTGGGACAGCTTCTTCCACCTCTCCCGCGATGACCAGCGGGCGATGTTCCCGGTTTTTGCGCGCCATGTGGCTCCTGGCGGCTCGCTGCTGTTCACCTCGGGACCATCGGACGGGGAAGTCGTCGGCAGCCTCTATGGCGACCCGCTGTTCCACGCGAGCCTTGCGCCGGACGAATATCGCTCGCGGCTCGACGCTTCCGGCTTCGACATCCTGCGCCATGTCGTGGAAGACCCCGACTGCGGCAATCACACGGTCTGGCTGGCGCGCAAGCGCGTTATTGTTGACCCGGCGAGCCCCGCGCCGCTAAACCGCGCGCCATGAGCACCCCTCTCCCGAACGGCGCGGCGACGCCCGCCTCGCGCCGGCGCACCTTCGCGATCATCTCGCACCCGGACGCCGGCAAGACCACGCTGACCGAGAAACTGCTGCTGTTCGGCGGCGCGATCCAGCTCGCCGGCGAGGTCAAGGCCAAGCAGGGCCGCCGCCAGACCTCCTCGGACTGGATGGCCATCGAGCGCCAGCGCGGCATCTCGGTCGTCACCTCGGTGATGACCTTCGAGTATGGCGGCTGCGTCTTCAACCTGCTGGACACGCCGGGCCACGAGGACTTCTCGGAGGACACCTACCGCACCCTGACGGCGGTCGATTCCGCGATCATGGTCATCGACGGCGCCAAGGGCGTGGAAGACCGCACCCGCAAGCTGGTCGAGGTCTGCCGCCTGCGCGACATTCCGATCATCACCTTCGTCAACAAGATGGACCGCGAGAGCCGCGACCCGTTCGACCTGATGGACGATGTGGAGAAGGCACTGGCGCTTGACACCGTGCCGATGACCTGGCCGATCGGCTCGGGCCGCGAGTTCGCCGGCACCTATGACCTCGTCCACAACCATGTCCGCCGCATCGACCGCGACGAGGAGCCGATCAAGGTCAACGGCCCGGAAGCGGCGATCTTCGACGAGTTGCTGCCGAACGGGGCCGATGGCTGGCGAGAGAGCGCCCTGCTCGCCAAGGAAGGCGCCAAGCCCTTCGACCTCGACAGCTACCGCGAGGGCCACATGACGCCGGTCTATTTCGGCTCGGCGCTCCGCACCTTCGGCGTTCAGGACCTGATCGACGCGCTCATCGCCTATGCGCCACCGCCGCGCGCGCAGGTCGCCGAGAGCCGCACCGTGCTCGCCGACGAGCCGAAGATGAGCGGCTTCGTGTTCAAGATCCAGGCGAACATGGACCCGAATCATCGCGACCGGATCGCCTTCCTGCGAGTGTGCTCGGGCAAGCTCGCGCGCGGCATGAAGGCCAAGCTCGTCCGCACCGGCAAGCCCATGCCGCTGAACGCACCGCAGTTCTTCTTCGCCAAGGACCGTCAGCTGGCGGAGGAAGCCTATGCCGGCGACATTGTCGGCATTCCCAATCACGGCACGCTCAGGATCGGCGACACGCTGACCGACGGCGAGGATATCGTCTTCAAGGGCGTGCCGAGCTTCGCCCCCGAACAGCTCCGCCGCGTCAAGCTGAAGGACGCGATGAAGGCCAAGAAGCTGCGCGAGGCGCTGCAGCAGATGGGCGAGGAAGGCGTCGTCCAGCTATTCGTGCCGAATGACGGCTCGCCGGCAATAGTCGGCGTCGTCGGCGCGCTGCAGCTCGACGTGCTGAAGGAGCGGCTCTCGGCCGAATATACACTGCCGGTCGACTTCGATCCCTGCCAGTTCTCGGTCTGCCGCTGGATCACCTCGGACGACCAGCAGAAGCTCGATGGCTTCATCGACAGCCACGGCTCATCGATGGCGCGCGACCTCGACGGGGCTCCGGTCTATATGGCCTCCTCGGCCTTCTCGCTCCGCTACGAGGAGGAGCGCGCGCCCGGCATCACCTTCTCGGCGATCAAGGACTATCAGCGCGCCGCCGCCTGACGGCCGGCAAGGCGGCGGTTGCCGCCGCCGATCGCCTGCGCCACCCAGCCGATCACCTGACTGTGCAGGCGGGCATCCTTGTCGATGTTGAAATGCGTCAGGTTGCCGGACTGGCGCAGGTCGATGTTCTCGAGCCGCCCGCGATAGCCCGGCGCAGCGGCAACCGACGCGCCCCAGCCATTGTTCGACTGGAACAGATTGACATAGCGTCGCGCGCCGCCGACCAGCGGCTGGCGGACCGTCGGATCGAAGGCGACGGCGAGCGCCACCGAACCGCCATTGCGGGCAAGCTCGTTGGAAATGTCGGTGACGGCATTGGCGCCGAGCGAATGGCCGATGACGACGGCCTGATGCCGGCCGCCCGACGCGCGTTGGTTCTGCAGAATCTCAGCCGCGATCGCGCTCCAGGCTCCGTGCTCGTGCACGGTGGCGTTGTATCCGCGCGCGCGCAGCTTGGCCCCGAGGTCATCCATGCCCTGCGAAAAGACATTGGCGAGGCCGCGAATGAGATAGATGCGCGGCGCGATCTGCTGAACGCGTGCATGACGCGCATTCGCGGAGGAATAGAGGTCGCCGCGCGCAATCGCGTCGCGCGCCATCTGCACCGTGGCTCCGCCCTCGCCGCTCGTCTGCGCCGTCGTCTGGCAACCCGCCAGCAGGACTCCGGAAAACGCCAGCGCCACATAGCGGGCGCGCCTCGACATGCTCATTGCTAACCCCAGCCCCAGGACCGTTTCTCAACCTTGCGGAACCCGAATGGTTCCGACGGGACGCAGCAGCAACCTGACTCAACGTGGTTAACCCAGACTGAATGCGCGCCTCGCCCGCGGTCAACGCGGCAACGACCAAACGGATGCCCCAAGGGCACTCAATCGGCGCCATGTGTTGCCGGAATGCCGCGAATTGACCGGAACTGTTTCAGCCGGCCGTGCAGGGGGCGGCGGCAGCGGCAGCGCCACCGGGTCAGTGGATGAACGGCACGACCCGCTTCGTACGCGCCTCATAGGCGGCATATTCGGCCCCGAAGGCCTCGCGCATCATCGCCTCCTCGCGGCCGACACGGAACGCATAGAGTACGCCGAAGCCGACGAGCCCCGCCGGCCCCACGATCCAGTTCTGCAGCAGCAGGGCCTGTGCCAGCCCCCACAGGAAGAAGGCGCTGTACATGGGGTGGCGGACGAGGCGGTAGACGCCGCCCGTGACCAGCGTATGCCCCTCGCGCAGTTCCAGCGTCTGCGACCAGTTGCGGCCGAGCTGGCGGTGGGTTGCGAGGAACAGCGCCAGCGCCCCGGCGAACACGAAAACGCCGAGCCAGGCCTGCGCGGCGAAGAAGCCATAGTCGGCAATGGCGAGGAACCCGCGGCCGCGCAGCAGGCAATAGGCTATCGGCAGGATGCCGAGACCCGTCAGCGAGATCAGCAGCAGAACGCGCTCCTGCAGGTCCACCGCACTGACGTCGATGCGGTTCTTACGCTTGTTCTTGACCTCGTGGGGAATGCGGATGGCGCCCCAGCCGACAATGCCGAGGAGAACGATCATCTGGGCGGCAAGACGGGTCATCGGGCAGCGGAACTTTCGGAAGCGGCGAGCGGCGTGGTCGCGCCGGCGAGCGAGCCGTCGGCCCCGAGCGCGCCGGGCAGGCGATCTCCGTGGGCGACGATGTCGGCGAAGGCGAAGGGTCCGCAGGCGATCATGTGGAAGTCGTAGGCGTAGCGCTGCTCGTTGCCCATCACATATTGCCGGTGGATGCGCAGCAGATTGCCGCGGAACCGGCTCCAGGTCTCGGGCGCGAGCATGCGCGACAGGCGGATCGAGCGGCGCACCGGTCTCGAGGCAGCCTGAAGCCCCAGCGCCTCGACCGTGTTGTTCTTGTAGAAGCAGATGAAGTCGACGTGGCTGTCATATTCGGCCCAGGTGATGGCCGGCTCGTCCGCTACGCGCTTCACCGACTGGCGCAGCCATCCCGCGGCGGGGTGCAGCGCGATCTTGAGCGTCGAGGAGCCGACGCCCGCGAGCCCGAGCGGAAAGCCACGCCGGGCAAGCTCCGGATCCTTTTGCAGCGCCTTTGCCACCGCTTCCACCATCCATGCCGCCCCGAGGCTGTGGCCGATCACCACGACCTCGTCGACATCGCCCGCCCCGGCCCCGGCTGCGATCTCCGCCGCGAAGGCCTCGGCGCGCGCCTCGATCTCGGGCCGTCGGCGACGCATCATGTCGCGCGCGAAGATCCAGTCGCTGAGCATGTAGTTGAGATGCAGACGCCCGCTGGCGAGCGCCAGCAGCGCGGTTGCGGCCGCGATGCCGACGGCGCCCCTCGCGATTGCCGTGTCCGGAAGGCCAGCAAACGCCCAGATCCAGCCGGCCAGCCAGGACAGGGCGCCGATGCCGAGCAGCAGCACGGCCGGATAGCCGGCGAACAGCGAGTAGCGCCAGTAGGCGGCGATGTAGCGGAAGAAAGTGCCGGTGACGAGGATGTCGCCCGCCGCCAGCAGATAGCGCGGCAGGCGCAGCGCCATGGGCGCTTCCATGTCCTGCGCGACGATGTCGTCCCAGCGCAGCAGCCTGACATCGGCCTGCGTCTCGAAATCGGGCCCGCTGACACCGGCATTCCACGACGCGACCGGCACGCCAGCCGGCATGGTCAGCGGGCCGACCTCGGCGCGAAGCGACCAGGTTCTCTCGAAGCGACGGATTTCGCGTGCGAACCGGTGGTGATGCGCTTCCGGCCCGAGCGGTTCGTAGCCCGTGAGCAGATAGACCCGTCGTGTCTTGATCGTGGCTGTCATCGGCTCCCGAGCGGCGTGGCCCGGCCTGCCCCGGGGCGTGAGTGATGCCATGCGCGGGCGCCTTATGCCAGTTCCGCCGCGCCACGGCGGACAATGTTGGCATTTCGTTGCATTGATTGGCAAAATCCGCCGCGGGCGGCGAATCAAGGGTGGCGCATGGGCATCGGACGCAGGATCTGGTCGGGCGTGCTCGCCTTCGACCGGGTGGGGTCGCGGGTCCCGCGCATCATCCAGATCATGGTCACCGAATATATGGGCGGGCTGATGGTGGCGGCCTTCGTCGCCAAGATCGTCCAGCAGCGCGGCACGGCTGCCTGCACGGGCGGCGGCCCGCCGCTCGACACGACCGATTGGGTGGTGCTGGCGCTCGGACTGGCCCTGCTCGGCTGGCTCCTGCGGGACGTGTTCCGGCCGCGCGTCCTCACCGAAACCTGGACGCCATTCGTCCAGAGCGACGCGCTGGTCGCATGGAACGCGCGCTGGCAGGTGAGTTACGCCTATCTGACCAGCCATCCCTCCTACAGCGTGCCGATGCTGCTGCCTGCCGCTGCCTGGCTGGCGCTCTATGTCATGCTGTGGGAAGAGCCCTGCTCCCTGCTGTTCTTCAAGGCGCTGACGCTGGCACCCCTGATCATCTGGCTCGGCATGGCCCTGCTCCGGGCTGCGTCGTGGTACGTGCTGCGCCTCGGACGCGCCGAACTGGACAGCCAGTTGCCGGAAGGCTGGTCACAGGCCAAAGCGGAATGGGAAATGGCCTGGAAGCCCGTGCTCGGCTTCGTCGGCCTGACCCTGGCTTTCCTCGCCGTACTCGCCCTCGTCATCGCACGCGAGCAGGCGGGCTGAGCCGTCTTCCGTTCGGCTGCATTCGACCGGGAAACCAAATCGGACTATCCTCGTTCATCCTCCGGAGCAGCGCCGTGGCGGCTGCCCCGCGCAGGTACGAGGTCTTGGCCGATGAACGGCAGCGACGACCCGAAGAAGGACGACAGGCCCCTGCTGCTGCGGCGCCCGCCGACATGGAGCGTCGAGCACCAGCGCGGCGAACCCGAGCGGCCCGGCTTCAATGCCTGGGACAGCAGGGTGCGCTCGCGCCAGAACATCCTCGCCGCCCTGCTCGCGACGCTGCTCGGCATTGCGACCTACGTTGTCTTCGATCAGTTGAGGTCAAGCTCGCGCTATCTCGCCTGCATGGAGGCCGGCCATCGCAACTGCGGACAGCCGGTCATTCCCGGCAACGGCCACCGCTGAGAAGCGCCCCGACGAGCCATCGCCGCGTTGCAAAGAGCGCCGCCCCCGGATCTCACGATTTAGAATTTTCCGACTGCGCGAACCGCAGATGGATAAATCACATAGAATAATTTTCCAGATATTTCCGATGTATGGATTGTGCATTCCATGATCGGCGACAGCCTTAGACCACACGGTCTTTTCTTTCGCGACCCCTTGAACGGCCCCGGCGCGATGGCCTTTATCCGGGACCAGCAGGGTGGAATGGGCACCTCCCTTTCCGCTTTTCCAACGGGTCCCGATCGTCATGGCGAACATCTCGACCAGCAACGTTTCCATCCCCCGCCGGGCGCAAGGCTCGATGGGCCTCGACGGCCAGACGGCCGTTCTCGGCCTTGCGCTCGCGCTGGTCGCGGCCGGTGCGACGGTGACGTTCCAGGCCGCCGGGTGGCGGCTTGCCGCGCTCTGGCTGGTCGGGGCGGGCCTTGGCATCGCGCTCTATCACGCCTCGTTCGGGTTCGCGGCCGGCTTCCGCAATTTCCTGAACGAAGGCCGCAGCGCCCACATCCGCGCGCAGCTGCTGATGCTCGCCGCAGCGGTGCTTCTGTTCTTTCCCGCGCTCGCTGCGGGCACCGTCGCCGGCCAACCCGTTCGCGGCTTCGTCTTCCCGGTCGGCCTGGAGGTTGCTCTCGGCGCCTTCCTGTTCGGCATCGGCATGCAGATCGCCGGCGGCTGCGGCTCCGGCACGCTCTACACTGTTGCGGGCGGCGGCACGCGCATGCTGATGACGCTGGTCTTCTTCGTCGCCGGCGCGACCCTCGCCGCCTTCACCTACGAGAGCTGGGGCTCGCTGCCCGACATTCCCGGCATCTCCCTCATCGAGACGCTGGGCTTCCTGCCTGCCCTCGTCCTGAATCTCGCGGTGTTCGCCGCCCTCGCCTTCGCGGTCACCCGGATCGAGAAGCGCCGCACGGGCCGTGTCGAGCCGGTCTTCGCGGCGAACTCGGACGGGAAGCGCGCCGGCAGGCGCTTCCTCACCGGGCCCTGGCCCTTCGCCTGGGCGGCTCTCGCGCTTGCCGCCCTCAACTTCGCGACTCTGCTGCTCGCCGGCCGCCCGTGGGGCATCACGCAGGCCTTCGCGCTGTGGGGCTCGCACGCCGTCGATCGCTTCGGCCTCGACGATCCGAACTTCTGGGCCTACTGGGACGAGCCGACCCGCGCCGAGGCGCTGCATCGCAGCCTGCTCACCGACACGACCACGGTGATGAATATCGGGCTGATCGTCGGCGCTCTCGCCGCCACCGGGCTTGCCGGCAAGTTCGCGCCGGTCTGGAAGATCGGGATCGGTCCGGCGCTCGGTTCGGTCCTCGGCGGTCTGCTGCTCGGCTTTGGCGCCATCGTCGCGACCGGCTGCAACGTCAGCGCCTATTTCTCAGGCGTAGCCTCGGGCAGCCTGCACGGCTGGCTGTGGATCGTCGCCGCGCTGCCGGGCATCTGGATCGGCACGAAGCTGCGCCCGCTCTTTGGGCTCGAACCTCGCGGCTAGCAGGACACCAGCGCTTTTCCGCGAACCGATGCCCAACGACGCTCGAAGGCGCGGTCAGAGCCCTTCGCGCAGGAAGGCTCGCGCCCAGCCCTGGATGCCGCCGGCAGGCCGGGCGGAACCCTTGTTCGAGCGATCCAGCGAAATCTTGCGGATGGGACGAAGGGCCGAGGCTTCTGCAAATGCGACTGCGCCGGCTGTCATCACATGAGACTGGGGCATCGCGGTTCTCCTGACGGAGGGGCCGCATCGCACGGCCCGTGATCATGGGTGTCGTCTGCGCATCAGCAGGTTCAAGACACCCTGTTCCTCACCTCTCTGCCATTGCGGACGCTTGCTTCCTGTTGAAGCCAGCTACCCCCCAATCCGCCGTTCCCGCACATCGCCGCGGGGCGCGGTGAGACGAGCGCCTATCGGCGCTGCCGGCCCTGCGCGACATAGCGTTCGGTATATTGCCGGAAGCTGGATGTAGTACCGCCTTCCCGCGGTGTGCGGATATCGAACAGCCGCCATTCGCCACGGTCTTCCGCGAAGACGAGGAGCTGCATTTTCCGTTCCGGCTGCCCCGCGAAGATGCGGAAGGAAACGCGCACTTCCGGACGGTCCGGCGCTCCGCCGACGCCCTCGATGCGGATATCGCCGGGCCGGTCGCTGTCCTGAGCGTCGAGAACCGGATCGGCCTGCAGATAGGGATCCTCGGCATTGCGAGAAGCCGCCTGCGCCTGCCGATAGAGCGCCGCGAAGCGCGAGGTCATCCACTCATCGAACCTGCGTTGCGCGCGGCGCGGCGGCCGCTGCTCCGCCGCGAAGTAGTCGGTGAGGAAGGCACGGGCCTGATCAGCCGGAGCGACCGCCGGCTGAGCTTCAGCGCTCCCGGCCAGCAACAGGCCCGAGGCGACGACGGCAGCGGCGAGAATGAACTTCAGATGCATCAGCGCCTTCCATGTTCCACCTGGGATCATAGGGCCTTGCACATCGAAGGCCAGCGTCACGCGCCTTCGTATTCCTTGACCCAGTGCTCCGCGATCTCGGTGCCGGTGGCGAACCACACGTCCGGGAAGGTGCGGATGAAGGCGACCAGCTCGCGGATCAGCGCGATGCGGCTCGGCCGGCCGCCGACCTGCGGATGGAAGATCATGTCGAACAGGCCGCCCCACCTGTAGATTTCGCGGAACTCCTCCTTGTAGACCGACAGCATGTGCTCGTTGGTGAAGATCGGCCGCGGCGTCTGGACCGAGAAGAGCGCGAAGGGTGCGTCGTCGAGGCTCCAGTGCCAGGGCAGTTCCACCGGTCCCTTGGACCCGTCCGGCAGGACGTGGCGGTAGGGGTTGATGTCGTCCATCAGCGAGGAGTCGTAGAGGAAATTGTGCTTCTGCAGCAGCTTGAACAGGCCGGTGGAGACCTCGCCGGCCGGAGAGCGATAGCCCTTGGGCACGACGCCGACCGTGCGCTTCAGCGCCTCAAGTCCCTTCTCCATCTCCTCGATTTCGGCCTGCGGATCGCCCGAGACCCATTTGTGCGAATAGGAGTGGTGGCCGATCTCGTGACCATCCTTCAGGATCATCTCGACCCGGTCGGTGTGGTTCTCGGCGGTCCAGCCCGGCACGAAGAACGTCGCCTTGATGTCCTCGTCGCGCAGTGTGTCGAGGATCTTCGGCACGCCGACCTTCGCGCCATAGCGGCCCTGGCTCAGTACACCCGGGCGATTGACATTGTTCGGATCGCGGGAGGTCCAGAGGGTCTCGGCATCGAAGTCGAAGGTCAGCATCACGGCGCAACGCGCACCGTTCGGCCAGCGGACGCTCATGTCGTGCATCGTCTCGTCTCCCTGTCGCAATCAGACCTTGCCGTGGCGCGCGGCGAGGAAGCCGCCATCGACCGGCAGAACAGTGCCCGTGACGAAGGCCGCGTCGTCGGAGGCAAGAAAGGCCACGGGCCCAGCAATGTCCTTCGGCTCGCCCTTGCGCTCCATCGGCGTGCCCTCGACCATCAGGCGCTGGTAGAGCGCGTTCTGCAGGTGGCCGGAGGTCATCGGCGTTGCGATCAGACCCGGCGCGATCGCGTTGACGAGGATGCCCTCGGGAGCGAGCTCGCCGGCGAGCTGTTTGGTGAACTGCGCGACGCCCGCCTTCGCGACGGCATAGGCGGTCGTGCCGGGATAGCCGGTGAGGCCAAAGATCGAGGAGATGTTGACGATCCGTCCGCCCGGCTTCGGCAGGTGCGGGACGATCGCTCGCGTCACGCGCAGCACGGCGCTGAGGTTCGTGTCGATGAAGCGGTCGATGAGGGCGTCGTCGGAATCGAGCAGCCGCTTCGACCCGCCGATCCCGGCATTGTTGACGAGGATGTCGATGCGGCCGAAGGCCTTCAGGGCCGCATCGGCAATGGCAGCGCCCGCGTCGCGGTCGGTGACGCTCTTCACCAGTGCGACCTGCCCGAGGCGCTGCGCCGTCGCCTCGACCTCCGGGATCAGGTCCACGAGCAGCACCTTCGCACCATCGGCGGCGAAGCGCTCGGCTATGGCTTCTCCGATACCGCGCGCTGCGCCCGTGACGATGGCGACCTTGCCGGCGAAACGATTGGGATCAGGCAACGCGGCCTCCATCGACCGGCAGCGCGACGCCCGTTGTAAAGCCGGCAGCATCGCTGAGAAGGTAGAGAACGGCTCCGGCCACCTCGTCGGGCGTGCCGAAGCGGTTCATCGGGTGCTTCGCCTTCTGGAACGCCGCGCGGGCGGCCTGCGCCGCCGCGTCGCCCGCATCGGCGATGGCGCGGTCGTTCATCGGGCTGTCGATCGTGCCGGGGCAAACGCAGTTCACCCGGATGTTCTCGGTCGCGTGGTTGAGCGCGAGGCTCTTGGTCAGCAGCGTCACCGCGCCCTTGGACGCCGAGTAGACCGACAGGACCGGCGAACCCTGGAGACCGGCCGTCGACGAGAACAGCACGACCGACCCCCGGCCGATCTCGCGCATCTGCGGGATGAAGTACTTCGCGGCGAGCCAGGGGCCCTTCACGTTGACGTCGAAGACCTGGTCGAAATCCTTCTCCTCGACCTCGATGGCGATCTTCGAGGGGCCAACCATGCCGGCGGCGGCCACCAGCAGTTCGACCGGACCGAGTTCCTTGCGGGCGGTCTCTGCAGCGCGGGCGACATCGGCGGCGCTGGCTGCATCGCCGGCCACGATGACCGAGCCGGGACACAGCGCGGCGGTCGCCTTGAGGCCCTCGGCATCGCGGTCGAACAGGAGGACCTTCGCCCCCTCCTTCGCGAGCCCAACCGCGCTCGCGCGCCCGAGCGCGCCCGCGGCCCCCGTCACTGCCGCAACGCGGCCCTCGAAGCGTCCCGCCATGCCATGCCTCTCTGCCTGCCGCCGTGCGGAGCCCTAGTGCTCCTGCCCGCCGAGATAGAATTCCTGCAGCTCTTCCATTGCGATGCCGCTGCCGACCTCGCGCTCGTAGGCGATGCGGCCGCCGCGGATGACGTAGATGTAGTCCGCGATATCGAGCGCCATGCCGACATTCTGCTCGACCAGCAGGAGCGTCAGCCCGAGCGCGCGAAGGCCGAGGATCGCTTCCGCGATCTCCTCGACGATGCGCGGGGCGAGCGCCGCCGACGGTTCGTCCAGGAGCAGCACGGACGGGCGCGCCATCAGCGACCGGCCGATGGACAGCATCTGCCTCTCGCCGCCGGAAAGCATGCCGGCATTGACCTTGCGCCGCTCGCGCAGCCGCTTGAAGCGCTGGTAGACGCCCTCGAGATCCGCGGCGATGCCGGCCCGGTCCCTGCGGCGATGGAAGGCGCCCATGAGCAGGTTTTCCTCGACGCTCATGGCGGCGAAGACTTCCTTGCCCTGCGGCACCAGCGACAGGCCGAGCGCCGATCGCTGTTCCGGCGGAATGGTGTTGACCACCTGATCGTTGAGGACGACCTGCCCTTCCTGCACGTCGACGAGGCCGACGATGGACTTCAGGGTGGTGGACTTGCCGGTGCCGTTTCCGCCGAGCAGAGCCACGAGCCCGCCCTTCGGTACGTTGAGGCTCACCCCGTGGAGGATGCGCGTGCGCCCGTAACCGGCGACGAGGTTCTCAACCCTGAGCACGGCGCTTCCATCCCGTTCCGATATAGGCCTCCACCACGACCGGGTCCTTCACCACGGCCTCAGGCTCGCCTTCCGCGATCTTCTCGCCGGAATCCAGCACCACGACGTGATCGCAGAGATCGCGCACGACGCGCATGACATGCTCGACCAGCAGGATGCTCATGCCGAACTCGTCGCGCATGCGGCGGATCAGCTGAATGAGCCGGTCGACATTCGGCGGCGACAGACCGGCAGCCGGCTCGTCGAGCACGAACAGGGTCGGCTCGCTCATCATGCCGCGGGCGAGTTCCACCATCCGCTGCTGGCCGATGGAGAGCGCCGTCACCGGCCGCGAGGCAAACTCCTGAAGGTCGAACCAGGCGAGCAGCTCGCGCGCGCGCTTGCGGGCCGCGGCCTCCTCCTCGCGGGCAGCCGCCCGGTCGAGGATCGAGGCGGTCAGGCTCGACTGCATCCGCATGTGGTTGGCGAGGACGAGGTTGTCCTCGACGCTCAGCGAGGAGAATAGCCTGAGCAACTGGAACGACCGCGCCATGCCGAGCCGCGCCCGCCGATAGGATGGCTGCGCGGTGATGTCATGGCCGTTGAACAGGAACTGTCCCTCGTCCGGCGTCATTTCGCCGGTGACGAGATTGACCATGGTCGACTTGCCGGAACCGTTCGGGCCGATCAGCCCGACGATCTGCCCCTTGCCGACGGTGAGGCTCGCCGCGTTGACGGCGGTGACGCCGCCGAACCGCTTGGTGATGGCCTTGGCTTCGAGGATCGGCACGGTCATCGGGAGGTCCTCGCGCGCCAGCGGCCGACGACGCCCTCCGGCACCAGCGTGATCGCGAGAACCAGCAGCACGCCGTAGATCAGCATCTTGTATTCGGCGAACTTGCCGAGGAACTCGGGCAGCGTCGCGAGGAACGCCGCGCCGATGATCGGCCCGACGAAGGTGCCGCGACCGCCGACCACCATCATCGCGACGACGGTCGCCGAGATCCAGATGGTGAAGTCGTCCGGCGTCACGCCACGCAGCGAATGGGCGGTGAGCACGCCCGCGACGCCCGCCAGCGCCGCATAGGCGACGAAAGCGGTCAGCTTGCCGCGCGTCGTGTCGAGGCCAACCGCGCCGGCCAGCGTCTCGTCGTCGCGGATCGCCACCCATTCGCGGCCGAGGCGCGAGTGGATCAGCCGCCAGGCAACGATGAGGCAGATCACGGTCATCGCCAGCGTCAGCCAGTAATAGGACCGCAGCGAGCCGAACTCGAACAGCGTCACGCCGAAGATGCGGACGGGGCCGGCATTCGGCATGGTCAGACCGACCTGACCGCCGGTGAACGAGGTCCACTGCGAGATCACCAGATAGACGATGGTCTGGAACGCGATGGTGACGATGGCGAGGAAGTGGCCCTTCAGCCGCAGCGCGGGAATGCCGAGCAGCAGGCCGAACAGGCCGGCGACGACGGCACCCGCCGGCAGATGGAGCCAGATGGAGGTTCCAAGATCACGGCTCATGATCGCCGCCGTATAGGCGCCAACTCCGTAGAAGGCGCCGGTGGCGAAGGAGAACTGGCCGCAATAGCCGGAGACGAGATCGAGCCCGACCGCCAGGATGACGAAGAACAGCACCATCATCAGCACGTTGGTCTCGTAACCCCCGAGACCGAACGGCGCGACGGCGAGCAGCGCGACCGCCGCAATGGCTGCGAGAAGCGTTTTCATGACCGGTCGACCGCTTTGCCGAACAGGCCTTGCGGGCGGAACAGCAGCACCAGGATGACGAAGACGAAGCCGACGATGTCGCGCATGGAATTGGCGATGTAGCCGGAGGTCAGCGACTCGGTGATGCCAAGCAGAAGGCCCGCCGCGGCGGCGCCTGCGACATTGCCCATGCCGCCGAGGATCACCACGGTGAAGGCCTTGAGCGCGATCATGTTGCCGACGATCGGATAGACGAGGAAGATCGACGACATCAGCATGCCGGCGATGCCGGCCAGCGCCGCGCCGACCATGAACGTCACCACGGCGACCCGCTCGACCCTGACACCGCAGAGCCGCGCGACAGTTGCATGCTGCGCCATGGCGCGCAGGCTGCGACCCGTCCAGGTGTAGCGCAGCACCACGTAGAGGATGGCGATCAGCAGCACCATCGTCAGGGGAATGAGCGTGCGCTGCTGCGGCAGGAAGACCGGACCGAAATCCGTCGGCAGCGACGAGAGAACCGGGATCTTCGAGACGTCGAGATTGAGCCGCTGCGGCTGCGGCCCCATCACGATCAGCGTCGCGTTCTGAAGCGCCACGGCAAGCCCGAACGAGGAAATGATCGAGCTCGTCGCGTCGCGGTTCTTCATCGGTTTATGCAGGATCGCTTCCGCCGCGATGCCGACCACGGCTGCAGTCGCCAGTACCACCGCGACAGCCGGCAGGACCGGCAGGCCGAGCACGGTAATCGCGAAGATGCCGGCATAGCCGCCGATCATGTAGAACTCGCCATGGGCGAAGTTCACCACGCCGAGAATGCCGAAGATCAACGTGAGGCCGACCGCGACCAGCACATAGGTGCTGCCGATCACCACGCCGTTGGCGAGGTATTGCAGGAAGAGATCCATAACGGGGGACTTCAGGCGATCAGATGTCGAGGCGGCGCTTGCCGTCCTTGATGACTGCGATGAAGTTCGGGAAGTCGACGCTGCCCTTGGCGTTGAACGACGCCGTCGTGCCGGCCGGGCCCTGAACGATCGGGAAGTCCTTCATCCCACTCTTCAGCACCTTCTGGATCTCGGCGCCGTCCGGCTTGCCCGCGCGGCGCATCGCCTCGAGCGCGATGGTGGTCGAGTCGAAGCCAAGCGAGGAGAATGTGTTGGCGTCCTGATTGTGCTTGGCGCGGAAGCGCTCGCCGAAGGCCTTGCCGACCGGGTTCGGCGTGGACGCCTCGTAGAGGCTGGCCACGGCAAAGCCCTCGGATGCCGGGCCGGCGAGGCGGATGAAGTCGTCCGACAGCATCGAACCCGAGCCTACGAACTGCGCGCGCAGGCCGATTTCGGCCGCCTGGCGGAGGATGTTGGCGCCGTCGCCCGCCCAACCGCCGATATAAACCGCCTCGGGTCGCTGGGTGCGCAGCTTGGTGAGCATGGAGGAGAAGTCCTGCTCGCCGGCATTGTAGCTGTCGCGCGACACGATCGAGCCGCCGGCGGTGCCGACGACGCGGGTCACCTGCTCGGCCAGCGTCACGCCGTAATTGGTGTTGTCGTGGATGATGGCGACCTTGGTCTTCTTGAACTTCTCGACGATCGCCTTGGCGGTGTCCTCGCCCTGCGCGTTGCTGTCCGGCCAGGAGCGGAAGAACCAGGGATCGCCGGGGGTGTTCTGGTCGGTGGCGAGCGCGCCGGTGGAACCGCCGGAGAGCATCGGAATCTTGTATTCGGCCGACACCTTGGAGGCCGCCGCCGCGACACCCGTCGCGTAGGTGCCGACGATGAACGGCACCTTCTCGCGCTCGATCAGGCGGCGCACCGCGGTGACGCCCTTGGTGGAGTTGCTCTCGTCGTCCTCCATGACGAGCTCGATCCGGCGACCGAAGACGCCGCCCTTCGCATTGATCTCCTCGACGGCGAACTGGAGGCCGAGAATGATCTGGCGGCCCTCGATGCTGGCGGGGCCCGACAGCGGCAGCATGCCGCCGATCTTCAGCGGCTCCGACGACTGCGCACGCACGATGGCCGGCGCAGCCACGCTGGCACCGAGAATGCTGAGCATGTGACGACGGGAAAGCGCTGCCATGGACCCACTCCAAAAGTTGCCGACATATTGCCTATCGATACGTCTATATCGATATTGTGCGACGGACTCCCGCGAAGTGTCAAACGGGTCAGCTATTCCGAAACGCATGAATGATTGTCGTGCCGCGCCTATCTCGCGGGCATGCTGCAAGTCCGCGCAGCAGCGCAGCCCGGCTCGCGCGTCTGGCGGCCGGCTGGTCGGAGGGAACGGATAGGGCTGAAGAAGCGCGCTCAGCCGCTCAGCGCGCGGGCAGCCTCGGAGGCGAGCGGGGCGAAGCGGCGGCGGAAATCCTCAACCGACCATTCGCTGAGCGAACCGGCTATGTGGATCGCGCCCAGCGGCCGCCTGCGGCTATCGGATATGGCAGCGCCCACGGCAATCTCGCCGATGAGCGATTCCTCCACCGAACAGGCATAGCCGTCGCGCCGGGCCTCCCTGATCTTCGCCCAGACCTTGGCGGGATCAGTGATGGATTTCGGCGTCATCGGCCTCCGCTCGGACCGCTCCAGAATCTCGTCCACCTCCGGATCCGGCAGCAGGGCGAGGCAGGCGCGCCCGCCGGACGACGTAAAGGTCGGAATGCGCCGGCCCGCCAGCGTCGCATAGAAGGTCTCGCGCTTGCTCTGCAGGCGCGTGGCGTAGATGATCGTGGTCCGGTCGAACAGCGACAGGTCCGTGCGTTCGCCGGCCTGTTTGCGCAGGTCGGTGAGCACCGGCAGTGCCCGCTCGATCAGCGGGTTCGAGCGCAGGTAGTCGAACGACCTGTCCAGCAGCTTGCGCCCGAGCATCAGTCCGCCGCTGTCGGCACGCTCCAGGTACCCGCGGCTCAGCAGCGTCAGACCGATGCGCTGCGCCGCGCTCTTGTTAACGCCCGCCGCGGTGGCAATTTCGCCAAGCGACTTCGGCTTGGGGCTTTGCGCGAAGGCTTCCAGCACGTCGATCGCACGGGCAACGGACTGCAGGAAAAGCCGGTCGTCGACTGCCGGCGCGCTGACCTGCCCGCTGGCCTTCGGCACGGAGCGCGGCGCAGTGGCGCGCTGTCCCGACCGGCTGGACTTTCCACCGATTGTGCTCAACCCTTGCCTCCCGGCATTCCCAGTACATGCGTGCCGCGACCGGCGCCGGCGGGGCGCATGCGAGGTCGCCCGGCGGCGCGATCATGGCCGCCCGCTTCGCCATTTTCAACACGATCGTATTGAAGTTCGATACTTCCTTAGTGGTAAATGCAGGCGCGGAAACCTGACGCTATGCGTCAGCCGCGCGCGCCGGCTCCGCCGTCATCGCCTTCAGGTCGAAGTCGAAGGCCTCGACATCAGCGAGCGTCCACTTGCGTCCGGTCGCGAGGACGCGGCGCGCCAGCATGTGGTCCGCCGGACGATTGACCGATTCGACGCCGAGCAGAAGCCCGTCGCGGAAGCAGAAGACCGAGAACCGGCCTTCGGACGGATCACCGCGCTGCACGACATGGTCACGCGCCGCGGTAAGTCCCGCCATCTGGATCTTCATGTCGCCCTGGTCGGACCAGAACCACGGCACCGCGTGATAGGGCTTCGGACGTCCGGCCAGCCGGGCGGCGACACTGCGCCCCTGGTCGATGGCGTTCTGCACCGATTCGAGACGCACCGGACCGCCGGCAAAGGCATTCGGATGGAAGGCACAGTCGCCGATTGCGGAGATGGCGTGATCCTCGGTGCGCAGCAGCGCATCAACGACGATGCCGTTGCCGGTCACCAGCCCCGCATCGGCGGCAAGTTCTGCATTGGCCATTGCCCCGATGCCGACCACGATCAGATCGGCAGGAATCACCTCGCCGTCGGCGAGCCGCACGCCCCGCGCCTTGCCGCCCGCCTGTTCGACATCGACGACGCCCGCGCCGAACGCGAACCGCGTGCCCCAGCTCGCATGCCGCGCCTCGCAATGGGCCGAGACCTGCTCACTGACCGCACGGGCCATAGCTCGCGGCGCGAGTTCCACAACGCGAACCTCGCGGCCGAGCTTCGCCGCCACGCCGGCGAATTCGAGCCCGATGAATCCCGCGCCGATGATCGCGATGCGGCGAGCCTCGCCGAGGCGGGCCTTGAGCTGGCGAGCGTCCGCAAGGCCGCGCAGCGACATGACACCATCGGCATCGGCGCTTGTGACTTCGAGATGGCGGTTGCGGGATCCCGTCGCGAGGATCAGGTGGTCATAGGCGATCCGGTCCTTGCCGACGGCTATGCGGGCGTCGCCCCGGTCGATCCCGTCGACGCGCGCACCGGCAACGAATTCGATCTCCGCCTTGTCCAGCAACGCCTGTGGGCGCAGCACCAGATTGGCCTCGCCGGCATCGCCCGTCAGGAAAGCCTTGGACAGCGGCGGGCGCTGATAGGGCAGCGCCGCCTCATCGCCGATCAGACGAATGCGTCCCGAAAACCCTTCTTCGCGCAGCGAAATGGCGGCCTGCAAACCGGCCTGCCCCGCCCCGACAATGACAACATCGCCCATCATGCACTCACCCGCATGGTCCGAGATTAGCACGTCCGGGCGCGAAAGCTGCGCCCGGAGGGCCGTGCCCCGTCGCGATCAGGCCGCCGTGGCCTTCAGCGGCAGGGTCTTCAGGCTGCGGAGGTTGTTGTTCAGCGCCCGCGTCGGCTCGCCCGCCAGTTCGAGGCTGGCGACACGGCTGGTCACGGCTTTGAGCACGGCCTCCCCCTCCATGCGCGCCACCATCTGCCCAATGCACATGTGAACGCCGGTTCCGAGCGCCAGATGGCCGAAGGTCGAGCGGGTGAGGTCGAATTCATCCGGCCGCTCCCACTGATCCGGATCGCGATTGGCCGAGCCGAGCAGGATCAGGATCTTGCTGTCGTCGGGAACCGTCACGCCGTCGATCTCGACCTCGCGCATCGTCTGCCGGCAGACGTTCTGGATCGGCGTCTCCAGCCGCATGGCCTCGTCGAAGGCAGTGCGCACCTTCGACGGGTCGGCCTTGAGTGCGCGCCACTGCGCGGGATCCTTCGCCAGATACCAGAGCGCCGCGGAAATCGTGCTGGTGGTGGAATCGAGCCCGCCGCGCAGGAACGAGCGCACCAGCAGCGGCGCCGTCTCGTGGTCGATCTCCCCGGCGTCGGCAGCCTGGAAGATCTTCTCGCCGAAGCCGCCCGGCACCATGGCCTCTCGCTTCATGCTGTCGAGATACCAGTCCCAGATCTCGTCCGCGCGCTTCTGGGTCGCCTCGAAGCGGGCGTTGCGCGGCCCCTGTCCGTCGAAATTCAGTTCGCCCAGCAGGAACAGGTTCCTGCGGCGCTCCGGCGAATCCTTCAGGCCGAGAGCGTCCGGGAAGGTCTGGGAGACATAGGCCTCCGAAAGATCGTCGACCCCGTCGAACTCGCCCCTCTCGACGAGGCGCTGGACGAGCTCGTCGGCGGCCTTCTCGAAACCCTCGCGCCACTGGCGCAGCAGGCCGGGGGACAGGATGCGCTGGAGCACCGTACGAACCTGGGTATGGCGCGGCGGATCGACCTCGACGATCGGGCTGCCCGGCCGCCATGCGCCGGGCTTGCGGATATCGCCAAGTCCCGAGCCGCCGGTGGAGGAATAGGTCTCCCAGTCCTTCAGCACCGGCATGATGTCACGATGCCGGCCCATGACGTGAACGCCGTAGCGGCTGAGATAGGCGACCGGCCCCGCCTCTCGAACCGCCGCATACATGGCATGGGGCTGTTCCAGCACGGCATCGTCATACGGATCGACATCCAGAACCGGAGCCGTGCCGCGCCCCTGCTGCATCACCGGATGGGTCAAGCTTCGTCTCCCTGAACTGTCCGCGGGATCGCAGCGCCAGCCTGGACAGGCAATATGCCGTTCATTCCAGTCCGTATCGCTGGACGATATCAATGTATCGACAACAACGATAGGAGCGACTCCCGCCCCCTGTCAAAGCAAACCATGCCGCAACGGATGGCATGGCCGCCATCTCATCGGGCTCAGTCAGGATCTCCGCACCGAAGGCCCGTGGGAGGCGTGCGAGCCGATAGGCACCGGTCGGCTTGCACTGGTCGCAGCGCACGCGGCACGATCACGAATGGAGAGCTGGCGAGCATCACGACTTCGTCCATCGCCTCGCCCCCCCTTGTTCCTGATATGTTCCATTTAAGGCGAGCGGCAACTGCGCCTGGAATGCGACAATGTGGGATCGAAATGTCGGAGGCAGGCCAAAGGCCATCTAAGCCTCTGATTTTATTGGCGCTCCCTAGGGGACTCGCATAATAGCGTGTTTTCAATGGGTTAGACAATCTGCACATTAGACAGATTCCCCGTCCGTTCCCGGGTGCCTGTCTATCGAGGCGGCGGCCTCGCGACACCTTCGACGATATGCCTGATCACCCGGATATCGCCCTGCATCGTGAGCAGCGATTCCCGGTCCTTTCGGCTGTCCGCGTCCATCTGATCGAGCCGGCGAGCGTGGGCGGCTTCCACGCGCAGCAATTCTCGCTGATGGCGCATGTCTTCCGTCTGAAGCGCGCGAATGTCCGCCTGGAAATAGGCGAACATGGCGCCGGCCGCGAACAGCGTCGTGCCTATGGACCAGACGTTGATTTCCTTGTTGATCTTGAGCGAGGCTGCCGGCTTCCCGTCGCCCTCTCCCCCGTCCTTCTTCTCGGCCATCACGCCTGCCCCTTCCACGCCTTCACAGCGTCGGTCGCGGCCTTGCCGCCGGAGTTCACGGCTACCCATGCCATCACGACGCCCGTGGTGGCTGTGAAGACGGCTGCCGTAGTGGTCAGGCCGGCATTGCCGACGAACGCGCCGTAGAGCGTCGAGAGGCCTGACACGACGAACATGCCCCACGCCGAATAGTGCGCCACGTTCCGGCGCCAGTTCCACGAACTGAAGCCCTTCTCGATCTCCGCAGCCTGCGCATCGGCGGCGGCCTTCGCCTCGATCTGCCAGACCTTCATCAACTCGATGGCATGGGCCTCGGTTGCCTCAACCTTGGTTCCGGCGGCAGGGTCTCCGAGGATCGCTCCGTTGACCGCCTCGGGCGTCGCGGGTGTGCCGAGGCTGTCGGCCAGCGCCTCGATGGCCTTGCCCGCCAGCGATCCGGCCACGGTGCCGGCGGGGCCGCCGATGGCCGTGCCGATCATGCCGCCGAGGACCGGCGCGCCTTGCTTCGCGAGGTTCTTCGCGAGCTGTTCGAGGATGTTCATGGCGTGACCTCCGAGGCGACGGTGACATAGGCACGGGAAAGCTCTGCCTCGTAGCGCGAGCGGTGCCAGGCGCGCAGGGCGAGGAAGGCCAGCGGGATGGCGACAGCGAGGACCACGACGATGATCAGCGTCCAGCCGGCGCCAGCAGCCGCAGGGGCGGCCGGAGAGCCGGCAGCGGCCGTCGTGATAGTCTTGGCCTGCGTCGCCGCCTTGCGGGCCGCCTGAGCGGCGCGGGAGGCTTCTGCCGTCGCGGCCGTCCGAATGGTAGCCGCCGACTGCCCGGCGCGCGCCATGACCTCACCGCGAGCCCGGATATCGGCGACGCGGCTCGCCCAACCCCTGCCGAAGCGCCCCCACGTCCGCAGCGCCTGAAGGAAGCCCATGCGGACATCGCAGATACGGCGAACCAGCGGAACTGGCTCGGCACTGGCCTGCCGGGCCTTCGCGTACCATTGTTTCGCTCGCGGAGGGCCGGAATTGACCGCAGGGTCGAAGACCGCGAGGTCCACTCCCGCCGGCAGCGCGTCGCAGCCGCAGGCGTCCCAATAGTTCTTGCGGTAGATCGGCGTCACGTCGGCGGCGGTGAGCGCGCGCACCTCGGCCTTGGTCGCCGGCCGGCCGAGCCAGCCAGAAAGCGTGCCGATGGTCACGCCACGGTTCGTCGCACCGCCAGGGTCTTTCGGGTGGTCCACATAGCCGCCCTCGTGCCTCAGGATCACGGCAAGGCATGCGTCAAAGTTTCCGGCGGCCATGGTGCCTCCTGATCTGCTGGGCTGTGTCGATGACAAAGAGGGCGAGGGCGGCGGCCACGGCGAAGCCGGTGAGGCGCACGCCAGCGATCAGCGCCGGGTCAGAGACCAGCGCGGTCGAGATGTCGGGGCTGTGCAGGGGATCAGAGGCGGGACGCGGCCTCGAACAGGCTGATCATCTGTTCGGGTGTCCAGCTGTAGAGCCCGGCCAGCACCATCGTCAGCGGATGGTCGGAACGGAAGGCCGTCTCGCCCTTCAGGAGCATGCGCGCCGGAAACTGCTGCTCAATGGGGAGATGGTTGACCAGCGCCGCCATCGCGGCCGGGATCGTGCCGGTGGCCACCGCAGCCTCGGCCTCTTCCTGCGTGATCAGGTCATTGAGGGCGAGCGCCTGGAAGAACTGACGATCCGAGATCGTGATGTAGGCCGGCGGCGCGGTCAGCGCTGCGAGCGATGCCTGAAGCTGCGCGATCGTCGCATCGCGTTCGATCACGTCGGCCTGTGCCTGCATGACCTTTCCGTCGCGGTCGCGTTCTGCGGTCTCGACCTTCTCGTCACGATCCTGCTCGGCGGCCGTCTTGGCGATGTCCGCCGCGACCTTCGCAGCGTTCGCTGCTTCCAGATCGATGTTGAGCTTCGCGATCTGTGAGACGTGCGCGGCAGAGTCCGGCAGAACGCCGGCAAGGCTGGCTTCATCGACATTGACGCGCGGCGTCATGCCGAGCCCGCCGGTTGGCAGGGAAACCTCGTCCTCCTGCCAGCCGCGGTTGATCTCAATGGGATTTCCCGCCTCGTCCAGGTCGAGGACGAGGGTAACGTGGCGGCGCGGCATGGTGCTGATCCCTTAGATGGAGAACGAAATGACCCGCCAGCGCGCCGCGGTGGCGTCGTAGCGCAGGGTCGCGGTCTTGCAGTTCAGGTTCGTGCCAGCGGGCGTGAGGATGCGATTGCCGGCGGTCGAGCCGGCATCCTCATTGTTGAGGGTCATCGTATGGCCGACCGTATTGATCAGCTCGGCGAGCATGCCGTCCGCGCCGCCGGTCAGGCCGCCAATGCTGAATGCACCGCCCGGCCCAATGATCCGGATCGACGAGAATGCGGGACGCGCGGCGTTCTGGTTCGCGCCGGTCGCCAGGCTGAGCGCCCCTTGTCGAAGGGCAAAGTCGCCGTTCACATCGAGTTTTGCCGCCGGCGCCACGCCGATGCCCAAGGCGCCGCTCGCCGAGAGCGTCATGTCGACGATCAGCGCCTGATCGTCCGCATTTGCGTTCGCGACCCGGAACCAGTCGATGGCGCCGGCATTGTCACCGATGAAGCCGCGCGCGATCACCCCGCGCGTGCGGATCGTGTTGATGACGGTGGTGCCCGCCTCGCCGTTGAAAACGATGTAGGGCTTGCCGGACGACGATTGGTAGCCGAACGTGCAGGCATAGCCTGCGGCGTTGCCATGACCCCACTCGAAAGCGTTGGCGACGCCGCGTGCAGAGACGACGGCAGCGGTCTGTGAAACGTTATGCGCACCGCCATCGAATTTCGCGCCAATCGTAGCTCCAGAGCCGACGCGCAGGCTTCCGTTCGGGATGCTAACGCTGCCACTCTGCAACGTCATCTGCGTCTGCGTGCCGCTGCGCAACTCTACGGCGCCGCCGCCGGGACCATAGACCAGCATGGTGGTGTCTGGAGGACCACCAATGATGGCGCTCTTGATGCCGAAGGCGCAGTAGTTGATGCCGCCAGCGTCGGCGAGGAACGCGCCGCCGCCGGCCGTTCCGGTGCCGCCGTCAGCGCGGAACCAGCACGTGCCGGTGCCTGTACCGAGTTTGAGGGTGCCTGAGGTCAACCGCGCCCATTCCGCGCCGGCCTGCGACCTCCAGGCGTGCAGGGCATAGTCGACGTACTTGCCGGTCACTGCCGCGCCGCTCTGCTCCATGGCGAACGGGCCGCCACTATTGTCGTTGAGCTGGAGCGTGACGGATGATCCGGCAGAACCGGTCAGCAACCGCATTCGAGCGGCCGGAGCCGCGCCCGTGCTCGTGTTCTGGACGTCGAGGCTGACCGCCCCGCCGCTGTTCGTGCGAGCAACGATCAGGTCGCCTTCCATCGTCTGCGCGCCGGTCTTCCCGACTTTCGTGTCCGCGTAGGACTTGACCGCCTTCTGCGGGGCCAAGCGCGTATCGCTGTTCGCCGCGAGGGTCGGGTCGATGTCCAAGTCCAGCAGACTGGCCGAGGCCGGCCCCGAGAAGATCGGCACCTTGTTCGCCGCTGGCGTGACCGCGCTGACAGCCTTGAGTGCCTGAGAAGCGATCTTCGCGACGGTCACCGCATCGTTCGCGATGCCGGCCGTCGCGACCTGTCCGAAGCCGAGCGTCGGGCCGGTGCGGACGAGAACCTGGCCATCGGAACCGGCCACGATGTCCGCCGGATCGCCCGTCGTGCCGGCAGCCCGGCCGACGACCGAAAGGCCGGCGCTGTTTCGCAGCTTGGCGTCGGTCACTGCGTCATCGTTGATGCCGGTGCCCTTCACCAGATCATCGAGCGCGTCGGCGATGTCGTTCAGCGTCGCCCCCGCGTCCGCAGACGGCACAACCTGATTGGGCTGCGGCTGTGCAAAGGCGTTCGTCGGCAGCGTGTAGCCGCCCCCGGAAATGGCCATGGTGAAGCCCTCAATATTTGACGAGGTAGTTGGCGACCGCGCCCGGAGGCACGTTGTTGTGAGCAGCGCCCCCACCGGCCGGATCGGTGGCGATGTCGCCGGTCAGCGTGAGTTCTTGGTCATTGCCTGAGGCGCGGAGAGATTCGAGGCTTTCGGAGCCCTCAAAGCCGCCGGACCCGACAACGATTTGACCAGCCGCCACCATGCCGAGCGGCCCACCGGCCGTGCCCCATCCCGTTCGCGGCACTGTCACCTTCTCGGGAATGCCATCATGGTCATGCTGTGCCATCTGTTGGATGGTCAGGATGTGGGTTTCGGCACCGCCGCCGGAGCCGAGGCGAAGACCGTTGATGCCGCCGGGCTGATTGGTCAGCCGGTTCGCCGCCGTGCCGCCCATATTGTCGCGACCGAAGAGGGCGCGCCCCTTGGCGTCGAAAACGTTGAACGTCGTCGAGCCGTCCCCCGCACCGTTCGGCAGGAGACGGATGGTCACGCCTGAGGCGGACGCCGAAGCGTTCCCCGACATCGTGATTGTGCCAGCCGCGACGACGTTGGCCGTGGTGCCAGGCGGGATGCCGGCGCCCTCGATAACCGCGTTGACAAGGCCCGAGGCCGAGTGATCGACGCTCACTGCCGTAAGTGTCGGCGATCCGCTCGTGGTCGTCGCGGTGATCACCGCCGTGGTGGCAGCGAGCAGGTCGGCATAGGTCGAGCGCGAGACGGCTTGACCATTGGCCCAGAGATAGCCGTCCGGCAGCAGTACGCCGCTGTAGGGCACCAGCATGCCCGGCTTCATGACGAGCGGCGAAACCATGCCCGCCGCGAAGGTCGCGGGCTCCTGAAAGGTGACGGGTTTCGGAAAAGCGAATTCGGTCGCCGAGAACGAGGCGAGCGTCACGCCGTCCTTGATGAAGCAGATGCGACCGCCGATCAGCGCGATGCCGCTGTCTAGATCCCCGACGAAGGTCAGCGCCGGAGCCATCGCCGTGCCGGGCTGAAGTGGCAGCGGCGCGAGCATCGGCGCGGCGCCGTTTCGCGGCAGGGAATTCGTCAGCTCGGTCCCGATGTCCACGAGCCGCGCTTCCATTTTGGTCGCGTCGGCCAGGGTGTTCGGCGTGATCGGCGACGTGCCTGGCGGCGGCGAGTAGATGCCAAGGCCGTTCTTGGGCATGGGCTTCTCCAATGGGAAAAACCGCCCCCCTGGGGCGGCGAAATAGTCAGCGATGCTGGGGAGATCAGGGCGTAGCGGGGCGACCCGTCAGCGCATCGAGCAGCGCACGGCGTCGCTGGTCCGGCAGTTCCGACGCGCCGGCCTCGCTGGTCTGGCCACCGCCAAAGTACCCGGCGCCGAGCAGCGCATTGAACTGGATGATCCGGCTAAGCTCGGGATGGGAATTGACATATTCACGGATGCGGGCGGCGACGCCCGGCATCGTCGATTTCACGTAGTTGAGGTCGGTGAGGTAGGCGCGGACAGCCTCGGCGGACAACTCACGCGGCGCTTCCTCGGCGGAATAGCCGAGATTGCGGGGCCTTGTCAGGTGACGGTCACGCATCCGGCCCTCGAACAGCGCGCTATAATTGCGCTCCAGCGGCCGGACGAGGCCTTCTGCCGGAATCTGGCCGGCGATCTGATCGACGACATGGCCGGCCTCGTGAGCAACCACACGATCCCTCGCCCCGGCCGGCAAACCTCTGTAAACCTGAACTACCGTCGGCCTTCCTGATGAACGAATGACAGATACCTGACCAACGGATCCCGGTCGTAGCGCGCTCGCCGGCACTGCCTCAGGAGGTCTGCCCGTTGTTTTCTCAATAACGGCTCCGATCTCGGCGGGCGCGAGCGCCTGATCATGTCCTCCCACCACGCGTCGTCCGGCGATGTGCTGGGCGACGAGCGGTCGTCCGTCCATGTCTCGTTCAAGAGGGGTTCCTGCTGGCGCTCGGACATCGGGATAATCCGCTTCGAAAGGGCGACGGGGAACGGCAGGAGGATTTTGCCCGATATACCTTGAATTTGCAACGTAATTCCGCCCGGCGCGCCCGGCCGCGATAGCTGCGGGAAGCAGCCCGGCGGCTCCCGCAGCCGCTCCCAGCCAGTCGCCTTCCTGAGCAGCGCGAACGCCCTCTTGAGCCGCAAAAAGTGCGCCTGCCGGCGTGAAATCCACAAGGCCGCTGCTGGTCCCCAGCCCGGCCGAGCCGAGAATGCCTTCAACCGCCGCGCGCTGTCCCTGCGACGGCCGCTCATCGCCAAGCAGAAGGGCCGCCAGCCGGTCCCGCCATGTCGGGCTGTAGGCCCTCAGACTGGGGCCGCGGTCATCGGTCATTGATGGCGTTCTCCGCGAAATTGTGGGAGCACCTTGCGCCAGTCAGACGACGCAGAGATATTTCGGGCGATGACAATCGTTCAGCTCTACCCGCCGATTGCCGCAGCAACGTTCGTCGTGGCGATTTGGTTCGGCGTCGCCTATCACTTCCACCGCAAAGAGCGGGACGAGGGCGGAAGCACGCTACAGGCGTTTTGGTACGCCTTGCCCGGCATTGCCTTTTTGACTTTCGCCTACTTCCATGGATTCAAAACGCCAGTCACAGGCCCGTTTCCGGTGTTCATGTCGGCCGTCCTCGGCCTCATCATGGGCGGGTTGTTCGCATTCGTGCTGCGAGAGGTCTATCTGGGCAATGCCGAAGATCGATCGCAGCGACGCCAGCAAATCGGCGCTCTAGTCTTCTTCGCCGGCCTTATGGCGATGTCATTTCTGCTGGTCTAGTGCGCGACCATATCAACGAGAGCCGGGCGCGGCGATTCCATGAGGACGCGAGCTAGGCGCTCAATCTGCGCCCGCTCGGCAGCAGTCGTTCCACGGCTTTGCGCGCGCTGGAGAAGTGCCGAAATCACCATGTCGCTATCGCCGCCCTGGCGCGTCAGCAGGCGGGCGGCATCGGCCGCGATCCGGGCGTTGCGCTCGGTAAGGGCGCCGCCCGTCAGCGCGTTGATCGCCGCCGTGCCGCCGCGCATCAGCAGGCCAGTCGCAGTGGTCTGGCCGATATTGCCCTGATTGAAAGGTCCGCGAGTGGCCCCCGGAAATTCGGCGGCGGCGTTCGCGCGGGCGGTCGTCACGCTGTTCCCGGTCGCAGCCTGAACCGTCCGGTCGAAGGCTGTTTCAGCATCCAACCGACGCGAGAGGCCGTCGGCGCTGCGCGGCGCGATGATGTCGAGCTTTTCGCGTGCGTTCTGCGAGCCTAGAGCGGAGCGGGCGGCCGTGTCGGGATTGTCGCCCCATTTCGTCGCGGCATTGCCCATCATCTGGCGAACATTGTCTCGGGCGCCCAGGGCGTAGCCCATCCGCTCCGGCTGCGTCCGCGCCGCCATGTCCACCCGCATCTGGTCGGGCGTGATGCCGCGGGAGAAAGCAGTGCGACCTTCCTCAATGGCGTCGCGAAGGCCGAAGCCCTCGGCGGAAGTCGCGCGAGCGCGGGCATAGACACTGTTCGCGGCGTCGCCGGGCGAAATCGCCTCGTCCACAGTGTCCCGCACGCGACGCGAGAGCGCCGAGAACTGGCTTTCAGCGTTCCGCTCGCCGCTGCGCTGCGCTGCGCTCGCATGACCATCGAGGGCGCGCTTCAGATAGTCCCACTCCGCCGCGTTCGGCACGCGCTGCACGGCCATGCTACCATCGTCGGCGATGTTCGCGAAGAACTGCCGCGGACTGGTCGAGCGACGGGCAGCCTGGTCGATGAGCCAGTTCTGATGAGCGTCGCGGATTGCCCGCTGGCCGGCAGAGGTCGAACGGAGGGCGTCGAAGGTCGCCTCGATCTCGCGGGTGAAGGGGACGGGCGTCTGCCGAAACTGATCGTAGAGTTGGCCGGAGCGCTGGGCATAGGTCTGCCGGATGCCTTCAAGCGTGTCGGGAAGCGAGCGGGCGGGACCGAATGCCGCATCCACGTCGCGAGTGATGCGAGCGGGGGCGCCATCGGCCCGAGCGCGCAATGCGTCATAGACAATGCTTTTGCCGGCGCCCGGTGTTGCCGCGATGCCCCCTGCCTGACCACGGAGGTTATCGCCGAGGTCCGCGAGCATGCCTTCAGGGCCGAGCCTCGCCCTCGCCGTGGCGGCAACTTGTGGCGTCACTCCATCGTCGCCCATAGCGCGGCCGACACGCTCGACTGCGCCGCGCTCATAGCCACGAAGGGCCGCGGGCGGAGCACGAAAGGTGCGGTCGGCGACATAGCCGTAGGCGTTGGAGATGCCGCGGGCCGCAAAAGGCGCTGCAATGCCCACCCCCAAGCCAACCCCCGCGCCACGCGCTGCATTCCATCCGCGCTCGTCCAACGAGTTGCCCTCGCCCGCCCCAGCTAGCGCTCCATATGCGAGCCCGGTCATCATGCCATTACCGACCGCCGCGCCTGTCGAGGCTCCGCGCATCAGCGTCGAAGCCGGCAGCGCCACGGCACCCGCAAGACCACCCACGGCCCTTGCGGCGAAGTCCGTCTTCGGATTATCGGCGGCATAGGTCCGCTGCTGCGCGTCCTGAAAGGCCTTATGATCCTGGTACCGCTCCGTCAGATTGCCGCCTGCATAGCGGCGCCCGAGGCCGACCGTCTCGGCGAGGGCGTTCGCCCCAGCGGTGGCTTCGTCGGCCCAATTCATCAGCATGCCCTGCGCGCCGGCATTGCCCGCGTTGGACGGCGAGAAGCGCCGAACGACCGCATCCTGATCGGCCTCGGTCATGGACGAGAACCGACGACGGCCGGCCTGCACCTCATCCCAGAGGCCCTGAAGACGGTCGCCTGGCTTCTCCGCGAACTGCGTGAACGGGTTGTCGGCCGCCGGAGCTTCCACTGGCTTTTCGGCGAAGCGAGCGAAGGGGTTCTCTACCATCACTGCCCCCTCAGAGTACGATCAGCCGCGCCTGGCCCGAAGACCTCATCAAACTGACGCCGAGCGGTCGGCGACGGGTTGCCGCGCAGCACATCGATTGCGCCCTGAGGCGGCACGACGGCGGGGGCGCCCCCCGCAGCACCAGCCGCGCCATTGCGGCCCGTGAGGCCGGCCGCCTCGCCGACGCGGGTCGAGATTTCGCGCGCCTGCCGGGAAAGCTCCTGAAGCTGCTTCAGGCCATCGGAGCGCGAAAGGCCGCCATCGCTGACCGGGATCGACATGCGAGTAGCGATGTCGGAACGGGCAAGCCGGTTCTCCGCAATCTGCCTCATCGTATCCATGATCAGGCGGTTGCCGTTAGGCGAGTTGATCAGCCTCGGCAGGCTGTCACGGAACATTTTCGCATCGAAGTCCGACGTTGCGCCGGAGCCTGGCACGCGCTGCTGAGGCGTGAGCCTGCTGAGCAGCGCGTTCACGGCCTGAATGCGATCTGTGCCCTCGAAGGTGATGCCCAGTTCGCCGAGGCGGCGCTTGGCTTCTGCCGTCGCGCCCGTGCCGATCTGGCCCATAAGGGTTTCCAGTTCGGCGATGTTGCGGAGGTCCACGCCTGCCTGCCGGCCGTCCTCGATAAGGGCGCCGATCTGCGTGCCGAGGTTCTTGCCAAGCTCCTTCTGGAAAGCCTCGTCCGGCGTGTCGAGCCCGGAGCTTTCGCGGCGATTGCCTCGCATCCATTTCGTGAAATCGTCGGGCGTCCGGCCGGCCTGCTGCTCCTGCCGGACATAAGTGTCGTAGTTGCGCTGGTCGGGCGTCTGCTGCGCCCCGCCGCGCGCGAGAACGCGACCATCCTGCGGGTTAACCAGCGTCCCTCCTTCCGGCAGGATGACAGGCGGCCGGGCCGCGTCGCGAAGGTTCTGCACCGCGCCCGTGCGCTTGTTCACGGCGATGATCGCGCCTTCGGGCGTCGTCACGATCTGCATGTCCGGCTGAAGCTGCTGGAGCATGGCCATGCCCATCTGCCGGCCCGACGCCGAAAGGCTCGGGTTCATCAGGGCCATCATCAGGCGCTGGCGCTGATCGCCACTGGCAGGCTGTGCTGGCGATGCAGGGGCGCCAGCCGTGCCCATCGCCGCTACAGGAGGAGCCTGACCGGCTGGCACCCGCTGTGCGCCGCCCATGAGCAGATTGCGCAGGCCGCCGAGCGGATCGAAACCGTTGCCTGTCACGGCCGGCGAATTCTGAGACGCAGCGGGCGTTGCGTGCGCCCCCCGAGAGCCAGGGAGGCCCGCGCGCAGCGTATCGGCCTCGCCGGGCGCAAGGCTGGCCTCGTCGCGCATGAGCATGAGACGATCACGCTCCGGCATCAGAGCGCGCGCGAGGTCGGGCCGGGCAATGGCCGGCTGGGCGCCGGCCGGCGGTTCGATGTTCGGGCGGGCCTGCGGGATAGGAGCACCCTGAGCGATCTGCACGGGACGCGGCGCCGGGATGGGCGCGGCGGTCGGCGCACCGGGCGTGATGCCGCCGAGGGCATCGGGCCGATCCATGATTGCCGGAGCAGCAGCGGGCCGGGAGGGCGGCAACGGCCGCGCCTGGGCATCCTGCTCGGCAGCGATCCGAAGGCGCTCTTCCCACGCCGCATCCACCGGCTCGGGCTGCATCGAGGTCAGCGCGGTCGGCTGCGTCAGCGAAAGCTCATCCGTGACGGCGGAGCCGATGTCTGCACGCTGCTGCGGACGGGAATAATCGATCCGGGGGCGGTTGTTCCACTGTGCGTCGGCCGCGGCGCTTCGGTCGGCGCTGCTCGGCGGCTGCGGAATGCCGACAGCCTGGGCGGGACCGAATGTGCGATTCGATGCATGCCGACGCAGATAGTCGCTGAGGCGAGTGCCATTCGCATCGGCCGGGTTGTAGCGACCTCCGGTCTCAAGGAACTGCTGGAGGCCGCCGCTGCCGCCGAGATGAGCTACCGCGCGCATGCCGTCGATGGTCACGGGGATGCCGTTGACCGACTGGCCGATAAAGCGATCAAGGCGGCTCGACCTGATCCGGCTATCGATGTCATCGAAGTGCCAGCGCGCCGCCGCTCGCTGAAGGTCGGGCGAGCCCATGAACTGCTGCGGGGTGGTGCCACGCGGGATAGCGCCGGCCTCGCCCGCCTCCTGAAGGCGTGCTTGACCGAACTGCAACTCGCCGAAGTGCCCACGCTGGCCGCCCGCACCCATGGCCGAATTCTGCGCACGCAGATTCCCGCCGCTCTCGGAGCTGATGAGCGTCGGCGGCAGATTGGGGATATCAGAGGCATCGCCAGACGCGGACGTGGCCGATGCAGAAGGCGCGCTGGATGCGCCGCCACCGGTTCCCGCTCCCGCCGACTGCCCGCCACCGAACGCCGCCAGAAGGCCGGCCGTGGCCTCCCGCTCGGCTGCGTCCTGCCGGGATAGCTGGTGCGCGCCGAGTATCGCCTTCGCCATATTGGCGGCGCCCTGCGTCCAGTGCTGGATCGGCTCCGACGACAGACCCTGCGACATCAGCACCTCATAGAGGCGGCGGCGCGAGGGCGAGGCGACCTGGTCGCCGAAGAAGAAGCCCTCAGCCATGACGACGCCTCCCCTTGACGGCCTTGCCGTAATCGACGGCGAGCAGCCCGCCTGCGCCGCGGTGAACCGCCTCCGGCTTCACCTTTTGTACGTCCTGAGCCATCAGGCCGATCTGCATGGGGGCCGGCGAACCGTTGTCGTTCTCAGGCTTTTTGTACCGGAAGGCATAGATCGGCAGCCCGTTGTCGAGTTCGCCGACCTTCTCCTTGTCTTCCTTCACGCGTTCGTCGGACATCAGGAGGGCGGAGCCGAGCGTTCCGCCGAGGGAGAACAGGCCACCCATCAGGCCGCGCGACTGCTGCTGCTCCGCCTGCCAGGCCTGCATGTTCGCGGCGTGCGCGGCATTGGTGATGCCGGCAACATCGGTGTTCGCCTGCTGCACCTTCGGCGTGGCTGCGCCCTGATACGGCGTCACCTGCGAACCGGACATCAGCGCCGAGATTTCGTTGATCGGTGCGCTCCGCTCCGCCATCAATTCGGTGTTGATTTGGTTCCGGCCCTGCAAGGCTAGCTGCGTGTAGGCGTCGTTCCGGCCCTCTCCGAAGCGACGCATCTCCGCCTCGAAAGCCGCTGAACCCGGCGCGACGCCCTGATTGGCGAGGCGCGTGCGAAGGGCTTCTTCCTGCTGCGCCAGCACCGGGTTGAGCCTTTGGGTCTGCATCTCGAAGAGCTTCGCTTCGCGGGCATTGTCGCCGAGCGTCAGCGGCTGGCCGAGCAGTTCGCGGATGCGGCCGGACTGCTCCTGGCCGATGTTCGCGATGTTCTGCTGCGTGCGTTGGTTCGTGTCGGCCAGGCCCTGATTGGCCGCGGAATATTTCTGGATTGCCTCGAAGCGCGGCGTGCCGTCATCCCACGTGCCAATCCGGTTATAGGTCAGCGTGTTGCCGGACGCGTCGGTCTGGTTGATCGCGCCGAGGCCGAAATTGGCGAGGGCGGTTTCACGGTTCGATTTGGTCTGAGCCTCCGCCGTCACCTTCGGATCGGGCGCGGGCGGCGGGGAGCTTCCGCTAGGCATAGCGCCAGTCCTCCTTGAGAATTCCGAATATGAGAGCATCGCAAGCGCCGAAGCCGCGTCGCTTGACGCCCTCGAGCACCGCGCATTTGTTCAGGACGGCGATGGCCCGCGCATTGTCCGCGCGGGTGACCGCCGAAACCCGGCAGCATCGCAATTCATCGAAGGCGTACTGGCCGAGGCGACGGAGAAACGGGCGCGGCCACGCGCGACGAGTGTTCGCAACAGCAACGCTGATGTCGTGCCGGTTCCAGTCGTGAAAGACGCAGGCGCCGACCACCTCGCCATGCTCGGCGATGGCGAAGGACTGATGCGGGCCGTAGATGCCGATGCCGAGCTGATCAGCGCACCATTCCGTGGCGCGCTCCCCGGTCTCGATAGTCCACGTCACAGGGCGCTGCCGACTTCGTAGGTGAGGTCGAAGCGCTGAAGCTTCAGGCCGGGTTCGCGGGCCGGCGAACCATCGGCGACGACGGTGCGGAAGCCCACGGCCAAGGCATAACCGGAGCCGAAGACAGACTGTGCAACGGTGTTCCGCCGCTCGCCGCCGGCCCAGAACGTTTCATTCCAGTTGCCGACGTTCCAGACGAGAACCTGACTGCTGCCCGTGGTCTCGCCGCCGACCCAGAAGCTCGCGTCCCAGGCCGACAAGTCCCAAGTGAAATAGTACCCGGTCAGGAACTGCGCGTTATATTCCTCGAACACGGGATCAAGGTCATAATCGACGCCGATTGCGGTGTAGATCCGCGCGCCAGCACCGCCTTCGTAGAAAATCTTCAGCTCCAGCGCGGTCTTGTAGGCGTCCGGCTGGGCGAGGCTGTTGAACGCGCCGACCGCGAAGCACTGGATCAGGCTGATACCGTCGATGGAGCCGCGTTCGGCCTCGTTGACCACGCCCTCCGCGGTGCCGAAATAGACGCGGTTGTCATGCTCGACCCAGCACAAAGCCTCCCACTCGGTATATTCGGCCCACGCGCTGCTGAGCGTGTTCATGACGAACTGACGGGTCTCGCCGGAAGCCAGGTTCGGCACGTTGACGATGACCATCTGGCCACGGCTGAAGCCGATGGTCTGCCAGCCGAAGGTATCGACATCGCTGCGGACGGCGGAGGCGAATGCCTGCCGGATATTGCGGGTCAGCGCGCCCTGCTGGGCGGCCGTTCGGTCTAGCTGGCGGACAGCCGCAAGCGACATCAATCCGTCTTGCGTCAGGATCGCCAGATCGCCGCCGAAATTGACCGCGCAGCGATAGCCGAGAGGCCGGCCGATCTCGTAGCGACCTTCGAGCGCCCATGTGGTCGTGCTCGACGGATCGGTGCCGCCGAAAATCAGAACCTCACCCTCGGACGAGATGAAAACCGTGCGGTCGTCCATGCCGGCGCCCGAGTCCGACGACCACGTTCCGCCCGCGATGATCGCGCCGCCCTTCTTCAATTCCTGGCCGAGCGGAAGAAGCGATGCCGCGCCGCCGATGGAGGCGGGCGAGAGGTAGTAGATATCCGCGCTGTCCTTCTTGATCAGGAAGACGCGCTTCTGCGACAGGAACAAATTCACGATGCTGTTCGCGCCACCGGCAACGCCCGTGATGGCAGGCGAAGCGGACCATGCAATGCCGTTGAAATTGATCGGGTGGTCCGCCCCGTTGACGGCCATCAGGAATTGCCCGCCCGAGGTCGCGACGTTGAGCGACTGCCAGCGATCGGCGGTCGCCGTGGACCACGCCGCAGCGCCCACGGGGCCGGGCGCCGTCACGTCGAAGATATTGGCACCAGACGCGGCGAACAGCCTCTTGGTGAGGCCCGAGACGTAGGACATCAGAGACGCCACAGGACCGCCGAGACCCGACGCCTGCTCGACATATCCCCCGCGCGGGCGGATGCCGTCCGGCTCTGGCCACCAGTTGCGCAGAACCGGCGCGAACTCCGGCTCCATCGCGGTCAGCGGCTGTTCGGTGTTCCAGCCCTTCCACGGCACGGGCAAGGGCTGCGTCTGCGACCGCATTCCGCGCTTGCTGACTGTCCTGTCGCGCTCCCGCGCTGGCGCGAGCATCAGGCCGACACCTTCGCCGGCTTGGCGGTCGAAGTCGGCTGCTCGGCGGGAAGGCGCATCGCGCGATCTGCCCTCACGCGATACTCGACAGCCTGCTCATACTGATCCAGCTCGTCCTGATACTCGTGCCCCTTCAGGCGACGCCAGCGCCAGATCACGGCCTGCGTGATGATGTCCTCGGGGATCAGACAGTTGTCGGTGTTCGCACCGAAGGCGTCCTTCTGGATTGGCGTCGCATCCGCGCTCTCGATCCAGTTCGTGGAGACATATTCGAGCGTGACAGGCGCGCTCGGAACCGGCGCGATTTCGATATTGGGCTTGCGCAAGAGGAAGCGCGGCGGCGAGGTAGATGCAGCCGCCCGCTTCAGGTTCATCTCGGCGTCGGACAGCGCGCCACGCACGGGCGTCATACCAATCCTGACCGGCGAGCCCAGCGTCAGGCGCTCGAAATCGCCGGGAAGCTGACCGGGCGTCGTCGCATAGTTCTGCGTCTTCACGAGCCGGCCCCAATCGTGACGACGCAGCAGTTCCTTGCCGGCTTCCGTCGTCAGGATGACAAGCTCCTGATGGAAGCGGGCGCTCGACCCGAAGACGGTGGTCACCGCCGGCTGGCTAAGCTGGATCGCCGCGTTCTGGCAGATCGTCAGAAGGCTCATGGCATGGGCCTCGCGAAGCGCATGCGCGACTGTGAGAAGCGGGCCATCTGGTCGGCACGCTGTGCGGAGCGGATAGCGCCGCCCACCAACTCGCCGACCATCGCCGCGCGCGCCGCATCGGACAGGTACACGCAAGCCTCGTAGGCGACGGCATAGAGGTAGAGGTCGGGGTGCTTGGCGAGCAGCCAGTTCGTCTGGTCCGTCGCCGTCTCCAGCGGAGGGATGGCCGCGTAATAGGTCAGCGCCACGCCCCGCTGCGAAGGCGGGCGTACGAGCATGTTGCCGCGCTGGATGAGATAGCCAACGGGATCGCCGCCTTGATACTGGCGAGCAGCGTTGTCGGCGCCCATTGCACGGAGGATGATCGGCGGTGCGCCGGTCGTCGCCGCGCTCTTGACCTCTAGGAAGTCGTCCGGCAGCGGAATTGCACCATCGGCGTCGCCAGCGAGCGTGACCGTCGTTTCCTGGTCCGCAAGCCGCAACGCGCGGTTCAGCTTCGCTTCGGCCATGCCGATGAAACGGGGCATGGAATCCACGAGCGCGCTGTTGTTCAGGTGCTCGCCGACCGCGAGGACGAGTTCGGAATAGTCGGCGATGGCGGCCATCAGAGAACGCCTCCTCGAGTGCGCCAGGCGCGATTGTCGGCGTCGTTGAGCCAGCGGTTCAGGTAGGCGTCGTCACCGGCCTTCAGCGCCTTCGACAGGCCATCCTCGTTGAACAGGAGGTTCATCGGGACGGAGGCGATTTTCGTGTACCCATCGCGCCAGCGGGTATTCTGCGAGGCCATCGCCTCGGCGTGGTTCTGGTCGATCAGCTCCTGCGTCATCAGGAACTCGGTCTTCTTGAGCAGGCGACCATCGCCGAGCGGGAAGAAATGGTTCATGACGCCATTGGCGGCGTCGTACTCCGACCATGGCTCTGTCGGCAGATCGACGGGAAGGCCGGGGTCAACCTCGACCTTCAGGTTTTCGATGTCCGGGAGGTCCGACATCACTCGGCGCCCGGTTCCTTGGCGATGCCGCGGCTCACGAGGCCGAGAGCCTGCTTCGGCGGCAGAGGGATGACGGTGCCGGCGCGGTGCCGAACCTCTTCCTCGTCCCACCAGTCGCGGACGATCTCGACATTCACCATGCCGGCAGGCGCTTCGACAGGCTTCGGCGGGCGCCCGCGGCGCTTCGGGGCGTTCTCGGGCTCCGCCGCCTCCATGGCCGCGCGGACATCGTCGGGAAGGTCAGGATCTTCGGACAAGGGCTTTCTCCGGAAAGAGGAAGGGGCGCAGTTTCCCGCGCCCCCGTTTGGTCATTACTGCACGTCGGCAACGACGCCGTTGCCGGCCTCGTTGCGAACGATGAGCGTCCATTCGGCGATGACCGCACGCTTCTCGGCGTCGCCCGTCTTCGCCAGCTTCTGGCGCTGGAAGGGACGCAGATAGGCGATCTCCAGCATCGACGGGTCGAGCGCGAACACGTCGCGGACACGCGGCACGGCGGCGGCGGCCATGATGTAATTCGGGACGACCTTCAGCGTGCCGAAATCGGACTTGTAGAAGTCCGCGCCGGCCACGATGGAGCGGGCACCCGTCACCTTGCCGTCAACCGGCATGGTGGCGTTCGTGCCGAGGTTGCCCGTGAACGCCGAGAACTGGCGCTTGCGGGTCGGCGCCATCATCAGCACGTTCGGCTTGCCGCCGGCCGTGTAGGCTGCCTGCATCACGTCCTGAACCTGCGTCTCCGCGAAGGTGCGGAGGGTGCCGTCAGTGGCCGCGACGGTCAGGCCGGTGCCGGAGTTGAAGCCGCCATTCGCTCCGGTCGCACCGCGGGACACGTTCGACGTGAGCCAGGACGACAGCGAGCCGGACTGACGAGCGGTCGCGGCGGCGCCGAGCACGGAGGCCTGATTGCGGGCGAGCACCGCGGCCTCGATGTCGCGCATCACCTCCTTGCCGTATTTGAGGTTAGCGCGGCCGATTTCCGAGTTGCCCGGTCGGCCCGCCTTCTTCACCTCCTCGGCAGTGCCGGAGACCATGAAGGTCTTGTAGCTGATCTGCGTGAGATTGGAGACGCGGACGGGCTGGGCCACGTCGGCATAGCCATAGTCGTCGCCTTCGAGCTGGGCGTTGGCCTGGTTCGGGGCGGCGAGCGTGTCCGTCTGCCACTCGTGACGAGTGTTCTTGGCTTCGGACTTGCCGATCATCGACAGGAGCGGCGTCTGCTCCGGCGTGATCATGTAGATGGCGTCGCGAAAGTCCTCGCGACGGCCAACGAGATCGTAGGTGTCGGTCGTGCCGGCAACCTGGGTCATGGCGGTGTTCCTTCAGTCGTTGAAGCGCGCGGCCAGCGTGTCCATCAGGGCCTGATCGCTGCCGCTCTGTTGGGCTCGCTTCACCTGCTCCCGGAAGTTCGTCCCACCCTGCGGGCGCTTTGCCGGCGGCGACCCAACAGGGGGCGTCTTGCCCGGCTGCTGGCTCTTCTGCGCCTGCATCTGGCGGTATCGCGCCGCGTCAGCGATCACGAGGAACATGCGATGATCCTCGATCTGGCTGATCGTCCCCTTGTCGAAGCCGTAGCTGTCGAGCGTCGATGCGAGGCGGCCGATAAGCGCCTCGTTCTTCGCGGGGTCCTTGAGCTGCGGGAGGTGCCCGGTCAGGGCGTCCCATTCAGCCTGGAGGCGGGTTGTCCGCTGCGCCTGCGTCTCGCGTTCCGTTTCGGCCTTGGTCTTGGCCTCAAGGTCGGATTTCTCCGAAACGATCGAGCCGATATCCGCCATCGCGCCGTCGTAGATGGCCTTCTGGCGGGTGAACTCGATGGGATCGGTGAAAGCGAGCTCGCGGGAGGGTTCCGGCGGGAGATAGCGGGAGAGAACCGCCAGCGCCCGGTCGAGAGCTTGTGAAACGTGGGTTTCGTGCGTCCTGACCCGCGTCCGCTCGTCCTCAAGGCCCCGCCGATGCTCGGCGAGTTCCTGGGTCTTGCGGCTGTAGTCAGCCTGCCGAAGCGCACCGTCGCGCCACTCCTGGATCTGTGCGGGGGTGGCCTTCGTCCCGTCGCCGAGGGTGACCCCCAGCGCGGGCTCGCCGGCCTTGTCCTTGTCGCCGTCCTTCGTGGCGCCGTCCTCTTCGGCAAAGAGCACGTCTTCGTCTTCATCCGACTTGGGGGACTGCTGGTCGTCCGTCTCGGCCGGCCTGTCCTTGGCAACGGTCTGGTCGTCATCGACCGTCTCGTCTTCGAGGAACCGGGCAATCAGGGCGTCGTCGCTCTGGTCCTGGGCAAGTGGTTGCGCGTCGGCAGTCCCGGCATCGGCCAGGTTGTTGTCGCTCATCGCTGTTCTCTGGTTCTAGTGTGCGCCCGTCAGGCGACGGGCTGCCTCTTCGGGGGAGGTGCTGCGGACATGCGCCGCAATTCCCCGTCAAGAGCTCGGATTGCCCTGACCATGTGGAGCGCATCGCTCACGGCGTCGGGGTCTGAAGGAGCGGCCGACAGGGCGCGCTCGAAATGGTCCTTCTCCAGCTTGGCGAGCGTCGCCTTCAGGAGAGGATTGTCGCGGAGGAATTCGGCGTCCTCCCTGCGGAAAGTGGTCATGCCGTCACCTCGTTGCCGAGAAGGGCGGGCTCGGCGGGCTCAACAGGCTTCGACGCGATCCGCATCTGCTCGATGAGGATTTTCGTCTCGTTGTTGGCCTGAGCGATCCGCTCGTTGGAGGCGATGCGCTCGCGCTCGAGAGCGGCGTCCAGATCGGCCTTCTGCTGGCGCAGGATGGCGTCGCGCTCGGCGTTCTCAGCGTCGCGGTCCATCTCCTTCTGCTTCACCATCAGGTCGGCCTCGGCCTGCGCCATCTCCTTGTCGCGGGCGACCTCCATGCGCACCGCCTCAAGCTGCTGCGCGCCCTGGACCTTCATCGTCTCGATCTGGCCCTGCGATTCGATCTTGAGCCGCTCGACCTGCATCTGGCCTTCGATCTTCATCTGCTCCGGCGTCGGCTGTGGCTTGTTCAGCGCTGCGATCTGGTCCGGCGAGGGCTCGGTGAAGAACTGCTCGACGTGGCGAAGCCCTGCGGCCTCAACCCCGCGCTTGAGGGCAGCGAACAGGTTCTCGGCGGTGACGAAGGGATTGACGCCCGGCTTGCCGAAGGCGGCCATCAGCTTTTCCTGCGCGATGCCGATCTGGTTGATCATCATCATGTCGCGCTCGCGCGAGCCGGCGCCGAGGCCCGTATTCACCGTCGCGTCCATATCGACGTTCCACATGCGCGGATCGAACTGCACCCACTGATTGCGCAGGCGGATCGTGCCGGCCTTGTCCTGATGCTTGGCGAGCAGCTTCAGCAGGCCGCGGAAAAGGCGCTTCAGGCCGCTCTCGGAAATGGTCCGCGCCATCAGCTCGACGCGCGCGGTATTCGAGTTCTCGAAGACGCGGGTGGCCGCGGCCGTCTGGTTCTGAAGCGCATCCGGCGAGAGGCCCGAAGCGGCATCGGAAACGCCGGTGCGGTCGGTCACCACCCGGTCGAGATATTCGAGCATGCCGAAGGACTCGCCGGCCACGAACGGCGTCTTGGTATATTGCACAGCCCGGTTGGCATCGGCCCCGGGCTTGATGACGATGGGCTTGCCGAACTCAGGATTGGTGACCGCTGAGGGATCTTCGACCGAATCCGCATCGACAATCGGCTGCGGCATGTTCTGCGCATATAGGTTGTCCAGCGTCTGCCGGAACAGCATCGTCTTCACGCGCTGAATGTCGCCGACGTCATCAAAGACCGACCGGCCCTCGCGGCGATGCGCAACGATCTCCGTGCGGATGTCGGCGTAGGGGATTTCGTCCCAATCCTCGTTGACCAGCACCTTCCGGCCTTCGCTGCCCCCGGCGAGACAGACGCGGCGCAGCTCGGCGATGCCGTCGTTGTCGAAATCGACCCGCACGAAGCACTCGAAATAATCGACCGGCTCGTTCGACGGGTCGCTGGTCTGGTTCTGCTGGAAGAAGAACGTCCGGTCCTGCCGCGCGCTCTTGTCGTCGTCGGCCTGGAAGGCGCTCGACGTCTGAAGCTCGTCCACCACCTCGCGCGGGTAGCCCATCGCGACGAGATCGGAGCGGCGCAGGCGCGTGCGGTCGCCTGCGAACTGAGCCTCACCCACGGACAGGGCGTCGGGGTCGATCAGGAAGTCCTCGGGTGCTACGGAGATAATCTTCGGCGATGACCGCATGCGCTTGCAGCGGACGCGGCCGGAATAGACCATCTGCGGCTCCATCAGGCCGCTCTCGTCCGGCATGCCGGCAGGATCGGGCTCTGTGGAGGTCTCCAGAACCTCCACGCCCTCTTGGGCGATCAGGCCGACCCATTCGATTTCCGAAAGACCGGACACGCTCTTGGCGGTGACATCGATCTTCTGCTCGTAGAACCACTTGATCACGCCGTTGCGGTGCTGGAGCGCATCCTGAAGGGCGCTCCACAACACGTCATAGCCCGACCATTCGTTCTCGAATTTCCACGAGATGACATCGGACGCCTGATCCGCCATCGCCTCGTCTTCCGGGCCGACCGGCTCATAGTCCACGATGCGCGCGCCGCCCATGAACACGCGCATGAGCGACGGCAGCACCTTAGCCACGGTATCGCGCACGTCGCGAGAGACGACGGACGAGCGGTTTTCCTCGGCGGGCAAGTCGGGGCACTTGCCATTGTAGTAGTCGATGGCCTGCCGGCGCTCGGCGGTGGTCGCCTCGTTCACCTGGCAATGGCTAATCCACCCGTCCACCAAGGCGGACAGGTCGTCTTCGGACATCTGATCCATCAGGCGACCTTTCGGGGGGTGAAGGGCAGCTTCTGCCGCGCACGGGGCCGGGCACCCTCGAAAAAGATGCAGCCGAGGCCGAAGGCGTCGGCGTCGTGCGAGGCCCAATCGTGCTCGGGGCCGAGGTCGATGCCGCGCTTATCGTCCTTGTGGGCGTGGTAGGCGCCCAAGGCCTCGCGGCCGGCCTCAGTCGTCGCGGCATTGAACCGCATCGAGGGGAACAGCCGGCGCCCGGCTTCAATCCGCTGCTTGGCCGCGCCCCTGCCTTGGTTCGGGACCACCATCACGTCGAAGTCGGCATCGCGAAAATACTTCTCGGGGCTGGCGTCATAAACCGTGTCCTGCTTCTCGCCGTCGTGCGGCAGGACGATCTGCGCCTTGCTCCAGCCGCGGTCGCGGAGCCATGCGACATGCACGGCGAACGGCTGCCCCTTCGCGGAGTAGTGGTCGAGCCAGCGGATTTCGACGCCGACGAACTGCACGATCCAGAACGAGAAAAGGTCGGCCTTCTGGCCGGTGCCACCGATGTCGGCGACGGCCCGGATCGGCAGCAACGGATCGGCAGCGACGAAGCCGATGCGGCCCTCGCGCTGCGCCCGCGTCAGGCCTGCAGCGTAGTAGGCGCCTTCCACCACCCGAGCGAAGTCGCCATTCCAGATATGGTCGTAGCTGTCAGGGCGCTCTAGCTGATCGCGGGCGCGCTGGCGGTCGAGAATTTCAGGAAACCACGGATTGTCCGTGTAGTTCATTTCCGCGATCTTGAACCGCGTGTCTTTGCTCAGGCGGAAGCGCTTATGCGTCGCGCTGCGCGGGCTCTTCGGATTCCACGTCACCCATAGCTCGCTGTCTTCCTCGCGAAGCGTCGGGATCAGCGTCTGCCAGGCCTCCTCCGAGACGGGCTCGGCTTCGTCCACCCAGCAGAGCAGGATACGAGCCTTCGACTTGATGCTGTCGATGTTCTGATCAAGGCCGGCGAACTTGTAGGCGATGCGCCCGCTCTTGGTCCTGACGTACTTCTCGCCGACCTCGAAGTGCGCCGCGAGCCACGGCTCGGAGGCGATAGCTGCCTTCACCTCGGCGAGCGAGGAATCGTCCAGCGAGTTCATGAACTCACGACCGCAGAGGATGATGCCCTCGCGGCCGGCCATGTCCCACATATACGCGCGAACAGCCGTCATCTTGGCGAAGTTGCGCGTCTTGGCCGAGCCACGACCGCCATGGGCGCCGCGAACGTCGGCCTCGCCCTCGAAAACCGGAATGAGCTTTTCGGGAAGCTCGATCTGCGCGGCGGTCATCGCTTGGGCGCGACCAGCTCAACGCGCGTGACGGTGCTGATCGGCGTCTCGCCGCCCTCCAGCGTGACCTTTTCGCCGTACTTCTTCGGCGCCAGCTTCGATGCCCGCCACTGGTAGGCCATGATCTTCACGCGGTCGGCTTGAGCCGTTTCAGGCGTACAGGCATCGGCGACCTCAAGGATCCTCTCGTCCATCGCGTCACCCTGGATTTCGCGGGCGCGTGCATACCTGGCCGAGAAAGCGTCGTCCTTCGCCAGCCAGTTCAAGACGGTCTGCCGGTTCGGCATCGTCTCGTCCTCGCAGATTTTCCGAAGGCTCTCCCCGTCCGCGATCTTCTCGCAGATGAGGTCCGCGACCTTCTGGCTGTAGATGGATGGTCGGCCGGTGCGATTGCTCTTGCGCTCAACACGCTCGGCGCGGTCGGCGGCGGCCTTCACCTGTTCGGGTGTCATGGCGACCTTGCAGCGATGAGGATCGAAGTGAAGCGGGAGCCAATGCGGCTCTAACCAATGCTTCGCACGCAGGGTGCAACAAGGTGCGAACCGTCTGCGCGATGAGGAAGTGAATCACATTCTCATCCGAAGTTCAAGCCACCTTCCGCAGGGCGGACGCCGGCATGTCGATGGGTCGCTTCGAGCCTAGCAGGTCCATGAGCACCTTGACGCGATCCGCCTCGGCCTTGAGCACCACGCCATGGAGGCCGCTGGCCACGCCCTCGGCGACAGTGACCACATCGCCCCGCGCGAACAGCGTCTCGCCCAGGCCCATGTCGAACTCGCCGAGGCGCTGGCGCCGCGAGAGTGTGGCGAGCAGCGATGGTCGAGCGAAGACCCGGCCGCTTCCGACGATGCCGGCCACGTGGTCGCAATCCTTGATCGCCTTGCGGGCGTGGGCCTGGAGCGCGACGAAGACATAGCGCGGGAACAGGGGTCGGTTGACCTTTGTTCGCGTCCTCAGCCGCGCCGAGCTGATCCAGCATGTCATCTGAGGATACCACGCGAGATACCCCGCCTCGCGCAGCGCCGTGGCCGCCTTTTCCTCGGCGCGGGGCTCCACCATCGCCACCAGCCACTCGCGGGCCTCCGGCGCGGCCCGCAATGGCTTCGTGGCGTCCAGCACCTTGAACGGCCGCGCGCCGCCGATCTTCGGCAGACGCGACCGCGGGCGGCCCTTGTGCATGATCCGGTTGAGCTGGTGGCTCATGCCTCGCCTCAAAACGGAATGCTGTCGTCGAACGTCTCGACGGCCTGCAACGGATCGCGCGGCCCCAGCGGCCGCACGGCGGTGACTTCGGCTCCGGGGAACATGACCTTGACGGCGGACACGTCGCGGAAGCGCTCGAGGATGCGGCCGATCTCGTCGTGACTGTAGACAGCCACCCGTCGACCATCCGCCTGTGACTGAACCTTGCGGGCGTCGGCAATGTCCCTGACGATCGCGGCGACCATGCCGCAGGGCATGGCGATCTCCAGCACGTCGGGGTCGCAGGCCGTGGCACCGGCCGCCATGGCCTCACGGTCGAGCACGCGCCAGGCCGTCGCCATCCGTGGCGCCTCGCGCCGCACGTCTTCGAGCGAGCCCTGCCTGATCGCCTGGTTGAGCTTCAGGCGCTGGCGGTCGAACTTCTCGCGGAGATCCGGACCGACCAGCAGCCTCAGCCGGTCGACACCCCACTTCGCCTCCATCGCCCCGGCCAGGGCATCGACGCCGTCGATCTCGGCCCGCCCGGCCAGATAGGTCGCGTTCGTCTTCTGCCACTCCGCCGTCATGCGGTCGGCCGACAGCGGGGCCTCGGCCAGCAGGGTCTTGGTTCGTGCCATCGTGCGCTCCTATCCCGACGAGGAGGGGTCCCAAGAACCCCTCCGAAGGAGGGGGATCAACTTCCGCAACCTCCGCATCAATGATTTCAATGACTTAGCACCAAACCTCCGCAACCTCCGCACAACCTCCGCACCGACCTCCGCAACACCTTTACTTTCAATGACTTAGCCTTGTTTTTCGCGTGCGCGCGCGAGGGAACCTCCGCAAACCTCCGCACAACCTCCGCAATCAGATTTCCCATGATTTGACCCTCAAACCGAACTTCTTGGAGTTGCTGTTGACCTGCTCGAAAACGATGATTTCGTTGTCCAAGAGGCTCTGGATCAGACGCTCGGCGGCCTCGATTTTGACCCCGTAGCGGGTGCTGGCGACCTGAGGGGCATACCGTCCGATGCTCTTTGTCTGGACCTTCGGCGAGAGCGGATTGCCGGCGCTCCACGAGGCGTCGATGTCCTTCAGAACCTGTCTGACGATGTCGCGCGATGGCATGTCGTCGGGCTTCCTGATCGGGCTCTCGGCCGTCGTCGGAAGGGCTACGAGGCTCTTGCGCTCGCCATCGAGCTTGCCGGCTTCAATCCACCCCACGGGCGACAGCTTCACCATGTTGCGCCAGCCGTCCGCCGCGTCCTTGATCTTCTCGGCGATGAACTTGAAGGGTGCCGTGTGGTCGTCCTCGTCCTCGCGCTCCAGCTTGAACACGAAGTCGCCGGCACCCTTGAGGACGGTCGACCCACGCATGTCGCCGGCCTTGCCTGCGTGGTGGACGCCGACGACCGAGCAGCCGAATCGCTTGCGGACCTGGTCGCAGGCCTCGACGAAAAGCGTCATGGCGGACTGCAGGTTCTCGTCGGCGCCGGGGATGACGCGAGAGACGGTATCGACGAAGACGAGGGCTGGCGGGCCGCCCATGGCCGCCTGCACGGCCTCGACGGTGCGGATGAGCTTCGCCACGTCCTCGGCCTTCATGAAGTTGATCGTCTCGCGCACGAGGGCGAACTGAGCGGCGTCGTCGAGCTCGACCCCGTTCGCGGTGGCTTCGTGACGCTGCCAGGCGTCGATCCTCACCTTGAAGGTGCCGGTGCCCTCGCTGGTGATGTAGACGACCGGCCCCTTGCGCTCGATGGCCTTGGACCACCACCACGACGGATAGCCGTAGGCGACGCTGAGCGCGAGGTTGAGGGCGACGAACGACTTACCGACGCCCGGCGCGCCGTAGATGAAGCCGAGGGCATCTTCGATGATCAGATCCTTCACGGCCCATCGCGGGTCAGGCAGGCGCTTGACGCTGGCAATGTCGAGCCATTCGTAGATGTCGCCGGCTGCGGCCGCGCCGTTGGCGGCCTCGACCTTCTCGGCCAGGCTGGCGCCACTGGTCGAGGACGATGGCGGTTCGTCATGCTGGACGAGCTTTGGGACGAGGGCCGCCTCCGCGACCTTGCCGTCCCACTGTTTCAGCGCGGCCCGGAACTTGTCGGCGAAGGCGGTGAAGCCTCGCCCCTCGCGGTCGAGCTTGATGGCCAGCGGATCGGGGCCGCCGAGACGCGAGCGCACCTTGCGCTCGTAGACCTGATAGGCCTCGGCGATATGGGCCTCCAGGGCCTCGCCTGCCGGGCGGGCCGGCGATTCGCGGCGCATGTCCACGACACGGGCCCAGACGACGGCGCGCATGTATTCCTCGCGGCCGTCGACGAGGTGGCCCCAGGCGTCGTGGTCTTGTTCGGACGCGACGCGCTCCCGCGCGGCCGGCGTCGCCGACCCGCCATGTTCCTCGATCAGCGCGCGGACGGCGTCTATGAGATGCGTCGGCGCCACGTCGATATCGATCGACCAAGGCTCATGCCCATCCGCCCATGCATAAGGCTTGCCCGACATGTGCCGTGAGGGCGGCAGCATGGCGAAGCCGCCCTGGCCGCGGATGTCCACGCCGAGCGCTGTGCGGCAGTTGCCGATCGCCACGTCTGCGGGGAGGCGGAAGAACCACTGCCGGCCGCCGCCGCCGGTGATCTGCATCCATGTCTCGGGCGAGACGCCGAACATCGCCTCGCGGAACCACAGCGCTGCCTCGGGCGACTTGTATTCGTCGAGGTCGATGACGAGGAGATTGCCGCTGGCGGCGCCCGTGATGGCGCCCATGTTCGGCTTGGCGTCGGACGAAAACCACTTCTCGAAGATGGCATCCTCGACCTGCTCGCGCTGGAACTCGCGCCAGTCGGCCAACGCCGGACGCTTGTCGTCGCGGGTCTTCATCGGGAAGCGTGCGGGCACGACCTGAAGCCCGACAGCGCGATACATGCGCGCCCATTCGGCGGGGCCTGACCAGTCGGGATCGAACGAAACGCCCGCCATCATAAGCTGCGCCTTGCCTCTGCGGGTGAGGCGAGGCACGGTCGGCGCCTCGCGGAGGTAATTCGACGCGGGGTGCCGGGGCGGCTCTGATCCTGGTCGTGACGACCGCCCCGGCGGCTGCTTCAGCCGAAGTCTTCGGCCATCTCGCGTTCGGGCTGCTTCTGCTGCGGCGGGTCGACCTGGCGGGAGCCGGTCGACGGCGCCGGCTGCTGCTGCGCCGGGGCGCTGTTGCCGGCGCCCGCGGCAGGACGCGAACCGGCACGCGGTGCGTAGACCAAGTCCTTCGGCCGCGGCACCCACTGCACGATCTCGAAGACAGGGGCGTAGTTGGTGCCGTGCTTCGACTTCTCGGCGACGACGCGCGCGATGCGCACGACCGGCAGCTTGCCCTCCTCGCGCTCGGCAAGATAGGCGTCGTGCAGCGTGTTCATGGCGTCGATGACGGACGCCGCAGAGGCCGTGAACTCGCGCACGTCGCCGCCGCAGTTCGGGCCGAGCTTGACCATGACGCGGAAGCCCATCTTGTGCTTGTCGGACGGCCGCTGGCCGGCATCCTGTCCGATCAGGACGGTGCGGATGTCCGGGGCCATGCCGGCCGAGAACAGCATCCAGCCCGTCTCGATATGGTCGAGATCCATGACGAACTTGCCGTCCTGGGTGATGTCGACCTCGTCGGTCACCCATTCGCCGCCCTGGTCGACGCGGTCGACGCGAAAAAGGCGGCCTGCCTTGGCGTTGTATTTGAGGACGGGGAGGAAGTCGCCGCCACCGCCGCCAGTCTGGATACCGAGTGCCATTGTCTTTCGTCCTTGGCTTTTCGACGCGATCGAGCCCGCGCCCTGCTCTTGCCCACGATGGGCGAAGCTGAAAAATCAGTCACAGCACCTCGCGCGCGTGCGCGAGCATCAAACCCCCCACACCTCGAAGGCCGCCTGCCTCGCTCCCTGCGGGGCGAAATAGAAGCTCTCGAGATCAGGTGCGGTGATGGAGACGAAGAATTGGGGGGCATCGCTGAGCGCGAGGAAGCGCTCGCAGGCCAGCGCCATGCGATGAAGGCAGGCACGGTGCGCGGCCACGTCTTCGAGTTGGTAGACCGCGCTCTTGGCCGGCGTGATGTAGGCCAGCCGGCCTTCCATGTTGCCGCCGGTGTAAAGCGACACCTGACGGGCGTGTCCCGGCTTGATTGCCGAGGGGAGCTTCTCGGTCGTCTTCAGGTCGACGACGATGCCGTGGCTGTCCCATGCAAAGTCGTAGTAGCCGACGATCGGATAGGTCAGTCCTTCCGGGCGCCATTCGATGAAGCCCTGCTTGGACGACGGGCGGCCGTAGGGGCGCAGCGCCGTCAGTGCGCGCTCGACCATGGCCGCGATGCCATCCTCGACCTTCTCGCGGCGGGGGTCGGTGTTGAGCGCCATCAGGGAGCGGAACTTGCGCTCGGCGATAGCGACGCACTCCGCAGTTGGTGCATCGGGATTGTCGAGCCCGAAGGCGACGCCCTCCTCGACCGCCGTGCCGCGGTGCGCGGCGGCGCCGACCGGCTGGCGCCGGCCAAGCACTTTCTCGAGGACGAACATCGACGGCGATGCCGCGAACAGGTTGAGCGACGAAGGGGAGTGGCGGACGAAGTTCATGCCGCATCCCTCTCGTTCATGATGTGAGCCGCGTAGTAGGCCAGCAACGCCGCTTCGGCGCGGCCGTGGTCCTTTTTCCGCGAGAACTTCTCAGCGACGGCCGGGAAGGTCCGCAGCGCGAGCGCGCGGGCCTGCTCCTTGTCGGAGCCGAGGCCCATGCGACGCTTCCATTTGCCGGGCGTGACGAGCGCGTACGGCACGGCCAGAGCGCCGAGGACGCCGTGAACGGCACCGACAGAGGCGCCGAATTTGAAAGTCGAGGACACGCCCTGCTTCGGCATCGAGCCGACAAGCTCAACGATGGCCTCTGTCGGCCCCATCTGCGCGATGCGGTGCGCAAGGGTGACGCAGCAGACGGAGCCGTTGACGAGTGGCATGTCGTCGACCGAAACGCGGCCGGGAACGTCGGGAAAATAAAAGGCGATAGCGCCGGACGCGCCAGGATCGATGCCAAGGATGCAGCGGGTCATTACGCGGCCTCCGAACGAGCGGCCTGCGGCCCTGCCGCTTGATCCTGATACTTGCCGGCGTAGGGCTGGTCAGTCGGTGCTTCCAGCCGGTGGAACACGATCTGCGCAATGGGCGCTCCGGCCGGGATCGCGGTCGTCACGCCGGAATGAAAGGTGATTTCGAGCGTCAGATAGCCGCGCCAGCCCGGCTCGATGACGGTGTTCTGGACGAACACGCCGCGACGCGCCCAGGTGCTCTTGTCATGGACGACGCCGAGCATGTCGGCGGGCATGTCGAACCGCTCAATGGTCGAGCCGAGCGTGAAGGCGCCTGGACTGAGTACGATCGTCTCAGCGAGCCTGACATCGTAACCAGCCGGGCCAAGGCCGTAGGTCATGCCGTTCGAAACAGTCCGCTCGCAGAACGGTGTCACGGGGCGAATGATGCGGAGAGTTTGCGCGGGGACGATCACTGGCTAAGCCCTCCCCACGACGGGCTCAGCCTGAACGACTGCCCCCCCCCTGCCATCGCTCACAAGGTCGTCGCCGGCCGAGACGAGAATGTTCTTCTCGATCAGCCGCTCAGCGATTGGCGTTGGCACGATGCGAAGGTTGTCGCCGAAAGCGTAGATCGTGCCGACGCGCGTGAAGGTCTTGATCACGGCGCAGGGCTGGTCGATGAGGCGCGAGATGACGCGGTTGGTCGTGAGGGCGGGCTTGGTCATCGCGGCACCGCCTGAAGTCGCCGCTTCATCGAGCGCCCCCACTTCGCCGCATAGAATTCGTCCTTGCGGCGGGCAATACTCCGGTACTCTTGGGCGAGGCTCGGCGGCACCCATGCCGGAACCTCGACGACGTCGTGATGGAGGGCTCGCTTGCGGATGTTCACGCCGCGCTCTCCTTCTGGTCGAGGGCGCGCCGCATCGCGGCCGTCGTGTAGCCGAAACGTGCGGCAATGGTGGCCATGCTGTAGCCGGCGGCGAGCAGCCGCCGCGCGGACGCGATCTGACGCTCATTGAGGCGGTCTTCAGGGCGCACGGGTCACCCCTTCGTCAACAGCGACGTGCCGCATTCCGAGAGCCACGTTCCGAAGGCGATCAATTTCCGGCCGATGAAAATCCGGATCGATCGCCTCCAAGGCGCGCGCGGCGGCCTCGAGCCGCGAAGCATGGTCGGTGACATAGGTGGCTTGCTCTTTCCTCTCGACCGCCTCGCGGAGAGCGTCGATCTCGTCGGCGCGGATGGCGCGGGCTTCATGGTTCCAGATCGCCCGGATGCGTCGCTCGCTGAGCCCGACGAACCGGGCGACGCGCGGAAACGCATTCTTCAGCTTGGCGCCGGGCGGCTGGGGCCCGATCAGGGCAGCGACGTGGCCGCGCGCCTCACGCAACACGGTGGCGGACATGTGATGAACCTTCGCCTTGGGTGAAATTCCCATGATCTTGGGTGCCTTCTCTGGTTCGGTTGAGCCGAACCAGGGAGGCAACGGAGACATGGAGCGAACGAGCGCGATCACAGGCCGACAGCTTGCCGGCGTGGGGCCGATGATCGCGAAAAAAGGGTTGGCAGGGCGGGTGCATCACAAGCGCACCGCGGCGGGGAGCAGATCGCTGGGGGTGACCGCGCCGTTCGTGGTGTCGATGATCTTGTTCCAGTGGCGCGGAGGAATGGCGCCGCTGCGAAGCCAGCTATGAACACGGGTGCGATGAACGCCGATCGTTTCGGCCGCTTTCGACGGCCCACCCATTTCTTTCACGATGTCGGCGGCGCTTTTCATGAGATCAACTGTAGCGATAATCGCTACAAATGCAAGCGCGACGTAGCGAATCGAGAAACAGACGCCATTTCAATCTGTTGCCATTATCGCTACATGATTCAAGAGTGGGCGAAGAGCGCGATCGATAAGGCAGGGCTGTCACAGGCCGCGATTGCGCGCCACCTGACCGAGCGCCTCGGGCGCTCCATCGATCGCGCAGCAGTCAATAAGATCTACAAAGGCACGCGGGCGATGCAGGCCGACGAGATGGTAGAGTTGTCTCGTCTCTCAGGCGTGCCGGCGCCTGAGCATCTGGGGCCTCGATCGGTCCCGCTCGTCGGATACGTCGCCGCTGGCGCGGTAGCACACTTCTTCTCTGATCAGGGGGAGCATGACCGAGTGGACGCGCCGGAAGGTTCGACCAACGACACCGTGGCCGTTGAAATTCAGGGCGACAGCCTCGGGTCGTTCTTCAACGAATGGCTCGTCTACTATGACGAGGTTCGCTCGCCCGTAACGCCCGACCTTATCGGCAGACTTTGCGTCGTCGGTGTCGCCGATGGGCGAATCATGATCAAGAAGCTCCGGCGCTCAAAGACACCGGGGCTCTACCATCTGGAGAGCAACACCGAAGGGACGATCACTGATGTGACTGTTGAATGGGCTGCTCGAGTGAAAAATATGGTCCCGCGCTAGAGGCATGTGCGGATCCCATTCCGTACTTTTTCTTGCCAGTCCGGCCCAAGAACCTGGCGCGCATCAACAGCCTGCTCCGCGCCGGCATCTCCCGGATTGAACATCGTCACAGCTAGCGCTTGGCTGTGCCGCCCAGAAACGATCGTGGGCCCTGGGACATAAGTGGATCGCTGCTGATAGGTGCCGTAGCCGCCGCCGTAAGTGACCGTTCCTTGCGTATGGACCTGGCCGGGAGCCTGGGTAACGCGGATGTTGTTCGACGCTTGGCCCGCGCTGATAATGTAGCTGGTATAGCCCGCCCGAATTGTTTCAATCGCCGCAGTATGCGCGGCAACGCGCGCCGCCCCCTCAGGGCCGCAGGCCGGTGCTGCTCCGGCACTAACCATGATCGTGTTCTGCGATGTCCGAATGGCCTGACCGCCAGCGCACGCGCCGAGCAAAACCGCGCTCGTCACCACCAAAATCTGTCGCATCGCCCCCTCCGCAAGTCTTTGTTGTTTCTCGCATTCTCTGCATTTCGCGACGGTAATCAACTCCCGCGGTTCAGAGCGATCATCGCTACGAGAGTAGCTATTATCGCTACATCAACTTGACAATGTAGCGCTAATCGCTACAGTCCTCTCCATCACCCCGATGGAGACGCCCGATGGCACCGAAGACGAAACAGGATCAGCAGGCGCAGACCGAAGCAGCCGAGCAGATCGTCTCGATCAAGGCATTCGATCACGAGTTCAAATGCCGGGGCCATCAGTTCGAGGTTGGCAAGACCTACACGGTCAGTGGCGAGGTTCGCGCCTGCCGCAACGGCTTCCACGCCGTCGATGCATCAGACCCGCTGCACGCTTGGGATTTCTACCCGGTCGTTGACGATCAGGGCCGCCTCACCCGCTACGCCGAGGTTTTGCAGGGCGGCTCCATCGACAAGGAGACGCAGGACGGCAAGACCAAGATCGCGTCCGGCTCGCTGACTGTGACGGTCGAGTTGTCTCTCCCTGACTTCATCCGTCGTGCAGTGGACGCCGTAGTGAAGGCTGTTCGCGGCAAGGGAGACGACCCCGCAGGCATCTACGCGCGGATCGGCTCCAGCGGCTACGGCGCGCAGATCGGCTCCAGCGGCGACGGCGCGCGGATCGGCTCCAGCGGCTACGGCGCGCGGATCGGCTCCAGCGGCGACGGCGCGCGGATCGTTGCCGAAGGCCAGAAATCGGTGATCGCGAGCGGCGGCCGCAACGCGACTGCCACTGGCACGGACGGAACGTGGATCAGCCTCGCTGAATTCAACGCCGAGGGCGAGTGCGTCGGCTTTGCCTCGGGCTGCATCGGCAGGGACGGCCTGAAGGTCAACACCGCCTACCGCGCATCGGGCGGCAAGCTCGTGGAGGCTTGACCAATGCCCCCCTCAATCGACATCGACTTCGAGCAACTGCCGATCCTGCCGCCCTTCACGGGCGCTGACGGCCGCTCCTACCACCGCGACATCGTCGCGACCGGCCGGGCGGCGATCGCCTTCGACGGACGCGACCCGGAGAGCTGGTACGTCCGGTCGATCCACACCGAGACGACCGAAACGGCGGCCGGGCCGCTGCGCTTCCTGCTCCACCCACTGCCCGCGACGGACCCTCTGTTCCCGCTGATCCGCGACGCCGTTGCGCGCGACTACGAGCAGGAGATCGCCGCGGCGATCAAGGCATGGCGGAGGGCGGCATGACCACGCGCGCCCGCCAGGAGAAGTTCATCTGCGACCACGACACGCCCTCGGGCCGCGAGTTCGATCGCGCGCTCGGCCGCGTCATCTCTGAGCACCGCGGCGTCTCGTTCTTCACCGACGAGCAGATCGCCGAGATCACGGCAGAGATGGCCCGAAAGGCGCGCAAGGACAGCGCTTCCCACGCTCGTATCTGCCAGCAGGCGAGGGCTCTCCTTGCCGCCCGCGAGCGCGTCGAGGCCGAGATTCTGACCGCTTCCGATTCCTCCGCCCGCGACGGCCTCGTGGTCGTTCGCCGCAACCTCATCGAACGGATTGCCGAGCATGTCTGACGACATCGAACCCCTCCTCACCATCCGCGCCATGGGCCTCGGCTCAGAAGGCCAGATGACCCACGCGGAATGGGAGCAGGAATGCGCCCGTCACCCCGGCCTCGAGGCTGCATGGGAGGAGAGGTTCAGGGGGCGGGAGGAGATGCCCGCTCGGATTTGGGCCTGCAACGGATTGTATAGCCCTGTGCGGGCCGACGATGCGCCCACACCTTCGGCGGCCGAGTACGTCCGCGCCGACATTGCTGACGGGCTGCTGGAGGCCTGCCGCTTCGTACTCAAGACCATCCTGGTCAAGGCAGAAGCGCGCGGCTACTACACGGCGGCCAATGCCGAGCTTTTGACAGAGCTTGAGTTCGCCATCGCCAAGGCCACCACCTCCCCTCAGACCGATGGAGGCCGGGATGGCCTGTGATTGCATCGCGATCTTCAACAAGAAGCTCGCCGAGCACAACAGCCGGATCGTTGAGGGGATTGCCTTCGACATGCAGGCGAACACGGGTCGGGCTTACCCGGTCATCCAGTGCGAGAAGATCAACCCGCGCAATCGCGACAAGATGTCGGTCATCCCGACGTTCTGCCCGTTCTGCGGCACGGCCTACGCGGCCAAGGCCACCACCTCCGGTGGCCAGTCATGACGCGCAACATCACGATCAGCGCCAGCATCGAACTGGTGACCGAGCAGTGCTGCAACTGCGGCATGGCCTTCGCCATGACTGCGGACTTCAAGAAGCGTCGCCTGAAGGACCGTCAGAGCTTCTACTGCCCTGCCGGTCATAGCCAGCACTACACCGGCAAATCCAAAGAAGACCAGCTTGCCGAGGAACTGAGCCGCGAGCGCCAGCGCCTGGCCCGGTACGCCGACATGCTCGGCGAGGAAGGTGAGCTTCGCAGGGCGGCCGAACGGCGGGCCTCAGCAGCCCGAGGTCAAGTCACCCGCCTGAAGAAACGCGCGGCGGCCGGCGTCTGCCCCTGCTGCAATCGGACGTTCACCAACCTTGCTCGCCACATGGCCGGTCAGCACCCCGGCTTCAAGGCCGAGCCCGTCGATGGCGACAACGTCGTGCCGCTGAGGGCTCAGTCATGACCCCCGACAAGCACTGCGCCGAGGGGCGGGATGGCGGGCCGGCTTTTCCGGGGACGTGGACCGAAATGCACACGGGCATGCCGTACCAATTTTCGGCTCCAGGCATGTCCCTACGCGACTGGTTCGCAGGGCAGGCGTTGGGCGGCATCTACGCCAGCCGTGAGCAGTATCTTTCGATCCTCGCAGATCGAGGCGCTACCGACCCGGAAATCTACGTGGCAATCGTCGCGTATCGAATGGCCGACGGCATGCTCGCGGCTCGCCAAGCCCTCTCCAACGAGGAGCGCGGGTGATGGTCGCCTTCCTTGCCATGCTGATCGCGCACGCGGTCTGCGATTATCCGCTTCAGGGTGACTGGCTGTCGAAGGCCAAGAACCACAATCTGTCGCTGGTTCCGGGCGAGGTCATTTGGCCTCACGCGCTCGCGGCTCATGCCGGCATTCACGCGGGTGCAGTCTGGTTCCTGACGGGATCAATCGTTCTCGGCGCGCTGGAGTTCGTCGCGCATTGCCTGATCGATTGGGCCAAGTGCGACGGCCGGCTTTCCTACAACCAAGATCAGGCGCTTCACGTCCTCTGCAAGGTCGTGTGGGCGGTCCTGCTCGCGAAAGGGCTCGTGCCATGACCACCTCGCCCGACCTCAAGGAGAGGCTAATCGCGTGGAACGGGACCATCTGCCCGGCGCATGAACTGCCCGAGGGCACAGACCCCAACGTCATAGCGCTGATGCGCATGGCAAACGAGACCAACGCGGTTGGAGACCTTGCGCTATGGGCGCTGGGATGCATTGCGCGCCAGATGCGCACCATCAAGGAACAGCGGGAAACGCTGGAAGCCGACAACGCCCGCCTCTCCGCGCTGGGGGATGAGGTGGTGGAGATACTCACGATCTTCCGCAATGGCGACCCGCGCTTTCAGGTCTTCGTCGGCAGCAATCCGAACCTCATCGACGCGCTTACGCAGCGCACCGACGCCCTCATCACCCGCGCCAGAAACGAAAACCCCCGCCACTTGGACGGGGGTGTCTCAGAGACCGCAGGCCAGTTGCAGCTTGGCGCGGGTGATGAGGGCGCGGCTCAGAACCTTAGTCGTTCGGCCAGAGATTGCAAAGGAGCCGGCCATGAATAACGTCCCCGCCGCTCGATACCGGGCCTATGTCGCCGCTTGGCCGAAGCGGAACGGCGAGATGTATCCGGTGACGCACACCGTCAGTCGCACGGCCAGAGAGGCCCGCGAAAAGGCTGGCCGCATGTGGGATGGCGGCTGGGCCTACGCCTCGAAAAAGCAGGGCTGGAAGATCGTCAAGCTGTCAGCGGAGATCGACAATGGCTGACTACGAACAGAATGCGTGGGCGAGGTCGGTGGACGCCTTCGAGCGCAACAAGGCGATGTACCAGAGCGCGACCACTGATCCTCGGCTGAAGGACTCTATCTGGCGCACGATGAAGTTCTGGCAGTCGCGCTTTCCTCGCCACCTCATCATGCCGGAGCGCACCCATGACTGACGTAAAGGCGCTGCGGGAAGCGGCGGGCAATATCGCGAAAGAAGTGCTCGCCACGGCCGATGACAACGCCCCCGCTCGATACGTGCCCGGCGAGGCGGATGCGCCTTCATGGGGCAGAGGCTACAATACGGGATGGGATCGCGCCCTCGTCACTGTGCGGCCCCTCATCGTTGAGGCTTTGCTCGCAACAGCCAAATCACACAGCCAGACCGACCGCCTCGCAGAGCTAGAGGCCGAGGTCGCGCGACTGACGGACAAGGTCGATGCTCTGGCTGTAACCCGGCTGAACGAGCAGCGCAGGGCGGACAATGCCGAAGCCGAGGTCGCGCGGGTGACGAAGGAGCGGGATGAGGCGCGCGAAATCGTAGGAGTGGCCCTGCCGAGGCTCCATCAGCTTGCGGCCGAACTTGACGCGCCGGCTCTGCCGAGGCTGCCCGATGAAGATTTCCGCCGGGAGGCTGTTCGGTTCGGCAACCTCGCTCGCAGTTGCAAGCCGGCCGAGGAACGCGCCGACACCCTCGCAGCGCAGGTGAAGGGGCTGGTGGAGGCGGAACGCGACTGGCTCAAGAAGCAAGTCTTTGCGCTCTGCGAGGGCACGACAGAAGCCTACCACAAGATCGGCCAGCAGGACTTGGAGGGCAAGGAAGGCGCTTACGCGCGGGGGCGGTGTTTCGAGGCCAAGAGCATCGCCCGCGCCATTGGCGATGTCTGCCACTCGCGGAAGGTCGAACTCGCAGCCTTGAAGGACAGCGCCAATGGGTAAGCTGACCCTAGACGACATCGATAACGCCGAGAAGTCGGCCCGGCGCGCCCGCGTGCTGCTCGATGAAATCGGGCGCGAGATCTACGAGATGCGCGAAGGCGCGAAGCTGGGTCCAGAATACGGATTTGAGAGCTACGCCCGCGCCAACTTCCAACCTGAGTATTACGGCGAGGACGGCCCGGACTGGGGCTCGGGGACTCCCATATTCGTTCTCAACTATTATTGGTCGCGGGCTGAAAGTGAGCAAGTAGTCACCTTCCCCGCGGGCTGGCTGGAGCAAGACTGGCGGTCGCTTGAAACTGCCCGATTGGCTGCTGAACGGGCGGACGAAGCCAAGCGTAAATCAGACGAGGATGCACAGCGCGCCCGCGACGCCGAAGCGGCTGAACTTCGGGAGTATGAGCGGTTGAGCGCCAAATTCGCAGCCGTGAAGGCGGACAAGGAGCGCGGGTGATGGCTGAGTTCGTCCTGATCATCATGTTCACGGCCGATCCACGAGCAGGGGCGATCAGCCAACAGGCTTACCTCAATCGCGAACGGTGCGAGGCGGCGGCTGAAGTGGTTCGCCAGCAGTTTCCGATGCCTCCGAGTTGGCGGAAGCTCGTTGCTGTCTGCGTGGAGCGTTGAGACATGACCACCCTTATCGCGCTGGCGGAGAGAGTGGAGGGGCTGCAAGGGCCTGACCGGGAGGTGGATGCGGAGGTGTTCCGCGCACTCGGTTGGCAGCCGTCGTTTTGGGGCTGGAATGCCGAGGGAGATCGCTACACCCCAAAGCAACCTGACTTCACCGCCTCCCTCGACGCCGTCTGCACGCTGATAGCCGAGAAGCTGCCGGGGTGGCAGACGGAACAGATCACATGGGCTCCTGAGCCCGGCGGCCACGTGATCGCATCGATCGGCAATTTCGGCGTCGGTGACGATTATCGCTGCGGGATGACCGAAGAACCTTGCGCCACCCCCGCACTCGCCCTCCTGGCAGCCGCGTTGCGCGCACTCTCTAAGGACACTGAACGATGAGCGAGACACTTTGGGGCCGCGTTTTCCGCAAATGGGTCCGTAAGGGCCACGACCATGGCGACGCTGCCTACCGCGCCGACGAAGCCATGAACCGCTACACGCGGGGGCAGGACCGCAGGGGCTATGACCGCAACGGTCCCGAGGTGGCTGCACTCCATCAGTGGTTCGCGACCAACGGCGAGTCGTGGAAATGGCACGACGACGGCTGCCGGTCAGAGCAAGCGCGCGACCTGCTGAACCACCTTGCGAAGGCCGGCCTGATCATCGTGCCAGTGCCGCGAAAGGACACCCCATGATCACCGAAGAACAGGTTGAGCGGGCGAAGATCGCCTATCGAGACGCATCGACATATCCGATTGTACCGGCCAACCATGATGAGGCGTTGACCGCTGCTATCGAAGCCGCCCTAGAGCCGCAGGACGCGGCGCCGGTGGACGTGCGCCGCGTCGAGATGACAGGCGGGGCGCACTACATTCCGGCCTACCGATACCAGACCCCGGATTATCGCGCGTTTGCCATCGGTACGCCCTCCCCCGACGCCCGCAGAGCCGAGACCTGCTCTTGCGGTCACTCGCCGGAAGAATGCGCGACGGTGCCGATCCGTCATTGCCAGAACGCAACCGATCAGCCCACGTCCGGCGATATCGAGCGCGGCAAGCTCATCCGCAGAGCAGCGTTCGAGGAGGCGGCGAGGATTGCGGAGAGGTTCGGAGAGCCATACGCGCTGACCGCCAACACTGGCGCGATGATGTTCCGCGCCGTCACCGACAAGATCGCCAAAGCCATCCGGGAGGCCGCCGATGAGGCTGAGTGAAGCGCAGAAGCTGGCTGACCGCGTGGCGTCGGCAGCAATCCGAACCGCCCTCGGCGTCAAGACGGACACCGAGGCTCTGCGGAAACTGATCCAGATGCACGTCGAGCACGGCGGCGTGATCGTGGGAACCAATGCAGACGGCTCGATCTCTATCGAACCCGCCGGCCGCGCAGCCCTGGAGCAGGACAGATGACGGCGCTCGACTACGAGAAGATCGCCCGCAGCCATCACTCGCTGGCAAGAGGCCGCGTCTGGTGTAGGACGTGCAATCGCGAGCAGGCCGTTGATGCTGCCGCGTCGCTCCGGTCCGGTTGGCCGAAATGCTGCGGCTTCACGATGACGATTGACCACCCCAGCACATGGAGCCCCACCCATGACCGCTGACGAACTGGACGAGGTGATCGCGAGGGCGGCCCATGCGTAGCGACATTCGCCCCGACCCCCTCTCCTACCCGCCGCGCGGCATGAGCCGCGACGAGGCGGCGCGCTATGTCGGCGTCAGTGCGACGAAGTTCGACGACATGGTGGCGGACGGCCGAATGCCACGTGCCCGAAAGATCGACGGCCGCGCTGTTTGGGATCGCCTGCGGCTCGATGCGTGTTTCTCGGATCTGCCGGAGCGCGAAAATGGCATCGAGGCGGCCTTGAAAGCCGGGCAACAAGCGGCATAGCCTGCCGCCATGGCCGACGATAAGCGCCCCTACCTGTCATCGTTCGTCGACAAGATCGGCACGACGCGCTGGCGTTTTCGTCGCGGCACGAAGTCGGTCTATCTCGCCGGCCAACCCGGCGAGCCCGCCTTCGAGGCCGAATACGAGGCTATGCTGACCGGCTTGACGCCGAAGCCCGCAGAAATCACGGCCATTCCCGGAGCCACGATCCCGTGCTCGTTCCGCGCCGCATGGCGCCTCGCAATGATGGACGGAGCATGGCTCGCCAACACGGCGGAAACTCGCTCCAGGCACGAGAAGATCGTCGAGACGTTCCTCACCGCCAAAGTCGGGCCGGGCGCGGATCTGGTGTGGGGCGACGCGCTGGTGGCGGACATGCGGCGGAAGCACGTCAAGATGATCCTGTCCGAGCGCGCAGCGACGCCGCACGCCGCGAGGCACCTGCTTTCACGAATACGCCAGATGATCGTCGTCGCACTCGACGAAGAATGGATCGAGAGCGACCCGTCGCACAAAGTGTCGTGGCGCCCGGAATATAAGGGCTGGCGGGCCTGGACGTGGGCCGAGTTGCAAGCTTACGAGGCCCGCTGGCCGGTCGGATCGACGCCACGGCTGGTCTATGCGCTCGCGCTCTGGCAGGGCCACCGCCGAGGCGATATCGCAGTGCTGAAGCCAGGCGACATCGCCAGCGATCTTGTGAGCCTCCGGCAAGGCAAGACCGACAAGGAACTGTCGCTGCCGATCGCCGCCATGCTGCGTGAGGTGTTTGACGCCACCGACCTGAGCGGCGAGACGATCCTGCTGACGGAATATGGCAGGCCGTTTTCGGCGAAATCGCTGACCGGGCGCATGGCCGACTGGACGCACAGCGCAGGGCTGCCGAAGGGCTGCACCATCCATGGGCTCAGGAAGACGCTCGGCAAGCTGATGGCCGAGGGCGGCGCCTCGACGCGCTCGCTGATGGACGTGATGGGGCACGACGATATCGCTCACGCCGAGCTTTATTCGCGCGAGGCGGAGCAGGTTGCGATGGCGCGGATGGGGATCGAGGCGGCGGAGCGCGCTTACAGGGCAAAGAAGGCTGTCTAAAGCCTCTGTCTAACCGACTGTCTAAATTGCCAAAAACACCAATGAAATCAAAGACATTGGCGCTCCCTAGGGGACTCGAACCCCTGTTTTCGCCGTGAGAGGGCGACGTCCTAGACCGCTAGACGAAGGGAGCGGCGCCGCATGCGGCGAGAGGGCGCTTCATAAGCGCAAAGGCGGGCGCGGGTCAAGACCACCGGATTTCAAACTGAGACACTACCCGCGCAGGTTGCGCGATTTCGGACGAGCGCATGGTTGCGTGTCGCCTGCCGGCCGGCCCGCTGCTGCCACCGCATCGTTGCATGCCGCTTCACGACCGCCCCCGTTGCGGGCAATCTGGCGCGGCCAATCCCGAGCACCGCGATGATCCTTGTCGGCCAGTATGACTCCCCCTTCGTGCGCCGCGTCGGCATAGCGCTGACCCTGTACGACCTCGCCTTCGAGCACCGGCCCTGGTCGGTCTTCGGCGACGCCGACAAGGTTGCCGCGCTCAATCCGCTGGTGCGCGTGCCCGTCCTGGTGCTCGACGACGGCACCGCGCTGGTCGAGAGCCACGCCATCCTGGACCATCTCGACAGCCTCGTGCCGGCGGAGACCGCGCTGTTCCCGCGCGGCGAGCCCGACCGCCATCGCGCGCTGCGGGTTGCGGCGCTCGCCACCGGCCTCGGCGACAAGGCGGTGAGCCTGTTCTACGAGAGGCAGCTGCACACCGAGATTTCCGAGTTCTGGGCAGGCCGCTGTCGCATCCAGATGGCCGGCGCACTCGCCGCGCTCGAGCGGGATCGCGCGGAACGGTCGGGCGCGGGATGGTTCGGCGACAGGATCGGCCATGCGGATATCGCAGTGGCGGCCGTGATGCGCTTCGTCACAGAGGCGCACCCGGGAATCGTGGTCCTCGCCGACTACCCGGCACTCGCCCGACATTGCGAGGCGCTGGAGGCGCTGCCCGCGTTCCGGCAGATCCGCCAGCCCTTCGTCGCCCCCGCCTGATCAGGTCAGGGGCGCGGCACCTGCGGCCCGCCGACCGAGACGCGATGCGTCTCCTTCAGCGTTCTGAGATCGTAGACCACGATGAGAGGGCTGCCGTCGCGGTCGTAGGTCACGGTCAGGCGACCGTCGGCCGCGATTGCCGAAATCACGCGCCCTTCAGCCGGGATCGTTCCGGTGATCGACGAGCCCGGCCCCGGCGTCGCCATCAGGCGATAGCCGATCACGGCCAGCACGGTTCCGACGCCTGCCAGCATGATCACGGAGGAGATCACGGAGATGCGGCGGACCCGCTGCACGACCGCCTGGGTCTCGGCCTCATTGACATCGGGCTCGCTGGGCGTGTTGGTCATGACGATGTCGCAGATTCAGGACGTGGGCGCGGGCAGCGCGGAGATCGTGGTGGGGGCGGACGAGGCGCGGGAGCGGCTCGACCGGCTGCTGGCGCGCCATGTGCCGGGCCTGTCGCGCTCGCGCCTGAAGGCGCTGATCGAGGCTGGCCATGTGACGCTCGGCGGCCGGACCATGACGGATGCGAGCCACAGGGTCAATGAAGGCGACCTGCTGGCCGTCGCAGTGCCGGAGCCCGAGGACCCGACACCGCAGGCCGAGGCCATTCCGCTCGATGTCGTGTTCGAGGACGAAGCGCTGATCGTCATCGACAAGCCGGCCGGCCTCGTCGTCCATCCGGCCGCAGGACATTGGACCGGCACGCTGGTCAATGCGCTCATCGCCCATTGCGGCGACAGTCTCTCCGGCATTGGCGGCGTCAGGCGGCCAGGCATCGTCCACCGCCTCGACAAGGACACGACGGGCCTGATGGTGGTCGCCAAGACCGACCAGGCCCATGCCGCGCTCTCGGCCCAGTTTGCCGACCACGGCCGCACAGGGCCGCTGGAGCGTGCCTATCAGGCGCTCGTCTGGGGCAGGCCGAAACGCGATGCCTTCACCGTCGACCAGCCGCTCGACCGCGACCCGCGGATGCGCGAGCGCATCGCCGTGCGCGCGGGCGGGCGCGAGGCGATCACCCACGTCCACGTCGAGCAGGCGCTCGCCGGCGGGCTCGTCAGCCGCATCGCCTGCCGGCTGGAAACGGGCCGCACGCACCAGATCCGCGTCCATCTGGCGCATGAAGGCCATCCGCTGCTCGGCGACGAGACCTATGGCAAGGGCTTCCGGACCAAGGCGGGAAAACTGCCCCTGCCGGCCCAGGCGGCCCTCGAAGCGCTCGGCCGGCAGGCCCTGCACGCGGCGGTCCTCGGTTTCGCGCACCCCGTCGGCGGCGCGCATCTGCGCTTCGAGAGCGCCCTCCCCGCCGACATGGCCCGCCTGGTCGCGGCGCTCGAGAAGGCCGGCTGATCCTTCGCGCATGCAGCAACGGCCGGCTCTATGCTCTCAGGCAAGAAACATGCGCTGAAGCGCGTGGAACAAAGTGTGTTCTTGGCGCATTCGGACAGATACGAAGAAGAGACATTCTCCCTTCCGCGAAAGTCGGCCCGTCAGGGCTTCGACGTTCGATTTCGCAACGAACCGGATGCGGGCGATGAAATCAGGACGGATTGTCGCAGTTTGCGGCCACTCACATCAACGTGTAACGACACGACGCCCTGTTTCGTATTGTCTGTGAAAGCACCACGGGCGCGCTGCTTTCGTTTGCACGGATGCAAATTGAGGTAGGCGCACCTTGCTGGCGGCGGGCGCTTGCGTCACCCTTCCGCCACGATCTGTGGTCAGTATTCTCATCCGTCGCGGCTGGCGTTTCGCAGTCGCGGCACAGCGGGTCGCCCGAGCTTTGGGGCGGGCGATCCGGGGCTCGCCGGATGGTCCGGGAGCCAGAAAGGAGGGCCCTATGGCTCACGTCGCATCTCTTCCCATCCTCTCCGCTGAAGCGGGTCTGTCGCGTTATCTCGACGAGATCCGCAAGTTCCCGATGCTTCAGCCGCAAGAGGAATACATGCTCGCAAAGCGCTGGCGCGAACACGGCGACAGCCAGGCGGCGCACAAGCTCGTCACCTCCCACCTGCGTCTCGTGGCCAAGATCGCCATGGGTTATCGCGGCTACGGCCTGCCGATCGGCGAGGTCGTGTCGGAGGGCAATGTCGGCCTGATGCAGGCGGTGAAGCGTTTCGAGCCCGAGAAGGGCTTCCGCCTCGCCACCTATGCCATGTGGTGGATCAAGGCCTCGATTCAAGAGTACATTCTGCGCTCGTGGTCGCTCGTGAAGATGGGCACCACCGCGAACCAGAAGAAGCTCTTCTTCAACCTGCGCAAGGCCAAGAGCTCCATCTCGGCCCTTGAGGACGGCGATCTGCGTCCCGATCAGGTCGAGATCATCGCCACCAAGCTCGGCGTCGAGAAGCAGGACGTCATCGACATGAACCGCCGCCTCGGCGGCGACGCATCGCTGAACGCGCCGCTCCGCGAGGACGGCGATGGCGAGTGGCAGGACTGGCTGGCCGACGACAGCGACAGCCAGGAGGCCGTGCTCGCCCGCGAGGAGGAGACCGACAACCGTCGCGCCGCCCTCACCCGCGCCCTCGGCGTGCTCAACGAGCGCGAGCGGATCATCTTCGAGGAACGTCGCCTGAAGGACGACCCGATCACGCTGGAGGAACTGGCGGAGCGCTTCGGCGTCTCGCGCGAGCGCGTCCGCCAGATCGAGGTCCGTGCCTTCGAGAAGGTGCAGGACGCGGTGGTCAAGTCGATGCGCGAGATCGAGCGCCCGGCAGCACAGCCGGCCCAACTCGCCGCTCACTGATTGCGGCGCACGGCGCCGGATACAACAAAGGGAGGTCGCGAGACCTCCCTTTTTCTTTGGCGCGGTTTCTCCCGCGCGATGCGGCGATGCGCGATGCGGCCTTACTGGCCCCAGGCCTGCATCGCCTCCTCGATGGCGCGATCGCCGGTGGCGCCTTTCTCCACGGTCAGGATGCCGCGGCGGCCTGAATCGTAGCGGACCGGAATATCGAAGAACGGCCGGGTCTTCAGTGCCTGCACGTTGGTGTTGCGGTCCATGTCGAAGCTCGACAGGCCGATGAAGAAGAAGCCGTTGGTCACCCGCACGGCCTGTCCCACCAGCGGCACGCCGCGCGCCTGCTCCGAGGCCTTCATCAGCACGCCCGGCACTTCCGCGACGCCGCCGAACTGGAAGTCGCGCGGCAGGGCGAACAGCACCTCGATCGTGTGGCTGGCGGGCAGCGTCTGATCGAGGTTGCGGCGGATCGTGATGGTCACGACCATGCGCCGCTCGGGGATCGTCACTTCGCCGACCAGGGCGAGATCCGGCGGCTGGCCTGGGCCGACGCTCACCGTCTGCGTGCGCCAGATGACAGAACCCTGCATCAGCGTTCCCGCCGCATTGCCCGGCGTTTCCTCGAACAGGGCCGCGCGCTGGGGCGCGATACTGCCGGCGGTCGTCTGCGGCTGGGTAGGTGTCTGGACCAGCGGCGGAGCCGGGCTCGGCGCCGGAGCCTGCGCCGCGGGCGGAGCGGGATCAGCGGGGGCCGGGGCGGTCGGTGCCGGCGCTGCGGTCTGCGGCGCCGGGTCGGCGGCAGGCGGCGTGTCGGAGGGGGCTGGATCAGTTGCGACCGGCGGCAGGGGGGCGGCCGGCGGATCGACCGGAACCACCTGACGCGGCGCCGGCGAGGCCGGCGGCGGCGCGCCGGGAGCCGGTGCCGGAGCATCGCCCACCCGGTCGGAGGTCTTCGGCCGCTCGGGATCGGCAGCGGGAGCCGGTGCGGATGTCTGTGCCGGTGGCGGCGCCGAGGCGATCGTCCGCAGCTGCTGCGGGATGCGTTCGGGGTGATAGACCGCCACGTACCAGCCAAGGGCGCCTGCCCCGCCCAGCAGAATCAACACGATCAGGAGGGCGACCAGGCCGCCACGTCCGCGGCGGCGCGGCGTCTCCTCCTCGTCGCCCAGCACGGAAACGCGCGGGCGGATCGGCGCGCGTCCGGCATCGTTCGCGCTGACGAAGGGACTGGTGGGCTCGAGCGCGGGCTCGACGCGATCCTCCTCGGCCGGGCGCCCTGCGCCGACCGATAGCTGGTCGCGCGCGGCCCGGCGGGTTGAAGCGGCGGCATCGCCGAGTTGCTCGGCATCCTGCGCCGCGGCGCTGACGCTGCGTGCGCCGCCGATGGAGATCGGTTCGGCGCGGGTCGTGCGCTGCTGCGCAAGGCCCATCAGCTCCCGTTCCAGAAGCTGGTCCAGACCCTCGGTGGCGTTCTCGGCCTCGACCTTGCGGATCGCCTCTTCGAGCGCGGTGCGCTCGCGGGTGATCTGCTCTTCCGGCAAGGGCGGGTTGATGCCGCGCAGCTGCGCGAGCAGGGCAGCGCGGGCCCGCTCATAGACCGCGCGTCGCGCCTCGCCGGTGTTCTGCGCCAATGCCCCAACGGCACGGGAGATGAGGGGCGTATAGTCGGCCATCGAAACTCGCTCTCAGCCCCTCAACTCTTACTCGAAGGGGTTACGCACCAGAATCGTGTCGTCACGCTCCGGGCTCGTCGATAGTAACGCGACTGGACAGCCAATCAATTCCTCGATCCGGCGGACATATTTGATCGCCTGTGCAGGCAACTCGCCCCAGGTGCGCGCGCCCATCGTGGTGGAATCCCAGCCTTCGATGGTCTCGTAGACGGGCGTTGCCCGCGCCTGCGCGTCCGCGCCGGCGGGAAGAATATCCAGCCGCTTTCCGTCGAGTTCATAGGCGACGCAGACCTTGATCTCCTTGAACACGTCGAGGATGTCGAGCTTGGTCAGGGCGATGCCGTCGATGCCGTTGGTCTTCACCGCCTGGCGCACCAGAACTGCGTCGAACCAGCCGCAGCGCCGCGGCCGCCCGGTCACGGTGCCGAATTCACGGCCGCGCTCACCCATGGTGCGACCATCGGCGTCGTGAAGCTCGGTCGGGAACGGGCCGCCGCCGACGCGGGTGGTGTAGGCCTTGGTGATGCCCAGCACATAGTTGATCGCGCCCGGCCCCATGCCCGAGCCGATCGCCGCCTGCCCCGCAACGGTGTTGGACGAGGTGACGAAGGGATAGGTGCCATGGTCGATGTCCAGCAGCGTGCCCTGCGCACCCTCGAACAGGATGCGCTTGCCGGCGCGCTTGGTCTCGTCCAGCAGGTCGAAGACCGTGGTGACGTAGGGCAGCACCTTGGGCGCGACGGCGGCGAGTTCGTCGTAGATGGCCTGCGCCTCGATCTCGGGGAGGTTCAGGCCGCGACGCAGCGCGTTGTGATGGGCCAGCAGGCGCTCGATCTTCGGCCCCAGGGCCGACAGATCGGACAAGTCGGTCATGCGGATGGCGCGGCGGCCGACCTTGTCCTCGTAGGCCGGACCGATGCCGCGACCGGTCGTGCCGATCTTGGTGCCGGCGCTGGCGCCTTCGCGCTGCTGGTCGAGTTCGCGGTGCAGCGACAGGATGAGACAGGCGTTCTCGGCGACGCGCAGCGTCTCGGGGGCGATCGCGACGCCCTGCGCCGAGACACGCTCGATCTCCGCGACCAGCGCGTGCGGGTCGATGACGACGCCGTTGCCGATGACCGAGAGCTTGCCCGGCCTCACGATGCCGGACGGCAGGAGCGACAGCTTGTAGGTGACGCCGTCGATGACCAGCGTATGGCCGGCATTATGGCCGCCCTGGAACCGGACGACGACATCCGCCTGGCTCGACAGCCAATCGACGATCTTGCCTTTGCCCTCGTCGCCCCACTGGGAACCGACGACCACAACATTTGCCATGGTTCTTCATCCTCCACGGCAAGGCAAACCCCGGCTGAGCGATCATCGCTTCCGGCCGGGGCCCTTGCAGGGTGCGGATAAAGGATCGCTGACCGAGAGGCAAGTGCGGCCGAGCGGCGCTCCCGCGCGTCAGGAGCGGCCCTGAACCGGCCGGATCTGCCGGTCCGAGGGCCAGCGCAGCCGCCAGCCGTGGCGGATCTCGTTGAACCCGCCGGCCGGCAGGTCGAAGCTCCATTCCACGATTCCGCGCCGGTTGCGGACGTCGCGGGCGGTCGGCGGCGTCATGCCGGAGAGAGGTTCGACCGTGATGTCCTGCACCTCGCTGACCGGGATGCGGTCCTCGATCACCACGCGCCGGGCGCTGCGCGCGCCGTTGCGCACGGCCATGCGGAACGTGTGCTCCTCGGTCTTCGACGTCGAGATGATTCCCGACGAGCCGTCGGTCCGGCGCAGGATCTGGTGCTCGATCCGCACGAGGTCGTCCGGCCCGAAGCCGACCGTCACGAGATCGTCGCGCGTCGCTGCGGCAAGCTGGTGGCGGCCGGCGAAGATGCCGTCGCGATAGACGGCGATTCGGCCCGCCATCAGCGGCACGTCGCCGGCATGGCGGAACTGCGCTTCGAGATAGGCGGTCGGATCGACGCTCGGCACGGCCCGCGAGACCAGTTCCGGCTCGATGGCGCTGGAGCCGATGCGGAGCGCGCGCGAGCCGTCGCCCGAGGCGACGCTGCTGCGCCCCGGAATGGCGAAGGACGCCTGGAAGCCGGACATGTCGACCTCGGCCTCGGCCTCCTGCACCCGGCCGCGCCTGAGGGCCTGGTCCTGCGCGGTGATCGGAGCCGGCGCGGCGAGCGCCCGCGGCGACGGCTCGGTGCGGCTCTCCAGCATGGCGCCGCCGCCGACGCCGCCGCGCGGTTCGTCGAACCGCACGATCAGCGAGCCGAGCCGGGGGGCCGAGCCCCCGCGCGCGACCCTAACGGTCGACACGGTGAGCGCGACGTCCGACCAGTCCTCGCCCGTCTGCTGGGTCACCTCGGCCCGGCGGACCAATTCGAGCGCCGGCTTGGGGCCGCTCGTCGAGAGCCGCGCATCATAGGCGGGCGACCAGCGCGCGCCGCGCACGGAATAGGTCAGGGTCAACTCGCCGCGGAACGGCGCGGAAGCCTCGACCGCCACCCGCGCCTCGAGCCGGCGCGGCGGCTGCGCACGCAGGCCCGCCTCCACCTCCGCGATCTCCCGGTCCAGCGCACGCTGGCGGCGCTCCGCCTCGCGGATCGCGCGGTCGGCGGCGAGCGTCTCTTCGAGCGCCGCCGCCATGGCCAGCCGCGCCTCGCCGACATTGAGGCCGCGCTCGCCGGCCGAGAGCGTGCCGGGAGCCGTCAGCGCCTCGGCGGCCCGCTTGCGAACGCGCTCGGCCGAGATGCGGTCGTCGAGCGACAGCCGCTCGTCGCGCAGTGTCTCGAGGCGACGCAGGCGCTCCGGGTCGGGCCGCTCGGTCACGCGCGGCTGGCGCGCATCGACCGAACCGACCGTCAGGCGCCCCTCGCCCGCGCCCGCGACGCGCAGCGATCCCGGATCGGCGGCGACCGGCAGTTCGTTGACGATCAGGGTGTGCTCGCCCGCCGGCAGGTCGACGACGAAACGGCGGGTGACGCTGGCGCCGTCCGGAAACACCGTCACGGCATCGATGCGCGAGGCCGCCTCGAATTCGGCGCCGAGCGCCGGAAGCGGCGCGATCGCGAGAATGGCGGCGATGGCAAGGCGCGAGGGGGTGGCGGCGCGCAGCAGAGACAGGCGCTGGACGATCAGGCCCTGGGAAGGGATCAAGCCCTTGGAAGACATGGCAACGGCGCTCCTGATGGAAGGAGCGCCGAGATTACGTCAGGGAATTGGGCCGCCACGGGGCGGAAGAGCGGCGGCCACCGGCCGGGATTCCGGGGATTTTCCGGAAAACCCGCCTGCCGCAGCACGTCATCGGGGTGCTGCGGCGATGACCGGGCCGTCGGCCTCAGCCGAAGCGGCCGGTGATGTAGTCGCGGGTGCGGGTGTCGACCGGATTGGTGAAGATCTGGTCGGTCGTCCCCTCCTCCACCAGCACGCCGAGGTGGAAGAAGGCTGTGCGCTGCGACACGCGGGCCGCCTGCTGCATGGAGTGCGTGACGATGACAATGGTGAAGTTCTGCTTCAGCTCGTCGATCAGTTCCTCGATGCGGGCGGTCGCGATCGGGTCGAGTGCCGAGCAGGGCTCATCCATCAGGATCACTTCGGGCGACACCGCGATGGCGCGGGCGATGCAGAGGCGCTGCTGCTGTCCGCCGGACAGGCCCGTGCCGGAATCGTGCAGCCGGTCCTTCACCTCGTTCCAGAGGCTGGCCTTCCGCAGCGAGGTTTCCACCACCTCGTCGAGGTCGGTCTTGCTCCTCACGAGGCCATGGATGCGCGCGCCGTAGGCGACGTTCTCGTAGATCGACTTCGGGAACGGGTTCGGCTTCTGGAACACCATGCCGACGCGGGCGCGGAGCTGCACGACGTCCAGCGACTTGTCGTAGATGTCCTGCTCGCCGATGTGGATGCCGCCGGTGACGCGGCAGATGGCGATGGTGTCGTTCATGCGGTTGATGCACCGCAGGAAGGTCGACTTGCCGCAGCCCGACGGGCCGATGAAGGCCATCACCGAGCGCTCGGGAATGTCGACGTTCACGTCCTTGATGGCGTGCTTCTCGCCGTAGAAGACATTGACGTTGCGGCCGGTGATCTTCGGCCGGCCGAGCGTCGCGGGCGCATTGGCCGTGGCCGCCGCTGCGATCTCGAACGTGGGAAGCGAGTTCATCTGCTTACATCCTCTTGAGGGCGCGGGGGCCGCTTACCAGCGACGCTCGAATTTCTTGCGCAGGAACACGGCCGCCGCGTTCATGCAGATCAGGAAGACCAGCAGCACCACGATGGCTGCGGCAGTCTTGTTCTGGAAGGCCTGCTCGGGGAAGTCGGCCCACATGAAGATCTGGACCGGCAGCAGGGTTGCCGCATCGGCGAGGCCGGCAGGACTGTCGACGACGAAGGCGACCATGCCGATCATCAGGAGCGGCGCGGTTTCGCCGAGGGCGTGGGCCATGCCGAGGATCGTGCCCGTCAGGATGCCCGGCATGGCCAGCGGCAGCACGTGATGGAACACCGCCTGCTGGTGCGATGCGCCGACGCCGAGCGCCGCTTCCTTGACCGAGGGCGGCACGGCCCGGATCGCCGCGCGGGAGGCGATGATGATGATCGGCAGGGTCATCAGCGCGAGGACCAGGCCGCCCACCACCGGCGCCGAGCGCGGCAGCCCGAAGACATTGAGGAACACCGCGAGGCCGAGCAGGCCGTAGATGATCGAGGGCACCGCCGCGAGATTGTTGATGTTCACCTCGATGATCTCGGTGATGCGGTTCTTCGGGGCGAACTCTTCCAGATAGATCGCCGCGGCGACGCCGATCGGGAAGGAGATGGCGAGCGTGATGAACAGCGTCAGGAACGAGCCGACGATGGCGACCCAGACGCCCGCGATCTCCGCTTCGCGCGAGGCGCCGCCGAAGAAGAACTCGCGGGAGATGCGGCGCTCCACGAGGCCGCGCTCCTTCAGCGAGTCGAGATAGATGATCTCGCGGTCGTTGATGCGGCGGTTCGATTCCGGCTGGGCGATGGTGACGATCTGCCAGTCGCCCGCCTTGGCGACGTTGGTGCTGGACGGCGGCAGGATCACCTCGCCCGTCGCGTTGGCGCTCTGCACCTGAGTCAGCTTGATCACGCCACCGTTGATGCGGACGAAATAGCTGGAGATCGTGTTGTCGAGCGCCTCGGAACGGTCGGCGCCGGCAATGCGGGCATTGAGGCCGGCGATCCGCTCGCGCAGCTGCTGGGCTTCGTTCCGCGAGGCGGCGAGCTGGCGCTGCTCGGCCTCGAGGCGCTGCTGCGCCCGCTCGCGGTCGCTTGCAGGAGCCGCCAGAACCGCCCGCTCCAGCGCCGCGACATCCCGCTCCTGTCCGGCGATGACGCGCAGACGGCCGGCAAGGTCGCGGTCGAGGCGGGACACGACCTGCGTCAGCTGCGCCTTGATGGCGGCAAGAACCGGCTGGAAGTTGGTCACCGTCGAGGAGAGCTGCACCGTGCCCGACGTGCCGGAGACGCCGAGCTCGCCCTGCCCCGGGGCAACCGAGGTCTGGGTGGTCTGGCCCTTGAGGTACAGATCGGCATTATCGTCCAGCGGCACGTAGACCGACTGCGTCGTGCCGAGCCAGGCCGGATTGGCTACGACCTCGCGACGCAGGATCGACGGCGCGCCGGACGAGATGATGTTGCCGAGCGCGCGGCGCGACGTGCGGTCGGTCAGCGACGGGAAGTAGCTGCGCAGCCCGCCATTCACGAGAGCGTCGAAATTCGCCGCGCCGATGGCCTGCCCCAGCGCCGCGCCCGAGGCGTTCTGCGGGTTCAGGTCCTCGCGCTTCAGCTCGACGTTCAGCTTCAGATAGTTCTGCGTGAAGGCCGGAATGGCCTGGCTGACGATCGTCGTCAGGAAGATGACGAGGAAGCCGGCGGCGACCATCAGGGAGCCGAGCCCGAGCGCCTGAAACAGGAACTCGGTGCGGTAGCGAGCGTTCAACCGCCGGCGCGCCTGGTCGTTGGTATGCAGATCGGTGGCGACCCGGGGAAGCGAGACGTCAGTCATACTGTTCCCGATACTTCTTGACGACGCGCAGGGCGACGAGGTTGAGCGAGAGCGTGATCACGAAGAGCACCAGGCCGAGGCCGAAGGCGGCGAGCGTCTTGGGGCTGTCGAACTCCTGGTCGCCGGTCAAAAGCGTGCCGATCTGCACGGTGACCGTCGTGACCGCTTCGAGCGGATTGAGGGTGAGATTGGCGGCAAGGCCGGCGGCCATCACCACGATCATCGTCTCGCCGATGGCGCGGGAAATGGCGAGGACCAGCGCGGATACGATGCCGGGCAGCGCCGCCGGCAGCACCACCTTGCGGATCGTCTCCGACTTGGTCGCCCCGAGGCCCATCGAGCCGTCGCGCAGCGATTGCGGCACCGCGTTGATGACGTCGTCCGAGAGCGAGGAGACGAAGGGCACGATCATGATGCCCATGACGACGCCCGCCGCGAGCGCGCTCTCGGAAGCGACATCGAGGCCGAGCGAGGAACCGGTGGTGCGGATGAAGGGAGCAACCGTCAGCGCCGCGAAGAAGCCGTAGACCACCGTCGGAATGCCGGCGAGGATCTCGAGCACCGGCTTGCCGACGGCACGGATCTGCGGCGTCGCATAGTCGGACAGGTACACGGCCGCCATGATGCCGAGCGGCGCCGCCACGATCATCGCGATGAAGGTGATGAGCAGCGTGCCGGTCAGCAGCGGAATGAAACCGAAGGCCGCGTTGCCGCCAACCTGATCGGCGCGGAACGCCATCTGCTGCGGCGTCCAGGTCAGGCCGAACAGGAAATCGATGGGGCTGACCATCGAGAAGAAGCGCATCGATTCGGTGATCAGCGACAGGACGATGCCGATCGTCGTCAGGATGGCGATGGTCGCCGAGGCGGCCAGCAGGAACTTGACCAGCTTCTCGACACTGTGACGGGCGCGGAAGGCCGGGCTGATCGCGCTCCAGGCGTAGAGGAAGCCGGCGATGCCGGCGGCCGCCATCACGGCGATCATCGCCATGTTGGATGTGTTCCACAGGGAGGCAAAGGCGACCGCCGCATCCTGCCGCAGCGCGTCGCGGATGCCGGGCGTGCCGCCGGTGGCGAGCGCCTGAAGGTCGCGCCAGAAGCCGTCGATCTGCGCGGTGGAGAAGCCGGAGATCTGCTCCTGGAACCGCGACAGCAGCATGGAGCGAACGATGCGCGGCGCGGCGATGGACCAGACGATGAGGACGATGAAGGCAGGCCCCGCGGTCATCAGCGCCAGCCACCACCCATGATAACCGGGGCGCGAGTGCATGCTCGAATAATTGACCCCTGCGAGCGCGATCGAGCGGCTCCGGCCGATCACGAAACAGGCGATGGTGATCACCACCAGCAGGCCGAACAGGGGCAGGAACATCGGGAAAGCCGTCCGCTGTGGACGCCCGCGGCCGCGGGCAGGTCAGGGAGGTGGCGGAGCCCGGCACGATCCGGGCTCCGCATTGTCAGGCTGGCGTCAGAGGCCGGCGAGACCCGTCGCGGCGCGGGCGGCGCGGGCGACCGCCTCGCGGCGCTCGTTCGGCAGCGGCACCAGGCCCTTCTTCTCGAGATAGCCGTCCTCGCCCATCGCGGCGTCGGAGACGTACTCGTTGATGAACTCCTGCAGGCCCGGGACGACGCCGATATGCTCTTTCTTCACGTAGACGTAGAGCGAGCGCGACAGCGGGTACTTGCCCGAGGAAATGTTCTCCATCGAATCCTCGACGCCGTTGATGCGGGCGCCCTGGATCTTGTCGCGGTTCTCTTCGAGGAAGGAATAGCCGAACACGCCGAAGGCGCCCGGATTGGCGACGAGGCGCTGGACGATGATGTTGTCGTTCTCGCCGGCCTCGACGAAGGCGCCGTCAGCGCGCAGCTGCTGGCAGGCGCGGGCGTCGATCTGCACATTCATGCGGCGCTGGACGGCCTTGCAGCCTTCGAGCATGGCGAGTTCGTTGAAGGCGTCGCGGGTGCCGGAGGTCGGCGGCGGCCCGAGAACCTCGATCTTGGCGTTCGGCAGGTTCGGGGCGATGTCCGACCAGTTGCGGTTCGGGTTGTCGACGAGCTGGCCCTGGGCGTTCGGAACCTTGGCGGCGAGCGCCAGGAAGATCTGTTCCAGCGACAGCTGGAGCGCCGGACCCTGCTTGGAATTGGCGAAGACGATGCCGTCGAAGCCGACCACGATCTCGATCGGGGTGACGCCATTCTTCTTGCAGGTCTCGAACTCGGAAGCGGTGATGCGGCGCGAGGCATTGGCCGCATCCGGCGTGCTGACGCCGACGCCGCCGCAGAACAGGCGCATGCCGCCGCCGGTGCCGGTCGACTCGACGATCGGAGCCTTGCCGGCGCGCTGGCCGAACCGCTCTGCAACGGCGGTGGTGAAGGGGAACACGGTCGACGAACCGGTGATCTGGATACGGTCGCGAGCCTCGGCGGTGCCGGGCGCGACCAGCGCGCCGCCGATCGCGACGACGGCGGCGGAGAGGAAGAGGGGAAGTTTCACAGGGCGCTCCTGTCCTTGGGAAGGAACCTCGTCCAGCGCATCGGATGCGGCAGGTCGGACAAGGGATGCGAGGCCTTGGATAAGGCCGTCGGGCGATACTTCTATGACCTCTCCACGACAGAAACATGAAAGACATTTCGTCGACATTTCATGAGGTTATTTCGTCTAGACGAATTTCGTCGCAATTCCTGCGGGAGTCGCGCTAACCCTTCCTGTAGCTCTCACGCGCAAAATCGGATGGCACTGCGCGAACGATCAAATGGCAGCACTCTGCGTTCCATGTTACTCGGCGGGCGACGCCCCGTGGCGCCGCCCTGCAACCAGCACCGTCAAATGACCAGAATGTCGTCGCCCGGCATATCGATGGGCCGATTGGCCCCCATGCTGCTGCTGGCATTGATGTGGGGTCTTTCCATCCCCGTTACCAAGCTGGGACTGCAAGACATCCCCCCTCTTACGCTCACCGCCCTCAGGTTCGCGGTCGCTGTTCTGCTGCTTCTGCCGGTGGTCTTCTGGCGGCGAGTGCATTGGCAGTCGATGCCCCGTCTAGCTGCGGTTGGCATTCTTGGCGTGGGCGTCGGGCAGGTGACGCAGGTTTTCGGCATCGCGGCGACCTCGGCCTCCGTCGGCACGATCCTGTCGGCAACGATCCCCGTGTTCATGGTTATCTTCGCGACCGTACGACTGAAGCAGCGCGTGACCACCCGTCAGCAGATTGGCTTGGTCATCGCCTTCATCGGCATTGCCGTCGTCGCGCTCGGCCACGGTGCGACGGCAGATCCGGCACACCAGTCGTCCTTGTGGGGCGTATTCTGGATGCTGGTCTCGGCTCTCTGCATCGCCTTCTACTACGTCTGGAGCGTTGAACTGACGGAGGTCTATGGAGCTCCGACGGTCGCGGCATGGAGCACACTGTTCGGCTTTGTCGCCCTCTTGCCCTGGGCGGGCTGGGAGGCTTTGCAGGTGCCCATGAAACTCACCGCCCAGGGCTTTGCTGTCGCGGTCTATCTGGGGGTGGCGGTGAGCGTCGCGGGCCTGTTTCTTTGGCTGCACATCCTCAAGACGGTGCCTGCCGGCATCGCGGCGAGCGTTCAGTACCTCCAGCCCGTGTTCGGGATTGGGGCCTCCGCCATCGTCTTCGCCGAGCCTCTTGGTCCCACCTTCCTGCTCGGCGTGCTTCTTATCCTCGCGGGTCTTGCCCTTACGATGGTGAGCCCGCGACGGGCGCAGTGAGCTATGGTCGCGTAGAGGTAGCCATCGCGCACGAACTATCGGCGCACCTCACCCGGACATTGCTCGGCTGCGCCGCGGCGGCCTGTCGGGGGTCAGGGCGGGCGGCTATAGTACGCGCCCATCAAGGCCCCGCCCCGCATGCGTCTCTACGACCGTCCCTATCTCATCCTCGCCGCGACGACGCTGATCTGGTCGGGCAACGCCATCGCCAGCCGGCTGGCTATCGGCCATGTCTCGCCCATGGTCCTGACCAACCTGCGCTGGATGGGCACGCTCATCCTGATGCTGGCGCTCGCCGCCCCGGCGCTGCGCCGCGAATGGCCGGAAATCCGGGCCAACTGGAAGTGGCTGACGGTGATGGGCATCGTCGGCTTCACCGGCTTCAACGCGCTCTTCTACATCGCCGCGCTCTACACGACGGCCGTCAACATCGGCATCATTCAGGGCGCGATACCGGTCATGGTGCTGGCCGGCGCCTTCGTCGCCTACCGCACCCCGATCACGGCCCTGCAAGCAGCGGGAATCGTCGTCGCCATCATCGGCATCGTGCTGCTCGCCGCGCGCGGCGATCTGTCGGTGCTGACCGGGCTCGCCTTCAATTTCGGCGACGTCATCATGCTCGTCGCCTGCCTCGGATACTCGGCCTATACGGTCGCGCTGCGCGACCGGCCGAAAATCACGCCGCAACCCTTCTTCCTGGCGCTGGCCTTCGTGGCGCTGGTCTCGTCGCTGCCTCTGGTCGCCGCCGAGACGATCCATGGCACCGCGCTGTGGCCGGACCTCACCGGCTGGCTGATCATCCTCTACGTGTCGGTGCTGCCGGGCTTTGTCGCGCAGCTCCTGTTCATGCGTGGGGTCGAGCTGATCGGCCCGGGGCGTGCCGGGCTCTGGGTCAATCTGGTGCCGGTCTGGGCGGCGATCCTCGGCCCGCTGATCCTCGGCGAGACCTTCGCCTGGTATCACGCCGTGGCGCTGGTCCTGGTGCTCGGCGGCATCGCCATCGCGGAGAGCGGCAAACGCGGCTGAAGGGCTGCTTTTACCGCGACGCGTGGCGCATGAAGCCGTTGATGAGCTGAACCAGCCAGGCAAGCCCGATGCCGAACACGACCGCGGTCAGCGCAACGACTGCGATCCGGCCCATTGAGCCGCCGCCGAACAGCGGCGTGCCCCAGATGAGCGGCCAGACGATCCACAGCACCATGGCGGGACCGATGAGACCAAAGCCCGCGCCGAACAGCGCGCTCCGCAGCACGCCGTAGCGGCCCCAGCGATCCCAGATCAGGATGTAGAGAAGGCCCCAGAGGCCGCCGATCACCGCCTGCTGGGCCGTCGCCGAGATCGCCCAGGGCAAGTTGGCGCGCATGGGGAACAGCGAGACGGCGGCCACGCCGACGCGCGACAGGCCCCAGATCGTCAGCTGATGGACCAGAAGGACGGCGAGCGCGCCGACGACGAAACCGAAAAACAGGCGGGCGGCAGTCGACATGGCGGGCCTTCAGCGAATCGGGTGCGGCGATTGTACCGCACCCGTCCTCGGCAATGATGCCGCCGCCTCAGAACGCCAGACGCCGGGCGCGCTTCACCTGCGGGATCTCGTGAATCTTGGCGAGCAGCTCGTCCGAGATCCGCTCGTCCACCGCCACGAAGCAGATGGCGTCCCCGCCCGGCTTGTCGCGGCCGAGGTTGAAGGTCGCGATGTTGACGCCGGCATCGCCGAGCAGCGAGCCGAACCGGCCGATGAAGCCCGGCTTGTCGTCGTTGCGGACGTAGAGCATGTGGTCGGCGAACTCCGCATCCATGACGATATGGCGGATTTCCACGATGCGCGGCTTGCCGTCGGCGAGGACCGTGCCGGCGGCATGGCGCGGCATGTCCTCGGCCTCGACCGTGATCATCATGCGGCTTTCCAGGTTGCCGCCCGGCGCCTCGCGCTTCACCTCGTCGACAGTGATGCCCTTCTCGTTGGCGATCGGAACCGCGTTGACCATGTTGATGTCGGAGAGGAACGGCCTGAGCACGCCGGTCACGGCAGCCGCCGTCAGCGGCCGCACGTTGAGATCGGCCACCTTGCCTTCGTACTCGATGCGGATACCCTTGATCGGGGCTTCCGTGAGCTGGCCGAGGAACGAGCCGAGCTTTTCGGCAAGCGAGACGAAGGGACGCAGCTTCGGCGCGTCCTCCGCCGAGATCGACGGGAAGTTGACGGCATTGGTGATGGCGCCGGCCAGCAGATAGTCCGACATCTGCTCGGCGACCTGCAGCGCGACATTTTCCTGCGCTTCCGTCGTCGCCGCGCCGAGATGCGGCGTGCAGATCACGTTCGGGTGGCCGAACAGCGGATTGGCGGTCGCCGGCTCCTCGGAGAAGACGTCGAAGGCCGCGCCCGCCACATGGCCGGCGTCGAGCGCGTCGCGCAATGCCTGCTCGTCGACGAGGCCGCCGCGCGCGCAGTTGATGATCCGCACGCCCTTCTTCGTTTTCGCGAGCGCCTCGCGCGACAGCACGTTCTTGGTCTGCGCCGTCATCGGTACGTGCAGGGTGATGAAGTCGGCGCGGCGCAGGAGTTCCTCCAGCTCGACCTTCTCGACGCCGATGGAGATAGCGCGCTCCGGCGAGAGGTAGGGGTCGAAGGCGATGACCTTCATCTTCAGCCCCAGCGCCCGGTCGGCGACGATCGAGCCGATATTGCCGCAGCCGATGATGCCGAGCGTCTTCGAGGTCAGCTCGACGCCCATATACTTGTTCTTTTCCCACTGCCCCGCCTGCGTGGTGCGGTCGGCGTCGGGGATCTGGCGGGCGATGGCGAACATCATCGCGACCGCATGCTCGGCGGTGGTGATCGAATTGCCGAAGGGCGTGTTCATCACGATGACGCCCTTGGAGGTGGCGTTCGGGATATCGACATTGTCGACGCCGATGCCGGCACGGCCGATCACCTTGAGGTTCTTGGCATTGGCGAGGATCGCCGGCGTCACTTTCGTCGCCGAGCGGATGGCGAGGCCGTCATAATCGCCGATGATCGCGGCGAGCTTGTCCTTGTCCTTGCCGAGGGCCGGCTGGAAATCGACCTCGACGCCACGATCCCTGAAGATCTGGACGGCAGCGGGGGACAGGGCATCAGAGATGAGAACGCGGGGGGCCATGGGAACATGCTCCACATGAGCCCTCTCCCGTTGCGGGAGAGGGTGGCGCGGTCAGCGCCGATTGAAAGGGAATGGGCTCCGACGAACCCTCTCCCCTTGCGGGAGAGGGTGGCTGCGGAGCAGCCGGGTGAGGGGGCGCAGATGGTCGAAATGGCTTGTCGAACAGCCCGAGGATGAAAGAAGTCCCCTCACCCGCCCGCTGACGCGGGCACCCTCTCCCGCAAGGGGAGAGGGCTCGCGGCATATCCTTACGCCGCCTTCTTCAGCTTGGCCTTCTCGGCCGCGAAGGCATAGGCGACCCAGGGCATCAGCGCCTTGACGTCGCGCGCCTGCACGGTCGCGCCGCACCAGATGCGAAGGCCGGGAGGCGCGTCGCGGTAGTGGCCGAGGTCGAGGCCGACGCCTTCCTTCTCGAGCGTCGCGACGACGCCCTTGGCGAAGGCCGCCTGCGCGTCGGCAGACAGCGCCGTCACCGCCGGATCAGTGAACTTGAGGCACACGGAGGTGTTGGAACGCGTTTTCGGCTTCACGGCGAGGAAGTCGATCCAGTCGTTCTCCTTGACGAACTTGGCGATGACGCGGGTATTGGCATCCGCGCGCTTCACCAGCCCGTCGAGGCCGCCGACCTTCTGCGCCCATTTCAGCGCGTCGACATAGTCCTCGACGCAGAGCATGGACGGCGTGTTGATGGTCTCGCCCTCGAAAATGCCTTCGATGAGCTTGCCGCCCTTGGTCATGCGGAAGATCTTCGGCAGCGGCCAGGCCGGCTTGTAGGTCTCCAGCCGCTCCACGGCGCGCGGCGACAGGATCAGCATGCCGTGGGCCGCCTCGCCGCCGAGCACCTTCTGCCAGGAGAAGGTGACGACATCGAGCTTGTTCCATTCCAGCCGCTGGGCGAAGGCCGCCGAGGTGGCGTCGCAGATCGTCAGGCCCTCGCGGTCGTCGGCGATCCAGTCGCCGTTCGGCACGCGCACGCCCGAGGTCGTGCCGTTCCAGGTGAACACGACGTCGCGGGTCTTGGTGTCGACCTTTTTCAGGTTCGGCAGTTCGCCATAGGGCGCGGTGATGGTGCGCACGTCGGTCAGCTTCAGCTGCTTGACCACGTCCGTGACCCAGCCTTCGCCGAAGCTTTCCCAGGCGACCATGTCGACGCCGCGGGCGCCGAGCATCGACCAGAGCGCCATTTCGACGGCGCCGGTGTCGGAGGCCGGCACGATGCCGATGCGATAGCCGGCCGGCACCTGCAGCACTTCGCGCGTCAGGTCGATGGCGAGCTTCAGCTTCGCCTTGCCGATCTTGGCGCGGTGCGAACGCCCGAGGGGCGCATCAGCCAGTGCTTTGAGGGACCATCCGGGGCGCTTCGCGCAGGGGCCGGACGAAAAGGTATTCACGCGCGGGCGCGCATTCGGGGCGGTCGTCGCCATTTGGATCTCCATCCTCACAGATGGGCGTGCCCCGTTGGGGGGGCATGTCCCGCGGACGGAGATACGCCCCACCGAAGCGGCGGTCAAGGAACCGAATGACGGAGGTGGTCAGTGCCCGACCGGCAGGCCGTCGCCGAACATGTAGCGCAGACCGATGCGGAACTCGTGCGCCGCGACCGTCGTGCGGTAGGCGCCGCCGGCCGTATCGGCGAAGCGCAGCGCGCCCATATGCAGGTAGCGGTAGCCGAGGTCGATCTTGGTCTGCGGCGTCAGGTCGATGGCGACGCCGGCCATGGCGGCCCAGGCGAGGGTCCATTTGACCGAGTTGGTCAGCGTCGGGGCCGTGGCAAGTTCGCCCAACGCTGCGGCCGCCGGAACCGGCGTCGAGGTGTAGCCGGAGGCCGAGAGCCGCGCGACGCCGAGGCCCGCGCCGACATAGGGCGTGAAGCCGCCGAAGGAGCCGAGATCGACATAGGCGTTGACCAGCGCCGTATGGGCGCTGACGCCGAACCGCTCGACGCGCGAGGGCACCGGCAGCGGACCGGCATAGTTCCAGTTGCCCTGCGGCGGGGCGAACCCCGACATGCGCGCAGCGGACCGGATGTCGAGCGTCGCGTCGAGCCTGAACCAGCGATATTTGAAGCCTGCGCCAATGCCGCCGCCGAAGGCCGTGCCGCCGCGGGTGTCGCGCAGTTCCACCCACTGCCCCGGCGCGAAATTGACGATGTCGAAGTAGCGGGCGGCCGGCCGGCGCATGACGCTGGCAGTGAAGTCGCCGCGCACATACCAGCCGGACGAGAAGTCTTCCGCGAGGACCGGCGGCGCCAGCGGCGGCGGCGGCTCACCCCGCCGGATATCGGCAGCCTGCGCCAGGGAGGCCAGTGCCGATGCGCCCATCGCGATGGCGACAATGGTCAGGCGGGTCATCGGCACATCCCTGCAACGCTTCACACGGCGCCCGGCATCCCGGGCGCATCCGTCCATGGCCGACAGTCTCGGCGATGCGGGTTAAGGTCGGCTTAAGGTTAAGAATTAACCTGCGGACCCTGCCTGCCCCCCAAAACGCAAACGGCGCGGACCTGCATCCGCGCCGTCGCATCGAAAGAAGCGGTGATCAGTAGCGGGCGACGATCGGCTCGGTCGGCACCGCGCAGGAGCAGTTCAGCGACCAGCGCATGCCGACCTTGATCTCGTGGGCGGTGACGCTGCGCGCCTGCACCGTGTCGTTGCTCGGACGGGGCGCGCCGGTCGTGGGGTCGCGCAGGGTCACGGAGGCCATGTCGCCGAGCGAAAGGTAGCGGTAGCCAGCCTCGAGCGTCAGGCGCTCGCTCACCTGGTAGCCGACGCCGGCCATCAGGGCCCAGGCGAAGCTGGTGCGCGAGGCCGTCGTGGCATAGCCGCCGAGCGAGCCGGTGGCGCCCGTCACGGTGTTGAAGCCGGTCGAGGTGTCGGTGAAGTTGCTCAGCGTCGAATAGGCGAAGCCGACACCCGCGCCGAGATAGGGCGTCAGGCAGCCGATCTGGCAGAAGGTGCCGAGATCGACATAGGCATTGGCGAGGCCGACGATCCAGCGGGAGCCGCCATTGTAGAGGTTCGTCTGCGAGGTGGTGCCGCCGCTCTGGTTGAAATTGACGTAGTCCATGGCGCGGAAGCGCCCGCCGCCACGGAATTCGCCGGTCAGGTCCATGCGGAACCAGGAATTGAAGCGATAGCCGACACCGAGACCGATCGACACGGTTTCGGACTGCGACTTCATCCGCAGGGCGTATTCGTTGACGCCGCCGACGCCGGCGCGCACCTGCGAGCCGTTCTGCAGCACGCCGACATTGCCGAGACTGTGGCCGGCGACACCAATGTCGCCGCGCAGATACCAGCCGCCTGACGCCACGGGCTCGACGGTGGGCGCGGAGGCGCGCAGGACCGGCGGCGGGTAATCGGCAGCGAGGGATGCGGTGGAGAAGAGCGCCGCCGCGGCGGCAAAGGCGTAGATCGAATGGCGGCGCATTGCTGGGTCCTGGCGTCAGGGCCTCGCCCCTGTCCAAAGGCGCGCCCGAGGTTCAACACCCGGAAAAGTCGCAGCAATTGCTTAAAAGCCGCTTAACCCTAACGAACAGGGTTAGTGGCTGGTGAAAATGGGGCTCACGCCGCCGCCTTCGCCACCGCATCGACGATCTGGTCCACGACCGTCTCGACGAGGTCGCGATCGTCGCCTTCCGCCATGACGCGGATCACGGGTTCGGTGCCCGAGGGGCGAATCACCAGACGGCCGCTGCTGCCGAGCTTGGCCTTGGCGTCGTCGATGGCGGTGACCACCGACGAGGCTTCCAGCGGCTTGCCGCCCTTGAACCGCACGTTCTTGAGGATCTGCGGCAGCGGCTCGAAGCGGTGGCAGACCTCGGAGACGGGCTTGCCCATCTTGATCACCACGGCAAGCACCTGCAGCGCCGCCACAAGGCCGTCGCCGGTGGTCGAATAATCCGACAGGATGATGTGGCCGGACTGCTCGCCGCCGACGTTGTAGCCATGCTCGCGCATGTGCTCCAGCACATAGCGGTCGCCGACCGGCGTGCGCGCGAGCTGGAGGCCGAGCCCCGTCAGGAAGCGCTCCAGGCCGAGATTGGACATGACCGTCGCCACGATGCCGGGCTGGGCGAGGCGGCCGTCCTCGAGCCAGGACTGGGCGACGACCGCCATCAGCTGGTCGCCATCGACGATCTGGCCCTTCTCGTCAACGATCAGCACGCGGTCAGCGTCGCCGTCGAGGGCAATGCCGATATCGGCGCGCACCTCCCGCACCTTCTCGACCAGCGCGAAGGGATGCGTCGAGCCGCATTCGTCATTGATGTTGAAGCCGTCCGGCTTGTCGCCGATCGTGAAGACCTCTGCGCCAAGTTCCCACAGCGCCGCCGGCGACACCTTGTAGCCCGCGCCATTGGCGCAATCGATGACGATGCGCAGGCCGGAGAGGTCGAGATTGCGCGGCAGGGTGCGCTTGGCGAACTCGATATAGCGCGCCTGGGCGTCGTCGATGCGCTTGGCGCGCCCGAGCGCGCGCGAGGCGGCGAGCTTCTTCGACAGATCCTGATCGAGCAGCCGCTCGATCCCCCGCTCGACTTCGTCGCTGAGCTTGTAGCCATCGGGAGCGAACAGCTTGATGCCGTTGTCGTCGAACGGGTTGTGGGACGCCGAGATCATCACGCCGAGATCGGCGCGCATCGAGCGCGTCAGCATCGCCACGGCAGGCGTCGGCATCGGCCCGACGAGCAATACGTCCATGCCGACCGAGGTGAAGCCTGCCACCAGCGCGTTCTCGATCATGTAGCCGGACAGGCGCGTGTCCTTGCCGATCATGACGCGATGGCGGTGGTCGCCTCGCTGGAAGACGAGGCCGGCGGCCTGGCCGACCTTCATCGCGAATTCGGGCGTGACCGGAAAGGCATTGGCGCGGCCGCGAATGCCGTCGGTGCCGAAATATTTGCGGGCCATTGAGGTGGTCTCGCTGAGATGGGCTTGAAAAGCGCCGTGGTCGGCGTCGTGATTCGCAAGGCTTTCGCCTCTGGCGCGTCTTATAGGCGTCGGCAGGGCAAATGTCGCGGAACCGGGTTCACAATCGATGTACCTCTGTGACAGCCGTGCATTCAGTCCCGTGCCGGCCCGAATGCGGCGATCAGCGCGACGATACCCTGCCGGATAGCGCTGATATCGTCGGCGTCCGCCGCGCCAGCATGGACCACCGCGCCATTCATCGCGCCATTGAACAGCAGCGCCAGCGTGCCCGCACCGCCATCGAAGATCAGCGACCCCTCGTCGAGGGCCGCCGCCACACCCTGCTTCAGCAGGCCGAAGCCATGCTGCGCGTCGAGCGCATTCCAGTGCTCCCATCCAAGCACGCCGGGCGCCTCGATCACCAGAATCCGGCGCACGTCCGGCCGTAGCATGACGTCGAACCAGGCCAGCGAGCCGGCAACCAGCGCGTCATAGGCACGTGTCTCGCGCCCAGCCGCCGTGACGATGGCGGCCGCCGCTTCCTCGGCGAGTTCTCGGCACACCGCCTCGAACAGCTCCGCCTTGTCGCGGAAGTGGTGATAGAGCGCGCCGCGCTTTACCCCCGCGCCGTCAAGGATCGTCTCGGTCCCGGTCGCCGCATAGCCATCGGCGGCGAACAGGGCGCGCGCGACGGACATCAGTCTGCCGCGCGTCGCGGCCGATCGGTCGGCATTCTTCGCCATGGCTCATCCATTGACAGACAATCTGTCGGTTTATAAAAACAGACAGTCTGTTTCTTTTTAGCGGCAGGCAGCACGCGGGTCAAACAGGAGGATCCAAGTCATGCGCTTCGCGGACCGCTATCCGATCATCGTCACGACGAACAAGGATGCCTGCCGGGACTTCTGGGTGTCGCATCTCGGCTTCGCCATCGCTTTCGACAGCACCTGGTTCACCCTCGTCATGGCCGAGGACGGCAGCGCCACGCTGGCCTTCATGACCCCGGACCACCCCTCCGCGCCGCCCGGTCCGGACGCCTTCTCCGGCAGGGGCATGTGCTTCGAATTACAGGTCGAGGATGCCGCCGCCGCCCATGCCGAAGCCGTGGCGCAGGGGCTGCCGGTCGCGCTGCCGCTGACGCGCGAGCCTTTCGGGCAGATCCGCTTCGGCTTCTTCGACCCGTCGGGCCTGTGGGTGGACGTCGTCGAACAGTGCGAGCCGGCGGAAGGCTTCTGGGACCGCTACATGGTCGCGCCGCCCGCGGCGGCGTGAATAGCAGCGGCCGGGCGCCCCCGCTCAGGTGCGGAAATAGGGCTCGACCTTGCCGGTCAGCTTGATCGTCAGCGGATTGCCGTGACGGTCCTTGGAATTGCCGGCGGTCACCCGCACCCAGCCTTCCGAAACGCAGTACTCGTCGACATTGTTCTTCTCGACGCCCTTGAAGCGGACGCCGACATCGCGGGCCAGTACGGCCTCGTCGTAGTAGGGGCTGTCCGGGTTGGTCGAGAGCCGGTCGGGCGGGGTGTCGGAGGGGTTTGCGGGGGTGTCGGTCATGATCGTGCCTCGGTACGCTTGCCGCCCTGATAGCGCCGGCCGGCGAAAACGCCAACTGGGCGCGGCGGGACGACTTGCCACGCCAATCCCCGGGAACCGAAACCGCCTCGTCGGCGTTGTGACGCAGGGCGTCTTTCGTTCCAGGGAGAACGGGCATGGACCGCAGGTCATTCTTCGCCGTCGTTGCGGGGGGCCTCGCCGCTTCCGCCATCGCCGGCCGCACCGCTGCCGCAGGCCCGGCGGGGACTGCTCCCGCAACGCTTGACGGCATACGCTCCGCCCTCGGCACGGGTGGTCCGATCGAGATGCAGCGCCGGGGCGGCGGCCGGGGCGGCGGCTTCCGCGGCGGCGGGGGAGCGTTCCGCGGCGGCGGCAACTTCAGGCCCGGCGGCGGCTGGCGCGGCGGGTACCGTGGCCCGCGCTGGCGTGGCTATGGCGGCCCCTATTACGGCGGATCCTATTATGGCGGCGGCTTCTACGGCGGCCCGTTCTACGGATACGGCTATGGCTACGGCTATCCCTATCGCCGCTGCTGGATCGACCGGTGGGGTTACCGCGTCTGCCGGCGGCCCTATGTCCCGGCCGTGCCCGTCGTGCCGTTCCCCTTCCCGTTCTTCTGAAGCGCGACAGGCGCACGAGCGGACGAAGCCCGGCCTTACCGCCGGGCTTTTCATCGATCGGGGATCACAACGGCAGAAGGCAGACCGGAACCAGACGCAGAGCAGAGCGGCCTCCGCCGCGATATGGTCCGCGCCCGCCGGCAGGGTCCCTTCCCGACCGGCCCAGAATGCTCTGAGAGGACACGCCATGTCGCAAGACACTTCCACCCGCAGGCCGCTCGACCGCCGCGCCTTCGTTGGCACGGCCGGCATTGCCGGCGCCGCAGCGGCGATCGCGACCCCCGCCATCGCGCAGGCCAACCCGAAAATCACGTGGCGTCTGACCTCCAGCTATCCGAAGAGCCTCGATACGCTGTTCGGCCTGTCCACCCAGGTCGCCAAGCGCGTGTCGGAGGCGACCGACGGCCAGTTCCAGATCCAGCCGTTCGCGGCCGGCGAGATCGTCCCGGCGCTGCAGGCGCTCGATGCCGTCCAGAGCGGCACCGTGGAGTGCTCGCACTCGCTGTCGAGCTTCTATATCGGCAAGGATCCGGCCTTCGCCTTCGACACCTCGCTGCCCTTCGGCCTCAACACCCGCCAGACCAATGCCTGGCTCTATCACGGCGGCGGCCGCGAGCTGATCGCCGAGTTCATGAAGGGCCACAACGTCCACGCCATCCCCTCCGGCAATACCGGCGCGCAGATGGGTGGCTGGTTCCGCAAGGAGATCAAGACGGTCAATGACCTGAAGGGCCTGAAGTTCCGCATTGCCGGCCTCGGCGGCACCATCCTCGCCCGGCTCGGCGTCGTGCCGCAGCAGATCGCCGGCGGCGACATCTATCCCTCGCTGGAGCGCGGCACCATCGACGCGGCGGAGTTCTCCGGTCCGGCGGACGACGAGAAGCTCGGCTTCCAGAAGGTCGCCAAGTACTACTACTATCCCGGCTTCTGGGAAGGCTGCGCCAACGTCTCGTTCTTCGTGAACCTGGACAAGTGGAACGGCCTGCCGGCCCACTACCGCGCCGTCGTCGAGGCGGCCTGCGCCGAGGCGCTGTCCCACTCCGTCGCCAAATACGACCATTCCAACCCGGATGCGCTGTTCCGGCTGGTCGCGGCGGGCGCGGAACTGCGCGCATTCCCGCAGGACGTGATGCAGGCGGCCTTCAAGGAGGCCATGGCGCTCTACGGCGAGCTTGCCGCCAGCAATGCGAACTTCAAGAAGTTCTACGATTCCTGGCTGCCCTACTGGCGCAAGGAGCAGATCTGGTTCCGCGTCGCCGAACTGCCCTACGACGCCTTCACCTCGTCGCAGGTCCAGTCCCGCTGAACCCGCGCTGAACAAAGCGGTTCCGCGTTGCTGCATCGCAATGCGGAACCCGTTCAGTTTGCTGATGTTTTTCCATGGACATCGCCACGGATATGCTAGTCTGACTGTGGGTGGCGGCATCTCGTTTCGAAGGAGATGTGACCATGGATCGAAGATCCTTGCTTCTGGCTCTTGTCGGCGGCGTCGTTGCGACGTCGGCGCTGGGCGTTTCTGCCGCGAGCGCGGCGCCTCTTGCCGCAGGTAGCGGTGATCCCGCCAGCGACCTTGCCGGTGTCCGCGCGGCGCTCGGCGGCGAGCCCGTCGAGATGCAGCGGCGCGGCGGTGGCCGTGGTGGCTTTCGCGGTGGTGGCCGCGGCTTCAGGGGTGGCGGTTTCCGCGGTGGCGGGTTCCGTCGCGGCTGGGGCGGCGGTGGCGGCTGGGGGCGTCGTCGCTATTGGGGCGGACCTGGCCCGGGCTGGGGCTGGCGTCGCCGGCGCTACTGGGGCGGACCCGGTCCCTGGGCCCCTCGCCGCCGTTGCTTCGTGAATCGCTGGGGCGAGTTCGTCTGTCGTCGCCCGCCGATGTACTGGTAACCCGCTGATACCTCAGCAAATGACGAGCCCGGTCGCCCAAGGCGGCCGGGCTTTTCTGTCAGGTGTCGGGAGAGAACTACTTCAGCCAGAGGCCGGGCAGGCCGTTCTCGATGAGTTTGTAGCCCATGGTGTGGCACTCGCCGAAGCCGCACTGCACGACGGCCGAGCCGAGATTGATCAGGCAGAGCACGATGACATAGGCCGCGCCGAAATCGGCCAGCCGGGCGAGCAGCGGAAATTCCGCCGCCGGATAGTCTGCGAGGTGCTCGTCGCCGCCGAGAATGGCGAGCTTCAGCGCGTAGGCCGAGATGATCGTCGACGCGATGATCACCGACCAGACCGGCATGTGCAGGCCGAGGATCGCCGTGCCGATATATTCGTGACCGGGGCGCGGATAGATGTCGAGCAGGGTCTGCCGGCTGGCGACGATCAGCAGCAGGACCGCGAAGACGAGGCTGATCCCGGTGTTCTGATAGGAGAACCGGCCGCGGAAGTTCTGGATGATGCCGTAGGCGATGCCGAACAGCGCGACGCGCTGCAAAAGGCAGAGCGGACAAGGCAGTTCCCCCTTTGCATATTGCATCACCATCGCCGCCGTGAGGATGCCGGCGATCACGACCAGCATCAGCAGCAGATAGAGATAGTTGAGCCGCGCTAGAAACCGCCCGCCGCGGCCGCCGAGCCGGGCCTGGTGATCGCCTTCCGGAACAGCCGCCCCCAGCATGGCTCAGCCCTCCCGTCCGGGCGCGCCAAGCAGCGTCTGCAGCCACGGCATCCTGAAGCCCCATTCGGGGCTGTAGATCTCGAACAGGAACAGCCACGCGAAGAGGCCGATACAGGCTGTCAGGAACAGGGCGGCCAGCCAGCGCGGCCCGAACTGGCCGACGAGGATGGCGAGCGCCATCGTGGCGAAGACTGCAACCATCATGATGATTGCCCCCCGGAGGCAGCCTCCCGGACGCCGCGGCCCGATCGCCCGCGTGCGAGGAAAGCAGGCGCAACCCTGCGTCGGCCCCCGGCCCCGGGTCAAGCCCCGGCTGGCAGCATCATCCGCGCGGTCCCTCGACCGCCCCGCGCCGCTGGAGCCAGAGCGCGGCGATCCAGCACAGCAGCGCCCAGGCGCCGCCAAGCGCCCAGCCGGCCAGCACGTCGGTCGGCCAGTGGACGCCGAGATAGACCCGGCTGATGCCGATCATGACGGTCATCGCGACCGCCGTGGCGATAAAGAAGACCCGCGCCCTGGGATTGGGCTCGACCCGGGTGAGCAAGGCACCGAGTGTCAGATAGGCGATGGCCGAGAGCATGGCGTGGCCGCTCGGAAAGCTGGCATCCGACGGCAGCACGATGCCGGGAACGAGGTCCGGCCGCGCCCGGTCGAACCACCACTTCAGCGCCTGGCTGAGCGCGGTCCCGCTGATCACCGAGACGAGGACGAGCGCCGCCGCTCCGCGCTTGCCGACGATCAGGAGATAGGTCGCGGTGAACAGCACGATCAGGGTCAGTGCCGCGACTCCGCCGAGCGCCGTGATGTCGCGAACGATGGCCGGCAGCCAGGCCGGCCCGATCGTCTCGGCCGGATTGCCGGCGACGCGGAACGCCAGGAACACCGCCCGGTCGAAGGCATCCGTCTCTTCCTCGACGACGAGGTCGGCGAGGCGGAGAAAGAGCAGGACGCCGCCGGCGATCGAGGCCAGCGCGACGATGAGCAGAAGCTCTTTGCGGACGAGTGCGGCAAGGCGCGACGGGCGCAGGCGTTCGGCAAGGGTCATCGCACTGATCTCGTTCGCGCCCGCTCGCGCCGTCAAGGGAACAGGATGTCGCGACCGCACGCCTTGCGTGCAGCGGAACCACGCCGTCCCGGCAGCGTTCTCAAGATTCCTGCCGACGATCATCAAGGAGACCATGATGGACCGCCGACTGCTGCTGACCGCCCTTGCCGGCACTCTCGCCGCCACTGCAATCCCCGGCGTCGCGCTGGCAATTCCCGCCGCGCCGCAGCTTCCGACCAGCACGACGGACGGCATTCGCACAGCGTTTTCGGGAACGGCCTCTGACAGCGAACCGTCCGAGATGCAGCGGCATCACCGCCACCGCCACGGGCATCGCCACGGGCATCGTCACGGCCACCGCCACGGTCCGCCTCACCACTGGCACCGCCGCCGGCCGCTGCGCCGCCGCTGCTGGATCAACCGCCACGGCGTCCGCCTCTGCCGCGTCTGGTAGCACCGGACGCCAGACACGACGTTTCTCGGTGAGCGGGTCGGCTGCCCCCAGCCGGCCCGCTATTTTCGTGCGCCACCGCCTTAACCTCAATGCAACGCAATTTGGGCATCGTCCGCCGCGATGCGCCGTCTGCGGAGATTCCCCCGCCGCGGAACCGGTCGGCGCCGCAGGCCCGCATGCTCGACCCCCGTACGCTGCTGCTGACCCTCATTGCGCTTATGCTGGTCACCGGCCTGATCCAGCTCGTTTCGGCGCGCCAGGCGCGGGACGAGGGGGCCCTGCTCTACTGGGGCGCGGCAAACTTCATCGCCGGCATCGGCATCCTCACGATCGGTCTGATCGTCAACCGGCCTTCGGTCGGCCTGATGAACCTCTCGTTCGCCGCGATCCTCCTCGGCTACATGCTGAACTGGGCGGGCATGCGCCGCTTCTGCTACCGGACCGCTGCGCCGGCCGTCATCGTCGCACCGCCGATCCTCTGGCTCGCCCTCAACCAGTTTCCCTATTTCCAGTCCCTCGAATGGCGCCTCGCGCTCAGCGCCCTGTTCGCGACCGTGTGGTGCTATGCGACAGCCTGGACGCTCTATCGGTTCCGGGGCGAGGAACTCGTCGCGCGGCGGCCGACCATTGTCTGGCTCCTCATTCACGGCACCATCGTCGGCATCCGTGCGCCACTGATGCTGACGCAGAACTTCCCGGACGGCGCGACTGCCCTTGCCTCCACCTTCATGACGTTCGGGCTTTTCGGCGCGATCATCCACGCCGTCCTGCTCTCCTTCCTCCAGCTGGCATTGACCAAGAGCCGTGCCGACAATCGCTATCGTCGCGCTGCCGAGACCGACATGCTGACCGGCGCTCCCAACCGGCGGGCCTTCTTCGATGCCGCGGAGCCTCTGGTGGCGTCGGCGGTCCGCGAGAACCGGCCGGCCTGCGTGCTCGTCGTCGATATCGACCGGTTCAAGGCGATCAACGACAGCCTCGGCCATGCCGGCGGCGACGCCGTCCTCGTCGCGGTGTCGGATGCGATTGCCGCGCAGCTGCGGCCGGGCGACGTGTTCGGCAGGCTCGGCGGCGAGGAGTTCGGTTGTTTCCTCCCCGATACCGGTCTCCTGACGGCGACCCGCCTCGCCGAGGGACTGCGGGCAAGCATCGCCAGGCTCGACCTGCGTTTCGAGGGTTCCGTCGTCAGGGTTTCGGCCAGCATCGGCATCGCCCCCACCGAGGTGACGACTGACAGCCTCGACAGGCTTCTGGCCGAAGCCGATGCAGGCCTTTATCAGGCCAAGCGCGCCGGTCGCGATCGCGTGGTGGCGATGGACGTCGTCTTCCGATAAGCCACCAGAACACGATTGCTGTTCGGACGTTGACTGCAAGGAGCGTCAGCATCCTGCCTCGCCTCGCCGGCGCGGCGGCCAGCACCGGAGTGGCGGATGTCGGTATTCGATCCCAGGACCCTGCTTCTGTCCCTGACGACGGTTGCGCTCGTCACCGGCCTCCTGCTGCTCATTTCGTCGCGCCAGAACCGCGACGAGCCGGGCCTGGTCTATTGGGGCCTTGCCAATCTCGTCGGTGCCGCGGGCCTGATACTGGCCGGCCTGCGCGGCATCACCCACGACCGCCTGACGATCGATCTGGCCAATGCCCTGATCGTTTCCGCCTATGCTCTCAACTGGGCCGGCACGCGCCGGTTCTGCCATCGCCCGGCGCCGGTCTGGATGATCGCCGCGCCGGCGCTGGTCTGGCTCGCGCTCAACCAGTGGCCGGCCTTCCACCTAAATGCCAGCTGGCGCATCGTCGGCGTCTCGCTTCTCTCCGCGTCCGCCTGCTTCGCCGCCGCCACGACGCTGTGGAACCTCAGGGGCGAGAGGCTGGTTTCGCGCTACCCCGCGGTGGTCTGGCTGATCCTCAATGGAGCGATGTTCCTGGCGCGGGTCCCGCTGGTCCTCCTGAGCGAAGCTCCGGACAATACCGGAGTGCAGGCATCGCCGGCCTTCACGCTCATCCTGTTCGCGGGACTGATCCACGTCACGCTCATCACCTTCCTGCAGATATCGCTGACGAAGGACCGGGCGGAAAACCGTTACCGGCAGGCCGCCAATACCGACATGCTGACCGGCGCTCCCAACCGGCGGGCCTTCTTCGATGTCGCGGAGCCGCTCGTGGCGGCAGCGGCCCGCGAGAACCGGCCGGCCTGCGCCCTTATTGTCGACATCGACCGCTTCAAGACGATCAACGACACCCTCGGCCATGCCGCCGGCGATGCCGTCCTGGTCGCGGTGGCGGGCGCGATTGCCGCGCAGCTGCGGCCGGGCGACGCGTTCGGCCGGCTCGGCGGCGAGGAGTTCGGCTGCCTTCTCCCCGACACCGACCTGTTGACTGCAACCCATATCGCCGAGGAGCTGCGGGCGCGCATCGCTGCGCTGGACCTGCGGTACGAGGGCGCGGTCGTCAGGATCTCCGCCAGCATCGGCATCGCCCCCACCGAGGCGACGACTGACAGCCTCGACAGGCTCCTGGCCGAGGCCGATGCCGGCCTCTACCAGGCCAAGCGCGCCGGCCGCGACCGCGTGGTGGCGATGGATGTCGTGTTCCGCTAGGGCCGGTCAGATCGAACGCGGCACCCGTCCCTCCAGCGGATAGGCTGGATCGGTATAGCCCGGCGTCGAGGGGTGGCCCGAGGGAACCAGCCGGTTGACCAGGGCCTCGTCGGCCGGGGTGAAGGCATAGCCCGGCGCGCCGAGATAGTCCTCGAACTGCTCCATCGTGCGCGGGCCCGCAATGGCCGCCGTGATGAAGGCATTGTTCAGCACCCAGGCGGTGGCGAACTGGCCCGGCGTGACGCCGCGCTTCTCGGCATGGGTCTTCATCTTCTGCGCGATGACCAGCGATTCCTTGCGCCACTCGGTCTGCATCATCCGCGTATCGGCCCGCCCCGCGCGGGTATCGGCGGGCGGCGGCGCCTTGGGATCGTACTTGCCCGACAGGATGCCGCGCGCCAGCGGCGAATAGGGCACCACGCCGAGGCCGTAGAAGCCGCAGGCCGGCAGATGCTCCACTTCCGGCATCCGGTTCATGGCGTTGTAGTAGGGCTGGCTGACCACGGGCCTGTCGATGCCCATCCGGTCGGCGAGGTTGCATATCTCGGCGATGCGCCACGAGCGATGGTTGGACACGCCGTAGTGCCGGATCTTGCCGGCCCGGATCAGGTCGCCCAGCGCGCGCACGGTCTCCTCGAGAGGCGTCGCGTGGTCCTCCTTGTGGAGGTAGTAGATATCGATGACATCCGTGCCGAGCCGCTTCAGCGAGGCCTCCACGGCGCGCATCATGTAGAGGCGCGACAGGCCGCGATCATTGGGGCCCGGGCCGGTCGGATTGGCGAGCTTGGTCGCCAGCACCCAGTGCGAACGATCGGCCTTGATGGCGCGGCCGGTGATCTCCTCGGAGCGCCCTTCGGTATAGACATCCGCCGTATCGATGAAATTGACCCCGGCCTCCTTGGCGCGCGCGATGATACGGGCGGCATCCGCCTCGCTGGTCGGTCCTCCGAACATCATCGTGCCGAGGCAGATGGGCGAGACCTTGACGCCGGAGCGGCCGAGATTGCGGGGCTTCATGGGAGCTGTCCTCGGGAATTGGCGGCCGGCAGTAGGCAGCCGCCAAGGCCAAAAGGAAAGCGGCGGAACGCATATGTGACCGGGCGAAAGGACAGCCCCGACAGCGTCACGCCGCCTGCGCCACCGCGGCCTTGAGCAGCTTGGTCGCCTGGTCGGCGGTCATCGGCTCGCCGAAGGCGAAGCCTTGCGCGAAATCGGCGCCGAACTGATAGAGCTCGACAGCGTCCGCATCAGTCTCGGCGCCCTCCGCGACGACTTCCATGCCGAGGTCGTGGCCGAGCGCGATGATCGAGCGCAGCAGCACCGAGCGCGAGCCGCGGCTGTCGGCGCGCACGAAGCTCTTGTCGATCTTGATCGTGTCGAACGGGAAGCGCTGGAGATAGGCGAGCGAGGAATAGCCCGTGCCAAAATCGTCGAGCGACAGGCCGGCGCCGAGGTCGCGGATGCGCTGGAGCATCTGCGCGGCATATTCCGGGTTCTCCATGACGAGGCTCTCGGTCAGCTCGATCTTGAACGAGCCGCGTGCCACCGGCGCGCGCGCCAGAACCCCCTTGATATCCTGCAGCAGGTCGTGGCGCAGGAGCTGGCGGGACGAGACGTTGACCGCCGTGAACAGCGGCGGGTCGAGCGGCATCAGCGCCTGCCAGCTGGCAAGCTGGCGGGCCGCGCGATCCATGACGAACAGGCCGAGATCGACGATCAGCCCGGTCTCCTCGGCAATGGCGATGAACTCGCCCGGCGGCAGGCGGCCGAGCCGCGGATGGTCCCAGCGCACCAGCGCCTCGAAGCCGGCAAGCGTGCGGTCGGCGAGGCGGACGACCGGCTGATAGACGAGAGCGATCTCGCCGCGCTCCAGCGCACGCCTCAGGTCGCTCTCGAGCGCCAGGCGGTCGCTCTTGTGGGCGCGCAGCGCCGGCTTGAACACCTCGATCCGGTCGCCGCCAAGGCGCTTGGCGTGATAGGCAGCAAGCTCGGCGTCCTTCAGCAGGTCCTCGCGCTTGCGCTGGGTGCCGTCGGCGAGCGCGATGCCGAGCGACCCCGTGAGGAAAATCTCGCGGTCGCCGAAGGCGAGCGGCGCGCGCAGCGTCTTGCGGATCGTCTCGGCGAAGGCGGTGATCCGCTCGGCGGCGCGCTCGGAGATGAGGATGATGCCGAACTGGTCGCCGTTGAACCGCGCCAGCGTGTCCTGCGGCTTCAGGAGCCGCGCCAGCCGCCGCGAAACGGTCAGCAGGATGGAATCGCCCACCGACATGCCGACCGAATCGTTGACCTGCTTGAACCGGTCGATGTCGAGCACCAGCACGGTCGGCCGGCGACCGTCATCGGCCTGCGCCTGGTTGAGGGCCGCTTCCAGCCGGTCGAGGAACAGTTCGCGGTTGGGCAGACCGGTGAGGTTGTCGTGGACGGCGTCGTGAAGCAGCCGCTCCTCCGAGGTCTTGAACTCGGTGATGTCGGTCAGCGTGCCGACGAGGCGGATCACCTCGCCGTCCGAACCGACCACGGGCCGCGCGCGCAACACGATCCAGACGAAATGACCATCGGCCACGCGCATGCGGAATTCTTCGACGAGGCGGCCGCGGCGATGCTCCACCACGGTATCGAAGGTCGAGCGCAGCCGATCGCGGTCGCCCGGATGCAGCGCGTCGATGAAGCGGTTCGCCTGCCCCTCCAGCGAGCCGCGCTTGAGGCCGAGATGGGCTTCGAGCTCGTGGCCGACGACCACGCGGTTCGAGCCGACGTCCCAGTCGAAGATGATGTCGCCGGCCCCGGTCAGCGCCAGCGCCTTGCGCTCGGTGTCTGAGACGAGGCCCTTGGGCATGCCGCCGCCGGCAAAGGCGTGCTGCATCACCGTGAAGCCGATCAGCATGACCAGCAGAACCAGCGCGCCGAGCAGGGCCGGCGCCGCGATCTCGTTGTTGAGCCGGCCGGTGACCATCAGCAGCGCCGCGCCCGACCAGATCATGAACAGGGTCCAGGTCGGCACCAGATTGATGGCGCGGTCGTAGCGCAGGAAGGCGAGATAGACGAGGATCACCGTGCCGAGAATGGTCACAGCGCCGATGCCGAGCCGGGCGATTCCGGCGGCGATCGGCGGGTCGAACCAGGCGAGCGTCACCATGCCGCCGGCAAAGGCGAGCCAGACCGCCGTCAGCACGGTGTAGCGCACGTGCCACCGGTTGAGGTCGAGATAGGCGAACAGGAAGATCATCAGCGTGGCGGAGAGGATCGCCTCCGACACCGCGCGCCAGAAGGCGACCGCCTCCGGCGACAGCTCCATGATGCGCGTCCAGAAGCCGAAATCGAGGCCGAGCGTGCCGAGCACCGCCCAGGCGAGCAGCGCCGCCGCCGGGAACATCAGCGAGCCCTTGACGACGAACAGGATGGTCAGGAACAGCGCCAGCAGGCCGGCAATGCCGAGGATGATGCCGCGGTAGAGCGTGAATGAGTTCTCGCGGTCCTTGAACGCGTCCGGCTGCCACAGCGTGATCTGCGGAATCCGGGGGTCGCGCAGTTCCGCGACGAAGGTGACCGTTGTGCCGGGGTCCAGCGTGATCTGGAACACGTCCTGATCGACGGCCGACTGGCGCTCCGGCCGGAAGCCCTGGCTCGGCGTCAGCGCCACGATGCGCTGCGAGCCGAGATCGGGGCGCACCAGCCCCGAACGGATCAGCCGGTATTGCGGCACGACGACGAGGCGGTCGACCTGCTCGTCGGTGGCGTTGGACAGCGTGAAGACGGCCCAGACCGGGCTCGACCCGGTCTGCGTGTGGCGTACCTCCATGCGGCGGACGATGCCGTCCGAACCGGGGGCGGTCGGCACGCTGACGCGGTCGCCCTCGCCCTGCACGAAGGTCACGGCCCGCCCGAGATTGATCGCGGGCGTACCGGCCGTCACCGCGATGGCGTCGGCGGCCTCGGCGGCACGCGGGTCGACCGCGAGCACGCCGCAGGCGACGGCGACGCAGAACAGGCAGAACCGGATCAGGGCAAGCGGCATACGCACGGGCGCGCGACGTCTGGAGGTGAGCACTGGATGTGAAACAGGCGTCACGCCATGGGCCCCGCTTGTGGCGCCAATGCGGCGCGCGCAACTGTCTTACTGCCAAGACTTAGCCGCCCGGATAGCGCCCGGGCAAGGCCGCAGCGCCGATTTCCCCCGTCAGGACAGCGATTTGGCGAAGCGCGCGAAGGCTTCCGGCTTCACCGCCGTGCCCGCGCCGGGTTGCTCGGGGCGGATCGCGTCGCCGTCAGTCACCGTGACCGGCTCGGCGAAACAGGTCCGGATCCATGGGATATATTCCAGCATGGTCGTCGCCGGGTGCCAGAAGGCGAGATGCACGTGGACCTGGCTCATGTCGCCGGCATGGGCGACCACCGGCAGCCGCGCGGCATGGGCCGCCTCCGCAACGCGGATATATTCGGTGATGCCGGCGAGACGCGTCACGTCGGGCTGGACATAGTGCAGCGCGCCGCGCGCGATGAAGTCCGCGAAGGCCTCGGCTGTATAGAGTTGCTCGCCCAGCGCGACCGGAATGCCGCCCTGCGCGGCGAGCCGCACATGCCCAGCCACGTCGTCGTACCAGAGCGGTTCCTCGAACCAGAGGATGTCGAGACCCTCGGCCCCGCGGCAGAAGCGCAGGCACGTCGGCAGGTCCCAGCGGCCGTTGGCGTCGATGGCCATGGTGACATGCGGACCGATGGCGCGCCGCACCGCCTCCAGGCGCTTCAGGTCGCGCGCGATATCGGCCGAGCCGACCTTGATCTTGACGCCCCGGAAACCCTCCTCCTCGACCACGCGGCGGGAGCCGGCGATCAGTTCGTCATCGGGAATGGAGAGCCAGCCGATATCGGTGTTGTAGGCCGTCACCCTGTCGGAGGTCGCGCCGCCGAGCAGTTTCCAGAGCGGCTGCCCCGCCCGCTGCGCCTTGAGGTCCCACAGGGCGATGTCGACGGCACCGAGCGCGATGTGGGTGATGCCGGCGCGCCCTATCCATTGCACCGGCGGATGGCGCGCCAGCTTCTGCCAGAGCCGCGTGATGTCGGCCTCGTCCTCGCCGACCAGCAGGTCCGCATAGCAGGTGGCGATGCAGTCCGTGACCAGCCGGTCGCCGGCAAGATGGGCGTGGGTGCCGGTGAAGCCGGTGCCGATCCGCCCGTCATCGGTGTGGATGCGGCAGCCGACGACACCCCAATGCGACAGCGTATGGGTCGAATCCGAGATGGACGAGCCCGTGACAGGCACGTGCAGGATGAAGGGCTCGACGCGGATGATGGTCATGGGAGGGCCGGAAACGACGAAGGGCGGGCACTGTGGCCCGCCCTTCGCGCATTCTCAAGCAAGCCGCATCAGGCCTGCGGCTGCGGCTCCAGCCCGTCGTCGTTGGCGGGCCGGCGGCCCTTGCCGGCGGTCGGCACGGCCGAGTGGCGGGTCTGGCCCTTGTCCGGCTCGGAATCGCGCACCGGCGCCTTGCCGGCCAGAAGGTCCTTGATCTCGTCGCCCGACAGCGTCTCGTATTCCAGCAGCGCCTCGGCCACCTTGATGAACTGCTCGTGGTTCTCGGTGAGGATGCGCTTGGCCTCCTCATAACCTTCCTGCACGAGCCGCTTCACTTCCTTGTCGATCTTCTGCGCCGTCGATTCGGAAATGCTCTGCTGGCGGCCCATCGACATGCCCAGGAAGACCTCTTCCTGATTGTCGCCATAGGCGACCATGCCGAGTTCCTCCGAGAAGCCCATGCGGGTGACCATGGCGCGCGCCATCTTGGTCGCCTGGTCGATGTCGCCGACCGCGCCGGAGGTGACGTTCTCCTTGCCGAAGGTGATTTCCTCGGCCACGCGCCCACCCATGGCGACCGCGAGATGCGAGGTATATTCCTTGTATTTCATCGAGTAGCGGTCGCCCTCGGGCAGGAACTTCACCATGCCCAGCGCGCGGCCGCGCGGGATGATCGTCGCCTTGTGGACGGGAAGGCCGGCCGGCACGTTGAGGCCGACCACGGCATGGCCCGCCTCGTGATAGGCGGTCAGCTTCTTCTCCTCCTCGGACATCGCCATGGACCGGCGCTCGGCGCCCATCATGACCTTGTCCTTGGCATCCTCGAGGTCGCTCATCGTCACCATGCGCTTGCCGCGCCGGGCGGCGAGCAGGGCCGCCTCGTTGACGAGGTTCATCAGGTCCGCGCCGGAGAAGCCGGGCGTGCCGCGGGCGATGATCTTGAGGTCGACGTCGGGGGCCAGCGGCACCTTGCGGACATGGACGCGCAGAATCTTCTCGCGGCCGTTCACGTCCGGGTTCGGCACCACGATCTGGCGGTCGAAGCGGCCGGGACGCAGCAGCGCCGGGTCGAGCACGTCGGGCCGGTTGGTGGCCGCGATGATGATGATGCCCTCGTTCGGCTCGAAGCCGTCCATCTCGACGAGCAGCTGGTTCAGCGTCTGCTCGCGCTCGTCGTTGCCGCCGCCGAGGCCGGCGCCGCGATGGCGGCCGACCGCGTCGATTTCGTCGATGAAGATGATGCAGGGCGCGTTCTTCTTCGCCTGCTCGAACATGTCGCGCACGCGGGAGGCACCGACGCCGACGAACATCTCGACGAAGTCCGAGCCGGAAATGGTGAAGAACGGCACGTTGGCCTCGCCCGCGACCGCCTTGGCGGTCAGCGTCTTACCCGTGCCGGGCGGGCCGACCAGCAGCACGCCGCGCGGGATGCGGCCGCCGAGCCGCTGGAACTTCTGGGGATCGCGGAGGAACTCTACAATCTCCTGCAGGTCCTGCTTGGCCTCGTCGATGCCGGCGACATCCTCGAAGGTGACGCGGCCGTGGGCCTCGGTCAGGAGCTTCGCCTTGGACTTGCCGAAGCCCATGGCCTTGCCGCCCGCGCCCTGGATCTGGCGCGACATGAAAATCCACAGGCCGATGAGCAGAAGAACCGGGAACCACTGCGCCAGCAGCGCCACGAACCACGGCACCTGCTCGCCCGGCGCGCGCGCCTGCACCTGCACGCCCTTGTCGACGAGGCGCTGGGTCAGGCCGGGGAACGGCGGGGCATAGGTCTGGAACGTGCGGCCATCGGTGAAGTGGCCGGTGAGCTCAGGGCCCTGGATTGTGACGTCGCGCACGCGGCCGCCATCGGCCTCGGCGAGGAACTGCGAGAACGGCAGGTCGGACGAGCCGGCCCGCTGCTGGGGATTCTGGAACAGCGTGAACAAGGCCAGCAACAAGAGGACGATGATCACCCACAGGGCCAGGTTCCGGAAATTGGAGTTCATCGCTTGTCCATCCCCAGGGTGTCGCCGCGCGCGTGGCGCCGGAAGGGCGCGCGAAATCGGGCGTCATGCGGCATAACCCGTAGAGCCCCAATGTAGGCGCCGGGCATCGCCTTGCCAAGAACCGCCCACCAAAGGACTAGCATTTCCGCCGGTTTGGTTTCCGCGATGGCACGCCCGCCATGCCGCCGCCAGCGGGCCTTCCAGGCCGGAAATCACGCAGGAAACCTCAACCGGCGGGGTTCGGCGGCCGGCGCGCCGGCTCCCGCGCCACGATGACGCGCCCCCCCGCCGTGACCTGCACGGCCGCGCCGCGCAGCGTTTCGCGATGGGCCGATCCGCCAGCGATCGCCATCAGAACGGCGCCGGTGAGCGCCTCGAGGGCCTCCAGCCGTTCGGCAATCGCAGTGTCGCCGGTCTCCGCAATGGCGCGCGCCAGCAGCGCCTGAACGGCGGCGAAGGGCTCCGACAGCCAGCCGGAACCGTCGAATACCTTCGTTCCCGGCGCGACGGAGGGCTGCGCGCAGGCATCTGCAAGCATGTCTGCCTGCCGGGCAAGCGCCTCGTCGAGCATCTGCATCCGCCCGGCGAGGACCGCGAGCCGCTCGGCGTCCAGCCCTTCCGGCTCCAGCAGGGCCATCAGGCGACGCATGCGCACGCGGGTGAAGCGATCGTCGCCATTGGACGGATCGGCGATGGGGTCGAGCCCGGACGCGCCGGCGGTCGCGGCGAGGCGCGCGCCCGTCACCCACAGGAACGGCCGGGCGATCTCGACGCCCTCGCGGCGACTGGTCGCCGCCATGCCCTTGAGGCCGAGCGGGCCCGACCCGCGCGCGAGCCGCATCAGCACGGTCTCGGCCTGATCCGACAGGGTATGCGCCACCACCACGACCGGGGCGCCGACAGCGCGGGCATGATCCGCCAGCAGGCGATAGCGCGCCTGCCGGGCCGCTTCCTGCAGCCCCGCAGCGGGCTTGTCCCCCAGCCAGTCGAGCTTCGCAGCGGCCATGCCGAGCCGCTCAGCCGCCGCCACCACTGCCGTGCATTCGCCTGCCGCCTCGGGCCTCAGGCCATGGTCGATGGTTGCGACATGAAGCACCGGTCCGCCGCGCCCGCCCGCGCGCCAGCGCGCGAAGGCCGCCAGCATCCCGAAGGAATCCGGACCGCCGGACACGGCGAGAACCAGGGCCGGATAGGAGGAGAAGCGGTCGAGAAGGTCCGAAAGCTCGGCGTCGGCGAGGGAGGACGCGGCCTCGACCTCAGCAGCTGGCACGACGCTGCTCGCTGGCAACCGCCGTGCGGGTCGACTGGTTGGCGTTCGGATACTTGCGGTTGAACTCCGCATAGGCGGCGCAGGCCGCCTCGCGCTCGCCGAGGGCATTCAGCGACTGGCCGAGGCGCAGGAGGCTCGACGGCGCGCGGCCGGCGCGCGGATAGTCGGTGGAAACCTTCAGGAACTGTTCGGCCGCCTCGCGGTACTGGCGGCGCTGGTACATGGCTTCGCCGAGCTGGTGGGTCGCATCACCCACCATGCGGTCGCGCGGGTGGTTCTGCAGGAAGCCGCGCAGGGCGATCTCGGCCTGCTCGTAGTCGCGCCGGTTCAGGAGGGCGATGGCGGCGTTGTATTCGTCGCGCGGCGAGGCGGCGATGATCGGCTGCGTGCCGGTCGATCCGGTCCGCGGCACACCTGGCTCCAGCGAGGGATCGGCGGCCGCCTGGCCGGAGAGCTGGCCGAGGTCGAGCGGCCCTGCCCCGCCCGGACCGCCAGCGCCCGCCGAGCGCGGCGGCGCGGCATTGGCCCCGGGCGGCGTCGCGCCGAGATCGCGCGGCCCGCCGGGTGTGCCCGGCTGCTGCTGGGTCGGGTCGAAGGCATCGCTGCGGCGCTGCGGCGGCTGTTGCTGCTGCTGGGGCCGCTGCGGCTGCTGCCCGGGTCGCGCACCACCGCGCGCACCTTCCAGTTCGTTGAGGCGGAACTCGATATCCGCCTGCATGCGGCGCTGCTGTTCCTCGAGCTGGCGCACGCGGAACTGCGACTGTTCGAGCTGGCCGTTCAGTGAGCGGATCTGCGCCTCCATGCGCTGGATGCGGTCCATGAACTCAGCCGCCGACTGCGCCCGCGAGGGCATGTTCGACGCAACGAGCAGGATGCCCGCCGCGACGATCATCGCCGCCACCTCGATCCGCAGCCAGATCCTGATCGTCCTGCCGATCATCATGTCGTCCCTTCAGCCCTCAGCATCGGAAATTCAGCGGTGGAGTTGGGCGAGATTTCGACCCATTTCAAGCAAAAACGGCGCCCGGTTCTCCCGGGCGCCGCTTGATCCATGCTGCAATCGAGTGGATCAGGAGCCCGCGCCGCCGGACAGCACGGTCACCGACCGGCGGTTCTGCGACCAGCAGGAAATGTCGTCGCAGACCGCGACCGGACGCTCCTTGCCGTAGGAAATGGTGCGGATGCGCGATGTCGAGATGCCACGGGCGGCGAGATAGTCGCGCACCGTCTGGGCCCGGCGGGCGCCGAGGGCGATGTTGTATTCGCGGGTGCCGCGCTCGTCGGCATGGCCTTCGACCGTGAAGCCATAGCGGTTGTACTGGTTCAGCCAGACAGACTGCTTGTCGAGCGTGGCGCGGGCCTGCGTGGTCAGTTCCGAGGAATCGGTCTCGAAGAAGACGCGGTCGCCGACATTGACGACGAAGTCCTGCGGGCTGCCGGGGGTGGCGGCACCAGCGCCGCCGGCGCCAGCCTGGTTGGTGGGGTTCTGGGCACAGGCGCCAAGCGCGAGGCCGAAAGCCATGATGGCAGCAAACTTCATTTTGCGGCCCAGAGCCATGGTCAGCATGATGGTCTCCTTGACCTGAAACATTGCCGTCCATCTACGGGGAAGTGGGTTAAGCGATCCTTCCCGAAGTGGTTCGCAATCGCGCCTCGCGGCTCACGAATGCGTGCTGGATGACAAATGGTTCGGTCTGCAACGTCCTGAATTGGTTTGGTTATTGGCGATTGGTCGGGCGGTGAGGCGTAAACGTCTCGCCGCCCGACCAATCACCGGGATGGTCAACCATCGGTAAATGGAATGCCGGCCCGGTCACGCCGCCAGATCTCGTGGCGTCGCGACGGGTCCGGGATCGCCGGGCAGCGTGACGAGACTGTGGCAGCCGGGTGGCGCGTCGATGGAGGCTGACGTGTATGGTCAGGTTGCCACCGCCTGTGGCACAAATGTCACAGGCGGTCCGCGCCGTCCGTCAGAGAAGCTGGAGGAAGATCAGCACGAGGCCGAGAATCGACACGGCCCAGGCACCGGTCCTGACCCACGGGATGCCGGCGAGATAGAGCCCCAAATAGGCGACGCGGCCCCAGAAGAATAGCTGCGCGCCGAGGGCCGTGGTCGCATTGGCGCGGCCCGCGACATGGGCGACGAGCACCAGCACCGCGAACAGGACGAGGCTCTCCAGCATGTTGGCGTGGGCGCGCTTCGCCCGCCCGGCCATGCCTGTCAGTGCTGGCAGCCCCTCGCGATTGCCTGCGAGCGCCGGCAGGCCGACCTGCATGTTGGCAAGACCTGCTGCAATGACGACCTGCAGAAACGTCAATGCGGCCGACCAGACCAGCAGCTTCAGATCGATGGACATGCGTCTGTCTCCCTCTCCTCGCCGGTTCTCGCCCGGCTCCCTTGATCAGACGGCCTCATCGCCGCCGAGCAAACCTGCGACATCGGCGAAAGCAGCGGCGAGATCGGGCGGCACGCGCTCCATCAGGGCGTCATGCGCCTTACGCCAGACCGGCATCGCTTCCTCCAGCGCACGCGCGCCCTTCTCCGTCAGCCAGACCATGCGCCGGCGCCGGTCGCCCTCGACCAGCGCGATCTCGACGAGGCCGTCGCGTTCCAGAAGCTGAAGATTGCGCGACAGGCTCGACTGGTCGAGCCCCATCCGGATCGCCAGCGCGCCGAGGCTGTCGTCATCGGCGGATGCGATCTGCGCCATCAGCCAGAACTGCGTGAGTTCCACGGGCGAGGCCATCATCCGGTCTTCGAGAAATCCGGTGATCCGCCGTGCCGCCAGGCGGCTGTTCCAGCCAGCGCAGGCGGCCATGGCCCTGCGGGCGTCGGCGCGGAGCGATTTGCGGGCTTGTCGGGTCGTGGCAGCCATTGTATGTATCTACAATATTTGTATATGCAAATAAAGAGGCTTCCATGCCCGGATCGAAAGAACTCCGCTATGGCCTCGCCGCACCGGCCGAGGTCGCGCCGCTCCCCGGCAAGGCCATCCTGCAGGCGATCATCGACGGCCGCCTGCCCCAGGCGCCGATCTCGGAAACGCTGTCGTTCTGGCTCGCGGAGGTCGGCGACGGCTTCGCCGCCTTCGAGGGAGAACCCGGCCCGCATCTCCTCAATCCCATGGGCGGCGTCCATGGCGGCTGGGCGCTAACCCTGATCGACAGCGTCACCGCCTGCGCGGCCCATACGCTGCTGCCGGCCGGGACCGGCTACACGACCATCGAGACCAAGGGCAATTTCTCGCGGCCGATCACCAAGGACACCGGCCGCGTGAGGGCGGAGGCGCGCGTGGTGGCGTCCGGCCGGCGGATCCTGTCCGCTCATGCCGAGGTGAAGGATGCCGCCGGCAAGGTTCTGGCCCACGGAACCTCCACGATCATGATGCTCGACGCGGGCTGAGCTTCGCCAGGGAGACTTGCAGATGCCTCGAACCGCATTCGCCGGGGGCGAACTGAACTACACGGAAACCGGCAGCGGGCGGCCGCTGCTGCTCGTCCACGGTTCGCCGGGAGAGGCGCGCGCCTGGAACCGCGTCCTCGCCAAGATCGGCGAAGGCTTCCGCATTCTCGTTCCGGACCTGCCGGGCTATGGCGCATCGTCCGCGCTGCCACCTGACCGGAACGGCACCTCGGCCATGGCGGAAGCAGTCACCGCGCTGGTTGAAGCGGTGAACGAGCCGCTGATCCTCGCCGGCCATTCCTATGGCGGCAACGTCTCGCTGCACATCGCCGCAAAACAGCCTCGCCGGCTCGCCGGACTGGCGGTCTTCGAGCCGGTCTTCTTCCGCGCCCTGGAATTGCAGGGCGAGCGGGCGGTGCTCGATGGCGCCAACAGATTCTTCGCCGACTACGTCACCCGCGTCTCCTCCGGAGAACCGGACGCCATTGGGCAGATGATCGATTTCTGGTCGGGCCCCGGCGCTTTCGAGCGCCTGCCCGAGCCTGTTCGGGCCTATCTCCGGTCCGCCGCCCCGCGCAACGCCTGGGACGTCGCGTCATCGTTCTCGGAAACGCTTGCAGCCGGCGATCTGGGGGCCATCGGTTGTCCGGTATCGCTGGCCTATGGCTCGAAGAGCCCGCCGGTCGCGCCGGCCATCATCGCGGCCCTTTCCCGCCTGCTTCCCGATACCAGGGCCACGGTGATCGAGGCTGCCGATCACGGCATGCTCGACAGTCATCCGCAGGCGGTCGCCGACATCATCCGGGCCATCGCCAGCACCTGATGCTCCTCACCGGCGGCCGGCCGCCGGAACCTGGGACCGGCATCCCCGTCAGGCCCGCCGCCCCCACGGCGTGACGCGGATGGCGAAGACAGTGCCGATGCCGTAGGCAACCATCGCCGCGCCGACCAGCGCGAACATGGTCCAGGCCGGGTGGTCGTTGGCGACCAGCCACCAGCCGCCGAGCGCGATGACGACGAGCCGCAGCGAACCTGCCAGCACGGGGCCGATGAGGCGTCCTGCGCCCTGCGCCGCGAAATAGAGGCAGAGGCCGAGGCCGTAGAAGCCGAAGGCCGGGCCGGCCCAGACGAGATAGGAGCGCGTCGCCGCGATCACGGCCGGATCGGCGGTGAACAGGCGCGCCCAGCCTTCCGGATGCAGCCAACCGGCGAGGCCGACGGAACCGGTGATGAGGAAGGCCAGCGCGCCGCCGGTCCAGGCCGCGCGGCGCGCACGGGCGGCATTGTTCGCGCCGATCGCCATGCCGACCATGGGCACCAGCGAGACGCCGATGGCGAAGGTGATCGGGATCAGCAGGAATTCCAGCCGCGAGCCGATGCCGTAGCCGGCCAGCGCCTCGTCGCCGAAACGGGCGACCAGCCGCGTCAGGATCAGCACCGTCAACACCGACTGGAACGAGGAAAGGCAGGCGACCATGCCGACGCGCAGGATGTCCGCGGCGTGGCTCCAGTCGAGCCGCACGCCGGCCAGCGGCAGCACGAAGCGCGCGCGACCGGAACGCAGGTACCAGAAGAACAGCGCCGCGCCGAGGCCATAGGCGACCACCTGACCGAGCCCGACGCCGACCATGCCGAGCCGCGGCAGCGGACCGAGCCCAAGCCCCAGCCCCCCGCCGACCACGATCTGCAGCGCCGCGACCGCGAGCAGCCCGGATGACGGCACGCTCATATTGCCCATGCCGCGCAGCACGGAGGCCAGCAGGTTGCACAGCCAGATCGCCAGCGCTCCGGCAAAGACGACGTTGGAATAGATCAGCGCCTGCCCGAGCGAGGCGCCCTGCCCGCCCAGCAGCCGGTAGATCGACGGCCCAAGCGTCAGGAAGATCGCTCCGACCCCGATGCCGCCGCCGAGGCTGATCAGCACGGTGTGGAAGGCGAGCGAGCGCGCGCGGTCGATGTCCCCGGCGCCGATGGCGCGGCTGATCGCCGAGGAGACACCGCCGCCCATCGCGCCCGCCGACATCATCTGCATCAGCATGATCATCGGGAAAACCAGCGCCATGCCGGCCAGCGCCGGCGTGCCGAGCAGCCCGACATAGGCGGTCTCGGCGATGGCGACGGCCGCGCCGGCCACCATCGCCATCATGTTGGGCGTCGAGAGCCGCAGGATGGTCGGCAGGATCGGCGCCGTCAGGATCGGATTGGGCATCGTGGCCGCGGCGGTCATGGACGGAGCCTTTCGGACAGATCGCGCAGCGCGCTTTGCTGCATATGCAGATAATCGGGCCGGTTGCGGGCGCGTTCGGCCATTGTCAGGACGCCAGCCGTTCGAGGGCGCGGTCGAGGCTCGCATTGAGGGCCAGCGTCTCGTCCAGGCCAAGAGCCGCTTCGACAGCCGTCTGCGCCTTGATCCAGCCGGGTCTCGCCATCCGCATCACGGCAAGGCCGGCAGCCGTCAGCGACAGGCGACGCGCCCGGCGATCGTTCGGGTCGGTGGCAAGACTGATGAAGCCCTGCCGCTCCAGCGGCTTCAGGCTGCGCGTCAGCGAGGTCGGGTCCATGACCATGCGCTCGGCGAGTTGCCCGATGCTGACCCCGTCGTTCTGGCGCAGGCTCACGAGGATGCCGAACTGGCTGATCGTCAGGCCGTACGGCTCCAGCGCCTGATCGTAGATCTGCGACACCCGCCGCGCGGCCTTCCGCACCCGCGAACAGGTGCAGGCGACGGGAATGCGGACGGTGGTATCGGCCTCACTCATGCGATCCAATTATCTGCATATGCAGGCTTTTGCAAGATCGCGCCCTGCAGGGCTTGCTTGCGGTCGGTGCGTCAGACGCCGTAATCTGCCTGCAACGACGGTCGTTCGACGGGCTCAATGACATGCACGTCGGGTTTCGCCCCTTGCTGGTTCTGGCAGCGCTGGCCGTGGCCATGCCGGCCCGCGCTGCGAGCGTTCAGGACTGTCCGCTCGTGCCGGACATCGTCTCGGCCGCGTCGTTCCTGCTGACCGATCCGAAGACCGAGCGCCGCTTCTGGCGTGACCATGTCAGCACCGACGCCGCCTATCTCCTGATCCGCTATGGCGGCCTGTCGGACGCCCACGCGAGCGCCCTCGTCGAGACCCTGCGCCAGCGCCGCGTCGCGCCCGAGCGCATCCAGGACCTGCGGCTGGCGCTCTCGCCACCAGACAGGCGGATTGCCCTGCTGGAGGACATGCAGGAGGGGGCGTCAGTTCCGCCCGGAGGTCCGTCCTTCTTTCGCGCCACGATCCTCGACGGCCGCGCCGACTGGCTCTTCGCCGACATGGCGCGACGGGCCGCGAACCCCAGTGCGGACCGGGCGGCCGCGGCCCAGTTCCAGGTCCGCCTCGCAGCGTCCCTGCTCGACCTTGACGACATCAGGCTCGCCGCCATAGCGGAAAAGGCCGAGGCCCACGGCCTCTGGCTGCTCGCGCTCGAATTGCAGGCTGCCCGCCGCGAGCCCTCGGGATGGCTGGCGACGTTGCGCCGCTCGCCGATGGCGCCTGCCAATGCCGACAGGCTGCGCGAGGCCTTCGCGCCCTATTGGCGCGGCTTCCGCCATCTGCGCCCGCGCCCCTACCGGTTCGAGGACTTGCCTGCCGAACTCAAGGTCGCGGTCGCCGCCATCGATGCGGCGGTCCTCCCGGCGGCGCGCGACTTGGATGCGGTCTTTCAGCTCGTCAGCCTCGTGCCGCAGACACGCGCCATTCTCACCATCGTCAACCAGACCGGCGACCCACGCATCGCCCAGGACGTCGCAAGGCCTCTCGTCGCCGAGATCGGCGCCGGCCGGATCGATGCCGTGCGCGACGCCGATCTGATCGAAGCGCGGATGCTGGAAGGCCTGGTGGCCGTACTCGGCGAGGACATCACCCGCCGGAACCTTGAATCGTTCCGCCTGCATGGGCCGCCGCCGACCGAAACGGCGCTGCAATCGGCCGAGCGCGCCGTCGCCATTGCGGCTCTCGCGCCTTTCGCCAGCGGCAATGCCGGGGAAGCGGCGACAAGGCCGGCCGTCCTGTCACGCAATTTCGACTGGGCCGGCTGGCGCAACGCCGCCGAGGCCATCCGCAACGAGCGCGATGTCTTCCCAAGCTATCGGGCCATCGCCGCCGACCTGTTGCACCGGATCGGCCGGTACCAGCAGGCGATCGACGGGCTTGCCGCCATCGGCCAGACCGACGAGGCGCGACGCATCGGCCATGTCATGCTGATGCGGCTGGACCGGCTCTGCGCCGGCCTGATCTGGCCCTCGCCCGTGCTCGGCGATCCGATCTACCGCTTCGACCCGCGCTGATGGATCAGCGCAGCGTCGGGCTCCAGGCCGGGTCCGAGGCGAAGTTCGGCGTCGGCACGACGTTCTCGGCACGGGCGAAGATGTCCGCCTGGTAGAGGCGCGGGCCGCCGCCCTGTTCGCGGAAGAACATCACGAACAGGCCGTTGGGCGAGAAGGTCGGCCCCTCGTTGTGATGGCCCGAGGTGATGATCCGCTCGCCGGAGCCGTCCGGCTTGATCACGCCGATGGAGAACTGCCCGCCGCCCTGCCGGGTGAAGGCGATGTAGTCGCCGCGCGGCGACCAGACCGGCGTGCCGTAGCGGCCCTGGCCGAAGGAGATGCGGTTGGCGCCGCCGCCGCCCGCGCTCATCACATAGAGCTGCTGGCCGCCGCCACGGTCGCTCTCGAACACGATCTGGCGGCCGTCGGGCGAATAGGAGCCGCCCGTGTCGATGGCCGAGCCGTCGGTGAGGCGCACGGCAGCGCGCGACCGCAGGTCCAGCGAATAAAGCGAGGAGCCGCCGCCCTGCTGCAGCGACAGCACGATGCGCTGGCCGTCCGGCGAGAAGCGCGGCGAGAAGGTCATGCCGGGGAAGTTGCCGACCTGCTCGCGCTGGCCGGTCTCGATATTGAGCAGGAACACCCGCGGCTCGCCGCCGGTATAGGCCATGTAGGTGATGTCCTGCGACGAGGGCGAGAAGCGCGGGGTCAGCACCAGGTCGCCGCCGCGGGTCAGATAGCGCACGTTGGCGCCGTCCTGGTCCATGATCGCGAGGCGCTTCTGGCGGCGATCCTTCGGGCCGGTCTCGTCGACGAAAACGACGCGGGTGTCGAAATGGCCCTTTTCGCCGGTGACGCGCTCGAAGATCTGGTCCGAGACGATATGGGCGATGCGCCGCCAGTTGGCCTCTTGCGTGGCGAACTGCTGGCCGTGCAGCTGCTGGCCCTGCGCAACGTCCCAGAGACGGAACTCGACGCGCGAGCGGCCGTCCGCGCCGCGGCCGGCCCGGCCGGTGACGACGCCGGCGGCGCCGGCCTGCTGGAACTGCGGGAAATTCGGCGGCTGGTCAGGATCGACCGTCGCGTTGCCGTAGGCCTGCCGGTCGATGACGCGGAAGAAGCCGGAGCGGCGCAGGTTGTTCTCGATCACGCCCGCGATGTTGCGGCCCATGTCGCCCTCGCCGCCCATGTTCGGGATGGCGATGGGAAACGGCTGCACCTGCCCGCGGCGGATGTCGATGACGGGCGGCGCGCCCTGCGCGCGCGAATAGGGCGAAAACAGCGTCGTGCCGGTAATGGCGGCGCCAGCTGAAAGAACGGTTCGGCGATTGAGCAACATGGTCATGGTCGGGTCCAGTCGAGCCTTCAAATGGCGCTACCAGCCGGTTTCGTCGAGGGTGTGACGACAACGGGGAGCAGCATTTCGAGGTCTCAGCGCATCATTTCCTTGGGATCGAAGTTGAGGACGACCTCGCGCCACGTGTCGTAGCGCTCGCGCGGCAGGCGCACGCCGCCCTCGGCCGAGCAGCGCATGACGGCGCGCACGGCCGAATTGGCGAGCACCTGGAAGTTGGAGTCGCCGCGGGGATTCTGCACTTCAGGCCGCGCGGTCACGGTGCCGTCCGGGTTGAACGAGACGCGCAGGCGCACGGCCGGCGAGTTGCCTTCGCGCGCTGCGATCGGGATTTCCCAGCACCGCTCGGCCCAGGCGCGGATCGCGTCGATCTCGCGGCCGGTGATGCGCGAGGAGGCGCCGGTGGCGGTGCCGAGCGAGGCGGTGCGGGTCGGCGCGGTCGCGCCCGTCGCCTCGGTCCGCGCGGCCTGCCGCCGGTCGTTCTCCTGCGAGGTCACGTTGAGGCGCGAGGCGATGGAGTTCGGATCGAACTGGCGGGCATTGGCGCGCTCCTGCCGCTGACGCTCGGCGCGCTCACGGGCTTCGCGCTGCTGGCGTTCGCGCTGCTCGCGGGCCTGCCGCTCGCGCTGTTCACGCTCCTGACGCTCGCGGGCCTCGCGCTGCTCGCGTTCCCGCTGTTCGGCGACGCGGCGCTGTTCCTCGCGCCGCTGCTCCTCGCGGCGGCGCTGCTCGGCCTGCCGCTGTTCTTCCTGCCGACGCTGTTCGGCCTCGCGGCGCTGCTGCGCCAGAAGCTCGGCCTCGCGGGCCGCCTGGTCCTCGCGCACCTCCTCGGCTGCGGCCGGCGGCGTCGGGCGCGGCTGCGGCTGCGGCGGCACCGGCATGGGCGGCGCGGCCGCCTGCTGGGCGGGCTGGGGCGGCGGGGTCGCGGCCTGCTGCGGCTGGGGCTCGGGACGCGGCGCGGGCGGCGGCGGCAGCTGGACGTTCTGGATGCGCTGCGGCGCGGTCGGCAGCGAGGCGTCGTCCTCGGTGCGCCGCTCCTCGGCCGCCTGCCGGTCGACGACCCGCTGCGGCGTCGGCGTCTGTTCGGTGGCGCGGCGGTCGCCGCGGGTCGACTGGGCCGGCTCGTCGGAGACGATCTCGACGGGCACGCTCTCGCCCTCGTCGACCTTCGAGGGCGACGACAAAAAGCCGATCAGGGCCGCGACCACGAAGGCGACATGCCCTGCGACCGAAACCCCGTAGCCGACCTTCTGCGGGTGGAGCGCCAACGCCCGTTACTCCTGCCCTGCCCTCAGCGCGACGCGCGCTCGGTGGCGACCAGCGCCACCTTGGTAAAGCCGCCGCCCTTGAGCTGCGACAGCACGTCCATGATCGCCTGATAGTTCGCCGCCGCGTCGCCGCGCACGAAGATGCGCTCCTCGGCGCCGTTCTGGGCGGTCGAGCGGACATGCTCGACGAGCTGGGCGGATTCCACCCGGTTCTCGCCGACGAAGATCTCGCCGTTCTGCTTCACCGAGACGGTGATCGGCGGCCGGTCCTGCTGGATGGCGCGGGCCGAGGCCTGCGGCAGGTCGATCGGCACCGAGACGGTCATCAGCGGCGCGGCGATCATGAAGATCACCAGAAGCACCAGCATCACGTCCACGAAGGGCGTGATGTTGATCTCGTTCATGACGTGGGAGCGCCGCCGCTTGCGGCCGCTGCCCCGTCCCCCGCCACCTGCGAGCTGAGCACCCATGGTTCTCTACTCCTCAGGCCGCGCGCTGGTCGTGGGCGCCGCCCTGCTGGTCGATCTGGCGCGACAGGATGGCGGCGAATTCGTCGGCGAAGCCCTCGAGGCGGTTGGCGATCTTGTTCACCTCACCGGCGAGCTTGTTGTAGGCGATGGTCGCGGGGATTGCCGCGACGAGGCCGATGGCGGTGGCGAACAGCGCCTCCGCGATGCCCGGCGCGACGACCGCGAGCGAGGTGTTCTTCGACACGGCGATGGCCTGGAACGCCGTCATGATGCCCCAGACCGTGCCGAACAGGCCGATGAACGGACCGGCCGAGGCGACGGTGGCGAGCACCATGAGACGGGCTTCCAGGCGCTCCACTTCCCGCTGGATGGTGACGTTCATCACGCGGTCGATGCGCTGCTGAAGGCCCGCGAAGGAGCGCGAGGCCGTCTCGTGGCTGCGCTTCCACTCGCGCATGGCGGCGACGAACAGGGCCGCCATGGCGGTGGTCGGCCGCTGGGCCAGCGTGCGGTAGAGTTCTTCCAGCGACTGTCCCGACCAGAAGACCTGCTCGAAGCGGTCCATCTGGTTGCGCGTGCGGCGGAACATGATGATCTTCTCGACGATGATCGCCCAGACCCAGATGGAGGCCGAGACGAGGCCGAGCATCACCGCTTTCACAACCCAGTGAGCGGCCCAGAACAGGCCCCAGAGCGACACGTCATGGGAGGCGGCAGCCGCGGCTGTCTGGGCGACGTCGGCGGGATTCATGGGCAGCGATCCTTTTCGCGACAGGTCGGCTTCGAGGTCGCGAACACCCCTCGCCACGGACTTTCGGAACCCTGGACGGCAAGCGCTCCTGTGAAAAATTTGCGCTTAATCGTCCCTTGAGGGGCGAAATGCCCCCTGAATATGTCGTGACCGTGGCGCGGAAGGTGCATCCGCGTGGTGACCTACCAAGCCATTGCTAAGGTTAAGGGCGAGTTATCTTCGGCACTGCAATATGCGCGGGGTGCCTATCACGCGCGCGCCCGGCAGGCCAGCAGGCTCCCGCTCGCATCAGCCCCGCGCGACCAGCATCACGCCGCTCGCGACCGCGACTGTCAGCATCGCCGCCCGCATGCGCGCGGTATCGATGCGGCCCGCGACCCGCGCGGCGACCCAGACACCGAGCGCGATGCCCGGCACGAACAGCACCGAGCGCCCGGCATCGGTGAAGTCGAACCGGCCCGCGAGCGCATACATGCCGACGAACAGCACATAGGCCACGATCCAGTAGAGCCCCAGCGTCGCGCGCGCCTTGTCCGGTGGCTGGCCCGCATAGACGATGCCGATCAGCGGGCTGTGGATGCCGGACAGGCCACCCATGACGCCCGACACCAGGCTGACTGCGAAGATCGTTCGCAGGTCGAGCCTGAATTGCAGCCCGGCCAGCGCCATTCCGGCCGCGATGAGGATCAGGACGCCGAAGAGGCGCGGCAGCTGCGCGGGATCGACGAAAGTGAGCGCAACGACCCCGGCCGCGGTGCCGATGGCGAGCCCCGCCGTCCCGGATGCGATCTCGCCCCGATCGACCAGACCGAGCCTGCCCCAGACCATGGTCAGCATCACCCCGAGCGCCGCGAACAGGGCCGGCGCGGGCACCAAGGCCGGCGCGGCGAGGGCCAGAACCGGAATCAGGACGAGGCTGAGGCCGACGCCGGTGATGACCTGGACCACGGTGGCGGCCGCCATGGTGGCGGTGACGAGGGCGAGTTCGGCGCCGCCGAAGCCGAGAATGCTCATGATCGGGGGATCGGCCTGAAAAACGGGAAGAACCCCTGCCACATCAGCCGCCGGGCGTCATGGCCCGGCGAAGCGCATCGGGAATGCGGATCGGCTTGCCGCCCGCGAGGAAGGCGACACGGACGCTCGCCTCGACCAGCACCTCGTCGCCGCGCAGCACCCGCTGGGCGAGGTTGAGCGTCGCGCCCTTCACCGCCTCGGTGCGCGTCTCGACGGTGAGTACGTCGTCGATGCGGGCGGGACGCAGGAACTCGATGCCCATGGAGCGCACGACGAAAAAGAAGCCCGCGCCCGCCTCCTCTTTCGCCTGCTCGAACAGGTCGCCCTGTGCGACGCCGAGCAGGCGCAGGAAATCCGTGCGCCCGCGCTCCATGAAGCGCAGGTAGCTCGCGTGATAGACGACGCCGGAGAAATCGGTGTCCTCGTAATAGACCCGGACCGCCAGCCGATGCATCTCGCCGTCGATGCGGCCGGCGAGATGCTCATTCATCCTCGTCGCCCTTGAACAGCGCGAACTGCGCGCCGTCGCGGTTCGGCTCGGCAAGGCCGAGATGGCGGAACGCGTGCGAGGTCAGGAGCCGCCCGCGCGGCGTCCTTTGCAGGAAGCCCTGCTGGATCAGGAAGGGCTCGATGATCTCCTCGATGGCATCGCGCGGCTCGGACAGCGCCGCCGCCATGGTCTCGATGCCGACCGGGCCGCCGCCGTAGTTGAGCGCGATGGCCGAGAGATAGCGCCGGTCCATGGCGTCGAGGCCGGCATTGTCCACCTCCAGCCGCGTCAGCGCCTCGTCGGCGATGGTGCGGGTGATCGTGTCCGAGTCCCGGTAGATCGCGAAGTCGCGCACGCGCCGCAGCAGGCGTCCGGCGATGCGGGGCGTTCCGCGCGCGCGGCGGGCGATCTCGTTGGCGCCGTCCGGCTTCATGCCGACGCCCAGCACCCGCGCGCCGCGCGTGACGATCAGCTCCAGTTCCTCGGTGGTGTAGAACTGCAACCGGATGGGGATGCCGAACCGGTCGCGCAGCGGCGTGGTGAGCAGGCCAGCGCGGGTGGTCGCCCCCACCAGCGTGAACTTGGCGAGATCGATCTTCACCGAGCGCGCCGCCGGCCCCTCGCCGATGATCAGGTCGAGCTGGAAGTCCTCCATCGCGGGATAGAGGATTTCCTCCACCGCCGGGTTGAGGCGGTGGATCTCGTCGATGAACAGCACGTCGCGCTCTTCCAGATTGGTGAGCTGTGCCGCGAGGTCGCCCGCCTTGGCGATGACCGGACCGGATGTGGCGCGGAAGCCGACGCCGAGCTCCTTGGCGAGAATCTGCGCCAGCGTCGTCTTTCCGAGGCCCGGCGGCCCCACGAACAGCACATGGTCGAGCGCCTCGCCGCGCGAGCGGGCTGCCGAGATGAACACGTCGAGGTTCGAGCGCGCCTGCGCCTGGCCGATGAACTCGGCGAGCCGCTGCGGCCGCAAATGCGTGTCGGCATCATCGTCGCGGCGCTCGGCATCGAGGATTCGGCGGGGTTCGGTCATATCGCGTGAATACACGCAAGGGCGTTCGAGTGACAGTTGCCAGATCCACCCACGAGGCAGTTCACCGAACGCATGTGACGACGGACTGGTCGCGAATGATGAATGTCACGCCATTCCGTCGCACCGAGCGGGCCCCTGCCGCGATCGCAGCACGAACCTCGGACGTCATTATCTCTTGCCGAACGTTATCGAAACAAAATCCACCGACACGCTCCAGGTACCGGATGACGGCGTGATCGGACACGTCCGGTTCCCTTCGGCCGCATTCCAGCTTCCGTCGAAGTTCCTTCAACTCGACCTGGAGCACGCTCATCCTTTGCTGCAACGGGCGGACCTGAACCTGCACGGATTCCAGTTCCGCCTGCCGCGCCTCGATTTCTGAATGGATATCACACACGCGGCATCGCTCCGCAGGAGAGAACCAACAATTGATTAATATCCAAAATTGGATATAATGTCAATATTGGAGGAAACATGAGCGACGATTATGCGGACAAGCTGCTGCGCGCGACGGTGCTCCTGTCGACTGGCAAATGGATGATGAGCCGTGAGGAAGAGCGCTGCTTTCTACTGGTCGCAACGAATCCCGGCATAACCGTAGGCCAGTTGGCGGAACGAGCCCGGTTACCCCAGAGCACGGTCAGCCGTCATCTGAAGGCCCTTAGCTCTCGAAAGAGCATCGAGAAGCGAGGAAAATTCATCGGGATTGAATGGTCGATAGCAGCCGAATTTGGCGGCCCGGAAGTTATCGACGAACAGATTCACCCCATAAATCCCAAGCAGAAGGCATTGTTCGTAAGCGAGAATGGCCAGACGTTGTTGAGTAAGATCCGAGCCATCCATGAATGCCGGGACGATGGGCCATCGTCGACGGATGCCACCGACTGATCGTGCTAGGAGCTAAGCTCCTTCAGCCCCATCCTGATCAGCGTCTGCGTGTTCGCCCCCTCCCCGGCCTTCTTCGCGGCGGCGGCGATGGCGGCGGCGGCTTGAGGGGCGCCATAGCCGAGATTGGTCAGCGCCGAGATCGCATCCTGCAAGGGGCCCGGCGCGCGCTTTTCGTCCACGTCGCTGGCGAGCTTCGCCAATGCCGGATCGATATCGGTGAAGCCCGGCGCCTTGTCCTTCAGTTCGGTCACGATGCGCTCGGCGACCTTCGGCCCGACGCCGTTGGCGCGGCCGATGGCGGCCTTGTCGCGCATGGCGATGGCATTGGCGAGGTCGGAGGCCTTCAGCGCCGAGAGCACGGAGAGCGCCACCTTGGCGCCGACGCCCTGCACGGCGAGCAGCAGGCGAAACCACTCGCGTTCGAGGTCGTTGGCGAAGCCGTAGAGGCGGATCATGTCCTCGCGGACCATGGTCTCGATGGAGAGCACGGCCGCCTCGCCCGCTGCCGGCAGCGCCTGCAAGGTGCGCGAGGAGCAATGGACCACGTAGCCGACGCCGTGAACGTCGACGATCACCCAATCCGGGCCGTAGCTGTCGATGGTGCCCTTGAGCTTGCCGATCATGGCCTGGCCATCCTGCTGCCGTCATGCCCGACCTTGTGCCGGGCATCCACGCCTTCCTTCGCCGCCGTGTTCAAGTCGTGGATAGCCGGGACAAGCCCGGCCATGACGAGCAGGACGCGATCTTGACACCTATAGCGGATTCGCTGAAGCGAGCGGCCTCACTCCTCGCCCATATAGGCCTGCAGTTTCTCCGCCGAATAGTTCTCGCCGACCGACATGGCGAGGATGCGCGAGATGTGGACGCGCGGCAGCTTCGTCGCCCTGGCCCAGTCGTTGATCTGCGCCTGGATTTTCTTGAGATCGCCCTTCGACGTCGCCTGCTCGCCGATGTCGAGACCGGCGTCGCGCAACGCGACGACCATGTCGCCGGAGGTGACGAAACCGTCAAAGCCGATGAAGCGCAGGAAATACTGGCCGGTCTTGCCGCCGAGCCTCGACCCGCGCTTGGCCATCAGCTCGAGAAGGCCGACCTGGTCCTCCACGGGCCACTGGCTCAGGAACTTGCCGAAGGAGCCATGCTCCTTCGCCACATGATCGACGAAGGCGGCGTTGTCGCGCACCGACCTGATCTTCTGCGGATTGCGGACGATGCGCGTGTCGCGGGCAAGGTCGTGCCAGAACTCGTCCGGCTGGAACAACAGGGCCTTGGGCTGGAAGCCGAGGAAGGCTTCCTCGAAGCCCGGCCACTTCGCCTCGATCACGCTCCAGACGAAGCCCGCCGAGAAGATGCGCCTGGCCATTTCAGCCAGAATCCGGTCGTCCGGCACGCCGGCCAGAGCCTTCTGCGGCGCGACTGGCGGCAACAGCGTGCCGAGCACCGCATCGCCCCCCTTCCGCTTGGCGGCGCGGGCGCGGATCTTGGCGAAATCGGTCATGGGATCGGTTCCTCTTGTCGCCTTCATCCCACGACGAATGCCGGGACACGGCAAGAGCCGAAACCTATCGGCGCGCTGGGCTCGTCCGGTGATGGGCGTGGGTGATCGCTATGGCGAGCGCGTCGGCGGCATCCATGGTCTTCGGGTCGGCCTTCGGCAGCAGGATGCCGATCATCATCTGGATCTGGTTCTTGTCGGCGTGGCCGGCGCCGACGACCGACTTCTTGACCTTGTTCGGCTCGTATTCGGCCACCGGCAAGCCAGCCAGCGCCGGCACCACCATGGCGATGCCGCGCGCTTGACCGAGCTTCAGCGTCGCGGTCGCGTCCTTGTTGACGAAGGTCTGCTCCACCGCCGCCTCGTCCGGCGTCCAGGCCGCGAGCACGTCGGAAATGCCGCGATAGATCTGGGCAAGGCGCAGGGCGAGCGCCGCCTTGTCGTCGGAGGTCACCGTGCCGCAGGCGACGAAGCCCAGCCGGTTGCCGGTGACATCGATCACGCCCCAGCCGGTGCGCCGAAGGCCCGGATCGAGGCCGAGTATGCGAATCGTGCCGCTCATGGCCGGCGAGTTTATCGGAGGGGGACATTGCAGTTCTGCAATTTTGCAGAATCCCGTGAACAGCCTTGTGGGCTGCTCAGACGCCGGAATAGCTCAGCCCCGCCCGTCATGGCCGGGCTTGGCCCGGCCATCCACGACTTGCTCACCACCGCAAAGAGGAGTCGTGGATGCCCGGCACAAGGCCGGGCATGACGCGGATGGGTTCCGGACTTTACCGGCAGCGGCACGGCCAGCCAGCCAGCCACCAACCGCCAGACTGCACGGCCGCCCCGCGCCTGCAGCCATACCCGGCAACCAGAATCTTCCCTATGCGGAAGAAAAACAGGAACGTTGTTCGTGGAAGCGCTCGCAAGCCTCGGCTCTCCCCCGCCGCTGCTCGTCCTCGTCGCCGCATTCTTCGCCGGTACGGTGCGCGGCTATACCGGTTTCGGCTCGGCCATGATCTTCATGCCCGTGGCCGGTGCCTATCTCGGCCCCAAGGCCGCCATCGGCATCATGTCGATCATCGATGCCGTCATGCAGCTCGGCATGATCCGTTCGACATGGCGACATGCGCGCTGGGGCGAGATCGGCCCCCTGTTCATCGGCTACGTGGTCGGCCTGCCCATCGGCGTCTGGCTCCTGATGTCCATCGATCCGACGCCGGTGCGCTGGGTCACCTCGCTGTCCATCGTGCTGGTGCTGACGCTGCTGCTCACCGTCGGGCGGATCGAGGCGTCGCCCGGACTTCCGACGACCCTTGCCACCGGCACGGCCTCCGGCATCATTTCGGGCCTCGCGAGCCTCGGCGGCATGGTCCTGTCGCTGTTCTGGCTGGCAGGCCCGAGCCATAACGAGGGCGTGCGCGGCTCGTCCGTCGCCTTCTTCGTGCCGGCCTCGGTCCTGTCGATGTCGCTGCTGGCGCTCGCCGGCATCTACACGTCGGAAGTGTTCCGCATCGCCGCCTGGACCATCGTGCCCTACGGCGTCGGCATCGGCCTCGGCTCGATCCTGTTCGAGAAGGCGAGCCCGCGCATGTTCCGGCCGGTCGCCTTCGGCGTCATCGCCATGGCCGCGCTCACCAGCCTGCCCGCGCTGGACAAGCTGCTGCGCTGAGGCGGCGCCTTATCCCGCCATCTTGGCGACGAGCGCCTCGGACAGTTCAAAATTGGAATAGACGTTCTGCACGTCGTCATTGTCGTCGAGCAGGTCCATCAGGCGCAGCAGTTTCTCGCCGTTGTCGTCGTCCACGGCGACATTGTTCTGCGGCTTCCAGCTCAGCGCCGACTTCTTCGGCTCGCCGAACTTCGCTTCCAGCGCCTTGGAGACTTCCGCGAGGCTGTCGGCGGCGGTGGTCACCTCGTGGCCAGTCTCGCCGGAGACCACATCCTCGGCGCCCGCCTCGATGGCGGCCTCCAGCATGTCGTCGGCGGAGGCCTTGTCGGCCGCGAACTCGATCACGCCGACCCGGTCGAACATGAACGCCACGGAACCGGTCTCGCCGAGATTGCCGCCGACCTTGGTGAAGTAGGAGCGCACCTCGGAAGCCGTGCGGTTGCGGTTGTCGGACAGGGCCTCGACGATGACCGCCACGCCACCGGGGCCGTAGCCCTCGTAGCGGATTTCCTCGTAGTTCTCGGCATCGCCAGCCGAGGCCTTCTTGATCGCGCGCTCGATCGTGTCCTTGGTCATGTTCTCGGCGCGGGCGGCGAGAATGGCGGCGCGCAGGCGCGGGTTGAAGGCCGGGTCCGGTTGGCCCATTTTCGCGGCCACCGTGATTTCACGCGACAGCTTGCCGAACAGCTTCGAGCGGGCGGCGTCCTGCCGGCCCTTGCGGTGCATGATGTTCTTGAACTGTGAATGTCCGGCCATGTGCCCCTCTTTCGGCGTTGCCAAGCCGGAAGTCGGGGCGCAGCCAAGGCGCGCCGCGCCGAGCGCCGGCTACAGGTTGCCGGTCTTATAGGCGCGGGAAATCACGAAATCCAGCCGGCCGGCGCGTCAGCGACGCGCGTTGAAGGCCGCGGCCAGCAGGTCCATCTGCCCCGAAATGGCATTGGCGGCCACCGGCGCCTCGGCGCGCTCGGCGCCGAACAGCAGGCGATCCATGTGGATGATGCGCTCCTGCAGGCGCATCGCCTTGCCGATCAGGCCGGCGAGAGCCTCCGGCAGCTCGTCGATCGTCGCCTGCGGCGTCGAGGCGCCGACAGAGGACAGGCGCACCTTGGACTTCTCCTGCGCGGCCTGTTCCTGGGTCAGTTCGCCCTCGTTGACCGCGCGCTGGAGCAGCAGCCAGGAGGCGAGCTGCATCAGCCGCGTGGTCAGGCGCATGCTCTCGGTGGCATAGGCGAGGGCTGCGCCGCGTTCCAGGCCCTTGCTCTCGGAACGGCCGGGGCCGTCGAGATAGGCCGCCGTCTCCTCTACGAGGCCCATGCCATCGCGGAACAGCTCCTTGAAGGCAGGCGAGGTGGCGAGCCGCGCCCCGAAGGCGACGGCAGGTTCGGCGGCGGAAGAAACGCTCTCATGCGGCATCACGCGGACAACTCCCTCAGGGCCGGTGTGTGCCGCCGTCGGCCCCCGCTGTAAAGGCGATTGCCTCGGCAAGGGTAAACGCGGCCTTGGCCTGATGCAGCAAGGCGGGTGCCACCGCATTCTGTATCAAAACGGGACACCGTACGTGCTGGCTGGTCGCCATGGAGCGCCATGATCGGGGCGGGTCCAAGGCAGGTCGCATCCCATCGCAAACGGCTCGCCGCCGCAAGCCACGCGGACAAAAAAAGGCCGCCCGGAGGCGGCCTTGAAGTCGAATACAGGGAGGCGTCAAACAGAGTGGACAGGAGCCACTCGCGTCCAGCGAACTGAACGATCCCATTGATAAACAGGAAAGGTTAACTCGCGGTTAACCCCCTCCGGTGCAGCCGGCGATTCTCCGCAAAGCGGCGCTTCCGCGATCACTCCGCCGCAATGGGAGCCGCCGCGACGCGCAGTGGCGCCAGACGCGCCAGCGCCTCCGTCGGATGCACCGGCAGGATGCCTGTCGCCTCGCCCGCCTCGAAGGTGAAGCTCGCGCCGAACTTGCGCGCGAGCGCGCGCATGGCGAGGTTCGTCGCCGTCGACGTGATCCGAAGCTGCCGGAAGCGCGAATAGCGCGCAGCCGCGATCACCGCCTCGAACAGGCGGCTGGCAATGCCCCGGCGGCGGAATTCGTTCTCCACCGAAAAGGCGACGTCGGCCGGCTCGCCCGCGGTCGGCGGATGCAGCTCCGCCGTGCCGCGCACGGCCCCGCCCGCATCGACATAGGCGAAGACGCGCGTGCGGCCGGCGAAGCAGCGCTGCGAATAGGCAGCGATGAAATTATCGTCCGCTACGCCGTTGAACCGGTCGCGGCGGCCCTCGGCGTCCAGCCTCAAGAGGTGGTCGCGGTGCAGCGCCTGATCGGACTTCGACAGTTCGCGGATGGTACCGAGCTCGTGATGGGCCCGTGCCATGGTGATCTCCTCATGGGTGATTCCCCGAGGACGCTCACTCCCTATGCGGCGAATATTGTGCGTCGCAACATAGAAGTCAACCGCATGCGGCGCATGGCCTGCATGATCCGCGAGGAGTGCGACCATTCGCCTCCTCGCTGCAACGCAACATCAAATGCCCGCTCCCCCTGCCGGGAGCAGGCCGGCGCAGCTCTCAGCTGCCGGCCCACACATCCAGCACGTAGCGGCCTTCCCGGCCCATGCGCTCGATCCAGGCTTCGCCCTCCTCCAGCGACACGTCCTTCTCGTCGCAATAGATGCCGACGAGCGTCCGTTTGACGTCCGGTTCCATCCGGCTGCCGTCGCCGCAGACGAAGATGGTCGCTCCTGCTTCGATCATCGGCCAGAGCTTCGCCGCCTCCGCCTTGACGAGGTCCTGCACATAGGTGCGCGAGCCGTTGTGGCGCGAGAACGCGACGTGGAGGTCGGCGATGCCGTCGCGGGCGAAGCCCTCCAGCTCCTCGCGATAGATATAGTCCTGGTCGGGATGCCGGCAGCCGAAGAACAGCGCCGCCGGGCCGAGCGCCTTGCCGCCGGCCTTGAGCGCGGCGCGCTCCTGACAGAAACCGCGGAACGGCGCGAGGCCGGTGCCCGGCCCGATCATGATGATCGGTTTGGCCGGATCGTCCGGCAGGCGGAACCCGGCCCTAGTCTCGCGGATCATGGCCTGGATCACCGAGCCCTGTACCCGCTGGTCGAGATGGTTCGAGCAGATGCCCTCATAGGTGCCGTGGCCGGAACGGGCGGGCCCCTTCACGACGCCGACTGTCACCGCGCAGCGTCCCGGCGAAGCCAGCGGCGAGGACGAGATGGAATAGTAGCGCGGCGTCATCAGCGGCAGCATTTCGAGATAGCTGGCGAAGGGCAGCTCGCAGGCCGGATGATCCTCGAGAAGGTCGAGCACCGAGCGGCGCTTCGTCCAGATCTCGCTCCTGTAGCCGTTGGGCTCGGCCTCCGATGCCAGCGCCTGCAGCTTGGGTCTGGTCATCGGGCAGCGGGTGGCGTCTGCCAGCGCCTGCACCTGCTTGCGCGTCGCGACCGCCTGCAGCTCGACATAGTCGCCGAGCAGCCGCTTGACCGCGATGGGCTCGCCCACCGGCAGCGCCGAACGGCGACCGCCCTCGGCCGTCAGCTTGACCATCGCGCCGTCGTCGAAGCCGAAATGCTTCGCCGCGCGCTTCACCAGCGCCTCCGGATTGACCGGCACGACGGAGAGATGGTCGCCCGGACGGTAGGCGGAGTCCTCGGGGAGCTCGACCTCGATATGGCGGGTCGAGCGGTCGAGCGCGGCGTCGCCAGTCTTCTTCTGAAGTTCCTTGTTGACCGCAATGGTCATCGGCCTTGCGCCTGCCGCGTTGACCACCGGATTGGCGCTGGCGGGCGAGACCGTCTCCACCTGATAGAGCGGCGCGGCCTTGGCCTCCTGCGAGAAATCGATGTCCAGCTTCAGCGCCTCGCCGATGGCCGGATAGAGCGTGCCGAGCCAATCCTGGAACTGGCCATCGAGGTCCTCGCGCGCATCGCCCTCGGCGCGGTCGCGGATGCGCGTCGCGCCCAGCGCAGCAAGCCGGTCGTCGAGTGCGCGCGGCACCGCCTGATAGGTCGAGGCCCAATCGCGGTTGCCGCAGCCGAAGACGGCATAGTTCACGCCCTTGAGCAGGGCCGGATCGCTCGCCTCGTTCAGCCATTTGACGAAACGCGCGGCGTTGTCGGGCGGCCCGCCATTGTAGGAGGCGCAGGCGAAGACCACCGCGCCGTCCTTCGGCAGGTCGCCGGTCCGCTCGTCCATCTCGGCGAGCGTCACGTCGAAGCCGTTGACCTCGCCGTTCTCGGCGATGGCGCGGGCGATCTCCTCGGTCGCGCCGAGGTTCGAACCGTAGAGAACGGCAAGCTTTGCGCCATGCTTCGGGCGCGCGGCAACGGCCGCGGCGCCATTCGCCGCCGCCTGCGGCGCTCCGGCCGCCGCGATCATCGTGCCGCGCGTGCGGCCCGGCCGCTCCTTGACCTTGATCTTGAAGCCGTCGGGCTTGATCGACAGCGTTTCCTTGATCTTGAGTTGATATTTCGCGTGATCGAACAGCTGGAAGCGCTGGAGGATCATGCCAAGCACCAGCGTCGCCTCCTGCATGGCGAACTGGCGGCCGATACAGGCGCGCTGGCCATTGCCGAACGGCTTGTAGGCGTTGACCGGCCGCTCCGCCTCGGCCTCGCGGGAGAAGTGGTCGGGATTGAAGGCCTCGGGGTCATCGCCCCAGACCTTCTTGTCACGGTGCAGCATCAGCGTCAGCACGGTGACGAAGGTCTTGGCCTTCAGCGGGTACTGCCCGCCGATCGTCTCGTTCTTGTAGGGATAGAGGCCGAAGGCCGGGGCGGTCGGCCAGAGGCGCAGCGCCTCCTTCAGCACCTGCGAGACATAGGTGAGCTGGTTCACCTGCTGGAACGTCGGCAGCTGGTTGACGTCGTTGCCCAGCACCCGGTCGACCTCCTCGGTCGCCTTGGCCAGCACGTCCGGATGGTTGAGCAGGAAATAGATGGTGAAGGACAACAGCCCCGACGTCGTCTCGTGGCCGGCGATCAGGAAGGTGTTGATCTGGTAGCGGATGTTCTCGTCGGAGAGACCCTCGCCGGTCTGCTTGTCGACGCCGGCCAGCATGTAGTTGAGCAGATCCTTCTGGTCGCCGCCCGAGCGCCGCCGCTCGCGGATGATGTCGTCGACCAGCGTGTTCATGAAGTTGACGTCGGTCTTGGCCTGACCGAGGCGCTTGGCCAGCAGCAGGTTCTCGAACGGCAGGCCCCGCTGCATCATGCAGGTCTCGAGCGTGCGGGTCAGCGCGTCGATGAAGGGGTGGTAGTCGCGCCGGTAGAAGGAGTTGAACCGGTAGTCGAAGCCGCAGACGCCGATCGTGTCGAGCGCCAGCGCGGTCATGTCGTGGACGACGTCGATCTCGTCGTCGGCGTTGAGCCGCTCCCACTTCAGGCAGAGCTGGGAGGCGATGTCCTGCATCATCGGCAGGTAGTTGACCATCGCGCGCTGCGAGAAGGTCGGCAGCAGGATGTTATGGGCCTTGGCCCAGTTCGGCTCCTGCGTGTCGCCGGTGAACAGGCCGTCGCCGCCGATGGCGCGGATACGCCGGAGCGAGCCGCGCACCGCCTTGTCGAACCGCGCCTCATCGCAGAGCTCGTCGACGAGATCGGCGCCCGAGGCCACGACCAGCGGCGTGCCCATCATGTCGAGCCAGTAGATGTCGCCGTGCTGCCGCGTCAGCTCCATCAGGCTCTGCAACGGCGTGTCGCTGTCCACCGTCAGCATGTTGCCGACGACGGGCTTCTTCGGCGGATGCGGGATGGGAGCGAGCGCGTTCGCAGCAGCCATCAGACGTTTCCCTCAATGATTTTCAGGCATTGAGGGGGTCTGTTTGGAATCTGTCAATCGTCGCGGCGGGCCGCTCCGGCAAGCCCAACCGTCCGTAGCGTCAACGCGACGGCGATTGCGCCCGGCGGGTCGCCGGACGAACCGGCTGGGCTGGCGGCGACGAACCCGACGGCGTGTCGGCAGCCGGCGGATCGCCCCAGCCGCCTGCCGGCGCAGCGACGCGAATCGCCGTTTCGGGCTCCGCCTTCGCCGCGAAGGTCTGTACCGCGAGACGCGCCGCGACCAGCGTCTGGGCGTCGAGGCGGGCCGCCACCTCGTCGCGCTTCTTGGCCGCGTCCTGGTCGCCGCCGGCCGCCGCCAGCGCAAACCACTTGTAGCTCTCGGCTATACTCTGATCGACGCCGAGGCCACGGGCATAAAGGATGCCGAGATTGTACTGGCTGTCGCTGACGCCGTGCTCGGCCGCCTTGCGGAACCACTGCGCCGCCGTCTTGTAGTCCGGCCGCTCGCTCGCCTGCCCCTGCGCGAACATCACGGCCAGATTGTGCATGGCCTTGCCGTTGCCGGCCTCGGCGGCGCGCTCGTAGAGGCGGCGGGCGCGCTCGAAGTCGCGCAGAACGCCGGTGCCCTTCTCGTAGAGGCTGCCGAGCCGATACTGGGCCGGCGGGATGCCGGCGTCGGCGGCGCGCTGGTACCATTTGGCGGCCTCGGCCGCGCTGGTGGCGACGCCCCTGCCCTCGAGGTAGCGCGTGCCCATCTCATAGGCCGCGACGGGATCGCCGGCATCGGCAGCGGCGCGCAGCGGCGCGGGAATCGAGAGGACGCGGCCGGTGCGGGTATCGACAGGCTGCCAGCCCGTCGGCGAGACGCTCGTGCCGGACGGCTGGGCGCGCTGCACCGATCCGGTCGTCTCCGGGGCAGTCTCGGGCGAGGCGGCCGGAGCCCCGGTCGCGGGCACATCGGCCGGCGGCGGCAGTTCGGCAGGCGTCGAGATGACCGAGGCCGGCGCGAAGGTCGTGGTGGGCACGGCGCGCGGCTGGTCGGCTGCGGTCGCCGGAGCCCCTGCATCCGAGCGGCCCTGCGGGGCGATGGTGATCGAGCGCGTCGTATCGTCCGTTGGCGGCGTGCCGCGCAGCCGCGGCAGGGTCGAAAGGCCGGCCGCAAGGACGAGCAGCGCCGCCGCGATGCCCATCACGATGGTCTTGCGATTGGCCGCAAAGCGACCCTTCGGCGGCTCGTCGGCCTCATCGATCGGACGCGGAGCATCGACGGACGGTTCGATCAGCACTTCAGGAGCTGCATCCCGCACCACCGGAGCCGCTGCGGCCGCTTCGGCGCGCGGCTTGCGAGCAGGACGCACCTCGGGAACCTGCACGGCCGCTTCCGGCTCGCCCGCTTCCTTCGGCGCCTTGCGCATCGCGCCGCGCAGCTTCGAGAACAGCGATGTCTTCTCCGCCTCGGGAGCATCGTGACGCGCGGGCGGCTCGGCCGCTGCGGCCTGCGCGGCGCGGCGGGCGGCGGCGATGAAATCCGTCTTGGTGCCGGCACCGGCGGAAGCACCGGGAGCCGGGGGGCGAAGGCGCGGCGCGCCCGATCCGGGCTCCAGCGGCAGGTCGACGCTGCCGGGCGGGCGGGTCGGCGCGGACTGGCGCGACATGGGGGCGGCAGCGCGTTCCGCGACCACCGGTGCGGACGCGGGCGCACGACGGGCCTCGGCCCCATGCGGAGACGCGGCTGGCTGGGCGGCCAGCGGCTGGGCCGGCGCGAGATCGGGCGCCGAGGCCGGCGCCTCGATCTCGGCGATGCGCTTAACCACCCGTTCGAGGGTGTTCTGGACGGCTTCGACCGATTCCTGCTGACGGCGCGCGGCGGGCTCGGCCACGTCGCGGCGCGTCTCGGCCTCGCGCATCATCGCCTGCCGGGCGGCGCGCTCGGCGGCGTCGATGGCGCTGGAGCGCATCTCCTCCATCTGGACGAACAGATCGGAGAGGCCGCGCTCGATGGTGCCGAGCTGGGCGAAACGGGCGTCGGATGCGTCGATCTTGGCGGCCAGCGACAGGATGTGCCGCTCGATCTCGGCCAGCGCGGCCGGATCGTTGCCACGCGAATGGCTAGCGTCGAGCTTGTCCGCGAGCTTGCGCAGCGCGTCCTCGAGTTCAGGGCTGGTGGCTGCGACGGCCGCCGCGGCCGCGGGCGCGCGCGAGGCCGTTTCCAGCCGCGTGGCGATCTCGTCGATCCGCGCCTCGATCGCCGAAGCCAGCGCTTCCGCGCCGTTATCGTGACGGGGAACAGCCAGTTCCTCGACCCGCCGGCCGAGCACACCGATCTGCTGCGCCAGGGCATCGACCGCGTCGCGGGTCGCCGCATCGGCGAGCATGGCCCGCACCGTCGCGGTCTCCTGCGTCAGCCGCTCGATCAGCGAGGTATCGAGGCTCCTCGAGGCGAGCGCATCGACCCTGGACGACAGCGCCCGGATTTCCTCGGCAATCCCCTCGGCCGGCATCAACCCCGAGACTGTGCGCTCGAACTCCGCGACCAGCTTCTGCAACGGCGCATCGGACATGCCCTGCGCCCGCGCCTCGTCGAGCCGGTCCGCGATGGCATGGATCTCCGTCTCCAGCGTCTCGACCGCGCGGCGCGGCGCCAGATCGACGAGCTGTTCGGAGAGAGCGGCGATGTCGGCGCGCAGTTCGGCCAGTGCCGCCTCGCTCTGATTCGCCTCGCGCGCGGACATTTCCTTGCGCATCTGCTCGATTCGGCCAGAGAGGGTCTTGAGTTCGCGCTCCAGACCGTCATCGGCGGGCTTGGAGAAGGCCTCGATTCGCGCGGAAAGCTTGCTGATCTCCCCGGCGATGGCGGCGCGGTCGGGCGCCGGCTGCTGGCGCTGGGCCGGCTGACGCAGCACTTCGTCGAGCTGGCGCCCGAGGGCGTCGAGCTTGGCGGCGAGCGGCGCAAGGTCGCGGTCGGGAGCACTGACAACCGCCGCAGCCGGGGCTGGCGGCGGAGTCGGCGGCGCTGCCACGCCCGAATCGAGCTGGCGCTGGCGCGCGGCGATTTCGGCTACGGTCGCGTCGATGTCGTGATGGATCGCCCGGTTGCGCTGCGGCACCGGGGGACGCGGCGCCGGCTGGGCGGCGGCACGCGGCGCGGCCGGTGATTCGAGGTCGCGGATCGAGCGGGCGATTTCGTCGAGGCGCGCATGGGCCTCCGAACGCTCGGGAGAGAGTTGGGGAGCGGCCGCGCGCGGCTGCGCGACATGCGTGCCCAGCCGTTCGACCGCCTCGATGGCGGCGGCGGACCGCCGCTCGGAAATTTCCGCAAGGCGCGCAACCGCGTCGAGCGCCCGCACGAGATCGCCATGCTCGTTCCGCGCGAGAGTTGCGGGAGGGAGAACCGGCCCCTGATCGCGCCGCGCCACGGCATCGAGGCGCTGCGCGATGCTGTCGAGGCGGCGCGTGACGGTCGAGAGACCCGTGTCGGTCTCCTGATGGGCGGCCGTCTCGGCCTGTTCCGCAATGGCGGAGTTGAGCCATTCGCCGAGCGACATGCCAGAGCGCCGGGCCGCCTCCTTGGCGGCCTCGCGAGCATCCTGGTCGACGCCCTTCACACTCCAGGGGATTGTGTGTCGCATACCGGATCCGCAACGCTTGTCGACGTTCGGGCCGCAACCGCCCATTGCTGGATCACAGGCTGCGCCCGGGGCATCCTCCGGCGCGAATCCGAGCCGCGCATATGGGGGTGTCCCGCATGCCAATCTTGGCAATCATGGTAAACGGAGCGTTAACGGGCGGGATTTTTGTTAACTTTGGCTTCAGAGGGTTCACTGTTACAATGGCCGCCGACGGTCGCCGGCCTTGCATCTGTTCCGTACGGAGCCTCCCCTAACGGTATGTAACGTATCGGAACGCTGAGTGCCCTCCCCACTGGAGAGCAGCTTCCGATATAGGGCTCCCATCCCAGAACGAGGTTTCCTAGCGCGCGAGGATGGAGCACACTATGGAACGGAAGGCATTCATGACTCGCAATAACGACGACGACGTCTTTTGGATCGAAGACGACGCGGAAGCGGCCAAGGCCGGTCCGGCCGTCTATACGATCGGAGACCTCGCGCGCGAGTTCGACGTGACGCTTCGTGCCCTGCGCTTCTACGAGGACAAGGGCCTGCTCTCGCCGCGGCGCGAGGGTCTTGCCCGCCTCTACAGCGCGACCGACCGCGTCCGCCTGCAACTCATCCTCAAGGGCAAGCGCCTCGGCTTCACCCTCGCGGAGATTTCCGAGATGGTCGAGGCGCACGAGCGCCACGATGCCGGCCCGGACCAGCAGCTGAAACTGTCGCGCGAGAAGTGCCTGGAGCAGATCGCGCATCTCGAGCAGCAGAAGCGCGAGATCGAGGAAGCCATCATCGAACTGCGCCGCACCCACGACACGCTGTCGCAGATGATCGAGCGCAACCGCTGAACGCGCGGTCGCCGGCCCCGGCCGGCTTGTTCCCCCACCGAAAGGGCCGCCTCGCCGAGGCGGCCCTTTCGCTTTGGGCACGATCGCAGCGCCACACAGTTGCTGCATTGCACATAACGCATCCATCCGGCTCTTGCGGGGCGTCCGGCTTCCTGTCATTGGCCAGCCCTCGCCCATCTCTCGCCCGTCGGAAGCTGCCGCCATGACCGCTGCGCTGTCTCTGCCCAAGGATCGCATCCGCATCCTGCTGCTCGAAGGCATCTCGGACACCGCCGTCGGCGCTCTGCGCGCGGCCGGCTACACCAATATCGAGCGTCTGCCGAAGGCGCTCGACGGCGTTGCGCTCGCCGAGGCGATCAAGGGCGTGCACCTGCTGGGCATCCGCTCCCGCACCATGATCACGCCGAAGGTGCTGGAGGCTGCCGACCGGCTGATCGCCATCGGCTGTTTCTCCGTCGGCACCAACCAGGTCGACCTCGTGGCGGCCAACCGGGCCGGCGTCCCGGTCTTCAACGCGCCGTTCTCCAACACCCGCAGCGTCGCCGAACTGACCATCGCCGAGATCGTCATGCTGTTCCGGCGCATCTTCCCGAAATCGGTGAAGGCGCATCAGGGCGCGTGGGACAAATCGGCGGTCGACAGCTACGAGATCCGCGGCAAGACGCTGGGCATCGTCGGCTACGGCAATATCGGCTCGCAGCTCGCCGTGCTCGCCGAAGCCATGGGCATGCGGGTCATCTATTTCGACCACACCGACAAGCTGCGCCACGGCAATGTCGAGCCGGCCGACGACCTGCTCGATCTCCTGGGCCGCGCCGATGTCGTCTCGCTCCACTTGCCCGAGACGCCCGCGACGCAGGGCATGATCGGCGCGCGCGAGATCGCGGCGATGAAGAAGGGCGCCTATCTCATCAACAATGCCCGCGGCACGATCCTCGACCTCGAGGCGCTCGCCGCCGCGCTGAAATCGGGCCATCTGCGCGGCGCCGCCGTGGACGTGTTCCCGGTCGAGCCCTCGTCCAACGCGGACGCCTTCGTCTCGCCGCTGCAGGGGCTGGAGAACGTCATCCTCTCCCCGCATGTCGGCGGCTCCACCGAGGAGGCGCAGGAGCGGATCGGCGCGGAAGTCGCCCGCAAGTTCGTCGAATATTCCGATATCGGCTCGACCTGGGGCGCCGTGAACTTTCCGCAGGTGCAACTGCCCGTCCGTCCGGCGGGCACGCGCTTCATCCAGGTGCAGCGCAACCTGCCGGGCGAACTGCGTCGCCTCAACGACGTCTTCGCCGGCCGTGGCATCAACATCGCGGCGCAGTACTACCAGACCGATGGCGAGGTCGGTTACGTCGTCCTCGATGCCGACGGCTCGGTGGAGGATGCCGAGGCCGTCCTCGACCAGATCCGCGATCTCCCCGGCACCATCCGGGCACGGCTGCTCTATCGCGGCGCCTGACCGGGCAGAGGCCGGCTGGCGAGGCTGGCCCCGGACTTGCTCATCATTATGCAATCGCCGGCCCGTTCGCCGGATATGCCTACCGAATAGGCATATCGGCCCGCCGTGCGTGTTGCATGGAGGGCAGGATGGCACCGAAGGAACTGGCCGCGGCGGACGCGGAGAAGATCATCGACGCGGTTGCGCCGATCCTCGGCCTCGATATCGCGCCCGATGATCGACCGGGCGTGGTGCTGAACCTCCAGATCGCCCTGCGCCTCGCGCGGCTCGCGGAGGGAATGGACCTCGCCGACCACGACGAGGCCGCGCCGGTCTTCGAGGCCTGACATGACCGATCCGACCTCGCTGGCCGCCACTACCATCGCCGAACGCGTGCGCTCCGGAGCCATCACGGCCCGTTCGGTCGCCGAAGCTCACATCGCGCGCATCCAGAACCTCGACGGCAAGGTCGGCGCGTTCACCGCCGTCACCAGGGCGCGCGCGCTGGCCGAGGCCGATGCCGTCGATGCCCGGCGCAGGGCCGGCGCGCCACTGGGGGCGCTCGCCGGCGTGCCCTATGCGGTGAAGAACCTGTTCGATGTCGAGGGCCTGCCGACGCTGGCCGGGTCGAAGATCAACCGCGACCATCCGCCGGCCAGCCGCGACGCCTTCCTGATCCGCAAGCTCAAGGCAGCCGACGCCGTGCTGCTCGGTGCGCTCAACATGGGCGAATATGCCTATGACTTCACCGGCGAGAACGCCCATGACGGCCCCTCGCGCAATCCGCACGACCTCTCGCGCATGACCGGCGGCTCATCCGGCGGGTCGGGCGCGGCGGCCGCCGCCGGCTTCGCGCCGGTGACGCTCGGGTCGGACACCAACGGCTCGATCCGCGTGCCCGCATCGCTCTGCGGCCTGTTCGGACTGAAGCCGACCTACGGACGCCTGTCCAAGGCCGGCTCGTTCCCCTTCGTCGGCACGCTCGACCACCTCGGGCCCCTCGCCCGCTCCACCGCCGATTGCGCGGCCGTCTACGACGCGATGCGCGGCCATGACCCGGAAGACCCCGCCTGCCGCGACCTGCCGGCGGAGCCGTTGATGCCGCACGTGAATGCCGGCATCGGCGGACTCAGGATCGCCCGCGCGACCGGCTATTTCGACCGGATGCAGACGCAAGCCGCGACCGAGGCCGTCAGGACCGTGGCAAAGGTGCTCGGCGCGGCCGAGACCGAGATCCCGCATGTCAACGAGGCGCGCGCCGCAGCCTTCCTGATCACCATGGCCGAGGGCGGCCACCTCCACCTCGAGCGCCTGAAGGCCCGCGCCGCCGATTTCGACCCCGACACGCGCACGCGCCTGATGGCCGGCGCCCTGCTGCCGGCATCGATGATCGCCATGGCCCAGCGCATCCGCCGCAAATACCGCGAGGCCGTACTGAAACTGTTCGACAGCGTCGATGTGATCCTCGCACCGGCGACGCCCACGGTTGCCCCGCCGCTCGGTAGCAAGACCTTCGCGCTGGACGGGCAGCAGGTTCCGGTGCGCGCCAATCTCGGCCTGTTCACCCAGCCCTTTTCGTTCATCGGCCTGCCGGTGATGGCCGTGCCGGTCTGGACCTCGGCCTCGTCGCTGCCCATCGGCGTTCAGGTCATCGCGCCGCCCTGGCGCGAGGACATCGCCATCCGCGTTGCGGGCCATCTCGAAAGCGCCGGGATCGCCTCGGCGAAGGTGGCGGCGCTCGCCTGACGCCGGCCACGGCGAAACGGAGCATTCATCATGATCGCGACAATCGTCCGAAAAGGCGAACCGACGCCGGCACTCAGGTTCGCCGCGCAGCGTTGGTTGGCCGTATCGGAGGTGCGTATCATGCCTCGCCAGTTCGTCCTCGCCGCCATTATCGTCACCCTCTGCGCCGTCGCGACCATCCTCGCGGCCTCCGGCCGGGCCCCGTTTTCGCCAGCCCTGGCCGGGCTCTGAACGCATCGCATCAATCCAGGAAAGGCCCTGCCGTGGTCATCAACGATCCCGCCATCCATGCCGAGGTCACCGCCGTCTTCGCGACCTACGAGAAGGCGCTGACCACCAATGACGTTGCCGGCCTCGATGCGCTGTTCTGGCCCTCCGAACATACGATCCGCTACGGCGTGACGGAGAACCTCTACGGTTTCGGCGAGATCGCCGCCTTCCGCGCCGGGCGTTCGCCGGTCGGCCTCGAGCGGACGCTGGAGCGCACCGTCATCACCACCTACGGGCAGGATATGGCGACCGCCTCGACGCTGTTCACGCGGCCGTCGATGCCACCGGGCAAGGTCGGCAGGCAGATGCAGACCTGGATGCGCACGCCCGATGGCTGGCGGGTGGTCGCGGCCCATGTCAGCATCATGCTGGCGCCAGCCGCCTGAGCGCCGCCATGGCCCGGGCGCAGGGCGGTTCGGCCCTTCGGCGCATTTACTCACCGTATCGCCATGCTAGCGTTCGGGCCGAACGAGCGGTCCGGCCAACGGGCGCGCCAGCAGCCGAGGATACGCCATGCAAGACTTCGCTCCAGCCCGCACCACGTCCTGGCGCCTGAATGCATCCTGCGAGGCGCTCGTCGCCACCGACGAGCCGCGCCCGGTGCCGAAGGGCCGCGAGGTTCTGATGCGGGTCAGCCATTGCGGCGTCTGCCACTCGGACATCCACATCCGCGAGGGCAAATACAATCTCGGCGGCGGCAAGACGCTCGATCTCTCCCAGCGCGGCCTGAAAATGCCGCTCACCCTCGGTCATGAAATCATCGGCACGGTCGATTCCGTCGGTCCGGACGTGACCACGGTGAAGCCGGGCGACCGCCGCCTGCTGCACACCTGGATCGGCTGCGGCGAGTGCCCGCTCTGCAAGTCCGGCGACGAAAATCTCTGCGCCGCGCCGCAGTTCCTCGGCGTGCAGGCGCGCGGCGGCTTCGCCGACCACGTGCTCGTCCGCGACGAGGAATTCCTCGTCAATGTCGACGGCATGGACCCGGCGGTGGCCGCGACCTATGCCTGTTCGGGCGTCACGGTGTTTTCGGCGGTCAACAAGATCCGGCCGCATCGCGAGGGCGAGAAGATCGCCGTCTTCGGCTGCGGCGGCCTCGGCCAGACGGCGCTGCAGCTCCTGAAAGCGCTCGGCATGGGCCCGGTCATCGCCGTCGACCCCTCGCCCGAGAAGCGCCGGCAGGCGGAGGCCATCGGCGTCGCCGCGACCCTCGATCCGAACGCGCCGGATGCGGCCCAGCAGCTTGCGGCCTTCGCCGGCGGCAGGCTCGCCTCGGCGCTCGATTTCGTGGGATCGGAAGACACCGCGATGCTCGCCATCAACGGCCTGCGCAAGGGCGGTACGCTCGTCCTCGTCGGCCTGTTCGGCGGCGAGTTGCGCTATCCCCTGCCCTTCTTCCCGATGCGCGCCATCACGGTGCGCGGCTCCTATGTCGGCTCGCTGAAGGAGCTGAAGGAATTCGTCGCGCTGGCCAAGCAGGTGAAGCTGCCGCCGATCCCGATCGAGAAGCGGCCGATGAGCGCGGTCAACGAGGCGCTGCACGACCTCGAGGAAGGCAAGGTCGCCGGCCGCATCGTGCTGGAAAACGCCTGACGCGATGGCGCATATCACCGGCGTCGCCGTCACCGCCTTCGGCAAGCATGCCGGGCGCGGGCCGGTCGATCTCATGGAGACGGCGGCGCTCGCCGCCATCGGCGATGCCGATCTGCCGCGCGAAGCGGTGGACGGCCTCGTCTCGGGCTATGCCACGACCTATCCGCACCTGATGATGGGTACGGTGGTCGCCGAGCGTCTCGGCCTGAAGCCGAAACACGCCCATGAGGCCCGCTGTGGCGGCGCGACCGGCGCCATGGCCATCGTGCTGGCGCGCCACCTGATCGCCGCGGGCGCATGCCGCCACGTTCTGGTGGTGGGCGGCGAGAACCGCCTGACCGGCCAGAGCCGCGACGATGCCGTAAAGACCCTCGCCGGGGTCGGCCATCCCGAGCACGAGGTGCCGCTGGGCGCTTCGATTCCCGCCTATTACGCCCTGCTGGCCGCCCGCTATCTCCACGAGGCCGGCGCGACCGAGCGGGACCTCGCCGAACTCGCCGTGCTGATGCGCCGGCATGCTGCCACGCATTCCGGGGCGCAGCTGACCAAGCCAATCACCGTGGACGACGTGATGGCCTCGAAGCCCATTGCCGCGCCGCTCAAATTCCTCGACTGCTGCCCGATCTCGGACGGCGCGGCGGCTGTAATCGTCTCCGCCGATCCGTCCCCGCGAGCGGCCATCAGGCTCGCCGGCTGGGGCGAGGCGCACACCCACCAGCACATTTCGGAAATGCCCGACGACCTCGGTCTCGGCGCGAAGGTCGCCGCGCGCCAGGCTTTCGAGACGGCGGGACGCAAACCGTCCGAAATACGCCTCGCCGGCATCTACGACAGCTTCACGCCGACGCTCGCGATCTTCCTCGAGGCCCTCGGCCTTGCACCGGCTGGCGGCGCGGGAAAGGCCGCCCGCGACGGCCGCTTCGGTCGCGACGGCGCGCTGCCGCTGAACCTCCATGGCGGGCTGCTTTCCTACGGCCATTGCGGCGTCGCCGGCTTCCTCGCCCATGTCGTGGAAGTGGTCCGCCAGATGCGCGGCGAGGCCGGAGACCGGCAGGTCCGCGACCCCGCGCTGGCCTACCTGCACGCCGATGGCGGCGTCCTCTCAAGCCATGTCGGCCTCGTGCTGGAGCGGGCGGCATGAGCGGGATCGCGCTTCTGAAATGCCGCTCATGTGGCCATCACTGGCAGTTCCGGCGCGCCGCCTGCCCGGTCTGCGCCGCCATCGAGCCGGAGGCCGTGGCAGTGGCCGGCGGCGGAACGGTCTGGTCGGTCACGACGGTCCATCGCGCTCCGCTGCCGGAATGGGACGTGCCCGGCGGCTACGCCATCGCGCTCGTCACGCTCGACGAAGGCGTTCGCGTCATGTGCCGCGCGGAATCCGGTCTTGCCATCGGCGAACCTGTCCGCGTGACGCTCCGGGACGGACTGCCGCACGCCGCGCGCACTTGACGCCTCCGCCGAAATGGAGTGCGACAGATGCCTCCAGGCTCCAACCGCCATCCGGACACGCCATGCTCGATCTCGACCTCGCCATTCGCGGCGGCACCGTCGTCACTGCTTCGGATACGATCCGCTGCGACGTCGGCATCAAGGACGGCCGGATCGCGCTCCTCGCCGAGAACATCACCGAGGCCGCGCGCACCATCGACGCCTCGGGCCTGATCGTCATGCCCGGCGGAATCGACAGCCACGTCCATCTCGACCAGCCTTCCGGGCCGGACATCACCATGGCCGACGGTTTCGAGAGCGGCACGCGCTCGGCCGCGGCGGGCGGCAACACCACCGTCATTCCCTTCGCCATGCAGATCAAGGGCGAGAGCCTCAGGGCCTGCGTCACCGACTATCACAGGAAGGCCGAGGGCAAGGCCTATATCGACTACGGGTTCCACCTGGTCGTCTCGGACCCGACGCCGACCGTGCTGAACCAGGAGCTGCCGGCCCTGTTCGCCGACGGCTGCACCTCGTTCAAGGTCTTCATGACCTACGACGACCTCGTGCTTTCCGACCGGCAGCTGCTTGAGGTGTTCGAGGTCGCGCGGCGCGAGCAGGCGCTCGTCATGGTCCATGCCGAGGGCTACGACAACATTCGCTTCCTCACCGAGCGGCTGGAGGCGGCAGGCAAGACCGCGCCCTATTACCATGGCCCCTCGCGTCCGCAGGTGATCGAGCGCGAGGCGACGCACCGCGCCATCAGCCATGCCGAACTCATCGACGTGCCGCTGATGATCGTCCACGTCTCGGGCCGCGAAGCGATGGAGCAGATCCGCTGGGCGAAGCAGCGCGGCCTCAAGGTCTATGCGGAGACCTGCCCGCAATACATCACCCTCACCGAGGACGACATGAAGGGCCTGAACATGGACATGTCAGGCTCGAAATATGTCTGCTCGCCGCCGCCGCGCGACACCGACAGCCAGCAGGCCATCTGGGAGGGCCTGAAACAGGGGGTGTTCCACACCTTCTCGTCCGACCACTGCCCGTTCTTCTACGACAGCCCGCGCGGCAAGCTGGCGCCGAAGGGCCGCACCTCGTTCAAATGGGTGCCGAACGGCCTGCCAGGCGTTGAGACGCGCATGCCGATCCTGTGGTCGGAGGGCGTCGCCAAGGGCCGCATCTCCGCGAACGAGTTCGTGGCTCTAACGTCCACGAACCACGCCAAGATGTACGGGCTCTACCCGAAGAAGGGCACGATCGCGGTCGGCACCGATGCCGACATCGTGCTCTGGGACCCGAACCGCAAGGAAACCATCCGGCAGGAGATCCTGCATCACGGCTCCGACTACACGCCGTGGGAGGGTTTCGCCGTCACCGGCTGGCCGGTAATGACCATCGCCAAGGGCAGGACGGTGGTCGAGGACGGCAAGGTCGTCGGCGCGATGGGCGCCGGCTCGTTCATCGCCCGCGACAAGAGCCCCTACGCGCTGCCCGTGGGTGCGTGAGGGCGCACCCTCATCGCGTCATGGCCGGGCTTGGCCCGGCCATCCACGACTTGAACGCCACCAAGGAAGGAAGACGTGGATGCCCGGCACAAGGCCGGGCATGACGGGCTGTGCTGCCTCACACCGTCAGCACGATCTTGCCGACATGGGTGCTGCCCTCCATCCGGGCATGGGCCTTCGAGGCCTCGGCCAGCGGATAGGTCGAATCCATCACCACCTTGACCTTGCCGGATTCCAGCAGCGGCCAGACCTTGGCCTTCAGCGCGTCCGCCAGCGCCGCCTTGAAGGCGATGTCGCGGATGCGCAGCGTCGAGCCGGTGAAGGTGACCCGCTTCAGCATCAGCCAGCGGATGTCCGCCTTGATCTCCGAGCCGTGCAGGAAGGCGATCTGCACGATGCGGCCATCCGCGGCCACGCAGTCGAGGTTCTTCTGCACGTAGTCGCCGCCGACCATGTCGAGGATCAGGTTGGCGCCGCGCCTGCCCGTGATCTCGTTCACGGCGGCGGTGAAATCGGTGGCGCGGTAGTTGATCGCGTGGTCGGCGCCCAGCGCCCTGGCCGCCGCGCATTTCTCCTCCGAGCCGGCCGTGGTGATCACCGTCGCGCCGAAGGCCTTGGCAAGCTGGATGGCGGTGACGCCGATGCCCGACGTGCCGCCATGGATCAGGATGGTCTCGCCGGCCTTCAGGGCCCCGCGATCGAAGACGTTCGACCAGACCGTGAAGAAGGTTTCGGGGATGCCGGCGGCCTCGACCATGGAGAGACCCTGCGGAACGGGGAGCGCGTTGCTCTCGTGGACCACGGCATATTCGGCATAGCCGCCGCCCGAGACCAAAGCGCAGACCTTGTCGCCGACCTTGAAGCGCGTCGCGCCCTCGCCCAGCGCCACCACCTCTCCGGAGAACTCGAGGCCGGGAATGTCGGAAGCGCCCTTCGGCGGCGGATAGCCGCCGGCCCGCTGCAGCACGTCCGGCCGGTTGACGCCCGCAGCCGCGATCTTCACCAGAACCTCACCCGCGCCTGGCGTCGGCACGGCCCTTGTCTCCGGCACGAGGGCTTCAGGTCCGCCCGGAACGGGAATCGCGATGGCGGTCATGGTGGCGGGAATGGCGGTCATGGCTCACATCCGGTTGGCGGAAACGGCGGCAGCGGCTGCCGGCCGCTTCGACAGGCGGCGGGAGATGGGTGTAGCCTCGGCGCTCGGACGACGCCAGCCTCCGAATAGGGAGACAAGCCCATGGACGACGACCTGAAGCCCCGCCCGAAGCCGCCCGAACATGTCCTCGGTCAGGACCTCTCGACCCTCTCCGTCCACGAACTCAACGAGCGCATCGCGCTGCTGAAGATCGAGATCGCCCGGCTTGAGGCCGATGTCGCCAGGAAGCAGTCGAGCAAGTCCGCCGCCGAGAGCGTGTTCAAGTTCTGATCGACCCGGCGCAAACGAAAAGGCCCGCCGTGAGGCGGGCCTTCGCGCATGCGGGGGAGGAACGTCGGGAAGCGAGGCCGATCAGGCGGCCTTGCCGAAATTCGCAACCTTGCCGACCTCGGCCTGGATGGCCTTGGCGCTGTCGGTCGCGGCCTGACGGACGGTGTTGAACGCGTCCTGGGCGCGGACGAGGTTCGACTGGCCGAACTCCTTGACGAAGTCGACATAGCGCTTGGCGGCGTCCTGCGGGCAGGACGCGTCGGCCAGCGACTGGATGCCGCCGATCGTCATGTTGACGTTGGCGATCGTCGCGTCGATCACGCCGCGGGAGAGGGTCGCACCGGCGCCGACGACGGCGACGAGGGCCTTCTCGACGGTGGCGGTGGCGGTGATGGCGTTCTGCTCGACATCGGCGACGCGAGCCTTGGCGGTCTCGGCATTGCGCTTGACGAACTCACGGGCGGCGGTCGGAACCTGGATCTTCTCCTGGGCGCCCTTCAGCGTCTCCAGGATCTGGTTCACCGGCGCGAAAGCGGTGGCGGCGGCGTCAGCAGCGGTCTTGTCGGCTTTGGCCTTCGAGGTCTTCTCGGTCATTTCTGTCTCCATCCTCTTGAGAGCTATGGTTCGCCCCGTCCGGTAGCGGCCCGGAGCGAGTGGCGATGATGTAGCACCTCCTATTGTGCATTGCAACATAGATTTCTATTGCATCGCACAATTCCCATAACACGCTGACCCGGCATCGCTTTTCGCGACGAGCCGCGCCGTTCCCTCGAAACGCACCGCCGGTGCCGGAACCTTCGCGGCCCCGCCGGCCTTTCCTGACCGGCGCAACCCGCCTATCTCAGCATTCATGTCCAGCGGGAGATTTGGCATGGCTTCGACGGACCTATCCGGCGCCCCGGCCGGGCGGCTCGCGGGCGGCAGCCTCGACCTGACCGAGCGCGACCGCGAGAAGCTCGCCGGCCTCCGGCGCGCCAAGGTGATCGCCACCAGCCTGCTCGGCGGCAGCGTCTCGCTCATGGTCGTCGCCAAGATGCTGGAGCACCGCCACCCCGCCTTCGGCTTCGTCGCCGCCTTCGCGGAAGCGGCAACCGTTGGCGGCCTGGCCGACTGGTATGCGGTGACGGCGCTGTTCCGCCACCCGATGGGCATCCCCATCCCGCACACCGCCATCGTCCAGAACAACCAGGCGCGCATCGCCGACAGCCTCGGCCAGTTCGTCGAGACCAACTTCCTCGCCGCCGGCCCGGTCGGCGCCAAGCTGCGCGAGGTCAATTTCGCCGGCCTCATCTCGGACTGGCTCGCCGACCCTGCCAAGAGCCAGAGCCTCTCGCGCTTCGCCCTGAATCTGCTGCCGCAGGCGATCGCCGGCATCGACCAGTCGCGCATGAAGGAGTTCTTCGCCGAGCGCCTTGTCGAGCAGATCGGCGCGGTGAAGGTCGCGCCCCTCGCCGCCCAGCTCCTCTCCGCCTTCACCGACGACGGCAAGCACCAGAAGCTGCTGGATGAGCTGATCGGCGCCATCGAGAAGATTCTCGCGGACGAGACGACGGTGGCCGGAATCCGCGACAAGATCCGCAAGGAACTGCCGAGCCTGTTCAACCTGTTCAAGGCGGACGCCTATCTCCTGAACAAGATCATGAAGTCGACCGCCTCGTTCCTCGACGAGGTGCGCGACGATCCCGACCACGCGCTGCGGCACGAATTCGACCGCTTCGTGAAGCAGTTCATCGACAACCTGCGCGACAGCCCCGACTACGCCGCCCGCGCCGAGAAGCTGAAGCAGGACCTGCTCACCCGCCATGAGGTGCGCGACATCGCCCAGACGCTGTGGCGCAGCCTCACCGGCTTCCTCGAGCGCGACCTCCATGCCGAGGATTCCAAGATCGACGCGCAGTTCACCAGCCTGCTCACCGATATCGGCCGGAAGCTCGCCACCGACCCGCGCATGCAGGCGGAGATCAACGAGGGCTTCGTCGTGGCGCTCACCACCTTCATCGAGCAGCAGAAGAGCGGCGCGGCCAAGTTCATCGCCGATCAGGTCAAATCCTGGAACATGGAGCAGCTGATCCGGCTCATCGAAATCAATATCGGCCGCGACCTTCAGTATATCCGGCTCAACGGCACGCTGATCGGCGGGCTGGCCGGCCTCGTGCTTCACACGATCGAAGTGCTGGTGAAGTCTTCTTGATCCTGTCTTGGCGCGGGCCTACCGTCCATGTGCGCACATCCGACGTGCATGGCCGGTCGGCCTCGAAGCCGGGCCGGCTCCAATCGTCCAGCGGAGAAGCACCATGACGCAGTCGACCAGTTCCATCCTCGACATGTTCAAGAAGCTGGGCGAGGACATGAAGATCCCGTCAGTCGACCTCAACAAGATCATCGACCATCACCGCAAGAACCTCGAGGCGCTGGCCGCTAGCGGCAAGGCGGCGGCCGAGGGCGCGGCGGCCTTCGCGTCCAAGCAGCGCGAGATCGTCGAGGCGGCGGTGAAGGACATCCAGGAGGCCTCGAAGAACTTCAAGGTTCCCGGTAGCGCCCAGGAAATGATGGCGGCGCAGACCGAGTTCGCCAAGCGCGCCATGGAAGCCGCTGTCAGGAATACCCGCGACATGGCCGACCTGGTGCAGAAGCACAATCAGGACGCTGTCCGCATCATCCAGGACCGGATGAAGGAGAGCTACGAGGAGATCCGCCAGAGCTTCCAGAAGAAGTAAGGCGGCTGGCGGGCCGCCGGTCCATGGCGCCATCTTCTATCGTCATGGCCGGGCCTGTCCCGGCCATCCACGTCTTGAACTCGACACCGGCAGGCAAGCCGTGGATGCCCGGCACAAGACCGGGCATGACGCGGCGAACCGCAATGCGCCACAGCTCTCAATGGTGCTTGACCGGCTCCGGATAGAACAGGCCGCGCCAGCCGGAACGGTCGAACCTCGTGAAGCTGCCTTCCGGCTGGGCGAGCCGGTCGGCGACGGCATAGACCACGGAGGGATTGTGGCCCATGCCGCAATGGCTGCCCTTCACCTCGATGTTCTCGGCGAGCGCCCCCTCGACCTCCACGCAGCACTGCCAGGCGCAGATGCCGTCCGTGCGGCTGTAGATGGCCGTCGTTGGCACCGGAGGCGGCGCCGAGATCGCGCCGCCCATATGGCTGTCGCGGTCGTCGACCTTGTGGCCGGAGGTGAATTCATAGAGCCGCCAGGCATTGGTCGCCCGCGGCGAGCCGTTGAACGGCGAGCCGAGCGTCACCACCCGGCGGATTCGGTCCGGCATCGCCTTGGCCAGCTGGCGCGCGTAGATGCCGCCGAGGCTCCAGCCGACGAGGCTGATCTTCTGGCCGGACTGGTCGTTGAGCATCTCGACGCGCTCGATCATGCGCCGCTCGAAACCCGGCAGCAGGCCGTAGTTGCGGCCGAGATCCCAGCCATGGGCCGCATAACCCTGCCCCGCCAGATAGGAACGCAGCGGGCCGGTCGACCGGTCGGAGGTGATAAGGCCCGGTAGGACCAGAACCGGGTGGCCGTCGCCGCGCGGCGCGGAGGCGAGCAGCGGATAGGCCGCCACGAAAGCCGCGAGTTCCGGGATGGCCCGGCCTTCCATGAGGAGCAGCGCCGTGGACGGCGGCGCGAGCTGATCCGATGCTGCTGCCATGCTGTTTCCTCCAGTCGTGGCCCTGACCATTCGGCGAGCCCGATTCGTTGGCCCGGCCGCGAAACCGGGCGCGCCAGAAGATCACCCCCGCGTTCGCCCGGCAAGCGGGCCCCCGACGAGGGGCATCGGTCGGTTGACATAGGGACGGCATCCGCCCGGCGGTAGGGCCCGCGCTATCGAGCCGTCGCCCGGGTGCGCGTCGCCTTCGCCGCGGGGGTCTTCGCCGCGGGGGCTTTCGCCGCGGAGGTCTTGGCGGCGGCGGGCTTGGTCTTGGCCGGCTGGGCCTTGCCCTTCGTCGCCTTTGCCTTTGCGGCAGGAGCGCCGCCCTTCGCAGCGACTGTGGCTTTCGACCCGGTCTTTGCCGATTGGGCTTTCGCCGGCAGGGCCGACGCACCGTTGCTGGCGGCCACCTTCGGGGCGGCTTTCGCATCGGACACCGCTTCGCCCGCCGGCATCTTCGCCTTCACGGCCGCGACCAGCTCGTCCAGCGCCGGTTTGAGCCCGTCGGCAAGGTCTGCGACATCGGGGACGGCCTTGCGGTCGGCGGTCACTCCGAAATCCAGCGCGTTCATGTAGCTCTGCACCGTGAGGTTCAGGCCGACGCCATGGGTCGGAATGGAGACCGGGTAGAGCGCCGTCACCTTCGCACCCGCGCAATAGAGCGGGAAGGGCGGCCCCTGCGTGTTCGAGATCACGACATTGACGCCCATTGGCACCATGTCGGCGAGCCCCGACTTGCCGAGCAGTTGCATCAGGCCGGGCAGCAGCATCGGCGCGCCAATCAGCGTGAAATCCTTCGGCGCCGCGTCCTTGGTGGCGCCGGCCATGGATTTCGACGTGCTGGAGGTCTTCTGGATCGACAGCAGCCGCTCCAGCCAGCTCACTGTCGTCGTTCCGCGACGGTTCCGTAAACTGCATCGCAAAGCATTTGCGTGCCTGCATCCATCGATGGGCGACGCCAGCGATCTTCGGAAAACCATGCAACGAATCGCGCGTTGCGACGCCGGCAATCGTCATGTCTCGGCAATCGTCGTGATTCACGGATGGCCACGGACTCGTTCGACCGCGAGTCGGTCGCCGACACCAATGTTGACGGCAAGCGATTCGATTGCGCGCTTCCGTTTATACGGTTGACGCGGCCCGCAGCGAAGTGGCACAACTTGGCGTCATGACAACGGCTCGCAGCAAGGTCCTCATCGTCGAGGACGAAGAATTGGTAGCGATGTCGGCGCGCAACGCGTTGCAGGACGTCGGCCTGGATGCGATCTATGTGACGGCCGGCACCGAAGCTTTGCGTGTGTTCTCTTCCGGCTCCTTCTGCGCCGCCATCATCGACGTGGGCCTGCCGGACATGGATGGCCAGGCGCTGGCCTACGAGCTGCGCGCACGCGACTCGAACCTGCCGATCGTCGTGTGCACCGGTTTTGACGCCTCACAGTACGAGAGCGAATTCCGCGACGATCCGTGGGTCCGCGTGATCGGCAAGCCGTTCGACGAACCGCAGCTGTTCGAGCAGCTCGAACGCATGGGCATTCGCGCCTGAGGCCAGGGCGCGACGCTGTCGCTCAAGGCAGCATCTCTCGAATGTAGGCCGGCAAGGCGAATGCCGCCTGATGGACTTCCGGCGTGTAGTACCGCGTCTTTAGACCCGTGGTCGCGTAACGCTCGTGCAATAGCGATATGGCCACGTCCTGCGGCGCAAGGCTTGCGCTTGCCCAGCCGAGTGCG
>JAIUOO010000031.1 GCA_020161695.1 Pseudomonadota bacterium | reverse complement strand
GCCCCGCGGGGCCAGCCTCAGCCGCTATCCGTCCGTCCGCCGGGATCTCGCGTTCGTCGTCCCGGAAGCGGTCTCCTGGGATGCCCTCCGGGCCACCGTCGAACGCGCGGCGGGCCCGTCCCTGCGCGCCCTCCGGCTGTTCGATCGCTACGTTGGCAAGGGGGTCGAAACCGGATGCAAGAGCCTCGCTATGGGCTTGATTCTGCAAGAAGAATCACGCACTCTCACCGATCGGGAGGTGGATGCGGCCGTCACGGCCGTGGTCGCCGCCCTGCAGGGGGAGCACGGGGCGGAAATCCGCGCGTGAACCGTGACGGCCGGCTTCGGTCGGCCGCTGCGTGCAACGATCGTGCAAGCGTCACGTGAATGAAACGGGCTCGTTTTGGGGGAAACGGATGGCATTGACGAAGGCTGAAATGGCGGAACGCCTGTTCGACGAAGTCGGACTGAACAAGCGTGAGGCCAAGGAGTTCGTGGACGCCTTCTTCGACGTCCTCCGCGAAGCCCTGGAGCAGGGCCGCCAGGTCAAGCTGTCGGGCTTCGGCAATTTCGACCTCCGCCGCAAGAACCAGCGCCCCGGCCGCAACCCCAAGACCGGCGAGGAGATCCCGATCTCCGCCCGCACGGTGGTGACGTTCCGCCCCGGGCAGAAGCTGAAGGAACGGGTCGAGACCTACGCCGGAGGCCGCGATGCTTGACCCGGGCAGCAACCGGGAGCTTCCACCGATCCCGGCCAAGCGCTACTTCACCATCGGCGAGGTCAGCGAACTGTGCGACGTCAAGCCGCACGTGCTGCGCTACTGGGAAACCGAGTTCCCCAGCCTCAGCCCGGTCAAGCGCCGCGGCAACCGTCGCTACTACCAGCGCCACGACGTGCTGATGGTGCGCCAGATCCGCGGCCTGCTGTACGAACAGGGCTACACCATCGGTGGCGCGCGCCTGCGCCTGGAAGGCGATGGTGCCAAGCAGGAATCGGCGATGAGCAGCCAGATCGTCCGCCAGGTGCGGATGGAGCTGGAAGAGATCCTGCAACTGCTCAAGCGGTGACACGTGCGCGCCCGCGATCCGGCCGGCCGCGGCGCGTTCAGCCGGTGCGCGGGTCCGGGAGGGCCGGCGGCGCGCTATAATCCGCACCCATCCGGGGTATAGCGCAGCCTGGTAGCGCACTTGTCTGGGGGACAAGTGGTCGTCGGTTCAAATCCGGCTACCCCGACCAAACAGTCTCGGTTTTCCCAGAGACAAAGAGAAAGGGCCCGAACCGCCATGCGTTCGGGCCCTTTTTCATTCTTGGTGGTCAGGCAGCCGGCCTGGGGGGATCCGGGGCGGGTTTTCTCAGGAGGGTTCAGCCCTGTCTACACACACGCTTTGATCGAAGTTCACCGTCCCTTGTACGGCTCACAGGCAATTCCATCGTTATCCCTGTCGAGGTGAGGCCCGTAGCCTGGCTCGCCTCTTCGGATGGGCGCTCGCCCTGCTGCACGGGCTTCGGTGCAGTTGCGGAACGACCATCCTCCGGTCTGCTGCGTGCGTGGAGCCGTGCGCGACGGAGCGAATGAACTTGATGGTGCGAGGCGCGTCCCGGGCGCTTGCGCGGCAGCCGGTGCTCGATGGCAGTGGTAGCCCCCATTCTTCCGATCGTGGTGGCAGCCGTTCGCGTCCAGCCCACCACCATGGGCGCGTCCCTGTCCGGCCACACCAAAGGCCAGTGCAAGCAACAGCCCGACCTGGGGGAGGGTGAGCTGTATCCATTCGGAGCGCTTGTGGTGTCGAGGATTCTGAGAAGCCATGCCCAAGAAACAAGCAAGTAACGTGCCGTTGTTAGTTGTGATGCCGTTCGCGAAAGACGGTCGCGATGTTGACGGGTAGGGGCAGATCGGGCCACTGAAGCTGATTTGACTGCGCCCAAGACCAAACACACGAAGCCCGCCGCAAGGCGGGCTTTTTTGTCCATGCACCGCGGCCCCGGCATGCGCCTGGTGTCGCCTAGAATGTCCGGGTGATCCGGCATCCGTCCCGCTTCAGGCGCATGGCATGGCTCGCCCTGGTGGCGGTGCTGCTGACCGTGGCTGCGCCGACGGTGAGCCGGGTGCTGGCGTCGACGCTGGCGAAGACGGCGCCGGTGCTGATGGAGATGTGCACCCGCGTGGGCAGCCAGCTGGTGGACGTGTCGCCGTTCATCGCGGGCGAGCAGCCGGACCGGCCGATGACGGCGATGGACGACGTCTGCGGCTACTGCGTGCTGGCCACGCCGCTGCCGGTGCTGTTGCTGTTGCTGTGCCTGCTGACGTTGCGGCCGTCGCTGTCGGCGACGCTCCGACCCTACGCGGCCTTGCTGCGATCCCCGCGCAACACGCGCGGACTGGGATCGCAGGCGCCGCCGATCGCGCTCTGAACCACAAGCCTTCCTGATTCCTGCGCGGCCGTCGTGCCGCGCCCTTGTGCTTTGGAGATCCCATGTCGATGCCTTTCCGCGCGACGCTGCGTGCGTCGTGCCTGTCCGTGGCCGTGTCGGCCGCGCTGTTGTCGCCCCTGTCCCGTGCCGCGCACGCCGAGGATGATGTTCTCGCCGATGCGCCGACGCTCGATGACGTCGTCGTCACCGGTGTCGCGCCGGTGTCGCCGCTCACCTGGGTCACCGACCCGCGCCTGCCGCGGCAACCGGTCCCGGCCAGCGACGGCGCCGATTACCTCAAGACCATCCCCGGCTTCGGCGCGCTGCGCAACGGCGGCACCAATGGCGATCCGGTGCTGCGCGGCCTGTCCGGTTCGCGCCTGAACCTGGTCACCAACGGCGGTGCCATGCCCGGATCCTGCCCGGCGCGGATGGACAATCCCCTGTCGTACGTCTCGCCGGAAACCTTCGACCGCCTGATCGTGGTGAAGGGGCCGCAGACCGTGCTCTGGGGTCCCGGTGCATCCGCGGGCACGGTGCGCTTCGAGCGCGACGTCGAACGCTTCGACGCGCCCGGCGTGCGTGCGCGCGGCAGCCTGCTGGGCGGATCGTTCGGGCGCAACGACCAGGTGCTGTCGGTCGAGGCCGGCACGACCGTCGGCTACGCGCGCATCAGCGGCAACCGCTCCGAATCCGACGACTACCGCGATGGCGACGGCCAGCGCGTGCCCTCGTCATGGGAGAAATGGAACGCGGATGCCGCGCTGGGCTGGACGCCAGGCGACGACACCCTGCTGGAACTGTCGCTGGGCGCCGGCGATGGCGAAGCGCGCTACGCCGGGCGGGGCATGGACGGCTCGCAGTTCCGCCGCGACAGCCAGTCCTTGCGTTTCGAGAAGGGCGGCTTCGACGGCGCGCTGTCGAAGATCGAAGCCAGTGCCTACCGCAACGCCGCCGACCACGTGATGGACAACTACACGCTGCGCGATCCGAACCAGATGGGGCCGATGCCGATGCCGATGGCGGCCAACGTGGAGCGCCGCACGGTGGGTGGCCGCGTGGCGGCAAGCTGGTCGGTCGAGCGCTTCGACGCCACGCTGGGCATCGATGCGCAGGACGGCCGACATCGCCAGCGCAGCGCGGCCGGGCGGGGCGCGTACCTGGCCGAGCCGTGGGACACCGACGCGCGTTTCGCGCAACGCGGCGTGTTCGGCGAAGGCAACTGGCATGCCGGCGAGGGCCAACACTGGATCGCGGGCGCGCGCCTGGATCGCGCGGAGGCCACGGACCGGCGCGCCACGGCCGGCATGATGGGCATGCCCAATCCCACGTTCGGCCAGACCCGCAGCGAGACGCTGGCGTCGGCCTTCGTGCGCCACGAGCGCGAGTTCAGCCGCCACCTGCAGGCCTACGCCGGCATCGGGCGCAGCGAGCGCATGCCCGACTACTGGGAACTGTTCTCGCCGGACATGGGGCCGATGGGCAGCGCCAATGCGTTCGCGGGCGTCGCGCCGGAGACCACCATCCAGCTGGACGTCGGCGTGCACTACCGGAGCGCGCGCGTGGATGCCTGGGCCTCGGCCTACGCGGGGCGCGTGGACGACTTCATCCTGTTCACCTATGCCGAGGGCGGGATGATGGGCACCACCACGCGCGTGGGCAACGTCGACGCGCGCATCCACGGTGCCGAAGCCGGCGTCGAGTTCCGTCCCGCGGAGCGCTGGAAGCTCGGCGGCACGGTGGCGTGGGCCTGGGGCGAGAACCGCGACGATGGCACGCCACTGCCGCAGATGACGCCCCTCGAAGCGCGACTGACCGCCGGCTACGAGCACGCGCGCTGGAACGTGGGCGCGCTGCTGCGCGTGGTGTCCTCGCAGGACCGCGTGGCGCCGATGCAGGGCAACGTCGTCGGACGCGACCTCGATCCGACCCCCGGCTTCGCCACGCTCGCGGTCAACGGCGGTTATCGTTTCAGCGACCGCGTGCGGCTCACCGCCGGCATCGACAACGTCTTCGACCGCACCTACAGCGAGCATCTCAACCTGTCCGGCAGCGCGGACTTCGGTTATCCCGCCGATCCGGTGCGCATCAACGAGCCAGGCCGCACCGGTTGGATCAAGCTGCTGTGGAATGTGAAGTGATTCGACGCCGCGATAGCTCGCACGATGAGGGGATGCGATCGACGCAGCGCCTGTACGCTCGCATCTGGCGCTGGCATTTCTTTGCCGCGCTGATCGTCATCCCGTTTGCGTTGTGGCAGTCGGTCACCGGTGTGCTCTATCTCTGGCATAGCGAGATCGCGTCGGTCGCGTATCCCGAGCTCATGCGCGTTGCGCCTGGCGCAGCTACCGTGAGTTACGAGCAGCAACTGGCGACGGTGCTCCAACATCAGCCGCGCGAGCGGCTGCAGTCGATCGAGATCAGCGATGATCCGACGCAATCGACGGCTTTTTTCTTTGCCGATCCCAACGGCTTGCCGTATCCGGCGTTCACGAATCCCCATACCGGGGAATATCTCGGTGAGGTGGCGGCGACCCATTGGCTTCGTGGCTTGACCCGCAGTCTTCACGGTGGATGGCCGATCAACCCCTGGGGCAGTTATCTGCTCGAGCTCGGCGCCTGTTGGGCGATCGTAATGACGCTCACCGGACTGTATTTGTGGTGGCCACGCAATGCCAAGGGGCTCGCGGGAGTGTTGTATCCGCGGTTGCGCAGTGGCAGTCGCACCTTCTGGCGCGATTTGCATGCGACGGTCGGCGTGTACTTCGCGCTCATTCTGCTTGCGTTTCTGTTCTCGGCACTACCTTGGACGACGTTCTGGGGCGGGCAAGTGCTGCGTCCGATCGAGGCCGCGACTCATCAAGAGTCGCCACGCGGATTCTTCTTCGCTCCTGGGCATCACGGTGGGCACGAGCACCATGCATCGGAGCAGACATCGGTGGCTTCAGCGCTGACCATCGATCAGCTGATCGCGAAGGCGCGCGCCGCTGGAGCGAGCGGGGCGATCGAACTGCATCCAAGCGAGGCCGGCGCACCGGTCAATCTGCGGAGCGAACATCCGCGCAGTAGCGATGAAGTGTGGATGCAGCTCGATGGGCGCACCGGTGCCACGTTGATCAGGGTCACCTGGGACGATCTGCCGCCGCTCGCCAAGGCAGTCGCGCTAGGCGTCGATCTGCACGAAGGACACTTCTTCGGTCGTATCAATCAGATCTTCAATACCGTCGTTGCCGCTGCGCTCATGTGGTTGTGCGTGACCGGCTTCATCGGTTGGTACCGACGCAGGCCCGCTGGGCGCGTGGCGGCGCCGCCGAAGCGCGAACTGCGCTATCCGCGCGCAGTCATCGTCACTGCCGCGACCCTGTTCATTGCCATGCCGCTGCTGGCCGTGTCCGTACTTGCGATCGCAGTCATCGACCGACTTGCCGGCCTCGGCGGCCTCCTGCAGCGCCTTGACGATCGGCGAGTCCGAGGAGGTGCGGTAGAGCGTCTGCTTGATGGCGACGACGTTGGGATCGCGCGCCGCCTGGTTGAGGAACTGCACCACCACGTCGAAGCTCTCGTAGGGGTGGTGGACCACCAGGTCCTTCTGGCGGATCGCCGCGAAGCAGTCGCCGCCCTGGTCGCGGATGCGCTCGGGGTAGCGCGGCGCGTAGGGCACGAATTTCAGGTCCGGTCGGTCGAGCGCGACGAGCTGCGAGAGCTCGTTCAGCGCAAGGACGCCCTCGACCCGGAAAATCTCGTCATCGACGACGCCAAGGGCCGTCGCGATGAAGTGCCGGAGGTCGTCCGGCATGCCCGCTTCCGCTTCGAGGCGGATGACCGAACCGCGGCGGCGGCGCTTCAGCGCGGATTCGAAATGGCGGACGAGATCCTCGGCCTCTTCCTCGATCTCAAGGTCGCTGTCGCGGATGATGCGGAAGGAGCCCTGCCCCTTCACGGTGTAGCCGGGGAACAGGCGGTTGATGAACAGGCCGACCGTCTGCTCCAGCGTGATGAAGCGGCGCGCGCCGGTCTCGGCGAGGTCGGGCAGCTTGATGAAGCGCTCGATCTTCGCAGGCACGCGGATGAGCGCGCGCATCGCCCGTGCATCGCTCATGCGCTGGAGCGACAGCGCCATGGTGAAGCCGAGATTGGGAATGAACGGGAACGGGTGGGCCGGATCGATGGCGAGCGGCGTCAGCACGGGGAAGACGTGGCCGAGGAAGTGATCCTCCAGCCAGGCGCGCTCGGCCTTGGTGAGGTCCGGCGCGTCGACCAGCACGATGCCTTCGTGCAGGAGTTCCTCGCGCAGTTCGCGCCAGCGCTTCTGCTGGTCGGAGGCAAGGCCCGCGACCGCCTCGGAGATCTTCACCAGCTGCTCGGCCGGCGTCAGGCCATCGGGCGACAGCGCGGTGAGGCCGGCCAGCACCTGTCCGCGCAGGCCGGCGACGCGCACCATGAAGAATTCGTCGAGATTGTTGGCCGAGATCGACAGGAAGCGGAGCTGTTCGAGCAGCGGATGGTTGCGGTTGGAGGCTTCCTCCATCACCCGACGGTTGAACTGGAGCCAGGACAGTTCGCGGTTGATGAACCGCGCCGGCAGGTGGCGCAGGGGGCTCGCGGCGGCGCCGTTTGCGACCGTCTCGGCCTTGGCTTCGGCCGCCGATTTGGCCTCGGAGGCCGGGGCAGACTTTGCCCGCGCGGCTTCCTTCCTGGTTTCGAGCGTCGCCATGTCATCCTCGCGGGGTGTCGCGCACCCTTGCAGCCGTCCGGTTTGAACCGACCCTTTGGGCCGCCATCATGACGCTGCTGTGACCATCGTCAAAGTGCGGCGCCCGCCGCCGCACGGCAACCGCTCAGATCAGATTCGGTTGCATGACGCGGTCGAGCACCTGTGCGGCGAGAGGTCGCGTCAGCCGCCGGCCGGTTTCCAGCGCCTCGCGATCGATGGCGGCGACGAGGCGGCGGGCGGCATCGAGCGAACGCTCCATGCGACGGGCGAGATATTCCACCACCTCGCTGTCCACCAGCAGCTGCCGGTCCGCGAACAGCTTGACGAGGACGGCGCGCAGCAGCCCGTCCTCGGGTTCCGCGAGGGTGACCGCCGGCAGTGCGCGCAGGCGCGAGGCGAGGTCCTTGAGCCCGACGCCCCAGGCGACGGGCGCTTCGCGCGCGGTGATCAGCACGAAGGCGTCCTCCTCCTTCGCTGCATTGATCAGGTGGAACAGCGAGACTTCCGAAGTCTTCGGGCCAGCATCCTCCAGAAGCAGCGCGCCGGTGGCCAGCGCATCGGCCGGCGCGGTGCCGGCGAGGTCGCGGGCGGCGAGCCTGCGGGCGCCCGCCAGGTCCGCCCAGATCGCGCCGAGATGGCTCTTGCCGGCGCCCGGCGGGCCGACCAGCGCCACCACCCGCGCCGGCCAGTCGGGCCAGGATTCGACCAGTTTCAGGGCCTCCGCATTGCAGGCGGCCTCCAGAAAATCGTCGCGGGCAAGGCTTTCGGGCAGGGCGAGGTCCAGCGCCATCTGGCGGGGACCCGCCCTCGGCGCGGACGGAACCATCTCAACTCTCCGGGGGCGCCGGCCCACGGGGCGGCAGGACCTGCGGCACGCCCGTGAACAGCGGGCTTGCGAGGTACTGCCGGATGGCAAAGCGCGTCAAGACGCCAACGGAGGCGGCAAGCGGCACGGCGAGCAGCAGCCCGGCGAAGCCGAACAGCGCGCCGAAGGCGAACAGCGCGAACATCAGCCAGACCGGATGCAGGCCGACGGATTCACCGACGAGGTTCGGATAGAGGACGTAGGACTCGAAGAAGATGCCGACGCCGAAAATGCCGAGGATGATCAGCACCATGGTCCAGTCCGGCCAGAACTGCACGATGGCGACGCCCATCGCCAGCGTCAGGCCCGTGACCGACCCGACATAGGGGATGAACGACAGGAACCCGGTGCCGAGCCCGATCAGCAGGCCGAAATTGAGCCCGGCGCCGGATAGCGACACGCCGTAGAAGATCATCAGGATGACGCAGACCGTCGCCTGCCCGCGCACGAAGCCGGCCATGGCGATGTTCATCTCGCGCATCAGGCCGAGGATCGTCTCGCGATGATGCAGCGGCAGCCAGGAATCGACCTTTTCCATCATGCGCGGCCAGTCCTTCAAGAGGTAGAAGGCGACGACCGGCGTGATGACCGAGAGCGCGAACAGGTAGAGGAACGTCGTTCCGCCGGTCCAGAGGCTCTGCTGGACGAAGCCGGCGAGCCATCCCGTCGACTGGGTCACGACATCGGCGACGGACCGCGAGACATCCGGCAGGCGCTCGCCCAGCACGCGCTGGAGCCATTCGCGGTTCTGCTCGGTCGCCAGCGCCTGGAGCTGGACCACATAGCTCGGCAGGCGCGCGACGAAGGCGGTCAGCTGATTGGCCAGCACCGGCACGATCAGCACTGCGAGAACCACGAAGACGACGACGAAGGCGCCGATGACGGCGATGGCGCCGAAGGCCCTGGGAATGCCGACGCGCGCCAGCCGGCTCACCACGGGATCGAGGAAATAGGCCAGGGCGAGGCCGGCGATGAACGGCAGCAGGATGCCGCGCAGCACGTAGAGCGCCAGCGCGATCGCGAGCAGTCCGCCGATCCAGAATCCGACCTGTCTCTGCAGCGTCAAGGGCGGTCCTTCAGGCGAGCGGCGGCCGGGCTGGTCACGCAGCACGGAAGGTCGCAGGCGAAGGCGGCGCTTTCAAGGGGCGGCGCAGCGCGACTTTCGGACTTCAGCTCGACATGTGCCGGGTCCAGGCGACCAGATAGGCTCCCGCGGAGGCAAGCGTCAGCGCCGCCACCGCCCACATGACCACGAGGATCGCCCAGTCGAGGTCGATCTTCAGCCCCTTGGCGGCAAGAACCAGCGCCGCGAAGACGATCTGGGCGGCTGTATTGGCCTTCGACACCATCAGCGGATGGATCGGCAGGGGTTTCTCGACCAGCGTCGACAGAACCACGGCGCCGACGATCATGATGTCGCGCGAGACGACGAGGATCGCGACCCAGGGCGGGATGAAGCCGAAAATCGCCAGCGACACGTAGATCGAGACGATCAGCGTCTTGTCGGCCAGCGGGTCGAGATAGGCGCCGAGCTCGGTCTGCTGGTTGAAGTGCTTGGCGATATAGCCGTCGATGGCGTCGGTCACGCCGGCCAGGACGAAGGCGGCAAGTGCAATCCCCATTTGTCCCTGCGATATCGCCCAGACGACGACGGGCACCAGCAGGATGCGGAGAAGCGTCAGTAGGTTCGGAATATTCACGTGCGCGTTGTCGCGATGGCCCCCGGGAAGCGGAGACTAGGCTGCCGCCCGGTGACTGCCAAGGCGTCCGAAGCGCCCATCCCGTGGCGCGGTGTCACGCGTCCGCCTGGTCGCAGCGCGCGGCGAAGGCGCGGATGCGGCCGATGGTCGGCAGGTCGGTCAGCAGCGGCGCATGGCCCTGCCCCGGAACCGTCAGGATATCGAGATCCGGCCGGCGGGCGGCCATGGCCTCCACAGTCCCGGCGGTGAGGATGTCGGAATGCTCGCCCCGGATGACCATGACCGGCATGGCGGCCAGACCGTCGAATTGCGGCCAGAGCGTCGGCATCGGCTGGTCGAAGCTGACCTGTTCCAGCGTCCTCGTCAGCGCCGGGTCGAAGGCGGCGACGAGGCGGCCGTCCTTTTCCGTCCAGATGCTCGAAGCCTGCCCGCGCCAGTCGTCGTCGGACAGCGCCGGAAACCGCGATGCGCCGATCGACTTCAGCAGCGCCACCGCCTCGTCGAGGCTCTTCGGCTCCGGCAGCTTGCCGAGATAGCTCTTGATGCGGGCAAGGCCGGTTCCCTCGATCACCGGCCCGATATCGTTGAGGATCGCGCCGCCGATCAGGTTCGGCCGGACCGCGCTCATCAGCATGGTCAGGAGACCGCCGCGCGAGGTGCCGAGGAACACGCACCGCTCGACACCGAGCACGGCTGCGACTGCGAGGACGTCGTACAGTTCGACGGGAAGCGCATAATTCTCCCACTTCCCGTCCCATTCGGAGAGGCCGCGGCCGCGATAGTCCGGAGCGATCACCTGCCGCTCGGCCGAGAGCGCCCGCGCCAGCACATCGAAGTCGCCGGCATTGCGGGAAAGGCCGGCGAGGCAGAGGAGCGGCAGGCGGCCCGGCACCGGCTTGCCATAGACGCGCACATGCAGCTTCAGGCCGTCCGTCGCGGTGACGAACAGGCTCTCGAAAGCCGCCTCCCCCGCCTGAGCCAGCATCAGGCGTTGCCCTTGGCCGGATCGACCGCGACGCGGATCGACAGTTCGCGCAGCTGCTTCGGCGTCGCCTCCGAAGGCGCGCCCATCAGCAGGTCCTCGGCGCGCTGGTTCATCGGGAACAGCGAGATTTCGCGCAGGTTCTGCGTGCCGCAGATGAGCATGACGATGCGGTCGACGCCAGCCGCCATGCCGCCATGGGGCGGCGCGCCGTAGTGGAAGGCGCGATACATGCCGCCGAAGCGCTCGATCACCGTCTCCTCGCTGTAGCCGGCGATCTCGAACGCCTTCACCATGGCCTTCGGCCGGTGGTTGCGGATGCCGCCGGAGGCGATCTCGTAGCCGTTGCAGGTGATGTCGTACTGGAACGCCTTGATGGTCAGCGGGTCCTGCGTCTCCAGCGCCTCGAGGCCGCCCTGCGGCATCGAGAACGGGTTGTGCGAGAAATCGACCTTCTTCTCGTCCTCGTCATACTCGTACATCGGGAAGTCGACGATCCAGGCGAGCGCGAACTGCTCCTTGTCGACGAGGTTCAGTTCCTCGCCGACCTTGGTGCGCGCGATACCCGCGAACTTCACGAACTTCGACGGATCGCCGGCGACGAAGAAGGCAGCGTCGCCCTCCTTGAGGCCGAGCTGCTCGCGGATCGCGGCGGTGCGCTCCGGGCCGATATTGTTGGCGATCGGGCCCGCCCCTTCGCCGCCTTCGCGCCACATGATGTAGCCGAGGCCCTTCTGGCCCTCGCCCTGCGCCCACGAATTCATGCGGTCGCAGAACGCGCGGCTGCCGCCGGTCGGCGCCGGGATCGCCCAGACCTGGTTGCGCGCGTCCTCCAGCATGGATGCGAAGACGCGGAAGCCCGAACCCCGGAAATGCTCGGAGACCTCCTGCATCTCGATGGGATTGCGCAGGTCCGGCTTGTCGGAGCCATATTTCCGCATGGATTCGGCATAGGGAATGCGCGGGAAGACCTGCGTCACCCGCTTGCCCTCCGCGAAATCCTCGAACACGCCGCGGATCACCGGCTCGACGGAGGCGAACACGTCCTCCTGCTCGACGAAGCTCATTTCGAGGTCGAGCTGATAGAACTCGCCCGGCAGGCGGTCGGCGCGCGGATCCTCGTCGCGGAAGCAGGGCGCGATCTGGAAGTAGCGGTCGAAGCCCGACATCATCAGCAGCTGCTTGTACTGCTGCGGCGCCTGCGGCAGGGCGTAGAACTTGCCGGGATGGATGCGGCTCGGCACGAGGAAGTCGCGCGCGCCCTCCGGCGACGACGCGGTCAGGATCGGCGTCTGGAACTCGAAGAAGCCCTGCCCCTTCATGCGCCGGCGGATGGAATCGACCACCTCGCCGCGTGTCATGATGTTCTTGTGCAGCTTCTCGCGGCGCAGGTCGAGGAAGCGGTACTTCAGCCGCGTTTCCTCCGGATAGTCCTGATCGCCGAACACCTGCAGCGGCAGTTCGTCGGCCTTGCCGAGCACTTCGAGGTCGGTGATGAAGATCTCGATGTCGCCGGTCGGGATTTTCGGGTTCTTCAGACCCTCGTCGCGCGCCTTCACGCGGCCATCGATGCGGATGACCCACTCGGCGCGGCAGGCTTCCAGCGCCTTGAAGGCCGGGCTGTCCGGGTCCGCGAGGCACTGGGTGATGCCGTAATGGTCGCGCAGGTCGACGAACAGGATGCCGCCGTGGTCGCGGATGCGGTGGCACCAGCCGGACAGGCGGACGGTCTCGCCCACATGGGTTGCGCGCAATTCGCCGCAGGTGTGGGAGCGATAGCGATGCATCGGAGCCTCGAACACGAATCGAAAGGGCGTCGCGCGAGCCGCGCCGCCGGAAGAAGGATGCGTCCCTTTAAAGGAAGGCCGCGCCGGCTTCAAACGGAAGCGCCGCGCGGCCGGGTCCGCAGCGCGCCAGACCCCTAGCGCGTCACGAACTCGATGCGCCGGTTGCGCGCCTTGTTGGCGGTCGAATCGTTCGCCACCAGCGGCCGGCTCTCGCCATGGCCCTCGGCCAGCAGCCGGCCCGCCTCGATTCCCTGACGGATCAGGAAACTGACGACGGCCTGCGCCCGGCGCAGCGAAAGATCGACATTCTGCTCTGGGTTGCCGTCGGAATCGGTGTGTCCCTCGATGGAGAACCTGACATCCGGGCAATCCTTCATGATCGCCGCGATCCGCCTGAGACGGGCGATGCTGTCGGGCCGCATGGTTTCCCGGCCGAACTGGAACACGATGCCGCCTGCCGCCATTTCCTCGCGGATTTTCGGCGAGCAGGTGTCGACCGCAGCGCGAACCGGCGGCGCGGCGGGGGCTACCGTCACGGGCGGCGCCGTCACGGCCGCGGGGGCGGTGATGGCCTCGCTGAAGGCCCAGCCCTCCGGCGCGAGCCGGCGGAGCGCCGCGCGCGCGGCATTGGCATAGATCACGGAGGGCACGTCGCCGGTCACCGCGATGCTGCGATTGTCGAGGCTGACGCGCCCGCGCGGCAGAAGCGCCAGTTGCTTCACCGCCGCGGCCACGGCCTCGCCGAAGCCGTCCGGTGCGCCTTCCGCGATTTCCAGATTGTCCCTGAGCCGCAGCGCGCCGAACTGGCCCGCGATCGCTGCCTTCGCAGCCGCGTGCGCCTCCTCCGAGGGCACATAACCCTGGACCAGGATGCCCTCCGGCCCCTTCTCGACGAACCAGCGATAGGGCGAAACAACGGGCGCGCGGATGGCAACCGCGCCAAGCGTGACGCCGGCCGGCAGCGCCTCGCGCAGGGCGCGCTGCGCCGCGACATAGCCGGAACGGTCTGTCGCCTGCCCTTCGACGGACAGCGTCGCGTCGGACAACCGCACCGCACCAGCCTGCAGGCGGCCCGCGACCAGGGCAGCGAGACGTGCAACGGCGGCCCGGTCGATCCCGACTGGCGCGCCTTCCGCCAGCATCATCCGATCGGTCGGGGTCAGGTCGGGCGCAGCCGCGCGAACGGCACCGATCATGGCGGCGCGGTCCTCGTCGCTCGTTGCCGACCCATCGAGCGTCAGGCCGTTGCCATCGCGCCGGATGGTCATGACGAAGGGCTTCGCGACGGGAAGCGCCAGCGCGACACGCTGAACCGCAAGGCCGGACGGCAGCGAGGCAAGCGCTGACGTGATCGCCGCGCGGGACGCGTCCCCGTCGGGGCGACCTTCGATGGAGAGAGAACCGCCGTCGACGAGCACCGCGCCGGGCTTGAGCTTCATGACGAGGGTTGCCGCCAGGGCCGCCGCTGTGGCGAAGGGCTCGCTCGCTCCGTCCCTCACCTCGCTCATGTCCATGATGGCGAGGTCCGGCTCGACGGCGCGCAGCGCCGCGAGAATGGCCTCGCGCGCGGGCTCGCCCGGCAGGACACCGCCCATGGCGAGCGTATTGCCCTCGCGGACGAGCGAGAGCTGGTACCCGGGCGTCGGGATGGCCGGCGACTGGGCGGCGGCCGACTGAGCCAGCGCCGGCGGCGACGCAAGCAGAAGCCAGCATGCAACCAGCGCCAGTACCGCGCCGATAACCCCTGCGCCCTCGTGCTTCAGGTGTTGCGTGCTCATGCCATGCTCCTGTCCGTCCACCGCGAGATAGGCGCGGCGCGCGGCAGACCATCCGGGATCAGCAGGCGAGACGCAACCAGCAGCTGTCAGCCACGGGGCACATACTTCGCTTTAATATACCAATTTATCGCATTGATATGGCGCCGATATTTCAGATCGCGACCTGATGCGCGCGGCGATCATGCGAGCCGCGTTTCACACCAGATATTCCGCGCCGGCGAGGGCTGTGCCTCCGTCGCAAAGCCGGGAACTGGCAGGCACAAAAGAAAACCCCGGCGGTTGCCCGCCGGGGTTTCCATCTGAACCGGTGCTAGGACCGGATCGGATCAGAAGTTGCGCTGAGCGCGGAAGGTACCAACCCAAGCGCCTTCCGAAGCACGGGCAATACCGTTGTACACGGGGATGCCACCAGCCTGGGTGCGGTTGGAGAGGTTGTGGTAGACCACTTCCACGCCGAGGTCGAGGTTACGAACCGGCGACCAGATCGTGTTCACGCCGACGGTGTAGTACTTGATGTCGTTCAGCGTCGAGAGGAGCGGCTGATCGATATGCGTGTACGAACCGAAGATCGCCGAGCGCAGAGCCGGGGTCCAGAAGTGACGGAAGCCCGCCGCAACCGACCAAGCCTTGGTCGTCTGGATCGCCGAACCCGGAGCGCCAGCGCCGACGACGATGGCGTCGCGGATCTGGTTGTTCGTGGCGTTCACGCCCGACAGGTTGCCCGCGCCGGAGATCGTGCCACGATCGCCGCCCTGGTTGGCCGTGCCGAAAGCGTAGTCGAGAGCGCCGTCCGAGTACACAGCCTGCAACCACAGCACGTCGCCGCGGGCGAGCATGTCGAGGTTCAGACGGAGACCGGCACCGACGGCCCAGCCGTACTTGTCGCCAGCGCGGTTGGTCGGCGTGACGCCGGCGCCACCGACGCCCGGACCCGAGCCGTAGTCACGAAGCTGGTGCAGAGCACCCATGACCTGGACCGAACCCCAACCCTGATCGACGCGCAGGTTGGCGACGACATCCGGGATGTTCTGGCCGGCATAGGTCAGGCCACCGAGACCCGAGAACGGGCGCATGAGGGCAACCGGAGCAACGCCCGGAGCCGGAACAGCACCACCGACGACGGCGTACGTGTCGCTGTTGCCGTAGCGGCGATACATCGAGTCTTCGAGCGACACCGTGGCCGAGAAGCCCGAACCGAACGAAGCGGTGTAGGCGAGGACCGTGGTGGAGCGGGCGGTCGCGGCGAGGTTGCCGGACAGCTGCACGTCACCCTGGTAGAAGTTGAAGAACGAGGCCGAGAAGCCGAACGTGAAGCCAGCGAACTGGATGAAGGCACGCTCAACCGAGATCGCCGAAGCGCGCGGCGACTGGCCGGCACCCGAGTTGATCAGGCCCTGCGACGAGGTCGAGCCCGAGAAGGCGCCGCGATAGGCCGAGAACTGGCCGAAAGCGCGGAGCAGACCGTACTCGGTGTTCGAGCGGGCGTCGGTGAACAGCGTCAGGCGGATCGAGGTCGAGTAGGCCTGATCGAAGTACGAGGTGCCGAGAGCGCCGTTGCCAGCCGTGGCGTTGCCCGGCGTGCTGTTGACGGTGTAGTCCGCACGGACGAAGCCGCCGATGCGAAGGCAGGTGTCGGTGCCCGGGATGAAGAAGAAGCCCGCGCCGTACGTGTCGCAGATGCGCACGTATTCAGCCGGAGCAGCCTTGCCCGGGAGATCAGCCGCCTGAGCGCCCGTCAGGCCGATAAAGCCTGCGGCAGCGCCGAGAAGAAGGCTCTTAACCGTCTTCATTGTTTAGACCTCCAAAGTTTCTCCTGAGGGAGCATGGGGTTCCGTCTGACTGCCGGTTTCCCGGAAGGCTTCTGGCCCGTTATTCCCCGATGGCCGCCTGTTTGCTGTCGTGGCATTTGCCGTTCGACCCCAAAAGGGCGGTGCGACCGGGGTGCCCCCCTTCGTCGCAGGGTCACCATTACCGATGGTTCCGCGCCGATCAATCGAAACAACCGCCTTCCACCGCCCCCGGCGAGCCTTTGGCGGGGAGTGTTGCAGGAAGGCCACGGCCCCCTTAACCACGGCGGGCCGCCCTGCCCCGCCAGCAACAGCTTGATCTATTTTAAGAAAATCGGGCCTTCACCGTTCCGTGAACGTTAACGCCGCCGGGCAGCGCCCATGCGCGGCGGCCGCGCCGCCTCCCCGCCACGTCTCGTCGTTCCACCATCCCGATACCGGCACGAGGCGTGTCGCAGCACGGGGATTCGCGGTATGGCGCCCATTCGGCGGCCCGGCGGAGATCGGCCGCCGAATCCCACGATCTGGCCCCCGCAGCAGGCCTCAGGCTTTCGGCAAGGCCGGCACCGCATAGGCCGTTGTCGACTTGATCCGCTCCATGGCGAAGCGCGACGTGACGTTCTTCAGCGGGATCGTCTCGATCAGCCGCTTGTAGAAGGAGTCATAGGCGGCCATGTCGGTGACCACCACGCGGAGCATGTAGTCGACGTCGCCGGCCATCCGGTAGAATTCCATCACCTCCGGCAGGGCCGCGACGGTCTCGGCGAAACGGCCGAGCCATTCGCGCGAATGGTCCGATGTCTCGATCGAGACGAAGACGGTGAGGCCGAGCCCCAGCCTTTCGGGCGAAACCAGCGCGACGCGCTTCAGGATGTAGCCATTGGCCTCGAGCTTCTGGATGCGCTTCCAGCACGGCGTCTGGGACAGATGCACCCGCTCGGCGAGTTCGGCGATTGATATGGTCGAATCGTCCTGAAGAATCGTCAGGATCTTGCGATCGATGGCGTCCATTTTGTCTCGGTCCGGCTTGGAAGCAGAAAATTGCGATCCGCATCGCCGGGCGTGATTATTTTTCTACACCATCGACATATGCTGCCGATAGAGAGATTATTTATTCTGTCTTGGCAAGTCCTGCCTGAAATCGCGGTGCGTCTGGGGCCGCGCAGCCGGCGCGGGATGGCCGCCTCCGGCGGTCACGCGGCAACCGCCGTCCACCAACAGAAAAGGCCGCCCGCGGGCGGCCTCTCCGTTCGGTAGACGGCGCGGATCGGCTCAGTAGCGAGCCACGACCGCGGCATCCTCCCCTCCGAACTTGTAGGTGATGCCGACGCGCGCGCGGCCGTTGTCGGTGCGGGTGCGCAGGATGCCCGGCACGAGGTCGCGCGAACTGTTGAACTGATGGATGTACTCGGCGCGCAGCGCGACATTGGCGGTGAGCATGGTCTCGACGCCGGCGCCGAGTTGGAAGCCCGAAAGCGACTGGGTGAAGCCGCCGCCGAGGCCCGAGGTCTTCACATGGGTCCAGCCATAGCCTGCCGAGACATAGGGCATGATCGAGCCGCCCATGACGTAGCCGAGGCGGGCGCGCAGCCCGATGTTCCAGTCCGACCCGATCGAAGCCGAGGCGCCCACGCCGCTGATCGTGGTCTTGATGTCGGAGAGGCTGGCATCGCCTTCGACACCGGCCACGATGTTCGTGCCGGCGAACTGGTGGTCATAGCCCGCCAGCACGCCGCCGGTCATGCCCTGCGAGCCCAGGCCACGGAAGCTGCCGGCAGGCGGCGTGGAGATGGTCGTATTGCCGAATCCGTAGCCCGCCTGGACGCCGGCGAAGAAGCCGCTCCAGTTGCGGCGCGCGGGCGCCGCGAAGGTCGGATGGAGGCCACCGACGCCGAAGCGGTAGTTGATGCCGATCCGGGCCGTGCCGGAGGTCGGCTTCACCGAGAGCGGAGCGAACTGGCCGAAGCTGTTCGAGAAGGTGTGGATGTACTCGGCATACATGAACCAGTTGCCGGAGAGGCGGGTCTCGACGCCGCCGCCGATCTGCCAGCCATTGGCCGAGAAGCTGATGCTGCCGAGGCCGCCCGGAGCGGACAGGGTCGTGCGGCCCTGCGTGAAGCCGCCGGTTACATAGAGCATGGTTTCGGGCGTCAGCAGGTAGCCGAGCCGGCCGCGGATCGCCCAGCGGCGGTCGCCCGAGAACTTGATGTTGCCGAGACCGCCGATGCCCATCACGGTATCGATGCCCTGCAGATTGCCCTCGAGCAGGACGCCGGCCACCCAGCGCTGGGCAAACTGATAGTCGGCGCCGATCTTGCCGCCGACCAGCCAGCCATTCGAGCCGATCCCCGAGAACCCAAAGGCACCGGGAACCGAGATCGCGGTGTTCGCAAAGCCGTAACCGGCATGAAGGCCGCCATAGACGGCCGTCCAGGTGAAACCGCTCGCCATCACCTCGGCGGCCACCGGCGTGCGCGGAACCCCAAGATCGGCGGACTGCGCTGCCGATCCAGCCATGCAGACGGCCAGAACGGATGCGGCATACGCGAGACCAGTTCGCATCATTCTTCGTCTCCCAAGCGCTCGCGCTTTTCACCCGCTTCGGGCCCAGACTTGGCGCGCGCCCCTCTTTTCGACGCGAGTTGTGGCGGACAACGTAACGAAGCGTCAACAATGATTGCCCTGTTTCCAGATTAACATTAATATGCACACCGCAATTCTGCGCAATTTATATACTTCATTGTTTCACATGTTTACGCAATATTAATTGCAGAAATGACGGTTCTATTTGATTTTCGCGGCACCGAATAGTTATTTCAGCGTCTTGGTCGAACGCGAGAAGGTAGCGCACCGATTCTCGATTTTGGGCCGCAAATCTGTCTGTCGGCCTGTCTGGCCAGGAAACTGACAACCTGCGCGAACCGAGATTTTATTACTGTACTTCCGTACCGCACCCCGACCCGGCCATGCCGGCCGATCGCAGGGCGCGAGATACCCTTCCCCTGGCAACTGTCTCATTCGTGCAACAGCTGAGCGCACGCTCGTCCTCCATTCGAGGGCTGCCGCGGCCATCGGCCGCGCAGCTTTTCTTGCGCGGCGGGCAGGCGGCTCCCCATAATAATGGTCGCATCGGCCGCACGGACCGATCCTTCCCGACCCATTGACGCGAGGCCCCGGACCGCACGATGCCGCATGACACGCCCTTGATCGCCACCATTGTCGCGGGCCTCGGGCTGGCATTCGTCTTCGGCGCCATCGCCAACCGGCTGAAACTGCCGACGCTGGTCGGCTACCTGTTCGCCGGCATCCTGGTCGGCCCCTACACGCCCGGCTTTGTCGCCGACCAGAAGCTCGGCACCGAGCTCGCCGAGATGGGCGTGATCCTGCTGATGTTCGGCGTCGGCCTGCACTTCTCGCTGAAGGACCTGATGTCGGTGCGCGCCATCGCCATTCCCGGCGCGGTGGCGCAGATCGCCGTCGCGACCGTCATGGGCTGGGCGCTGGCGATGGCGCTCGGCTGGAGCCACGGAGCGGGCCTCGTCTTCGGCCTCGCCCTGTCGGTCGCATCGACGGTCGTGCTCTTGCGCGCGCTGCAGGAACGCCGCCTCGTCGAAACGGAACGCGGGCGCATCGCCGTCGGCTGGCTGATCGTCGAGGACATCGCCATGGTGCTGGCGCTGGTCCTGCTGCCCGCGCTCTCCAGCCTGCTCGGCGGCGAGGCGCAGGCGACGGCAGCCTCCGACCCCATCGTGCAATGGCTCAATCTCGGCGTCGGCGGCATTCTCGCCCTGACCTTCGTCAAGGTGGCGGGCTTCGTCGCCCTGATGCTGGTCGTCGGCCGGCAGGTCATTCCGTGGCTGCTGCACTACGTGGCCCATACCGGATCGCGCGAACTGTTCCGCCTCGCCGTGCTGGCCATTGCGCTCGGCGTCGCCTTCGGCGCGGCCAAGCTATTCGGCGTCTCCTTCGCGCTCGGCGCCTTCTTCGCCGGCATGATCATGAGCGAGTCGGAGCTCAGCCATCGCGCGGCGGAGGAATCGCTGCCGCTGCGCGACGCCTTCTC
>JAIUOO010000005.1 GCA_020161695.1 Pseudomonadota bacterium | reverse complement strand
CGCGAGGCGATGAAGACCGTGGCTGCGGAACGACGACGGTTTGGCTATCCCCTCGGCCGGCAGGTGATTGCTTGCAATCACCGCTAGGCGCCGGATCCACGTCATGCTGGACCGGCAGGGCATCGTGATGAACCAGAAGCAGCTGCGACGCCTCTACCGGGAAGAGAAGCTACAGGTGCGCCGGCGCGGTGGCCGCAAGCGGGCTCTGGGCACGCGGCGGCCCATGCTCGTGCCCGATCGTGCCAATGCCCGCTGGAGTCTCGACTTCGTCTCCGACACCTTCACCGACGGCCGGCGCTTCCGGGTGCTGGCCGTGGTCGACGACCATACGCGGGAGTGCCTGGCGCTCATCGCGGACACCTCGCTCTCAGGCGCGAGGGTCGTTCGCGAACTGGATGCCGTCATCCGCCTGCGCGGCCGGCCCGACACGATCGTCTCCGACAACGGCACGGAGTTGACCTCGATGGCGGTGCTGCGCTGGTGCCAGCAGACCGGCGTGGAATGGCACTACATCGCTCCAGGCAAGCCCATGCAGAATGCCTTCGTCGAAAGCTTCAACGGCCGCTTCCGGGACGAGTGCCTAAACGACACGCTGTTCTCGACGCTCACTGAAGCCCGAAGCGCCATCGCCTCATGGAAGGAGGACTACAACCATCACCGACCACACTCGGCGCTCGGCAACATGCCGCCGGCCGAGTTCGCAATGAAAGCTACGCTGGAAAGACAGGCCGCCTAAGGCCAGAAGCGAAACTCAGGACTCTCCCTCAAACCGGAGGAGAAGAGGGTCTCAGGTCATAAGGGACGGAAAAACGGCATCTTTTGGCCAATCCGACCATGGCGCCTTCTGCAATTGAAGCGAAAGCTTCTGAAATTGCCGGAACGGCCACCTCGGCTAAGGCGGGGTGGAGGTGTATGGGTAAGAATATAGGTACTCAAAGGATAGCGGTGAAAATATTAGCAATATCAATTAACTAGGAGGGATATTGGCGGAGAGGGAGGGATTCGAACCCCCGATAGAGTTGCCCCTATGCCGCATTTCGAGTGCGGTGCTTTCAACCACTCAGCCACCTCTCCGCGGTCTCGCAAGGACAGGGCTTGAAAAGCATCTGCCGGCTGGTGAGCGAAGCGCGACATAGCCGAACGCCGTGCGGCATTCAAGCCGCCGCAAGCGACGCGCGCAGAAATCTTCGCGGCTCCGGAGACGAAAATCGCCGCCGGCCCAGAGTTTTCCTTGACTTGGCTCGGCTTTTCCATCATTGAGCCGCGTCCCGGATCATCCGGTTGCCAGGGCCTCGTGCTTCAGGCTACCGACTGGGACCAAAGACCGATCCATCCGTTCAGGGTGGCAAGATCAAACAAGAAGACGGCCGGATGCCCGACCTACCGGGTGATTCATGGCGCGTCGTACAAGGACAGACGACGATGTACGCAGTCATCAAGACTGGCGGCAAACAGTACAAGGTTGCCGCCGAAGACACGATCACCATCGAGATCCTCAAGGCCAGCGCCGGCGACACCGTGGTGTTCTCCGACGTGCTCATGGTCGGCGGCGACGCCGGCATCACCCTTGGCGCGCCCTTCGTGGCCGGCGCCTCGGTGGCGGGCGAGGTTGTCGAGCAGAAGCGCGGCCCGAAGGTCATCTCCTTCAAGAAGCGCCGCCGCCAGAACTCCAAGCGCAAGCGCGGCCATCGCCAGGACCTGATGGTGGTCCGCATCGCCGAGATCCTGACCGATGGCGCGAAGCCCTCGAAGGCCGTTTCGGCGAAGAAGCCGGCCGCCGAGAAGGCCGCCGCCGCCAAGCCGGCCAAGCTCGCCGACCTGCCGGCCGAGGGCGGCAAGCTCGACACGTCGAACCTTTCGCTCATCTCGGGCGTCGGCCCGACGATCGAGAAGAAGCTGCGCGCCGCCGGCATCACCTCCTGGGAGCAGATCGCGTCCTGGTCGGAGGCCGATCTCGAGGCGAAGGACAAGGAGCTGGCGCTCCGCGGCCGCGCCAAGCGCGAGGAATGGGTCGAACAGGCCAAGGAGCTGCTGGCTGGCAAGCCGCCGCGCGCCAAGGCCGACCAGGCCGAACAGAAATCCGGTGAGGACTGGTAAGCGCCGTCCGGCTCTTGCCATCCTTTTGAACAATACGTCTTATAAGACCTAACGGAATCGGGAGCTCATCATGGCTCACAAAAAAGCAGGCGGCTCGTCTCGGAACGGTCGCGATTCGAATGCACAGCGTCTCGGCGTGAAGCGCTTCGGCGGCCAGGCGGTCGTCGCGGGCAACATTCTCGTGCGTCAGCGCGGCACCAAGTTCCACCCCGGGACCAATGTCGGCCTCGGCAAGGACCACACTCTCTTCGCGACCGCCGACGGCCGCGTAGAATTCCGAACGAAAACGAACAACCGTACCTACGTGTCGGTCGTTCCGATGATTGCCGCCGCAGAGTAACTGGCGGCACCGACATCGGAGCCGCCGGCGAGATCGCCAGGCTGCTCCGATATCCGAAGGTTCAGGATCAAGGGGCGCCAGGCGGCAAGCCGGCGCCCCTTTTTCTTTGGCCCTCGGGAATGGTCTTGAGGGTCCATCACACCGGCGGGAAGGAGCCTGTGTCATGACTGCCCTGGAAACCGAACTGGAAGGCCGCTCGGGCGGCGATCTCAAGGAGAGCAGTATCCCCGTCCTCGAGACGGAGCGGCTGGTTCTCCGTGCGCCGCGTTTCGAGGACGTCCCGACGATCGTGGCCGTGGCCAATGATCGTCGAGTTGCCGAGATGACGGCCAACCTTCCGCATCCCTATGCGGCAAAGGACGCGGAGAAATGGATCGCCAACGCCTGGGCCAGTCCCGACCATCCCTTTCTCATCACACTCAAGACTAACGGCGCCCTTGTCGGTGCGACGGGTTTCGTGATGCCTGAATTCGGCGATCCCGAAATCGGTTACTGGCTGGCCGCCGAGCACTGGGGCCGCGGCTATGCGACTGAGGCCGCCCGCGCGGTCGTCGATCATCTGTTCGCCGACCGGGGCGCCGAGGCCGTGGTCACCTGGGCGCGCGTCGTCAATCCGGCGTCGCGCCGCGTCGTCGAGAAGTGCGGCTTCCAGTGGAACGGCGTCGGCCTTGCCCGGCTGAAGGCGCTGGCGAGCTCCGTTCCGGTCGACAAGTTCCGGCTGGAGCGGGCGGTCTGGGCCAGCCTCAAGGCCTGGCGCGACCCGATCCTCCGGCGCACCGCGCCGAAGGTCGTGATCGGCGATCGCGCCTGATCGGGGGCTGTCGTTTCGACAACAAGGTCCGCCGGCACGTGCCGGCGGACCTTAGCGCCACGGCGGATCATGACCGACGCGCCTTCCTCGCCCTGGCTGACGGCCGCACCGCTGGAGACGCGGCGGCTGATCCTGCGCGCCTTCACCTTCTCGGATGTTCCGCGCATAGCCCGCTATGCCGGCGACCTCTCCGTTTCGCGCATGCTGGCGCGGGTGCCGCACCCCTACACGGAGGCGCACGCCTCGGCCTTCGTCGGCGACATGCTGGCCTCGAACGCCACCGGTGACGGCCTCGGCCTCGCCATCGCGCGGAAGAAGGAGCCTGGCGCGCTGATCGGCAGCATCTCGTTCACGCGCGACGGCGCGGCGGCCGAGATCGGCTGGTGGCTCGGGCCGCCCTATTGGGGGCGTGGCCTTGCGACCGAAGCGGTGACGGCCATGGTCGCGCTGGCCTTTCGCGAACCTCGCCTGGACAGGCTGACGGCGGGCGCCTTTGCCGGGAACGGCGCGTCGCTGCGCGTTCAGGAGAAGCTGGGCTTTGTGCAGGTCGGCGCAGGCCAGAGGGACAGCCTCGCGCGCGGCGGCCCCGCCGCCCATGTCGACATGGAACTGACCCGCGCGGCCTACATGCCGCGTTGAGCGGGTCTGCGCGGGCGGCTATGGATGGGCCATGAGCGGAGCGTGACTCGTCACATGAGCCAATTGTCCATTCCCATCGGCGTCGTCACCGTTTCCGACCGTGCCAGCCGCGGCATCTACGAGGACAGGGGCGGTCCCGGGATCGTCGCCGCGCTGACGGACCTTCTCGCCTCGCCCTGGCATGCCGTGCCGCGGGTCATTGCCGACGAGCAGGCGGAGATCGAGGCGGCGCTGATCGAGCTCGCCGACCGCGAATCCTGCCCGCTGGTCCTGACCACCGGCGGCACCGGCCCGGCGCCGCGCGACGTCACGCCGGAGGCGACCGAGGCGGTCTGCGGCAAGATGATGCCCGGTTTCGGCGAGCTGATGCGGGCGGTCAGCCTGAAAGTGGTCCCGACCGCGATTCTGTCGCGCCAGACGGCCGGCATCCGTGGCCGTTCGCTGATCGTCAACCTGCCCGGCAAGCCTTCCTCGATCCGGGAATGCCTCGACGCGGTGATGCCGGCCATCCCCTATTGCATCGACCTGATCGGCGGCCCGCGGCTGGAGACGGATCCCGCCGTCTGCGTCGCATTCCGGCCAAAGGGCGCGTGACCGGCCGAGTGGCAATCTTGGACTTGGCGGCGCGCCGCAAGCCCGCCTAGTCTCGCCGCCTGTCACTACGCCCGGGAGGCTTCGATGGATCGTCGCGATTTCACCTCAGCAGCACTCGGAGCAGGCGTCATGTCGTCCCTTGTATCCGCCACCAATGCCCAGACGCCGGCTGCGCCGTCGCTCGACGCCATCCGCGCCCGCACGATGGGCGGCGCGATCACCGACGTACCCGGCGTGAAGGTCGGCCATTTTACCGATGAGCGCCGGCCGACCGGCTGCACGGTCGTGATGACCGAAGAGGGCGTGATCGGCGGTGTCGACGTCCGCGGCGCGGCCCCCGGCACGCGCGAGACGGATCTGCTCAATCCCACCAATCTGGTCGACAAGGTCCATGCCGTGATGCTTGCGGGCGGTAGCGCCTTCGGCCTCGATGCCGCGACCGGCGCGGTGCGCTGGCTCGAGGAGAAGGGCTTCGGCTTTCCGGCCGGCCCGACTCGCGTGCCGATCGTGCCCTCGGCGATCCTGTTCGACCTCGGCGTCGGCGATCACCGCGTCCGGCCCGACGCCGCGGCCGGCTACAAGGCCTGCGAGGCGGCCAGCACCAATCCGCCCGCCGAGGGTTCGGTCGGCGCCGGCGCCGGGGCGACGGTGGGCAAGCTCTACGGCATGGCGCGCGCCATGAAGGGCGGCGTCGGCACGGCGGCGGTCAAGGTCGGCAAGGTGACGGTCGGCGCCCTCGTGGCGGTCAATGCCGTCGGTGACGTCATCGACCCGCGAAGCGGCGAGGTGATTGCCGGCACGCGCAGCGCGGACGGCAAGACGCGGATCGGCCTCACGGCCTCGGTGCTCAAGGGCGAGCTGCCGCCGGGGCTTCAGCCTGGCATGGCGACGACGATCGGCGTGCTGGCGACCGACGCCCAACTGACCAAAGCGCAGGCGCAGAAACTCGCCCAGCATGGCCATGACGGTCTCGCGCGCACCATCGACCCGATCCACACGATGTGGGATGGCGATACGATCTTCTGCCTCGCGACGGGCAAGAGCGGCGTCACCGGCAACATGATGGCGCTTGGCGCCATCGCCGCGAAGGTGATGGCGGCGGCGGTGATCCGCGCGGTGCTTCACGCCAAGGGCGTCAGCATTCCGGGCGGACCGGCCATTCCGTCGGTTGCGGAGTTCGGCTGAGCTCCGCGTCTTACCGCAGCCGCTCCAGCACGCTCACATAGTTGGCGACGGCGGCGCCACCCATGTTGAAGATGCCGCCGAGCCTGGCGTCCTTGACCTGGATGCCGCCGGCATCGCCCATGAGCTGCATGGATGAGAGCACGTGCATGGAGACGCCGGTCGCGCCGATCGGGTGGCCCTTGGCCTTCAGGCCGCCCGAGGGGTTGACCGGCAGCCTGCCGTCCTTCTGGGTCCAGCCTTCCTTGATCGCCCGCGCGCCCTGGCCTTCCGGCACGAGGCCCATCGCCTCGTATTCGATCAGTTCGGCGACGGTGAAGCAGTCGTGGGTTTCGACGAAGGAGAGGTCGGTCAGTTCGATGCCGGCTTCGCCCAGCGCCTTGCCCCAGGCCTGCGTGCAACCCTCGAACTTCAGGATGTCGCGCTTTGACATGGGCAGGAAGTCCTGCACATGGGCATGGCCGCGGAAGGCGACTGCCTTCTTCATCTTGAGCGCCGTGGCCGTGTCGGTGATGACGAGGGCCGCCGCGCCGTCCGAGACGAGCGAGCAGTCCGTGCGCTTCAGAGGACCGGCGACGAAGGGGTTCTTCTCGCTCTCGGTGCGGCAGAACTCGTAGCCGAAATCCTTGCGCATCTGGGCATAGGGGTTCTCGACGCCGTTCTTGTGGTTCTTCGCCGCGATCAGGGCGAGGGCGTCCGACTGGTCGCCCCAGCGCTGGAAGTAGTTGTGCGCGATCTTGCCGAAGACACCGGCGAAGCCCGCCGGCGTATCGCCGTCCTCGGGCAGGTAGGAGGCGCGCAGGAGGTTCTTGCCAATCTCCGGGCCGGGGGTCTTGGTCATCTGCTCGACGCCGACGACCAGCACGACGCGGGCATCGCCGGCCTTCACCGCGCGCACCGCCTGATGCACGGCCGCCGAGCCGGTGGCGCAGGCATTCTCGACCCGCGTCGCCGGCTTGAAACGCAGGCGCGGATCGGCCTGCAGCACCAGCGAGGCCGTGAAGTCCTGCGGCGAGAAGCCCGCATTGAAGTGGCCAAGCAGGATTTCGTCGACGTCGTCGGGGGCGATGCCGGCATCGGCCAGCGCCTCGTTGGCGACGCGCACGATCAGGCTCTCGACGGTTTCGGTGTCGAGCTTTCCGAAGGGCGTATGGGCCCAGCCGACGATGCAGGCGGTCATGGAAGGCTCTCCTCGAAAAGGCTGACGGGTAAATACACTATAGGTCGACGCGCGGGCCTCCGCCATCGCCCGTCCGGCGCATGGCTGGCGCGCTGCGAACAGCGACGACCATCATCGCGGGAGCGCCCCCTGCGCGCAATTCGGCGAGTTGGCGGGGGCTGAGGCGCCAACGGCTCAGGCAAACTGTCGCAGGCCATTTCCCACCGACCAATTCTCCGCAGGAGCGTCATGGACGACGATGAATATATCCTCGGGGCGGACACCGGGCTCGTCGCCGAGCAGCGCCGCGATGCGCTGGTAGAGCGCCTTCTTCTGTTCCGCGGTCCGGCTCGCGAACACGGTGATGTCGATATAGACGACATCGTCGCTCCGAGAGACCCCGAAGGCGTTGCCAGTGCGGAAATTGGACGGATCGTGTTCATGGATCACCATGAACTGGTCGTCTTCGGGAACCGCCAAGGCTTCGCGCATCGCGCGGTAGAGCCCATCCAGGATCGCCTGACGGAAGGCGTCGGGTTTGCCGGCGCGCATCGAGATGTGAATGAACGGCATCACGGGTCCTTTCCATTGTCCCGTCTCGATCCTGGCTGCCGAAATTCGATAATGATATGCTATCGCGATCTATATCAGTGATAACGAAAGCCAATGATGGAGCGAAACCTCGACCTGGATGCCGTCGATGCCTTCGTCCGCATCGCCGACCTCGGGAGCTTCACGCGCGCGGCCGAGACTCTCGGAACCACGCAGGCGGCGATGAGTCTCCGGCTGAAGCGGCTGGAGCAGCGGCTTGGCTGTCGACTGGTCGAGCGGACGCCGCGCTATGTCGAGCTGTCGGCGCAGGGCGCGGCGTTTCTCGGTCCCGCCCGGGCGCTGCTCGAAGCCCATGAGCGCGCGCTGGCGGCCCTCGCCGTGACACGGCAGCGCATGACCATCGGCATCAGCGACCATGTCGCAGGCCCCGAACTGCCCTCCTTGATCGCGCGCATGAACGCGCAGGATCCGCAGCTCATCATCGAGATCAGGATCGGATCCTCCGGAGATCTGCTGCAGAGCTTCGACCGTCGCGAACTGGACACCGTCATCGTCCGCCTGCATGCGGGCCGGAGCGACGGCGAGCATCTGGCGGACGAGCAGTTCGGCTGGTTCGCCGCTCCGAAATGGCGGCACCGTGCAGGCGAGCCCCTGCCGCTGGCGACGATGGCCGAGCCCTGCGGCGTGCGCGCCCTCGCCGGCCGGCTGCTTGACGAAGCGGGCGTCCCTTGGACCGAGACCTTTGTCGGCGGGGGCGTGACCGCCGTGGCCGCCGCCGTCATGGCAGGCCTCGGGGTCGCCGCCCTCGCGCCGCGCATGCTGCCGTTCGGCGCGGCCGAAGTCGGCCAGAGGCTTGGCTTGCCCGAACTGCCGCGCCTGCCGATCCTGCTTCACTCGCGGTTGAGGGAGGGACGGCAGCGGCAGGCGCTGCTCGCGCTCTCCGCCGCCTTCAGGAGCGTCATGCGTAACTGACGGCCATGCGGTGCGCCCGGTGGCGCCGTCATGCTTTCGCCCGTTTCGGGCCGTTGATGCGCGGCTCCCCTGGTCGACAGGTCGGCCGGGCCACCCGCAAACCCCTGCTCCGGGCGCGATTTCCGCAGCCCGCGCTCTTGGCGAAGACCGCCCGAAGCAGGTAAACAGGTCCCCGACCCGGCGTCGCTTCCCACGAAGGTCATGCAATTGCGGATCAGCATCCCTGTTCTTGCCGCCGCGCTCGCCATGTGCGCCGCCCTGCCGGCCCAGGCTCAGCAGGTTGGTCCTACCATCGTCGTCGATGCAGTCACGGGACAGGTGCTTCAGGCCGATCGCGCCGGCATGCCCTGGCTGCCCGCCTCGCTCACCAAGATGATGACCGCCTACGTGGCGCTGCGGCAGGTGCGCGCCGGCCGGGCGACCATGAACACCGGCCTCACGGTTTCGCAGCGCGCCTTCCGCTCCGCGCCGTCCAAGATGGGCTTTCGCCCCGGCACCGTCGTCACGCTCGACAACGCGCTGAAGATCATCATGGTCAAGTCGGCCAACGACGTCTCGACCACCATCGCCGAGGGCATCGGCGGGTCGGTCGAGGGTTTCGCCGGCATGATGAACGCCGAGGCCGCGCGTCTCGGCATGACCGCCACCCGCTTTGCCAATCCGCATGGCCTGCCCGGCGGCTCGCAGCAGACTTCGGCGCGGGACATGGCCGTCCTCGCGCGCGCTCTCATGCGCGAGTTTCCGGAGCACTCGCTGCTCTGGCGCATGCCGGCGATCCGCTTCGGCAATCGCGTCATGCGCAACCACAACCACCTGATCGGCCGCTACCAGGGCGCCGACGGGTTCAAGACCGGCTTCACCTGCGCCTCGGGTTTCAACGTTGTGGCGACCGCCACGCGCGGCGGCCGCCAGCTCATCGTCGTCGTGCTCGGCGCGACTTCGGCGCGCGGCCGGGCGGAGACGGCTGCCGGCCTGTTCGAGCGCCATTTCGTCAGCTATGGCGGCGGCAGCAGCGTCGATGGCGTCGCCAACGACCTGTCCTCCGGTCCGCCCAATATCCGCGATCAGGCCTGTCGCCGCCGTGGCCGCGGCCCGGCCTATATCGAAGCCGGCGAGGAGCTCGACAACGAACCGGTTGCGATGAATTCCGGAGATCCCGGCAATCTCAGCGTCGCGCAGATGTTCGCCGCGCCCGCGGGCCAGCGCCGTTCGGCGACCGTCAACGCCTTCGCCGCCATTCCCGGGGCGATCCCCTCGCTGCTTGGCCCCTACCGCCCGAGCATGGATCCGGTTCCGGTGTTCACCGGGGGCGCCGGGCCGATGGCTGCTCCCGCGACGGCGCTCGCGTCCCACGGCTCCCGTGCGGTGACGCTGCCGGCGACGACGCAGCCGGGCAGCGTGACGATCACGACGACCACTGCGCCGGGCGCCATCCGTGCCGGCGCCGCCCCGGCGGCACAGCTTCCGGGCCAACCGGCGCGTCCGGGCGCCATCGGCGCGCCGATGGCCTTGCAGGGCGCTGCCGTGCCGGCGCCACGACCCGCCGACGCGCCCCGCGCCGCCACCCGTTCCGGTTCCCGCGAGGCGCGCCCCGCTCGCAATGCGCGGCCCTCCGCCGCACAGGGCAGCCGCCAGTCCTCGCAACCGGCGCGTAACCGCCCGCGCTCGTGAGTTCGCATTCCGTCGGCATAGGCATCGGGCTCGCGCTCGCCTCGGCAAGCGCCTACGGCTTCAATATTGTCTATGCCCGCATGGCGACGCAGGCCGGCGTTTCGGCCGCCGATCTGGTCTTCCTGCGCGTCTTCCTGATGATGGGCATAGGCACAGCCGCGATCGGCATGATCGGCGGTTCGCTGAGGGTCGAACGTCGTGACTGGCCACCGCTCGTCGCGGTGGGTGTCGCCTCGGCAGGTGTCGGACTTGCCTATTTCTTTGCCGTCTCCTTCGTGCCCGTGGGCGTCGCGGCGATCATTTTCTATACGTTCCCGCTGCTGATCCTGCTTGCGAGCCCCCTCATCGAGGGCATTCCCTTCACCGCGCGGCGGCTTGGCGTCTTCGCGCTGGCTTTCGCCGGACTTGCCATCGCCATCGGGCCCGCGCTCGGCGGCATCGACATGCGCGGCGTGCTGCTCGCGGCGCTCGGCAGCGTCATCGCCGCCTGCCAGTTCTTCGCGGCCGCGAAGGCGGGCGGGCGCATCGCGCCGCCGGCTCTCCTGTTCTGGTCGCATGTCATCATCATGCCCATCGCCGGCGTCGTGGCGCTGTCGGTCGGCACGACCGGCTGGGGCGCGATAGCCGGCGCCTGGTTCGCCTGCGCCATGACAATCCTCGGCTACCTCATCGGCTTCGCGCTGCAGATGCTGGCGGCCCGGCAAGCGCCCGCGGCGCTGATCGGGCTCGTGTTCTGCCTCGAACCGGTGGTGGCCATCGGCTTTGCCGGCGTGATCCTTGGCGAAACGCTGACCGGCGCCCAGATGATGGGAAGCCTCCTCGTCCTCTCGGCCCTTGTCGCGTCCTCCGTCACGGAACTGCGGCGGAGGTCGGCACCAATCTGATCCAATGTCCGAAGCGCCCTCGCCCCGCCGCCCCCGCCCTCCCATTCCCGTCACCGTGCTGACGGGCTTCCTCGGCGCGGGCAAGACCACGCTGCTCAACCGCCTGCTCGCTGATGAGGGCATGCGCGACACCGCCGTTCTGATCAACGAGTTCGGCGAGATCGGGCTTGACCATCTGCTGGTCCGCACCGTCGAGGAGGGCATCGTCATGCTGTCGTCGGGCTGCGTCTGCTGCACCGTGCGCGGCGACCTCGTCTCGGCGCTGGAGGACCTGCTGCGGGCGCTGGACAACGGCCGGATCGAGCCTTTCGCGCGCGTCGTCATCGAGACGACCGGCCTCGCCGACCCCATTCCGGTGATCCACACGATGATGGCGCATCCCTATCTGGCGATGCGCTACCGGCTGGACGCGGTGGTGACGGTCGTCGATGCGTTGAACGGGCTTGCCACCCTCGACGCCCATCCGGAGGCGGTGAAGCAGGCAGCGGTCGCCGACCGGATCATAGTCTCGAAGGCCGATCTCATCGACAGCCCGGAACGGCGCGACGCCTTCGCCAGCCTTGAGGCGCGGCTTGCCGCCCTCGCTCCTTCGGCGATCAGGCTTGATGCCGCCCGGGGCGAGGCAACGGCCGCCGCCGTGCTGGCCGCCGGCCTCTACGACCCCGCGACCAAGACGCCGGACGTCGCCCGCTGGCTCAACGACGAGGCCCTGTCGGGCAGCGACGATGCCGCGCATGGCCATGATGACGGCATCCGCGCCTTCTCGCTGACCAGCGACCAGGCCATGGGCTCGGCCGCCTTCGACATGTTCCTGGAATTGTTGCGCGGCGCGCACGGGCCGCATCTCCTGCGGGTGAAGGGCGTGGTGAAGATCGCCGAGTTCCCGGACCGGCCGGTGGTCGTCCACGGCGCGCAGCACGTATTCCACCCGACCACCGTGCTGGATGCCTGGCCGGACGGCGATGCGCGAACCCGCCTCGTCTTCATCCTCAAGGACATGGACCCGGCGGTGATCCGCGCCCTGCACGACGCCTTTCTCGGCATCACCCGGCCCGACCAGCCGGACAGGGTGGCGCTGACCGACAATCCGCTGGCGATTCCCGGCCTGCGGTTCTAGCCGAACCCCAGGGACCGTCGGATATCCGCAGGGCCGCCGCCCCTGTCGCGTAAGATGCGAAAACCCTGCGCCTGATCGCTCTTGGAGAGCTTGCGCCCGTCGGGGCCGAGAACCAGCCGGTGATGCCGGTAGAGCGGCTCGGGAAGTTCGAGCAGTTCCTGAAGCAGGCGATGGACGGCCGTCGACCGGAACAGATCCTCGCCGCGAACGATGTGGGTGACGTTCTGGATCGCGTCGTCGGTGACGACCGAGAGATGGTAGCTGGTGCCGACATCCTTGCGGGCGAGCACCACGTCGCCCCAGGCCTCGGGGCGAGCCTCCACGGTGCGGTTGAGCGTGCCCGCGGCATCGACCTCCGTCCATGTCAGCGGGCGGCCGACCCTCGCAAGCGCCCTGGTCATGTCGAGGCGTAGTGCATGGGGCTTGCCGGCGTCGATCAGCGTCTGCCGCTCGGTCCCAGAGAGGGATGCGCCGGCGCCGGCATAGAGTGGCGCGCCGTCTGGGTCCTTCGGCCAGGGGTGGCCGGTCTCGGCCTCGCGCGCGGCGGCCAGCGTCTTCAGTTCGCCCCGGCTTTCGAAACTCGCGAAGACGAGCCCCATGCCGTCGAGCCTCGCCAGCGCGTCTCGATAGACCGGCAGATGCTCCGACTGGCGGCGCGGCGGCATCTGGAAGGCGATTCCGAGCCAGGCGAGATCCTCGATCATCGCCGCCTCGAATTCCGGGCGACAGCGCGTCGTGTCGATATCCTCGATACGCAGCAGCAGGCGGCCGCCGAGCGCTGCTGCCAGCGCCTCGTTCTCCAGTGCGCTAAGCGCATGGCCGAGATGCAGCAGGCCGTTCGGGCTCGGCGCGAAGCGCAGGACCGGACCTTTCGGGTGGCGGGTGGCGAGGGTGCCAGAAGACATGGCAGAGCCTATGGTCGAGCGATGAGCAGCGCGCAAGGCAAGGGAGCGGACACGATCGAGGCGGAAGCCGATCTCGACCGCCTGCTGGCCGCGCTTGGCCGGCAGTGCCCGGACATGGCGCGCCTCCATGGCGAGCTCGGGTGCCCGCCTCTGCGCCGACGTCCCGCAGGGTTCGAGGGCCTCGTCCATATCGTCGTGTTCCAGCAGATATCGCTCGCGGCCGCCCGCGCCATCTGGGAGCGGACGCTCGGCGTCTTCGGGTCGATCACGCCGGCCGTTCTCGCGGCCGCCGGCGATGAGGATTTCCGCGCCGCCGGCCAGTCACGGCCCAAGATCCGGACGCTGCGGGCCATGGCGGCCGCTGTCCTCGACGGTTCGCTCGATTTCGACGCCATCGGCAGGCTGGAGGCGGACGCCGCCCATGCCGCGCTGGTGCAGGTGAAAGGCATCGGCCCGTGGACGGCCGACGTCTACCTGCTCTCCTGCCTCGGCCATCCCGACGCCTGGCCCGCCGGCGATGTCGCGCTGCAAGCGGCGGCCGGCGATCTCCTCGGCCTCGCCGCCCGGCCGGACGCCAAGGCGATGGCAGCTCTCGGCGAGCGCTGGCGGCCCTACCGCGCCGTCGCGGCCAGATTGCTCTGGGCCCATTACGCGCGCCTGCGCGGGCGCGCGGCGGAGCCCGCCACGACAGCGTGAACGGCCAGAGACGCCAGAGGCTTCACAAGACCGACACGATGCCCGTAGTATCGGGTCGTGCCTGACATTCGCGCTCGCGAATCAGCGAGCCGACCGATCGCAAGGAGTTCGTCTTGACGGTCGCCGTATCGCCCGGGGCATTGACGGCTTCCACGCCGGTCTCGCCGGGTTCATGGCCCGCTCTGGTGCTCAACGCGGATTACCGCCCGTTGAGCTACTACCCCCTGTCGCTCTGGTCGTGGCAGGACACGATCAAGGCCGTGTTCCTTGATCGTGTCACGGTTGTCTCGACCTACGAGAAGGCGATTCATTCGCCGAGCTTCGAGATGCGTCTGCCGAGCGTCGTCTCGCTGAAGACCTATGTGAAGCCGTCGCGCAATCCTGCCTTCACCCGGTTCAACGTCTTCCTACGCGACAAATTTCGCTGCCAGTATTGCGGCCATGGCGAGGATCTGACCTTCGACCACCTCGTTCCGCGTTCGAAGGGCGGACAGACGACCTGGGACAACGTGCTGGCGGCCTGCTCGCCCTGCAACCTGCGCAAGGGTTCCAAGACGCTGAAGGAATCCGGGATGCAGCTGGTGCAGCATCCGTTCGCGCCGACCGTGCAGGACCTGCACACCAATGGCAGGCTGTTCCCGCCGAACTACCTGCACGAAAGCTGGATGGACTATCTCTACTGGGATACCGAGCTGGAGCCGTAAGGCTCAGGCGGCTTCCCGCGACCGGCTCGCGGCTGCGAGGGCGACAGCGGCGAGCACCGCCGCGATCAGCGCGTTCCACCCTGCCAGCGACACGCCGAGGAACCGCCAGGCCGCAACCGTGCAGTCCGCGATGCGCGGGCCGGTCTGGATCTGGCGCAGGAGGTCGCCGGGGGTGCGCGCGATGGTGACAGGCTGGGCGCAGGTGGTCGGGCCGGCCCAGAAGCCCCATTCGGCGCCGGCATGATAGACGCCGAGATAGGCGCCCCAGACCATGACTCCCGCAAGGACCAGCAGGCCAAGGCGCACCACGAAAGCCGGCGCCTTGAAAGCGGCGGCCGCTGCGACGGCAAGCGCCAGCGGGATGGCGATATAATAGGGCGTGCGCTGCTCGAGGCAGAGCGGGCAGGGCGCAAGGCCGATCACATACTGAAAGAAATAGGCGCCAAGGATGGCGCCGGCCGCCGCCACGGCGATGAACAGGCTGGCGCTCAGCCACGGCTTGGAGCCGGCAGCTTCGGCGAGCGGGGCGGTGACGGCGCGCAGGGACATGCCCCTCCTTCTAGCCGGTCACGAGTTTCTGTCCATCCGCGCGCCACCCTGCGGCGTCGTTTTGATTGACCGTGACGGCCCCCTCGTTCATCACAAGATCATGAGCTCGGCCGATCCGATCGCCCGCGACAGGCGGGGCAGCGCCTTCACCGTCCCGAACATCCTCACCTACGGGCGCGTCGTGGCCGTGCCCATGGTGGCGGCCTGCCTGTTCGTGCAGGTGCTCTACGAGGGCGGCATCTGGCTGCGCTGGGTGGCGCTGGCCATTTTCGTCGCCGCGGCAATCACCGACTACTTCGACGGCTACCTGGCCCGCGCCTGGTCGCAGCATTCGGCGATCGGGCGGATGCTCGATCCGATCGCCGACAAGCTGCTGGTCGGCATCGTGCTTCTGATGCTGGCGGCCGACGGCACGATCCTCGGCTGGTCGCTGTGGGCCGCGGTGGTGATCCTGTCGCGCGAGATTCTCGTCTCGGGCCTGCGCGAGTTTCTCGCCGAGCTGCGCGTTTCGGTGCCGGTAACGCGGCTCGCCAAGTGGAAGACAGCGGTGCAGCTGATCGCGGTCGGTTTCCTCATCGCGGGGCCAGCTGGCGACCAGATGCTGCCGGGCGTGACACAGGTCGGCATCGCGCTGCTGTGGTTCGCCGCCGTCCTGACGCTCTATACCGGCTACGACTATTTCCGCGCGGGCGCCGCCCACCTCGTCGATGGGAACGAGCCATGAAGGTGCTCTATTTCGCCTGGGTTCGCGAGCGCATCGGCAAGGGCGAGGAAACCATCGACCTACCGGCCGATGTCGTCACCGTCGCCGATCTGATCGGGCATCTGAAGGGGCGCGGCGAGGAATATGCCCACGCCTTCGAGAATGCGACCGTGATCCGTGCAGCGCTCGATCAAATCCACGCGAAGCACGATGCGCCGCTGGCCGGCGCGGCTACGGTTGCCTTCTTTCCGCCCATGACCGGCGGCTAGGCTCGGCCATGGCCGACGACAAGCCCGCCAAACCCCGCCGCTTCTCCCGCCGCAAGCTGCTCGGCATTCTCGCGGCCGTTCCGGTGATCGGCGGCGCGGGTGGTGCCTGGGCCTCGCGGCGGCAGCCCTACTATGCCGGCCCCGTCACCGACCATTTCGACGGCACCTACTTCTTCGACCCGCACGGCTCGCCGCCGAAGGCCTTTGCCGACCTGCTGCGCTGGCAGTTCGGCGGCGACGAGCGCGCCCGCTGGCCGGAAAGCTGGCCGATCGAGGCGACCGATACCCCGCCGCCACGGGTCGAGGGCGACGCGATCCGCCTGTCCTATGTCGGCCATGCCAGCGTGCTGCTGCAGACGCGCGGGCTCAACATCCTGTTCGACCCGGTTTGGTCGGAGCGCGTTTCGCCCGTCTCCTTCGCCGGCCCGAGGCGGGTGAACAAGCCGGGCATCGCCTTCGAGGCCCTGCCGAAGATCGACCTCGTCCTCGTCAGCCACGGTCATTACGACCATCTGGACGTTGAGACCCTGTCGCGGCTCCATGCTGTTCACCGGCCGCGCGTCATCACGCCGCTCGGGCAGGATGCGATCATGAAGGCGCATGATCCCGCGATTGCGGCAGAGGCCTTCGACTGGGGCGACCGGATCGAGATCGGTAGCGACATGGCCGTCCATCTCGCGCCGATGCGGCACTGGACGGCGCGCGGCATATTCGACCGCAACAAGGCGCTCTGGGCGGCCTTCGTGATCGAGACGCCGGCCGGCCACATCTATCACATCGGCGACACCGGCTACGGCGACGGGCACCACTTCAGGCAGGCGAAGGCGAAATTCGGCGGCTTCCGTCTCGCCATCCTGCCGATCGGCGCCTACGAGCCGCGCTGGTTCATGCGCGACCAGCACATGGACCCGGAAGAGGCCGTGCAGGTGATGATCGATGCCGGCGCGCGACGGGCTCTAGCCCATCACTGGGGCACGATCCAGCTCACCAATGAGGGTATCGAGGCGCCCCGCGAAGGCCTCGTCAGGGCGCTTGCCGCGCGCGGCATAGCGCCGGACCTGTTCCGGGCGATCAGGCCAGGCCAGGTGTGGGAGATCGGCGCCGGCGACGCCTGACCGGGCAAGCCGTGCCCGCTGTTTCCAGACGGAATCGGCGAGAAAAGTCGCTTCTGACCGGCCTTCGACGCGCAAGCGAGCCGCGAAGGGCGCACGTACCGTGCCGGAGGTCCAAATGCCTTCCGGCGATGGTTCCGGCGTCCGCCTATTGGATTTGCAGGCCGCGCAGCAGGCGCTCGATATAGTCCGTTTCGACCTGCGGGCGGTCGGGGTCCGACAGGCGGCGTCGCAGTTCCTCCAGCACGCGCTGCGCCCGCTGGGCCGCGCCCTCGCCGGCATTAGGGATGCGCACCTGCGCATTTTCATTGGCTTCGCGGCCGCGCGTCGGCCGTCCCAGCGGATCGTATTCCTGATTGCCGGCTTGGCCGGCGCGGCCGGGCTGATTGCCGGGCTGGCCCTGTTGGCCCTGCTGGCCCTGGCCTTCCTGCATCTGCTGGGCAAGGCCCTGCGCGCCTTGCTGCAGCTGTCGCAGCGCGCGCCCCTGCGCGTCCGTCGCGCCCTGGCCGTCGCCGCGGCCAAGCGCGCCCTCGGCCTCGCGCATGGCGCGGCCGGCGCCCTCCATGCCCTGCTCGGCCTGACGGCCGGCCTCGGACTGGCCTTCGCCCTGACCCTGTCCCTGCTGCCCCAACTGCTCGCGCAGCTGGTCGAGCAGTTCGCGCAGCTCGCGCTGGGCATCGCCCAGTTCGCCGTAGCCTTGCTGGCCCTCGCCCTGTTCACCCTGCTGCCCCTGGCCGGGCTGCTGCTGTTGGCCTTGCTGTCCCTGCTGCCCGCGCTGGCCCGGACGCTGCTGTCCGCGCTGGGCGCGGCGCTGCTCCTGATTGCGGCGGAACGTCTGGTCGCGCAACTGCTGCTGGCGGCGGATCATGTCGGACAGCCGGTCGAGCGGGCTCTCGCCCTGTTCGGTGCCGTCACCCTCGGCCTGCTGCTGTTGCTGCTGGCGGCCGGCCTGCAGGCCCTGCAGCATCTGCTGGAGCTCCTGCATCAGCCGTTGCGCCTGATCGCGCGCGCCGTTGCGGGCGAGGTTCTCGATGCGATTCAGCATGTCGCGCAGGTCCTGCGGACGCACCGAGCGGGTATTCGGGTCGCGCTGGGCCTGCTGCTGGTTGCCCTGCTGGCGATTGCGCAACTGCTGTTCGGCGAGTTCGCGCATCAGCCGGTCCATGGCCTGTCGGAGATTCTGCGTCAGCCGCCGGATCTCCTCGTCGGAGGCGCCGCGCTCGATTGCCTGGCGCAGCCGCTCGGCGGCCTCGGAAACGGCCCGTTCGGCCTCGGAGATGTCGCCGTCCTCCATCCGCACGGCGATGTCCCAGAGATAGTCGACCACCTCGCGGAGCGCGGCATCGTCGCGGGCGCGGACGAGGCGGTAATAGGCGGTCCTGAGGCCGAGATAGACCGGCGTTTCCATGCCGAACCGGTCAGGAGCCGTGGTCAGCGCCTCCAGCGCGCGGGCGACGCGCGGCCTGGCATTGGCGTCGAGGGCGAGAATGCGCCGCTGCTCGATGAGCGCGCGCGGGATGGGCTTGACGAAGGCGCGCTGCGGCAGGGTGGCGACGACCGTGTCGGAGAAGCCCTCGTTGCCGGCATCGTCCTTGGCCCGCAGCTTCAGCGTCACCTGCAGTCCGGCAAAGGGATGGGCGATGAAATCGCGCGAGGTCTGGCCATTGCCGCTGCGGGTGCGCGCCTGCGGCAGGCCGAGCGGGATCGGCGGCAGTTCGGCGAGCGGCCGGGCGCCGTCGCGCTGGAGCGCGCGGGCGGAGGGTGCAAGGCCCATCGCGGCTTCGGCTTCGGTAACGCCGTAATCGTCCTCGACCTTGTAGGACAGGACGAGCTGATTGCGCTGGTCGGTCTGCGGCTCACGCTCGAACGCGATGGTCGGCGCACGGTCGCCGACGGCCTCGAAGCGCCAGTCGAGCGGCTCGGCACCCGTGCCGCGCACGGTCAGCGAGCCGTCCTGCGCCACGGTCCAGCGGGATTCGGCGAGCGAGGACGGCGGCGTGGCGGCTGGCGGTTGGCCGGCCGTTTCGGGGGTCGGCGTCGCAGCGACGCCGCCGGTGGGTCGCACCTCGACATTGGCGAGGCCCGTGACGCGCAGCGTGACCACCGAGCCGGTGGGCACCTTGAAGGTCTCGGGCTCGGTGGGCCGTGCGGCGGCTTCGCCGGAGCGGCGGGTCGGCAGGATCACAGGCGGCCTGCCGGTATAGGAAGGCGGCGTCACCCAGGCATCGATCCGATAGGTGATCGGCGCCGGCGGCGCGCGCCAATCGAAGGCGGTCAACAGGCGCGTCATGCGCTCGTCGCCGGCGAGGAAATAGGCCGGCACGATCAGCAGCAGCGCCAGCGCGCGAATGGCGTAGCGGTCGAGATTGGCCATGCGCGGCATGGGGATGCCGGTGCGCAGGCGCCCGGTGGCCGCCGCGACGCGCGCGCGATGGGCTTCCCACAACGCCCTGGCGAAGGGGTCGTCGCGGGTGGCGAGCCCGTCGGCCAGCGCCGTCGCCGGCCGGTGGCCGCCGCCGGTAGAGCGGTCGATCCGGCGCAGCGCCTCCTCGGCGGTCGGCCGCCGGATGGTCATCAGCGGCCAGGCGGCGATCAGCAGCAGGACGAGAACGAAGGCGACGCCGCCGAACCGCGCCCAGTAGGGCACGACCTGCCAGAAGCCGAGCCAGGATACCGCAAGGACGCAGCCGAAAATGCCGAGAAACAGGACGAGGCGTGGCCAGACGCGTTCCCACAGGATGACCAGCTTCGCGCGATCGATCGCATGACCGAGAGCGAGGCTGTGCTCGCTGGCCGCCGGCCGATCCCTGTCCATGCTCTCGCTCAACAGCCGCTCCGGGTCGCGCTCTCCTGCACTGCACACGCTAACACGGTCACCCCCAAAAACCACCATTTCAAGGCAGGGGCGCAATCACGCTTCGGTGGGTAGGCGGCGTCCTCGCGTCAGATCAGAGCGGCGAGGCTGGCCAGGTCCACATTGGCGCCGCAGGCGAGCACGCCGACCCGCTCGCCGGGTTCCGGCCGGTAGGCGCCGGAGATCAGTGCGGCGAGCGCCGCCGCACCGCCCGGCTCGGCGGCGGCCCTCAGACCCAGCCACAGGCGGCGCTGTGCCTCGACGATGGCCGCGTCGGGCACCAGCACGACGCGATCGACATAGCGCGCCGCAGTTTCATGGACCCTGCCGAAGACGTTGCGCGCGCCGAGTGAATCGGCGGCGACCGAATTGACCTCGACGTCGACTGGCGCGCCAGCCTGAAGCGCGGCATCGAGCGCGCGCGAGCCCTCCGGCTCCACCCCGACCACCCTCACCCGCCTTTCGAACCAGCGGGCTATGCCCGAGATCAGGCCGCCGCCGCCGACGGCGACCAGCACTGTGTCGAGGCCGCCGGCATCCTCCTCCCACTCGATGCCCACCGTGCCCTGTCCGGCAATGGTCGGCCAGGCGTCGTAGGCATGAACGGAGTGGGCGCCGCTCTCCGCCGCATAGGCCTCGCAGGCAGCCAGCGCGTCGGCATAGCGCGCGCCGCCGACAACCAGTTCCGCACCGGTCTCGCGGATGCGTGCGATTTTTGCGGGCGAGGAAATCTCGGGCACGAAGATGCGCGCGCGGACGCCAAGCCGGCCCGCCGCATAGGCTGCTGCGATGCCGTGATTGCCGCCCGAGGCCGCACAGATGCCGGCCGCCGGGATCGGCACCGAAAGCAGCGTGTTGAAGGCCCCCCGCGCCTTGAACGTGCCGGTGACCTGCAGGAATTCGAGCTTCATCGAGACCGGACGGTCGAGCCCGAACGTCTCGGCGGGGAGCGGAATCGTCGGGGTGCGGCGGACGTGGCCGCGGATGCGGTCATGGGCGGCGCGGATGTCGTCGGTCGTGATCATGGCGGGTTCCTGCGAGCAAGCCGCACGGGAGCCGGTTCGCGGCAGACGGTCAAGACCAGATGGCCACCGGCAGTCCATGAGCATCGCGGCCCGGTGGGTCGGGAAAGCTCTGGGCGATGCCGGCGAGGAGGCGGCGGGCGATCAGAGCGTTGACCGCCGCGTCGAGCAGATCGTCCAGCCCCGCGCCGCGCGGCGGACGCTCCAGAGCGGTTTCCGGATAGCCCGCGGCCACGAGCAGATCGCGGCGCAGGGCAAGACCCGGCGGGTGGCCGCGCGATTTGACCTTTTTCGGCAAGGGCAGCGGCCGCTCGCCGGCGATCCGCCAGAAGGCGAGTTCGGGGTGCACCTCGAAGACCCGCGCGACCAGATCGGGCCGCGCGCGCAACAGGCGGTCGACCTCGCGGATCTTCGGGAACAGGTGGAAAGCCTGTTTCGACACCATGCGCGGCGGTTCGGAGGTCTCGAGCGCTGCGGCGCAGGCCTCGCGGTAGTCGTCGCAGAACACGGCGCGGCGCGAAGGCACCGAAAAGACCGAGGATTGGCGTTCGCCGATCAGCGGGCGCACCAGCCGTTCCGGGCCGCGCCCGCCGTTGCTGCTGTGGTCGGGCAAGCCGATCGGCATGTCGACCGCGATTTTCTCGACGCCCTCGGTGAGTTCAGCGAAGTCGCGCGTTATCGTGACGCATGGCGCCAAGGGGCCTTCGGCGGCGATCGTCACGGCGATCCAGCCGGCGGGGCACCCGTCGACGCCACGCACGAGGAGCCGTTCCGGTCCGTCGGGAGGCATCACCGCATTCGGAATGGCCATGGTCCGCCGCATCCTGCGCCGTTTGTTCCTCGCCGCCGTCATCCTGGCGGCGATCCCGGTCGTCCTGACGCTTCTCTACACGGTCGTCACGCCGGTCTCGACCCGCATGGCATGGCGCACGGTAACGCTGCAGGGCGTGACGCGCACCCCGGTCGCGCTGAATCAGGTAGCGCGCGCGGTGCCGGCGACGCTGATCGCCTCGGAGGATGCGCGGTTCTGCGCCCATCGCGGCGTCGACTGGCGTGAACTGCTGGCCGTCATCGACGATGAGGACGGGCCCTCGCGCGGGGCCTCGACCCTGCCCATGCAGGTGGCGCGCAACCTGTTCCTCTGGCAGGGCGACACGGGGCCGACCGCGATTGTCCGCAAGGCGCTGGAAATACCGCTCGCCATGCTGATCGATGTCGTCTGGACCAAGCGACGAATGATGGAGATCTATCTGAACATCGCGGAATGGGGGCCGGGCGGCGAGTTCGGCATCGAGGCTGGCGCGCAGCGCGCCTTTCGCAAGAGCGCGTCGGAACTTGGCGCGCGGGAGGCGGCCCTGCTGGTCTCGATCCTGCCCAATCCGATCCGGCGGAGCGCCAGCGCGCCGGGGACGGGCGTGCGGCGCAAGGCGGCGATCATTTCCCGCCGCGCTGCCTCGGCCGATACGAGCTGCCTGTGATGCGTGGCCCGAAGGGATGGACGCTCGCGCCGCCTCTCGTCATAAATTCCCGCATGCGGTTGTTGCTGGCAGCCCTTCTGACCGTTCTTGCTCCCGGCGCCGCCGAGGCGCAGGCGCCAGCCGTCGATCCCGCCCAGATCGAGCGCTCGGTGGGCCCGTGGGAATTGTCCAACCCGGCCGGCGACCGCAAATGCGCCGTGACCTTCAAGCCCGAGCGCCTCGGCGCCGGCCGCGCCCTGCAACTGGCGGAGGCCTGCGCGACGACCTTCCCGGGGGTCGCCGGCATGGTCGCCTGGACGATCAGCCCGACCGGCGGCATCCGCTGGATGGACCGCGCCGGCACTGCCACCTTCGATTTCGACGAGACCGAGGTGGGCATTTTCGAATCGCTCCGACCCGGTGATTCCAGTGTCTATTTCCTGACCAATCTCGGCCTCGCCGGCACATCCTTGCCAACCGCCGACGATGTCGCGGGGCTCTGGACGCTCGGCCAGCCGCGGGGCCGTTCGCTGTGCTCGCTCGCGCTCCGGCAGGAACTGGCGGCGGGTGCGGGCGCGCTGGAACAGCGCTTCGCCATCGAGATCACCGAGGGTTGCGAGCGTTCGGTCGCGGCGCTCGGCCTGTCGCACTGGCGGCTTGAGCGCGAACTGCTCGTGCTCGGCGGGCGCGGCCAGTCCCTCACGTTCAAGCGCGAGCCGGACGGACGCTGGATCAAGACGCCGCCGGACAGCCGGCCGCTGGTGATGATCCGCCAGTAGGCCGGCAGGGTGCGCGGACCGCCGGAACTTGATTGCGCTGCGTCGCGGATCTAGGGTCGGGCGTCGGGGTATCGCAGGTTCCCGGCCTTTCCAAGACGGCTCCCGTCCAAGTCCTGCTCTGAGGTTCGCGTGCTAACGCGGACAGGAGCGCGATGATGAACGCAGATTCGTCTTCCCTATCAATGCCCGCAACATCCAGGCGCGACACCCTCCTCGGCCGCATCGCCATCCTGTGGCGGGGTGATGAGGCGGAGCGCCGCAGCGCAGCCCCGCAGACCAGTCGGTTCAAGGCGGTCTTCGCGGCGCTCGCCGATGTCGGAATTCATGCCGAGCCGGTGGTCTACGAGGACGATGTCCTCGACGCCGTGCGCGAGCGGCTTGCCGCCTTCGACGGCGTGCTCGTCTGGGTCAATCCGATCCATGAGGGGCGCAGCCGTTTCCGTCTCGACGCCCTGCTGCGCGAGGTCGCGGCGAGCGGCCCCTGGGTGAGCGCGCACCCGGATGTGATCCTCAGGATGGGTACCAAGGAGGTGCTCTATACCACCCGAACGATGGGCTGGGGTTGCGACACGGCCCGCTATGCGACAATCGAGGCGATGCGCGCGGAACTGCCGGCGCGGCTGGGAGCCGGCCCGCGCGTGATCAAGCGCAACCGTGGCAATGGCGGCCAGGGCGTCTGGAAGGTTGAACTGTCTGCGGGCCCTCCTGACCAGACCATGGTGCGCGTGCTCGACGCGACCGCCGATGCAGCGGAGGAGATGGCGCTGGAGGCGTTTCTCGGGCGGTGCCGCGACTATTTCGACGACGGCTCCGTGATCGACCAGCCGTTCCAGGCGCGCCTCGGCGAAGGCGTGGTGCGTTGCTACATGGCCGGCGATCGCTGCGCGGGGTTCGGCCACCAGAAGGTCAAGGCGCTGGTCGAAGCGGCGGAGGCTCGCGCCGGAGCGGGGCCGCGGCTCTACACCTCCAATGCCGATCCGCGCTTCCAGCGCCTGCGCCGGATGATGGAGGACGAATGGACGCCGCAAATGATCTCCCTCCTTGGCGTTGCGCGCCGCGACCTGCCGATGATCTGGGATGCTGATTTCATGCTCGGCCCGGCTCGCGCCGATGGTTCCGACAGCTATGTGCTCGGCGAAATCAACGTCAGCTCGGTATTTCCTGTTCCCGAAGAGGCTCCGGTGGAGATCGCGCGTCGCGTCGCCGAACGGCTGCGCCCGAAGGGTTGAGCGGTCCGGCCTGCGCCTGAGGCGGCGAAATCAGCTGATCAGGCGCAGAGCGCGGAAGCTCGCATGGCCCTCGCGCCCCACGATGATGTGGTCGTGGACCGCGATGCCGAGGGGTTTGGCGATGTCGACGATCTGCTTGGTCATGACGATGTCGGCATGGGACGGTGTCGGATCACCGGACGGGTGGTTGTGGACGAGAATGATCGCGGTCGCCGACAGTTCCAGCGCGCGCTTCACCACCTCGCGCGGATAGACCGGCGTGTGGTCGACGGTCCCTTCTCCCTGCACCTCGTCGGCGATCAGGACGTTCTTCTTGTCGAGATAGAGCAGACGAAACTGCTCGCGCTCGGCATAGGCCATGGCCGTTCGGCAATAGTCGATGAGCGTGCTCCACGACGACAGGACCGGTCGCTGGAGCACCCTGGTCCGGCCGATGCGGATGGCCGTGGCGTGGACCAGCTTCAGTTCGGTGACGATGCCGGGTGAGACGCCATCGACTTCCGCGAGCCGCAGCTCCGGCGCGGCAACAACGTCGGCGAAGGAGCCGAAGCGCTTCAGCAGCGCCTTGGCGAGCGGCTTCACGTCGCGTCGCGGCACGGCGCGGAACAGGATCAGCTCGAGCAGTTCGTAGTCCGCCAGCGTATCGGGGCCGGCGTCGCGGAACCGGGCTCTCAATCGTTCACGATGGCCGTGGAAATGCGGCGCTTCGGCAAAGCCCGGACGATTCGGCTCCGTTTCGCTCGCCATCTCCGATACTCCTGCCCGGAACGGTAGCGGAGCCTTGCGGCTCCTCGCGCTCCGGTCGAATACGGATGGTCGGGATCGGTCGTTCGGCTGAAGTCCGGCCCCTTGCCGCCGGCGCCGGGCGGGCCGACCTTGGCGGCCACAATCAGGAGCTCCGCATATGGCAAGGTTCAAGGCAGTCGTGATCACGAAGGGCGAGGCAGGCACAAGCGCCGCGCTGACCTCGTTCGACGAGGCCGACCTCATGGAGGGCGACGTGACCGTGCGCGTGTCGCACTCCACGCTCAACTACAAGGACGGGCTCGCGCTGACGGGCAAGGCGCCGGTCGTGCGCCGCTTCCCGATGATCCCCGGCATCGACCTTGCCGGCGTGGTCGAAACCTCGTCCCATGCCGACTTCAAGCCCGGGGATGCCGTCATCCTCAACGGCTGGGGCACGGGGGAGACGCATCTCGGGGCCTATGCCGAGAAGTCGCGGGTCAAGGGCGACTGGCTGGTGCCGCAGCCGGTCGGCCTGTCCGCCGCCGAGGCCATGGCCATCGGCACGGCCGGCTATACGGCCATGCTCTGCGTCATGGCGCTGGAACGGCACGGCATCACGCCCGACCGCGGGCCCATGCTGGTGACCGGAGCCGCCGGCGGTGTCGGATCGGTCGCGACGGCGCTGCTGGCGAAGCTCGGCTACCATGTCGTCGCCTCGACCGGGCGGCCGCAGGAGGCCGACTATCTCAAGGGCCTCGGCGCGGCCGAGATCATCGACCGCAACGAGTTGTCCGCACCCGGCAAGCCGCTCGGCAAGGAGCGCTGGGCCGGCGCCGTGGATTCAGTCGGTTCGCACACGTTGGCCAATGCCCTGGCCATGACGCGCTATGGCGGCGCGGTCGCCGCCTGCGGTCTGGCACAGGGCATGGACCTGCCGGCTTCGGTGGCGCCCTTCATCCTGCGCGGTGTTTCGTTGCTCGGCGTCGATTCGGTGATGGCGCCCAAGGCGCTGCGGCTGGAGGCCTGGTCGCGGCTCGCCCGCGACCTCGACCGCGCCAGGCTGCAGGCGATCACCTCGACCATCCCGCTGGAAGGCGCGATCGATGCCGGCAAGGCCATCATCGAGGGGCGCATCCGCGGCCGCGTGGTCGTCACGATCGGGTGAGATCCTGCCTGGAACCGCAAGGCGGCGGGGCGCGTTGTCCCGCCGCCAGAATGGGGATCCGATGACCGAAACCCGCCGCGCCTTCCTGACGCTTCTTGCCGGGCTCGTCGCCGCGCCTGCCACGGCGCTGGCTCAGGCCGGTTACGCCCCGCCCATGCCGGGTCAGGCGCCGCCCACTTTCGGCGATGGGCCGCGGTTCAACGAGGAACTGCTGCGCCAGCAGCAGATCCAGCGCCAGCAGTTCGACGATTTCCAGCGCAGCCAGCAACGTGAGAGCCAGCGCAACCTCGACACGCTCCGCCGCCAGCAGGGCGACCAGCGCCGTGCCCTCGACGGCATCCAGCAAGGCCGTCTCGACCATGAGCGGCGGATGAGCGGCCAGCGCCGGCTTCAGGTGCAGGGCCGTCGCCCGCGCCGTCCGCTGACCGACGCCGAACGCGACCGCATCAATGCGGCGGCGGGCCGCTCGACCCGTTCGTCGACACCCAGCATCCTGATCGAGGACGGTCCGCGCAGGCGCGCGCGCCGCCGCCGCCGCTAACCGCGTTGCAAATCCGCCGTTGCGGTATGCGGTTGTTGGTGCAGGATTGTTGTCTGCCGTTCATCGCAACGGCGGAGTTTCGCCCGAAACCGGACAAGACCCCGTCATCCGGCCCGAAGACAGTCAAGACCGGCAGCCGATCCCGTCGGCTGGGGCAACAGAGGAAACGACCATGATCCTCAGATCGACAATCCTGGCTCTCGGCCTTGCGGCCGCATCCGTTCTCGCCGTGCCGCAGGTGGCTTCGGCGCAGACCGAGGACCAAATGGCCTCGCCCGAATTCCGGGGCGATGCGTATCGTCGTGGATGGCGCGGGGATCGCTGGCGTGATGATGGCTGGCGCGAGCCGCCGCCGCGCCCCTATCCGCGCCAGGACTACTACCGCCCGGCGCCGAGCTATGGCGGCCCGAACTGCCGCGTTTTCTATCGCGACGATGGCTGGGGCGGGCGTCAGGCGCTGCGCGAGTGCCAGGTCTGCGAGCCCGTCTGGGTGCGCGACGCCTGGGGCAACAGCTACCGCGAGAACCGCTGCCGCCGCGTCGTCCAGCGAGTCGGCTGAGCCGACTGGCGCTTGCACCGCAAAATGGCCATGTTCGGCTAGGAGTTTCGGCCGGACATGTCCAGAACGCGCCTCGTCATCTTCAGCATCGTCTGCGCCCTGATCGGCTTCGCGGCGCTGGCGACGTTCTGGTACAACCGCCCGACGGCGGTCAGCTTCGCCGTCGGACCGGCCGGCTCGGAATCGGCCAAATTTGTCGATGCGCTGCGGCTGGCGCTCCAGCGGGAGCGGTCGAGCGTCAGGCTGCGGCTGGTCTCATCCGATTCGCCGAGTGACAGCGCCGGCCGCATCGAGCGCGGCGATGTCGATCTCGCCGTCGTGCGCGCGGACATTTCCTTCCCTCCGACGGCGGTCGCCATCGCCGTCTGGCAGCGGAACCCGGTCATCCTCGCGGCCCCCGCCGGTTCCGGCATCGAGCGCTGGACCGACCTGCCCGGCAAGACCATCGGCGTGATGGGCCGGGGCATCGGCTTCAACATCCGGCTGATACAGACGATCCTGCGCGAACACGGCGTCCAGCCGTCGACCGTCAACATCGTCGAGGTCTTGCCGTGGGAAACCGCGGAGCTGGTCCGCAAGAAGACGATCCATGGGCTTGTCACGATCGGGCCACCCGCGTCGAAGCCGGTCGCCGACGCCATGGCCGGCCTGATCCGCGAAACGCCCGGCGGCAATGTCACGCTCGTGCCCGTGCGCGAGGCCGAGGCAATCGCCGACCGCGTGTCCTTCCTCGAATCAGTCGATGTGGTGCCGGGCTCGTTCGGTTCCAATCCGCCGCGCCCGGCCGAAACCTTCCCGACGCTCGGCGTGTTGCACTACCTCGTCGCGCGGCGCGGGCTCGACGATTCGCTCGCTTCGGAATTCACGCAGCAGCTGTTCACGCTGCGCCCGACGCTCTCGACGCAGCACCCGATCGCGCTGCGGATCGAGGTGCCCGATACCGAGAAGGGTTCGTCCGTTCAGGTCCATCCCGGCGCGCTGGCCTATCTGACCGGCGAGCAGAAGACTTTCGTCGAGCGCTACAGCGATTATCTCTATCTCGGCATATTCGGCCTGTCGCTCGGCGGCTCGGCCATCGCGGCGCTGGCCGGCTATTTCGGCTTCGGCCGTCGCGAGCGCGATCCGCGGCAGCTGCCGGAAGTGCTCGTCCTCCTTCGCGATGCGCGCGCGACGGACGATCCGGACGTGCTGGACGGTATCGCGCACCGGTCCGACGACATTTTCGTCGAGGCCGTCGAGGCGTCGAAGGGCCCGAACTTCGACCAGAACCGCTTCGCCACCCTGATGCTCGCCCTCGACCGGCTGAACGCCGCCATCGCAGACCGCCGGCGCGCCATGGCGATGATGTATGACGAGGATGAGGAACCCGAAGTGCGGCCGGCCGGGCAGGCGGAGCCCGTCGTCCTGCCGGTTGCCTCGCGGGGGTGACGGAGGCGGAACCCGGCGCTATAGGTGCGAACCTGCGCGGCACGGAGGGTTTCGGTGGCATCGGCGAAGACGGGCGGTCCCAGCAACGCGATCGAGGAGGCCTGCATCGCCAAGGGCATGCGGATGACCGACCAGCGACGCGTCATCGCGGGCGTCATCTCCGCCGCCGAGGACCATCCCGACGTCGAGGAACTGCATCGCCGCGCGAGCGCGGTCGATTCCAACATCTCGCTGTCGACCGTCTATCGCACCGTCAAGCTGTTCGAGGATTCCGGCATCATCACGCGCCACGCCTTCGGCGACGGGCGCGCGCGCTACGAGCCGATCCCGGAGGCGCACCACGACCATCTGATCGATCTCCGCTCGGGGCAGGTCATCGAGTTTCAATCCGAGGAGATCGAGCGCCTGCAGGCCGAGGTGGCCCGCAAGCTCGGCTACAAGCTCGTCGATCACCGTCTCGAACTCTATTGCGTGCCGCTTGATGAAGAGCGCTGATCGTCCGGGAACCGAATTCGGGCGCGGGGGCCCCAGTGTCTTCGACACGATCCGGGCGGCGGTCTGGGTCCTGATCCTCATCGTCGCGGCGCTGTTCATCCTGCCGGCGCAGATGATCGCCCATGGTTTCGGCCTGTCGGCCCGGCGGCGCATTCCGATGGTGTTCCATCGGCTGGTCCTGCGCGCCCTCGGCGCCAGGGTCACGGTGCGCGGCGAGCCGACCGAACACCGTCCCGTCCTGTTCGTGCCGAACCACGTCTCGTGGATGGACATCATGGTGCTGGGCGCGTTCTCGCCCATGTCCTTCGTCGCCAAGTCGGAAATCGCAAGCTGGCCGCTGTTCGGCTATCTCGCCAAGCTCCAGCGCTCGATCTTCGTCGACCGGGAGCGTCGCCAGTCGACCTCCAGGACCGCCAACGAGATGATCGACCGGATGCGCGAGGGCGAGCCGGTCGTGCTGTTCGCCGAAGGCACCTCGTCGGACGGCAATCGCGTCATGCGCTTTCGCGCGGCGCTGATCGGCGCGGCCGAGAGCCTGTCCAAGGCGACCGGCGAGACCGTCTGGATCCAGCCCATCGCGTTGGCCTACCGGCGCATCAACGGCCTGCCGTCCGGGCGCCAGCATCGGCCGCGCATCTCGTGGATCGGCGATATCGAGCTGATCCCCCACGCCTGGGCGCTGCTGAAGGACGGGGCTGTCGATGTCGATCTGATCTTCGGCAATCCCGTGCCCTTCGACCCGCAGGCCGAGCGCAAGGCGATCGCCCAGTATCTCGAGCAGCGCGTGCGCTTCCTGCATTCCGCCGCCCTGACCGGCAAGGACGAGCACCTGCCGCCGCTTGCGGCTCTCTGATCAGGGCCTGAGGTCGAGGCGCGCCAGCGCGGCGTCCATGAGTTCCGCCGGCAGCGGCATCACGGAACCATCCGCGGTCCAGATCAGCCAGGCTTCGACAGGTCGATCTGCATGGACCGACCCGAGCAGCGCCCGATAGATCGCGAGCTGGGCGACATAGACGTCGGACACGTCGGCCGGCGTGCGCGGCACGATCTCGTTGGTCTTGTAGTCGGCGATGACGATGCGCTCCGGCGCGATCAGCAGCCGGTCGATCTGGCCGGAGACCGGGCGACCCGCGAGACGACCGGCGAGCGGCACTTCGGGCAGGCTGCCAGCGCCGAACAGGTCGGCAAGGCGCGGATCGCCAAGAAGGCCGAGCGCGGTGCGGGCAATCTCATCGCCAAGCGCGACATCGAGGTCCGGCTGGCCGGCGAGGAACCTCGCGGCCGATTCCGTCCGCCGGTCAACTGGCACCGCTGGCAGCGACTGCAGGAGGCGGTGGGTCAGCGTGCCGCGCAGCAGGGCTTGGCGCCGCCGCTCCGTCGCCTCGGGCGTCGCGGGCAGTCGCGCCGCTGCGGCATCGGCATCCGAGGGCGTCACGCGGCGCAGCCGGGCCGGCGTGGGCGGAGCATCGCGCCCGATCCAGTCCGGTAGTACGATCGAGGCCGGCGCCGGGATTTGCGCCTCCTCCGCAGCGCCGCTGCCGTCCGGCCCCCGTCGCCACCGGCGCACGGTGCCATCTCCGTCATCGGCCGGTTCTTCGGCGGAATCGCCGCCGAGCGCGCGGGCGATGAGGTCGTACCAGACATCCGCTGTCGCCTTGCGCGGCCGCGCGCCGCAGACGATCAGCTTGTCGGCGGCGCGGGTCATGGCGACGTAAAGCAGGCGGTTGTATTCGTCGGCCTGGATGCTGCGCGCGGCCGCGCGCGCGAGGGCTACCGGTTCGACATCCGACTTCATCGAAGGCGACCAGACGAGCTGGGCGGGAGTGCCCTCCGGCATGTTCGGGCGCCGGATGCGAAACAGGCTGGGATCGTGCTGGCCGCCGGGCTTGCCCATCGTGTCCGCGAGGATGACGATATCGGCCTCGAGACCCTTGGCGCCGTGCACGGTCATGACGCGCACCTCGTCGCGGCCGATCTCCATGTCGCGCTTCACCTCCAGCGAGCCGGCGCGCAGCATGGCGACGAAGCCGTGGAGGGTCGGGATGTCGGTCGTCTCGAACGACAGTGCCAGGGACATGAACTCGTCGAGCGCATCCGCGGCTTCCGAACCGAGCCGGGCGAGCATTCGCCGCCGTCCCTGATCGCGCGACAGCACGCGGCCGTAGAAGGCGGCCGGCGTCAGCGTCAGCGCCTCCGTGCGCCAGCGCGCCATGAGGCCTGCGGCCGGGTGGTCGCTTTCGGCAAGCGCCTGCCAGAGCGAGCCGTCGCGGCCGCTTGCGAGATCGAACAATTCGTCCTCGCTCATGCCGACGAGCGGGCTCTTCAGCACGGCGGCCAGCGACAGATCGTCGTCCGACGTCAGCAGGCAATCGGCGAGGGCCATCAGGTCCATCACGGCGATATGCTCGCCAAGCACCAGCCGGTCGGCGCCGGCAACGGGCACGCCGGCATTCTTGAGCGCGCGGATGACCGCTTCGAACAGCGGACCTCGGCGGCGCACGAGAATCAGGATGTCGCCGGCGCGGATCGGCTGCGTCTTGTCGGGCAGGCGATCACGGCGTGCCAGCCACAGGCGCACATGGGCGGCGATCCGTGCGGCGAGCTTCGCGATCGGATCGGCGCGGGTGAGAGCATCGACGGGGGCCGGCCATGGCGGCGGCTCGTGCTCGTCCTCCGGCTCGACCGCCGGCCAGAGCTCGACCATGCCCGGCGCCTTCGACCGCGCGGCCTCATGGCCCGGCAGTACGGCGTCCTCGATGGTCAGGCCTCGGCGCGCCTCGGCGCCCTCGAACACCGCATCCACCGCGCTGAGCACGGCTGCGGTCGAGCGGAACGAGAAGGTGAGGTCCACGGTGCGGAATGGCCGTTCCGCCTTGCCGAAGGCCGAGGCGAAATGCCGGCGCATGCGGCCGAACCAGGCGGGATCGGCGCCCTGGAACGAATAGATCGACTGCTTCTCGTCGCCGACGACGAACAGCGTCCGCGGCCGCTCGCGCGCGCCCTCGCCCGCGGTGAACTCCTCGACCAGCCGCTCGACCAGCCGCCACTGGTCGGGGCTCGTGTCCTGCGCCTCGTCGACCAGGATGTGGTCGATGCCCTGGTCGAGCTTGTAGAGAATCCAGCGGGCGGAGACGCGGTCGAACAGCGCGCGGGTGCGCGCGATGAGGTCGGAAAAATCCAGCGCGCCGCGCGCGGCCTTGCGGCGTTCGACCTCGGTGGACATAGCATGGGCGAGGGTCAGCAGCGCGCCGGTGCCGTCGCGCAGCCGCACCGCCTTCAGCTTGGCGCGCAGCGTGACAAGGCGCTCCTGCTCATCGGAAAGCCTCGCGGCAAGCGCCGGCTCGGCGTCGCGCACCGGCTTGTTGACGATGGCCTTCCGCGGCTCGCCGGCCTTGGTGAAGAAGATATCCAGATAGGTCTGGCCGCCGTCCGCCTCGGCGGCCGCAAGGCGGAGAAGGCCGGCCGCTTCGCGGTCGCGCGTCGCTGTCGAGGCCTGCGCGATGGCGTCGGCGACGGCCGTCCACTCGGAGGCCGGGATCAGCGCCTCGCCGACGATGGCCGCTTCCAGCGCCGCCTCGGTCTCGTCCGGCATCAGGCCGAGCGTGGCCCCGAGGCTGGCGGCCACGCGCTCGACTGAACCCTCCGCGCCGATCAACCGTTCGATGTCCTTGCGCGCGGCAACAGCCTCGTCGAGCAGGTCGTCGACGGTCTGGTCGGCGGCGAGCGTCGACAGGAAGGCGAAGGCCTGGCCGAGCCGCCCGGCGGGATCGGCCGCCGCCTCGAGCAGCACGGCGAGCCGCGCCCGCTGGGCGAGTTCCCCGCCAGCGCGGTCGTCCAGCACGGTGAACTGCGAGGCGACATTGGCCTCGAAGGGAAACTGGTGCAGCACGCGTTCGCAAAAGGCGTGGATGGTCTGCACCTTCAGGCCGCCGGGCGTCTCCAGCGCCTCGGCGAAGAGCCGACGCGCGCGCTTCAGGCGGTCGCGCGAGGGAACCTTGCCATCGAGTTCGCCGAGAACCTTCGCAAGAGCGAAATCGTCCATCAGCGCCCATTCGCCGAGCAGCGCGAAGACCCGGTTCGCCATCGTCGCCGCCGCGGCCTTGGTGAAGGTGAGGCAGAGGATGGCGCCGGGCGGCGTGCCGGCCAGCATCAGGCGCACGACGCGGCGAGCCAGAACGTAGGTCTTGCCGGAGCCGGCATTGGCCGCCACCCAGGCCGAGACGGCGGGGTCGGAGGCATTGAGCTGGGCGGCTGCCGCCTGAGGTGGAACGATGAAGCGCCGGCTCATTCGCCGCCTCCCGCCGCCGACCATTCCTTCACCCGCGCGAGATGGGCGTAGTCGTTGGAACGTCCGCCGACATATTTCGGCATGGTCCAGGACTTGTAGCCCTGGGCCGGGTTCTCGTAGGCGTCAATCAGCGCCTTGAGGTTGGCGAGCGTCTCCGTGGCGACCTGCGCGGCGGGCCGGTCGAGCTTCACCGGCTTGAACTCGCCGGCGGGGTCGCGGCCGCCGAGCTTCACATAGAGGAAGCCGTCGACAAGAAGATCGGGCGGGATGGCGGGGAAGCCGCCGTTCATGAGCACGGCCGCCTCGAGCGGCAGCTGCGGATTGAGGCCGACCATGACCTCCCTGTCGCCGGGCACGCTGCCGGTCTTGTAGTCGACGATTTCGGCCTTGCCGGCGGCGGATACGTCGATCCGGTCGGCCTTGGTCACCAGCGTGAACGTCCGGGCGGCGACCGTCTCCCAGTCGATGCGACCGAAATCCTCGGCATGGACGGTCGGGAAGGCGAGGCGACGCTCGGCATCGGCCGATGCGAACCAACTGGCGATGCGTGTGAACCGCGGCCACCAGACCGCGCGCACGGAGGGGTCGTCCCAGAAGGCGGCGAAATGCTCGCGGCCGATGGCGAGCAGCCGCGCGACAGGGTCGGCAGGCGCGCCGCCAGCGGAGACTTCGCGCGCGAAGGCGTCGAGTACACCATGGATCAGCGTGCCGCGCTCGGCCGCGCCCGGCGTCTGGTCCAGCGGTTCGAGCGGCGCAAGATGGAGGACGTGGCGGGCATAGACCGCATAGGGGTCGCGCTGCAGCGTCTCGATCTCGGTGACCGAGAGGCGATCGGGCCGGAGCGCCACCGGCGGTTTCGGTTCGGGGCGCGGTGCCGGCCGGGCCTCGCCGGCCGTCTCGAACGCGCCGGCGAGGGCCAGCCAGTCCGCGCCGCGCGCCACGAGCCCTGCCCACGCCTCCGGACCGGCCACCGCCGCGAGGCGCTGAAGCCAGCGGGAGGGGACGGTCGGTACGCCGCCGGCCTTCGCCGCGCGGGTCATGACCACGCGGGGATTGCCGAGGAGCTGGCAGAAGTCGTGGGCGGCAAGGCCGATCCGGCGCTCCGGCGGGTCGATGCCGAAGCTCGCTCGCATGGCGCGGTTGAGCCATGGATCGAGCTTCGGCTCGCCCGGCCAGGAGCCCTCGACGAGGCCGGCGAGCACGACGCAGTCGGCATCCAGAAGGCGCGCCTCGGGCAAGCCGAGCACGCGGATACGTGCGCCGGGATCGGCGGCGACCCGCACGATCTCGGTGGCGACAAGTGCATCGAAGGCCGGCGAATAGTCGTCGGGCGGAACGGCGAAGGTCGTTGCAGGCCCCTGCATCGCCTTTTCGAGCAGGGCGACGGTCTCGGCAAGGCCGAGGGTCTCCGCATCGAGGCCGAGATTGCCGATGGCCGCGAGATGAGCGCCGGCAAGCTCGGAGAGCATCGGCGCGGCTTGCGCGCGCAGGCCCGCCAGCGGTGCCAGCGCGGCGATGACGCGATCCATCAGAGCCCGGCCCGACGCCAGCGCGGGGGCGCCCACCCGGCTGGCCGGGTCGTGAAGCCGCTGCCTGACTTCGACTCCGGCTCCTGCGAGCACTGCGGCATAGCCGGCGAGGCCGCCAGTCGGACGCAGGCCACGCAGCGCCTTCAACTCGATTGCCGCGATGGCGGCGGCCTTCTGCTCGCCCGGCAGGCCGAAACTCGCCGCCGGTTGCGACAGCAGCGCGAGCAGATCGGCGGGAGCGGGATCGTCCAGCGCCAGAGCGGCTACCAGCCGCGCCACAGCGCCGGCGGGCGTCGCCGCCAGCGGCCGGCCACCGGAATCGTCCACCGCGACGTTCCAGCGCGACAGCTCGGCAACGACCCGGCCGGCAATTGCCCGGTCGGGCGTGACGAGCGCGGCGGAGCGCTCGGGGTCCTCGGCGATCTCGCGCAGCAGGACCGCGATGGCGAGCGCCTCGTCCCGCTCGTTGGCGGCCTCGATGACGGCGACCCCTGCAAGCGAAGGCGCGGCATCGCCCGGCACCCGCTCGGCCCATCGGTCGGTGGTCGCCGCCGGCCGCATGGCTTCCGACAACAGCGCCTCCCGGCCGGGGAGTGCTGGCGGCGCGATCGCCTCGACCTCGTCGCGGGCGATGCCGAGATGGCCGATCAGCCGCTTCAGGCCGAATTGCGGATGGGCATGGGCCGCCGCCGCGCCACCGGTGCCGATAGCATCCCAGGCGGCATCGTCGAGGTGCTGGTCGAGACCCGGCAGGACCAGCGCTCCGTTGGGGTGGCGGGCGACGGTTGCCAGCAATTCGCGCGTCGCGGGGATCGAGCCGGTGGAGCCGGCTGCGACGATGGGGCCGGGCAGCGCCGCGAGCCGGATCGTCTCGGCCGCGATCAGCCGGTCGCGCCGCACCGCCGGTTCCTCCTGCCCGATGGCTCGGAGGTGGGCGGGCCAGTGCTCGGTGGCGATGGCGAGAAAGGCGCGCGTCATGCGCCAGAACTCGTCGAGGCTGGAATCCACGATGGCGTCGAGGCCGGTCCACGGCACCCGCTCGGTCTCGGCCTGATCCATCAGGCGCATCAGATCGGCCGCGAGCGACAGAGCGTCGCCGGTGGAGGTCGAGACGACGAGCGGATCGCGGTCGCCGAGCTTCATGACCGCGCGGTCGACGGAGGCCGCCCACTGCCGGACGAGGCCGGCCAGCGTCAGGCGGCGGTCCAGCCCCGGCATGGCGGGCGCGATGGCGTCAAGACCGAGTACGTCGAGCGGGCTCGGGTCGGCGAACGCCCATTCGTCCTCGTCGACGTCGCCGATGGGCGCGATGCGCGGCAGCAGGACAGCCCGGTCCCCGGCGATCTCGGCGAAGACATCGCGCATGGCGCGGCAGGCGCGCCGGTTCGGCAGAAGGATGGTGCCCGAGGCGAGCGAAAGCGGGTCGGCCGCGTCAGGCCAGCCGGGCACGACGCGGCCGTCGAGGATCGCCCTCGCAAGCGTCCTCAGATGCGGCCTTGAGGCGGGAATGGTGAGGACGCGCGGGCGGCTCGGCATGGTTGCTAGTGGTGGAGCGCCACGGGCTATTCGGCAAGGGGCTCGCTGGCAGCAGTGCTTACAGGAGGGGGCTTATCGGCTCCCTTTACGCCGGCGGCGTGTAGCCCTTCGGCAGGCGCGCCCGTTCGATCTGCGCGAGGTCGCAGGCGACATCGACCATGGCCGAGAAGTCGTTCTGCCCGTAGCCGCGCGAGCGCGCCTGCGAGAAGGCCTCGCGCGCAGCGGCTGCCACGGGCACCGGCACGCGTGCGGCATTGGCCGCCTGCACGATCAGCGTCAGGTCCTTGTGGGCGAGGTCGATGGAGAAGCCCGGCTCGGTGTCGCCGGCCAGCACCTTGTTCGGCCAGTTGACCTTGAGCTGGCCGTTGGTCGCCGTGGTGCCGTAGAGCACGTCGAGGGTCTTCGTGAGGTCGAGGCCGAAGCGCTGCGACAGGCTCAGCGCCTCGGCGTTGAGCTGGCAAAGGATGATGGCGAGGTAGTTGTTGACCAGCTTCATGCGCGTGCCCGCGCCCGGCCCGCCGGAATGATGGATGGTCGTGCCCATGGCGTTGAGGAGCGGCAGCACGCGCTGGTAGTCGGCATCGTCGGCGCCGACCATGAACAGGCTCTGGCCGCGGTCGGCGTGCCAGGCGAGGCGGCCGATAGGGGCGTCCACGGCGGTCATGCCGCGACGCCGCGCCTCGCTGTGCAGGAGGTCGGTCGTATCGGGGTCGATGGTCGAGAGGTCGAGGATGAGCGTGCCCGGCCTGGCGTGGTCAAGGATGCCACCGGGTGCGAGGATTACCTCGTGAACTTCCTTGCCCGTCGGCAGCACGGTGACGACGATGTCGCAGGCGGCGGCGATCTCGGCCGGCGTGCCGCGCTTCGCGCCGAGTTCGACCAGCGCCTGCACCGGCGCCTCGACCACATCGTGGACGACGAGCGCGAAGCCCTTGGTCTGGAGGTTCGAGGCCATGCCCCTGCCCATCTTGCCCAGTCCGATGAAACCGACCGTCATGCCTGTCCTCCCCATGTCTCTCTTGTGCGGCGGCCGGGCCGGCGTCATGGTCCGCCCCTCGCGAAGGATGCGGAGCCTAGCCAGCCGATGAATGCCTTGCACCCTCAGCCCACGCATGCCTCGCCCGCCGGCTGGCCGGGCGACATCTTCGCCGCGCTGAAGGCGGCCAAGGTGCGCCAGGTCGCCTATGTGCCGGATGGCGGCCATGCCGAACTGATCCGCGCTGTCCATGCCGATCCGGCCATGGTCGCGATCCCGCTGACCACCGAGGAGGAAGGCGTCGCGCTGACCTCCGGCGCATGGCTCGGCGGCGACCGGGCCTGCCTGCTGATGCAGTCCTCGGGCGTCGGCAATTGCGTCAACATGTTCTCGCTGGTGCGGAACATGGGCGGGCCGTTCCTGACCTTCGTGACGATGCGTGGCGAGTGGGGCGAGTTCAATCCGTGGCAGGTGCCCATGGGCACCGGCACACCCGATGCGTTCCGTCTGATGGGCGTGCATGTCCTGCGCGCCGACAAGCCCGCCGAAGTCGGTCCCGCTGCGGCCGCCGGCATCCGCATGGCCTATGAGGGCGGCAATGCTGTCGCGGTGCTGCTCGGCCAGCAGCTCGTCGGGGCGAAGGTGTTCGTGAAATGAGCCAAGCGTTCAACCGCCTCGATCGCCGCGCCGTCGTTGCCCGCCTGCTGGCGGAGCGCGGCGAAGCCATCGTCGTCACCGGCCTCGGCTCGCCGACCTATGACGTCGCCGCCTGCGGTGACAACGACCGCAACGTCTATCTCTGGGGCGCGATGGGCGGCTGCGCCGTGATGGCGCTCGGCATCGCCCTGGCGCGACCGGACACGCCGGTCATCGCCGTCACCGGCGATGGCGAGATGCTGATGGGCGTCGGCTCGTTCGCGACCATCGCCATGCAGCAACCGAAGAACCTCACGGTTGTCGTGCTCGATAACGGCCTCTATGGCGAGACCGGCGGGCAGGCGAGCCACGCGGTCGTGGCAGATCTCGCGGGGATCGCCAAGGCCTCCGGCATCGAGGATTCCAGGCTGATCGATGGCATGGACGAGGTCAACCGGCTGGCGGTCCGAGCAACGTCGACCGCCAACGGCCCCTGCGTCGCGGTCGTCAAGATCGACCAGACGGAGCGCGAGCGCGTCCTGCCGACACGGGATGGCCACGCCATTCGCGCGCGCGCGAGGCAGTCACTGGGGCTTTCGATCGACTGATGGCCCTCTCCGCCGACGAACTCGAGCGTTACGCGCGGCACATCGTGCTGCGCGAGGTCGGCGGTCCCGGTCAGCAGAAGCTCGGCCGCGCCCGGGTGCTGGTCATCGGCGCCGGGGGGCTCGGCGCGCCGCTCCTGCTTTATCTCGCGGCGGCCGGCGTCGGGACGATCGGCATCGTCGACGACGATGCGGTGGCGCTCTCCAACCTCCAGCGGCAGGTGATCCACCGGACCGACGACGTGAACGTCCTGAAGACGGAAAGTGCCGCGAATGCGATCCGTCGCCTCAACCCGCATATCGAGGTGATCGGCCATGTCACGCGCCTTTCCGCCGGCAATGCCCGCGATCTCGTGCGCGGCTACGACGTCGTCGCCGACGGCTCGGACAATTTTGCCACGCGCTATGCGGTGTCGGACGCATGCTTCCACGAGAAGAAGGCTCTGGTCACGGCGGCCGTCGGCACGTTCGATGCGACGCTGACCACCATCCGGGGGCATGAGACCGGAGCCGACGGAGCGCCGAACCCGACCTATCGCTGCCTGTTTCCCGACGCGCCGCCGCCCGGCGTTGTGCCAACCTGCCAGGAGGCGGGAATCGTCGGCGCGCTCACCGGCATCGTCGGCTCGATGATGGCGATGGAGGTGATCCGCGAGATCGTCGGCTTCGGCGAGGGCCTCGTCGGCCGCCTCCTGATGATCGACACGCGCGCCATGCGTTTCGAGACGGTGCGCTATCGCTGGGACCCCGCCAATCCGCTGAGCGGGACGAGCCGCTAGGGTACGGCACGGCAATATCGGCCAGAGGCCGTCGCGCGAAAGCAGGCCCAGACCTTCCACCTCAACTCCGTGATCGACCCGGCCGAACAAGCCGCGCCGGGCCCTGCTCCGCGCGACTTCCCGCATGCGGCGACGGGGCTGGACAAGATCGACGACGTTCGTAAGATGCAAATGATTTGCAGAAGCATGAGCAAAGAGACATGACGCCGCGTCGCCGTTCCATTCGTTCCCGCTGTTTCCCCGCACTCGCGCTGCTCGCCGGAATCGCAGGCCTCGCGCTTCCCGCAGGCGCAAACGAGGGTGCCGAGCGCCCGCCGCGCCAGAGCGAGGTCGATTCCGAGCATATGTTCGGCTTCACGGTGGGTTCGGACATCGAGGAGCCCGGCTCGATCGTGCCGCACTTCAACACCGCCGCAGCCTTCGGCCGCCGCGGCCGGCTCTACAGCGTGATCGACCAGAACTTCGAGCTGAAATACGGCCTTGCGCCCGGTGTCGCGGTCGCCGCCGCCTTCAACGGGATCGCGGCGCGTGCTCGCGGGGTGCCCGGCCTGCCCGACACCTATTCGGGCGGGGCCAGCGGCGTCGGGCTGTCGGCGCGATTCCAGATTCTCGACCGGCAGAAGAGCCCGGTCGGCCTGACTCTCGATGTCAATGGCGGCTACGACAGCCGCGATCCTGGCACGGCACGGGCTGCCACCGTCTGGTCCGGCGGCGTGCGCGCAGCCTTCGATTCAGAGTTGATCTACGACCGGTTGTTCGCAGCGGTGAACATCGGCCTCGACACCCAGACGCGCGCCAGCGCTGATCTGCCGTGGACCGAGCGCAGTTCCGGCACGTTCGTCGCCGCATCCGTGTCGGCGCGCCTCGCGCCCGGCGTCTTCGTGGGGTTGGAAGCGAGCTACCGGAGGGCTTACGAGGGACAGGCGCTCGGCCGTTTCCAGGGCGATGCCTTCTATCTCGGTCCGAGCATCTATCTGACGTCAGGGCGCAGCTGGCTGACGCTTTCGGTCGCCACGCAGATCCGCGGCCACGAGGTCGGGGGCTCTTCGGGGCTCAACCTGCGCGAATTCGAGCGCCACCGGGTGCTTCTGGTCTTTGGCAAGCCGCTGTAGGGACTGCGGGCGGCGCAAGCCGCCGCCCCCGGGCCTCAGAGCATGGACGGCAGCACGCGGTCCGGCGGCTTGTGGCCGTCCATGAAGGCCTTGATGTTGACGATGACCTTGTCGCCCATGTCGACGCGGCCCTCGATGGTGGCCGAGCCCATATGGGGCAGCAGCACCACCTTGCCAGCCTTGGCGAGCTTGATCAGGCGCGGATTGACCGCCGGCTCGTGCTCGAACACGTCGAGGCCGGCACCGGCGAGGTCGCCCGCCTCGATCATGCGGGTCAGCGCCACTTCGTCGATGATCTCGCCGCGCGCGGTGTTGACGATATAGGCGTCCTTCTTGAGCAGCTTCAACCGGCGCGCCGACAGGAGATGGTAGGTCGCCGGCGTATGCGGGCAATTGACCGAGACGATGTCCATGCGGGCGAGCATCTGGTCGAGGCTCTCCCAGTAGGTCGCATCCAGCGCCTGCTCGACTTTCTCAGGAAGGCGGCGGCGGTTGTGGTAGTGGATCTGCATGCCGAAGGCGGCGGCGCGGCGCGCCAGAGCCTGGCCGATCCGGCCCATGCCGACGATGCCGAGGCGCTTGCCGTGGACGCGCTTGCCGAGCATCCAGGTCGGCGCCCAGCCGCCCCACTCGCTGTGTTCGAGCACTTCCAGGCCTTCGGCGAGGCGGCGCGGCACGGCGAGGATCAGCGCCATGGTCATGTCGGCGGTGTCCTCGGTCAGCACGCCCGGCGTGTTGGTGACCGTGATGCCGCGCTGGATGGCGGTTGCGACGTCGATATTGTCGACGCCGTTACCGAACTGGGCGATCAGGCGGAGCTGCGGGCCGGCCTGCGACAGCAGCGCCGAGTCGATCTTGTCGGTGATGGTCGGCACCAGCACCTCGGCGCTTTTCACCGCGGCGACCAGATCGGCCTGGCTCATCGGCTTGTCGTCGACGTTGAGGCGCGTTTCGAACAGCTCGCGCATGCGCGTTTCCACCGAATCCGGCAGCTTGCGCGTCACCACGACGAGCGGCTTCTTGCGGTTCGCCATTCCCCAACCTCTGATCCGTCCTTGGCGGCGGGCATTTTTGCCCGGCCCGTCAAGCGTGTCTTAACCCTGAGCGGCGACACTGGCCGCGAGGCGACACGTCTATCAGATGGGTCGCCCGAGACAAAGCGGCCGTCCCCCCGACCTTACCCGTCTTTCGGAAGGGGGCGCGCGGCCGGCAATGCGTGTGGGTTGCGTATGCGTCGTCTGAGCGTCAGCGCGGTTGCGGCCGCATTTCTCGCCGCGTTCGCGGCTCCGGCTGCGGCGGCAGAGGTGACGGGCTCGCTGGGCTCGCAGACCCGGCTGCCGGTTCCGCGTTTCGTCAGCCTGAAATCCGAGCGCGTCAACGCCCGCATGGGCCCGACCCGGGACCATCAGGTGATCTGGATCTACCAGCGCGCGGGCCTGCCGGTGGAGGTCACCGCCGAGTTCGACAACTGGCGGCGCATCCGGGATCACGAGGGCACCGAGACCTGGGTGTTCCATTCGATGCTGTCCGGCCGGCGCACCGCCATGGTCATGGCGCGCGGCAATGCCGGCGAGCTCGTGTCGCTGATGAACCGCGCCGGCGGCGAGCGGATCGTCGCCCGCGTCGAGCCGAGGGTGCAGGGCACCGTGCGCTCCTGCACGGGAACGTGGTGCCGCTTCACCGGCGAGGGCTTCGACGGCTGGGTCGAGCAGAACCGGCTCTGGGGCGTCTATCCGAACGAGCGGATGGACTGACGCTCAGGCCGCGATGACGCGTTCCAGAACCTTGCGCGCGCGCGCCTCGATCGCCGGGCGTGCGACGTGCCGGCCGCCATCGACGACCCGGCGGCCCGAGACATAAACTTCCGATACCGCCCCGGCCGACGGGCCGAATATCCAGGAATCGATCACGGCGTCGCCGGTTCGTCCCGCAAACGCGATGTGGCCGGCATCGAGCACGACGAAATCGGCCGGCGCGCCGACGGCGAGGCCGACCGTCCCGAGGCCGAGGGCCTGCGCGCCGCCGGCAAGGCATGAATCGAACAGGGTCCGGCCGGTCGAAGCGTTGCGGGGGCTGAGCGCATTGCGACGGCGGGTCAGGAAGCGCTGGGAATATTCGAGCATCGAGAGCTCGGCCGTTGCCGAGATGGCGACGTTCGAATCGGTGCCGACACCGAAGCGCCCGCCCCGGCCGCTGAAATCGACGCCCTCGAACAGGCCATCGCCGAGATTGGCCTCGGTGATCGGGCAGAGGCCGACAACCGCCCCGGCCCTCGCCATGGCCGTTCTCTCGTCTGCGTCCGCATGGGTCGCATGGATGAGGCACCAGCGTTCGGATAGTGGCACCGTATCGGCGAGAAGAGCGATGGGTCGCGCGCCATGCGCTGCGAGGCAGTCATCGACTTCCTTCACCTGCTCGGAGACGTGGATGTGGATCGGGCAATCGGGAAAAGCGCCAGTCAGCAGCCGCAGCTCATCCTGCGTCACCGCCCGCAGCGAGTGCGGGGCGATGCCGAAACGCCCGCGCGCGTAGGAGGCCGCCGCCCCCGCCGCGCCGCCCGCCACCCGCCCGAACAGGTCGAGATCGCAGATGAACCGGCGCTGGCCTTCGCCCGGCGGCTGACCGCCGAAGCCGGAATGCGCGTAGAAGACCGGCAGGAGCGTGATCGCAAGGCCGGTCTCCGCCGCTGCCGCGACGCAGCGCCGGCCAAGCTCGGCCGGATCGGCATAAGGGCGGCCATCCCGGTCGTGATGGAGATAGTGGAACTCGCCGACGGTGGTGAGCCCGGCTTCCAGCATCTCGACATAGGCGAGCGCTGCGATCGCCTCGACATCATCGGGATCGAGCGCCAGCGCGAAGCGGTACATCCAGTCGCGCCAGGTCCAGAACGAATCGTCGCCGGCGCCAGCGACCTCGGTCAGGCCGGCAATGCCGCGCTGGAAGGCGTGGGAGTGCAGGTTGGGAAGGCCGGGCAGGGCAAAGCCGCGGATGCGCACTGCATCGGCGGCCGGCGCTCCTTCGTCGACCGCCGCGATGATCCCGTCCGCGCCGATGGAGAGAACGATGTTCTCCCGCCAGCCCTGCGGGGTGAGTGCCTTGTCCAGATGGAACTTGTCCATCGCCGTCTCCATGCTACGGTCCATCGCCTAGCATTGTTGGGCGAGGAATACGACGTGCCGCGAGATTGTCATGCGCGTTGACCGGCTTTTTCGCGACGCGCGGCTCGCGACCATGGCCGGGGGCGGTCCGAACGGTGGCCTCGGCCTGATCGAGGACGGTGTCGTCGCCACCGAGGGCGGACGCGTCGTCTATGTCGGAGCTCGCGCGGACGCGCCGCGTCTCGATCCCGTCGAAACCGTCCGCTGCGAAGGCCGCTGGATCACGCCGGGCCTGATCGACTGCCACACCCATCTCGTCTATGGCGGCGACCGCGCCCATGAATTCGAGCTACGGCTGAAGGGTGCGAGCTACGAGGAGATCGCACGCGCCGGCGGCGGTATCGTCTCCACCGTCAAGGCGACGCGGAGCGCCAAGCCACGCGATCTCGTTGACCAGACGCTGCCCCGCCTCGACGCGCTGATTGCCGAAGGCGTCACCACGCTCGAGGTCAAGTCGGGCTACGGCCTCGACCTCGAGACCGAGCAGAAGCAGTTGCAGGTCGCGCGCTCGCTGCCGGAGCACCGCGATATCGGGGTGGTCACGACGTTCCTCGGCGCCCATGCGCTGCCGCCGGAGGCGAATGGCGACAAGCAGGCTTATATCGACCTCGTCTGCCACAAGATGATCCCGGCCATCGCCCGCCATGGTCTCGCGGATGCCGTGGACGCCTTCTGCGAGGGTATTGCCTTCTCCGTCGAACAGACGGCGAAAGTGTTCGGCGCGGCGAAGGCGCACGGCCTGCCGGTGAAGCTCCATGCCGACCAGCTCTCGAACCTGCACGGAGCGCGGCTCGCCGCTGATCACGGCGCGCTGTCCGCCGACCATCTCGAATATACCGACGAGGCAGGCGCAGCGGCCATGGCGAAGACCGGTACGGTCGCGGTGCTGCTGCCGGGCGCCTATTATTTCATCCGGGAGACGCAGGTGCCGCCCGTTGCCCATTTCCGCAAACACGGCACGGCTATCGCGCTCGCCACCGACTCAAATCCCGGCTCGTCGCCGCTGACCTCGCCGCTGCTCACGATGAACATGGGTGCGACGCTGTTCCGGCTGACGGTCGAGGAATGCCTCCTCGGCTTCACCCGCAATGCGGCCAGGGCGCTCGGGCGCGACGATATCGGCGTGCTGGAACCCGGTCGGCGCGCAGATATCGCGATCTGGTCGGTGGAGCAGCCGGCCGAACTGGTCTATCGGATCGGCTTCAATCCGCTGTACCAGCGCTACCGAGGCGCCTGATGACCGACATGATCCGCGCCGGCGGCAACCGGCTCTCGCTCTGGCGCGCCGTGGCGGCGGGCTCAACGCCTGCCCTCGACCCATCGACACGTGCGGCCATCGCCAAAGGCCACGATCTCCTGATGGCCAAGGCGCGGGGCAACGACGCCGTCTATGGCGTCAATACAGGCTTCGGCAAGCTCGCCAGCGTCCGCATTCCCGCGGAGAAGCTGGCGGAGTTGCAGGTCAACATCGTCCGCTCGCATCAGGCTGGCGTCGGAGAACCCTTGTCCGATCCCGTCGTGCGGCTGGTGCTGGCGCTGAAGGCCGCAAGCCTTGCTCACGGTGCTTCCGGCGTGCAGCCGGAAACCGTCGATCTCCTGGTCGCCATGCTGGCCAAGGGCGTGCTGCCGGTGATCCCGGCTCAAGGATCGGTCGGCGCATCCGGAGACCTCGCGCCCCTGGCTCACCTTGCCGCCGTGCTGATCGGCGAGGGCGAGGCGGTGCTGAACGGCGTCCGCATGGATGGCGGCGCGGCGCTGGCCAAGGCCGGCCTGAAACCGGTGGTGCTTGGTCCCAAGGAGGGGCTGGCCCTGCTCAACGGCACGCAGGTCTCGACCGCGCTGGCACTCCACGGCCTGTTCCTGATCGAGAACGCCTTCGCCGCCGCTCTCGTGACGGGGGCGCTTGCGACCGACGCAATCGCCGGGTCCGACACGCCCTTCGACGCGCGCATCCACACGCTGCGCGGCCAGCCCGGCCAGATCGCGGTCGCCGCCGTGCTGCGCGCCTTGATGGAAGGCAGCGAGATTCGCCGCTCGCATCTCGCGGACGACCCGCGCGTGCAAGACCCCTATTCGATCCGCTGCCAGCCACAGGTGATGGGCGCGGCGCTCGATGTGATCGCCTCGGCGCAGGCCATGCTGACGCACGAGGCGAGCGGCGTCACCGACAACCCTCTGGTCATGGCCGACAATGGCGATGTGCTCTCGGGCGGCAACTTCCACGCCGAGCCGGTCGCCTTCGCCGCCGACATGCTGGCGCTGGCCGCCTGCGAGGTCGGCAATCTCGCCCAGCGGCGCTGCGCCATGCTGGTCGATCCGGTCCTGTCCGGCCTGCCCGCCTTTCTCGTCCGCGAGCCGGGGCTCAATTCAGGTTTCATGATCGCGGAGGTGGCAAGCGCCGCGCTCGCCTCCGAGAACCGCCAGAAGGCGGCGCCCGCGGTAACCGACACGATCCCGACCTCGGCGAACCAGGAAGATCATGTCTCCATGGCCACCCATGGCGCGCGCCGGCTCGGAGCCATGGCCGAGAACCTCTGCCGCATCATCGGCATCGAGGCGCTGATGGCGGCTCAGGGCATCGACATGCGCGGCCCCTTGCGGACCAGTCCGCTTCTGGAGAAGGCCCATGCCGCCGTCCGTGGCATTGCGCCTATTCTCGACGTCGACCGGCCGCTCTCCGCCGAGATGGAACGTGCCGCGGCGCTTGTCGCCTCGGGCGGCCTGACGCGACCCTTCGGCCATGTGGTCGAGCGGCTCTTTGGAGACAGTGCATGAGCCCCGTCACCGTCATCCCGGGCGATGGCCCGCTGGTCCTCGGCCAGCCGCATATCGGCACGATGATCCCGCCGGAGGTCTCGGTCGAACTGAACGATCTCGGCCGTTCGGTGCCGGATACCGACTGGTGGATCGACCGGGTCTATGCCGGGATCGCCGCGCGGACCGGCGCGACCCTCGTGCAGCAGAACATCTCGCGCTTCGTCATCGACGTGAACCGCGACCCCTCCGGCGTCTCGCTCTATCCGGGACAGAACACCACGACGCTCTGCCCGACGACGACCTTCGACGCCGAGCCGATCTACCGCGAGGGCTGCGAGCCCGGACCGGCGGAGGTCGCAAGGCGCAGGAGCCTCTATTTCGCGCCGTTCCACGCGGCCATGGCCGCGGCCATCGAGACGGCGCGGATTCGCCACGGCTACTGCGTCCTTTACGACTGTCATTCGATCCGCTCGGTGGTGCCGAACCTGTTTCCCGGCACGCTGCCGGTGTTCAACATCGGCACCAATGGCGGAGCATCCTGCGCGCCGGCGATCCGTGAGGCGGCGGTCCGCGAGGCCGAAGGCTCGGGCATGACCTTCGTTGCCGACGGGCGCTTCAAGGGCGGCTGGATCACCCGTCACTACGGCGCGCCCGAGCGGCGGGTCCATGCCGTCCAGATGGAGCTCGCGCAGTCCGCCTACATGGCGGAGGCACCGCCCTGGACCTATGACGAGGCGGTGGCCGCGAAGACCGAAGCGGTTCTCGACCGCATCGTCGCGGCGATCCTCAAAGCAGCAAAGCAAGTGGAGGCCTGACCATGGCGACGCGTCTCGACAATTCGCGCGTGATCCGCGCGCCCCACGGCCTCGAAATGTCGGCCAAGAACTGGGGCGCGGAAGCGGCCCTGCGCATGCTGATGAACAATCTCGACCCCGACGTCGCCGAGCGGCCGAACGAGCTGGTCGTCTATGGCGGCATTGGCCGCGCCGCCCGCGACTGGGAGAGCTTCGACCGGATCGTCGCCTCGCTGCGCTCGCTCGATGGCGACGAGACGCTGCTGGTCCAGTCCGGCAAGCCGGTCGGCATCTTCCGCACCCATGCCGATGCGCCGCGCGTTCTGATCGCCAATTCCAACCTCGTGCCGGGCTGGGCGAACTGGGATCATTTCAACGAGCTCGATAAGGTCGGGCTGATGATGTACGGCCAGATGACCGCGGGATCGTGGATCTATATCGGCAGCCAGGGCATCGTGCAGGGCACCTACGAGACCTTCGCGGAGGTCGCGCGCCGGCACTATGGCGGTTCGCTGAAGGGCAAGTGGGTCCTGACCGGCGGTCTCGGTGGCATGGGCGGCGCCCAGCCGCTGGCCGCCACCATGGCCGGCGCCTCGATGATTGCGGTCGAGTGCCAGCCGAGCCGCATCGAGATGCGGCTGCGCACGCGCTATCTCGACGCCGAGGCGAAGACCATCGACGAGGCGCTGGAGATCGTCGAGCGCTCGCACAAGGCCGGTAAGCCGATCTCCGTGGGTCTTCTCGGCAATGCCGCCGAAATCTTCCCGGAAATGGTCGCGCGTGGCATCCGGCCCGACGTCGTCACCGACCAGACCTCGGCCCATGACCCGATCAACGGCTATCTGCCGGCCGGCTGGTCGCTGGCGCAGTGGGAGGAGGCGCGCGAGCGCAATCCGAAATCGGTCGAAGTCGCCGCAAAGCAGTCCATGGCGGTCCACGTCAAGGCGATGCTGGATTTCCATCGCATGGGCGTGCCGACGCTCGACTACGGCAACAACATCCGCCAGATGGCGAAGGATGTCGGCGTGGCCGACGCCTTCGACTTCCCCGGCTTCGTGCCGGCCTATATCCGGCCGCTGTTCTGCCGGGGCATCGGGCCGTTCCGCTGGGCCTCGCTCACCGGCAATCCCGATGACATCGCCAAGACCGACGCCAAGGTGAAGGAGCTGATCCCGGACGATCCGCACCTGCACAACTGGCTGGACATGGCCAAGGAGCGCATCCAGTTCCAGGGCCTTCCCGCCCGCATCTGCTGGGTCGGCCTCGGCGATCGCCACAGGCTCGGCCTCGCCTTCAACGAAATGGTGGCGCGCGGCGAGATCGGCCCCATCGTCATCGGCCGCGACCATCTGGATTCCGGCTCGGTCGCCTCGCCCAACCGCGAGACCGAGGCGATGAAGGACGGCTCGGACGCAGTGTCCGACTGGCCGCTGCTCAATGCGCTGCTCAACACCGCCTCCGGCGCGACCTGGGTGTCGCTGCACCATGGCGGCGGCGTCGGCATGGGCTATTCCCAGCACGCCGGCGTCGTGATCGTCGCGGACGGCACGATGGAGGCCGCGGCGAGGCTCTATCGCGTACTGTGGAACGATCCCGGCACGGGTGTCATGCGTCATGCCGACGCCGGTTACGAGATCGCCATCGACTGCGCGCGTGAGAAGGGGCTGAAGCTGCCGGCGCTGGGCATCGGCGTGTGATCGGCCCTGCCGCGCGCCGGCGGTCTTGCCGCCCGCGAGCGGCAATGCTCGACTGGCAGCGGGAGAGGCGGCGATGGACTGGTCGGCCAAGCAGTACGTGAAGTTCGAGGACGAGCGCACGCGGCCCGCGCGCGACCTGCTCAACGCCGTGCCGACCCGCGGCCCTCGCCGCGTGGTCGATCTCGGCTGCGGCCCCGGTAACACCACCGAACTCCTGCTGCAGACCTTCCCGAAGGCCGAGATCGTCGGCATCGATTCCTCGCCCGACATGGTGACCAATGCGCGGGCCCGCCTCAGCCACATCAGCTTTGAGGTCGCCGACCTGACGACGTGGCGGCCTGACCCCGCGGCCCCCGTCGACATCATCTATTCCAATGCCGTGTTCCAGTGGATCGCCGGCCACGAGACGATCCTGCCGCGGCTGGCGGGCCTGCTGCCGGAGGGCGGAAGCCTCGCGATCCAGATGCCGGACAATCTGGACGAGCCGAGCCATGTCGGCATGCGCGCGGCGGCGAAGGCAGGGCCCTGGAGCGCGAAGCTCGCCAAGGCCGAGGATTCGCATACGCCGATCGCCACGGCGGCCGCCTATTACGCGCTGCTGAAGCCTCACGTGCGCCGCGTCGATATCTGGCGCACCGTCTACAATCATCCGCTGGACGGCATTGACGGCATTGTCGAGTGGTTCAAGGGCTCGCGCCTGCGCAGCTACCTCAGCCCCCTCGATCCGGCGGAGCGCGAGGGTTTCCTTGCTGCCTATCGCACGGCCATTGCGCCGCACTATCCCACGACGCCGGACGGCAAGGTGCTGCTGGCCTTCCCGCGGCTGTTCATCGTCGCCACCCGATAAGGACAGGGCCGGAAAGGCCATCACAGGAAACGGACAGGATGCAGGCATGAATCGAATCGATTTGAACGGCCGTGCGGCGGTCATCACCGGCGGCGCGCGGGGCATCGGCTATGCGGCTGCCGAGCGGATGCTCGATTCAGGCGCGAGCGTCGCACTCTGGGACGTGGACGATGCGCGGCTCGACGCGGCGCGGGCGCGGCTCGCGGCGAAGGGCAAGGTGACGATCCACACGGTCGAACTGACCGACGAGGCCTCGGTCCAGGCCGCGACCGATGCGACGGCGGCCGCGCATGGCGGCATCGACATTCTCGTCAACAATGCCGGCATCACCGGCGGCAACGGCAAGACCTGGGAACTGGCCCCCGATGTCTGGCGACGCGTGATCGACGTCAACCTGGTCGGTCCCTACCTGACCTCGCGGGCGATCGTCCCGGTCATGCTGAAGAAGGGTTATGGCCGCATCGTCAACATTGCCTCCATCGCCGGCAAGGAGGGCAATCCCAACGCCTCGCACTATTCGGCGTCGAAGGCCGGGCTGATCGGTCTGACCAAGTCGCTGGCCAAGGAGCTTGCGACCTTGAACATCCTCGTCAATTGCATCACGCCGGCCGCCGCGAAGACGGAGATCTTCGACCAGATGAAGCAGGAACACATCGACTTCATGCTGTCGAAGATCCCGATGAACCGCTTTCTGCAGGTCGAGGAGGCCGCAGCGCTGATCGCCTGGCTGGCGTCGGAGGACTGCGCCTTCTCGACCGGCGCGGTGTTCGACATTTCCGGTGGCCGCGCGGTCTATTGAGACTGGCGCGGAACCTGCTTGTTCCCGACCCGATGCCGGTGCGATAAACCCGCCCGCGCATCGCAGCAACGGTTTGGAGCGGGCCCTGAGCGACGTCAGCCTCACCATCGCCATCGTCGATGAGAGCCGCTCGCGCGCGGCGATCATCGAGGACGGCCTGCGTGAGGCGGGCTACACCAAGATCGTCCATATCGACGAGATGACGAACCTGCTGGCGCGGCTCTACGCGACGGACCCGGACGTGGTGGTCATCGACCTCGAAAACCCGTCGCGCGACGTGCTCGAACAGCTCTTCCAGGTCTCCAGGCTGGTCAAGCGGCCGGTCGCCATGTTCGTCGACCAGTCCGATACCGGCATGATCACCAAGGCGATCGATGCCGGCGTCTCCGCCTACGTGGTCGACGGGCTGAAGAAGGAGCGGGTCAAGTCGATCCTCGACATGTGCGTGGCCCGCTTCCAGGCCTATGCGCGCCTGCAGAACGAACTCGACCAGGCGAAGTCCGCGCTGGAGGAGCGCAAGGTCGTCGAGCGTGCCAAGGGCCTCCTGATGAAACACAAGGGCATCGCCGAGGAGGAGGCCTACGCGCTGCTGCGCCGGCGGGCGATGAACGAGAAGAAGAAGATTGCGGAGATTGCCCAGGCTGTGGTCACCGGGCTGGAGATTCTGGGATGAAAACGATCACCGCCGGCTTCATCCCGCTGACCGATGCCGCGCCGCTGATCGTGGCGCACGAGAAGGGCTTCGCCGCCAAGGCCGGTCTCGCGCTGGACCTCGTGCGAGAGGTGTCCTGGGCGAATATCCGCGACAAACTGTCGGTCGGCCTGTTCGACGCCGCCCACATGATCGCGCCGCTGGCGCTCGCCAGCGCCGCAGGCATCGGCCATGTGAAGGTGCCGATGATCGCGCCGGTGACGCTGGCCCTCAACGGCAATGCCATCACGATCTCCACGGCTTTCGCGCGCGAGATCGGCACGGTGCCGGACGATCCGGCGGCTGCGCTGCCGTTGATGCGCGCGGCCATCGTGCGACGCCGCGAGGCCGGGCTCAACGCGCCGACCTTCGGTGTCACCTTCCCGTTCTCGACGCATAACTACATCCTGCGCGCCTTTCTCGCGGCCGGCGGCATCGACCCGGACGAAGATGTCCAGCTCGTCGTCATCCCGCCGCCGCTGATGGTCGGCTCGCTCGAGCGGGGTCTGGTCGACGGGTTCTGCGTCGGGTCGCCGTGGAACTCGGTCGCCGTCGACCGCGGCATCGGCCACATCGTCGCGCCGAGCTCGGCACTGTTCCGTGCGATACCCGAAAAGGTCCTGGCCATCGGCGGCGGGCTCGCTGACGGCGATCCCGGCGCGGCGCAGGCGTTGACGGCGGCAGTTGTGGAGGGCGCCGCATGGTGTGCCGATCCGGCCAACGCCACGGCGCTTGCCGAATTGCTTGCCGATCCGCGCTATCTCGACGTGCCGGCTCCGCTCATCCTGCGCACGATCGAGGGGCGCCTGGTCTTCGCGCCCGGCGGTCCGTCCCGCGACGTTCCGGACTTCATCCGGTTCGACGTGCGCGGCGCGATCCGTCCCGACGCCGCCCGGATGGCCTGGCTCTATGCCCAGATGGTGCGCTGGCGGCAGGCGCGGCTCGACCCCGGCATGGCCGACCGCATCGGCGCGCTGCTGCGCGCCGACATGTTCGGCAGCATCGTTCCAGACGCCAATGAAACGGCCGACGGTGACGCGGTCGGCAGCCTGATCGAACCGCCGCTGGATCGCCGGTCCATCGACGCCTATCTCGCCGCTTTCGACGCTCGCGGGCTCCCCACAAAGCCCCAGTGACTTTTCTGTGCGCTGCACAATGAAACGGCAGGCGCGGACAACGGATGGCGCAAAGTCAGCCGCTCGACCAGAGAGCCCGCTGACGGCTTCTGCTCCTTAGAACCTTGAAAAGAAGAGGTTTTCGCGCCGCAGGCCGACTTGGCACGCGGCTTGAATAGCATGTTGCGAGTGCGTGGTCCGTCACAGATCGCGTGCGGCCCAATGCAGGGCCATCAGCAACGCCGCTGACAGACGTTCGACAGCATCGCCCGCTCGGCCTGGAGCGCGGCATCGCATCGGACCGATGTCGGCGGCTTTTTCATGCCCGGAGCCAACCGGGTGGGGAAGCGAGGACATGTCCGGAAGCCGCCAGGCGATGGACCCCAAGGGACACGAGATCAACAGCGCCTCTGGCCGCAACCGGGACCGAGAGAATGACCAAGACCTTCCAGGGCAGGATCGCGCAGACATCGGCCAAGACCTCCGCGTCGCATCCCGACCGCCGCTCCTTCCTGAAGCAGACCGCCGCGACTGCCGCGCTCTTCGCCGCCGCCAAGGTGGCGCTGCCGGCAGGTGCCTTCGCACAGGGGGCCGGCCCGGAAGTGAAGGGTACGCGCCTCGGCTACATCGCGCTGACCGATGCCGCGCCGCTGATCATCGCCAAGGAGAAGGGCTTCTACGCCAAGCACGGCGTGCCCGACATGGACATTTCCAAGCAGGCCTCGTGGGGCGCGACGCGTGACAACATGGCGCTCGGCACCAAGGCCAACGGCATCGACGGCGGCCATATCCTGAGGCCGAAGACGCATCTCTACTCGACCGGCAAGGTGATGCAGAACAACCAGCCGCTGCCGATGTACACGCTGCTCAACCTCAACGAGGACGGGCAGTCGATCTCGATCTCCAACGAGTACAAGGATCTGGCGGTATCCAAGGATTCCTCGCCCCTGCGCGCCGCTTTCGAGCGCAAGAAGGCCCAGGGCAAGGATCTGACCGCCGCCATGACCTTCCCGGGCGGCACGCACGACCTGTGGATCCGCTACTGGCTCGCGGCGGGCGGCATCGACCCGGACAACGACATCAAGGTGATCGTCGTGCCGCCGCCCCAGATGGTGGCGAACATGAAGGTCGGCACGATGGACTGCTTCTGCGTCGGCGAGCCGTGGAACGAGCAGCTGGTCAACCAGAACATCGGCTACACCGCCATCACCACGGGCGAGCTCTGGTTCAAGCACCCGGAGAAGATCCTCGGCATGCGCGCCGACTGGGTCGACGCCAACCCGAAGGCGACCCAGGCCATCCTGATGGCGGTGATGGAAGCCCAGCAGTGGTGCGAGAAAATGGAGAACAAGGAGGAGCTGGCGCAGATCGTCGGTCGCCGCCAGTGGTTCAACGTGCCGGTGAACGACATCAACGGCCGCCTCAAGGGCAACATCAATTACGGGCATGGCCGCACCGTGGCGGACTCGCCGCTGCGCATGAAGTTCTGGGGGGAGGGCGGCGCGGTCTCCTATCCGTGGAAGAGCCTCGACGCCTGGTTCGTCACCGAGAACATCCGCTGGGGCAAGTTCGAACCGACCACCGACATCAAGGCGCTGGTCGACAGGACGAACCGCTCCGACCTCTGGCTGGCCGCGGCCAAGACGCTCGGCGTCGCTGGTGTCCCGACCTCCGACTCGCGCGGCGTCGAGACCTTCTTCGACGGCGTGAAATTCGATCCAGCCAATCCGGCCGAATACCTGCGCCAGCTCAAGATCAAGCGCGCCCAGGTCTGAACCGATCGCCTGCCGCCCGGCTCGCCCGGGCGGCGCCATCCCTTCATCCCGCGAGAGCCCAGATGTCCCGACCCGCATTGAGAGCCGTGGAAACCGTCAGCCCGCCGGAGCCGCTCGCGGCCGCGACGGCGGAAGTGATCCAGCTTGCGCCCAGGGCGGCAGCCTCCACGCTCGGCTGGCTGAAGCCGAAGGCGGTGGCCTTCGCGACCTCGGTCGTGCCGCCGCTGCTGATGGTGGCCCTGCTGCTGCTGATCTGGGAGATTCTCTGCTCGGGCAGCAATGCCTCGCTGCCGCCGCCCTCGCGGGTCTGGAAGGAGGCGAGCGACCTGATCCTTGACCCGTTCTTCGTCAACGGCAGCCAGGATATCGGGCTTGGCTGGCGCGTGCTGACCTCGCTGCAGCGGGTCGCCATCGGCTTCGGTCTTTCCGCCATTGTCGGCATTCTCGTCGGCACGCTGGTCGGCCAGTCGACCTGGGCGATGCGCGGCCTCGACCCGATCTTCCAGGTGCTGCGCACCGTGCCGCCGCTGGCATGGCTGCCGATCTCGCTCGCCGCCTTCCGCGACGCCAATCCGAGCGCGATCTTCGTCATCTTCATAACCGCGATCTGGCCGATCCTGATCAACACCTCGGTCGGCATCCGCAACATCCCGCAGGACTATCGCAACGTCTCCGCGGTGCTGCGGCTGAACCAGTTCGAGTTCTTCTGGAAGATCATGCTGCCCTCGGCGGCGCCCTACATCTTCACGGGTCTGAGGATCGGCGTTGGACTCGCCTGGCTGGCCATCGTGGCCGCCGAGATGCTCACCGGGGGCGTCGGCATCGGCTTCTTCATCTGGGACGCGTGGAACTCGTCCAAGCTGCCCGACATCATCATCGCCCTCGTCTATATCGGCCTGGTCGGCTTCATCCTCGACCGGCTGATCGCGGCGCTGGCCACCGTCGTCACCCGCGGCACGGCCGCGAACTGAGGAGATCCCGATATGGCCAAGCAGGTTCCCTATCTCCTCGTCGAGCAGGTTGAGAAGACTTTCATCCGCAACGGCATCGCGAACAACGTCCTCAGCGATATCAACGTGGCGATCGAGGCGGGCGAATATGTCTCGATCATCGGCCATTCCGGCTGCGGCAAGTCCACGCTGCTCAACATCATCGCCGGGCTGACCCCGGCCACGACGGGTGCGGTGCTCCTGGAGAACAAGGAGGTCAACGATCCCGGGCCGGACCGCGCCGTGGTGTTCCAGAACCATTCGCTGCTGCCCTGGCTGACCGTCTACGACAATGTCCGCATGGCGGTGGACAAGGTGTTCTCCGGTCGCAAGTCCAAGGCCGAGCGGCACGACTGGACCATGCACAAGCTCGATCTCGTCCACATGGTCCATGCCAGGGACCGCCGTCCCGGCGAAATCTCCGGCGGCATGAAGCAGCGCGTCGGCATCGCCCGCGCGCTCGCCATGGAGCCGAAGATCCTGCTGCTGGACGAGCCCTTCGGCGCGCTCGACGCGCTGACCCGCGCGCATCTGCAGGACTCGGTCATGCAGATTCACGCGACGCTGAAGAACACCATGATCATGATCACCCATGATGTGGACGAGGCGGTGCTGCTCTCCGACCGCATCATCATGATGACCAACGGACCCTCGGCCACGATCGGCGAGATCCTCGAGGTCAACCTGCCGCGCCCGCGCAGGCGCCTCGAGCTCGTCTCCAACGCCACCTACATCAAGGCGCGCGAGGCGGTGCTGAAGTTCCTCTACGAGCGCCACGCCTTCGTCGAAGCCGCCTGAGAGGGAGACGCTCCGGTGTCCGAACCTCTGGTCGTCATCGGCAATGGCATGGCCGCGGCGCGCTTCTGCGAGAACCTCGGGAAGGAGGCGCTCGGCCGCTATTCGGTGCTGGTCGTCGGCGCCGAGCCGACGCTCGCCTATAATCGCGTCCTGCTCTCCTCGGTGCTGGCCGGCGAAATCGCGCGGGAGGAGACCGAGCTGAAGCCGCGGCAATGGTGGGAACGGCAGGGCGTGACGCTGGTCTATGGCCGGCGCGCCGTCTCCATCGACCGCGAGCGTCAGGTGGTGCTGCTGGAGGGCGGCGCGCGTCTGCCTTACGCGAAGCTGGTTCTGGCGACCGGGTCGCATCCCATCCGTCTGCCGAAGCCTGGCATGGACCTGCCGGGCGTCGTCACCTTCCGTGACCATGACGACGTCTCCGCCATGCTGGCGGCAGCGAGCCCGGCAACCCGCGCGGTTGTCATCGGCGGCGGCCTTCTGGGGATCGAGGCCGCCTATGGCCTGGCCCTGACCGGCACGCGCGTGACGCTAATCCATCTGATGGATCGCCTGATGGAGCGGCAGCTCGATTCGGAAGCCGCAGCCATGCTGAAGGCCGCGCTGGAGGCGCGCGGCATCACCGTGCTGCTCGGTGCCGACACTGCGGCCATCGAGGGCGATGGCTGTGTCGAATCCGTGCTCCTCGCGGACGGCCGGCGTCTCGCCGCCGACATGGTGGTATCGGCGGTGGGCATCCGCGCGAATGCCGATCTCGCGCGCGCTGCCGGACTGGCCGTCAATCGTGGCGTCGTCGTCGACGACCAGCTTGCCACCTTAGACCCTGCCATCCATGCCATCGGCGAATGCGCCGAACATCGTGGCACCTGCTACGGCCTGGTCGAGCCCGCCTACCAGCAGGGCGCGGCGCTTGCTCGTCATCTGGCGGGCAAGTCGGCGACCTATGCCGGCTCGGTGCTCTCGACCAATCTCAAGGTGTCCGGCGTGCCGGTCTTCTCGGCCGGGGACTTCGTCGGCGAGCCCGGCACCGAGGTGATCGTCTGGCGCGACCCCGGCCTTGGCACCTACCGCAAGCTGGTGATCCGGGACGACGTGCTGGCCGGCGCGATCCTCTTCGGCGAGACCTCCGACGCGCTCTGGTATCTCGACCTCATCCGAGAGGGACGGCCGCTGGGACGCCTTCGTGACGCGGTAGTGTTCGGGCAGGCGCTGGCGGAGGCGGCATGACGGCCCATTCGCATCTGCCCAATCCCGTTGTGACCGCCTGCCCCTATTGCGGGGTCGGTTGCGGTGTGATCGCCAGCGTCGATGTCGGCGGTCAGGTGACGATTGCCGGCGACCCCGCGCATCCCGCCAATCGCGGCCGGCTCTGCGTGAAGGGCTCGGCGCTCGGCGAAACGGTGTCGCTGGAAGGGCGGCTGCTGCATCCGATGATCCGATCGCGCTCCGGCACGATGGAGCGCGTCGGTTGGGGAACCGCGCTCGACGCCGTGGCGGAGGCCTTCAGTCGCACCGCGCGCGAGCACGGCCCCGACGCGACCGCCTTCTACCTCTCGGGGCAACTCCTCACCGAGGACTATTACGTCGCCAACAAGCTGATGAAGGGCTTCGTCGGCACGGCCAATGTCGACACCAACTCCCGGCTCTGCATGGCGTCCTCGGTCGCCGGCCACCGGCGCGGTTTCGGCTCGGACACGGTGCCGGGCAGCTACGACGATCTCGATACGGCCGACCTTCTTGTTCTGGTCGGCTCGAACGCCGCCTGGTGCCACCCGATCCTCTGGCAACGCATGGTGGCCAACAAGGCCGCGCGCGGCGCGAAGATCGTGGTGGTCGATCCGCGCCGCACCGCTACCTCGGCGGATGCCGACCTGATGCTGGCCGTGCAGCCCGGCATGGACGGCGCGCTGTTCTCGGGCCTGCTGGTTCACCTGGCGGAGGCGGGGGCCATCGACCGCGCCTATGTCGAGGCCCACGTCGATGGTTTCGAGGAGGCGCTGGAACGCGCCCGCGAGATAGCGCCGACTGTTGCCGCCACGGCGCGCGCCTGCGGCCTTGCCGAGAACGACGTGCGAGCCCTTTTCGACTGGTTCCGGACAAGGGATAAGGTCGTCACGCTCTACAGCCAGGGCGTCAACCAGTCGGCTCAGGGCACCGACAAGGTCTCGGCCATCCTCAACTGCCATCTTGCCACCGGCCGCATCGGCCGCGCAGGCATGGGGCCGTTCTCGCTGACGGGCCAGCCGAATGCGATGGGTGGGCGCGAAGTTGGGGGCCTCGCCAACATGCTCGCAGCCCATATGGGTTTCTCGGCGAGCGAGGTCGATCGCGTCAGGCGCTTCTGGGCGGCGCCACGCATGGCGATGTCCGAGGGCCTGAAAGCGGTCCCGATGTTCGACGCCATCGAGGCCGGCGCCGTCAGGGCGCTGTGGGTCATGGCGACCAATCCGGCGGTCAGCCTGCCGAAGGCCGACCACGTCCGCCATGCGCTCGGCCGGCTCGACCATTTCATCGTCTCGGAGGTGGTGCTCTCCAACGACACCGTAAATTCCGGTGCGCACATCCTGCTGCCCGCCGCCGCCTGGGGCGAGAAGGACGGCACGGTGACCAATTCGGAGCGGCGGATCACGCGGCAGCGGCCGTTCCTGCCGCTGCCGGGCGAAGCGAAGCCCGATTGGTGGATCGTCGCGGAGGTCGCCAAGCGCATGGGCTTCGCGGAGGCCTTTTCCTGGGACAATGCGGCGGCGGTGTTCCGGGAGCACGCCGCGCTCTCGGCCTTTGAGAACAGGGGCGCACGGGATTTCGACATCGGCGGGCTTGCCATGGTTTCCGACGCGGAGTTCGACGCGCTCCGCCCGGTCCAGTGGCCGGTCAGGAGCGTCCGCGACACGGCGGACAAGCGCTTCTTCGCGGACGGCCGCTTCTTCACCGCCGATGGTCGCGCGCGGATGATCGCCATCGCGCCGCCCGCATTGAAGGCCGAGGCGGACGAGAGCCGCCCCTTCCTGCTCAATACCGGCCGCGTCCGCGACCACTGGCACACGATGACGCGCACCGGACGGGCGCCGACGCTCGGCCGCCATATCGTCGAGCCCTTCGCCGAGATGCACCCCGAGGACGCGGCCGCCGCGGGTATCGCCGCAGGCGACTTCATCCGGATCGAGACCGACTACGGCGAGGCAACGCTGCGTGCGGTGCTGAGCGAGGGTCAGGCACGTGGCGCGGTCTTCGCACCGATCCACTGGAGCGGGGAGACGGCCGGCAGCGCCCGCGTGGGCGCGCTCGTCCAGCCCTTCACCGATCCCTATTCCGGGCAGCCCGAAATGAAGGCGACGCCGGCCAGCCTCACGCGGGTCGAGACGCGGGTCGAGGGTTTCGTCCTCTCACGCGGTCCGGTCGCGCTGCCAGACGGTTTGCGCTGGGCGCGCGTCGCGGTGGAGGGCGGCGTCGGCACCGTGCTGGCCTCCGACCAGCCGGTGGACGGGCGCCCGCTCGCGGAAGCGCTTGCCGGACGTGGCGGAACCATTACCGAGATGACCGATGCGGCACGCGGCATCTATCGCGCGGCCGTGTTCAGGGACGGGAACCTGGAGGCGGTGCTGTTCCTCGCCCTCGATGGCCGGCCCTCGTGGAACTGGATCGAGACGCAGTTCGGCCTGAAGGACCTGTCGCCGGCGGCGCGGAGGGCCCTCCTCTCCGGCCGCTCGCCCGAGGGAATCGCCGATGCCGGCCCGACGGTCTGCGCCTGTTTCGCGGTCGGGCTGACGACGATAAGGGATGCCATTGCAGCCGGCGCCTGCGACGTCGAGGCGGTCGGGCGGGCGCTCAAGGCCGGCACCAATTGCGGCTCGTGCCGGCCGGAGATCAAGAAGCTGATCGAGGCGGAAGCGAAGCTGGTTCCAGCCTGAGGGCACATGAGCGCCCATGTCGGCATGGGGCAAGACAAGCGCGCGCCGGCACTCTATCAGTCTTGTCCATGGATCTCGGACTCAAGGGCAGATCGGCCATCGTTTGCGGCGGCAGCCGGGGCATGGGCCGTGCGGCGGCGGAAATGCTCGCCGCCGAGGGCGTCGCGCTGACCATTCTCGCGCGTAATCAGGAACGGCTCGATGCGGCGGCGACCGACATCCGGGCGCGTTTCGGCGTGGCGGTCACGCCGGTCGCCGGCGACGTGACCACCGAGGCCGGCCGCGCGGCCGTGCTCGCCGCCTGCCCGCATCCCGACATCCTCATCAACAATGCCGACGGCATGCCGCCCGGCGATTTCCGCGTCTGGACCCGTGACGACTGGATCGCGGCGCTCGACGCGATGATGCTCTCGCCCATCGCGCTGATGAAGGCGACGGTGGACGGCATGATGGCGCGCGGCTTCGGGCGCATCGTCAACATCGTCTCGCGCTCGGTGAAGATCCCGCAGCTCGAAATGGGTCTGTCGAACGGCGCGCGCTCCGGCCTCGTCGGCTTCGTCGCGGGCCTTGCGCGCCAGACTGTGGCGAAGGGCGTCACCATCAACAACGTGCTGCCGGGCATCGTCGCGACCGACGCACAGAGGCATCACGTCGAGAAGCTCGTCGAGATGACGGGCCGGTCGTTCGGGGACATCTGGGCGGAGCGGGGCGCGCAGAACCCCGCGGGCCGCTACGGCGAGGCAAGCGAGATCGGCGCCACCATCGCCTTCCTCTGCTCGGTCCATGCCGGCTTCATCACCGGACAGAGCATCCTCGTCGACGGCGGGCAATATCCCGGCACCTACTGAACGCCTGCGGAGACCCGCAATGACCCTCGACCTCGCCCGCATCCGCGCCGACGTGCCCTCTGCGGCCCGCCGTGCCTATCTCCACAATGCCGGTGCGGGGCTGATGCCGCGGCAGGTGGTCGATGCCATGAAGGCGCACCTCGATCTTGAGGCCGAGATCGGCGGCTATGCCGCGGCGGAGCGGGAGGCCGCGCGCCTCGACGGGGTCTATGGTTCGGTGGCGCGCCTGCTCAATGCCTCGCCCGACGAGATCGGGCTGATGGAGAATGCCACGGTCGCCTGGCAGATGGCCTTCTATGGCCTGAAATTCACGGCCGGCGACCGCATCCTCACCTGCGAGGCGGAGTATGGCGCGAATTATGTCGCCTATCTCCAGATGGCGAAGCGCACCGGGCTCGTCATCGATGTGATCCCGAGCGACGAGACCGGTGAGATCGACCTCGCGGCGCTCGAGCGGATAATCGACGGGCGGGTGAAGCTGATCTCGATCACCTGGGTGCCGACCAATGGCGGTCTCGCCAATCCGGCGGCAGCCGTCGGCCGTATCGCGCGTGCGCATGGCATCCCCTACCTGCTCGATGCCTGCCAGGCGGTCGGCCAGTTGCCCGTCGACGTCGAGGCCATCGGCTGCGACATGCTGTCGGCGACGGGGCGCAAGTTCCTGCGTGGGCCCCGCGGCACCGGCTTCCTCTATGTGCGGCGGTCGCTGTTGCAGTCGATCGAGCCGCCGATGATCGATCATTTCTCGGCCGTCTGGGTGGCACGCGACCGCTACGAACTGCGCGACGATGCCCGCCGCTTCGAGACCTGGGAGAACAATTATGCGGCGCGTGCCGGTCTCGGCGTCGCCGTGGACTATGCGCTGGATATCGGTCTGGAGGCGATCGAGCAGCGCTGCCGCCAGCTGTCCGGCCGCCTTCGCGAAGGTCTGGGGGCGCTGCCCGGCGTCAAGATCCGCGATCTCGGCCGCACTCCCTCGGCCATCGTGAGCTTCACCATCGAGGGATCGGAGGCCGGGGCCGTGGTTGCCGCTGCCGACGAGGAGGGCATCACGATCGGTGCCTCACACCCGTCGAGCACCCGGATCGATGCCGAAGCGCGCCACTTGCCGCCGCTCGTGCGCGCCTCGCCGCACTACTACAATACCGAGGACGACGTGGACCGGCTCGTCGCGCTCTGCGCAAGGCTGGCGCGGGCCTGATCAGGCCTGGCGCTCAATCCTTGCCGCGCGCCAGGAAAACCGCGACGAGCGCTATCGCCGCCGGCAGGCCTTGCGTGAACAGGATCGACGTCTTGGCCGTCGCGCCGCCATAGATGCCGGCAATCACGACGCAGCCGAGGAAGAAGACCTTCAGCGCGAAAGCCATGGTCTTCGGCGCGAACAGGCTCCAGATCAGGCCGGCCGCGAGGAAACCGTTATAGAGGCCCTGATTGGCGGCGAGCACCGCGGACTGCGCAGCGAAGTCTGGCGTCAGGTTGAAGGTGCGGTGGCCGAAGGGCGTGTTCCAGAGGAACATCTCGATGACGAGGATCGCGACGTGGAGCAGGCCCACGAGCGCGACGAGGATATTGGCGACCAGCGGCATGTGAAACCCCCCAAGGGAACGCCGAGCCTAGCCCTTCCGGCTGAGCTTGAACACGGCCTGCTCGCCGAAGAAATTCCAGAACCACCACGGCGCGTTCACCCGCACCTCGCGGCCGTGCCAGTCGAGCGCCGTCGACCGCTCGATCACCGCGTCGATCTCGCGGACGAGATCGACGAAGTCGCGGATCGTGCAGAAGTGGATGTTGGGCGTGTCGTACCAGTGATAGGGCAGGTTCTCCGAGGTCGGCATGCGCCCGCGCGTGACGAGTTGCATCCTCAGCCGCCAGTGGCCGAAATTCGGGAACGAGACGATGGCGCGCTTGCCGATGCGCAGCATGTGCTCCAGCACCACGCGCGGGGCGCGGGTCGCCTGAATGGTCTGCGACAGGATCACCACGTCGAAGGCGTCGTCGGGATAGAAGGCAAGGTCGGTGTCGGCATCGCCCTGCACCACCGCGAGACCTTCGGCGACGCACTGGTTGACGCCCTCGCGCGACAGTTCGATGCCGCGGCCATCGACGCCCTTATCATCGCGCAGGAGCTTCAGCAGCCCGCCATCGCCGCAGCCGACATCAAGCACTTTCGAGCCGGGCTCGATCATGCCGGCAACAACCAGGTAGTCCGGGCGCACGGGACCCGGCACGGCCGCCATGGTCAGGTCCTGCGTCATGCGATGCCTCGCGCCCGGGCGGCCGAGGCCAGGAAGCCGCGGGTGATGGCGAACAGTTCGGGCTCGTCGAGCAGGAAGGCGTCGTGGCCCTTGTCGGATTCGATTTCCGCGAACGAGACCGAGGCGCCTGCCGCGTTCAGCGCATGGACCACGGCGCGCGAGCCGGCGGTCGGGAACAGCCAGTCGGAGGTGAAGGAGACGACGCAGAAACGCGTCTTCGTGCCGGCGAAGGCCTTGGCGAGCGAGCCGTCATGTTCCGCGGCGATGTCGAAGTAGTCCATCGCGCGCGTCACATAGAGATAGGAATTGGCGTCGAAGCGCTCGACGAAGGCCTCGCCCTGGTAGCGCAGATAGCTCTCGACCTGGAAATCGGCGTCGAAGGAGAAGGTGGGCGCATCGCGGTCTTGGAACCGGCGGCCGAACTTGCGGTGCAGGGCGGCGTCCGACAGGTAGGTGATGTGCGCGGCCATGCGCGCTACCGCGAGGCCGGCGGAAGGCCGTGTGTCCTCGATCAGGTAGCGCCCGCCGCGCCATTCGGGGTCGGCCATGATCGCCTGCCGGCCAACCTCGTGCAGCGCGATGTTCTGCGCGGAGTGCCGCGCGGCGGTCGCAATCGGCATGGCCGAGAACACCATATCCCGATACTGCGTCGCCCATTGCAGCACCTGCATTCCGCCCATCGAGCCGCCGATGACGCTGAACAGGCTGTCGATGCCGAGCCGCTTCACCAGCATGGCCTGGGCGCGCACCATGTCGGGAATGGTGATCAGCGGCAGCGACAGGCCGTGCGGCTGGTCCGTGGCGTTGTTGGTGGAGGCAGGCCCCGTCGTGCCCATGCAGCCGCCGAGCACGTTGGAGCAGATGACGAAGTAGCGGTCGGTGTCGACCGGCCGGCCCGGGCCGATCATGATCTCCCACCAGCCGGGCTTGCCGGTGACGGGATTGTCGCTGGCGACATGCTGGTCGCCGGTCAGCGCGTGGCAGACGAGGACCGCGTTTGAGCGGGCGGCATTCAGCGTGCCATAGGTCTTGTAGCCGATCTGGAACGGCGACAGGGCCACGCCCGCATCGAGCACGAGCGGCTCGTCCGGACCGAAATGCGCGACTTCGCCAGCCGGCTCATCGGCCTGGCGGCGGGCAAGGTCGTCGGAGATGCGCTGGGCGCGGGCCATGGAACGAAACGGTCGCGTTTCTCTCGTCAATCAGTTCGTTCGTTATTCCGAACAGGCCATCCGTGGCAAGAGAAATCGCTGTGATGACGTGTTCAGTCGTCCCAGCCTTTCAGCCGATCCGTCTCGCGCCGCTCGGCCTTGGTCGGCCGGCCGCTGCCGGGATCGCGTTCGACGATGGGGGAAGGCGGGTCGAAGCGCAGCGGCTCGGGCGACAGATCCTCGTAGATGTGCTGCGCCTCGCTGTAGGGGCCGCGCCGTTCGGCCAGCGCGACAACCTTCAGCACCTTGACCCGGCCGGCGAGCGCCACCGTCAGCACGTCGCCCGGCCGCACGGGCTTGTGGGCCTGCTCGACCTTCGCGCCGTTGAGCCGGACCGATCCGTCCTCGCAGAGCTTCGCAGCCGCGCTCCGTGTTTTCACCACGCGCGCGAACCACAGCCACTTGTCGATGCGCAGGCGGTCCGTCTCGTTCAACGATGCCTCGCGGCTAGCGCGTCACGGCTTCTTGGTCATGGCGTCCTTCAGCGCCGCGAGCTTGGCGAAGGGCGAGTTCGGGTCGGGCTCGCGCTCCTTGCGCGGGGCCCGGTCCTGCGGGCGGGGTCCGCGGAAGTCGGCGCGTTCCTCGCGCTGCGGCCGGTCCCGGCGCTCGCCATCGCCCTTGCCGCGCGAATCCTTGCCCCGGAAGTCCTTGAACTTGGAGAAGTCGCGGCGCGGCGGGCGGCCGCCCTCGCGGCGCTCGCCTTCCGGAGCACCCTCTCGGGGCGCGCGGTCGGCACGGTTCTCGCCGCCCGGCTGGCCGTCGCGCGGCTGGCCATGGCGCTGCCCATCGCGCGGCTGACCGTGACGCGGGCGATGATCGCGCCGCTGCCCCTGTTCGCCGCCGCGATCGCCGCCCTTGCGGAAGTCGCGGCGCTGAGGCCGCTCGCCATCCATCCGGCCGCCGGGACGCCAGACCTCGACCATGGCCGGCTCGGCAGCGGCAGCCTCGACGTTCGGCTCCGTGCTGGCGTCCGCCGCCATCTCCGCAACCTCGGCCGGCGCTTCTGCCGGCGCCTGCCCGTCGGCAGCGACCGGCTCGGACAGGGCCGGTGCCTCGAAGGCGGGCGCAACCGGTTCGGCCGCGACGGGCGTTTCGGGCGCGGGCTGTGCGGCCAGCGTTTCCGCATCCGCAGTGAGAGCTTCGGCGATCGGCTCCGGCGGCAGGGCGTCGGCGGCCACCGCCTCCTCCACCGTGTCGACGATGACGCCAGCGTCGGCCGGCTCCGCTGTGTCGGCGACGTCCGTCTCGACCGGAGCGGCGTTCTCGGTCTCGACCGGTGCAGCAGCCTGCACCGGCTTCGGCGGCGGCGCGGGACGCTTGTCCATCCGGTAGCCGAGGCCCTTGAGGATGGAAGCGAAGTCCTCGCCCGAGCAGCCGACCAGCGAGGTCATGGCGACGGTGGCGGTGAAGCCGCCGCCGGGGAAATGGCCCGCCGGCTCCGGCGTCGCGGTGCCCGGCCGCCAGGCGAGCGCCGGGCGGATGATGTCTGCGAGGCGCTCGAGGATATCGACCCGCACGGCTCGCGCGCCCAGGGCGCGGAAGCCGACGAGACGGTAGAGATCCTTGTTGATCGCGGGGTCGACGGCGATCGAGGTGCGGCCCGAGGCGGCAAGCGCGGGCAGCTCGGTCAGGCCCTTCTCGCCCAGCATGTCCTGCTTGAGCATGAAGAGCTGCAGCGCCAGTGCGCGCGGCGCGGGTTTCAGCGTGGCGGGCAGGTAGATGTGATAGGCGCCGAAGCGCACGCCGAGCTTGCGCAGCACGGCCCGTGCTTCCTGGTCGAGCTGCTTCACGTCCTCGGCGACCTTCGGCCGCTCGACGACGCCGAGCGCCTCGGCGATCTGGAAGGCGACGCCGCGGGCAAGGCCGGTCAGTTCCTCGGACCTCTCAAGCGCCAGAACCGGGCCGAGCTGCTTCTCGATCTGGGCGTGGAGCCAGAGGTCGAGGCGCGCCTGCACCTGGTCGCGCGGACCGCCGGTCAGATGTTCGTCGGAGAGGATGCGCACGCGCGGCGCGAGGATCTTGTCGCCCGCATCGAGCTTGGCGACGGCCTCGCCGTGCCAGCGGATCGTGCCGTCATTCGACAGGATGAAGGCCTCGTCGCCGGAGGACGACAGTTTCTCGGCGCGGGAGTCGATCTCGCTCGCCAGCGCCCTGGAGGCGGCTGAGCGCAGGGCGCGTCCGGCCTCGCCGTCGCCGGCCTGCGGGTCGGGGGCGAAGCGGAAGCCCTCGAGCCGGCCGACATGCTGGCCCTCGACGGTCACGTCGCCGGTCTTGGTGATCTCGGCCTCGAGCATGGTGTTTTCCCTTAGGCGACGCATCAGCACGCTCGTCCTGCGATCGACGAAGCGCTGCGTCAAGCGTTCATGAAGAGCATCGGACAAAATGTCCTCCACCCGGCGTGTCTCTGCCTGCCAGTGGACGGGGTCGTCGACCCAGTCCGGCCGGTTGGCTGCGAAGGTCCAGGTCCGGATGTGGGCGATCCGGTTGGACAGCGTATCGATGTCGCCATCGGTGCGGTCGGCGATGGCGACCTGGGTGGCGATCCAGTCGGAGGGGATGCGCCCCTTCCGGCCGGTGAGGTGGCTGTAGAGCGCGGTGACCAGCTCGGTATGGCTCGCCGGCGAGATCCGGCGATAGTCGGGCATCAGGCAGGCGTCCCAGAGCTTGGACACCGCTTCGCGGCCCCTTGCGCGCGCCCTGACATCCTCGTCCCTCAGCGCCAGTTCCAGAACCCGCTGGTCGACCGCGATGGGCGAGCGGGTCAGGCCCGGTTCGGTCGGCACCACATCGAGGCTGGCGAGCAGCGTTTCCACCGACGTGAAGTCGAGATGGGTGTTGCGCCATTGCAGCATCTTCACGCCGTCGAATGAATGGCTCTCCAGAGCCTGAACGAGATCATCCTCAAGCGGCGGGCAGCGGCCCGTCGTGCCGAATGTGCCGTCGCGATTGGAGCGCCCGGCGCGCCCGGCGATCTGCGCGAACTCGACCGGGTTCAGCCGGCGGAACTGGTAGCCGTCGAACTTGCGATCGGCGGCGAAGGCGACGTGGTCGACATCGAGGTTGAGGCCCATGCCGATGGCATCGGTGGCGATGAGATAGTCGACATCGCCGGACTGGTAGATCTCGACCTGCGCGTTTCGGGTGCGCGGCGACAGCGCTCCGAGCACCACGGCGGCGCCGCCGCGCTGACGGCGGATCAGCTCGGCGATCGCATAGACCTCATCGGCCGAGAAAGCGACGATGGCCGAGCGGCGCGGCAGGCGGGTGAGCTTCTTCTCGCCCGCGAACATCAGATTCGAGAAGCGCGGCCGCGTGACGATATTGGCGCCGGGAATGAGCTTCTCGATCAGCCCGCGCATTGTGGCGGCCCCGAGCAGCATGGTCTCGTCACGCCCGCGCCGGTTGAGGATGCGGTCGGTGAAAACGTGGCCGCGCTCGAGGTCGCCGGCAATCTGGATCTCGTCGATGGCGAGGAAGGACACGTCGATGTCGAGCGGCATGGCCTCGACGGTCGCGACCCAGTAGCGCGCGCCGGGCGGCTTGATCTTTTCCTCGCCGGTGACCAGCGCGACAGCGCCCTCGCCGGCACGGGCGACCAGCTTGGCGTAGACCTCGCGGGCAAGGAGCCGCAACGGCAGTCCGATCAGGCCCGAGGGATGGGCCAGCATCCGCTCGATGGCGAGCGTGGTCTTGCCCGTATTGGTCGGGCCGAGGACTGCGGTTACCCCACGCCCGCGGAGGGCGGGGGGTAGTGGCGGAAGCGACAGGGTCATTCGGAACCTTGTGTATCACGCCGGCACGGGACGTGCGTGACATTTCGGTATCGGCCAGCGCGCTCGTTCACGCCTGGAACGAGTCTGGAACGAATCGGGGCCGAATCGCTGACTCGCGGCGAATCCTGATTCGTTCACGACAAGATATGGTGGTTGAGAGTCTAGTGGGCTACTAGCCGAGTCCTGATCGCAAGGTGTCGAGTCAATCGGAATTCGCCGCGAGTCATTTCGGTAAACGAATTCTTACCGGCCGCCGGGACATGCATGCGACGCGCCCGCCGTCGATCCTCTCGATTCAGGCGGCCTGCGCGGAGACTCACTGCGGCGATGCCTCGACTCCGGGGCTTTCGCGAAGACTCAAGCGACGATCAGGCGAAGGCCGCGAGGGCATCGCGCACGTCGGCCAGCGTGAACGGCTTTTCCATGATGGGAATGCGCCCCTCGCCGCCATGACGCTCCACCGCGCCGGGCCCCTCGACCGCGTCGCCGGTCATAATGATGACGCGGTCGGCGAGCCTGGGATTGCGCGCGACCACGGCATCGCGGAAACGCAGGCCATCGATGCCGGGCATCCTGAGATCGACGAAGACCAGATCGGCCGCTTCCGCACCGCCGCCCTCCAGCGCTTCGCGGGCTGTCTGGGCGGGAAGGACCCGGTGGCCGAGCAGTTCGAGCATTTCGGCGAGCCCCTCGCGCACGTCGGCCTCGTCGTCGACCACAAGGATGGACAGGCCATCGGCCTCGGTGGTGGCGGGCACGGGCTCCTCCGCCTGTCCGCCGGAGGCGGCAGGCAGGGAGACGGTGAAGATCGCGCCGCCGCCGGGGGCGGCGGCATGGCTGATCGTACCGCCATGCGATTCCACCACGGTCTTGCAGATGGACAGGCCGATACCGGTGCCGACGCCCGCGGGCTTGGTGGTGAAATAGGGTTCGAAGATGCGCTCGGCGAGCTGCGCGGGTACGCCCGGCCCGTTGTCGGCGATCTGGAGCACGGCGCGGCGGCCCTCGTTCCGGGTCGAGACGACGATCCGGCGGGGATCGGGGCGCTCCGCCAGTGCGTGCTGGGCGTTGATGATCAGGTTGGCGACGACCTGGCCGAGGAAATCCTGGTCGGCGACGATCGCCGGCAACCGCTCGTCGAGGTCGAGCGCGAGTTCGACGCCGTGGGTGCGCAGTCCGTAGGCGAGCATCTCGGTCGATGCCTTGACCAGCGCGTTGAGGCTGGTCGGTTCGCGCTTCTCCGGCCGCTGGCGTGCCATGGCGAGGAAGCTCTTGACGATCCGGCCGGATCGCTCGGCGGCGGCATGGATGCGCTCGGCGCGGCGCTTCTGGGCATCGCTGGACGCGGTCTCCATGAGCAGGGTCGATTGCGCGACGAGGATCGCCAGCGGGTTGTTGAGCTCGTGGGCGACGCCGGCCAGAAGTGAGCCCATGGCGGATAATTTTTCGGCCTGGTGCAGCCGTTCGCGCTGCTGTTCGAGCTGCCGTTCGGCCTCGCGTACCGACGAGAGATCGCGCAGGTGGGCGGTGAACACGCGCCGTTGCGGCAGCCGGATTTCCGAAATCGTGAGTTCGATCGGGATGATCGTGCCGTCGGCCCGATTGGCATCGACCGTGATGCGCTGGTCGAGGATGCGGCTCATGCCGGTCGCGGTATAGCGGGCCATGCCCTGCGTGTGGCTCTCGCGCAGGTGCGGCGGGATGATCAGCTCCGCGATGGGGCGGCCGACCGCATGGGCGCGCGAATAGCCGAAGGTCGCCATGGCGGCGGGGTTGAGATCGATCAGGACGCCGCCCTCGTCGACAACCATGATCGGGTCGACCGAGGTCTTGATGATCGCGGTATTGATGGTTTCGGCAATGTTGAGCGCGGCGATCCGCGCCTCCAGCGCTTCCTCGCGCTCCTTCAGATCGGTCGTGTCGCGAACGAAGCTGATATAGCCGATCAGTTCGCCGATCTGGCCGAAGCACGGCGAATAGAGATGTTCCACATAGCGCCGCTGGCCGTTGGCATAGACGACCCAGTCGGCCCAGCGGACGACCTCGCCTTTCGCGAGCCTTGCCTCGAAGACCTTGCTGCGCTCGTCGACGGCGGCGCCGAACACCTCGCGCACGGTGTGCCCGACAACCTCGTCCGAGCGCTTGCCCAGCATGGCCAGCGTCTCGCTGTTGGCGAAGACGAAGCGCTGGCCGGCATCGAGCGCGGTGACGCGCATCGGCATGGCCTCGAACAGGCGGCCAAGAACGGTTGGGTCGAGCTGGCCGTCTGGCGCGACCATGCTGTCCTCGAACAGCCGGCCGAACGGAACCGCCGGCGCGGAATCGATGAGCTGCTCGGCTTCCGCCACGGATCAGCCTCCGCCGGGAACGAAGACGTAGCCCTCGCCGCGCACCGTCTTGATGAAGCGCGGGTGTTCGGGATCCGGCTCGATCTTCTTGCGCAGGCGCGTGACGCGGATGTCGATGGAGCGGTCGCTTTCGTCCACCGTCCTGCCATGGGCGAATTCCTGGAGCTGGCCGCGGGACAGCACCCGGTTCGGCCGGGTCGCCAGCGCCTGCAGGAGATCGAATTCCATCGCAGTCAGTTCGATCGGGCCGCCGGAGCCATCGACCAGCCGCCGTGCGTCGAGGTCGAGGACCAGCGTGCCGAAACGCAGGCTGCGGCTCTCGGGCGCCGCTGCCGGCGCCGCCTGTCCAGCCGGGGGAGCCGCCTTCACGCGGCGTAGCACGCTCTTGATGCGGGCGAGCAGCTCGCGCAGCTCGTAGGGCTTCACCAGGTAGTCGTCCGCGCCGATCTCGAGACCGACGATGCGGTCGATCGGGCGCCCGGCGGCGGTCGCCATGATGATGCCGGTCGAACCGGACTTGCGGATGAAACGGGCGAGCGAGAGGCCGTCCTCGCCGGGCATGGCGACATCGAGGACCGCCACGTCGATCGCCTTGCCGGCGCCCTCTTCGCGGAATGCCTGGGCATTGCGGAAGCTCAGGACCTCGAAGCCCTGCAGCTCCAGGTATTCGCCGACAGCCTCGCGCAGATGTTCCTCGTCGTCGACGATAGCGACCGTCGTCTTCATGCCAGATGCCCTTGTGTTTCAAGCGAGGGTGACAGCAGATGCGGCCACGAACTAGGATGGAACTCGCGCGCGGAAGCAAGCGGCGCGACGCAATATCGAAAGGCTGACCGATGGCGAGGCGCGGCCGCATCGCGGTGCTCGACGACGAACCGGACTGGTCCGACGCGGTCAAGGAATACCTGACCGATCTCGGCTACGACGTCGACTGCCTGAAGGCGGCGTGGGAGCTTGAGCCCTATCTCGCCCGCGAGAAGCCGGACCTGATCATCCTCGACCTCGGACTGCCCGGCGAGGGTGGCATCGACATCCTGATTCGCACCGACCTTGCCAGCGACATCGCCGTGCTGGTTCTGACCGGCAATCCCGACCCCGTGGACCGGGTGCTCGGGCTGGAACTGGGGGCCGAGGACTATGTGCAGAAGCCGGTCGAGCTGCGCGAGCTCGCCGCCCGCGTCGCCGGCATCCTGCAGCGCCGGCTGGGGCGCCGCCGCAACCTCGTGGTGTTCGAGACCGCTTCCGTCGATCTGGTGGCAGCCCGCATCCTCAAGGCCGACGGCTCGACCGACCGCCTGTCGGCCGGCGAGGTCGCGCTGATCCGCGCCTTCGCCGACAATCCCGGCAAGGTGCTGACGCGCGAGGAGATCATGGAGCGCGCGCCGGCCGAGGACGAGGAAGCCTTCGACCGGGCGATCGATTCGCGCATCGCGCGGCTGCGCCGCAAGCTCGACACCGAGGCGATCCGCACCGTCAGGGGCCACGGCTACGTCTTCGACCTGCCGAATCACGGCCCCGAGGTTGCCAGCGAAGCCAAGGACACGGCCAGCCCGGACGCGGTCTGACCCGACGGGGGTTGAGCTGGAGCGCCGCGCCCCGCGGCCCGCCCGCCAGCGGGCCGGCCCCTCTATCGGGCACAATGGGTCGCAGGCACGCATTGAATACTCGTCTCCCCTGACCGGCGACCGTGCGCCCGCCCGTCATGCGGTTCGATGTCGCCGCGAGGGGCACCGTGTTTCAGTTGCTTCGTCGGCCGGGCAGCGCGGGGCGAAAAACGGAAACCAAGGAAACACTGAGCGGCGCCGCCGCAACGGTGGCGAAGGATGCCGGCGTCATGGTGCAGACCCCTGACACCGGCCGGAACATCTGTCGTCCATGACGCCCGCCCAGACCGCCACGATCCGCCGCCAGTTCGGCCAGATCGCCCCCCGCAAGGAGGCTTTCGCGGCGGCGTTCTACGATCGCCTGTTCGACGGTGATCCGACCATTCGCCCGATGTTCCCGGCCGACATGCGGCCGCAGCGCGCGAAGCTGGTCCAGGCGCTGGCGCACATCATCCTGTCGCTGGACAATCTCCAGGCCGTGATGCCCGACGTGCGCGAGCTCGGCATGCGCCATGCCGGCTACGGCGTTCAGCCAGACCATTACAACGCCGTCGGCGAGGCGCTTCTGGCGACGCTCGAGGAAATGCTGGGCGAGGATTTCGACGACGCAGCCCAGGCGGCCTGGGCGCTCGCCTATGGCACTGTCGCCGACGCCATGGCGGAGGCGGCCGCCGAGATGGCCATCGCGGCCGAATAGAACCGGGTCAGCGCTTCAGGCGATCGGCGAGGCCGCTGATGGCGACCTTCGCGAGGATTCCGCGCACATCCTCGAAGGTGAAGGGCTTTTCCAGCACGACCACCTCGCCGCCGCGCGCCTTGGCGAGCCTGTCCGGGCCGGCCACCGTGTCGCCGGTGACGATAATCGTGCGCTCGGCAAGCTTTGGGTCGCGGTCATGGATACGGTCGCGGAAGTCGATGCCGTCGAGGCCGGGCATCCTCAGGTCGGCGAAGACGATATCGACAGGCGTCCGCTCGATGGTCTCCAGCGCCACTGTCGAGCGGTCGGTGACGATCGGCCGGTGCCCGAGGCCTTCGAGAATCTCGGCGAGGCTGCGCGCGACATCCGCCTCGTCATCGACGATCAGGACGGAAAGCCCGCCCGTCGCCGCCGGTCCGGCCGCCTTCGGCGCCGAGGCTATTGCCGCCTCCGCGGCGGGCAGGACGAGATCGAAGCGCGCGCCGCCCGAGGGCTGGTTGGACAGCGCGACGCTGCCGCCATGGGCCTCGATCACGTTGCGGCAGATCGACAGGCCGATGCCGGTGCCGACGCCGGCCGGCTTGGTGGTGAAATAGGGTTCGAAGACCCGTCGCATCAGTTCGTCGGGAATGCCGGGCCCGTTGTCGGCGACCATGATGGTGATGCTGGCGTCCCTGCGGGCGGTGTGCAGGCTGATCCGGCGCGGCGCGGGCCGGTCCATCAGCGCCTGCTGGGCGTTGATCAGCAGGTTGGCGATGACCTGCGCCAGCAGGTCCTTGTCGCCGGTCACCGGCGGCAGGTCCGGCGCCAGGCTGAGGTCGAGCTCGATATCCGAACTCCTCAGGCCGTAGCTCACCATGTCGACGGCACCCGAGGCGACCGCGTTGATGTCGATCGGCTCGCGCTGCGGGGGCTTCTGCCGCGCCATGGCGAGGAAGCTCTTGACGATGCGCCCGCAGCGCTCGGCGGCGGCATGGATGCGCTCGCCCCGTCGCCGGACATCGTCGCTGGCGGCCTTTTCGACCAGGAGCGAGGACTGCGCGATGACAATGGCAAGCGGATTGTTGAGTTCGTGCGCGACGCCGGCGAGCAGGGAGCCCATGGCCGACAGCTTTTCGACCTGATGCAGCCGCTCGCGGTTGGCGGTGGCCTCGGCCTGCAGCCGCTGCGGCTCCGTCAGGTCGCGGGCATGCGCCATGAACAGGCGATGGTCGCCCGAACGCACCGTGTTGACGGAATATTCCACGGGAAAGGTCGAGCCGTCCTTGCGCTGCGCCTTCGCCTCGAAGCGACGGGCGAGGTTGCGGTCGTCGGCGCGGGCCTTGTAGCGCGCCATGGTGTCGATCTGGAGCCGATGCTGGTCGGCGGGCACGACCAGATCCCATGCGCGCCGGCCCAGCGCCTCGGCGCGGAGGTAGCCGAACATGGCCTCGGCCGCGGGATTGAACTCGATCACCGACCAGTTTTCGTCGGTGACGATGATCGCATCCAGCGACGACATGACGACGGCCTTGTTCAGCGCCTCGCTGCGCGCCAGCGCCTCCATGTTGCGGGCGAGCTCCTGCTCGCCGAGCTTGAGCTCGGTCAGGTCGCGGGTGAAGGTGAGGAAACCGATGCGGGTGTCGCCCACCGCGACATAGGGCATCAGCGAGACCTGCAGGTAGCGCTCGCCGCGGGTGGTGAAGTTGATCCAGCCCTCCCAGCGCATGGTCTCGCCGCCCTGAACGCGCTCGGCCATGTTCTGGTACTGGGCGACGACCTTGGGGCCGAGGATCTGCTCGACCGTGTGGCCGAGCACCTCCTCGCGCCGCTTGCCGAGAAAATCGAGGAATTCCTTGTTGGCGTCGCGATAGATCAGGTCGGGGTCGACATAGACGGTGCGCAGCGGGATGCCGTCGATCATGGCGCGCTGCTGATGGATCTTCGCTTCCTGCTGGCTCATCGCCAGATCGAGCTGCCCGCGCAGGCCGTGCCAGGGTGTCGGGAGTTCGTCGGCCGCCCCCTGTCCGGCGGCCGCGCGCGCGAGGGCGACCGCGGGCGCGACGAACTGGCGCCAGACGAGCAGGGCCAGCACCGTAAAGGTCGCGATGGTGCCGGCGACCAGCAGGAGATGTTCCAGGAGGTGCTCGCGCGCCTGTGCGGTGATCTCGGCCCGGCCATAGGTGGACCAGCCGAGCAGCAGGACGAGGGCAAGGAGAGGCAGGCCGCACAAGATCAGCAGCCCGGCGAAGCGCCGGGACAGGTCAGAACCGTCTTGGCGGGGCAGAATGCCACGCGCGCCGCTATCCGGCATCACCGCTCTCCGGGCGGCGCGTGGCCACCGCAGCGGACATTGGTGGGCCCATCACCCTGCGTCAAGCAAGGCTCAGCGGCGGTCGTCCGGCCCGAACAGCCGCCCCACGCGGTTGAGGTCGGCGGTCGTGGCCCGCATCTTCTCGCGGAAATCCTCGTGGATGCGCAAGGCCGCATCCGGAAACTCGCTGAGCACCCGGCGGAACAGCGTGCGGGGGATTCGCAGCACCGTGCAGGGTTCGCGCGCGGTGGCCGTCGCCGGCCGCAAGGTCTCGACGATCAGAGCGATCTCGCCGAGCAGCGCGCCTCTTGTGGCATGTCTGTCGGCGAGACCCGCAGAATTGGCAAGGACCAGGCTGCCTTCGACCACGACATAGCCGGAATCGGCGGCCTGTCCCTCCTTGAACAGGATGTCGCCGGCCCGCAATTCCCGCGTCTCCGACGAGAAGGCGAGGAGACGAACCGGTTCGCCGCCAAGGCTTGCGAATAGCGGCACCCGGGCCAGAAGGGCGATGTCGTCGTCGAGGGCCATGAGGTCCGCTGGGGGCGAGAAGGCTTCTTATAATCCGGACGGCGACGATTCGCAGAAAATGCATCCGACTACCAGCGCGCCGGACGCATGCCGCCGTCCGAAACCGTCTTCAGGGCACGAGCTTGTAGCCGCCGCCCTCGGTGACCAGCAGCGAGGCGTTGCCGGGGTCTTTCTCGATCTTCTGGCGAAGCCGATAGATATGTGTCTCCAGCGTGTGGGTGGTGACACCGGAGTTATAGCCCCAGACCTCGGACAGCAGGATCTCGCGCGAGACCGGCTTGATGCCCTGCCGATAAAGGTAGCGCAGGATCGCCGTTTCCTTCTCGGTTAGGCGAATCTTCGAGTTCTTCTCGTTGACCAGCAGTTTGGCGGAGGGGCGGAACGAATAGCTGCCGATCTGGAAGACGGCGTCCTCGCTGGCCTCGTGCTGGCGCAATTGCGCGCGAACGCGAGCGAGGAGTACGGCGAACCGGAACGGTTTCACCACATAGTCGTTGGCGCCGGCCTCGAGCCCGAGGATCGTGTCGGAATCGGTATCGTGCCCGGTCAGCATGATGATCGGGCTCTTGAAGCCGCCTTTGCGCATGATCTTGACGGCTTCGCGTCCGTCCATGTCCGGCAGGCCGACATCCATGATCAGCAGGTCGAAATGATCGCCCTTGACCGACTGGATCGCCTTGGCGGCCGCATCGACGCTGATCGTCTGGAACTCCTCGTGCAGCGCCAACTGTTCCGCCAGCGCTTCGCGCATGTCGGCATCGTCGTCGCAGAGCAGGATCTTGCGGACTTGGCTCATGGAATCACCCGGGGGATGGACTTGCGGCCGTGGTCACGGGCGCTCGAATAGGACACAGAAGGGCACTACGCGCAAACAGCCGGACGCGTTACGGAAGTGCCGGACGCGGTCGTAGAGATATGGATGACATTTTCATGGCGAAAGGCCTGATTACACGGATTTTTGTCCATTCCCTGCCCGGCAGGCCGTCGCGCGGCATGGTTCATGTCGGCGCTGCCGCCTTTCCCTGCGCCCTCGGCCGGGGCGGCATCAACGCGGTGAAGCGCGAGGGCGACGGCCGGACGCCGCGTGCGCGCCTGCCGCTGCGCCGCGTCTTCTTCCGAAAGGACAGGCTCGTCCGGCCGCAGACGCGTCGGCCGGTCCGCGCCATCCGCCCCGAGGATGCCTGGTGCGACGATGCCGGCGACCGGCGCTATAACCGCCTGATCCGCCGTCCGCCGGGGCCGGCCGAAGAGCGGCTGACGCGCGTCGACCACCTCTATGACGTGATCGCCGAGCTCGGCTGGAACGACGCGCCGGTGCGGCGTCATCGCGGCAGTGCCATCTTCTGGCACGGCGCGCGCGACGGCTTCACGCCGACGGCGGGATGCGTCGCCATCCGCATCGCGGATTTCGCAAAGATTCTGCCGCGGCTGGCGAAGGACGCCGTGATGGTGGTGCGCTGATCCTCAGACCGACGCCGTCAGGCCGCCGTCGACGAACAGCACGTGGCCGGTGACATAGTCCGAGGCCGGCGCCGCGAGAAAGACGCAGGCGCCCTGCAATTCCTCGACATTGCCCCAGCGTCCCAGCGGCGTGCGCGTGCCGACCCAGGCGCTGAAGGCCGGATCCTTCACCAGTGCGTCGGTCAGTTCGGTCTTGAAATAGCCGGGCGCGATGCCGTTGGAACGGATGCCGCGCGCGCCCCATTCGACCGCCATCTGCTTGGTCATCATCTTCACCGCGCCCTTCGACGCGGTATAGGGCGCGATGGAGGGCCGGCCGAGTTCGCTCATCACCGAGCAGGTGTTGATGATCTTGCCGTAGCCGCGCTTCAGCATGTGCCGCGCGACGGCCTTGGACACGTAGAACACGCTGTCGATATTGGTCGCCATGACGCGCCGCCAGTCGGCATCGGCGAAATCCTCCAGCTTCTGACGAATGGTCATGCCGGCATTGTTGACGAGGATGTCGATGGGCCCGCGCTCGCTCTCGATCGCGTCGATCCCGGCATTGACCGCCGCGGGATCGGTGACGTCGAAGGCGCTCGTTGCAACCTTGAAGCCCTTGGCCTTCAACGCCTTTTCGGCCGCGTCGAGCTTGCCCTTGTCGCGGCCGTTGAGGACCACTTCCGCGCCGGCCCCGGCAAGACCCTCGGCATAGGCGAGGCCGATGCCGCTGCCCGAACCGGTGACGAGTGCGCGGCGGCCGGTCAGGTCGAATGTCTTGAGTGTCATTGTCGGATGCCCCTGATGTTTCCTCGTTCAGGCCGGAGAGGAAAGGCCAAGGGGCGGCCCGGTGCAAGCGAAACTTGTATGGTAGTCTATTCGCCGATGACCTTGACCAGCTCGCCGCCGCGCGGCTGGTCGCCGTCGCCGAGGCCGTTGAGCACCCGGAACCGCTCCACAGCGCGATCCTGCACCTGCATGCGGCGAGCGAAAGTGTCGACCGTATCGCCCTCGCCGGCGCGGATCAGGCGGATGCGGTCGGGCTTGACCGCGGCTTCCGCTGCGGTGAGGCGACGGAAGCTCTCCATCGAGGCGCGGAAGGTGGCATCGACTTCGCCGTTCAGGTCACGCGCGGCGTAGATGATCCGATAGACCTCGCTGCCGAAACGCACGACGAAGATGCGGAACGACCAGTCGTTGCCGCGCGCCACGGCGGTCGCGCCCTGGAAACCGTTGACCGTGACCTGCTCGACCGTCGTCTCCGACAGCCCGTCGATCCAGCCCGAAGTCAGGTAGGCGGTCAGCGTCTGGCTCGCCGGCACCCGCACTACGTCGAGGCGCACCGCCATGTCGTTCGGGCCGAGGCCGGTGACCGCCGAGCGCGAATTCTCCAGCGTGAAGCCATCCGGCGCCGTGACCGTGAAGCCGAGGCGCGGGTGGATGAAGGTGCGGCCGCGCACGACGCCCTGACGCGGGTCCTCGCCGAAGGTCAGGCCTTCGATGGCGCGCAGATAGCGCTCGCGGTCGCGCGGCCGTCCATCCGGGGCGATGTGCTGGCGGGCGGTGAGCACGGCCTGGCGCACGCGTTCGGGCGTCGAGGGGTGCGAAGCGAGGAAGTCGGGCCCGCCGCCAGCGGCCTGTGTCGGCGTGCGCAGCGCGGCGTTGCGATCCATGGTCTGGAGGAAGCGCGAGGCGCCGTAGGGATCGAAACCGGCCTTGGCGATGAGCGCGACGCCGATGGCGTCGGCTTCCAGCTCCTGGCTGCGGGAGAAGCCGGCGAGCGACAGGCGGGCCGCCTCGCGCCGGGCCTCGGCGCCGGCAAGGTCGTTGAGGAGGCGCGCGCGCATCACCGCCACCAGTTCGCTGGTGCGCACCTGGTCCTCGCGCTGGCTCGCATGGCGGGCCGAGACATGAGCCATTTCGTGGCCGAGAACGGCGGCGAATTCGCTGACGTCGTTGATCAGCGCCAGCATGCCGCGAGTGACATAGAGATGGCCCGAGGGCAGGGCAAAGGCGTTGATCGTCGGCGAATTGAGAACGGTCAGCCGGTAGCGCTGGTCCGGCCGGTCGGAGGCGGCGCCGAGCTTCTCGAAGATCTCGCTTGCCAGTCGCTCGACGGCCGGGGCGCTGTATTCGCCGCCGAAGGCCGCGAGGATGCGCGAATGGTCGCGCGAGGTCAGCGGCGGCAGACGGGACTCGGTCGGCGCCGGCTCCGGAACGGGCACGGGAACCTCGGGAGAGGTCGCGCAGCCCGACAGAATCAGGGCGAGCGCCATCGCGGCCGGCACGGCCGACCGGCAAAACCCACCCTGCGCTCCTGCGAACCGAATCACGGTCCTGAGCTACCTCGCGCCTCGTGTCGGCGCCTCCGCGATTGTGATCTGCTCCGGCATCGCCGCCGCGATGAAGGGGCCGCGCCGGATCGTCACGACCCCACGCACGCGCAGCATGTGCCCGCGGATTGCGGCAGGTTCAAGCCCGAATTCCCGAAAGGCGGGCATGTCGCGCTCGGCTATGGTTACCGTCAGCGCACCGGACCCGAAGGCGCCGAAATTCACATAGGTGATGCGGCGCACCGTCCGGACGCTGCGGACGCGCCCCGCAACCACGGCGAATCGGCCATCGAACCGTTTCAGGGCATCGGCATCGCCGGCATCGAGCAAGGCGCCGGGCTCCGCCCAGATGCCGCGCCGTGCCGCGACGGCCTCGGTCTCGGCGGCCTCCATCGCCCTCCAGCAGTCGCGGGGGATGACCCTGCTGGCGGAGAGGCGGGCGCGGCCGTCGCGCAGGAGGTGGCTTTCGACGGGGCCGTCGGGGCCGAGGGCGATGACGGGCAGGCGTTCGTGGCGGTCGAGGCCGCCCAGCGGCGCGATCCGGTCGATCCGCTCGACGGGGACTGCGGCGTCGCCCGTCAGGGCAAGGAGCCGCAGGCGCCGCCCGTCGGGCGCCGAGAAGGCGAGGGGCGTGTCGGCGCGCAGGCCGGTCACGGCCTCCGCGCGATCAGGATTGCAGGCGAAGGCGGGTGGCAGGCCGAGAGCCACCAGAGCCGCGCCGAGCGTCAGATGCCGCCCGGCGCCCATCGTCACGCGCTCTTGCGGTTCTGCCGGTTGGTGATCAGGTCGTCGACCACCGCCGGGTCCGCAAGCGTCGAGGTGTCGCCCAGCGCGCCGAACTCGTCCTCGGCGATCTTGCGCAGGATGCGGCGCATGATCTTGCCGGAACGGGTCTTCGGCAGGCCCGGCGCGAACTGGATCAGGTCCGGCGAGGCGATCGGGCCGATCTCCTTGCGCACCCAGCCGACGAGTTCCTTGCGCAGGTCCTCGGTCGGGTCCTCGCCACCCATCAGCGTGACATAGGCATAGATGCCCTGACCCTTGATGTCGTGGGGATAGCCGACCACCGCCGCCTCGGAGACCTTCGGATGGGCGACGAGAGCGGATTCGACCTCGGCTGTACCCATGCGGTGGCCGGAGACGTTGATGACATCATCGACGCGGCCGGTGATCCAGTAATAGCCGTCGGCATCGCGCCGGCAGCCGTCGCCGGTGAAATACTTGTTCGGATAGGTCGAGAAATAGGTCTGGACGAACCGCTCGTGGTCGCCGAACACCGTGCGCATCTGGCCTGGCCAGGAATCGGCGATGACCAGATTGCCCTCGGCGGCGCCCTCCAGAACCTTGCCCTCGGCATCGACGATCTCGGGCTTAACGCCGAAGAACGGCCTTGTCGCCGAGCCCGGCTTCTGGGCGATGGCGCCCGGCAGCGGGGTGATCAGGATGCCGCCCGTCTCGGTCTGCCACCAGGTGTCGACGATCGGGCAGCGGTTATCGCCGACGACGCGGTGATACCATTCCCAGGCCTCGGGATTGATCGGCTCGCCGACCGAGCCGAGCAGGCGCAGCGAGGCGCGCGAGGTCTTCTTCACGGGGTCCTCGCCGGCGCCCATCAGCGAGCGGATGGCGGTCGGCGCGGTGTAGAAGGTGTTGACCTTGTGCTTGTCGACCACCTCCCAGAACCGCGAGATCGACGGATAGGTCGGAATGCCCTCGAACATCAGCGTCGTCGCGCCGTTCGCCAGCGGGCCGTAGACGATGTAGCTGTGGCCGGTGACCCAGCCGACATCCGCCGTGCACCAGTAGATGTCGCCGTCCTTGTAGTCGAAGACGTACTGGTGGGTCATCGAGGCATAGACGAGATAGCCACCGGTCGTGTGCAGCACGCCTTTCGGCTTTCCGGTCGAGCCGGACGTGTAGAGGATGAACAGCGGATCTTCGGCGTTCATCTCCTCCGGCGCGCATTCGTCGGCGGCATTGGCGGCGAGATCGTCGTAATAGTGGTCGCGGCCATCCTTCATGGCGACCGGCGAGCCGGTGCGCTTCACCACGATGACACTCTTGACGACGCCCGGCGCCTTCTCGACGGCGGCATCGACATTGACCTTGAGCGGCACCTTGCGGCCGCCGCGCAGGCCCTCGTCGGCAGTGATCACCACGGCTGTCGAGGCGTCCTCGATGCGGCCGGCGAGGCTGTCCGGCGAGAAGCCGCCGAAGACGATGGAATGCACCGCGCCGACGCGGGCGCAGGCCAGCATGGCATAGGCGGCCTCGGGGATCATCGGCAGGTAGATCGTGACCCGGTCGCCCTTCTTCACGCCCTGGCCCTTCAGGACGTTGGCCCATTTCATCACCTGCTGATGAAGCTGGCGGTAGGTGATCTTCGCGTCATCCTTGGGGTCGTCGCCCTCCCAGATGATCGCGACCTGATCGCCGCGCCGGGCGAGGTGCCGATCGACGCAGTTGTAGGAGACGTTGGTGGTGCCGTCCTCGAACCATTTGATCGAGACGTTCTCGGGCGCATAGGAGGTGTTCTTCACCTTGGTGAAGGGCTTCATCCAGTCGATGCGCTTGCCGTGCTCGCCCCAGAACGCGTCCGGCGACTTCACGGAGGCCTCGTACATGGCCTTGTACTTGGCCTCGTCGACGTAGGCGCGCGACGCCCAATCGGCGCTGACGGGATAGAGCTTTTCCGACGACATTGCTGTCCCTCTCGATGGGTTGCCGTCCGTCCGGCGGCGGCAACAGGCCGTTTCCCCACGGGGCGGCCCTTTATCCGGCCGCCTCCTCTGTCGCGCGGACTTTACGTCGCGGCGACATGCCGGCTCAAGAGAGGCGGCGTCACACTTTGGTCGCCCGACCTTGGGCGAAGACGGTGTCTGGCGCTTCGGCCGAATTGACCCGCCGCCGGCCGCCGCCGATGGTGCCGGCCCCCGCCAACGACCGGATGCATCCCATGAAGGCAGCGCTCGACGAAATCCTCGCCCGCTCGGCTGAATCCGGCGAGGTGCCCGGCGTCGTCGCCATGGTCGGCGACATCAAGGGCACGATCTATGAAGGCGCCTTCGGCAAGCGAAGCCTTTCCGGTCCCGATCCGATGACGCCCGATACGGTCGCCTGGGTCGCTTCGATGACCAAGGCGGTGACGACGGTCGCGCTGATGCAACTCGTCGAGGAGGGCAGGGTCGATCTCGATGCTCCCGCCGGGCGCTACTGCCCCGAGATCGGCAAGGCGCAGCTGCTCCACGACTTCGACGCGGACGGCAAGCCGCTGACCCGCGCGCCCAAGACGCCGGTGACGGTCAGGCACCTGCTCACCCACACCTCCGGCTATTGCTACGACTTCGCCTCCTCGGCCATCCGCAAATATATGAAGGCGACCGGCCTGCCGGGCACCAATACCGGCCTCAAGGCCTCGCTCGCCGCGCCGCTCATCGCCGAACCGGGCAGCGCCTTCATCTATGGCATCTCGACCGACTGGGCCGGCCAGATCGTCGAGGCGGTCACCGGCAAGCGCCTCGGCGAGGTCTTCGCAGAGCGCATCTTCGGCCCCCTCGGCATGACGGATTCGATGTTCCGCCTCGGGCCCTCGCAACAGGCGCGCCGTGCGACGGTGCATGGCGTGAAGGAAGACGGCAGCTATGTGCCGACCGACATGGTGGTGGTGCAGGAACCGGAATTCGAGTCTGGCGGCGGCGGTCTTTATTCCACCGCGCCCGACTACCTGACCTTCGTGCGTATGATCCTCAACGGCGGCGAGCTGAACGGCGCGCGCATCCTGAAGCCCGAGAGCATCGTGGCGCTCTCCACCGACCAGATCCCCGACCTCTCGATCCCGGCCATGGGGCTGATGTCGCCGATGGGGCTCAGGAGCGTCGATTTCTTTCCGGGCATCTCGACGGGATGGTCGCTGGCCTTCGAGATCAACCGCGAACAGAGTGCCGAAGGACGTTCCGCCGGTTCGCTGTTCTGGGGCGGCTTCGCCAACACCTATTACTGGATCGACCCCGCGAAGGGCATCGCCGCGGTGTTCCTGACGCAGGTCGTGCCATTCTACGATCCGCGCTCGGTCAAGCTGTTCAAGGCGTTTGAGCGGGGAGTGTACGGGGCGATCTGAGCACCGCGCCGATGCCCGCTTGATCTGTCATGCCCGGCCTTGAGCCGGGCATCCACGGCTGTCCTCTTACGCCTCGCCCGGATCACGGACGGTCGGATAGGGCCCGGCCATAGCGGTCAGGCGTCTTTCGGGAGGTTCGAGCGCTACTCCGCCGCCTTCGGCAGGCTGACCCCCGCCTCCCGCAGCACCTCTTCCGTGTCCTGCCCGAGCTTCGGCGGGGCGAGGCGCGTCGTCGCCGGGCTCGCCGCGTAGTTCACCGGGTGTTTCATGTCGACCCAGGTATAGCCGTCCGGGTGTTCGTGCTTGCGGAAGAAGCCGACCTCGGCGAGGTGCGGGTCGTTCATCAGGTCCTCGAACCGGTTGATCGGCGCGAAGGGAATGGCCTTCTCGGTCAGCACCCGCGCCCATTCCGCGTTGGTGCGGGTCGAGACCATCGAGTCCATCATGGAGTAGAGCTCCTTGATGTTGATCATGCGGGCCTTGTAGGTCGAGAATTTCGGGTCGCTGTTCAGCTCCGGCCGGCCCGCCAGCACGAAGAAATCGGTCCAGTTCCGGTCGCTATAGGGCAGGATGCCGATCCAGCCGTCCTTCGACTGATAGGGACGGCGATTGGGGTTGTGGATGCGGCCATAGCCGAAGCCGGTGCCCGCCGGCGGCGGATCGTAGACGTGGCCGTAGAGGTTCTCGTGCATGACGAAATGCGTGTAGCACTCGAACATCGGCACCTCGACGAACTGGCCCTCGCCCGTGCGCTGCTTGTGGAACAGCGCGGCCAGCACCGCCTGCACCATGAACAGGCCGACCGTCTTGTCGGCGGCGAGGGTGGGCAGATAGCGGGGCGCGGGATTGCCATCGACACGCGGCAGGATGTCGGCGCCGCCGGAAATGCCCTGGATCAGGTCGTCATAGGCGGGCCGGCCGGCATAGGGACCATCGGCGCCGAAGCCGGCGGCATGGATGTAGATGAGACCCGGAACCCGGCTCTTGAGGCTCTCGTAATCCATCGTCAGGCGGGCGGCCGTGTCCATCCGCATGTTCGAGCAGACGACGTCGCAGGTGCGGGCCAGCGCGACGCAGGCCTCCTGGTCCTCGGGGCGCTTGAGGTCGAGCGCCACCGACTTCTTGTTCTTGTTGTACATCATGAACAGCGGACCCATGCCGGGTCCTGCCGCTTCCGGGTGGCTGCCGGGCCAGCGCATGATGTCGCCGCCGCCCTCGCCGGGGCTCTCCACCTTGATGACCTCCGCGCCCATGTCGCCGAGCAGCATGGTCGCGTAGGGGCCGAGAATGACGGCGGTCAGGTCGAGGATGCGGATGCCGGCGAGCGGGCCGCGATTGGCGGGCTGGGTCTCGGTCATGGTCAGGCTTTCGCGAAACGGTGTTTCGCCGCGACCTTAATGCGCGCGGCGGCGCTTGCGAACCCTTCGGCCGGAAGCCTTGCCCGGCGCCCGGTGCAACTCACTCCTTGCGGAACAGGCTGAACTGGAACGACTGCGCCGCCCCCCAGGGCGTCACGTGACGGTGCGGCCGCGAGTCGATGCGCCGGAAACCGGCGCCGAGCGCGCGTGCGAGGCCTTCGCCGTCATAGCGCGTCACGGGCAGGCCGCTGCATCGTTCGGGGCCGTCCGGCGCGAAGGTCGCGATGATGGCATGCCCGCCGGACGGCAAGGCCGCATCCAGCGCCGCGACATAGGCGGCGCGTTCTGACTCGTCGGCGAGGAAATGGAAGGCCGCGCGGTCGTGCCAGATATCGAAGCGGCGCGGCGGCCGCCATGCGGTGACATCGGCGACGATCCATTCGACCCCGGCCGCCGCGGCGCCCATCCGCTGCCGCGCCACCTGCAGCGCGGTGGCCGAGAGATCGAGGACGGTCACGTCGCGATGTCCATCCGCGACCAGCGCATCGACAAGCCGCGATTCGCCGCCGCCGATGTCGATGACGGCGGAGGCGACGGTCGCGCCTGCCGTCGCGATCATCGCCAGGGACGGCGCCGGATAATCCTGAAACCAGCTGACTTCGGTCTCGCGCTTGGTGGAATAGACCGTTTCCCAGTGCTGCGAACCGCCGGAGGTCATCCCGCTGCCCCTTGTCGGCCTGCCGGCCGGTTGTTTCGTTTACGGGTCGATGCCGCCCATCTTGCAGACGATGGCCCATTCCTCGTCGGTGACCGGCTGCACCGACAGGCGCGAGAGCTTCAGGAGCGCCATATTGGCGAGCTTCGGCTCCTTCTTGACCGCTTCGAGCGTCACGGGGGTCTTCAGGGGCTTCACCGCCTTGATCTCGACCACGACCCACGGCTCGCCGGCCCCGGCGGTCGGATCGGGATAGGCCTCCCTGATGACCTCGACGATGCCGACGATCTCCTTGCCCTCATTGGAATGATAGAAGAAGCCACGGTCGCCGAGCTTCATCCGGATGAGGTTCAGCTTGGCCGCATGGTTCCTGACGCCGTCCCAGAACGTGCCCTTCGCGCCGGCCTTCACCTGCGCGTCCCAGGACCATTTGAACGGCTCGGACTTGTAGAGCCAGTGGGCCATTCACGCGCCCTCGATCTTCGGCGCGCTGCCGGCGGTCGGGATCAGCTTGCGGAAGGCGTCGAGCTCGGTGACGAAGCGGTCGAATTCGGCCAGCGTCATCGTCGTCTTGCCGTCCGAGAGCTCGATCACCACGATCGGCTCGCCGCCCGTGCGCCGCTTCATCAGCTTGGCGACGGGAAAGACCACGGAATGGGTGAGGTCGAAGGGATGGGTCTCGGCGACGAGATCGGAGCCCATCGCCTTGGTGGCGGCCTCGACGCCGCGCGCCAGTTTCTCGAAGAAGTTCGTCATCTAGGCTCCTCCAGCCCTATTCCGCCTTCTGCGGCCGCGCCATGAGCTGGGCGATCGCCTGGTCGACGTCGATCATGCCGCCGAGCACCGCGTCCACCGCCTCGGCGATGGGCATGTCGATGCCGGCGTCTCGCGCCTTCTCCACCAGTATTTCGGCCGTCAGCGCGCCTTCGGCAAGCGCTCCCTTGCCCGATACCAGGTCCAGCCCCTTGCCCTGCCCGAGGGCATGGCCGAGCGCGAAATTGCGCGACTGGAGGCTGGAGCAGGACAGGATCAGGTCGCCGAGGCCAGACAGGCCCATCAGCGTCTCGGCACGTGCGCCGAAATGCCGCCCGAATCGGGTCAGTTCCGCGAAGCCCCGCGCGGTCAGGGCGGCCACGGCGCTGGCGCCGAGCAGGCGGCCCGACACCACGCCGGCGGCGATCGCCAGCACGTTCTTGGTCGCGCCTCCGATCTCGACGCCGCGCAGGTCGCTGGTGTGATAGAGCCGCAGGGTCGATGAACCCAGCCGGTCGGCGATGGATTTCGCCACCGTATCGTCCTCGGCCGCGACGGTAAGCGCGGTCGGCAGTCCTTTCTCGATGTCCGCGGCGAAGCCCGGCCCGGACAGCACTGCCGGCACCGCTGCCGGTGCCGCCTCGGCGACGACCTCGGACATGAAGCGGCCGGTGCCGCGTTCGATACCCTTGGCGCAGATCACCAGCGGCGTGCCGGCCCGCACGAAAGGCGCGACGGCTTCGGTGACGCCGCGCAGCGCCTGCGCCGGCACCACCAGCAGGATCATGTCGGCGCGGGCGGCTTCCTCGAGCGCGCCGGTGGCGGAAACGAGGTCGTGGATGCGCGCGCCGGGCAGGCGGGCCTCGTTGCTGCGCTTGCCGTTGATGGCGGCGACGGCCGATGCGTCGCGCGCCCAGATCAGCGTGCGCCGGCCCGCGCGACCCGCGGCATTGGCGAGCGCGGTGCCGAAGGCGCCCGCGCCCAGCACCGCGACCGCCGGTTTTTCTCCCACCGTCATGCCTTGGCTCCCAGGCGCCCCGAGCCGAAGCTAGCCGCGCCGGCGTCGAGGGGCCAGCGGGCACGCGGCGCGATGTCGAAGGCGTCCGTCATGCCCAGCCGCAGCCGTTCGGCGCCGGCCCACGCGATCATCGCGCCATTGTCGGTGCAGAGCTTCGGCGGCGGCACGATCAGCGGCAGTCCGGCAGCGTCCGCGGTCTTTTGAAGCACCGCCTTCAGGGTCTGGTTGGCGCCGACGCCGCCGGCGACCACCAGCGCGGTCGGCTCGCCATGCGCCTCGCGGAAGCGACGGATCGCAACTTTGGCCCGGTCGGCGACCATGTCGGCGACGGCCATCTGGAACGAGGCGCAGATGTCGGCGACGTCCTGCTCGGTCACCTCGTTCTGCCGGTCCATCAGCCGCTCGACCTCCAGCCGGACGGCGGTCTTGAGCCCCGACAGCGAGAAATCCGGCTCGGGCCGACCGATCAGCGGCCGCGGCAGGGCGAATCGTGCGGGATTGCCGCTCGCCGCGCGCTGTTCCACCTGCGGGCCGCCGGGATAGCCGAGGCCAACGAGCTTCGCGACCTTGTCGAAGGCCTCGCCGATGGCATCGTCGATGGTGGTGCCGAGCCTGGCATAGTCGCCGACGCCCTTCACCGCGAGAAGCTGGGTGTGGCCGCCGGAGGCGAGCAGCAGCAGATAGGGAAAGGCGACCCGGTCGGTCAGCCGGGCGGTCAGGGCATGGGCCTCCAGATGGTTCACCGCCACCAGCGGCTTGCCGGCCACCAGCGCCATGGCCTTGGCGGTGGTGAGGCCGACCAGAACGCCGCCGATCAGCCCGGGCCCCGCCGCCGCTGCGACCGCGTCGATATCGGCCATCGCGACATCGGCCTCGCGCAGGGCCTGCGCGGTGACGAGATCGGTCACCTCGACATGGGCGCGCGCCGCGATCTCCGGCACCACGCCACCATAGGGCGCGTGCTCGTCGAGCTGGGCGCGCACTACATTGGACAGAATCGCGCCATGGCCGGCCGCGTCGACGCGCACCACGGCTGCGGCCGTCTCATCGCAGGTCGTCTCGATACCCAGAACCAGCATGAAATCCCTGCCCGGCCGAAAGCGTCCGGCGCAAATGGTTGACGCCGGTGCGTCAAAAGACATGGCGCGATGCGGGGCTTCCGGTAGCCGGTTCCATCGCTATGATCGCGCGCTTCGCGTATCACCGGACCTTGCTATGGCGCAATCGCCCTTCCTCCGCATCGGCACCCGCGGCTCCGCCCTGGCCCTCGTCCAGGCGAATCAGGTGCGCGCCTCGCTCGCGCGCGTCCATGGCGTCGACGAGACGGACATCGCCGTCGAAATCATCAAGACGAGCGGCGATGCCATCCTCGACCGGCCCCTGTCGGAGGCTGGCGGCAAGGGTCTGTTCACCAAGGAGATCGAGGAGGCGCTCGTCGCCGGCCGCATCGACCTTGCGGTGCATTCCTCCAAGGACATGCCGACCGTCCTGCCCGATGGGCTCGGCCTCGTCGCGTTCCCGAAGCGCGAGGACGTGCGCGACGGTTTCATCGGCCACAAGGCCCTGACCATCGCGGAATTGCCGGAGGGCGCGGTGGTCGGCTCGGCCTCGTTGCGCCGGCAGGCCCAGATCCTGCGCGAGCGACCTGACCTGAAGGTCGTCGTGTTTCGCGGCAATGTCCCGACCCGGCTCGAAAAGGTCAGTAATGGCAGCGTCGCGGGCACGCTGCTCGCCATGGCGGGCCTCAGGCGGCTGGCGCTGGCTTCCCATGTCACCGAGATCATCCCGGCGGACCGCTTCCTGCCGGCAGTCGGGCAGGGCGCCATCGCCATCGAGGCGCGGCTCGCCGACACCCGCACGCGGGACCTGCTCGCGCCGCTGAACGATGCGCCGACCGAAACGGCACTGATCGCCGAGCGAGCCTTCCTCGCCCTGCTCGACGGCTCCTGTCGCACCCCCATTGCCGGGCTGGCGACGATCAAGACGGGGCGCATCGCCTTCGTCGGCGAGATTCTTCGGCCCGATGGCAGCGAGAGCCACATCGCGCGCCGCGAAGGAACGGTCGCCGATGCGGTGGCGCTCGGCGAAGACGCGGCAGCGGAACTGAAGGGCCGCGCCGGCCCCGGGTTCTTCCAGGCTGCGTGATGCGGGTTCTGGTCACCCGGCCACTGCCCGAGGCGGAGGCGACTGCGGCAAGGCTCGCGGCTCTCGGCCACGAACCGCTCGTCGTGCCACTGTTCCGCGCGGAGCCTGTCGCGGCCGACCGTGCCGAAGCGACGGCGGCGCTCGCCGTGACGAGCCCGCGAACCGTGGCGTTCCTGCCTGAAGCGATTGTCGGCGTCATGCGGGACCGGCCAGCCTTTGCCGTCGGCGACCGCACGGCCGAGGCGTTGCGCCTTGCCGGTTTCCGCTACGTCCGCTCCGCTGCTGGCGATGTCCATGCGCTGGCCGCGCTGATCATCGCGGCAGGCCTTCCGCCGGGCGCGACCGTGCTCAGCCCCGGCGGCGAGACGCGCGCCGGCGATCTCGGCGCCGCGCTCGCCTCCGCCGGTCTCGGGCTGGTCGCGCCAGTGGTCTACCGGATGGTGTCCGAACCCCAGCCGCCCGCCGCGCTCGGCGAGGCGCTGACCGTGAAACGCCTCGACGCGGCGCTGCACTACTCGCCCAATGCCAGCGCCGGCTTCCTGCGCCTTGTCGCACTGGCCGGAGCTGCGGCAGCGGCGGCCGGTCTCGTGCACGTCTGCCTCTCTGAGGCTGTGGCCGCACCGTTCCGGGATACCGGCTGGCGCTCGATCGCCGTCGCGGCGCGGCCCGATGAGGACGCTCTGCTTGCCCTGCTGGCGGAATAGTCGGGTTGCGGCCGGCGCGCGCCGCGGGCTAGATCATGGGCAGGGCTCACGGGAGACGACGGATGGCGACAGACGACCGCCCGACCGACGACGGGAAGCCGAAGCGCCGCGGCAAGGCCCCGACCATTACGCTCGAGGCCAGCGAAGTCGTGCAGGAAACGACGGCGACAGGGGCCTCGCCCGCGCCGGATGCGGCCGGCTCCACGGACAGCCGCGTGACTGCTGCCGACGCCGCGTCCGAGGCACCCACATCCGAATCCAGTCAAGAGATTCCGACCGCCGAGCCGTCACCGGCGCTCGTCGATCCGCCGGCCTCGGAGCCGGATGGAACGTTTCGCGAGCCGCCGCCCCGAGCAATGGCCGAGGCGTCTGCCGACGAACCGCGACCCGCCGCAGTACCGCCGCCGGCACAGGGAACAGGCTTCGGGCGGCTTGCAGCCGCCGGCATCATCGGTGCGCTGCTCACCGGCGGTCTCGGCGTCGCGGCGCAGGTCGGCGGGCTTCTGCCCGGACAGAGTCACGACCGGACGCAAGCACTCGAAGCGCGCGTCGATGAGCTCAATCGTATCCTGAAGGAGGTTTCCGCCCGCCCGGTGCCAGCACCGGTCGCGGCTGCGGCTTCCGTCGATCTTGCGCCCGTCACCGGCCGGCTGGAGGCGCTCGATGCCGCCCGCGCACGGCTGGAGACGCGTATCGCGGCCCTCGAGCAGCGTCCCGCGCCGGTTGCCACGCCGGCTGCGCCCGGCGACGCAGCCGCGTCCGTCGACACCGCGGCGATCAATCGGGAGATCGAGGCACTGAAGGTTGCGGTTGAGGCCATTGCGGGCGCCCAGCGCAATCTGGCCGCCACCGCTTCCTCGGCCCAGATGCCGGCTCAATCGGCTCCGGCCGCCGATCTTGGCGCCATCGACGCGCGGATCCGCAGCGCCACGGCCCCGCAGGCCGAACGCATCACCGGGCTCGAAACCGCCCTGACCGCGCTGCGCCGCGAGGTCGAGGCGGCGGCCGCCGCTGGCAGAACCGCCGAGACGCGCATCGCCGCCCTCGACGCCAACCGGACGCGGGCTTCGGATATCGGCCAGCGCGCGGCTCTCGTCGTGACCCTCGGCACGCTGCGCACGGCCGTGGAACGTGGCGGCGCCTTTGCGCCGGAACTGCGCACTGCCCTCGCGCTCGGCCTGCCCGCCGAGGCCGCGCGGCCGCTATCAACCGCTGCGGAGCGCGGATTGCCGACGCAGGCCCAGGTCGCGCAGCGGTTCGCTGCGCTCGCGCCGGCTCTGGTGAAGGCGGCCCCGGGCGCGGGCGCGCCAGGTGGCATTCTCGACCGCCTGGCCGCCAGCGCGCAGAATCTCGTCCGGGTCCGGCCGATCGGCGAAGCCGCCGGCGACGATGTTCCGAGCGCGGTTTCGCGGATCGAGGCCAGGCTCGGCCGCGGCGATCTCGGCGGCGGGCTGGCCGATTTCGACAAGCTGCCGGAGCCGGTCCGCGCCATCGGCGCGAACTGGGCGGCAGAGGCCCGCGCGCGCCATGCTGCCGACGAGGCGCTGCGGCGGCTTGCCGGCGACGCCGTGCAGTCGCTGACGGGCGGGTAAGGAGTTCCAGATGGTTCGCGTCGTTCTGTTCCTCGCCCTTGTCGCGGCGCTGGCCTTTGGCGCCGCATGGATCGCCGATCAGCCGGGCACCGTGACGGTGCGCTGGCTTGGCCGCCACATCGAGCTCGAGGTGCTCACCGGCGTCATCGCGCTGGTGGTTGGCGCGGTGATCGTGATGATGGCCATCGGCTTCGTGAAGTGGCTGATCGCGAGCCCCACCATTGCCGGGCGGGTGCTGCGTCGCCGCCGCGCCCAGCGCGGCCAGGAGGCGATCGAGCGCGGCATCGTGGCGATCGGCGCGGGCGACCGGCGCGCCGCCGAACGCCATGCGGCCGAGGCCGAGCGGTTGGCGCCGGATGCGCCGCTCGCCCTGCTGCTCCGCGCGCAGGCGGCTCAGCTGGCGGGCGACCGTGGCGGGGCGGAACAGGCGTTTCGCGCCATGGTGGCGAAGCCGGAGACGCGGGTGCTCGGCCTGCGCGGCCTCTATGTCGAGGCCCAGCGCCGGACCGATCCGGTGGCGGCGCGGGCCATCGCGGAGGAGGCTGCCAAGGCCTCGCAGACGGCAGCCTGGGCGAGCCAGGCCGTGCTGGAGCACCAGACCGGCGCCGGCGACTGGGACGGCGCGCTTGCCAGCATCGAGCGGCAATATGCCGCCCGCGTCATCGACAAGGATCAGGCCAAGCGCCTCAAGGCGGTCCTGCTGACGGCCAAGGCCGTGCAGGCCGAGGATCGCGATCCCGCCGCGGCGCGAATCCTCGCCATGGAGGCTCATGGACTTGCGCCGTCGCTGGTGCCGGCGGCCGCCATTGCCGGCCGGCTGCTCGCGGCCGACGGCGATACGCGCAAAGCGTCGAAGGTCATCGAGGCGACCTGGAAGATCGCCCCGCACCCGGATCTCGCCGAGGCCTACGCCCATGCGCGCAGCGGCGATTCCCGGCTCGACGCCCTGAAGCGTGTCCAGTATCTCGCGCGCCTGGCCCCTTCGCATCCCGAGGGTCTGATGGCGGTTGCCCGCGCCGCCATCGATGCCGGCGACTTCGCCACCGCCCACACGGCGCTCGGCGAACTGACGGCCTCGACGCCGACACAGCGTGCCTGCCTGCTCATGGCCGAACTGGTCGCCAAGGAAAGCGGCGATCACGGCCGCGCGCGTGAATGGATGGCCCGGGCGCTGCGCGCCGCGCGCGACCCCGTCTGGACCGCCGATGGTCAGGTCAGCGATGTCTGGCTGCCGGCCTCACTGCTGTCGGGTCGGCTCGATGCCTTCGAGTGGAAGGTGCCTGTCGCCGAGATCGGTGGGCCGCTGCTGCAGGTCGACGACGTGCTGGCGGACGCCCACGAGGCGCCCCAGCCGGCGCCGCTGATCGAGATCGCGCCGGAGCCCGCGCCGCCGGTCGCGGAGGTCGCCGCCACGCCGGTTGCGGCCAATGTCGTCGAGCTGCCGACCCTCGCGCCGCCGCCGCCCGTCGTCCTGGCGCCGACGGCGGTGCCGCCGCCGGAAACCACGCCCTCGGTGAAGCCGCGCCCGGTGCCGACCGAGACGGTGTTTCCGATGGCGCGGGCTCCTGACGATCCTGGCACCGAGCAGCCCGCGGCGGCCAAGCGCGCCTCGTTGTTCGGGAGCTGACGCGCTTGCGGCCGGCCCTGCCGCCGTGAGATAGAGGGCGCGCCGGTCCCGTAGCTCAGCAGGATAGAGCAGCGGTTTCCTAAACCGAAGGTCAGGGGTTCGAATCCCTTCGGGACCGCCAGGTCGCTGTTGTCGCCAGTCTTCTTCACTGCGGCCGGATCTGCTCCGGGCACCACGCCGCAGGGCCTGCCGAACCAGCAGCCCTGACATGATACGAAGAGCACGATGCTGCCGGTCCCGTCAGGTGCCGGCTGTTGTGCGTTCAGTCGTTGAAATTGACGACCGCCTTCTCGGACCGTTCGTCGGCGGCATAGGGATAGACGGAATAGTCGCGGATGAAGTGCAGCGAGACGTAGAAGGAAATGCGGTTGTCGTCGCCGGTATTGGAAATGCCGCGATGGATCGTGCCGCGCCCCATATAGAGCACCGACATCGGTCGGGCGACGATCTGGTGGACCTGGAAATGGTCGACGCCGCGGGCGAGGGCGGCGAAATCCACCTCGTCGACATTGGACGCAACCTTCTCCAGCACATCCTCCGGCGTCGTTTCCGGCAGGGTGATGAACTGCGTCGCGTTGCGGTCGGTGAACTGCGTCAGCGGAATCCAGATGGCGGCGGCATCGGTCGTGTAGTCGACGTGCCAGGCCTGAGGCTTGGAGCCGACCGGATTCACGACGAAGCCGTAGCCATCCATGATCGCGCCCTTTTCGGCGAACTCGCCGGCAGCCCTGGCGCACCAGGCGTGCAGTTCCCTGGCCAGGGCCTTGTCGGAGAGCTCCATGACGTCGCCCTCCTCGTCCTCCTGCCAGACGTTCATCCAGCAGATCTCGCCGGCGGCGATCTGGGCATCCCATTTCGGGCCCATGTCGCGCTTGAGGCTCTCATAGGCCCGCGTCAGCAGGGGACGCGCGTCGGCCGGCACGCTGCCGACATAGCGGAAGCCCATCTGGGCCGGCTGCAGCTTCACGTAGTCGCGGTCGTGCATGACATGCTCCCGTTCAGGTCAGACGACGCCATACCCGCGGGTAGGGCATCATCATCGGAATGAACGGAAGCTGAAGGCAGTTTGTTGCAGGGTTTCGTCAGCGCAAGGCCGTCACCTGCAACAATGCGCTCAATAGACCACGACGGAGCGGATCGACTTGCCCTCGTGCATCAGGTCGAAGGCGGTGTTGATCTGGTCGAGCGGCATGGTGTGGGTGATCAGGCTGTCGATGTCGATCTTCCCCTCCATGTACCAGTCGACGATCTTGGGCACGTCGGTGCGGCCCCTCGCGCCACCGAAGGCTGACCCCTTCCAGACGCGGCCGGTGACCAGCTGGAACGGCCGGGTGGAAATCTCGGTGCCGGAAGGCGCCACGCCGATGATGATGCTCTCGCCCCAGCCGCGATGGCAGCATTCCAGCGCCTGGCGCATGGTGTGGATGTTGCCGATGCACTCGAACGAGAAGTCCGCGCCGCCGCCCGTCAGATCGACGATGGCCTGGACCACCTTGTCGCGGCCGACCTCGTCGGGATTGACGAAATGGGTCATGCCGAACTTCTTCGCCATCTCGGCCTTGGCCGGATTGAGGTCGACGCCGATGATCCTGTCAGCGCCCACCATGCGGGCCGCCTGGATGACGTTGAGCCCGATGCCGCCGAGGCCGAAGACCACGACATTCGCGCCCGGCCAGACCTTGGCCGTGTAGATCACGGCGCCGACGCCGGTGGTGACGCCGCAGCCGATGTAGCAGATCTTGTCGAACGGGGCGTCCTCGCGAACCTTCGCCACCGCGATCTCCGGCAGCACCGTGAAGTTCGAGAAGGTCGAGCAGCCCATATAGTGGAACACTTCGTTGCGCCTGGCCGAGCCGACCGGCTCGCAGGAGAAGCGCGAGGTGTTGTCGGGCATCAACCCCTGGCCCTGCGTCGTGCGAATGGCGGTGCAGAGGTTGGAGCGCTGCGACAGGCAGGTTTTGCAGGCGCGGCATTCCGGCGTGTAGAGCGGGATGACGTGGTCGCCGACCTTCACCGAGGTAACGCCGGCGCCGATCTCTCGGACGATGCCCGCGCCCTCGTGGCCAAGGATCGCGGGGAACTTGCCCTCGGAATCGAGGCCCGACAGCGTGTAGGCGTCCGTGTGGCAGACGCCGGTCGCCATGATCTCGACCAGCACCTCGCCCGCCTTCGGCCCCTCGATATCGATGGTCTCGATGGTCAGCGGCTTGTTAGCCTCCCAGGCGACGGCGGCGCGGGTCTTCATCTCGGCATGCTCCTGATGTGAGGCGGCGGATAAGACCATGGCGGTCCTGGCAGGGCAACGCAGCGGCGCCGCGCGGCAGGCAGCCTAGTCGATGGCGCCGAGCGTCCGCATGACGGTCCAGCGCGAGGTGGCGGCGGCCACCGCCGTCACCAGCAGGACCAGCGCGACGATGCCGGCATAGCCCGTCGATCCCAGCGAGAACGAGCCGAACAGCGCCTCGATCTGGTCGCCGCCGGCCGTTGCGCGCCAGCGCGCCGCGACGAAGCCGGAGACGAGGATGGCGGCGAGCGCCATGAGACCGCCGATGGCGCTGCCCTTCAGCGCCAGCCAGAGGAAGTGGCGCTGGAACTCCGTCGCGATGAAGCCGTCGCGCGCGCCGACGAAATGCAGCACCTCCACCACGGGGCGGTTGGTCTCGACCGCCGCGCGCGTCGCGAAGACCACCGACAGCGCCATGGTCGCGACCATCAGCGAGACGATGGTCAGGCCGACGACGATCACCGCGCGCGCCATGGCACGCAGCCGATCGAACCATTGCCGGTGGTCGTCGAGGCTGGCGCTCGGCACCTCGGCGGCAAGGGCGTTGCGGAAGGCGGTCATGTCGGTGCGCCGGTCGTCGGTGAGCTTCACGACGATCAATCGCGGGATCGGCAGGTCCTCCGCGCCAAGGCTGGTGCCCAGCCAGGGCTCCAGCATGCGCCGCGTCTCTTCCGCCGTGTAGGGCGAGACATCGGCGACACCGGGGAAGCGGACCGCGATCTCGGTGGCGCGGCGCACGTCGGCGGCGAGGTCGCGGCCGGAGACTGGACGCACCTGGATCGTCGCCTCGCGGACGATGGACGCCGTCCAGTCCTCGGCGGCGGTGCGCACCAGATCCACCGCGCCGACGGTCAGCGAGCCGAGGAAGGTCATGATGGCGATGATCACCGCCAGCGCCCGGCCGGAGATCGAGGCCGCCGGCACCAGCGAGGCGGCGCGGCCGGAGCGCGCGCCGGCTCCGCCATCGGCCGGGGCCGGGCGGTCGCGGGTCGCCAGCCAGTGACTGAGCGAGGCGCTGCGGCGGGTCCACATCACCATCCGCCGTCCTCCCCGTGGCGCGGATCGAGGATGGCGACGGAGCCGTCGCGGATGATCAGGTGGCGCGCCTCCACCTGGTCGAGCAGCGACAGGTCGTGGGTGGCGATCAGCACGGCGGTGCCGGTGCGGTTGAGCTCGACGAAGAGGCGCAGCAGGCGCTTGGCGAGCGGCGGGTCGACGTTGCCGGTGGGTTCGTCGGCGAGCAGCATTTCGGGGCGCACGATCACCGCGCGGGCGATGGCGGCGCGCTGCTTCTCGCCGCCGGAGAGGATCGGCGGATAGGCGTCGATGCGGTCGCCCAATCCCACCCAGTCGAGCAGGTCGACCACTTCGGAGCGGTAGCTCGCCTCGTCCTTGCCCATCACGCGCAGCGGCAGGGCGACGTTCTCGTAGGTGGTCAGGTGGTCGAGAAGGCGGAAATCCTGGAACACGATGCCGATGCGCCGGCGCAGCACGGACAGCTCGTCCTTGGACAGCCGCGCGGTGTCGTGATCGAACACCGTGACGAGGCCGCGCGTCGGCCGGAGCGACAGGAACAGGAGCTTCAGGAGGCTGGTCTTGCCGGCGCCGGACGGCCCGGTCAGGAACTGGAACGAATGCGGGTCGATGCCGAAGGTCAGGTCCCTCAGCACCTCGGGGCCGAGCCCGTAACGCAAACCGACATTCTCGAAACGGACCAAATCGGGTGCCTCTCTGGCTGCGGCCGGAAGGCGCGAATCGCCGCGGCGATCATGCCAGCCCCGCCGCTTAACCGCCAATTAACCATGCTGCGCGAGTGTGAAGCGGGGGCAACCGGCCCCAAGGCGTGCATCATGCTGATCGTCTGCCCGTCCTGCGCGACGGCTTTCAGGGTGACCAAGGAGGTCCTGGGCGAGTCCGGGCGTCAGGTCCGCTGTGCCCAGTGCCGGACCGTCTGGCTCGCCACCGCCGACCAGGCGGTCGAGGAGCCGGCCGTGGCCGAAGCCGCCGCCGCTGTCGGCCAGCCCGTCAGGTCGCCGCCGTCGGACGATACCACCGACGCCGACTGGGGCGCTGCCTTCGCCGAGGAGGAGCGCGAGAAGAAGGCCGCGTCCGGTGAGCCCGACGCTGCCGACCCCGACATTCCCGCTGCCGAATCGCCCTCGCTCCAGCCGGATGCGGATGTCGCGCCGCTGCCGGCGCGCGTCGATGCGGTGGAGAGCCACGAGGAGCCGGCCACCCCGCCGCGCCGGAACATCGAATCGGCAGCCGTGCGGCGCCGCGCCCGCCCGCTGGTCCAGCGCTCGCCGCGCTGGTCGTTCCGCATGTCGCTGCCGGTGGGCATCGTGCTGGTGTCCACGGCGATCCTCGCGACCTTCATGCTTGGCCGCGAACAGGTGGTGCGGACCATGCCCGACACCGCCGGAATCTACGAGCGTCTCGGCCTGCCGGTGAATCTGCGCGGCGTCGAGTTCCGTAACGTCAAGGGCGCCAACGAGATCGTCGACGGCGTCGTCGTGCTGGTGGTCGAGGGCAATCTCGTCAACATCACCGGCCGTGCCATCGACCTGCCGCGACTCAGGCTCGCGGTGCGCGATGCCGGGGGCAAGGAAATCTACACATGGACCGCCACGGCGCCGAAAGCCCGGCTGGAAGCGGGGGAGGCCGCGCCGTTCCGCTCGCGCCTTGCATCGCCGCCGCCGGACGGCTCCAGCATCGAGGTCCGCTTCTTCGCGCCCGCCGACGCCGCCGGCCGGTGACGTGGCCCCGCTGCCGCATTACAACGGACGAAAGCCATCTGGGCGAAAGCCGTGGCGCATGATCGGCACCGGCCGGAGTGACTGATGAACCGTTCCAATATCCGCGTCCTGTTCTCCGCCGAGACCATTGCGGAGCGCAACAAGACGCTTGTCGACGAGATCGCCGCGACTAAACCTGACCGCCTGCTCGTCATCGCGGTGCTCAAGGGCAGTTTCGTCTTCGCCGCCGACCTGATCCGCGCCATGGACGCTGCCGGCATGGCGCCGGAGGTCGAGTTCATGTCGCTGTCGAGCTATCTTGAGGGCACGGTGTCGAGCGGCACGGTGCGTGTGGTCCACGACATCGAGAGCCCGGTGACCGGCCGCGACGTGCTTCTGGTCGACGATATCCTCGAAAGCGGCCGCACGCTGACCTACGCCAAGGACCTGCTGATGGCGCGCGGCGCCAAGAGCGTGCGCACCTGCGTGCTTCTGGAGAAACCCGGCAAGCGCGCCGTGCACCTGATCCCCGACCATGTCGGCTTCGAGTGCCCCGACCTGTTCGTCGTCGGCTACGGCATGGATGTCGCCCATTCCTGGCGGCAATTGCCGTTCGTCGGCGTCATCGAGAGCTGATCGTGGCCCGCATCCTGATCGCCGAGGACGACGAGCCGGTGCGCGCTTTCGTGCGCCGGGCGCTGGAGATCGACGGGCACGAGGTCACCGAGGCGCGCGACGGCGCCGAGGCGCTCGACATCCTCGAGCGCGAGGCGGGCAGCTTTGCGCTCCTGCTCACGGACATCCGCATGCCGCTGATGGACGGCATTGCCCTGGCACTGGCGGCCGCGCCGCAATTCCCCGATCTCGTGATCCTCCTGATGACCGGCTATGCCGATCAACGCGAGCGCGCGCACGGTCTCGAGGCGCTGGTCCACGATGTGGTCACCAAGCCGTTCTCGCTGGCCGATATCCGCGCGAAGGTCGCCGAAGCGCTGGCGGCGGGCCCGAAGCGGGGCTGAAACCGGCTTCGGCCGGGCGACAGCCCCACCTTTGCAAAATCGGCCTCAGCCCTTGGCCTTCTTCGCCCGCTCGATCGCCTCGAGGATCAGGCGCCTGGCCTCGGCGGCATCGCCCCAGCCGATGACCTTCACCCACTTGTTGTTCTCGAGATCCTTGTAGTGCTCGAAGAAGTGCTCGATCTGCTTGAGAGTGATCTCCGGCAGGTCCTTGATGTCGTGGACGTTCTCGTAGCGGCGGGTGAGCTTCGGCACGGGCACCGCGACGATCTTCTCGTCACCGCCCGCCTCGTCCTCCATCTTGAGCACGCCGACCGGCCGGCAGGCGACGATGGCGCCCGGCACGATGCCGCGCTGGTTGGCGATCAGCACGTCGCAGGGGTCGCCGTCCTCGGACAGGGTGTGCGGGATGAAGCCGTAATTCCCGGGATAGCGCATCGAGGTGTAGAGGAAGCGGTCGACCACCAGCGTGCCGGCCTCCTTGTCCATCTCGTACTTGATCGGCTCGCCGCCGACCGGAACCTCGACGACGACGTTGACTTCCTCGGGAGGGTTCTTGCCGATCGAAATGGCGTCGATACGCATGGGAGGGAAACTCCGGAAAGACGGAGCGCGGGCGCGGCAAGGCCGGCGCCGGCGCGGAAGCGGGTGAATGCCGCGCCTCGTTAGCCGGATCGCCCATGCCGGGGCAAGTGCGGCTTCAGGATAAGATGCAATGCCGTCGTGCGGCGCGTGCGGTCAGGAGGCCCAGCCGAAGGCGGTCTTGTCGAGCGCGCGTGTGCCGAAGGTTTCCGAGGATCGCGCGACCGGCCGGCCACCGAGACCGCGGTAGAAGCGGACGGCGCTCTCGTTGTCGCTCAGGGCCCAGATCACGAGGCTGTCGAGGCCGTGTCCGGCAAGATCCTTGCGGGCGGATTCGAACAGCTTCTGGCCGAGGCCGAGGCCGATGAACTTCGGCCGCAGGTAAAGTTCGTAGATTTCGCCCTCGTAGGACAGCGCCTTGGCGCGGTTGCGGCCGTAATTGGCGTAGCCGGCCACTTCGTCGCCGAAGCCGAGCAGCGCGATGCGGTTGCCCTTGCGGATCGCCGCTTCCCACCAGCCGGGCCCGCGGCGCGAGATCAGCTTCTCCAGCTCCGCGCCGGGAATGAGGCCGCGATAGGCCGCCCGCCAGGCTTCGTCGTGCACTTCGGCGACGACCGGTGCATCGGACAGGCGCGCGAGGCGGATCTCTGTGGTGACTGTCTTCATGGCTGATGCAATGGAACCACGAGCGTCCGTGCACCGCAACGGTTTCGTTAAGACTTCGTCAACACCTATGGACAAAAGGTTAATATCAACAGGCCCCCTTCTTTCCGCGACCGTGCCGGTCAGCGAGCGCCGCTCCAGCAAAGGCAACGGCCACAAAGAAAAACCCCGGCACGTGGCCGGGGTTCTCTGGTTCATGGCGTCGGCAGATCGGCCGTCAGGTCTTCTGGATCGCCGAGAGCTGCCAGGTGGCGCCGTGCGGCCGGCGGAAGGTCCACAATTCGACGGCCTCTTCGCCCTGCGGATTGCCTTCCACGACACGGCCGGAGGCGCGGTCGATCATCACGTCGATGATCGCGAAGCGCATGGCGACGGTGGCGTAGTCGGAGTCCTGTTCGCGCCAGGCTTCCGACAGGTCGCCCTGCAGCAGCTTGACGTTCGACAGGCGATTGACGAGGCCGCGGCCGGCGGCGTCCTTCAGGTCGTCGGCGAAGTAGCCGACCATTTCCGGCGTCGCCATGGCGCGCAGGCCGTTCAGGTCCTCGCGCGAATAGGCTTCGCAGACATTGGCCAGCAGGCGCTCGAACTGGTCGTAGTCCTGCGGCGTGACGCCGATCGTGTCGGACGGGGCGCGCTGGGCTGCGGCGACCGAGCCGCCGGCCATGCCGGGGATCGGGTTGGCACCCATCGGCGCGCCGCCGGGCATGGCGTTGCCGCCGCCCATCGGGCCGGCGGGAGCATTGCCCATGCGGGCCATGGCCGGCTGGCCGCCCGCATCCTGCTCGCGGCGGCCGCGCACGAGGCGGACGACGAGATAGATGATGCCGGCGATCAGGGCGAACTGGAACAGGAAGCCCAGCATGCCCATCAGCGAGCCGAGGCCCGAGAGGAAGCCCTGCCCGGACAGAAGGCCGAACAGGCCGGCGCCAAGGAAGCCGGCGGCGAGGCCCATGCCGAGGCCGCCCCAGCGCGAGCCCTGGGCGGCGGGCGGGGTCATGCCGGGACGCGGCGCCATGCCGGGCTGCTGCATGCCGGGGGCCGGCGCAGGCGTGGTGGTGCGCTGCATCGGGGCGGCGGTGGTCGGCGCCGTCGAGGTGACCGGCGGTGGCGCATTGGTACGGCTGCCCCGGCTGCCGGAGGAGCCGCTGCGCCGGGCTTCGGCGACGGTCGCGCCGACCATGACCACGACGGTGGCCATGGCGAGAATGCGGAGCAGGGTCTTGGAGGTCATAGTTTCCCACCTGAGAGGCTTCGGCTTATGCCGAAATCAACGTGTGCCTATCGTATTTCGATATGGTGACGCTGTCTCTGCGGGACAATGACGCATAGTCAAGTGCTTCGGCCAACAACGAAAACCGGCGTCGGTCACCCGACGCCGGCTGGCGAACCCGGAAGGCGAAGCCGATCAGGCGGCTTCGGCGCGCTTCTTGGCGATGGCCGTCTTGAGCTGGCGGGCCTTGGTCGAGAGGACCTCGGCATTGGCCTTCAGCAGGAAGGCGTCGAGGCCGCCATTGTGGTCGACCGAGCGCAGCGCCTGCGTCGAAACGCGCAGCGACACGGTCTGGCCGAGGGCCTCGGAGGCGAAGGAGATGTTCTGCAGATTCGGCAGGAAGCGATGCTTGGTCTTGATGTTCGAGTGGCTGACCCGGTGGCCAACCTGAACACCCTTGCCGGTGAGTTCACAACGACGCGACATCGGTCGGATCCTAAAGCGGTGCGCGACGGCCAAGGCCAGCCGCTGGACAAAATGGTCCTTTTCGGAGACGCGACCGTCTAGTGACAGGAGCCCCTCATGTCAAGCAAAAGCGGCACGGAGCCTGCATAGCCGCAGCCGGAAGGACCGATACCATGCCCATTGCCCGCGTGCACCGCATTCCCGCATCCGCTCCCGACGACGTCTCGGGCATCGAGGCCGCCATCGCCGCGGGCCGGCTCGACCCGGCCGGCATCCTTGCCATTTTCGGCAAGACCGAGGGCAATGGCTGCGTCAACGACTTCACCCGCGGCTTCGCCACGCAGTCGCTGACCTACGCGCTGGCCGCCCATATCGGGCCGGAACGAGCGAGGGAAGTCTGCTACGTCATGTCCGGCGGCACGGAGGGCGCGATGTCGCCGCACTGGACCGTGTTCGAGCGCGTCGAGGGCGAGGGCGCGGCAGGCCCGGCGCTCGCCATCGGGCGCGTCCACACCGCCGACCTCGCGCCGGAGCATCTCGGCCGGATGGGGCAGGTCGACCAGGTCGCGGCCGGCGTTGCCGAGGCCATGCGACAGGCCGGCATCGCCCATGCCGGTGACGTTCACTTCGCCCAGGTCAAATGCCCGCTGCTCACGGCCCAGCGTATCGGCGAGGCGGAGCGTCGGGGCGCGACGGTCGCGGTGCGCGACACGCTGAAGTCCATGGGCCTGTCGCGCGGGGCATCGTCGCTCGGCGTCGCGGTGGCGCTCGGCGAGATCGAGCGGGACAAGCTGTCGAATGCCGTCATCTGCCGCGACATGGCGCTTTGCTCGGGGCGGGCCAGCGCCTCGGCGGGCGTCGAACTCGTCAACCACGAGATCGTCGTGCTCGGCCGCTCCGCCGAATGGTCGGGGCCGCTGACCATCGATCACGGGGTGATGGCCGATGCCATCGACATCGAGCCCGTGCGCGCCGCGCTGGGGCGCGTGGGCCTTCAGGCCGCTGGCCAGCTCGACCAGAACCAGCGCGTGAGGCTGGTGGCCCTGCTGGCCAAGGCGGAGGCCAGCCCCGACGGCGAGGTGCGCGGCGCGCGTCACACCATGCTTGACGATTCCGACATCTCCTCGACCCGCCATGCCCGCGCCTACGTGGCGGGCGCGCTGGCCGGCCTTGTCGGCCGGACGACGATCTACGTTTCCGGCGGCGCCGAACATCAGGGCCCGCCCGGCGGCGGACCCGTCGCGGTCATCGTGGAGCGCTAGCTAGACCGGCCTGTCGCCCTTGGCGACTTTCAGCGTCCGGTTGTCGACGCCCGGCAGCATGCGGCCGGGGTCGCGCGTGACGACGATGTCGAGCACGGTCGGCGAGGAGGTGTTGGCGAGACCCTCGCCGAGCGCGCCGGCGAGCTTCTCAGGGTCCTCGACCCGGATGCCGCGGCAGCCCATGGCATTGGCGATGTCGGCATAGTTGAACTCGACGAGGTCGGAGGACTGGTAGCTGCCGGGACCATAGACCGAGTGCTGGAGCGCCTTCACATAGCCTGACGCGGCGTTGTTGAAGATGCAGACGACGAAGTTCGCGCCGACGCGCTTGGCGGTTTCGAGATCGCCCATCGACATGTTGAAGCCGCCGTCGCCGGTCATCGAGACGACGCGCCGCTTCGGTCCGACGCCGAGCTGCGCGCCGATGCCGCCTGGCACGCCATAGCCGATGGAGGCGAAGCCGCGATCCGCCACGAAATGCCGGCCAGCCTTCTTGGTGTCGAACAGGAGGCCGCCCCAGTGACCGGCGAAGCCGCCATCCGCTACCAGAACGGCGTCCTCGGGCATGATCCGGTTCAGTTCGCCCATGAGGCGGCCGATATTGATCGGCGTTTCCTTCGATTCCAGCCGGTCAGCCGCGCCCTTCATCCATTCCGCCATCTTCACCGGGATTTCGGCGAGATAGTCGGCGCGCTTCGCCACCCGGTCGGTGCCGTCGTCGAGCGCCGTCGCGAGGTCCTCGAGCGCGAGGCGCGCATCGCCGCAGAGCGAGACTTCCGTCTTGGTGGTGCGGCCGATTTCCTCGGGCAGCACGTCGACATGGATGACGGTCTTGGACGGCGGCAGCAGCGAGAAGCGCTTGGTGGCGATCTCACCGAGCTTGCAGCCGACCACGAGAATGCAGTCGGAGGTAGCGATCAGGCCGTTGGCTATGCGGTCGTAGCGGCCGAACAGGCCGGCCGAGAGCGGATGCGAACAGGCGATCGCGCCCTTGCCGGACATGGTGTGCGCGACCGGGATGCCCTGCTTCTCCGCCAGCGCCTGAAGCGCCTCGTAGGCCTCGGAGATATGGATGCCGCCACCCGCTAGGATCAGCGGCCGCTCGGCCTTGGCGAGCAATGCGGCCGCGCGCGCGAGATCGGTGCCGTCCGGCCGCGAGCGGCGCGCCTGCGCCTTCAGCGTCGCCGGATCGATCCAGAAATCGCCGGCCTCGAAGTCGAACTCGCCGTGAGCGATGTCCTCCGGGACGTCGATGATCACCGGACCCGGCCGGCCCGAGGTCGCGACCGCGAAGGCCCGGCGCACCGCCTCCGGCACGCGGCGGATCACCTCGATGCGGATGATCTCCTTGACGATGGGCCTGAGGATGTCGAGCTGGCGCGTCTCCTGCGTCATGTTCTTGGTGGCGTGCTCGCGATTGGCGTCGCCGACGATGGCGACCAGCGGCATGCCGGCGTTGAAGGCCTCGACCAGACCGGTGACGAGATTGGTCGCGCCGGGTCCGAGCGTCGCGTCGACGAGGCCGGGCTTGTTGGTGACGCGCGCATAGGCGTCCGCCGCGAAGGTGCCGCAGCGCTCGTCGTTGATCAGATAGTGCTTCACGTTGAGAACGCGGCAGGCCTCGTAGAAGGGCAGGAGCTGGAAGCCGCCCATGCCGAACATCGGCCCGGGATTGGCGAGCTTCAGCATTTCGGCAAGGGCCTGCCCGCCCGTCATGGTGCGCAGGGTGTTGGATGCGGCGTCGCTCATGCGTTCACTCCCGGGATGCTTTTCTTGTTCGATTCAGGCCGAGGCCTTTGATGCGACCATGGCCGCGACGAAATCCTGTGTCGACTGGCCGATGGCGCCGCCGCGCTGTTCCGCCAGCGGGTTCAGGGCGCTGACGAAGCCGTCGGTCCAGACCGACAGTCCGTCGCCGATCCGCGCCGAAAAGGCCGAGACAGCCGCACCGGCAATGCCGCGCGCCTGAAGCGCCGGCAGGCGTGAAATGCCGGCATCCATGAGGCCCCTGTCGGCGTCGACATAGACGGCGGCCCGCACGTCGGCCTTCACCGCGGTTTCCGGCTTGCCGGCGAGCAGGCCGCCATGTGAGGCGGTGACGACGACGTGGCCGGCATCGTCCTTGCCGACGAGGCCGTTGGAATCGAGCACGAAGACGCGGACGCCGTTCGCGCCGGCTTCGACGATTTCATGGCGCGCCTCATCCAGCGGCGCGGGCCTGGGTGCGGGCGGAAGGTTCGCGCGCCCGAGAATCGCGAGCGCCTCGTCGCAGCGCATGCCGGGGGCAAGGCCGAGCGCCGCGGCCGTCCGGTTCACGAAGGACAGGACGCCGAGTATCAGCGTGTCCGAACCCCAGCCGATGCGGGCCGAATTGTGCGAGACGGTGGCTGCGGGCACGCCGAGCCCGTCGAGATAGGGAAGACCGGAAATGCCGGCCTGTTCGCGGCCGACGCCGGCATCGTTGAGGACCAGCGCGGCAACGCCTTTCGAGGCCGCATACCAGGCCGCATAGACCGCGCCATGCGAGGCGCAGGCGACGACAAATCCGCGATTGTCGTCCTTCAGGTGGGTCACGCTGTCGAGGATGAGCGGCGGCATGGCGGGCGTTCGGAGAGGCGGCGCGGGGCCGGCAGTCTGCCCATGCGGAAGGCGCGATGGCAACGCACCGTTTCGTGCCGTTCGGGCGGTGTCAGTCATGCCGCGCCTCGCCTTGACATGGCGAGCCGGCCATCCACACTCGCGGCCAAGACGCCAACAAGGCGGAGCCGGCGCGACCGGCACAGGGAGGAAGAACGGAATGACGGCAGAGGCCGCCGCGCGTGCATCCGTGCGCCGCTATCACGTCCGCGAGGCGGACGTTCCAGGCTACCATCCCGCCAACCATACAGGCACGCTCAACCGCCGCCTGATCAGCCGCGACACGGTCGGGGCGGAATCGGTCGAGATGCTGATCGGCACGATCGAGAAGGGCTCCGGCGCCCTGCCGCACGCGCATCCCGGCATCGACCAGATCTGCTACCTGCTGGAAGGCGCGGCGACCGCCGAGGTCGATGGCCAGAGCTTCGCGATGAAGCCGGGCGATGCCTGCTTCTTTCCGGCCGGCATGGAGCATGTCTTCACGGTGACCAGCGACACGCCTGTGCGCGTGCTTGTGGTCTACACGCCGCCCTACGAAGAGAACCCGGAACGGGTCATCCGCCACCGCTGACGGCATCGCGCCGTTGTCTGCTTGATCGCAATTCCTTCACGCGAGCCGACATCCGCTTCGCCTGAGGAACTGCTCTGGTCCCCCCGGGGAGGACACTTTCATGATCGACCGCAGGACTTTCATCGCGAGCGCCGCCGCGCTCGCCGCTGGCACCGGCGCGGCGCGCGCCGCCTGGCCCGAGCGACCCGTCACCATGGTCGTGCCCTTCGCGGCCGGCAGCGGCACCGACACCGTGGCGCGCATCGTGGGCGAGCGGCTCGCGGCGAGGCTCGGGCAGGGCGTCGTGGTGGAGAACCGCGCCGGGGCCAACGGCTCGGTGGCGGCGACCTATGTCGCCCGCGCCAATCCCGACGGCTACACGCTGTTCATGACGACGAACACGTCGCATTCGGCCAATCCGAGCCTGATGAAGAACCTCACCTACGATCCGGTCGCCGATTTCGCTCCCGTGGCGCGGATGGGCAACCTGCCGTTCCTGCTCGTGACCGATCCGAAGCTGCCGGTTAACTCGGTCGCCGAACTGGTGGCCTACGCCAAGGCCAATCCCGGCAAGCTGACCTATGCCAGCGGCAATTCCACCGGCATCGTCGCGGGCGCCACTCTCGCCAAACGCGCCGGCATCGACATCCTGCATGTGCCCTACCGGTCGACGCCGCCGGCGATCACCGACATCATCGGCTCGCGCATCTCGATGATGTTCGTCGACATCACGGCGGCCCTCAGCCAGATCAATGCTGGCGCGCTGAAGGCGCTCGCCGTCACCACCGCCGAGCGGTCGAAGCTGCTGCCGAACCTGCCCTCAATGCAGGAGGCCGGGGTGCCGGAATTCGACATCACCTCGTGGAACGGCGTGTTCGCGCCGGCCCGCACGCCGGCGGATGTCGTCGCGCGGCTCAACAAGGAATTCTCCGCCATCGCCACCGACCCGGCGCTGGTGAAGCGTTTCGCCGAGATCGGCTTCGACGCCTTTCCGCAGACGCCCGACGAGCTCGGCGCCTTCGTCAGGGCGCAGCTCGCCAACTGGTCGCGGATGATCCGCGAAGCCGGCATCGAACCGCAATGACCCGCAAGCCCTGACCGGAACGCGACCCCATGCAGCCCCAGCACAACATCAGGCGACTGGTCGAGCTCTACTCGGCCATGTGCCGCATCCGCGCCTTCGAGACCGCTGCGCTCACCGCGCACAAGGAAGGCGTCATTCCCGGCCCGCTCCATGTCTCGATCGGACAGGAGGGCGTCGCCACCGGCGTCTGCCTCAATCTCAGGGCCAGCGACCGCATCACCTCCAACCATCGCGGCCACGGCCACGCGCTGGCCAAGGGCGCAGGTGTCCAGGGCATGATGCGCGAACTGTTCGGCCGCGAGGGCGGGCATTGCCGCGGCAAGGGCGGCTCCATGCACATCGCCGACTTCTCCGTCGGCATGCTGGGCGCCAACGGCGTCGTCTCGGGGGGCATTCCCATCGCGGTCGGCGCGGCGCAGGGCCTCAAGATGACGAAGTCGGACGCCATCGCCGTCTGCTTCTTCGGCGACGGCGCGATCAATCGCGGGCCCTTCCTCGAAGGCCTGAACTGGGCGGCGCTCTATCACCTCCCCGTCCTCTTCGTCTGCGAGGACAACGGCGTCGCGGCCTTCACGCGCACCGAGGCCGTCACCGCCGGCCCCGGCGTGATCGCGCGGGCCGCCTCGCTCGGCGTGCCCGGCGAGACGGTCGACGGCAACGATGTGATGGCGGTGGACGAGGCGGCCGGACGGCTGGTCGCCGAGGTGCGTTCCGGCAAGGGGCCGCGGCTCCTGCAGGCCAGGACCTACCGCATCACCGGCCACACCTCGACGGATGCCGCGGCATGGCGCGACCCTGCGGAGGTCGCAGCCGCGAAGACGCGCGACCCCATTGAAAAGCTGGCTAATCTTCTCTCGGAGCGCGGCGTGGCCGCGTCCGAGATCGATGGCATCCGCTCTGCGGCAGAGGCCGAGATGGCCGAAGCGGTCGCCGATGCGAAGGCCGCGCCATGGCCCGACGAGGCCATAGCCTACGACGACGTGCAGGATGTGGGCGCGGTCGCGTTCGGGGGGCGGGCATGAGCGTGCAGAGCGTGTCGCTGGTCGAGGCCGTGCGCCTTGCCGCCCTTCAGGAAATGCGCCGCGACCCCACCGTCTGGGTGCTCGGCGAGGATGTCGCGCGCGGCGGGCTCTACGGCCAGTACAGGGATTTCCTGCCCGAATTCGGCGCGGAGCGTGTGGTGTCCACGCCGATCTCGGAATCGACGATCATGGGCGCGGGCCTCGGCGCGGCGCTGGTCGGCACGCGGCCGATCATCGAGATGCGCATCTTCGATTTCGTCATGTGCGCCATGGACGAGCTGGTCAACCAGATCGCCAAGATTCGCTACATGTTCGGCGGGCAGGCCAAGCCCTCGGTCGTCATCCGCATGCCGCACGGCATCTGGCGCAATTCGGCGGCCCAGCATTCGCAGACGCTGGAATCCTGGTTCGTCCATCTGCCCGGCGTGATCGTGGTGACGCCCTCGACGCCAGCCGATGCCGCCGGCCTTCTCGTCACCGCCATCCGCTCCGACGATCCCGTCCTGTTTTTCGACCCGAAGAACCTCTTTCCAGTCACCGGCGAGGTCGCTTCCGTCATCGAGCCGATCCCGTTCGGCAAGGCGCGCCGTGTGCGCGAGGGGCGCGACCTGACGCTGGTCTCGTGGTCGGCGATCATGCCGGCGGTCGAGCAGGCGGCCGCGACGCTGGCGGCCGAGGGCATCAATGTCGATCTCCTCGACCTCCGGACGCTCTGGCCGTGGGACAGGGAAGCTGTCTGCGCCTCGGTCGAGAAGACCGGCCGGCTGCTGGTCGTCCACGAGGCTGTCGAGGCCGCCGGCTTCGGTGCGGAAGTGGTGGCGAGCGTGATCGAAGACCTCGGCCCGGCTGGGATCAAGGCCGCCCGTCGCCTCGGTGCGCCGCGCATCCCCGTGCCCTTCGCTCCGCCGCTGGAGGATGCGGTGAAAGTGACGCCCGACAAGATCGTCGCGGCGGCACGTGGGACAATGCGCTGAGCGTTACCCTACGGGGAAATACGTATCTCTCCTGATTGTCCGTGCGGAAGGCGGGTGGTTCAGTCGCGACTCGCGGGCGATGGGGCGTCGGGCCGCGCTGGGGAATGTTGACTATGCGCATCCGAGGTCTTGTTGCGGCCGCGGGGCCGCTCATCGTCGCAGCGGTTCTCGGTTTCGCCGGCCCCAAGGCCGCATTCGCTCCATCCGCCGCATTCGCCCAGTCCTCTGAGCCCGAGATCATCGATCTGGCGCAGGTGCCGGCGCCGCGTCCGCCGGTACGCCCCGGCCAGGAGCAGCGCAACCCCGCGCCGCAGCCCATGCTGCCGCCGCTGCGCGCCTTTAGCCGCGACGACCTTGCCGAGCAGGCACGCCGTTTCGAGGCCGCCATCGCGAACCGCCGCCCCGGCGACGACCGGCCTATCCCCGATGTCCGGCGCGATGCCGACGCGGCGGCGACGCGTGGCGACTTCCGCGCGGCCGCCCGCGCGTGGGAGGCGATCGCGCTGCGCTCCGGCCCTGATACCGCTGCCTGGGTGCGCTATTCGCAGGCGCTCGCCGGCATCCGCAGCACCGAATGGCGCGAGCGGCAGCAGTTGCAGGACGACATGATGGGCGCGGCCTTCATGGCCTATCGCCGCGCGCAGAACCGCAACGAGGAGGCCTTCGCGCTGGCGCAGGTGCGCCAGCTCATGGTCGCCCGCCAGCAGTGGCGTCCGGCCATCGACGTCGCTCGCGCCGTCGTCGAGACGCGCGACACGCCGGAGGCGCGCGACGCCTATAACCGCCTGCGCGACCAGCATGGCTTCCGCCTGCGCGAGACAAAGATCGATTCCGACAGCCTCAGGCCCCGCGCCTGCTTCGTCTTCTCCGAGGACCTGCGCAAGGGCCGCACCGACTTCGCGCCCTATATCCGTCAGACCGGCGTCAACAACCCGCCGATCACGGTCGATGACCGTCAGATCTGCGTCGACGGCCTCAAGCACGGCGAGCGCTACACGTTCCAGCTGCGCGAGGGCCTGCCCTCGGCGCTGCCGAGCGAGAGCCTGACCCGCAATGTCGACGTCTCGGTCTATGTGCGCGACCGCACGCCCTCCGTGCGCTTCTCCGGTCGGTCCTATGTGCTGCCGCGCGCCGGCCAGCGCGGCCTGCCGGTCGTCTCGGTCAATCTCGCTTCCATCGATGTCGAGATCATCCGCATGGGCGATCGCTCCATCGCGCAGACGATCCAGGAGGAGTTTCCGAAGCCGCTCGAAAGCTACGAGATGCAGCAGCTCATCACCGAGCGCGGCATATCCGCCTGGAAGGGCCAGCTCGCGGTCGAGAACCGGCTGAATGAAGACGTCACCACCGCCTTCCCGGTGGACGAGGCGGTGCGCAATCTCGAGCCCGGCGTCTATGTCATCACCGCCAAGCCGACCAATGCCCAGCGCCGCACGGATGACGACGATTCGTCTTCCAGCGGTCGCGTGGCCCAGTGGTTCATCGTCTCCGATCTCGGCGTGACCGCCCTTTCCGGCGTCGACGGCGTCCACGGCTACATCCACTCGCTGAACTCGGCGAAGCCGATGGCCGATGTCGAGGTGCGGCTGATCGCCCGCAACAACGAGGTGCTGGGGACCAAGCGCACCGACGCCTCCGGCCATGTCCGCTTCGAGCCGGGCCTGACGCGCGGCGAGGGCTCGCTGGCGCCCGCCCTGCTGGTGGCCGCGACGGCGGCCGGCGACTATGCCTTCCTCAACCTGCGTCAGCCGGCCTTCGACCTTTCCGACCGAGGCGTCGCAGGGCGCGAACTGCCCGGACCGCTCGACGCCTTCCTCGTTCCCGAGCGCGGCATCTACCGTCCCGGCGAGACGGTCTATCTCACCGCTCTGCTGCGCGACGCCAAGGGCGATGCCGTCACCGGCCTGCCTCTGACGCTCGTGGTCGAACGTCCCGACGGCGTCGAATATCGGCGCATCGTGACGCAGGATCAGGGCGCCGGCGCGCGCGCCGTGCCGATCCCGATCGTCTCCTCGGCGCCGACTGGCACCTGGCGCATCCGCGCCATCACCGATCCGAAGAGCCCGATGGCCGGCGAGGTGCGCTTTCTCGTCGAAGACTTCGTGCCCGACCGGATCGCCTTCGACCTGACGCCCGCCGCCCAGCGGCTGACGCGCTCGCAGCCTTTTGGCGCGACCGTCGATGCCCGCTACCTGTTCGGCATGCCCGGCGCCAATCTCGGCGTCGAGGGCGAGGTCGTGATGGAGACGACGCCGAACCTACCGGATTTCCCCGGCTTCCGCTTCGGCCTCGGCGACGAGGAGGCGAAGCGCGACCGCGAGCCGCTCGGCGACGGCATCACCACCGACGATGCCGGCAAGGCGACGATCTCCGCGCGCCTGCCGCGCATGGAGGACACGACCCGGCCGCTCTCCGCGCGCCTGCAGGTGCGTGTCGCCGAACCCGGCGGCCGCGCCGTCGAGCGCACCGCCACCGTGCCGGTCCTGCCGGGCACGCCGCTGATCGGCGTCAGGCCGCTGTTCGAGGGCGATCGCGTCGGCGAGGGCGAGACGGCGAGCTTCGAGGCCATTTCGGTCGCCGCCGACGGGCGCACGCGCCGTGGCCAGACGCTGACGTGGCAGGTTCTGCGCCTCGAAACCCGTTGGATCTGGACGCGCGGAACGAGCGGCTGGGGCAGCCAGGCGGTCGTCTCGACCCGCCGCATCGCCGACGGACAGGTGCAGGCAACCGCCTCGGGCGAGGCGCCGCGCATCAGCGTGCCGGTGCCGTGGGGCAAGTACCGCCTCGAAGTCACTTCGGGCGGCGATGTCGCCGGCCCGACCACCACCGTCATCTTCGAATCCGGCTATGGCGCCGGCGGCACGGCGGACACCCCCGACGTGCTCGAGATGAGCCTCGACAAGCCGTCCTACCGGACTGGCGACACCATGACCGTGTCGATCAACTCGCGCTTCGCGGGTTCGGCCACCGTTGCGGTGATGGGCGACCGGCTGCTCGCCGAGCGCACCGTCGACGTGCCGCAGGGCCGTTCGACCATCGAGGTGCCCGTCGGCCAGAACTGGGGCGCCGGCGCCTATGCGACGGTCTTCGTGCGCCGGCCGTTGGACGCCGCCGCGTCCCGCATGCCGGGCCGGGCCATCGGCCTCGCATGGTTCGGCGTCGATACCGACCAGCGCCGCCTCAAGGTGACGCTGAACGCGCCGGACAAGATGCAGCCGCGCACGGCCTTGCGCGTGCCGATCCGCGTCGAGGGCGTTGCGCCCGGCGAGCAGGCCTATGTCACGGTCGCCGCCGTCGATCTCGGTATCCTCACCATCACCAACCACCAGCCGCCGAAGCCGGACGAGTACTACCTCGGCCAGCGCCGCCTTTCGGCGGAGGTTCGCGACCTCTACGGCCTGCTCATCGACGGCATGTCGGCGGTGCGCGGCTCGATCCGCTCCGGCGGCGACGGGGCGGCCAACCGTCCCGCCACCGCGCCGCCCGCGCAGGAGCCGGTGTCGCTGTTCTCGGGCATCCTGACCGTCGGTCCGGACGGCACGGCGGAGGCGTCGTTCGACATCCCCGACTTCAACGGCACCGTGCGCCTGATGGCCATGGCCTGGACGACCACCAAGCACGGTTCGGCGTCGAAGGACGTGATCGCCCGCGATCCCGTCGTCGTCACCGCGACCCTGCCGCGCGTGCTCGGCCATGCCGACACCGCGACCGCCCGGCTCGACCTCGTCAATGCCGAGGCTCCGGCCGGCGCCTATCGCGTCACGGTCACGCCGGAAGGCCCGCTGCGGCTCGCCCAGACCAGCGCGACGGTGCAGCTCGGCGGCACCGGCGGACGCGGCTCGGTGTCGCTGCCGATGACCGCCGCCGGTCTTGGCGTCGGGCGGCTCGCCGTGCAGCTCACCGGCCCGAACGGGCTCGACGTCACCTCGCGCTATTCGCTCGGCGTGCGCCCGGCCTATCCGGACATCAGCCGCCGCACGGTGATGAGCATGGAGCCGGGGCAGAACGTCACCGTGTCCTCGGACCTGCTGACCGACTTCGTGCCGGGCTCCGCCCGTGTCGCGGTCTCGGTCGGCCCGTCCACGGCCATCGACGTGCCCGGCCTGATCCTCGCACTGGACCGCTACCCGTTCGGCTGTTCGGAGCAGATCACCTCGCGCGCGCTGCCGCTGCTTTATCTCGACGTGCTGGCGGCAGCCGAAGGCGGGCTCGGGCTCGAAAAGCCGGTGGCCGACCGCATCCGCGATTCCATCGACCGCATCCTGTCGCGCCAGTCGGGCACCGGCTCCTTCGGCCTGTGGTCGGCGGGCTCCAACGAGGACCCCTGGCTCGACACCTATGTCACCGACTTCCTCGCCCGCGCCAAGGACAAGGGCTACGGCATCCCGACCCAGGCGTTCAACTCGGCCATCGAGCGGCTGCGCACGCTGGTCGTCTCGACCAACGGCGTCGGCGAAAACAAGGGCATGGACCTCGCCTATGCCCATTACGTCCTCGCCCGCGTCGGCCGCGGCTCGCTCTCCGAGTTGCGCTGGCTGGCGGATACCCAGCTGAACGAGATCGCGACGCCGGTGGCGCGCGGCCAGCTCGGCGCGGCCCTCGCGCTGATGGGCGATCATGCCCGTGCCGAGCGGGTTCTGGCTTCGGCTGTGACGCTGCTCACCGCCCGCGGCCAGACCGACATGGGCCGGTTCGACTACGGCTCGCGCCTGCGTGACGCCGCGGCGATCATGGCGCTTGGCGTCGAGGCCCGCGTCAGCCGCCGCATCGTCACCGACGCCCAGCGGGTGGTCGAGGATCTGCGCGGGCGCACCCGCTACCTCTCCACGCAGGAGAAGGTCTGGCTGGTGCTCGCGGCCCAGGCGCTGATCGAGGATGCCAAGCGCATCCGCCTCGATGTCGGCGGCGCGGCCCATGAGGGAGCGCTGGCCCGCACCCTGCGCTCCGACGAGCTCGGAGGCGGCCTCTCCCTCCGCAATACCGGCCCCGAGCCGGTGCGTGCGGTCGTGAGCGTCACCGGTACGCCGGCGACGCCGGAGCCGGCGGCCTCCAGCGGCTTCACGCTGCAGCGGCGCTACATGTCGCTGGACGGGCGGCCGGTGGACATCAGCCGCGTCGCGCAGGGCACCCGCCTCGTCGTGGTGCTGCAGGTGACCGAGGCGAGCCCGCAGCTCGGCCAGATCATGCTGGTCGACCGCCTGCCGGCCGGCTTCGAGATCGACAATCCGAGCCTGATCGCCTCGGCCGAGACCTCGGCCCTGCGCTGGCTTGGACCCGAGCAGGTGCAGCCCGACTACAAGGCGTTCCGCGACGACCGGTTCGAGGCGGCCTACAGCCGCTCCTCCGGCGCGAAGAACAACTGGCAGGTGGCCTACATGATCCGCGCGGTGACGCCGGGGCGCTTCGTCGTGCCCCCCGCCACCATCGAGGACATGTACCGGCCGGAACGCTCGGCACGCACCGCGGTCGGACAGGCCGAGGTGACGGCGAGCGGGCGCTGAGTGAGCATTTTCAAGCGAAGTGGGCACCGGTTCGCGTGAAGAAAATGCGGGAAAACGAGAAAGCGGCGTCGCGATGAGAAGGCGCGTCATCGCGGGAACCGTGGCCGGCGGGCTCGCGCTTGCCGGCATCGGCGGCGGCCTCTTCGCGTGGCAGGCGGGGGCCGGAGCCGACGGGTCGGCGACGCCCTATTCACGCGAGGTCGTGGACCGCAACGGCCGGCTCCTGCGACCGTTCCAGACCGACGACGACATGTGGCGCTTTCCCGGTGCGGTGGCCGATGTCGATCCCCTGTTCCTGCGCATGCTCGCAGCCTACGAGGACCGCCGCTTCCGCCAGCATCCCGGCGTCGACCCCCTGGCGCTCGCCCGCGCCGCCGGCCAATGGCTGACGTCCGGCCGCATTGTCTCGGGCGGTTCGACCCTGTCGATGCAGGTGGTCCGCCTGATCGACAAGCGCGCGGACGGCCGCTCCATGGCCGTCAAGCTGCGCGAGATGGCGCGCGCCGTCCGTCTCGAGCGCGAGATCGGCAAGGAGCGCATGCTCGATCTCTACCTCTCGCTCGCGCCCTATGGCGGCAATGTCGAGGGCATCCGGGCCGCCTCTCTCGCCTATTTCGGCAAGGAGCCGCGCCGGCTGTCGCCCGGCGAGGCAGCCCTGCTGGTGGCCCTGCCGCAGGCCCCCGAGACGCGCCGGCCGGACCGCTTCCCGGAGACGGCGCGGCGCGCGCGCGACCGGGTGCTCGACCGCATGCTGGCCGCCGGCGTGCTGAAGCCGGAGCAGGTCGCGAGTGGCAAGGCCGAGCGCGTGCCGCTGGCGCGGCGGGCCATGCCGGCCTTCGCCTGGCACGCCGCGAACGAAGCTGTCGCCGCCCGGCCGGCGGAACGGGTCCACCGCCTCACCTTCGACCGGACGCAGCAGGAGGCGCTGGAAGCGCTGCTGCGCGAGCGTGTACGCTCGGCCGGCGCGAAACTGTCGGGCGCCATCGTCGCCATCGACCACCGCTCCGGCGAGGTGATCGCCCGCGTCGGTTCGGCCGATCCGCTCGACCACGAGCGGCAGGGGGCGGTGGACATGACGCGCGCCATCCGTTCGCCGGGCTCGACGCTGAAGCCGCTGATCTATGCCATGGCCTACGAGACCGGCATCGCCCATCCCGAGACGCTGATCGAGGATCGCCCGTCGCGGTTCGGCAGCTATGCCCCGGCCAATTTCGACCGCGGCTACCAGGGCACGGTCTCGACCCGCACCGCGCTGCAGATGTCGCTGAACGTGCCGGCCATCGCGCTGCTCGACGGAGTCGGGCCGCAGCGCTTCTATTCGCGGCTGGAACAGGCGGGCATCCGCCCGGCCCTGCCACGCGGCGAGGTGCCGGGCCTGGCCGTCGGGCTCGGCGGCGTCGGCATCCGCCTGTTCGACCTCGCGGCGCTCTATGCCGGGCTTGCGCGAGGGGGGGAAATGCCGCCTCTCGCCGAGCGGCGCGGCGAGCCGGCTCCCGCCGCGCGGCCCATCGCCGACGAGAACTCGGCCTGGTTCATCGGCGACATCCTCGCGGACGCGCCAGCGCCCGAGGCTGCCCAGTCTGGCCGCTACGCCTACAAGACCGGCACGTCCTACGGCTTTCGCGATGCCTGGGCCGTCGGCTTCGACGGCCGGCGGACGGTGGCGGTCTGGGTCGGACGCCCGGACGGCTCTTCGGTTCCGGGCATTACCGGCCGTATCACCGCCGCCCCCATCCTGTTCGACGCCTTCGCGCGGCTCGGCCCCTATGCGCCGCTGCCGCCGCGCCCGGCTGCGCTGCCGGCCCTGACCGCGTCGCAGCTGCCGGCACCGCTCCGCCGCTTCGGGCCCGCGCGCGAGGAGGCCAGCGACGTGCGCGACCTGAAGATCGCCTTCCCGCCGGACGGCGTGCATGTCGATCTCGGTGCGACGCGGGGCGAGATGGAGCCGCTGGCGATCCGGACGACCGGCGGCCGGCCGCCGTTCACCGTACTGGTCGACGGCCGACCCACTGTGCGGTTCGGCGCGCAGCGGCAGGCCATCGTCCATCCCGACGGGCCGGGCTTCACGACGCTTTCGGTTGTCGACGGCGAAGGCCGCAGCGCCAGCGTCACCGTTCGGGTCGAGTAGGCGGGGCGACCGCGCCCGGCAGGCCGAGCACCCAGCTCCGCGTCATCACCACCAGCGCATTGGCGATCACTTCGTCGGGTGCGGGACCGAGCTTTTCCTCCAGCCCCAGCGAGACGATGCCGTGGGACGCCGAGAACAGCGTGCGCGCGAGGCCATTGCGCATCGCCGGCGTGCTGTCGGGCAGAAGCGTCGCCAGCGGCACCTCGATGTGGCGGAACAGTTGGGCGACCACGCCGAGATACCATTCCGGCGGCATGGCCCCGTCCGGGATCTGGTGTGCGAAGACCGCCGTCCAGCGCCTCCGCTCGGCGCGTGAGAAGCGGTGATAGGCGAGCGCCAGCTTGCGCATCGCGGTCTCCGGGCCGTCGCCGGCTTCGGTGGTGCCGGCCAGGACCGCGTCCAGTCGCCTGAGCGTGCGGGCATTGACCTCGTAGATCAGCGCGTCGAGGTCGGGAAAGACATTGTAGATCGCCCCGACCGCGCAGCCGGCGGCCTCCGCCAGCGCCCGCGCCTTGATGCCTGACAGGCCGTTGACGCTGACAGCCGCCTCCGCGGCGTCGATCAGGTCCTCGCGCAGCTTCGCGCGCTTGTCGGCGGTTGCCATGACGTCCTCGCGAGAAAATCTGAACGGTGTTCAAAATTCTGCTTGAACATCGTTCATGGGATTGGTAAACACCATCTGTGAACGCCGTTCATAGCGAGGGAGACGACGATGTTCAAGACGCTGATGAGCCGTCTGCGAAGCAGGGGCGAGCGGGCCGCCGCCGATGAACGCCATCCGCTTCTCGTGGCCGACCGCCAGCGTACCGATGCCGAGGGTAGGCTCGACCTCGCCCGGCGCAGGCTGGCCCTGGCCGAGGCGGCCGGGCAGGCGGAGGCAGGACGCCTCGCCGCCGCAAACCGGCGCATCGCGGTACTCGAGCATCGCACCGCGGAGGCCCTCCTCGAAGGTAACCGGCAGGCTGCCCAGCAGTCGGCCGAGCTGATCGCGCGGCTTTCCGCTGACCGGGTGTGGAGCCTCGCAGCGGTGCGCGCCGGCGACGCCGAGTTCAAGCGCCTTGCCCGAGGCGTCGCGCTGGCCGAAGCGCATCTCGCCCGCGTCCAGCGCGCCGGACGCATCGTGCGCGCCGAAGAGGTCGTCCGCCAACTGCGTGACAGCACGGCGCGGCGGCGCGGCTTCGACGCGATGGCCGACGCGCCGCTGGCAGAGGCCGAGGCGACGCTTGCCCGGCTGCGTGCGCGTCAGGCGGAGAGCATCGCCGCCGAAACGGCAGGCTACGACGAGGACGATGCCACCGAGCGGCACGCCGTCGTGCTGCCGGCAACGGTCCCGGGCGCCGCCGAGATCCTGGTCGGGCTGCGCAATCGTGTGACCATGGCGAGCCGCGCTGCCTGAGCGCGGCCGCGCCTCACGCACCGGGATGGTACTGGTAGAGCCAGGTCTCGGAGGCGACCTGGTCGCCGACCTTGAGGTAGCAGCGCATCTCCACGGGCTCCGCGCCTTCGACCCTGAGGTCGAACTGGGTTCGCCAATGGCCCGGCACGTCGTTCGGCACCGCTTCGGTATATTTGTAGTCGCCGATCGTGCCGCGCGACACCGAAATGACCGGCTCGGGGATCGTCCCCTTCGGCAGGTCGGCGAGCGGGCCACCCCTGAATTCGATGAGGAATTTCCGCACCCCTGGTGGCCGGGGCTGGCCGGGCTGGCCGCCACGGCCGAGGCGCGTCGCGACCACACGGGCGAGCGAGGTGGGAAAGGGCTCGTCCGCCAGCCAGTGCAGGCGGTAGCGGAACTCGCGCGAGGAGCCCGGCTCGGCAGGCTCGTGCGGCACCCACATCGCGACGATATTGTCGTGGATCTCGTCGTCGGTGTTGAGTTCGACGAGCTGCACCGCGCCGTCGCCCCAGTCGCCCTGCGGCTCGACCCAGGCGGAGGGACGCTTCTCGTATTTGACGCCGTCCAGATAGTGCAGGAACTCGCGGTCGCGCTGGAGCAGGCCGAAGCCGCGCGGCCCCTTGTCGACGAAGCTCGACGTCATGGTGCGCTGCGGATTGTTGAGCGGCCGCCAGATGTGCTCGCCCGCGCCGGTCCAGATGGCCAGGCCGTCGGAATCATGCACCTCCGGCCGCCAGTCGATGGTGCGCGACGAGGTCGTCTCCGAATACCAGTACATGGAGGTCAGCGGCGCAACGCCGAGATGGCTGACGCGGCTGCGGAAGTTGAGGCTCGCCTCGATGTCCATGATGACGCCCGTGCCGCGCCGGCACTGGAACCGGTAGGCGCCGGTCAGCGAGGGGCCGTCGAGCAGGGCGTAGAGGGTGGTCGGATCGCTCTCCTTCTCGGCCGCCTCGATCCAGAAGGCGACGAAATCGGGAAACTCCTCCGGTCCCGGCCCCTGTCCCGGCGCGAGGGCGATGCCGCGCGCGGACAGGCCGACCTGGCCGAGTTCGCCAACTGCCCGGAAATAGGATGCGCCGAGCCAGGTCGCCCAGGGCTCCTGCGTCTTCCACGGGCCGGATTTCGCCTCCTGCAGCCAGAGCCCGGCGAAGGCGGAGGGCGAGGCCGGCAGGCTCGAGGCCGGATGCTCCGGGCCGATGGTGAAGAGCTTGGGATCGTAGAGGACCTCGCGCGCCTGGCCGTTTGCCAGCGCGTGCATGGTGACGGTCTTCGGGAAGTACTGGCCGACATGCTGGAAGGTGACCGGATAGGCGCCGGGGCCGGAGCCGAACAGCGCCGAATCCTTGTCGAAGCGCAGCTTGCCGTGGTTGTCGTAGTCGATCCGGCCGACGATGTCCGGGTTCGGCCTCGGCGGCGACTGGTAGGGTTTGCCCGCCCGTTCGCGCGCCATGGTCTTCAGGTCGTTGTAGCTGAAGGCTCTGGCCGGCCCGAAGCGCAGCGGCGCAGCCGCCTTCGCGTGGCCGGCGAGCACCGGGGCCATGCCCGCGGCCGCGGCGAGGCTGAGAAGGTTGCGGCGGTTCAGCGTGTCGATCATCTGCAATCCGGGAAATGCCAGTCGTCGGCCTTGGTAGAGCCGCGCGCGGCTCTCATGCCAGAACTTTCCGGGCTAAACTGGGGCGGCGAAACGGAAAAGCCAAACGACTGCGGCCGCTTGTCGATTGACTTTTCGCCGCACCTCGTGTTTTTCCCGTGCCCTACGGCACTTTCGCCGGGGACACCCATTCCAGCCATGGCTTTCGGTCGCACCAAAACGACGACGAAAACCAAGCCGGTCGCCAAAGGCGGCACGGCAGGCTGACGCTTCGTCCTCGCAACCGGGTGCTCCCCCGACGGGGAGATGGGCGCCACGGGACCGATTGACGGTTCCGATCCCGGGGGAGAGTTGCAAAGGCTAAAGAGGCCATTCCATGGGTTACAAGGTCGCGATCGCCGGTGCCACGGGCAATGTGGGCCGGGAAATGCTCAATATCCTCGACGAGCGCGGGTTTCCCGTCTCGGAGGTCGTGCCGCTCGCCTCGCGCCGCTCGGTCGGCCAGGAGGTCTCCTTCGGCGACAAGGTGCTGAAGGTGAAGGCGCTGGAGCACTACGACTTCTCCGACACCGACATCTGCCTGATGTCGGCTGGCGGTTCGGTGTCGAAGGAATGGTCGCCGAAGATCGGCGCGCAGGGCTGCGTCGTCATCGATAACTCGTCGGCCTGGCGCTACGATTCGGACGTGCCGCTGATCGTGCCCGAGGTGAATGCCGACGCCATCGCCGGCTTCACCAAGCGCAACATCATCGCCAACCCGAACTGCTCGACCGCCCAGCTCGTCGTGGCGCTGAAGCCGCTGCACGACCGCTTCGGCATCAAGCGCGTCGTCGTCTCGACCTACCAGTCGGTGTCCGGCGCCGGCAAGGAGGGCATGGACGAGCTCGACCTGCAGACCAAGGCGCTCTACTCGATGAAGGAGCCGGAGAAGAAGAAGTTCCCGGTCCGCATCGCCTTCAACGTCATCCCGCACATCGATGTGTTCATGGAAGACGGCTATACGAAGGAAGAGTGGAAGATGACGGTCGAGACCAAGAAGATCCTCGACCCGAAGATCAGGCTGACCGCGACCTGCGTGCGCGTGCCGGTGTTCATCGGCCATTCGGAGGCCGTCAATATCGAGTGCGAGCAGCCGGTCACCCCGGAAGAGGCGCGCGAGATCCTGCGCGCGGCACCGGGCGTGCTGGTCATCGACAAGCACGAGCCGGCCGGCTACGCGACGCCGCTCGACGCCGCCGGCGAGGACGCCACCTACATTTCGCGCATCCGCGAGGACGCGACGGTGGAGAACGGCCTCGCCTTCTGGTGCGTCTCGGACAACCTGCGCAAGGGCGCGGCGCTGAACGCCGTGCAGATCGCCGAGGTGCTGGTCAACCGCAAGCTGATCCAGCCGCGGGCCAAGGCAGCGGCCTGATCGGCTTCTGCGTTCGTCATGCCCGACCTTGGGCCGGGCATCCACGAATTTTCTTCTATCCCGTGTTCAAGTCGTGGATGGCCGGGCCAAGCCCGGCCATGACGAGTTGGCGCGTGTGGGAGGCCATGATGGCCCGCTGGATCGTCCTGCTCGAAGACAATGCCGATGCCGGCTGGGTGCGGAAGAACCACGCCCAGGCGCATTTCGACTACCTCGCCGCCCATGCCGACAGCATCGTCATCGGCGGCGGGCTCCGGCCCGCGCCGGACGCCTGGTGGGAAGGCGGTCTCTGGGTCATGGAGGTGGAGAGCCGCGACGAGGCCGTGCGCCTCGTCGAGGCCGACCCCTATTTCACCCTCGGGCTCCGGAAGGGCTACCGCCTTGCGCTATGGGGCAAGGCGCCCTGCTACGGGGAAGTCAAACTTTAGGAAATGTACTGAGCGGCTTTGATCTCACCGCGTCATGCCCGGCCTTGTGCCGGGCATCCACGAATTTCCGGGGAGCTTCCATCTCAAGTCGTGGATGGCCGGGGCAAGCCCGGCCACGACGTGAAGGGGGCCGGCTTCCAGGCAGCCTCCAAATGGGGCGCCTACTGCAGCAGCCGCTCGTAATTGATGCGGAACAGCCGCTGGTCCGGCCGCGTCCGCTGGTCGAGATTGTGCAGCGCGACCGAGGTCTCGTAGCCCTGCGCGTCATAGACCGTCCACTGGCGCAGCGTCAGGTCGGAGGCGTTGAACAGGACCATCAGCCGGTTGGTGCCGCCGATCGCCTGCCGCTCCTCCAGCATGACGATGACGTAGTCGGGATCGCGCGTCACCGAGGTGACGTTGGCGTCGCGCAGGATATCGACGCGGTCGGAGAGCAGGAAGCGCAGCGGCGTCTGCGACAGCGGATAGATGTCCTGCGTGTTCAGGCGGCGGTCGCGGACGGCCACCGACTGGCCATCGGCGATGATCTCCACCGGGCTCGGCGCATTGTACTGGAAGCGAATCTTGCCGGGCTTGTCGAGGTAGAGCTTGCCCGTGGTCCTGCGGCCATCCGGGCCGATCTGCACGAAATCGCCCTGCATGAAGCGGATGCCGTTGAAATAGTTGTTCACCTGGGTGGCAATGTCGCGGGAATCGGCGTCGACGCCGCGGGCGGCCCGGGGAGCCTGCCGGCGGATCGGCGAGGCGAGCCCACCGCCGGATGCCGGGGGCGGCGGAGAGGCGGTCGGCGCACCGCCCGGACGCGGCGCGGCAGGGGCCCCGCCGGGCGGTCCCAGCTGGAGCGGCGCGCCCTGCGCGAGCACGAAGGGCTGGTCGGAGGCGGCGGCGGTGAAAGTCGGGCCGGCGAGTGCGAAGGCAAGGCAGGCCGGGAGGACGAGGGTCAGGCGGGCGGTCATCGGTCCTCGGGTCGGCTCGGGGCTTGCGCGGTCATGTCAGGGCGGGAGATAGGCAGCCGTTGGGGCGATTTCGAGGCGCGGATGGCCGGGAGCGCGCTCAGTCGGCGGCTTCCGGCATCAGGATCTCGCGTTTTCCGGCGTGGTTGGCGGCGCCGACGAGACCCTCCCGCTCCATCCGCTCGATGAGCGAGGCGGCGCGGTTGTAGCCGATCTGCAGGCGGCGCTGGATGTAGGAGGTCGAGGCCTTCTTGTCGCGCAGCACGACCTGCACGGCCTTGTCGTAGAGGTCCGCCGGCTCCTCGCCGAAGGCGCCCTTGTCGAACACGGCGCCGTCCTCGCCATCCTCGCCGCCGCTCTCGTCGTCGTCGGTGGTGACCGCATCGAGATAGTCGGGAGCGCCCTGCATCTTGAGGTGATTGACGATGCGCTCGACTTCCTCGTCCGAGACGAAGGGGCCGTGGACGCGGCTGATGCGGCCGCCGCCGGCCATGTAGAGCATGTCGCCGCGGCCGAGCAGCTGTTCGGCGCCCTGCTCGCCGAGAATGGTGCGGCTGTCGATCTTCGACGTCACCTGGAAGGAAATGCGGGTCGGGAAGTTCGCCTTGATCGTGCCGGTGATGACGTCCACCGAGGGGCGCTGCGTCGCCATGATCAGGTGGATGCCGGCGGCGCGGGCCATCTGGGCGAGGCGCTGGATCGCGCCCTCGATCTCCTTGCCGGCGACCATCATCAGGTCGGCCATCTCGTCGACGATGACCACGATGTAGGGGATCGGGTCGAGGCCCATCTCCTCCTGCTCGTAGACCGCCTCGCCGGTCTCGCGGTCGAAGCCGGTCTGGACGGTGCGGGTCAGCACCTCGCCCTTGGCCTTGGCCTGCGCCATGCGGGCGTTGAACCCGTCGATGTTGCGCACGCCGAGCTTCGACATCTTCTTGTAGCGTTCCTCCATCTCGCGGACCGCCCATTTCAGCGCCACGACCGCTTTCTTCGGGTCGGTGACGACGGGGGTCAGGAGGTGCGGGATGCCGTCGTAGATCGACAGTTCCAGCATTTTCGGATCGACCATGATCAGGCGGCACTGGTCCGGGCGGAGCCGGTAGAGCAGCGACAGGATCATGGTGTTGATGGCGACCGACTTGCCCGAGCCGGTGGTGCCGGCGACCAGCAGGTGGGGCATCTTGGCGAGGTCCGTGATGACGGGATCGCCGCCGATGGTCTTGCCGAGCGCGATCGGCAGTTTTTCCTTGGCGGTGATGAAATCCTGGCTCGCCAGCATCTCGCGCAGCAGCACGTTCTCGCGCTGGGCGTTCGGCAGCTCGATGCCGATGGCGTTGCGGCCGGCGACGAGGGCGACGCGGGCCGAGATCGCCGACATGGAGCGGGCGATGTCGTCGGCAAGGCCGATGACGCGGTTCGAGCGGGTGCCGGGGGCGGGCTCCAGTTCGTAGAGGGTCACGACCGGGCCGGGGCGGACGTTGATGATCTCGCCGCGCACGCCGAAATCGTCGAGCGTCGAGGCCAGCGTCGTGGCGTTGTCCTGCAACGTCTCCATGGACATGGAGGCATGCCGCTCGGACGGCTTCGGCTCGGCCAGCAGGTCGAGGGGCGGCAGCTCGTAATTGTCGTCCGCGCCGTCGGGCGAGGGCAGCGGCAGCTTCTGCTGCACCTGCGCCGCGCGCGGGGCGGGCGCCGGCGCGTGGATGCGGGGACCTGCCGCCGGCGTGGCGGCCGGCTTCGGCGGATCGACGTCGAAGGGCGGTTCGTCCGGCTCCGGCGCATGGGCGGGAGAGACGCTCGGCGCATCGTCCAGATGCTCCTCGGCGGGTCGGCTGCGGCCGACCGGCGCGTGATAGGTGCGCGGCTGGCGCTCGGCCGGCGCTTCCATGACCGGCTCGCGGCGGACGCCGGAGTTGCGGCGCTGCGAGGGCAGGCCGTCGTCGTCGGGTTCGGTGAAGAAGGTCTTGGCGCGGGCGACCATGCCGGGCCCACGCGAGCCGGCCGTGCCGGGCTCGGCGCCAGCCGCCTGGCGGGCGGTTTCGGGCGCTTCCGCCGCCATGCGCGCAAGGCGGGCCCTGGCCGAGAGCACGCCATGGGCCAGCGCGCCGACGCCGCTCGACACGGTGCGGCCGATCAGGCCGGGCTCGCGGTCGTCGTCGGCCGGCTTGCGGGCCTTCGGCGCGACGCGGTCGATCTCCTCCTCCAGCGTCACCGGTTCGGGGCGCATCAGGAGGCAGACGGCGATGGCGGCAAGGACGCCGCCAATGGCAAGGATGATGATGCCGACGAGGCCGCGCGTCGCCGCGTCCGGCCGGCCGAGAACAGTGGAGATGACGGCGAGGCCGCCATCGCCGATCACGCCGCCGATGCCGGTCGGCAGCGGCCAGCCGCGCGGCGCGGGCATGAGCGAGCAGGCGACCGCGACGGTCATGGCGGCGGCGAGGCCGAGCGGGATGCGCAGCGCCTCGCGATCGAAGGCGCGATTCCGCAACAGGCGCCAGCCCCATGTCGCACAGATGGCAAGAAGCACGATGGCCGCGAGGCCGAAGAGCTGCATCAGCAGGTCGGCGAGGATGGCGCCGGGCCGGCCGACCCAGTTCTTCACCGGTGCGTTGGTGGCGTGGCTGAGCGAGGGATCGCCGGCCGTCCAGGTCAGCATGGCGAGCGCCGCGATGGCGACGGCGGCAAGCGTGCCGAGCCCCACGAGCTGGCGCAGCTTGCGGCGCATCAGGCCGCCGAGCCCTTCTGGAACCAGCGATGGTCCGGTCTGCCGGCGCGCCACGGCCATGTCTCTCGCATCCTGTCAGGGCGGCGGCCGGGCACCCGCATCCTCGCACATGCAGCCGCGCCGGGGCCTTCCGGTTCGTTGCCAGACCTTACCGAGGCAAGGGTTGACGGGGGATTAACCATCGCCGTGCGGGAGCGGTCCGGAAGGTCGCCCGCGCAACGAAAAACCCCCGGCGAACGGGTCGCCGGGGGTCGGTTTCGCGGAAATTGCCGCGTGAGCGTCAGAGGTTGTAGGCGCGCTCGCCATGCTCGGCGAGATCGAGGCCCTCGCGCTCGCGGTCGGCGGTGACGCGCAGGCCGACGATCACGTCGACGATCTTGAAGATCACGAAGGAGCCTATGCCGGACCAGACGACGGTGAGCAGCACGCCCTTGATCTGAGCCCAGACCTGGGTGCCGAACTCATAGGCCGCGACGGCGAGCTCGCCCGGCTTGCTCTCGTAGTCCGGCACGCCGGAACCGCCGAGAGCCTGGCTGACGAGGATGCCGGTGCCGATGGCGCCGATGATGCCGCCGACGCCGTGGATGCCGAACACGTCGAGCGTATCGTCGTAGCCGAAGGTGTTCTTCACCGTCGAGCAGAAAATGAAGCAGACGCCGCCGGCGATCAGGCCGAGGATGATCGAGCCCATCGGGCCGGCGAAGCCGGCGGCCGGGGTGACCGCGACAAGGCCGGCAATGGCGCCCGAGGCGGCGCCCAGCAGCGACGGCTTGCCCTTGGCCGCCCATTCGACGAACAGCCAGGAGAGCGTGGCCGCGCCGGTGGCGACGAAGGTGTTGATCGCGGCCATGGCGGCGGTGCCGTTGGCCTCGAGGTTGGAACCGGCGTTGAAGCCGAACCAGCCGACCCACAGCAGCGCGGCGCCGATCAGCGTCATCACCAGCGAGTGGGGAGGCATCAGTTCCTTACCGTAGCCGATGCGCTTGCCGAGCACGATGCAGCCGACGAGGCCGGCAATGCCCGCGTTGATGTGCACGACGGTGCCGCCGGCGAAGTCGAGCGCGCCCCAGGAATAGATCAGGCCGGCATCGGCCTTGACGGCGGCGAGCTTGGCCTCGGCGGCAGCCTTGGCGGCAGCGTCCGTGCCAGCGGCGGCGACGGCCTTGACCGCGTCAGCGATGGCGTCGGGGCCGGCCCAGTACCAGACCATGTGGGCCATCGGGAAGTAGATGAAGGTGACCCAGAGGACCGTGAACAGCAGCAGCGCCGAGAACTTCACGCGCTCGGCGAAGGCGCCGACGATGAGGGCCGGCGTGATGCAGGCGAAGGTCATCTGGAAGATGATGAAGGCGAATTCCGGAATGACCACGCCGTTGGAGAAGGTCGCGGCGGTCGAGTTGGTGTCGACGCCCATCAGGAAGGCCTTGGAGAAGCCGCCGATGAAGCTGTTGAGACCGCCGCCGGAGGTGAAGGCGAGCGAATAGCCGTAGGTCACGTAGATGATCGAGACCAGTGCGACGATGACGAAGACCTGCGTCAGCACCGACAGCATGTTCTTGGCGCGAACGAGGCCGCCGTAGAACAGCGCGAGGCCGGGAATGGCCATCATCAGCACGAAATAGGCGGAGAACAGCACGAAGGCCGTGTCGCCGGAATTGGGCTTGGGCGGCGTCGGGGCCGCGGCGGGAGCCTGCGCGAGCGCCGGCTCGACGAGGCTTGCGGCGGCGGCGAGCGCCAGCCCCGCAAAACCCCACCGGGAAAGGTTGGACTTGGTCATGTGGAAACTCTCCAGAGGAATGTCTGTGGCGATGGGCGGGCGCGTCAGAGGGCGTCGATGTCGGTCTCGCCGGTGCGGATGCGCACGGCGTGCTCGATCGAGGTGACGAAGATCTTGCCGTCGCCGATCTGGCCGGTCTTGGCGGCGCCGGCGATGGCGGCGACGACCTTGTCGACATCGCTGGCGGACACCGCGACCTCGATCTTCAGCTTCGGCAGGAAGCTCACGGCATATTCGGCGCCGCGATAGATTTCCGTGTGGCCCTTCTGGCGGCCGTAGCCCTTCACTTCCGTGACCGTGAGGCCATGCACCCCGATGCCGGTGAGGGCATCGCGGACCTCCTCCAGTTTGAATGGCTTGATGATCGCCATTACGATTTTCATGTCGTCATCCCCGATCTGGCCTCGCGGAACGCTGTCGTCGCGGGAGGCTCGCTGTCTTTGTCGGCCAAAGGCCACGGCTATGCCGCGGTCCGAACCGGGGATGAGCAATCAAGTCGCGTGCCACCAGCTACTGCGGTGCACAAAATCAAGTGATATCAAATGGTTGGCCGGCCTTTGGGGCCATTTCTCTCGGCGCGGAAGCGGTTCATGCCTAACAAATAGGCATTTCGAGACTGCGGCAAAGTTGTGACTGACCGCGCAATGCGAATCCGCACAAGAATGAGGCAATCAGGCCGGCTTGCGACGGGCCCGCAGCAGGCCTTCCTGCGCCACGGAGGCGACCAGCGCGCCCTCGCGGGTATAGATCGAGCCGCGGGTAAAGCCGCGCGAGCCCTGGCCCGAGGGCGATTCATGGGCGTAGAGCAGCCAGTCGTCGGCGCGGAACGGCCGGTGAAACCACATGGCGTGGTCGAGGCTCGCGGCCTGCACCGACTGGTCGAAGAAGCTGCGGCCGTGCGGCAGATTGGCGGCGTCCAGCAGCGTCATGTCGGAGGCGTAGGCCAGCACGCACTGGTGGATGACGGGATCGTCGGGCAGCGTCCGCGTCGCGCGCATCCAGACGTGGAAGCGGCCCTCCGCCTGGCTCTCGCCGGTATAGCGATCGACCTCCACGGGCCGGATCTCGATGGGCCGCTCGCGGGCGAAATAGCTCTTCACGTCCTCCGGCATGTCCGGGCGCAGTTCGGCGCGCACTTCCGCTTCCGGCTTCAGGTCTTCCGGCATCGGCACGTCGGGCATGGCGAACTGATGCTCCTCGCCGTCCTCCTCCGTATGGAAGGAGGCGGAGAGCGAGAAGATCGCCGCGCCGTGCTGGATCGCCTTGACCCGCCGGGTCGAGAAGCTGCGGCCGTCGCGGGTGCGCTCGACCTCGTAGATGATCGGCGCCTTGGGGTCGCCCGGCAGCACGAAATAGGCGTGCAGCGAATGCGGCCTGCGGCCTTCCACCGTGCGGCAGGCGGCGACGAGTGCCTGGCCGATGACCTGCCCGCCGAAGACGCGCTGCCAGCGGTCCTTCGGGCTCTGGCCACGGAACAGGTTCACCTCGAGCGGTTCGAGGTCGAGGATCGACACGAGGCTTTCGACGGCGGAGGTCATTGGGGGGCTCGCTCAGACGCGGACTTCATCGCAGAAACCACCGGCCGTGCGAATAGGTCAACCGTCGCAGGCGCCGGACTGGTCTCCGCAGCGGCCGATCTGCCGCCGTCAGGTCGCCGGCAGGCCGCGCTTGGTCGCCAGCGAGGCGCCGATGACGAGCACGGTCACCGCTGCGATCATCAGCGTGCAGATGGCGTTGATCTCGGGCGTCACGCCGAGCCGGACCTGGCTGTAGATGCGCATCGGCAGGGTCGTCGAGCCCGGCCCGGTGGTGAAGCTGGCGATGACGAGGTCGTCCAGCGACAGGGTGAAGGCGAGCAGGAAGCCCGCGATCACCGCCGGCGCGATGATCGGCAGGGTGATGCGGAAGAACACCTGCCAGGGCGTCGCGCCGAGATCGGCGGCGGCCTCCTCCAGCGAGCGGTCGAAGGTGATCAGCCGCGACTGGACCACCACCGCGACGAAGCCGCAGGTGAAGGTCGCGTGCGCCACCGTCACGGTCCAGAAGCCGCGGTCGATGCCGACCGAGACGAAGAGCAGCAGCAGCGACAGGCCGGTGATCACCTCCGGCATGACGATGGGCGCATAGACCAGCCCCGAGAACAGCGTGCGTCCGCGAAAGCGCAGGTAGCGCGTCAGGGCGAGGGCCGCGAGCGTGCCGACGATGGTCGCGAAAGCCGCCGAGACGGCGGCCACCTTGACCGTGATCCAGGCGGCGTCGAGCAGCTGGCGGTTCTGCCAGACCGCTCCGTACCAGCGCGTCGAGAAACCGCCCCAGACGGTCACGAGCTGGCTGGCATTGAAGGAATAGACGATCAGGATGACGATCGGCAGATAGAGGAAGGCGAAGCCGAGCGTCAGCGCCGTTGCGTCGAGGAAGCGGGATCGCGGGTTCATCGGGCCGCCTCCAGCTGCCGCGCCTGCTGGCGCTGGTAGAGGACGATCGGGCCGACCAGCAGGACCAGCAGCAGCACCGCGACCGCGGAGGCCACCGGCCAGTCGCGATTCGAGAAGAACTCGGTCCACAGCGTCTTGCCGATCATCAGCGTGTCTGAGCCGCCGAGCAGGTCCGGGATCACCACCTCGCCGGTGATCGGGATGAAGCAGAGGAAGCAGCCGGCGACGATGCCCGGCAGGCTGAGCGGCACGGTGATGCGCCAGAACGCCTTCCAGGGCGGGCAGCCGAGATCGGCGGCCGCTTCCAGAAGCGTGCGGTCCATGCGCTCCAGGCTGGCATAGAGCGGCAGAACCATGAACGGCAGGTAGGAATAGACCACGCCGATCAGCACGGCGGTCTCGGTGTTGGCGATCTGGAGCGGCGCTCCGATCAGGCCGAGGCCGAGCAGCAGTTCGTTGAGCAGGCCTTCGGGTTTCAGGATGCCGATCCACGCATAGACGCGGATCAGGAAGCTCGTCCAGAACGGCAGGATCACCGCCATGACCAGCAGCGGCCGCCAGTTCTCCGGCGCGCGCGCCATGGCATGGGCCATGGGGTAGCCGATGACGAGCAGGATCAGCGTGCCGGTGGCGGCGATGCGGATCGAGGTCAGGAAGGCGTCGATATAGAGCCGGTCGCTGGCGATCACCCCGTAATTGTCGAGCGAGAGTTCGCGCGCCTTGGCGAGCCAGCCGGCCGGGCCGTCGTCCAGCCCGAAGACCGGCACATAGGGCGGAATGGCGGTCGCGACCTGCGACAGCGACATTTTCGCGACGATGGCGAAAGGCACGAGGAAGAACACCGCGAGCCACAGATAGGGCACGAGGATGATGGTGCGGCGGGCTTGGCGCTCGCTCACGGCGTCCCCCCGACATTGGCGATCCAGTCGCGAGAATCGCCTCCTGTCACCCTCGGCGAGGCACCCTCCACTGTCACCCCCGGCGAGCGCGCAGCGCGAGGGAAGGGGGTCCGGTCCATGGAGCGCAGTAGCGACCACGAAGAAAGTCTGGATCCCCTTCCCCTCGCTGCGCTCGGCCGGGGATGACGGGTTGTGCTGGTCCAGGATGGGTGAATCGTCATCACCCTCACCGCGTCAGCAGGAGGAGGGATTCCGGCGCGACGCAGAGGCGCACGCGCTCGTCCCATGAGATCGGGCGCTCGACGAGGCGCGAGGCATTGGCCACCGCCGCGCGCAGCCGCTGGCCGGCGACCTCCACTACATAGGTCGTCCAGTCGCCGAGATAGCCGATGTCGTGGACCGCGCCCTCGATCATCGTCTGCCCGCCCGCGACCGGCTCGTCGGCACGCACGATGCGCGTCTTCTCGGGCCGCCACGCGACCGCGACCTCCTGCCCGATGGCGATGCTGTCGGCTGCCTCCGGCAGCGCCATGTCGCCGAGCGCCGTCGAAATGGTCACCCGCCGCCCGTCGATGGCCGCGACCTTGCCCTCGACGATGTTGATGTCGCCGATGAAGTCCGCGACGTAGCGCGTGGCCGGCGCCTCGTAGATCACCGGCGGCGTGCCGACCTGTGCGATGCGCCCCTTGTCCATGACCGCGATGCGCGTCGCCATGGACATGGCCTCGTCCTGGTCATGGGTAACGATGATGAAGGTCAGCCCGAGGCGCTCCTGCAGCGCGACCAGCTCGAACTGCGTCTCCTCGCGCAGCTTGCGGTCGAGCGCGCCGAGCGGCTCGTCGAGCAGCAGGACCTTGGGACGCTTGATCAGCGCCCGCGCCAGCGCCACGCGCTGGCGCTGGCCGCCGGAGAGCTGGTGCGGTTTGCGCGAAGCGAGCGCCTCCAGCTTCACCAGCTTCAGCGCTGCCGCGACGCGGTCATGTATCTCCGCCTTCGCCACGCCCTCCATCTGAAGGCCGAAGGCGATGTTCTTCTCCACGGTCATATGCGGGAACAGCGCATAGGACTGGAACATCATGTTGGTGGGCCGCAGGTGCGGCGGCACGCCGGCGAGGTCCTCGCCGGCCAGAACCACGCGGCCGGCGGTCGGCGTCTCGAAGCCGGCGAGCATCCGCATCAGCGTGGACTTGCCGCAGCCAGAGGGGCCGAGCAGCGCAAAGAACTCGCGCTCATAAACGGCGAGCGACAGGTCGTTCACCGCCGTTTCCGCGCCATAGCGCTTGGTCACGCCGTCGAACACGACGAGCGGTTTGGCGGCCGGGTCGTTCCAGGGCGCGAAGGCGGACCGGACCGCGCCGAGGGCCGCGGTCGTCTTGGGCGTGTCGCTCACGGTGGAAAGAGCCTAGCGACCGGACTTGGCGCGCGTCCAGGCGCGGGTGATCACCCGCTGGAGCCGCGCGTCGGGACTGGTCACCGTGAACAGCCGCGCCATCACCTCGTCGGGCGGATAGACCGAGGGGTTGTCGCGCACGGCGGGCGCGACCAGCGGCTTCGCCGCGAGATTGCCGCTCGCATAGGAGACGAAGCTTGCGACCTTCGCCATCACCTCGGGCCGGTTGAGGTAGTTGATGAAGGCGTGGGCGAGATCGGCGTTCGGCGCATCGGCGGGGATGGCCATCTGGTCGAACCACATCTGCGCGCCTTCCTTCGGGATGACGTACTGGATGTCGACGCCGTTGCTGGCCTCGCGTGCCCGCGTGCGCGCCTGAAAGATGTCGCCGGAATAGCCGACGGCGAGGCAGATATCGCCGTTGGCGAGCGCCGAGATATATTCGGACGAGTGGAACTTGGTGACCAGCGTGCGCAGCTTCTGCACGTGGGCTGCGGCAGCCTCCCAGTCCTCCGGCTTCTTGGAGTTCGGGTCGCGGCCGAGATAGCGCATGACCGAGGGCAGGAAATCCTCGGCCGTGTCGAGGAAGTGGATGCCGCAATCCTTGAACTTCGACAGCGTGTCGAAATCGAAGGCGAGCTTCCAGGAATCGAGCGGCGCGTCGGGCATGCGCTCGCGGATCTTGGCGACGTTGTAGCCGATGCCGGTCGTGCCCCAGAGATAGTTCACGGAATAGGCGTTGCCGGCGTCGTAGGCGGCGGTGCGGCGCAGGATGTCCGGCCAGAAATTGGTGCGGTTCGGGATCTTCGCGAAATCGAGCCGCTGATGGACATTGGCTGCGATCTGGCGCGACAGGAACGGCGCCGAGGGCACGACGATGTCGTAGCCGGTGCGGCCCGCCAGCAGGCGCGTTTCCAGCACCTCGTTGGAATCGTAGGTGTCGTAGGTGATCTTGGCGTTGAACTCGCGCTCGAAGTCGCGCAGCACCTGCTCGTCGATATAGTTCGACCAGTTGAAGATCCGCAGTTCCCTGGGCGCCTGCGCGGCGGCGGTCGCCGCAAGACCGAGCGTCGCGAGCGCGGCGACGACGAGCTTCGACAGGGAGCGTGGGACCATGATGCCATCCTTCGCGGGGTGGTGCCAAACGGATGGCGCAATCTAGGCAATGCGCCGGGTTTAGCAACAGCCCAAACGGTCGCGGAAATGGCCCGCCAGCGTGGCCTCCAGTTCGGGGAGGATTCTCGCGAAGCCGCCGCGTTCCGCGACGCCTTTCCTGAGCCGGCTTCGCAATTCGTCCTGCAATCCCGCGAAGTCGAGCCCGGCCGGTCCGCCATCCGCGACCACGGTGCGGCCAGCAACAATGGATTCCTTCAGGAAGCCCGCCGTGCCGCGCGAAAACAGCAGTTCGACGGGTCCGACCTCCATCAGCGCATCGGCATCGAGCGCCTCGCGATCGAGAACCAATAGATCGGCCGGCGCGCCGGGCTCGATCCTGCCCGTGACCGGCGAGTTCAGCGTGGCATGGCCCTGCGCCAGCACGGCTTCCAGAACCTGCGCGGGCTCGACCTCCCTGTCGAAGCCCCAGCCGGCATGGAGCGACCAGACGAGCCGCATCTCGCGGATGATGTCGTCGTCCTCGTCGAAGGCTGAGCCGTCGATGCCGATGCCGACCTTGCAGCCGGCCTTCAGCATGGCCGCGACCGGCGCGATGCCCGAGCGCAGCGCGAAGTTGGACGAGGTATTGACCGAGATGGTGGCGCCGGCCTCGGCGATCAGGTCGAGCTCGTCCGGGCGCGCCCAGACGCAGTGGGCAAGCGTCAGGCGCGGCGACAGGAGGCCGATATCCTTGAGATGCCGCACGATCCCTTGGGGGAAATGCCGGTCGGCATAGTCGCGCTGATACCTGGTCTCCAGGAGGTGGATATGGACGCGCCGTCCCGTCCGCGCCGAGCCCTCCGCAATGGCTTCCAGGAGCCCCGGCGTCGCCCATTGCACGCCCTGCGGGCCATATTGCACATCGACTAGGGGCGAGCCGATGGACTCGGCCACGGCATCGAGGCGCTCCATCTGTGCCTCGGCGGAGAGCGGCGGCGTCGAGAGGAAGCGCTGCTCCACCTCCTTGCGCGCGGTGGGCGTGAGGGCGTCGAGGATCGGCTGCCCATCGCCATAGACCAGCGGGTTCATGTCGCGCATGGCCACCGCGAAGGCGATGCGCAGGCCGGCATCGCCTGCCGCACGCGCGACCTCCTTCGCCTCGGTCACATAGTCGGTGAGACCCTGCACGCCGGTATAATGGACCATGGCCGCGCCCTGCCCGCCCATCACCGCCCGGCCGAAGGGCACGGCCGCCGCAAGATAGGGATCGACGGGCGCGAACAGGCGAAGGCGGTGCAGCCAGGCCTCCAGCGGCCGCCCGAAGCCCCCGATGGACGAGGTGCGGATGGGGCGGCCGTGGTCGTGGGCATTGGCGAGCGCCGGCATGACCAGGAGGTCGTCGAAGGCCTCGCCCGCCAGCAGCGGACGCACGGCCGCGATCCTGTCGCCGTCGAGGGTGATGCGCGAGGGACCGCGCGCGCCGGCAAGGTCGAGAATGGTGGCGCAGGTGATCTCGCGCATGGGGCAGCCTCCGGGCAAAGCTGATCGAGGCTTATCGCGCCATTCCGGCTGGGGCCAGCCTCACGTCACCGCCAGATCCTTGCGATGCGCCCAGCCTGTCACCCGCTGCTCGAACACCGAGAAGATTGCATAGAGCCCGACCCCGAGGCCCGCGAGGATGAACAGGCCAGCGAAGACCAGCGGCACGTTGAAGGTGGAAGAGGCCACCATCATCATGTTGCCGATGCCGAAATTGGAGGCGACCGTCTCGGCCACCACCGAGCCGACGAAGGCGAGCGTGACAGCCACTTTCAGCGAGGCGAAGAAATAGGGCATCGAGCGCGGCAGCGACACGTTCCAGAGGATGTCCCAGCGCGACGCTTTCAGCGTCTTCATCACGTCCTCGAGTTCCGGCTCGACGGTGGCGATGCCGGTCGCGACGTTCACGGTGATCGGGAAGATCGAGATGATCGCGGCGGTCAGGATGGCCGGCGCGGTGCCGGCGCCGAACCACAGCACGAAGATCGGCACGACCGCGACCTTCGGGATGGAGGAGAAGCCGACCAGCAGCGGATAGGCGGTGTCGTAGGCGAGCTTGGACGAGCCGATGGCGACGCCGAACAGGATGCCGACGGCGACGCCGATCGCGAACCCCACCAGCGTCGTGTAGAGCGTCTGCGCGGCGTGCGGCCGGATCGCCGGCCAGTACTCGACCAGCGCGGCGATGATCTGCGTCGGCCGCGGCAGCACGATGTCGGAAACGCCGCCGATCAGGCAGGCGGCCTCCCAGAACACGAAGACGCCGACGATCAGCCCGATGGAGGCCGCGCGTTCGCGGACGAGTTCGCGGAAACGCTCCATGGTCAGTGTCCTTTCGTCCGAACGATGCCGGTGCCGCCGCGCGCCGCGACGATGAGGCCGCGCAGCTTCTGGTTCAGCGCCACGAAATCCGGCTCGTAGGTCATGTCGATGGTGCGCGGGCGCGCGAAGGGCACGGCGGAATCGTCGAGGATGCGGCCGGGCCGGGCGCTCATCACGCAGATGCGGCCGGCGAGGAAGGCTGCCTCGCGCAGGTCGTGGGTGACGAGCAGCACCGTCGTCTTCTTGGTCGTCCAGAGCTCCTGCATGATCTGCCAGAGCTCCTCGCGGGTGAACTGGTCGAGCGCGCCGAAGGGTTCGTCGAGCAGCAGCAGGTCCGGCTCGTGGATCAGCGCCCGGCAAAGGTTGGCGCGCTGCATCATGCCGCCGGAGAGCTGCCAGGGGAATTTGTCGCCGAAGCCCGAAAGGCCGACCTGATCGAGCAGGGCCTCGACCTTGTCGCGGAACTCGGTCCTGCGCTTGGCGAGGAACTCGGCCCGGAACGGCGGCACGATCTTCAGCGGCAGCATGACGTTGTCGCGGATGGTGAGCCAGGGCAGCAATGTCGGGTTCTGGTAGGCCATGCCGATGCGGATCGGCGTCGCGCCAAGCTCACGGCCGCCGACATAGACATGGCCGGTCGAGGGCTTCATGAGGTCGCCGACCAGCTTCAGGAGCGTGGACTTGCCGCAGCCGGAAGGGCCGACGAGTGCGACGAAATCGCCCTTCTCGATCCTGAGGCTGGTCTCGGCCAGCGCCTGCACCTGCTTGTCGCCGCGGCCGAAGCGGACGGAGACCTTCTCGAACTCGATGAATGCCCGCGCGTTCGACACCTGGCGCGATGTGCCTGTTTCCTGTGCAGGCGCGCCGGGCGGGGGCGTGTCGGAGACAGCGGCAGGAGCGGCAGGCATCGGCATTTCCCGGATTCGTCACGGCATCCGGGACGGAGGTTCGCAAGACCGGTGCCAAGGGCAGGCTTCTGTCCGGTTCGCAACGCGGTCGCGCAGGGGCGCCGTGTCGTGCATTGTGGCGCGACGGGAAGCGGAAGGGGTGCTGTCATGGAGCTGGAGGACATTGCGCGGCGGATCGGCGCCCTGCTGGTGGAGCGGGGTGAGACGGTGGCCGTCTCCGAATCCTCGGCCGGCGGGCTGATCTCGGCGGCGCTGCTGTCGGTGCCCGGCGCTTCGGCCTATTATCTCGGCGGCGCCGTGGTCTACACGCCGAAGGCGCGTCAGGCGCTGCTCGGCATCAGCACCAAGGACATGGTCGCGTCGGGCATCCGCTCGGCGTCCGAACCGTGGGCGGCGCTGATGGCGAGGACGATCCGCGACAGCCACGGCGCGACATGGGGCCTCTCGGAGACCGGCGCGACCGGGCCGACCGGCAACCGCTACGGCGATCCGGCCGGCCATGCCTGCCTCGGCGTCGAGGGACCGGTATCGCGGACGATCACGCTGCATACCGGCTCGTCCGAGCGCGAGCCCAACATGCGCGCCTTCGCGGCGGCCGCGCTCGGCCTGTTCGAGGATGTGCTGGAGGGTCGGTGACAGCCGGGCGGCGAGCGCCCGGCTGAGGTTTCCGATCAGTCCCGGACGAGGATGTTGCGGAACTGCCAGGGATCGGAGGCATCGATATCCTCCGGGAAGAAGCCCGGGCGGTTGTCGAGCGGCGTCCAGTCGGTATAGGTGCCGATCACCGGGCCGAGATAGGGCCGCTGGACATCCAGGCAGCGCCGGAAGTCCATGTCGTCGGCCTCGACGATGCCGGCCTCCGGATTGTCCAGCGCCCAGACCATGCCCGCGAGCACGGCCGAGGACACCTGAAGGCCGGTGGCGTTCTGATAGGGCGCGAGCTGACGCGTCTCCTCGATGGAGAGCTGCGAGCCGTACCAGTAGGCATTGCCGGCATGGCCGTAGAGCAGCACGCCGAGTTCGTCGATGCCGTCCTCGATCTCATCCTCGTCGAGGATGTGCCAGGTCGCCTGCCGCTTGCCTGCCGCGCCGAACATCTCGTGCAGCGACAGCACCGCGTCGTTGGCGGGGTGGTAGGCATAGTGGCAGGTCGGCCGGTAGGTCACCTTGCCGGCGGCATCCCGCGCCGTGAAGTAGTCGGCGATCGAGATGGCCTCGTTATGGGTGACGAGGTAGCCGTATTGCGCGCCCATGGTCGGGCACCAGGACCGCACGCGGGTGTTCGCGCCGGGCTGGAGCAGGTAGATGGCCGCGCCGCAGCCTGCCTTGTGGGTGCCGGCATTGGCCGGCATCCAGGTCTCGTGGGTGCCCCAGCCGAGTTCGGCCGGCTGCAGGCCCTCGGACACGAAGCCCTCGACGGACCAGGTGTTGACGAAGACGTTGGCCGGCTTTGGCTTCTTGGACCGCTGGGTGTCGCGCTCGGCGACGTGGATGCCCTTGACGCCGACCCTGGCGGCCAGCGCCGCCCAGTCCGCCTTGGTCGCCGGCTCGGTGAAGGCGACGCCCTGGTCGGTCGCCACATTCAGCAGCGCCTGCTTGACGAACCAGGACACCATGCCCGGATTGGCGCCGCAGCAATTGACCGCCGTCGGGCCGCCGGGATTGCGCCGGCGGGCGTCCAGCACCCGCTCGCGCAGGGCGTAGTTCGACCGCTCGGCGGGGCCGGCGCTTTCGTCGAAATAGAAGCCGGCCCAGGGCTCGGCCACCGTGTCGACGTAGAGCGCGCCGAGCTCGCGGCACAGTTCCATGATGTCGACCGAGGAAGTATCGACCGACAGGTTGATGCAGAAGCCCTTGCCGCCGCCCTGGGTCAGCAGGGGCGTCAGGATCTCGCGGTAATTGTCGCGGGTCAGCCCCTTCTGGACGAACCGGATGCCGCGCTCGTCGAGCAGTTTCCGGTTGGTATCGGCGGGATCGATGACCGTCAGGCGCGTCTGATCATATTTGAAATGCCTCTCGATCAGCGGCAGGGTGCCGCGGCCGATGGAACCGAAGCCGATCATCACGATCGGGCCGGTGATTTCATGATAGACGTGCCATTGGCTCATGCGAGGTCTCCGATCTTGCATGGGAACTGAAAACGGGCCCGCGGCGGCCAAGCCGTGGACCCGGATGAGGTAACGGCGCGCATTGGCCACGCCGCAGCCCATCCGTCAACGCCTATTACCGTGACGCGGCGATGACACGGGCCGCGTGAACGGTGTTCCGGTCGCCGGAACCGGCCCGGGAAACGCGCGTTTCGCCTGCACGCATCCCCCGCGCTAGACTGGCGCGAGGCGGGCAGTGCGTGAAGGCGAGGCATGGCGGCGAAGAAGGAACGCTCGGTCGAGGAACTGTATCGCGACGACCCCGAGCGGGCCGATGCGGAGGTGTTCGGCCGCCGGAGCGGTGGTCGCGGCCTTGCGCCCAAGGCGGCCCGCGCCATGGCCGCTGCCGCCGGCGGGAGGATCGCCCGGCCGGAGGCAGTTCCCGCAGGGCTGGTTCCGCGAGGCTCTGAGACGGCCGGCCCGCTTGCCGGCAAGACGCCCGGCCTGATCCTGCTGCAGGAGGCGCCGCTGGTCGCCGAGACGCCGGAGCACCTGCTCGACGACGAAACGACGCCCATCACGCGCTTCTTCCTCCGCAATAACGGCCTGCCGCCGCCGGCCGTCGCCGATCCGGACGCCCATACCTTTGTGGTCGACGGGGAGGTCCACCGGGCGCTGCGCCTGACCGTCGGCGAATTGAAGAGCCGGTTCCGGCCGGTCACCTGTCGCCTCCAGATGGAATGCGGCGGCAATGGCCGGGCCTTCCACATGCCGGCCGCGCGCGGCAATCCCTGGGGCAACGGCGCCATCGGCTGCGCGGAATGGACCGGCGTGCCGCTCGCCGACCTGCTTGCGGCGGCGGGCCTGAGGGACACGGCGGTTCACACCGGCCATTACGGTTTCGACCCGCCGGCTTCGGGCGATCCGGCGCGGCCGTCCATCTCGCGGGGCATACCTATCGCGAAGGCCATGGAGCGGCACACGCTCGTTGCCTTCGCCATGAACGGCGAGCCGCTGCCGCATGCCCATGGCGGACCGGTGCGTCTCGTCGTGCCGGGCTGGCCGGGCTCCGTCTCGCACAAATGGCTGACGCGGATCTGGGTGCGCGACCGCGTCCATGACGGGCCGGGCATGGGCGGCACGAGCTACCGGGTGCCGATCCTGCCGGTGCCGCCGGGGGTTGATGCCAATGGCCGCACCGGCTTCGTCGATCTCGCCTCCATGCCGGTGCGCTCGATCCTGACCAGCCATGCCAGCGGCACGCGCCTGCCCGCCGGCACATCGTCGCTGCGCCTTCGCGGCGCGGCCTGGGCCGGCGAAAACGATATCGCGACTGTCGAGGTTTCCGCCGATTTCGGCCTGTCATGGACCGCTGTGCGCCTGTCCCCCGCGCGCAACCGTTACGACTGGCGACGCTGGTCCGGTGCCATCCGCCTCGCCGGCGAGGGCTATCACGAGATATGGACGCGCGCGGCCGACACCGCCGGCAATGTCCAGCCGCTGCGGGCGGCGAACTGGAATCCGCAGGGCTACGGCTGCAACGCCATCCAGCGCGTCGCCGTGCTCGTCGGCTGAGAGGCTAGCGCGACCGCCCGCGCGCCTGCACGCCCGCGCGCCGCGCCTCCAGATCGGTGACCGCGATGGCGCTGTTGTGCCGCTTCGACCAGTCGGCCTCCAGCGCCATGGCCTCGGCGAAGCGCATGCCATAGCCCTCGTCGACGAGCCGCTTGTAGTCGGCAAGGAAGGCGGCGGGCACTTCCGCGATTTCCCCGGCCAGCTTCAGGACATCGGCCATCAGGTCGCCCGGCGGCACGGCGCGGCTGACGAGGCCCCACTGGCTCGCCTGCTCGGCCGAGACGAAGCGGCCCGAGAATGCCATCTCCTTGGCGCGCGAGGGGCCGACGATGCGTGAGAGCTTCTGGCTGAGGCCCCAGCCGGGGATGACGCCGACGCGCTGGTGCGTGTCCGCGAACCGGGCGGTGGTCGCTGCGACAAGGATGTCGCAGGCGAGCGCCAGCTCGAAGCCGCCGGTAATGGCGACGCCGTTGACCGCGGCAATGACCGGTTTCGGGCACTGCTCGATCGCGCGGATCGGATTGGGCCGGGCTCCGTCGCCCTCGACCATGCCGAGCAGGCCGGGGCTGGAGCCGAGTTCCTTCAGGTCGAGCCCCGCCGAGAAGGCGCGCTCGCCGGCTCCGGTCAGCACCAGCACATGGACGCTGTCGTCGCGGCCGAGGTCGAGAACCGCCTGCGTCAGCGCCCGGATCAGCGACTGCGACAGCGCGTTCAGCGCCTGCGGCCGGTTGAGCGTGAGCACGGCGACCGGCCCGCGCCGGTCGATGAGGAGGTCGGTCATGGGACACCCGCTTTGATCGCGCGCGAGTGTGGTCCGCCGGGCCGCGCCACGCATCTCCCCGGTTCGGGGGAGGCAGTGGGGCGGCGCTCAGCGCGGCCAGGGACAGCCCGGTCCTTCGCGCCGGGCATCCAGTCGGAGGGTGCCGTTTCGACCGTAGGGACCGTGGAAGGAGATGCGATCGGCTGCCAGCCGTTGTGCCGACCACCGATTGCTCGTGCCGCGCTGGCGGAAGGTGCAGGTGCCGCCGTTGCAGCGGTCCAGCGCGGTGCGGTCGTAGGTGATGCGGTCGCCGCCGAAATCGATGAGAATCCTGCCTGGTTCGATGAGGACGCCCTCCGCCGGTTGGACGCATTGCCCTCGCGTGGTGAAGACCCAGGCGCCGAGTGGCGCGCCGGCCGAATCGCCAGCCGGCGCGGGTGCCGCCGCCACTCCGCCGGTTCCGGAGTTGCGCTGCGCCGCGGCCGCCGAAGCTCGCGCGAAGCGCTGCCCGTCCCAGCGCACCACGAGCGATCCGCCGCGCCCGGACAGTGCGATGGCCGGTGGCGTCTCGCCGCGCCGGATGACGGCGGGCGAGCCCAGGAAATTGAGGTTGGCCCGCCGGTGGCCGGTGGGCGAGGAGATATAGACCTCGATCGAACAGCCGCCCGATCCGCAATAGATCGACTGCGTGCCCTGACAAGGGTTGTGGTTGTCGTCGACGAGATAGTCCGGCACGCCGTCGCCGTTGAAATCGGCGGTCTGGGTGTAGCTGGGGCCCGGCGCGAAGCGGCCGCCCATCTGCCGGCACTCGGCGGCGAGGCGTTCGCGCTCCGCCCGCAGGATGGGCGGCAGATCCTGCGCGGCGGCCGGGAAAGGCATCAGGCCGGACAAGGCGGCGAGAGCCGCGCCGGCGACGAGGTGGCGGTTCATGGGTGCCTGCCGGGCTGTGGGTTGGCGCATTGACATGCGTCCCGCCCGGGCCGGCCAATCAATGGATCATCCGGGGCAGTGGGCGGTAATTCCGGCTTACCGCGCCAGCGCCTTCTCGACCTCGGGGCGGATCACGCTGGCGAGAATCGCTTCCGTGATCGGGCCGACATGCTTGAACAGGATCGTGCCGTCGCGGCCGACGATGAAGGTCTCGGGCACGCCATAGACGCCCCAGTCGATCACCGTCCGTCCCGCGGGGTCGACGCCGACCAGATGATAGGGATTGCCGTTGCGGCCGAGGAAGCGGCGGGCGTTTTCCGGCTGGTCCTTCTGGTTGATGCCGGCGATGCGGATGCGACTGTCCTTCGCCAGCTCCATCAGGAACGGATGCTCCTCGTGGCAGGGAATGCACCAGGAAGCGAAGACGTTGACGACCGTCACCTGGCCCCGGAGATCCGCGGTGGCGAAGCCGGGACGGCCGATGCCCTCCAGCGGCGCGAGGGCAAATTGCGGCGCCTGCCGGCCGACCAACGCCGAGGGCAGGCGCTGCGGATCGCCCCTGAGGCCGATGACGAAGACGGCGACGAGGCCGCCGAAGACGATCAGCGGCAGGAAGGCGAGCCAGGACCGCGAACGCGGCTTGCCGGCGGCGGAGTCGGTCATGAGGAGCGTCCCGAGCGGCGGGTGACGCCGCGCGCCTCGAGGTCGGCGATGACAGCTCTCTGGCGACGATGGTCGAGCACGACCCAGGCGATCAGGCCGAGGCAGGTCAGCGCGGTGATCGCATAGGAGGCGAGAATGAAGAAGGCGTGCGGATCGCTCATCAGCCGGCTCCCGCGGCGGCCTGAGCGCCGGCCGGCGGCATTTCGCGCTGTGCCTCCATCAGCCGCATGGCGCGCACCCGGCGGCGCAGCACCTCGTTGCGCATGGCGGCGAGGTGCAGCGTGACGAACAGGGCGGTGAAGGCGAGCGCCGACACGATGAGCGGCGTCAGGATCGAGGCGTGGATGGTCGGCCCGCCGAGGCGGATCACCGAAGCCGGCTGGTGCAGGGTGTTCCACCAGTCGACCGAGAACTTGATGATCGGCAGGTTGATCGTACCGACGAGGGTCAGCACCGCCGCCGCCCGGCCGGCGCGGCCGGGATCGTCGACCGAGCGCCAGAGCGCGATCAGGCCGAGATACATGATCAGGAGGACAAGTTCGGAGGTCAGCCGCGCGTCCCAGATCCACCACGTGCCCCACATCGGCCGGCCCCAGAGCGAGCCGGTGGCGAGGCAGACGAAGGTGAAGGCCGCGCCGATGGGCGCCGCCGCCTTGGCCGAGACGTCGGCCAGCGGGTGGCGCCAGACCAGCGTGCCGAGGGAAGCCAGCGCCATCATCGCGTAGCAGGCCATGGACAGCCAGGCCGCCGGCACGTGGATGAACATGATCCTGACCGTGCCGCCCTGCTGGTAGTCGTCGGGGGCGACGAAGAAGGCGAAATGAACCGCCGCCGCGAACAGCACGGCGGTCGCGAGCGCAAGCCACGGCAGCGCGCGCTGCACGAGGGCGAGGAACCGGGTCGGATTGGCGAGGTCGAGTAGCGCCATGGCGGCGTTCTAGGGCGAGCCGCGAGGCGAGGCAATGCGGCGGATCAACCGGGCGATGACGATGGCTTGATGATCGCCGTCCCCGACATGCGAACGGCCCGGGCGAGGCCCGGGCCGTTGCTGGCTCGATCGGAAGGTCCGATCAGAAGCGGTAGTTCAGGCCGGTGCGGATCGTGTGGTTGGTGAAGCCGACGCGCGGCGCGAAGGAGATCGCGTTGTAGGTGCCGCGGCCGAGATCGGTGTAGCGATACTCGAGCAGACCCGACCAGTTCTGGGTGAACTTGTACTCGCCGCCGGCGCCGACGGTCCAGCCGAGCGCCGTGCGCGACTGCGAGGTGGCCAGGACGGCGTCGTTCAGGCGCACATTGCCGAGGGCGAGACCACCGGTCACGTACAGCAGCATGTTGTCCTGCACCGCGTAGCCGAGGCGGGCGCGGAGCGAGCCGCTCCAGTCCTGCTTGGCGCGGATGTCCGACGGGGTCAGGTCGATGTAGCGGCGCGAAACCGTCGAGTAGGTCAGGTCACCGGCGACGCCGAGCACGACGCGGTTGAACTGGTAGTCGTAACCAGCCTGGACACCGGCGAGGAAGCCCGAGGCGCCGCCGAGGCCGTAGCCGACGTTGTTGCGGAAGTTCGAGCCGAAAGCGCCGCCGAGATGGGCGCCGACGTAGAAGCCGGTCCAGACGCCAGCGGGGGCCGCCGGAACGTAGACGGTGTCTGCGATCGGCTGGCGGCGCGGAATGTCGGCCGCGAAGGCCGGGGTGGCGAGGGTAGCGGCAGCGGCCACGGCCCAGAGGATCTTCTTCATCATCAACTCCTGTCCCATGAACGTCGCCGGAGTTCGTCCCCTCGCGTCGTCCCGTATTCGGTGCGGTGAACTATCTATAACCGCATTCAGTTCAATTTTCGCGGCTTCTTTGGTTCCGTCGTTAATAGTCGGTTACCCGTCGGAGAGCCTGCAAACGTTCATTCGCGAACAGGGGACTCATAGTCTCTCCTTCTTGGCTGAAATGAGGCACATGAACCCAAGTCATATTTGGAAATAAAGCGTTACAATCACTGAATATACATATAAGAACTATCGAATTCCTGATAGATCTGATTGTAATTCTTTCAGCTTGTGGCGCAATCGTGGCGCACCAGGGTCCTTTCGCAGGCGCAACAAGAGGAACGGCCCGGCAATTCCCTGCCACGTCAGGGGTGTCGCGGCGGCACCGGTCTTCCGTGCCAGTGCTGCGCCGGTTCATTACTGACAGGCCAGGGTCCGGACCGCTGCTAGCAACCGTGGCCGAACGGCAACGCCTGCTTTATTTGCGGAACGGCGCCGAAGCGCAGAGGATCGGGTCATGGGGCAAGGCGGCATAGCGCTGGTGACGGGCGGGGCCCGGCGGATCGGCGCGGCCATCGTCGAGGCGCTGGCGGCGGCCGGCTATGCCGTCGTCATCCATGCCAACCGCTCGATGGCCGAGGCCGAGGCGCTCGCCGCCGCCATCGCCGCGCGCGGCGGACGGGCGGCGGTGGTGCGGGCCGACCTCGCCGAGCCGGCCGATGTGGACGGCCTGATCGCGGTGGCGGCCGGCGCTTTCGGCCCGCTGACCCTGCTCGTCAACAATGCCAGCGAGTTCGTCGAGGACCATGTCGGCTCGCTGACCCGCGAGGTGTGGAATCGCCAGTTCCGCGTCAATCTGCAGACGCCCTCCTTCCTCGCGCAGGATTTCGCGGCGCAGGCCCCTGACGGCTCGGCCATCGTCAACATCGCCGACCAGCGCGTGTTCAAGCCGACCCCGCAATTCTATTCCTACGGCCTGACCAAGGCGGCTCTGGTGGCCGCGACCGAGACCATGGCGCAGGCGCTCGCCCCCCGCATCCGCGTCAATGCCGTCGCGCCGGGGCCGGCCGCCGCCAACATCCGCCAGCGGCCCGAGGACTTCGCCCGGCAGCAGGCGGCAACCCTTACCGGCGCCGGCAGTCCGCCGGAAGCGGTGGCCGAGGCCGTGCTCTATCTTGCCCGCGCGAGCACCATCACCGGCGCCACCCTGCCGGTCGATGGCGGCCAGCGGCTGATCTGGCAGACGCCAGACGTCTGGGGCATCAGGGAATGAAGCCGCCCGCGCCCTGATGCCACGCATCGGGCGCCCGCATCGCCTATATATCGCTTCCCATGAGTCGCCCCGGCCAGACCAACCTCGAACCCGACCTGACCGATCCCGAAGCCCCGGAGGCGGAGGAGGTGGAGGCGCTCGTCCTCGATCTGGCCGTGGAAGACGAGGTCGCGCCGGCCGAGGGCACGGTCGCCGCCGGCATGGAGGTGATCAAGGCGGCGGTGAAGCACGCGCCCAAGGGGCCGGGCGTCTATCGCATGATCGATGTGAAGGGCGAGGTTCTCTATGTCGGCAAGGCGAAGTCGATCGCCAAGCGGGTCATCTCCTATGCCCGCCCGACCGGGCTCGTCAGCCGCATCGCCCGGATGGTCGCGGCGACCACTGCCATGGAGTTCGTCTCGACCAAGACCGAGACCGAGGCGCTGCTGCTCGAAGCCAATCTGATCAAGCAGCTGCGGCCCCGCTTCAACGTGCTGATGCGGGACGACAAGTCCTTTCCCTACATCCTCATCACGTCAGACCATCCGGCCCCGCGCATCGCCAAGCATCGCGGCGCGCGCGTGCCGAAGGGCGATTATTTCGGCCCCTTCGCCTCGGCGCAGGCGGTCGGGCGGACGATCAACGCGCTGGAGCGGGCCTTCCTCGTGCGCTCCTGTTCGGATGCGGTGTTCGAGAGCCGCACGCGGCCCTGCCTTCTGTTCCAGATCAAGCGCTGCGCCGGTCCCTGCACCGCCGAGATCGCGCCGGCCGACTACGACGTGCTGGTGAAGGAGGCGAAGCTGTTCCTCTCCGGCCGCAGCCAGGCGGTGAAGCAGCTGCTGGCGAAGCAGATGGAGGAAGCCGCCGAGACCATGGAGTTCGAGCGGGCGGCGGTCTATCGCGACCGCCTCGCCGCTCTCTCGGCGGTGCAGTCGACGCAGGGCATCAATCCTCGCGGCGTCGAGGAGGCCGACGTCTTCGCGGCCGTGCAGGACGGCGGACAGACCTGCATTCAGGTGTTCTTCTTCCGCACCGGCCAGAACTGGGGCAACCGCGCCTATTACCCGAAGGCCGATCGTTCGCTGGAGGCGGCCGAGGTGCTGTCCTCCTTCATCGCGCAGTTCTACGACGACAAGCCGCCGCCGACTTTGGTGCTGCTGTCTCACGAGGTCGAGGATCAGGCCGTCCTTGCCGAAGCGCTGTCGACCAAGGCCGGCCGGCGCGTCGAGGTGCAGGCGCCGAAGCGCGGCGAGAAGAAGGATCTCGTCGATCACGCCGCGCAGAATGCGCGGGAGGCGCTCGGCCGCCAGCTCGCCGAGAGCGCGTCGCAGATGAAGCTGCTGGAGGGGCTGGCGACAGCGCTCGGCCTCGACAAGCCGCCGCGGCGCATCGAGGTCTACGACAATTCCCACATCATGGGCACCAACGCCGTCGGCGGCATGATCGTCGCCGGGCCGGAAGGCTTCCGGCGCAAGGACTACCGCACCTTCAACATCAAGTCGGATATCGCCCCGGGCGACGATTTCGGCATGATGCGCGAGGTGCTGGAGCGCCGGTTCAAGCGGCTGTTGAAGGATGCGCCGAAGGTGGAGGCCGGAACGGAGCCGGATGCCGAGGCCGCCGCCCCGGAAGAGGCCGAAGCCGACACGTCATGGCCGGACCTCGTGATCATCGATGGCGGGCCGGGCCAGCTCTCGGCGGCGGAGGCGATCCTGGAGCGGCTCGGCATCGCGGACGTGCCGCTGGTCGGCATCGCCAAGGGCCGCGACCGCGAGGCCGGGCGCGAGACCTTCCACATGACCGGGCGCGTGCCGTTCCGGCTCGAACCGCGCGATCCCGTGCTCTATTTCGTCCAGCGGCTGCGGGACGAAGCCCACCGCTTCGCCATCGGGACCCATCGCGGCCGGCGCAAGAAAGACCTGCGCTCGGCGGGCCTCGCCGAGATCGGCGGCATCGGCCCGACGCGCAAGCGCGCCCTGCTCAACCATTTCGGCACGCTGAAGGCGATCGAGCGCGCGAGCCTCGAGGATCTGCAGCGCGCGCCCGGCATCAATGCCGGCACGGCGCAGGCGGTCTACAACTTCTTCCACCCGCAGGGGTGACCCGAACGGGATTGTCGGCATCCGTAACGCGCCGGTGTCGCCGCTACCTCTCCCCGCCGGAGAGAGGTCGATCCAAGGCGTTAGCCGAGGATCGGGTGAGGGGGAGGGTGCTTGCGGGAAAAAGGCCTTGTCCCCTCTCCCGGCGCTAGCGCGCCGACCTCTCCCCGGCGGGGAGAGGTGGTTAGGCCCCCTTGGCTGCGATCAAAGCCTACCCGCCCTCGCCCTTCGCGCGCGATTCCGCGATCAGCCGCTGCGTCGCCGTCTCGATGCCGTCCTTCAGCTTCGCGGCGAACTCTTCCGGCGGCAGGCCCGGCGGAATCGGGTCGAGGAACTCGACCAGTACGGTGCCGGGCCGGCGGGTGAAGGACTTGCGGCTCCAGAACATGCCGGAATTGAGCGCCACCGGCTGGCAGGGCAGGCCGAGCTGCGCATAGAGATGCGTCACGCCGTATTTGTAGTCCGGCGGGGCGTCCACGGCCCGGCGCGTGCCCTCCGGGAAGATCATCACCTGCCGGCCGATGGCCGCGGCCTTCAACGCGCCGGCCGTGATCGAGGCGAGCGCCTCGCCCTTCTTGCCGCGGTCGACCGGGATCTGCTTCGCCTTCCAGATCAGCCAGCCGAACAGGGGCACATAGGCGAGCTGGCGCTTGTAGACATAGGCCGGCCGGCGGAACGGGATGAAGAAGGCGAAGGTCTCCCAGGCTGACTGGTGCTTGGCCGCGACGAGGATGGGGCCGTCCGGGATCTTCTCCATGCCGCGCCACTCGACATCCATGCCGCAGATGACGCGCAGGGCCCACAGGTTGCCCGTTCCCCAGACGAGGCCGATCCACAGGATCGGCCGCGCGGTCGGCCAGAGGAGCATTGGCAGGATGAACAGCATCAGTGCCAACGTCCAGAGATAGAAGAAGACGTTGAAGACGAAGGAGCGCAGGGCAAGCATCGGGCGGGTTCCTCCCGCCCTGCGGCGGTCAGTTTCGGGCCGTTCTCATCGGCATCGGCCGGGGACGCTCGTCGATCGGAGCGTCCAGCCTCAAACCCACGGCGGCCAGCAGATATTTGGCATATTCGAAGCCGAGAATCTTCACGCTGGCGCGGTCTTTCCACCATCCGGTGGGGTTGAGGGCGTCCGTCTGCACCGGATAGGCCACCAGCTGCACGTCCGGCAGCAGGTGCTGGAGCTCCAGCATGGTGCGCGGCATGTGATAGCTCGACGTCACCACCAGCAGCGAGCGGAAGGCGTGGAGGCGCGCCCATTTGGCGGTCTCGATGGCGTTGCCGCGGGTGTTCAGCGCCCGGTGGTCGAGATCGATGCAGCAGCCGAGGAAGGGCAGGGCCGCCGGCACGGCGCGGGCGAATTCGCGTTCGCGCACCATCGGATTGACGCCGCTGACGAGCAGCCGGCGGCCATGGCCGGAGCCGAGCAGCCCGACCGCATCCGAGACGCGGTAGGAGCCGCCGGTCATGGCGACGATGGCCTCGGTGCGCGGCGAGGAGGGGTCGTAGGGGCGTGTCACCTCATCGGCGAAGGACAGGAAACCGCCGAACAGGCCGAGGACGAGCGACGCCAGGAATGCGGGGAACAGGAATCCCGGGCGCAGAATGCGCCATGCCCGCCGGGGGCGGGCAGCAGGGGCAGCCTGGTTATGCGTCATGCCGCTCAGGGCGGCCTCCATGCGCACGGGCGTCATTGTCATGAGCATACCATCGAATAAGGCGATCAGAAGTCGCCGCGGTGGCGGTCTGCCATGGCCGTTTCGGATGCGTTAAGGCCGCAGGACGTGGCTCGGAGCGGTCCGCGCCCGGCCTCGCCCTTCGGCGGAGGTTGACCTTGCCCGTTCCGGCTGGTGTCGTGCCGTCCGACTGGAGGAATCCCCCGATGAAAGCCGTTCTCTGCAAGGCCTTTGGGCCGCCCGAAAGCCTTGTGGTCGAGGAACTCCCCGATCCGGTGCCGGGTTCCGGCGAGGTCGTGGTCGGCGTTGCGTCGGTCGGGCTCAACTTCTTCGACAATCTGATCATCAAGAACATGTATCAGGTGAAGCCGGAACTGCCGTTCTCGCCCGGCTCCGAGTTCGCCGGCCGCGTCGTGGCCGTCGGCGAGGGCGTCGCCGGGCTGAAGGTCGGCGACCGCGTGGTCGGCAATTCCAGCCACGGCGCGGCGCGCACGCATATCGTCGCCAAGGCGGCGATGCTGGCGCCGATCCCCGATGCCTTGTCGGACGATCAGGCCGCCGGCATGATCATCACCTACGGCACCACCATCCATGCGCTGAAGGACCGCGCGCAGCTGAAGCCCGGCGAGACGCTGGCCGTGCTGGGCGCCGCCGGCGGCGTCGGCCTCGCGGCGATCGAGCTCGGCAAGGCCATGGGCGCGAAGGTGATCGCCTGCGCTTCCTCGGACGACAAGCTCGCCTTCTGCCGCGAGCACGGCGCCGACGAGACGATCAACTACGCCACCGAGGACCTCAAGGAGCGCCTGCGCGCGCTGACCGGCGGCAAGGGCCCCGACGTGATCTACGATCCTGTCGGCGACAAGCTGGCGGAACCCGCCCTGCGCGCCATCGCCTGGGAGGGCCGTTTCCTGGTCATCGGCTTCGCCGGCGGCGAGATCCCCAAGATCCCGCTCAACCTCACCCTGCTCAAGGGCTGCGACATCCGTGGCGTGTTCTGGGGCGCCTTCGCCCAGCGCGAGCCGCAGAAGAACCGCGAGAACCTCATGCAGGTCGCCAAATGGACCGCCGAGGGCAAGCTCTCGCTGCACGTCCACGGCACCTATCCGCTGGAGAAGATCGCCGAGGCGCTGAACGAACTGACCAGCCGCCGCGCCAAGGGCAAGGTCATCCTCAAGCCCTGACGCGGCTGTCCTGACGTTTGGGCAGGCGCGACAAAACAACGCGCCGAGCCCTTCCCGGGGCCTTTGGAACCGGGTGCGACACCATTTCGTCTTTCGTCATTGCAGCTGTTCCGCTTCAGAGCGGCCCCTCGCAATAGCAATGGAGATGGTACGTGGAAGATCTTTTGAGGCTCGCAGCGGACCCGACCGCCTGGGCAGCCCTCGCAACGCTGATTGCCATGGAAGTGGTGCTCGGCATCGACAATCTGATCTTCATCTCCATCCTCACCAACAAGCTGCCCGCCGGCCAGCGGGAGAAGGCGCGCAAGATCGGCATCTCGCTGGCGCTGATCATGCGCCTCGCCCTGCTCGGCACGGTGGCGATCATCGTGACGCTGACCCAGCCGGTCATCTCGATCCTCGGCAAGGGCTTCTCGTGGCGCGACATCATCCTGATCGGCGGTGGCCTGTTCCTGCTCTGGAAGGCCACCAAGGAGATCCATCACAATGTCGATCCGCGCGCGGGGTCGCATGACGAGCCCTCGACGGGCGGCGCCGTGGTGACCAATTTCGCCACCGCGATCGGTCAGATCATCCTGCTCGACATCGTCTTCTCGGTGGATTCGATCATCACCGCCGTCGGCATGACCGACGAGATCGCCATCATGGTGATCGCGGTGATCGTCACGGTGATCGTCATGCTGCTCGCGGCCAATCCGCTGGCGAACTTCATCGCCGGCAACCCGACCATCGTCATGCTGGCGCTCGGCTTCCTCCTGATGATCGGCATGGCGCTGATCGCTGAAGGCTTCGGCGCCAAGATCCCGAAGGGCTACATCTACGCGGCCATGGCCTTCTCGGCGCTGGTGGAAACGCTGAACATGCTGTCGCGCCGCGCCGTCAGGAAACGCGAGGCGAACGGGCATGGTTCCGCCAGCCATGAGGCGCCGGAGGACGGCCCGCGCATGCCGATGCAGCGCTGATCGCGGTCAGGGGGCGGCGAGGAAACCCGCCGCCTCCGGCACGAGCGGGGCTGCCGCCACGGTAACGAGGTCGGCCTCGACGGCGGCGCGTTCCTCGTCCCGCTCGGCGATCAGGTGGACATGGACCTCCTCGGCCCGCTTCATCTGGGCGAGCCGGGCCAGCGCCCGCGGCGTGCGCGGCGCGCGGCCCGCCCAGACCGCCAGGCGGGTTCCGTCCGGCTCGCGCCGGGCGAGAACGATGACCGCGCCCTCATAGGCCGGCGCCTCGCCGGCGCCGTGGACGGTCGCGAGATAACGGCGGCCCGAGGCACCGCGCCAGGCGTGAAAGCGCGAGGCGAGGCCCGAAACGGCCAGGGCCGACGGGCTGCCGGCATCGAAGGCGTGGATGATCCGCCGATTTCCGATTCGCTCTTTGTTCATGAGAACATTGTGCGAACAGACGTTGCCTGCGTCAACGATCCCGACGGCGCTTGCTGACAGGCTCTGGCAGCAGCCTGTCAGCCGACGGCCGGATCCGGTCACCGCCGGAGCGTGCTCGCGAGCGCCCGGAAGGCGGCGCGGTCCTGTACATGCGTGAAGATCGTGTTGCCGATCGGATGCGACGACAGCTTGACCACCACCAGCCCGGCCGCGGGATTGATGTGGATGTGCTGGCCGTGCAGGCCCTTGGCCTCGAACGTGCCGTCCGGATCGTGGGCGATCCACCACTGGTTGCGGTAGGAATAGCCGTCGCGGACGGTCTGGCTGGCGGCCCGGAACTTGGCGGGATCGCCGCCCCGGCGAATCTCGGCGATCACCGCGGCCGGCACCACCTGGGTGTCGCCGACCTTGCCGCCGTTGCGGATCATCTCGCCGAACCGGGCGAGGTCGCGCAGGGTGGCGTTGAAGCCGATGCTGGAAATCGTCGTGCCGGCGGGGTCGAGCAGGTAGTAGGCATCGCCCTCGGCGCCGAGCCGCCGCCAGACGCGCTCGGACAGCAGGGTGGCGACATCCTTGCCGGTCACGCGGCGGATCACCCAGCCGAGCACCTCGGTGTCGACGCTCTTGTAGGCGAAGCCCGCGCCGTGCTCGCCGCGCGCGGCCACCGTCGGCAGATAGTCATAGAGAATGCGCGGGCCGGGATAGTTGGCCGGCGGCGGCACGAGGCCGGTGGCGAACAGGTAGCGAAAGACTTCCGAGGCGGGGTCGGTGAAGATTTCCGAGTAGGCGGCGCCCGTCGTCATGTCGAGCGTCTGCTGGATCGTCGCCTCGCCCCAGGCCGTGCCGGCGAGTTCCGGCAGGTAGCGCGAGACCGGCGCCTGCCGGTCGATCCTGCCCTCGTGGACCAGCATTGCCGTCAACAGGCCGACGAAGGATTTGCTCAGCGACCAGAGCGCATGGGCGTCGGACGGCTGCATTCCCGCATGGTAGGTCTCCAGCACGACCCGGCCATTATGCAGGACGATCAGCCCGTCGGTGTAGGTGTTCTTCTGCCAATCGGCGAGGCTGACCCGGTTGCCCGCGCCGTCGTCGAGCGTCACCCCGTCGAGCGTGGCCTGTGCCGTGGCCAGCGGCCGGACCGGCTTGCCGGCTGACGACACCGCCCGCGAGGGCGCCAGTTCGCGCATGTGGTGGAAGCCCCAGCGCGGGTTGGGATAGGCGAGCAGGTTGGCGAGATTGACGCGCCGGTTCGCCGCCGGCGGCGACCCCGCCATGATCCCCAGCGCGACCGGGTCGGTCGCCTCCGGCGGCGGCAGGCGGGGCGGGGCCGGCTGGGCGAGGGCGGGCAGCGGGGCGATGGCAAGCAGGGCCGCGGCTGCGGCGGCCATGAGAAGAGAGCGCGGGCGCATTCGGTATTCCCTTGTCCGGGAGAGGCCCGCCGCAACGGCATTGGCGAGGCATCGCTCCATCGTGTCGCGATACCTCGTGTTACGATACCTCGTGACACGAGGCAACTGCTCGGCATGCCCCGATGCGTCGTCGCCGCTCCTGCGGTCATCACGTTCCCGGGATCGGGTCGCCGGCAGGCGTGATCCCGGCCCTCAGTGCCCCGCCGCCAGCGTGCCGCGCTGCCGGGTATCGGCGGCGCCGGCCCAGCCGCCCGGCACCGCCATGATGGCATTGACGTTGCCGAAGGCCGGGCGAGGGGTGATGCGGTGGCCGCGCTCGGCCAGCAGCCGCAGCGTGTCCGGCGAAATGCCGCCCTCGGCGTCGATGGCGTCGGGCAGCCACTGGTGATGGACGCGCGGGGCGATGACCGCCTCGGCGACGTTCATGCGGTGGTCGATGACGTTGAGGATCGTCTGCAGCGTGATGGTGATGATGCGGCTGCCGCCCGGCGATCCCGTCACCATCGCAACCTTGCCGTCGCGGAACAGGATGGTCGGCGTCATCGACGACAGCGGCCGGCGGCCCGGTCCCGGCAGATTGGCCGCGCCCTGCACCAGCCCGAAGGCGTTGGTCGCCCCGGCCTTGGCGGCGAAATCGTCCATCTCGTTGTTCAGGAGGATGCCGGTGCCCTCGGCGACGAGACCGAGGCCGTAGGAGAAGTTCAGCGTATAGGTGTTGGCGACCGCATTGCCCCACTGGTCGACCACCGAGAAATGCGTGGTCTGCTCGCCCTCGTGCGGCGCGGGGTCGCCGGGGCGGATGTCGGCCGAGGGCCGGGCGCGCGCCGGATCGATCAGCGGCCGCAGGCGGTCGGCATAGGCCTTCGAGGTGAGCCCGCGCACCGGCACGGCGACGCTGTCGGGGTCGCCGAGATATTGCGCGCGGTCGGCATAGGCGAGTTTCATCGCCTCGGCCATCAGGTGGATGGTCTCGGCGCTGTTGTGGCCCTTCGCGCCGAGATTCAGCGGCTCCAGCAGGTTGAGGAGCTGGACGAGGTGGACGCCGCCGGAGGACGGCGGGGGCATGGAGGCGATGGCATAGCCCCTGTAGGTGCCGCGCACGACCTCGCGGATCACCGGGCGGTAGGCCTGGAAGTCCTGCGCCGTCATGATGCCGCCATGGGCGGCGAGCGCCGCGACGATCCGCTCCGCCGTCGTTCCCTCGTAGAAGCCGGCCGGGCCGCGCTGGGCGATCGCCTCCAGCGAGCGCGCGAGATCGGCCTGCACCAGCCGGTCGCCACGGGCGGGGGCCGTGCCGTCGGCCTTCAGGAAGATCCGGCGCGACGCCGGGAAGCGGCCGAGCCGGGCGGCGGCGCGCGGCAGCGAATCGGCGAGGTCCTCGTCGACGATGATGCCGTCGCGCGCGAGATCGATCGCCGGCTGGATTAGCTGCGCCAGCGAGAAACGTCCCGAACCGTAGCGCCGGTGAGCCTCGGCAAGGCCGGCGACAGTGCCCGGCACGCCCGCCGCAAGCCCCGAATCGCGCGACATCAGCGGATCGGGCTCGCCATTGGCACCGAGGAACATGGTCGGCGTGGAGGCTGCGGGCGCGGTCTCGCGGTAGTCGATGGCAATCGTCTCGCCCCGCTCGGCGAGATGGACCAGCATGAAGCCGCCACCGCCGATATTGCCGGCGCGCGGCAGCGTCACCGCCTGGGCGAAGCCGACCGCGACCGCCGCATCCACCGCATTGCCGCCGCGCCGGAGGATGTCGACGCCGACGCGTGTGGCGATCGCCTCCTGGCTCGCCACCATGCCCCTCGGCGCAAGCGCGGGGTGGATGCGGGCGGCGTCCGAGATGATCGGCCAGGCCGCCGGCGGTGGCGGCTGCTGGGCGGCGGCCGGAGCGGCCGCCAGGATGAAGGCGGCGAGCATGGCAGTCGCCATTGCCGGCCATCGGCGCATCCGTTCGTTCATCGTGCGTCTCACCACATTGCTGGTCGATACGATCAGGCCGGAAAGCGGATGGCCCCGTTGCATTCGCGCCCCTTGGCAACCGCCTGTCGCGCGCCATGATGGCCTGACCGCTCCAATTGAGTCGGTCACTTTGCCGTAAAGTCCAGCCTGAAAGCCGCCATGGCCGCCCCCGACCGCATGCCGCCGATCCCGCCCTCGGCCTATAGCCCCGACCAGAAGGCCGCGGCAGCCGATTTCCGCGCGCGGCGCGGCGTGGAGCCGTTCGGGCCCTATGCGCCGCTGCTGCGCTCGCCGCAGGTCATGCTCGACGTCGAGGCGCTCGGGCGGCGGCTGCGCTACGGCTCCTGCCTGCCGGAGAACCTCAAGGAGCTGGCGATCTGCCAGGTCGCACGGTCCTTCTCCCAGCAGTTCGAGTGGTCCGTCCATGTCCGCGAGGCCGAGAAGGCCGGCGTCGCTCCCGCCATCCTTGCGGCGGTCGCCGATGGCCGCCGGCCCGAGGGGATGACCGACGAGGAGGCGCTGATCCACGATTCGGTCGCCGAACTGATCGCGACGCGCCGCTGGTCCGATGTCACCTACGGGCGGATCGTCGCCCGCTACGGCGAGCAGGGCGCGGTGGAGATACCCGCCATGATCGGCATCTACACGCTTCTTGCCTATGTCCTGAATGTCGGCCGCACCCCGTCCGATGGTCCAGAGCCGCTGACGCGCTGGCCCGAATGACCGCTTCGTGGCGTCTGCCCGCAACATTCCACATGCAGTATCCGGTAACCACGGCGGCGAATGTCGCTTCAACCGAACGGCGAAGGGCGCCTAGCTTGGCACCATGATACCCACCGCGTCTCCCCCGGACGAAGCCGCGACGAGGCCGGCCAAGCGCTCCGCCGTCGTCGGCTGGGTGCTGTTCGACTGGGCCGCCCAGCCCTATTTCACCATCATCAACACCTTCGTCTATGCGCCGTTCTTCGCCAGCGCCATCGCGAGCAATCCGGTGGAAGGGCAGGCCATGTGGGGCTTTGCCACCAGCGCCGCCGGCGTCGCCATCGCTATCCTGTCGCCGCTGCTCGGCGCCATCGCGGACGCTTCGGGGCGGCGCAAGCCGTGGATCGCCGCCTTCGGCCTCGTGCTCATCCTCGGCTCGGCAATGCTGTGGTTCGGCCGGCCGGGCGTGCCGGAGACGATCGCCATCGTCCTGATCGGCTTCGTGCTGGCGACGATCGGCGCGGAATTCGCCACGGTCTTCAACAATTCGATGATGCCCAGTCTTGTCTCGCCGGATCGGATCGGCCGGCTCTCCGGGCTCGGCTGGGCCATCGGCTATGTCGGCGGCATGACCTCGCTGATCCTGATGCTCGGCTTCCTCGTCGGCAGCCCGAGACGGGCAAGACGCTGATCGGGCTCAACCCGCTGTTCGGCCTCGACCCGCTCGCGCGCGAGGGCGACCGCGCGGCCGGCCCGCTGACGGCGCTCTGGTTCCTCGTCTTCGTCATCCCCTTGTTCCTGTTCACGCCCGACGTGCCGGCGAAGATGGGCATGAAGGATGCGATGCGCTCCGGCGTCTCGAGCCTCAGGGCGACGATCCTGGAGGTGCGCCAGTACAAGCGGGTGATGACCTTCCTGATCGCCAACATGATCTATCAGGACGGGCTGATCGCGCTGTTCGCGCTCGGCGGCATCTACGCGGCCGGCGTGTTCGGCTGGACCACCATCGAGATCGGCCTGTTCGGCATCCTGCTGACCATTACCGGCACGGCCGGCGCGTTGCTCGGCGGCCGGCTGGACGACGCCATCGGCTCGAAGACGGTGATCCTCGCCTCGATCGGCTTCCTGTCCTTCGCGGTCATCACCATCCTGATGATCGGCCGCGACCACGTCTTCTTCATCTTCCCGACCAGGCCGCCGGTGCCCGGCGACGGCTTCTTCACCACCGTGCCGGAGCAGGTCTATCTCGTCCTCGGCGGACTGATCGGGGCGGCCGCCGGACCGTTGCAGGCGGCCTCGCGCTCGCTGCTCTGCCGGCTCGCGCCGCGCGAGCGCATCGGCCAGTTCTTCGGCCTGTTCGCGCTGTCCGGCAAGGTGACCGCCTTCGTCGGGCCGTTCCTCGCCAGCGTCATGACGCTCGCCTTCAACGACCAGCGTGCCGGCCTCGGCGTGCTGGTGGTGATGTTCGCGATCGGCGCTTCGATCCTGATGACGGTGAAGGTCGAGCGGTCGGCGGCGGCCTGAAGGCTGCCGCCCGCCCCGACTATCTCTGTCCCCACGGCGGCACGGAGCCGCCGTAGCCGGGCTGGGGCGCCGCCGCCTGCTGCATCATCATCTCGACCGTCACGGCCGTTCCGGAGACGGAGACCATGAGCATCGACTTGCCGAGCGTCTCGTAGTCGATGTCGACGCCCACGATGGCATTGGCGCCGAGCCGCTGCGCCTCCTGCATCATTTCCTGGAAGGCCGTGGTGCGGCCGTCCCGCAGCACGTTCTCGTAGGAGCCGGCCCGGCCGCCGACGATGTCGCGGATCGAGGCGAAGAAGTCGCGGAATATGTTGGCGCCGAGGATCACCTCGCCGGTCACGATACCGTTGTAGCGGATGATGCGGCCGCCCTCGATGGTCGGCGTGGTTGCGAGCAGCATGAAGGTCAGGTCTCCGTCGTCGCCCGCCGCAATGTAGTGCGCCTTGGTCAGTGCCGGAAGTGGCGCGTTCCCGTGAACACCATGGCGAGGCCCGCGGCGTCGGCCGCGTCGATGACCTCCTTGTCGCGCATCGAGCCGCCCGGCTGGATGACGGCGGTGGCGCCCGCATCGACGGCGGCCAGCAGGCCGTCCGCGAAGGGGAAGAAGGCGTCGGAAGCGACCACCGAACCCCTGGTCAGCGGCGTCGTCCAGCCGCCTGCCTGCGCCGCGTCCTCGGCCTTGCGGGCCGCGATGCGCGCGGAATCGACCCGGCTCATCTGGCCGGCGCCGATGCCCACCGTCGCGCCGTCCCTGGCATAGACGATGGTGTTGGACTTGACGTGCTTGGCGACGCGGAAGGCGAATTTCAGGTCGATCAGCTCGCGCTCGCTCGGCGCGCGCCTGGTCACCACCTTCAGGTCCATGGCGTCGACGATCGCATTGTCGCGCGACTGCACCAGCAGGCCGCCGGCAACCGTCTTGACCATGATGCCCGCCGCGTGCGGGTCGGGCAGGCCGCCGGCCACCAGCAGGCGCAGGTTCTTCTTGGCGGCGACGATGGCGCGGGCTTCCTCGGTCGCGTCGGGCGCGATGATCACCTCGGTGAAGATCTCGACGATCTTCCGGGCGGCTTCCGCATCGAGCGTGCGGTTCAGCGCCACGATGCCGCCGAAGGCCGAGACCGGGTCGCAGGCCAGCGCCTTCTCGTAAGCCGCGACGAGGCTGTCGCCCTCGGCGACGCCGCAGGGATTGGCGTGCTTGATGATCGCGACGGCCGCCGTGCGCGCCGGGTCGAACTCGCCGACCAGCTCGTAGGCGGCGTCGGTGTCGTTGAGGTTGTTGTAGGAGAGTTCCTTGCCCTGCAACTGGCTGGCGGTGGCGACGCCCGGCCGTTGTGTCGCGCTGTGGGGCGTCTTGTAGAATGCCGCCCACTGGTGCGGGTTCTCGCCGTAGCGCAGCCCCTGCGCCAGCGTGCCGCCGAAGGCGCGGTAGGCGGTCGAGGTCTCGCCGAGCTCGTCGAACAGCCAGTTGGAGATGGCCGCGTCATAGGCCGCCGTGCGCGAATAGGCCTTGGCGGCGAGGCGGCGGCGAAGGTCCAGCGTGGTCGCGCCGGCATTCGCTTTCATCGCATCGATGACGGCGGCATAATCAGCATTGTCGACGACGACGGTCACCGCGTCGTGGTTCTTGGAGGCCGCGCGGATCATGGCGGGGCCGCCGATGTCGATGTTCTCGATCGTGTCATCCCACGGCGCGGAGCGGGCGATGGTCGCCTCGAACGGATAGAGATTCACCACCAGAAGGTCGATCGGCAGGATGCCGTGGGCGCTCGCCGCGCCCTCGTGCTCGGCATTGCCGCGAATGGCCAGCAGGCCGCCATGGACCTTGGGATGCAGCGTCTTCACCCGGCCGTCCATCATTTCGGGGAAGCCGGTGAGCTCCGCCACCTCGGTGACGGCGAGGCCGGCATCCCTGAGCGTCTTGTAGGTGCCGCCGGTCGAGACCAGGGCCACGCCGAGGCCGGCGAGTTCCCGGGCGAAGTCGACGATGCCGGCCTTGTCCGAGACGGACAGGAGGGCGCGGGCGATCGGGCGGTTCGGCTGGCTGGACAAGGCGGCTGGCTCCGGCAGGCGCTCCGCGCTCGGGCGGCAGGCGCAATGGGTCGAAATGTCACGCGCGCCTTAGCATGGCCGGCCGGCGGCCGGAACTGCCGACAGGGCGATCATGATGGGATTATCGGGGCATTCCACGCCCGGCGGCGGGACTGAGGCCGCGCGATCCTGCGTCGCCATCGACTGGCGCGCACTGACCGAACATACCCAAATCATACCGCAGCAGCGTTACGCTTGCAAGGATAATATTCCTTGTCGTCAGAGCGGAAGTTCTGGCTCCAAGGGCGGCTCGTCCGACGATCGCGTGATCCGGGCGAAGCGCTGGAACTGCCAGACCAGCCGGGGCGTCTCGGCGGACGAGGCGACCGCCACGGCGAGTTGCAGGCTGCGGCGCGGCCCCTCGGGCATGGCGAGGGCGATGCTCTCCTCGACCGCGACCGGCACGCTCGCCGAGAACTGCCAGGCCTCGCCGTTCGGCAGGCGCAACAGGATCGAGCGGGCGCTTTCGGTCGGGATCGGCTGGATCACCGGATGCAGGTGGAAGCGCGCGACATAGGGACAGTCCGGCCCGTCGACGACATCCTCGCCGTGCAGCCGGTCGCCGGTCTCGCTGAGGCGGAGGTTGCGGGCATGGACGATGCCGAGCCGCGGCCCATAGCCGTCATGGGCGGTCGCCAGCGCCAGTCCGCTGCGCCTTGCCGTGACGCCGCGCGGCCCGGCGATCAGCGCGCCGCCGGAGCGCAGGACGGTGGCGGAGGAGCGGTCGGCGACGGTGACCGTCGAATGCGCCGCGGTCTTGCGGGCCTCGTCCCGCCAGGCCGCGCGGTGGATGGCCGGCGCGCCGCAATTCATCACGATCAGCTGCCGCGCGGAGGACAGTTCCAGCGCCAGGCAGCCGGCATGGGCGGCCGACGCATAGGCCGGCGCGGGCGGCGCGCCGGCATCGATGATCACCACGGTCTCCCCGGCGCCGAGGCGCTCGTAGCCGCTATGGGTCGCCGAGGGCGAGGCGACGCCGCGGCTGTCGTCATAGACGAGCGCCGTGGCGACCTGATCGATCACGGTCGGCCCCATGCCGTTGAAGCGGGCGAGCGAACCGTCGCCGAGCTGGAAGAAGCGGATCATCGGCATCAGCCGGTCGACCGCGGTGAGGATCGCCGCCGGCGGCGTCTCGTTGCGCGCGGAGAACAGCTGGCGCAGCGGCAGGAGGTCGAGCACCAGCGGCACCAGCACGCCGGGATCGCGGCTGACATGGCCGCCATCGGCGAGGATCTGCCGGCCGAGCTCCTGGTCGAGGCGCTTCGCGGCCCAGGCCAGCAGCCTCGCCTCGCCTTCGAGGCAGAGGCTGGCCCCGACCAGCGCCGTCAGCACCGACAGCCGTTCGGCGCCGGGCGGCACGCCGCGATAGCGGGCTTCGAGCATGCGGACCTGCCGCCAGAGCGCGCGCGAAAATCGCCGGTAGAACAGGCCGTCGCCACCTGCCAGCAACAGGCCGGAGGCCGCGAGCCAGGCCCGGATGCGTTCGGCGGCGATGGCGGGCGCCTCATCGGCGGGCCGGCCGATGTCGCCGCGGTCGAGATAGGCGAGGATGAGACGGCGACCGGTCTCGGCCGCTTCCGGCGTGCCGGCCGCGCGCAGGTGGCGCAACCAGCCGAAGCTCGCCAGCGCCTCGGCCCATTCCGGTGTCGGCGCCTCGGCCGCGAAGGGATCGGCCGCCGTGACGATCCGGCCGGCGAAGACGTTGACGCCGGCCATGATCTCGTCGGCCCGCACGGGATCGGCGGTCCTCAGATCCTGCGGCACGAGCAGGATGCCGGGCGACGGCGTCCGGCCGACGCGCATCTGGATCATGGCGAGACTGATCGGGCGCGACCAGAGGGCGCGATAGCGCGCGGCGGCGGCGAGCCTCAGCCCCGCCAGTCTTTCCCCGAACCATGCGCCTGCGGCCGACACGCCCCGCCGCATCCTTTCCGGGCCCGACGGCCGCCCCGCGGCGCAGTCCTCGGGCTCCTCGACCCATTGAATCCCATGGGAGCGTTTCCAACCCATTAACCAGTTTCGCGCTTTCATGCGGCTGCCCGCCGGCCCGTGATCGCCGCGCGGCGCCTGCCGCTCTGGTCTTCGCGCTGGTTTTGGAGTTTGCGTCCCGTGTCCCGATCGGTCCTCCTGTCCCTTCTCGCCGCGACCACCGTCCTCGCCTCGCCGGCCATCGCGCAGGAGCGCGTTTCCGGCCGCTACGAGATCCTGATCGGCGGCCTGCAGGTCGGCATTGCCGGCTTCGAGGGGCGGGTGTCGGGCGAGAGCTATCAGGCCTCCGTGTCGCTGCGCCTGTCGGGCGTGTCGCGGCTGGTCGCGTCGGGGCGCGGTTCGGCCACCGCGTCGGGGCGGATCGCCGGTGCACGCGCCGTGCCGGCCAACTACCAGCTCACCCTCAATACCAGCCAGCAGAACGACGCGATCCGCATGGCCATGGCCGGCGGCTCGGTGCGCTCGCACTCGGCCGAGCCGGAACGGCCGGCGGCCGGCGACGAGGTGCCGCTGACCTCGGCGCACCGGCAGGGCGTGCTCGACCCGCTCTCGGCGGGCTTCTTCTTCGTCGGCGGCTCCGGCCCCTCGGTGTCGGCGGAAGCCTGCGCCAAGACCTTCCCGGTCTTCGACGGCCGCCAGCGCTACGACCTGTCCTTCTCCTTCGCCCGCACGGAGACCGTGAAGACCGCCGGCTATGACGGCCCGGCGGTCGTCTGCAACGCGCGCTACCGCGCCATTGCCGGCCACCGTCCCTCGGTCACCGCGCCGATGGAAGCGAACCGCGACATGCAGATCTGGCTGGTGCCGGTCGCGGGTACCCGTGCTCTTGTCCCGGCCCGCATATCCATCCGCACCCCGATCGGGCTTGCGCAGATCGAGCCTACGCGGCTCGAACTCGGCGCGCCGGCGACGACCGCCTCGATCCGCAGCGGCGACTGACGGCTCCTTGCCTCAAAGCACAGCGGGTCGCCGAATTCTTGGGCAATCCGCCGCTTCTGCCTGAAAAATGGGTTGCCGTCCGTAACGGCATGGTCTTTGCTGCCTCGATAATCATAACGGTGGTGGTTCCAGCCTCGGAACGGTCACCGTCCGGCCATGCCCTTAGGGTAGGTCGAGGCACAAACTGACTTCCAAGGGCCCATCCATGACCGAGTTCCGATTCCGCCCCTCCCGCCGCGACGCCCTGAAGCTTGCCGGCGCGGCTTCGCTGCTGCCGCTCGCCGCACCGGCGGTCCACGCCCAGGCCACGAACAACGTGCGCTTCACCCTCGACTGGCGGTTCGAGGGGCCGGCCGGCCTGTTCCTGATGGCGCTGGAGAAAGGCCATTTCCGCGCCGAGGGCCTGAACGTCACCATCGACGCCTCCTCGGGTTCGCGCGAGGGCGTGACCCGCGTCGCCTCGGGCACCTACGACATGGGCTTCGGCGACTTCAACTCGATGATCCGGTTCCGCGACGAGAACCCGACGGTCGATCTCAAGGGCGTCATGATGGTCTATGACCGTCCGCCCTTCGCGATCATCGGCCGCAAGTCGCGCGGCATCTCCACCGACGTGAAGAGCCTCGAGGGCAAGAAGTTCGGCGCGCCCGCGCCGGACGGCGCCTATGCCCAGTGGCCGATCTTCAAGGCGGTCAACAACCTCAACGATTCCGGCATGAAATTCGAGAATGTCGGCTTCCCCGTCCGTGAGCCCATGCTGGCTTCCGGCGAAGTGGACGCCATTTTCGGCTTCGCCCATTCGTCCTACATCAACCTGAAATCGCGCGGCGTGCCGGATGCCGACATCGTCGTGCTGCACATGTACGACTACGGCGTCGAACTCTACGGCAACGTGCTGATGCCGAGCCCGGGTTTCGCGAAGGACAAGCGGGACCAGGTCGCCGCCTTCAACCGCGCGGTCATCAAGGGCATCCGCGACTGCATCGCCGACCAGGCGACGGCGGTGAAGCTGGTGCTCGCCCGCAACGACGTGGCGCGGCAGGAGACCGAGGCCGAGCGCCTCAAGATGTGCATCGACAATTATGTCGCGACGCCCTGGGTGAAGGCCAACGGCCTCGGCGGCATCGATCCCGTGCGCCTCGCCAAGTCGATCGACCAGATCGGCCTGACCTTCACCTACAAGAACAAGCCGAAGCCGGAAGACGTGTTCGTCACCGACTTCCTCCCGGCGGCCGGCGACCGCCGTCTGGCCTGACCCTTGCTTCGATCTTGAGCTTGCGGGGGCGCGAATGCCCCTGCCCCAATTCAGGCCGAAAGTGACATCTCCTTGCGTCCCTTCGTCGAACTGACCGGCGTCAGCCACACCTATGCGACCGGCGGCACGCTTGCCGTCGACGGCCTCGACATCAAGGTCAATGAGGGCGAATTCGCCGCTGTCGTCGGCCCCTCGGGCTGCGGCAAGTCGACGCTGATGAAGCTGGCGACCGGGCTGCAATTCCCCCAGAAGGGCGCCGTCGTCGTCGACGGCAAGGAAGTCCGCGACCCCGTCAAGATGGCGGGCATGGCCTTCCAGGCGCCGACGCTGCTGCCGTGGCGCACGACCCTGGAAAACCTGATGCTGCCGCTGGAGATCGTCGAGCCTCATCGCTCGCGCCTCCGGAAGCACAAGGCCGAATATGTCGCCAAGGCCGAGGCGCTTCTGGAATCGGTTGGCCTCAAGGGCGCCGGCGCCAAGTTCCCATGGCAACTCTCGGGCGGCATGCAGCAGCGCGCCTCGCTGTGCCGGGCGCTGATCCACGAGCCCAAGCTGCTCATGCTCGACGAGCCCTTCGGCGCGCTCGACGCCTTCACGCGCGAGGAGCTGTGGTGCGTCATCCGCGACCTGCACGCGCGCATGTCCGGCACGCTGACGGTGATCCTCGTCACTCACGACCTGCGCGAGGCGGTGTTCCTCGCCGACCGCATCTTCTGCATGTCGTCGCGGCCGGGAAAGATCATCGCCGAGCGGGAGGTCGAATTCGCCCGCCCGCGCGACATCGAGATCACCTACACCCCGCAATTCTCCGACATCGTCCATGACCTGCGCGCCCGCATCGCGGAAGCGCGCGCGACGGCATAAGGCAGACCATGGACGCGATCGCGGACTTCCTTCTGAACGGCTGGCCCGTCGCGCTGGTCATTGCCTCTGCTGCCTATGTCGCGTGGATTTTCGCGAAGGTGCTGATGTCCGGCGCGACCGACCGCGCCAAGCTGTCACTGCAGCTTGCTCCGCTGATCTGCACGGCCGGAACGTTCCTGCTGTGGGAACTGTTCTGCAAGGCGCTGTCGATCTCCACCTTCGTGCTGCCGGCGCCGAGCGACATCGCCATCTCGCTCTGGCAGTTCCGGCGCCAGATCGGCCTGCACTCGTTCCACACGGCGTGGATGACCATTGCCGGCTTCGGCCTGGCGGTTGCTTTCGGCATCGCGCTCGGCCTGCTCTTCGGCGCCAGCCGGTTCTTCTATGCCGGGTTCTACCCGCTGCTCGTCGGCTTCAACACGGTGCCGAAGGTTGCCGTGGTGCCGATCCTCGTCATCTGGTTCGGCGTCGGCTGGCTTCCCGCCGTGCTGACCGCCTTCATGATCTCGTTCTTCCCGATCGTGGTGAACGTCGCGACGGGCCTCGCCACGATCGAGCCCGAGACCGAGGACGTCATGAAGGCGCTCGGCGCCACCAAGTTCCAGATCATGACCAAGATCGGGATTCCGCGCTCGCTGCCCTATTTCTTCGGTTCGCTGAAGGTCGCGATCACGCTGGCCTATATCGGCTCGGTCATCGCCGAATATAACGCCTCGCGTTTCGGCATCGGCAACCTGATGGCGCGCGCCTCCGCCGACTTCAACGTGCCGCTGCTGTTCGCGTCCCTGATCGCCCTCGCGATCCTCGGCGTCGGCATGTACATGGCCACCGTCTGGCTGGAGAACCGGATGACCGGCTGGGCGCAGCGCTCGTCCTTCGCGGCGGGCTGACCGGGTGCGGTGAAGCTGCCGCTTGCCCCTTGCGCCGCGGGACCCCATAAATCGGGGCCCAGACGCTCCACGCATACGGCGGCCCCATGAAAGCCATTCTCGACGTCGTCCTGATCGCCCTCAACCTCTACTGGTGGATCATCATCATCTCGGCGGTGATGTCCTGGCTGATCGCCTTCAACGTGGTGAACTACCGCAATCAGGTCGTCGCCCAGATCGACACGACCCTGCGGGCGCTGACCGAGCCGGTGCTCGCGCCGATCAGGGCGCGGATGCCGAGTTTCGGCGCGGTGGACATTTCCCCGATCGTGCTGCTGCTCGGCATCATCCTGATCCAGCAGGTCATCATCCGCTACATCTACCCCAACGTGTTCTGAGCGGCGGCATGAGCGATAGGCCCTACCGGATCGCCGATGGCCGCCTGATGGTCGATGTCCGCCTGACGCCGCGCGGCGGTCGCGACGCGCTCGACGGCATCGACCGCCTCGCCGACGGCCGGGGCGTGCTGAAGGCGCGGGTGCGGGCGGTGCCGGAGGACGGCAAGGCCAATGCCGCGCTGGAGGCTCTGGTGGCGTCGTCGCTTGGCGTCGCGCGCTCGGCGGTCAGCGTGGTTCAGGGCAAGACGGCGCGGGTGAAGACGCTCGCGGTTTCCGGCGACCCTGCGCTGCTCGCCAGCGCCGCGGCGAAGCTCGCCGGAGCGGCCGCCCTCGCACTGATGCTCCTGGCGGGATCCGGCCCGGCGACCGCGCAATTCCTGCCGCGCGGCGACATCTGCGCCGATCCGACGCAGTTCCTGCGCACGCGCGCGACGGTGGAGCGGGCGGGGCTCGCGACGCCCGAGCGGGCGAGGCTGGTGCGGACCATCCGTGCCGCGCAGCAGCTCGCCACGGAAGCCTGTCCGAAGCGGGACGGGTGGCTGATCCGCCGTGCCGTCGGCATGCTGAACGCGGTCAACCGCGAAGTGCGTCTGCCGCCGGTCGATGTGCCATTGTTCCTGCGGGACTGACGGAGCCTGCGCGAGGGGGCTCTGCCTGCGTCGGGGTCAGCCCTTGTCGCCCTGCGGGCCGACCGTGACGCCGCCATTGATCACCGCGACCGGACCCTTGTGCAGCTTTTCGGCGATGCCATAGAGCTGCTCGCGGCGCTTCATCTCGTTCCAGACGTCGTCGGGCGAGATGCCCATATCGACCCAGAGGACGGTGAGGTTGTAGATCAGGTCGGCGCTCTCGCGGACCACTGCCTCGCGGTCGTTGGTCACCGCGTCGAGCGAGACCTCCGCGGCCTCCTCCACCAGCTTCTTCGCCATCTTGGTCCGGCCGCCCTGGACGAGCTTGGCCGTGCGCGAGGTATCGGCCACGTTGCGGCTGATCCGGGTCACGGCCTCGTGCAGTCGTTCGATGGTGCTGGACATCGTGTGCGGGTGGTCCTCGTCTCTGCTCGAATCAAAGGTCTATTTCAGCGGATGAATGACGCTGCCACAGAATTGCGGCCTGTCAATGATTGCAACCGAAACCATGGGATGCGTTGGCTGAAGCAGGGCTGAACGGAGGAAGCGGGTGGCGACGCCAGCAGCATCCGGCGCTAGAAATGGGCATCGCTCCTCCTGCCCGACAGGCCTGCCGATGACCTCCCGCGAATGGGCCCTGCTGCTCGCTCTCTCGGTTCTGTGGGGCGGTTCGTTCTTCTTCGTCCGCGTCGCGCTCGACGGCCTGCCGCCGCTGACGCTGGTGCTGGCCCGCGTCGGCATCGGCGGGATCGTCCTGCTGGCGGTCCTCAAGGCCATGGGACAGGCCATTCCGCGACGCCGGGAGGTCTGGGCGACGCTCGCCGTCATGGCGCTGCTCAACAACCTGATCCCGTTCTCGCTGATCTTCTGGGGCCAGACCGCCATTCCCGCCGGCCTCGCGGCCATCCTGAACGCGACGACGCCGCTGTTCACGGTGATCGTCATGCATCTGTTCACAGCGGACGAGAAGGCGACGCCGCCCAAGGTCGCCGGCGTGCTCACCGGTTTCGCCGGGGTCGTCGTGCTGGTCGGTCCAGCCGCCTTCGGCGCGCTCGACACGCCGCTCTGGGCGCTGGGCGCCTGTCTCGCTGCGGCTGTGTCCTATGCCTTTTCAGGGCTCTGGGGCCGGCGGTTCAAACCGCTGGGGCTGACACCGGTCTTCACCGCCTGGGGCCAGCTCACGGTGACGACGCTCGCCATGCTGCCGATCGTCGCCATCGTCGACCGGCCGTGGACCCTGGCCATGCCCGGCTGGCCGAGCATCCTCGCGGTGCTCGGCCTTGCGGTCCTGTCCACCGCGCTCGCCTACATCATCTTCTTCCGCATCCTCGCCAGCGCCGGTCCGACCAACCTGCTGCTGGTGACGTTCCTCATTCCCGTCTCGGCGATCCTGCTGTCGAGCCTGTTCCTCGGCGAGCGGCTGGCATGGACGCATTTCGCCGGCATGGCGCTGATCGGCCTCGGGCTCGCCGCCATCGACGGACGCCTGTGGAAGCTCGCGACGGGCAAAGGCTAGCGCGGGAGGGCTAGCCTTCTCCGCCCGCCAGCAGGCTGGCATTGCCGCCGGCCGCCGCGGTGTTGACCGAGACCACCTGTTCCAGCGCGAAGCGCGGCAGGTAGTGCGGGCCACCGGCCTTCGGCCCGGTGCCGGAGAGCGCCGAGCCGCCGAAGGGCTGCGTGCCGACGACGGCGCCGATCATGTTGCGGTTGACGTAGACATTGCCGTTGGCGAGCCGCTCGATCACCTGCTCCGCCACCGCGTCGATGCGCGAATGGACGCCGAGGGTCAGCCCCGTGCCATTGCCGGCAATGGCGTCGAGAAGCTGCGGCAGGCTGCCCGCCTTCCAGGTCGTGACATGCAGGACCGGACCGAACACTTCCTCGGTCAGATCCTCGGCGCGCGTCACGCGGACGATGGCGGGCGGCACGAACAGGCCCCTCGGCGCATCGGCGGGAAGGGCTGCCTGCCAGACGAGGCGGCCCTCGGCCCTGGCCCTGGCGACCACCGCGTCGAGCTTCTCCTTCGCCTCGGCGTCGATCACCGGTCCGACATGAACAGCGGGGTCGGCAGGGTCGCCGATCTTCAACTCCGCCGCCGCGCCGCGGATCATCTCCAGCATCCGGTCGGCAATGTCCTCCTGCAGGCAGAGCAGGCGCAGCGCCGAACAGCGCTGGCCGGCCGAGCGGAAGGCCGAGGTCACGACGTCGTCGCTGACCTGTTCGGGAAGGGCCGTGGCATCGACGATCATGGCGTTGATGCCGCCGGTCTCGGCGATCAGCGGCACGATGGGGCCGCGCTTGCCCGCCAGCGCCTTGTTGATGATCCACGCGACCTCGGTGGAGCCGGTGAAGGCGATGCCGGCCACGCGCGGGTCCGCCGTCAGCAGGGCGCCGACCCTGCCGTCGCCCGGAACGAGCGCCAGCGCTTCGGCCGGCACGCCCGCCTCGTGCGCCAGCTTCACGGCGGCCGCGGCAATGAGCGGCGTCTGTTCCGCCGGCTTGGCGATGACCGCGTTGCCGGCGGCAAGTGCCGCTGCCACCTGGCCGAGGAAGATGGCGAGGGGGAAGTTCCACGGCGAGATGCAGACAATGGTGCCGCGCCCGCGCAGGGTCAGGCGGTTTTCCTCGCCGGTCGGGCCGGGCATGAGCTGGCCCTCGCCGAAATGGCGGCGGGCTTCCGCAGCGTAGTAGCGGCAGAAATCGACGGCCTCGCGGATTTCGGCGACGGCATCGTCGAGCGTCTTGCCGGCCTCGCGCGCGAGCAGGTGGCTGAGCATACCGCGCTCGGCCTCCAGCCGGTCGCCGAGGGTTTCGAGGACCTCGGCGCGGCGCGACACCGGCGTCCGGCTCCAGCGGCGGAAGCCCTGCTCGGCAGTTGCGAAGGCGCTGGCGACGATCGCCGCATCGGCCTCATCGACCGTGCCGGCGGCGCTGCCGTCCACCGGGCTTGTCACCGGCCGCGCGGCACCCGCCATCGCCTTGCCGCCGACCAGCGGGCGCGCGCTCGCGGGCGCGCGCGCGACACCTGCCGCGATCTCCGTCCGGAAGGTCGATAGCGCCTCGCGGTCGCCGAATTCGACGCCTGCCGAGTTGATGCGCGACGGCGCATAGAGGTCCTTCGGCAGGGGCAGGCGGCGCGGCCGCGCATCGGCGGCGGCGCCGATCCAGCTCTGCGGCCGGGTCAGCAGCGCCTCGACCGGTACGGCCGGGTCGGCGGATGCCGAGACGAAGGAGGAATTGGCGCCGTTCTCCAGAAGCCGCCGCACGAGATAGGCGAGCAGGTCGCGATGGCCGCCGACCGGCGCATAGGTGCGGCAGGCCGCCAGCGGCAGGTCGGCCAGCAGCGAGTCGTAGAGCGCCTCGCCCATGCCGTGCAGGCGCTGGAACTCGAAGCCCTCCGCGTTGCCGGCCTCTTCGAGGATGGTCGCGATGGTCAGGGCATTGTGCGTGGCGAATTGCGGGTAGAGCCTGGGACGCGCGGCCAGCAGCCGGCGGGCGCAGGCCATGTAGTTGAGGTCGGTCATGGGCTTGCGCGTGAAGACCGGGAAATCGGGCAGGCCGCGCTCCTGCGCGCGCTTCACCTCGGTGTCCCAATAGGCGCCCTTGACGAGACGGACCATCAGCTTGCGGTCGTGCCGTACGGCAATCCGCTCAAGCCATTCGATGACCGCCAGCGCCCGCTTCTGATAGGCCTGAATGGCGAGGCCGAACCCGTCCCAGCCGGCGAGCGAGGGCGAAGCCAGCACCGCCTCGATCACTTCCAGCGACAGTTCCAGCCGGTCGGCCTCCTCGGCGTCGATGGTGAAGTTCAGGTCGTGAGCCTTGGCCGCTTCGGCGAGCTTCAGCACCTGCGGCACCAGTTCGGCCATGACGCGCTTGGCGCTGACCGCCTCGTAGCGCGGATGCAGCGCGGAGAGCTTCACGGAGATGCCAGGACGGTTCGGCAGGGTCTCGTTGCCGGCGGTCTTGCCGATGGCCTCGATTGCGTCGCGGTAGGAGGCAAAATAGCGCGCGGCATCGGCGGCGGTGCGCGCGCCCTCGCCGAGCATGTCGTAGGAGTAGCGGAAGCGCCGCGCCGCGCCGGCCCTGCCGAGCGCTTCGGAAATCGTCTGGCCCAGCACGAAATGGGAGCCGAGCAGGCGCATGGCCTGCCGCGTCGCCGCGCGCACGGTCGGCAGTCCCAGCCGCTTGCCGATCGTCTCTAGAATGCCCTCGGGCGTCTCGCCGGGATGGATGACGCGGGCGGTGACGCCGAGCGCCCAGGCGGAAGCCGAGACCAGCCAAGCCTCCGACTTGGTCGCGCGATGAGCCCAGTCGGTGCCCGACAGCTTGTCCTCGATCAGCGCGTCGGCGGTGCGCGAATCCGGCACGCGGAGCAGCGCCTCCGCCAGAACCATGAGGGCGAGGCCCTCCTTGGTGGTCAGCGAATACTCGCGCAGGAAGTCCTCGATGCCGCCGAGCCCGCCCGACCTGGCGCGGATCGCGTCGATCAGTTGCCGTGCCCGGGCATCGATTCGCGCCTCGGCAGCGGCGGGAAGGCCGGCTTCCGCCAGAAGCCGGCCGGCAATGGCCTCGTCGGCTTCGGCATAGGGGGCGTCGAAGGAAGGCGTGGATGGCACGGCGGGCCTCAGCGTTTGGCGTTCGATATCCCTACGATACGCAAGAATATTCCGTGCTTCGATAGATTGTTTTGCAAAATGGCAGTGATTATCGCTATAGATCGCACATTCAGCAGAGACTTTCGCCGTTTGCCATGACCGCTCCGCTCGACAATCTCGACCGCAAGCTGCTCCGCCTGCTTCAACAGGACGGCCGGATCTCCAACGTGGAACTGGCCGAGCGCGTCGGCCTGTCGCCGACCGCCACGAGCGAAAGGGTGAAGCGGCTCACCCGCGAGGGCATCATCGCCGGCTACGGCGCGCGGCTCGACCCGGTGAAGCTCGGCCGCGGTTTCCTCGTTTTCGTCGAGGTGACGCTGGACAAGACCACGCCTGACGTCTTCGACCGGTTCGGTGCCGCAGTGGCGCGCGCGCCCGACGTGCTGGAATGCCATCTGGTGGCCGGCGGCTTCGACTATCTCGTCAAGACGCGCGTCGCCGACATGGCGGCCTACCGCATCTTCCTCGGCGATGTCCTGCTGTCGCTGCCGGGCGTGCGCGAGACGCGCACCTATGCCGTGATGGAGGAAGTGAAGGCGACGGCGAGCCTGCCGGTCTGAGTCTGGTTCAGCGCAGATCCGCGATGCCGGCCGGTTGCAGTGTCGCGCAAGAAATCCTCAGGCCTGTTCCGGGGCGGACAAGTCGCGGCTGATCTCGTCCAGCCGGGACTGGAAACGGGCAGGTCCGGCAAGGCGGTCGGCGTTCTCGCGCGCCTCGCGCGCGAGTTCCGGCAGGCGCCCGCCGCTGCCCTTGCCGCTGCGGATCATGACGTCGATCGCGGCCAGGGCACGATTGAGCGCGGCGAGGGCGTCATTGTTCGGCATGGGGGCACCTGTCTGCGATTGAACCCAGACAGGCTAGGAACGGCCCGTTTCAGCCACGCCCCTTTCACCGGCGGCAATGTTGCCGCCGCCGAAATATGGCTCCCGGCATCAGCCGGGCGTGAACAGCGTGCGGGCCTCCAGCGCGGCATCGACCGCCGACGCGGAATAGGGCAGCGGCACGTAGTCGCCCTTGATCCAGGTCTCGAACAGGTCGCGGTAATGCGGCGAGTTCGGGTCGCCGGACTGGCCGGGCGTGTTGACCACCACCGAGCGGTCGAGATCGGCGAGGTCGGCGACGAAGCGGAACGACGAACCCATCATCGTGCGGAAGTCGTTGGGACGATAGCCGGTGTGCATCGGCGTCACGCCCGATCCCTGATGCGGCAGCGGCCCGATGGACCAGGCCTTGGCCGTGTCCGGCGGCAGCAGGAAGGTCAGCGGATGCTCGAAATAGCCATGGTGCAGCTTGCCCCAGGCCCAGCCGGCCGGATCGGGGCCGAGCAGCGTCTTCATCTCGGCATAGGCAGCGCCGAGCGAGGCGAGCAGGAGCGCGTCGCGGTTCTGGGCGGGGTTGGCGCCGAACCGGTCGTCGGGCTGTTCGAGCGCCTCCAGTGTGCCGTCGACGTCGCCGGGCACCATCAGCGCGTGGAGATCGGGCGCGACGAGCGCGTTCCACAGCGCCTTCTTGAGGTGGCGCGACCACCAGAGCTCGAACAACGCGCCGGCGCCGGTCTCCTTCGTCAGCGCATGGTTCCAGCCGGCGAGCAGGGCAAGCGCGGCGGCCGTATCGGCGTCGGCGCTGGCGAGGCCCGACAGGAGCTTGCCGAGGCGGCGCGCCGGGATCGACACGACGTCGGTCTGCAAGGCGCGCGAGGTCGCGAGCGTGTGGGGCGAGACCGAGGACAGCACTTCCTCGATGCGGGTCGCGCGGGCCCGGTCCACCCATTCGAATCCGAAGGGATAGGCCTGATGGTCCCAGCCGTCCGGCACGTTCATCTCGTTGGCGGAGAAGACGAAGCCGCGCGGGGGATTGCGAACCAGCGGAGCCGCCGCGCGGTCGCGCCAGCCGGCCCATTCGTAGCGGCCGTCGCCCGGAACGGGCAGCAGGCCGTCCCAGTTCGGGCGGATCGGGTTGATGCCGGCCGGCATCCAGGCGATGTCGCCAGCCTTGTCGGCATAGACGAGGTTGCAGGACGGCGTGCCCCAGGTCACCGCCGCCGCGCGGAACTGGTCCAGCGACTTCGCCCGCATCAGCTTGTGGGCGATGAGATAGGGCGCGGTGCCCGGCTCGAAGCCGGCCGAGCGGACGGCATAGGCGCGGTTCGCCCTGGCGTCAGTATGCACGACCGGGCCATGGCGGGTGAATTTCAGCGTCAGCGTCTGGTCCGGGTGGCCCTTGACCGCGACGCGCTCCTCGATGGTCCGGAACCGCTCCCAGCCACCCTGGTAGCGGTAGAGCTCGGGATCGTCGGGGTTCGTCTCGTAGACGTAGAGGTCTTCCTGATCGATGTAGAAGATGGTCAGGCCCCAGGCCATGGTGCCGTTGTGGCCGATCATCACGCCGGGCACCGAGGGCTCGCCCGCGCCGACCACGTCGAGGCCCGGACAGGTCAGGTGCACGATCGAGCGCAGCGACGGCATGCCGTGGAGGCGGTGCGGATCCGAGCCGAGGATCGGCAGGCCGGTATCGGTCTTCGAGCCGTGGATCGCCCAGTTGTTGGAGCCGGTATATTGCGCGTCGAGCACCACTTCGAGCAGGTCGTTCGTGATCCGCCATTTCGGCGCGTCCTCGAGCTTCGCGGCAAGGCGCTCCTTCGAGAAGGTGGCGTTGGCGGTGGCGAGCTTGACGATGTCGAGCACGGCCATCGGCACCGAGGCGGGGTCGAGCCCCTCGGGAACGACCGGCGTCACCTGCGGCTCCAGATAGCGGCGCAGCAGGTCGGTGCGATGGTCGGCCTTGGCCAGAACCTGGCAGCGGAGAATCTCGGACAGGGCGTTGCGCGAGAGCGAATGCGTGCGCACGCGCGACACATCCTCGGGCGCCCATTTCGCCGGTTTCGTGCCCAGCAGGCCGAACTCGAACGGCAGCAGCGAGGGGTCCTTCTCGGTCATCGCGACGAAGGCGTTGATGCCGTTGGTGAAGGCGGTGAAGTTCGCCCTGGCTTCCGGCCCGTAGGCGGCGAACTCGGCGTCCGCGTCGCCGCGATAGAGGAACAGCCGCGAGGCGCGGTCCTGTTCGAGATAGCCGGGGCCGAAATCGGCGGCGAGCAGGCCGAGCCCGCGCTTGCGGAACAGGTCGATCTGGAACAGCCGCGCGCGGGCGGCCTGGAAGCCCTGGAGGAAAAACAGGTCCGGTTCGTTCTCGGCCCGGATGTGCGGGATGCCGTTGGCATCGATCCCGATGGAGCCGGGCGCGGACAGGCCGGGCATGCTGAGCGTTTCGGTCTTGGTCATGAATGTTCCGGCCTCGTCGGGGGACAGGGACTCTGCACAGCCGATGCCGCGCTGTCATCCGGGTAGGGGTGGGGACGAGGCGTGCATTTGCTACGGTCATATTGACAGGCGATGCGATGGGCCAGGTTTGGCGGGACCGGCGGCTTTTGGGCTGGACAGGACCGGGCCGCGTGCCAGACTGCCAACTTGTCCAGCGCCGCCCAGCGGCTCGAATGCGCGAGGAGGCGAAGGCCATGGCTCTCTGGCTCCAACGGCTTGCCGTGGCCGCTCTCCTGCTGCTCGGCGCCAGCGCCGGCGCCGTGGCGCAGTCCTTCGCGCCGGCGCTCGTCTATGATCTCGGCGGACGCTTCGACAAGAGCTTCAACGAGGCGGCCTTCACCGGCGCCGAACGGTTCAAGGCCGAAACCGGCATCGCCTATCGCGAATTCGAGATCCGCAACGATACCCAGCGCGAACAGGCGCTGCGCACCTTCGCCCAGCGGGGCCAGAACCCGATCATCGCCGTGGGCTTCGCCTTCCGCGCCGCCATGGAGAAGGTCGCGGGCGAGTTTCCGAATACGCGCTTCGTCATCATCGACGCGACGGTGGACCGCCCCAACGTCCAGAACATCCTGTTCCGCGAGCACGAGGGCTCCTATCTCGTCGGGCTGCTCGCGGCCATGAAATCGCAGTCCGGCGCCATCGGCTTCGTCGGCGGCATGGACATTCCGCTGATCCGCAAGTTCGCCTGCGGCTATGTGCAGGGCGCGCGCGCCGGCCGCGCCGACATCCGCATCATCCAGAACATGACCGGCACGACGGGCGCGGCCTTTTCCGATCCCGTCCGCGGCGGCGAGCTGGCGCGGAGCCAGATCGCCCAGGGCGCCGATGTCGTCTATCACGCGGCCGGCGCCACCGGCATCGGCGTGCTGCAGGCAACGGCCGATTCCGGCAAGCTCGGCATCGGCGTCGATTCCAATCAGAACGCCCTGCATCCCGGCCGCGTCCTGACCTCCATGCTGAAGCGCGTCGATGTCGCCATCCACGCCGCGCTGGTCGCCGGCCGCGAGGGGCGCTGGTCCTCAGGCACCACGGTTCTGGGCCTCGCCGAGAACGGCGTCGACTGGGCCGACGACGAGCACAATCGCACCCTCATCACGCCGGCCATGCGCGAGGCCGTCGCGAAAGCGGCCGATGACATCCGCGCGGGCCGGCTGCGCGTCCACGACGTGATGGCCGGCGGCGACTGCCCGGTGCGCTGAAGCATGCAGGTTACAGTTGTCGGTTCGGGCGATGCCTTCGGCACGGGTGGTCGCTTCTCGACCTGCCTCCATGTGACGACCGGGGCCGGGTCCAGCATCCTCCTGGATTGCGGCGCCGGCTCCATGACCGCGATCAATCGCGCGGGCATCGACCGCAACGCGATCCAGGCGATCCTGTTCACGCATTTCCACGGCGACCACTTCGGCGGCCTGCCGTCCTTCATGCTCGACGCATTGTTCAATGTCCGTCGCCGCGCGCCGCTGCTGATCGCCGGCCCGAAGCGCGTCGCCGAATGGGCCAGGGCAGCGATGGAGGCCGCCTTTCCCGGCTCTTCCGGCAATGCCTATCCCTTCGAGGTGACCTATCTGGAGGTTTCGCCGGACATGCCGGCCGAGATCGCCGGGATCGGCGTCACGGCCTTTCCGATGGTGCATGACCCGCGCGCGGGCCCGTGTCTCGGCTACCGGCTGGCCGCGGACGGCAAGGTGTTCGCCTATGGCGGCGACAGCGCCTGGACCGATGCGCTCGTGCCGCTCGCGGCCGGCGCCGATGCGCTGCTGCTCGAGTGCTACACCTACGACATCCCGCTGAAGAACCATCTCGACTGGAAGACGCTGGAAAGCCACCTGCCAGACCTTGCCGCGAAGCGCATCGTGCTCACCCATATGGGTCCGCAGATGCTGGCCAATCGCGAGAAGGCGACGCTCGAATGCGCCGAGGACGGCATGGTGATCGTGCCATGACAGTGATCTGGCCATGAGAGGGCCTGCGCCCGCCGTCGCCATGCGCGGCATCGACAAGCGCTTCGGCGCGGCGGCGGCGAACAGGGCGGTCGACTTCACGGTGGCGCGCGGTTCGATCCATGGCCTCGTCGGCGAGAACGGCGCGGGCAAGTCGACGCTGATGTCGATCCTCTATGGCTTCCACGCCGCCGATTCCGGAACCATCGCCGTCAACGGGCGCGACGCGGTGATCGGCTCGCCGGCCGATGCCATCCGGCTCGGCATCGGCATGGTCCATCAGCATTTCATGCTGGTGGAGGCTTTCACCGTGGTCGAGAACGTCATGCTCGGCATGGCGACGGGCTTCCTGACCGCGAAGGCCGAACGCGGCGTGCGGGCGCGCCTCGCCGAACTGGCGGAGGCCTATGGCCTCGCGATCGACCCCGACGCACGCATCGCGGACCTGTCGGTGGGCGAGCTCCAGCGCGTCGAGATCGTCAAGGCGCTGGTCAAGGGCGCGGAGATCCTGATCCTCGACGAGCCGACCGCCGTACTGACGCCGCAGGAGGCGGACCGGCTGTTCGTGCTGCTGCGCCGGCTTGCGGGCGAGGGTCGTTCCATCATCCTCGTCACCCACAAGCTGAAGGAGATCATGGCCGTCACCGACCATGTCTCGGTCATGCGGCGCGGCGAAATGGTGGCGACCCTGGCGACCGGCGCGACCAGTCCGCGCGAGCTCGCCGAACTCATGGTCGGCCGGTCCGTCCTGCTCGACCCCGATCGCAACGCGCGGCCGCCCGGCGCCACGGTGCTGACGGTCGAGGGCCTGTCGCTGGTCGACGCGCGCGGGCATCTCCGGCTCGACGATGCCAGCTTTGAGGTGCGGGCCGGCGAGATCGTCGGGGTGGCCGGCGTCTCCGGCAATGGCCAGTCTGAGCTGCTCGACATCCTCGCCGGGCTGCGCCAGCCGACCGGCGGCCGCATCCTGCTCGACGGCGTCCCGATCCGGCCGGGTGACGATCCCGTGGCGCTGCGCGAACGGGGCCTCAGGCATGTGCCGGAAGATCGCCTCAGGCGCGGCCTCGTCGCCGCCTTCGACGCCGCCGACAGCGCCGTGCTCGGCTGCACGCCGGAACCGGCCTTCGGGCCCGGCCCCTTTCTCGATCGCGCCGCGGAGATCGCCGATTGCGAGGCCCGGATGGCGAGCTTCGACATCCGGCCGCGCGCGCCGACGCTGGGCACGGCCCTGTTCTCCGGCGGCAACCAGCAGAAGCTGGTGCTTGCGCGCGAGATGGAGCGCGCTCCCAGGCTCCTCCTCGTCGGCCAGCCGACCCGCGGCGTCGATGTCGGGGCCATCGCGTTCATCCACGCCCGCCTCGTGGCGCTGCGCGATGCCGGTGCCGCGGTCCTGCTCGTGTCGAGCGAACTCGACGAGATCCTCGCCCTGTCCGACCGCATCCTCGTCATGTGCGGCGGGCGCATCGTCGGCGAGCGCCGCGCGGGCGAAACCGACGAGACGGAACTCGGGCTGATGATGGCCGGCCTCCACGGGAGGGCCGCGTGACGTTTTCGCCCCGCTGGCTTGGCCTTGTCCTGCCGCTCGCGAATGTCGCCATCGCGCTGGCAGCTGCCGGCCTGCTCGTGCTCGCCATCGGCGAGAACCCCGTCGAGGCGATGGGCATTGCCTTTCGCGGGGCGCTCGGCTCCGGCAACGGCATAGGCTACACGCTGCACTATGCGACCAGCTTCGTGTTCACCGGGCTCGCGGTCGCCGTCGCCTTCCATGCCGGCCACTTCAACATCGGCGGCGAGGGGCAGGCGCTGATGGGCGGGCTCGGCGCGGCGCTGGTGGCGCTGGCCCTGCCGGACCTGCCCTGGCCGATCCTGCTGCCGCTGGCGATCCTCGGCGCCGCGCTCGGCGGCGCTGCATGGGCCGCCGTTCCGGGCTGGCTGCAGGCCTATCGCGGCAGCCATATCGTCATCACCACCATCATGTTCAACTTCATCGCAGGGGCGCTGCTGGTCTATCTGCTCGCAGGCCCCCTGCGCATGGCCGGCTCGATGGCGCTGGAAACGGCAGCCTTTGCACCGGCGGCGCGGCTGCCATCGCTCGCTGACCTCGCCGCGCGGTTCGGGGTCGATCTGCCGCGTACCCCTCTCAACCTCTCCTTCGCCATGGCCCTGGTCGCCTGTCTCGCAGTGTGGGTGCTGATCTGGCGCACGCGGCTCGGTTACGCCATCCGCACGGTCGGCGCCAATGCGGAGGCCGCGGCCTATGCCGGCATCTCGCCGGCGCGCGTCACCGTCATTGCGCTCGCGCTGTCCGGCGCGCTCGCCGGCCTCATGGCGACCAACGAGATTCTCGGCGTGCAGGGCCGGCTGATCAACGAGTTCGCCGCCGGCGCGGGGTTCGTCGGCATCGCCGTGGCCTTGATGGGGCGCGGCCATCCCGCCGGCATTCTCGCCGCGGCGCTGCTGTTCGGTGTGCTCGCGCAGGGTGGGGCGGAACTCTCGTTCGAGAAGCCCGCCATCACCCGCGACATGATCGTGGTGATCCAGGGGCTGGTCATCCTGTTCTCCGGGGCGCTCGAGGGCATGGTGCGCCATGGCGGCCTCGTGCTCGCGCAGCGGCTCGGCCGCAAGGCGGTGCCGGCATGAGCGGCTGGCTCGCCCTTCTGGCGGCGCTCGACAGCGCGGTGCGGCTCGCAACGCCCCTGATCTTCGCCTGTCTCGCGGGGCTCTGGTCGGAGCGGGCGGGCATCGTCGACATCGGCCTCGAAGGCAAGATGTTGGCTGCCGCCTTCGCCGCGGCCGCCATCGTCGCGATCGTCCCCAATCCGTGGCTCGGCCTGCTGGCGGGGATCGGCGCCTCCATGGCCTTCGCGCTCGTCCACGGCTTTGCGACGATCACCTGGAACGGCAACCAGATCGTCTCGGGCATGGCGTTGAACTTCCTCGCGGCGGGCCTCACCGCCGTGCTCGGCAATGCCTGGTTCGGGCAGGGCGGCCGCACGCCGCAGCTTGCCGGCGCGGCGCGCTTCGGCGAGGTCACGCTGCCGCTGGCGGAAGCGGCCGAAGCGGTGCCGTTCGCCGGTGGCTTCTATGCCGAGGTGATTTCCGGCCATTCGCTGCTGGTCTATTCGGCCTTCCTGCTCGTGCCGCTGACGGCGTTCCTGATGTTCCGAACGCGCTGGGGCCTGCGCTTGCGCGCGAGCGGAGAGAACCCGGCGGCCGTCGAGACCGCCGGCCTGTCGGTGGCGCGGCTGCGCTATTCGGCGGTGCTGGTCGCCGGCATCCTCTGCGGCTTCGGCGGCGCCTATCTCTCCATCGCGCAATCGGCCGGCTTCGTGCCGGACATGACCGCCGGCAAGGGGTACATCGCGCTTGCCGCGCTCGTCTTCGCGAAGTGGCGGCCCTGGCCGGCGCTCGGCGCCTGCCTGCTGTTCGGTTTCCTCGACGCCATGGCGCTCCGGCTTCAGGGCGCGAGCCTGCCGGGTATCGGTGCGATCCCGGTTCAGGCGATCCAGGCTTTGCCCTATATCCTCACCGTGATTCTGCTGGCCGGCTTCATCGGCCGCGCCGTGCCGCCGAAAGCCTCCGGCACACCCTACGTGAAGGACCGTTCGTGAGCGCCGATCTCGACCAGATGTTTGCGATGGCGCGAGAGGCACAGGCCGCGGCCTATGCGCCGCATTCGCGCTTCCGGGTCGGCGCGGTGGTGCGCGCGGCCTCGGGCCGGCTCTATTCGGGCGCCAATGTCGAGAATGCCGCCTATCCGGTCGGCACCTGCGCGGAAGCCGGCGCCATCGCCGCCATGGTGCTCGGCGGCGACCGGGCGATCGCCGAGATGCTGGTGGTCGGCGACGGCGAGGCGCTGTGCACGCCGTGCGGCGCCTGCCGGCAGCGCCTGCGCGAATTCGCGCCCGATGCGGCCGCGATCCATATTGCCGGGCCGCAGGGCATCCGACGCAGCTTCACGCTGGGCGAGCTGCTGCCGCACTCGTTCGGCCCGGACAATCTCGCATGAGCGCCGCCGCTACCATCCGCGCCATCGCCGGCGAAGCGCCGATCGACTGCGCCATCGTGCTCGGCACCGGGCTCGGATCGTTGGCCGATGCGGTCGAGGCACCGGTCGCCATCGCCTATTCCGACCTGCCCGGCTTCCCGCTTTCCGGCGTCACCGGCCATGCCGGCCGGCTGGTGATCGGGACGCTGGAGGGCCGGCGCGTGGCGGTGATGCAGGGTCGCGTCCACACCTACGAGCATGGCGATCCCCGCGCGATGAAGCCCGCCATCGACGCCTTTGCCGGACTTGGCGTCGGCGCCCTGCTGCTGACCAATTCCGCGGGTTCGCTGAGAGCCGACATGCCGCCGGGCAGCATCATGGTGATCGAGGACCATATCAGCCTGTTCGGGCCGAACCCGCTGGTCGGCCTGCCCGGCGATGCCAGCTTCGTGCCGATGAACGATGCCTACGACCCCGGCCTGCGTACCGCCATCGCCCATGGCGCCGCCTCGGCACGCATCGCGCTGCACGAGGGCGTCTATGCCTGGGTGACTGGCCCGAGCTTCGAGACGCCGGCCGAAATCCGCGCGCTGCGCGGCCTTGGCGCCGATGCGGTCGGCATGTCGACCGTTCCGGAGGTGATCCTCGCGCGCCATGCCGGCCTCACCGTCGCGGCCCTGTCGATGATCACCAACTATGCCGCCGGCATGGCGGCGCATGCGCCGTCGCACGCCGAGACCAAGGCCGTGGCCCATCAGGGCGCCGCCGCCATGGAGGCGGTGATCCGGGGCTTCCTCGCAAGGCTTGCCGCATGACCGATGCCAGTTCCATGAGCGATTCAGACCTTGCTCGCCGCGCCCTCGCGCTGCTCGACCTGACGGACCTCTCCAACGGCCTCGACGAGGCTGGCGTGGAGAAGCTCTGCGCGCGCGCCGTGACGCCGGCCGGGCCGGTCGCGGCCGTCTGCCTGTGGGCCGGCTTCGTGCCGCAGGCGAGGCGCCTCCTGAAGGGAGCGCCGGTGAAGGTCGCCACGGTCGTCAATTTTCCCGCCGGTGAGGACGACGTGATGCGCGCGGCCGACGAGGCGCGCTATGCCCTGCTCGACGGGGCCGACGAGATCGACCTTGTGCTGCCGTGGCGGGCGCTCGCCGCCGGCCGGCGCGAGGTGGTCGGCGCGCTGCTCGGCGCGGTCCGCGCTTCGGTGCCGCCGACCCGCACGCTGAAGACGATCCTCGAAACCGGCGAGCTGAAAACCCCGAACCTGATCCGGGAAGCCGCACGCATAGCCATCGGCACCGGCGCCGACTTCATCAAGACCTCGACGGGCAAGACCGCGACCTCGGCGACCCCCGAAGCGGTGGCGATCATGCTGGACGAGATCGCCGCTTCCGGCCGGCGCGTCGGCATCAAACCGTCCGGCGGCATCCGCACGCTCGCCGATGCGCGCGCCTATCTCGATCTCGCCGACCAGAAGATGGGGCCGGACTGGGCGACGCCCGACACGTTCCGCTTCGGCGCGTCCGGCCTCATAGACGTTCTGCTCGCTGCGGCGGGAGAGGCGTCATGACCTTCATCCCGCAGGAGATCATCCGCGAGAAGCGCGACGGCGGCAGGTTGTCGGACGAAGCCATCGCCGGTTTCGTCGCGGGCATCGGCGACAAGACCGTCACGGAGGCGCAGGTCGCGGCCTTCTGCATGGCGGTGTTCTTCCGCGGCATGACCATGCCCGAGCGGGTGGCGCTGACGCAGGCCATGGTCCGTTCCGGCGTGACGCTCGACTGGCGCGACCTGAACCTGCCCGGCCCCGTCCTCGACAAGCATTCGACCGGCGGCGTCGGCGACGTCGTCTCGCTCATGCTGGCGCCGATGGTCGCGGCGGCGGGTGGATTCGTGCCGATGATCTCCGGCCGCGGGCTCGGCCATACCGGCGGCACGCTCGACAAGCTGGAATCGATCCCCGGCTACAATGCGACGCCGGACCGCGACCTGTTCCGGCGCACCGTGCGCGACATCGGCTGCGCCATCATCGGGCAGACCGCCGATCTCGCGCCCGCCGACAAGGTCATCTACGGCGTTCGCGACGTGACCGCGACGGTGGAGACCATTCCGCTGCTGACGTCCTCCATCCTGTCGAAGAAGCTCGCGGCCGGGCTCGACGGGCTGGTGATGGACGTGAAGACCGGTTCCGGCGCCTTCATGCCGGAATTTCCGCGCTCGAAGGAACTCGCCGAGAGCATCGCCGCGGTCGCGGGCGGCGCGGGCCTGCCCACCGTCGCGCTCGTCACGCCCATGGACCAGCCGCTCGCCAATGCCGCCGGCAATGCGGTCGAGGTGCGCTGGACCGTCGACTATCTCGAAGGCCGCTATCGCGAGAGCCGCCTGCATGGCGTGACCATGGCGCTCGCCTCCGAGCTGCTGGTGCTCGGCAAGCTCGCGCCCGACCTCGACACCGCGCTCGGCAAGCTGGAGCGCGTGCTCGCCAACGGCCGCGCCGCCGAAATATTCCAGCAGATGGTGACGGCGCTGGGCGGTCCGGCCGATCTGATGGAACACCCCGACAAGCATCTGCCGCGTGCGCCGCTGGTGCGGCCGGTTCTGGCCGACAAGGCCGGCGTGGTGACCGAGGTCGACACCCGCGCCGTGGGCATGAGCGTGGTGGCGCTCGGCGGCGGGCGCACGCGCGCGGCCGACCCGGTCGATCATGCCGTGGGGCTCACCGATATCGTCGCGCTCGGAGACGCGGTCGAACCCGGCCAGCCGCTGGCGATGATCCATGCCCGCGACGAAGCGGGTTTCGATGCGGCTGCGGCGATGATCTCGAAGGCAGTGACCCTTGGCGAGGGCGGCGCGGTCATCGGCGCGCTGGTCCAGGCCCGGATCACGGGCTGAGCCATGGCCCGCGCCATCGTCATCGTCCTCGATTCGGTCGGCATCGGCGCCGGTGCCGACGCGGCTGCCTACGGCGACGCGGGCGCGGATACGCTCGGCCATGTCGCTGAATGGTTTGCCGAGAGCGGGATCCCGTTCGCGCTGCCGAACCTCGCGGCACTGGGCCTTGGCGAGGCGGTGCGGCTGTCGACGGGGCGGGTTCCGCAGGGGCTCGAGACGGCCGACCCGCCACAAGGCCGGTTCGGCTTCGGCGTCGAGACATCGCGCGGCAAGGACACGCCCTCCGGCCACTGGGAGATCGCCGGCGTTCCCGTCACCTTCGACTGGGGCTATTTCCCGACGTCGGTTCCCAGTTTTCCGGCTGATCTGACCGAGGCGATTGTCCGCGAAGCGAGGCTTCCCGGCATTCTCGGCGACAGGCACGCCTCCGGCACCGAGATCATCGCCGAGCTTGGCGAGGAGCATGTGCGGACGGGCAAGCCGATCCTCTATACATCGGCGGATTCCGTGTTGCAGATCGCCGCGCACGAGGAGGTGTTCGGGCTTCAGCGGCTCTACGACCTCTGCCTGATCGCACGCCGCCTGGTCGATCCGCTCGGCATCGGGCGGGTGATCGCGCGGCCTTTCGTCGGATCGGCCGCCGCGGATTTCGTCCGCACCGGCAACCGCCGCGACTATGCCGTGCCGCCGCCGGCCCCGACCCTGCTCCAGATCGCCGCCGATGCCGGCCGGCAGGTTCTCACCGTCGGCAAGATCGGCGACATCTTTGCCCATATCGGCACCGGCGAGGAGGTGAAGGCGAACGGCAATGCCGCCATCGGCGCGGCGACGCTGACGGCCCTCCACCGGCTCGCGGATGGCGGGCTCCTGATGGCGAATTTCATCGATTTCGACTCGCTCTACGGCCATCGCCGCGATCCGGAAGGCTATGGGCGGGCGCTGATGGCCTTCGACGCGTGGTTGCCGGACCTGCGCGGGCGCCTGAAGCCTGATGACCTCGTGATCGTCACCGCCGACCACGGCTGCGATCCGACCTATCCGGGCTCCGACCACACCCGCGAGCACGTGCCGATCCTCGCCTTCGGTCCCGGCCTGTCGGCGGGGCCTGTCGGCGGGCGCGAGACCTTCGCGGATATCGCCGCCACCATCTCGGCCCATCTCGGCCTGCCGGCACCCGGCGCGGGACGTCGGTTCTGAGGGGGAAACCGCAGGCCTTGCGGCGCGTTGAACGGCATGTTTCACAGGGCATGAAGCGGGTAGGGCCCGCGAACGACCGAGGCGCCTGATGTCACTCCTGAAAGTCTATTGGCGCGTGCTGCGGCAACTCGGGCCCGAGCAGCGCCTCGGCATCATCCTGCTTCTCTGCAACATCGCGCTCGCCTGCATCATGTTCGCCGAGCCGATCCTGTTCGGGCGGATCATCGACGCGCTCACGGGCGCGCAGGCGCGCGGGCGCACCGTGACCTGGACCGAAATCCTGCCGCTGGTGGCGGCGTGGGTGGTGTTCGGCCTGTTCACCATCGCCGCCGGCGTGCTGGTCGCGCTCCACGCCGACCGCATGTCGCATCGCCGGCGCCTCGCCTTCATGCAGCACTTCTTCGAGCACGTGCTGAACCTGCCGCTCAGCTACCATTCCGGCGCGCATTCGGGCCGCCTGCTCAAGCAAATGCTTGAAGGCTCCAACGCCATGGCCTGGCTGCTGCTGTCGTTCCTGCGCGAGCATTGCGCCTCGATGATCGCGCTGGTGATCCTGGTTCCCGTCTCGCTCTGGGTGAACTGGCGGCTCGGCTCGGTCCTCGTGGTGATGGTGTTCTTCTTCTTCATCCTGACCAGCTGGGTGCTGAGGCGCACAGAGAGCCTTCAGGGCAAGGTGCAAGAATATCACAACGCCCTCGCCGAACGCGCCACAGACGCCCTCGGCAACGTGCCGGTGATCCAGTCCTTCACCCGCGTCGAGGCCGAGGTCCGCGCCATGCGCGCGACCATCGACGCGCTGCTCGCCGCGCAGATTCCGGTCCTGTCGTGGTGGGCCATCGCGGCGGTCGCCTCGCGCGCATCGGCAACCCTGACCGTGCTGTCGATCTTCCTGATCGGCACATGGCTGCACATCAACGGCCTCGCCACCATCGGCGAGATCGTCACCTTCATGGGCTTCGCCACCATGCTGATCGGCAAGCTCGAAGCGCTGGTCGGCTTCATCAACGCGGTGTTCCTCGAAGGGCCGAAGATCAAGGACTTCTTCGACGTGGTCGACACCGCGCCGCAGGTGCGCGACCGGCCGAACGCCGTCGATATCGGCCGCGTCGCCGGCACGGTGGCCTTCGAGAACGTGTCCTTCTCCTATGACGGCAAGCGCGCCGCCGTGGCGGATCTCTCCTTCGTCGCCCAGCCCGGCGACACCATCGCGCTGGTCGGCTCGACCGGCTCGGGCAAGTCGACGACGCTGTCGCTGCTGCACCGCGTCTTCGATCCGCAATCCGGCCGCGTCACCATCGACGGTCACGACATCCGCGACATCACGCTGGTCTCGCTCCGCCGCAATATCGGCGTTGTGTTCCAGGAGCCGATGCTGTTCGCGCGGACGATCAAGGAGAACCTTCAGGTCGGCCGCCCCGAAGCGAGCGATGACGAGATATGGCAGGCCTGCGAGCGGGCGCAGGCGATGGACTTCCTCAAGCGCCAGCCGGACGGGCTCGACACCGAGGTCGCCGAGCGCGGCCGTTCGCTGTCGGGCGGCGAGCGTCAGCGCCTGTCCATCGCGCGCGCGCTTCTGAAGGATCCGCCGGTGCTGATCCTCGACGAGGCGACCTCGGCGCTCGACGCCACCACCGAGCAGAAGCTGCAGGCGGCGCTGGAGGAGGTGATGAAGGGGCGCACGACCTTCGTCATCGCCCACCGCCTCGCCACCATCCGGCACGCGACGCGCATTCTCGTCTTCGATCAGGGCCGGGTCATCGAGAGCGGTACGTTCGAGGAACTGGTGGCGCAGGGCGGCGTTTTCGCCAACCTGGCCAAGGCGCAGTTCATGGCCGGCAGCGACGGCGACCGCAAGCCGCCGCGGGCGATGGTCGAGACCTGATCCGCTCAGAGCAGCGCGAGACGCATCGGCTGCACGTCGATGCCCTCGACCGTGGTCGACCATTCCTCGCCGGGCACGATGGGAAAGGCGCGCGTCACGGTGCCCGTCGTGATGATCTCGCCGGCGGCGATGGGGGTCGCCTGCGGGTCGGCCTCGAGCACGCCGGCAAGATGGCGGATCGCCGAGAGCGGCCCGTCCAGCACATTGGCCGCGACGCCCCGGTCGAGCGTCTCGCCATTGCGGGCGATGGTGATGGCGAAGGTGGTCAGCGCCTCCAGCCAGCGGTCGGGGTCGCCTTCCACCGGCGTCCGCGGCCCGCAGAACAGCGCGCCGTGCAGCCCGAAGGCGGCCTGGCAGTCGGAGCCCTGGAACACCCAGCCGGGAAACAGCGACTGGACGATCTCGAAACCATGCGCGACCCAGCCGACCGCGCCAAGAATCGCGCGCTCGTCCATGGCCGCCGTCACCGGGCCTTTGAAGCCGAGGATGATCTCCGGCTCGATCCGCGGCTCGACGAGATGGCCGATGGGGGCTTCCGCCGGGCCGGACACATCGCGGAAGGTCGTGTCGTAGACCGGACCCCAGATCGGCGAATAGACCTTGTATTCGTCCCAGATGGTGCGGTTGGTGAAACCGATCTTGCGCCCGACGATCCGCTCGCCGGCAGCCACGCGGCGGCGGGCGACCTCGTGGCCGACCATCTCCCCGTCGCGGACCGTGAAGGCCGGCTCCATGACGGAGAGCGGCGCGATCTGGCTGCGGGCGCGGTAGGCGGAGAGAACCGCATCAGCGAACAGGGCGGTCTGCGACGAACTGGAGGACATCGGCGGCCGTGCGGGCTGGGGCTGAAAGAAAACCCCCGGCCATTGCTGACCGGGGGTTTGGGGATACGTCAGATGCGGGCCGCAGCCCTCAGCGGGACGGCGCGGGAGCCGGCGCCGCGGGGGCAGCGGGCGCTGCCGGGCTTGCCGGTGTCGCCGCCGGGGCGGGCGCGGCTGCGGCGCGCTGCGAGGGCGGGAAGGCCGGGTCGGTCGCCTCGCCGCGCAGCAGTTCCAGCGCGCGCTTGATCTGCATGTCGTCCTTCTGCTCGCGCGGCACATAGACCTCGGTCGGCGAGCGCACCTCGTTGCTCTCGCCGCCCTGGTTGCGCAGGTGGCCGCGCAGGCCCGCCTCGCTGCGGCGCTCGGTGGCCTGGGCCTGGGCGCGCAGTTCCTCCGGCACCGGCTGTTCGAGCACGATGTCCGGATCGATGCCGCGCGCCTGGATCGAGCGGCCGGACGGCGTGTAGTAGCGCGCCGTGGTCAGGCGCAGCGCGCCCTGGCTGCCGAGCGGGATGATGGTCTGCACCGAACCCTTGCCGAAGGAGCGCGTGCCGAGAACCGTGGCGCGACGGTGGTCCTGCAGCGCGCCGGCAACGATCTCGGAGGCCGAGGCCGAGCCGCCATTGATCAGGACGATGACCGGCTTGCCGCCAGTCAGGTCGCCGGAGCGGGCGTTCCAGCGCTGGGTCTCCTCGGCATTGCGGCCGCGGGTCGAGACGATCTCGCCGCGCTCGAGGAAGGCGTCGGAAACCGAAATCGACTGGTCGAGCAGGCCGCCGGGGTTGAGCCTGAGGTCGAGGACGTAGCCGCGCAGCTTGTCGGCCGGCACCTTGGACTTGATGTCCTCGATGGCGCGCCGGAGGCTCTCGGTCGTCTGCTCGTTGAACTGCGTGACGCGGACATAGCCGACATCGTCGCCGAGGATCTGGTGGCGGACGGCGCGGATGACGATCCGGTCGCGGGTGATCTCGATGTCGCGCGGCGGAGTGCCGGCGCGATTGACGCGGATGGTGATCTTGGAGCCCACCGGGCCGCGCATCTTCTCGACCGCCTGCTGCAGGGTGAGGCCCTGGATCGGCTCGTTGTCGATGTGGGTGATGATGTCGTTGGCGAGAATGCCCGCCTTGGATGCCGGCGTGTCGTCGATCGGCGAGACGACCTTGATCAGACCCTCTTCCTGCGTGACCTCGATGCCGAGGCCGCCGAACTCGCCGCGCGTCTGCACCTGCATGTCGCGGAAGTTGCGCGCGTCCATGAAGCTCGAATGCGGGTCGAGCGAGGTCAGCATGCCGTTGATCGCCGCCTCGATCAGCTTGGCGTCGTCCGGCTTCTCGACATAGTCGGTGCGCACGCGCTCGAAGATGTCGCCGAACAGGTTGATGTGGCGGTAGGTGTCGGAAGCCGCGGCATTGGCGTCCATCCCGAGGATGGCCCGGGGCTGCGTGACCGCCACGGTCGCGAGCGCCCCCATGGCGGCCCCTGCGAGAAGGATCGAAGCTTTGCGCATCATCCGCGAACCCTTTCATTGGCCTGGACGCCGGGTGTCCGCGGGGACCACCAAGGCGCGGGGTCGACATTCGACCCATCCTTGCGAAATTCGACGTAGAGCACCGGCTGCGAGGAACCGGTCGTGACTGCCGAGGTGGGCGGCGGAGCGTTGCCCATCACGCCGACCGCTTCTCCCGCCAGCACGAACTGGCCGAGATCCACGGTGATCCTGTCCATACCTGCAAGGACCACATGATACCCGCCGCCGGCATTCAGGATCAAGAGTTGTCCATAGGTGCGGAACGGCCCCGAATAGACCACCCAGCCATCCGACGGGGCGGTCACCGAGGCTCCGGGGCGCGTCGCGAAGGACTGGCCGCGTTCGGTGCCGCCATGGCCGTCGGGGGCGCCGAAATCGCGTAGCCGAACGCCCAGAACCGGTATGCCGAGCCGTCCCCGGGCCTGCTCGAAGGGCATTGCGGGGGTCATGCGGGCGGCATTCTGCAAGGCGGCCATCTGCTGGCGCCGGTCGGTCGCCGTTGCCCCGCGGGCGATGACGGTGGTGCGGGCGGCGTCCGCCGCGCGCTGTGCCGCCGAGATCTCGGTCTCCATGCGGCCGATCAAAAGTTCGAGATTTCCGGCCTGCCGGGCGAGATCCGACGCCCGCGCCTTCTCCGCTTCCAGCGACTTCTCACCATCGGCCAGCTGGCGCTGGCGCGCCTCGGACAGCGCATCCAGCCGGATCCGCTCGGTGCCGAGCGAGGCCAGTTCGGCGCGCAGGCGCTCGCGGTTCTCCGCGATGGTCCGGCGCAGGGCCGACAATTCCTCCAGGTCGCGCGCGAGGATGCCCACCGCCTCGCGCATTTCCGGCACCAGCGTGCCGAGCAGCATGGCGGTGCGCACGTTCTTCAGGACATCGTCGGGCCCGACCAGCATGGCGGGCGGCGGGCGGCGGCCCATGCGCTGGAGCGAGGCCAGAACCTGCCCGATCAATTCGCGCCGGTCGTGCAGCGAGACGCGCAGTTCGCCCTGGCGCTGATCGAGGCTCGCCAGCCGCGTCTCGCTCTCGGCGACTTGCGTCTCGGCTTCGCGCAGGCGCGTGGCCGTCTCGATGCCCGCCTTGACCAGCGCGGCGCGGTCGGCGCGCATGGCCTCGATCTCGGTCGAGATGCGGAAACGCTCGGCTTCGGCGCGTTCGAGCCCGGCGCGGATGCGGGCGAGTTCCTCCTGGCGCTCGCGATGCTCTGACGTCGCCTGGTCGGCGGCGCCGGGCGTCTGCGCCATGACGGCCTGCGCCATGGCGGGCGCGGCGAGCGAGCAGAACGCGAGAAGGACGAGGGAAAAGCGCATCGGGCCCGAATCAAGGGGGCGGACAGGAACGGTCCGATGCTACATGGCCGCAGGTGCGGGCGGAATCTGGGCAGCGGTGGGCCGAACCCGCGGCGGGCCCGTTAAACTTCGGCAAGGAAGCCCTGCCGCGGCAGGTCCCCGGCATCAGTTGAACAGGGCGTCGATGTCGTCCTGACTCGCATGGCCGCTCTCGCCGTCAACCTTCGGGCCGTTGAGCAGCGCTGCATCGCCGGTGGCCTCCGCGATGCCATCGACCTCGACATCCCGGAAGCTGTCGAGCCCGCCCCAGATGTCCATCATCTTGACGATGCGTTCCTCGATGAATTTCAGCGTGTTGACCACCTTGGTGATGCGCTGGCCGGTCAGGTCCTGGAAGTTGCAGTGCTCGAAGATCGTGATGATCCGCTGCTGGATGTCGTCGATCGCCGCGCGGTCCTGCACGCTCTTCAGCTTGGCGGCGAGCTGACCGGCGATCTGGTCGATGCCCTCGGCGGCCGAGAGGATGCCCTCCGTCGCGTCCTCGGTCCCAGAGACGATGGCGTCCAGTTCATGCGTGACGCGCGTCATCTGCTTGCCCTGGAAGCCGGTGACATGAAGCGTCGCGATCTCGTGCTTGGTCTGGTTGATCGCCTCCCAGATCTGGTCCAGCTCGGTCTTGAGCTTCAGTGCCTCCTGCATCTCGGTCCTGTAGGCCTCGATGACCTGCTTGGAGACCTCCTCGGGCTTGATCAGGGAGCGCAGCGCCTTCAGCTCGGCCATGATCTCCTGATGGCCCTCGCCGGTGAAGGTGGGAAAGGCCATCGCTTCCGACGGATGGGAATAGGATTCGATACGGAAGGCTCTCTTCGACGCGCGCATGAAGGACCTGGAGGCATGAGAAGGCGGCCCGGGCCTTCTGGTCCGGACCGGCGAAGCCTTGGGGGCGGAGGGTTAAGGCGAGGTTGGCGAAATGCCACAGATCGTCACGGCGCAATTGGAAAAAGTGTTAAGGATGACAGAGCGTTAACGCGCCAGAGGCCGGCCACGTCGGCTCATTTGAACTGCCGGTTAACCTTGAGGAAGACTTTGGCGGGATGGTTGACGGAAAGGTCGTCCGGCGGCCCGCGCCGTTTACCATTCGGTGGGGACCTTGGGCCTTCCATCGCGGATGAGAGACGGCGCCTCCCGCCCGTCGACGCGTGTGTTCATTTGAGTCCGTCGATGTCCAAGCTCAGCCTGCCGGCCGCGCTCGCGGCCTTCTGCGCGGTGTCCGCCGCTACCCTTCAGCCCGCCCACGGCCAGATCGCCGGTGCCCGTCGCGCAGGCGATCCAGCGTCGGGAGGACTGGGCGGCGGCTTCATCGAATTCCTCTACAATGGCGGCCAGCAGCCGGGCGGCCCCATCGCGACCGCGCGCCGCGTTCCGGATTCGCGCGCCTACGATCCCGGTCCCGGCGTCGTCCGCGCCACGCCCGTCGCCCCCGCCGCGCAGGCTCGCGGCCCTTTCGAGCAGAGGTCCGTGGCGGTCGCGCCGGGCCTGGAGCCGGTGCGACCGATCCACGCCAGCCCGGCGCACCAGCATGCGGCCTACGCCCCGGAGGTTGAGCAGGCGCTGCGCTCCCGCGGCAGCATCCGTCCCTCCATCGATCCGCGCTACCTGCCGCAGACGGTGGAATATCGCACGAGCCACCGCCCCGGTACGGTCGTCATCGACACCCGCGCGCGCTATCTCTACCTCGTCGAGGCTGGCGGCATGGCCCGCCGCTACGGCGTCGGCATCGGCCGCCCGGGCTTCGGCTGGACCGGCACCAAGACGGTGACGCGCAAGGCCGAGTGGCCGGACTGGCGGCCGCCCGCCGACATGCTGCGCCGCCGCCCGGACCTGCCGCGCTTCATGGCCGGCGGCCCGGCCAATCCGCTCGGCGCGCGCGCTCTCTATCTCGGGTCCTCGCTCTATCGCATCCACGGCTCCAACGAGCCCTGGACCATCGGGCAGGCGGTGTCCTCCGGCTGTTTCCGCATGCGCAACGAGGATGTGATGGAGCTCTACTCGCGCGTGCGCGTGGGCACGCGTGTCGTCGTCATGTGATTTCCGCCGCGATCCTTCGGGGTCGCGGCCTGTCCTTGCAGCGGACGGGGCGGTCAAAGCCCCAAACCGCCGCGGCGCTCGAAAGAGTGGACAGGAGGGAGGCCGCTCCGCCGGAAGGTGGGGCGGCCTTTCCCGTTGGCGTGTCTCAAGAGGCCTGCAATGCGGCGTTGCGGGCCAGCCTCTCGCGTCGCCACAGCAGCCAGCCGACCGTCGTCAGGTTGACCGCGTTCCACAGAATGCCGTTGACGAAGGCGGCCTGATAGGACCGCGTCAGGTCGTAGATGACGCCCGACAGCCAGCCGCCCAGCGCCATGCCGATGAGCGTCGCCATCAGCACCACGCCGACGCGATAGGCGGCTTCGCCGGGTGGGAAATATTCGCGGACGATGATCGCGTAGCAGGGGATGATGCCGCCCTGGAACAGGCCGAACAGCGCTGAAAAGATGTAGAGCGAGGTCAGTTCGCTCGATGTGAGGAACAGGAGCAGCGCCACGCCCTGCAGGCACGAAGCCAGCAGCAGGGCCGCCAGCCCCCCGATCCTGTCGGCGATGAAGCCGGTGCCGATGCGGCTGATGATGCCGAGACCGAGCATCAGCGACAGCATTTCCGCGCCGCGCGCGACGCCGTAGCCGAGATCGGCGCAGTAGGCGACGATGTGAACCTGCGGCATGGCCATGGCGACGCAGCAGGCGACGCCGGCGACGAACAGGGCGGCCATCAGAACGTTGGGTGGCAGTCCCAATGGCATGGCATCCGCCCGCGGCCTGGTGACGGGGCCTGCCGGGCCGGCGGCGGGCACGGCGGCCGGCGCCCGGCGGCGCAGCAGCAGCGCGAGCGGCGTCATCGTCGCCACTACGATGCCGGCGATGATGAAATGCGTGACGCGCCAGCCATAGGCGTCGAGCATGAAGCGCACGGCCTGGGGCCAGATTCCGCCGGCGAGATAATTGCCGCAGGCGCAGAGCGCCACCGCGATGCCGCGCCGCCGGTTGAACCACAGCGACACGTCGGCCATGAGCGGGCCGAGCACCACGGCCGCGCCGACCATGCCGATGAACAGGCCATGGGCGAGAGCGAAGATCCAGATGTTCGGCGCAAGTCCCGCGACGAGATAGCCAAGCCCGATCATGATCCCGGCGCCCGCCACGGGCAGCATGATGCCGATCCGGTCGGTCACCTTGCCGAGGAATACGCCGCCAACGGCAAGGCCGATCATCGCCATCGTATAGGGCAGCGAAGCGTCGCCGCGCGCGACGCCGAAATCGGCCTGCACCGCGGGAAGCACCACCACCACGGACCAGCTGCCGACACCGCCGATGGTGCCGAGTGCGACGGCGACGAGCAGGCGGAACCACGCGGCAGGGCCGTCGATGTCGTTCGCGGCGGACACGGGTTCGGCGGAAGACGACGACATGTTGAGGCCCACAATCTCGGAGGGCCGGGTCAATAGCAGATGTGGGCTGCGCGCGGCCCCCAGGTGGCAGGGCGGCTGCCCTGCGCGGGGGGATGCGGGGTGGCCTGCGGGCTGATTGACAGATGTAGGGCAGTCGTCCTAAAGCTGCTTAGGACAAATGCCCTAAGGCCGCAGCAGGCCTTCCTGATGGCGACCTGAGAACGAGGACCCACGTGGCCGCGACCGAGACCCGCCGTCAGATCACCGAGGCAGCTGACGCGCTGTTCTACGAGCGCGGCTTCGAGGCGACGTCCTTCGCTGACATCGCCGCCGCCGTCGGTCTGTCGCGCGGCAATTTCTACTACCACTTCAAGACCAAGGACGAGATTCTCGAGGCGGTGATCGATCTTCGCATGGCGAACACCCGGGCCATGCTGGCGGGGTGGGCGGCAGGCGCCGACGAGCCTGCGGGACGGATTCGCAGCTTCATCCACATGCTCATCGCCAACCGTGCCGGGATCATGGCGCATGGCTGCCCGGTGGGCACGCTGTGCAGCGAACTCGCCAAGCTCGACCACGTCGCAAAGGACCGGGCGGCGGAGCTCTTCGGCCTGTTTCGCGACTGGCTTGCCCTGCAGTTCAGCGCGCTTGGCCGTGGCGATGATGCCGAGAGGCTTGCCCTGCATCTACTCGTCCGCAGCCAGGGCATTGCCGCACTGGCCACGGCCTTTCGCGACGAAACCTTCATCCGCCGCGAGGCCGCCGCCATGGAGACGTGGCTGGCGGGCGAACTGCCCGGCCTTGCGAAAAGCGACCTTTCAATTCCGAACGCTTGATGGAGCCCGTGACATGTTCATCGCCACGCTGAAGTTCGCCGACCGATCCCGCGCCTCGCAGTTCATGGAAGGACACAACAACTGGCTGCGGCGTGGCTTCGACGACGGCGTCTTTCTGCTGGCCGGCAGCCTCCAGCCCGGCCTTGGCGGCGTCATTCTCGCCAACAACCTGTCGAAGGCCGAGTTTGAAACCCGGGTTCAGGAAGACCCGTTCGTTGTCGAGGGCGTGGTGACCGCCGAGATCCTCGACGTCGCCCCGGCGCGCGCCGATGAGCGGCTGGCCTTCCTGAAGGGATGACGGGGTCGGGGCCGAGGAGCTCCGGCCTTGGCACAAGGGGGGCGTCCGAATAGCCCGAGGGACTCGGCGGACCCGCATCCCTCCCTTTCCGCATCTCATCTTGCCCGCCATTCCCCGCTTGATATGGTCATTCTCCATTCCGCCCCTTCCGGAGAATTGACTGATGTCCAAGACGAGCGCCCTGCGCGTGGTCGGCGCCGACGATGCCGCCAACACGGCCATTCCGAACGATCTTCAGGCCTTCTGGATGCCGTTCACGGCCAACCGGGCTTTCAAGGCACGGCCGCGCATGATCGCCCGCGCGAAGGACATGTACTACTACACGCCCGAGGGCCGTCAGATCATGGACGGCACGGCGGGCCTGTGGTGCTCGAATGCCGGCCATGGCCGCGACCCGATCGTCCAGGCGATCCAGAAGCAGGCGGCCGAGCTCGATTTCTCGCCGACCTTCCAGTACGGCCACCCCAAGGCCTTCGAACTGGCGAGCCGTATCGCGGCGCTGGCGCCGAACGACCTCGACCATGTGTTCTTCTGCAACTCGGGTTCGGAAGCGGCCGATACGGCACTGAAGATCGCGCTCGCCTACTGGAACGTCCGCGGCAAGGGCTCCAAGACCCGCCTGATCGGCCGCGAGCGGGGCTATCATGGCGTCGGCTTCGGCGGCATCACCGTCGGCGGCATCGTGCCGAACCGCAAGTTCTTCGGTACGCTGCTCGCCGGCGCCGACCACCTGCCGCACACCTATAACCGCGCCGAGCAGGCCTTCTCCAAGGGCGAGCCGGAATGGGGCGCCCATCTCGCCGACGACCTCGAGCGCATCGTCGCGCTGCATGATGCGTCCACCATCGCGGCGGTCATCGTCGAGCCGATGGCCGGCTCCACCGGCGTTCTGCCGGCGCCGAAGGGCTATCTGAAGCGCCTGCGCGAACTCTGCGACAAGCACGACATCCTCCTGATCTTCGACGAGGTCATCACCGGCTTCGGCCGCCTCGGCGCGCCGTTCGCCTCCGAGCGCTATGGCGTGACGCCCGACATCATCACCTTCGCCAAGGGCGTCACCAATGCCGTCGCCCCGATGGGCGGCGTCATCGCCCGCAAGAACATCTACGACACGTTCATGACCGGGCCGGAGCATGTGGTGGAGCTGTTCCACGGCTACACCTATTCCGCCCATCCGCTCGCCTGCGCGGCGGGTCTTGCGACCCTCGACCTCTACCGCGACGAGGGCCTGTTCGAACGGTCGAAGGCGCTGGAGCCGGTCTGGGCCGACGCGGTGTTCTCCGCCTGGCGCGACATTCCCGGCGTGCTCGACATCCGGCAGGTCGGCCTCACGGCGGCGGTCGATTTCGAGCCGAACAAGGGCGGCGTCGGCAAGCGCGGCTTCGAGTGCATCGACCGCGCCTTCCACGACGAGGGCCTGATGATCCGCACGGCCGGCGACACCATCGCCGTCACCCCGCCGCTGATCGTCACCGAGGCGCAGATCGGCGAGCTGACCGAGAAGGTCGCCAGGGTGATCAAGGCGACCGCCTGACCCGGGCGGCTCGCTGAAGGAACCAAGGCCCGGCCATTGCGCCGGGCCTTTTCGTGTCAGGCGAAGGCGATCTGCACCTTCATGGCCCTGGAACGGTCGGAAGCGAGCTGGAACGCCTCCACGGCCCGGTCCATTGGCAGAGTGGCCGTCAGCAGCGGCCGCACATCGATACGGCGCGACGAGATCATCGCAACTGCGGTGGCGAATTCCTCGTGGAAGCGGAACGTGCCGCGCAGTTCGAACTCTTTCGCCACCAGCACCGATATCGGCAGGGTGAAGTCACCGCCCGTGCCGACCTGCACGATGGTGCCCTGCGGCCGGAGCGCGGCGAAGGCGCCGGTCAGCGCCTTCATGTTGCCGGAAGCCTCGAACATCACGTCGAACGCGCCCTTGTCAGCCTCATAGGGTTTCAGGGCATCGGGATCGGTGGCGGTGTTGAGGGTCTTCGCGACGCCGAGCTTCGCCACGGTGCCGAGGGTGGCATCCGCGATGTCGGTGGCGACGATCTCGGCCGCGCCGGCAGCATGCGCCGCCAGCACGCAGAGCGCGCCGATCGGGCCGCAGCCGGTGACGAGCACGCGCTTGCCGAGCAGCGGGCCGGCGCGCCGGGCCGCGTGGAGACAGACCGCCAGCGGCTCGCAGAAGGCGGCTTCGCCAAGCGATACCTGATCGCCGACCTTGTGGGTCTGCACGGCGTCGCAGACGAGAATCTCGCGGAACGCGCCCTGAATATGCGGGAAGGGCATGGCCGAGCCGTAGAACCGCATGTTCAGGCAATGGTTCTGGCGGCCTTCGAGGCAATAGCGGCAGGCGCCGCAGGGGCGCGATGGGTTCACCGCCACCCGGTCGCCCGGCTTGACGGAGGAGACGGCGTCGCCGACCCGCTCAACCGTTCCGGCGATCTCATGACCGAGGATCATCGGCTCCTTCAGCCTGACGGCGCCGAAACCGCCATTGTGGAAATAGTGCAGGTCCGAGCCGCAGATGCCGCCCGCGCCGATCCTGACAGCGACCTCATGGGGCCGGAGCGGCTCGACCGGCCGCTCCTCCAGCCTGAGGTCATGGGGGCCATGGATGACCAGCGCCTTCATGCGGCTTCCTCCGCGCCCGCTTCCAATGGCGGGGCCTGCCGCGCAGCCTAGCAGCGCGGCAGCGGAGAGAAAGCGGCGCGGACGCGGATCAGCCGGCGGCGCTGCAGGAAAAGACGCGGCCCGGCTTGTCGAGGACGGGCGAGAAGACGCCGGTCGTCTCGTCCAGCACGCTCAGAACGCCGGTGGCGACGCCGAAGAACGCGCCGTGCAGCTTCAGCTTGCCGCGCTCCTCCAGGATCTGCACGCAGGGGAAGGTGCGCAGGTTGGCGAGCGAGTTGACGACGGCGGCGAGCTCCAGTTCGCGCAGGTAGTCGGTCATCGAGCGGCCGCCGCGGGGTCCGAGCCGCTCGATGGCCGGCGAGATCATCGACATCCACTTGCCGATGAAGTCGCCCGGCGAGAGCGGCTCCTGGTCCTCGGCGACGGAGGCGCGGATGCCGCCGCACTGGGCATGGCCAAGCACGACGATGTCGGAAACGCGCAGGGCCTGCACGGCGAATTCCAGGGCGGCCGAGGTGCCGTGCTGGTTGCCGTCCGGCGCATAGGGCGGCACGAGATTGGCGACGTTCCGGACGATGAACAGCTCACCTGGGCCGACGTCGAAAATGACCTCGGGCGAAACGCGGCTGTCGCAGCACGAGACGATCATGGTTCGCGGGCTCTGCCCGGTCTCGGCGAGACGCAGGTAGCGCTCGGATTCCTGCGGAAAGCGGCCTTCGAGAAAGGCGGCATAGCCGTTGACGAGCCGGTCGGGCAGCATGGGAACCTCCTTCAAGGCCGAATTGGCGTGCTTGAAGCGCCTTCCATGGCACCGGTCAATGCGACGTTCGGCCCCGCCTGCCCGTCACAGCCATTCGGGCAGCCGGTCCATGGCGATAATCGCCTCGACATCGAGGCGGGGCCGGACGACCGCGAAATCGGCGCCGCGCACCAGCACCTCGGGCGAGAGCGGCCGGGTGTTGTAGGTGCCCGCCTGAACCGCGCCGTAGGCGCCCGCGGTCATCACCGCGATCAGGTCGCCGGGCTTCACCTCGGGAAGCTTGCGGCCGAGAGCCAGATAGTCGCCGCTCTCGCAGATGGGGCCGACGACATCGACCTTCGGCTTGGGCGCGCCCGGCTCCGGCTCCTTCACCGGTCGGATTTCGTGGTGCGCCTCGTAGAGGGTGGGGCGGATCAGGTCGTTCATCGCGCCGTCGACGATGACGAAGGTATGGCCCTCGGTCTTCTTCACGTAGATGACGCGGGTGACGAGGATGCCGGCATTGCCCACCATCATGCGGCCGGGCTCCATGACGACCCTGGCGCCGAGGCCGGCCGTATGGCGCTTCACCACCTCGGCATAGCGCATGGGATCGGGCGGCGGCTCGTTGTCGTCCTTGTAGGGAATGCCGAGGCCGCCGCCGACATCGACATGGTCGATGACGTGGCCGTCCGCGCGCAACGTGCCGACGAACTCGGCCATCAGCGCGAAGGCGTTGTCGAAGGGGGCGAGATCGGTGATCTGCGAGCCGATATGCATGTCGATGCCGGCGATGTGGATGCCGGGCAGCTTCGCGGCGCGGGCATAGGCCTCGCGCGCCGTCGAGATCGGGATGCCGAACTTGTCGCCCTTCTTGCCGGTGGAGATCTTGGCGTGGGTCCTGGCATCGACGTCGGGGTTCACGCGGAACGAGATATGCGCGGTGCGTCCCATGGCGGATGCGACGCGCGAGAGCTGCTCGACCTCCGGCTCGCTCTCCACATTGACGCAGAAGACGCCGGCCTCGAGCGCTGCGCCATGCTCGGCCTCGGTCTTGCCGATGCCGGAGAACATGATCCGCTCGCCCGGAACGCCGGCGGCCAACGCCCGCTTCAGTTCGCCGCCCGAAACCACGTCCATGCCGGCCCCGAGCCGCGCCAGGGTCTTGATGACGGCCTGGTTGGAATTCGCCTTCATCGCATAGCAGACGAGGGTGTCGATCCCGGCAAAGGCTTCCGAGAAGACGCGGTAATGCCGCTCGAGCGTCGCGGTCGAATAGCAATAGAACGGGGTGCCGACCTCGGCCGCGATGCGGTCGAGCGACACGTCCTCGGCGTGCATGACGCCGTCACGATAGGCGAAGTGATGCATGAGAGGAGGTCAGAGCAGGGGGTCGAGGACGAAGGTGCCGGAGGGCAGGATCTGGCCGCGGCCGACCGGGCGGTTGGGATCGTAGTTCGGGCGCGGCGCGGGCTGTCGCTGCGGCGGGTTCGACGGATCGGCGGCGACCTGCGTCGCGGGCGCGGCCGCGCGCGGCGGCGTGGGCGGGGTCGGGCCGCCGACCGGATGGGGCGTCGGCCCGGGCAATTCGAGACCGCCGCGCCGGCCACAGGCGCCGAGCGCCAGCGAACCCGCGACGATGAGCAGCACGGCGGAGCGGCGGGACAGCGGAGCGGTCAATGCGGAAGCCCTGTGATGGTCGGCACATCGGGAATGGCGAAGCGCGCGAACCATAACGGATGACGCGCGCGACCGCGAGGGGGTCGGCGTCGGTCCCGGCGGCTTCACCGAACGCCGCATGCCGCCCATCCGAAGTGGGGTCGGGCCCTCACGGGCTCCTGTCCTGCGGCACCTCGGCCGCCCGCGCCAGACGGTTGCCGACGACGCGATTGCGGCCCTGCCGCTTCGCCTCGTAGAGATGGGCATCGGCATGCGCCACGAGGCCGCGAATGCTGGCCGCGTCATCGGGGAAGGTCGCGACGCCGATGCTGATCGTCGGTTCGGCCTCGAATTCCCGCGCCAGAGTCTGGCTGACCGCGACGCGCACCCGCTCGGCGGCAGCGAGGGCCGCGTCGTGCGTCATGTTCTCGCACAGCACGACGAATTCCTCGCCGCCATAGCGGAAGACGCGATCGTCGCCGCGGATTTCAGCCCGCGCGCAATCGACGACGCGCCGCAGCACCTCGTCGCCGACGACGTGGCCATAGCGGTCGTTGATGCTCTTGAAGTGGTCGATATCGAAGATCACGAGGCTCGTCTTGCGCCCGGCCGCAAGCGAGCGCGCCAGGGTCGGCTGACCGAGTGCCTCGAACCGCTCGCGGGTGAGGGCGCCGGTCAGCACGTCCTGGCCGCTGCGGCCGAGCAACTCCTCGTATTTGTGGCGGTAGGTGAGCTTGGAGAACGTATCCGAGAGGGGCTGCGCGGAGGGCTCGGCTGCGTTTCGCTCCAGCAAGGCGAGATAGAGCCCGATCAGCGCGGCATAGACGACGGCGGCGCCCATCTTGGCCACCCAGCCGCCGGTCAACGCGCTCAGCGGCGTGCCCGTGACCAAGTGCAGTCCGGTGAAGAACGCCACCTGATCGAAGCTCAGAATCAGCGCAAGGCTGATGCAGGAGCGCAGGACGACGGAGGTCGGGAGCAGGCTGCGGAGCTTCTCGTAGATCAGGATCAGCGCGATGGCATCGACGAACAGCAGCGTCGTGCCCCAGATCATCAGCACGCCCATCTGGTTGATCAGGGTGAGGTCCGAATTGTAGCCGGGCAGCGAGACCGGCGGACCGTAGAGCTGCAGCGTCGCCACCAGGGCGACCATCAGAAAATTGCCGATCAGCAGGCCGTAGATCGGCTGGCGGACGGTTTCGGCGTCCTCGCGGATGTAGAACAGCAGGATAATCGCCAGCTTGCCGGAGAACAGCACCGTCGAGCCCGGCGACAGCAGCCCGAACGGCAGTTCGATGAAGAACACCGCCGCAAGATAGGTCTCCAGGAAGTGCATGACGCCGAGGGCGCACAGGAAGACGCCGAGCCCGAGGAGGCGACGCAGGCGGAACAGCGCCGCCATGACGCCGAAATAGAGCAGGGCCTGCGTGAGGAGGAGGGCTGTGCCGGACATGGACGATGGAGCCTGGGGCTTCGCTCTCTGCGATGGGTGAACGGTGAGGTCGGAGGGGCTCAGGCGCGGCGCAGCAGCCGGGCGGCGAAGAAGCCGTCGAGGCCGGCGAGAGCATCGTCGGCAGCGGGCCAATGGCTCGGCAGGGTTCTCAGATGTCCGGCCGCGGTGACGAAGCCGGCGAGGCCGTCGATTTCGTCGGGACGGATCGGATCGAGCGTCAGCCGAACGTCGCGGGCGAGTACGGCGGCGATCTGGCCTTCGCCCTCCTCGGGTTCGAGCGAACAGGTGCAGTAGACCGCCCGGCCGCCGGGCTTCAGCAGATCGCCAAGACGGTTGAGCAGGCGCGCCTGCATGCGGCCGAGCCCTTCGATGTCGGCCATGGACTTCAGGTGCATGACGTCGGGATTGCCGCGGATCGTGCCGGTGGCCGTACATGGGGCGTCGAGCAGGATCGCGTCGTACTGACCCTCGATCTCGGCGGCATCGGCGGCGAGCGTCGTCACGTCCAGCTTCAGGCGCGTCATGTTCTCGGTTAGGCGCTCAAGCCGCCTTGGCGACCGATCGACGGCCGTGACCTTCGCGCCGGCGACGGCGAGCTGGGCGGTCTTGCCGCCCGGCGCAGCGCAGAGGTCGGCGACGGCGAGGCCCCGCACATCGCCGAGCAGGCGGGCGGGAATTGCAGCTGCAGCGTCCTGAACCCACCATTCACCGTCGGCAAAGCCCGGGAGCGCGGGGATCGCGCCCTCGGGTTTCAGCCGCACCGAGCCAGTCGGGGTCAGGGTGCCGCCGAGGCGATCGACCCAGCCTCGCGGATCGGACTTGACTGTCAGGTCGAGCGGCGGTTCGACGGCGATGATGCCGGCAATCGCGCGCGTCTCCGCCTCGCCATAGGCGGCGATCCAGCGTTCGCGGAGCCAGTCGGGCAGGTCGTCGAGCGGATCGAGGGCGCCAAGCAGGTCCGCCTTGTCGCGGCCGATGCCGCGCAGCACGGCATTGGCCAGGCCGGCAAAGCCCTTGGTCTTGCCGTTCGCCTCGACCATGCGCACGGCGCTGTCGACGGCGGCATAGTCCGGTACGTCGAGGAACAGGATCTGGCAGGCGGCCGTGCGCAGGATCGTCTCGAGGCGCGGCAGGCCCTCGGGCAGGCCCTTGGCGAGCCGTTCGCCGAGCGCCTTGTCGATGCTGCCGAGGCGGCGGAGCGTTGTCGCCGCGATCTTGCGCGCCAGCGCGCGGTCGGGCGCGTCCAGTTCGGTGCGTTCGTCCAGCGCCTCGTCGAGCGGCCGGCGGCGGACGAGCACGACCTCGACGAGGTCGCACGCGCGCCGGCGCGCGGGAAGGCCGGGATGCGCGGCCGGACGGACAGGCGCTGCAGCGCGATGGGGTCGCTTGGTCATCGCGCCCGTTTAGGGCGAGCACCGGCCGCCAGCAAGCGGCCGGTTCGCTTGGGAGGTCAGCCCCAGGGACCGCGACGCGGAGCGCTGCTGCCCCAGGCGGCCGGCTGCTGCTGGACATAGCTGCCCGTGCCCCAGGCCTGGGCGAGCTGCTGCAGGGCGGCGATGCGATTGCCCGTGTCGGGATGGGTCGAGAACAGGTTGTCCATCCGCTCACCCGACAGCGGGTTGATGATGAACATGTGCGCGGTCTGCGGATTGTGCTCGGCCGTGTTGTTCTGTGTGTAGTTGTGCGCGCCGGCGATCTTGGCCAGCGCCGAGGCCAGCCAGATGGGATCGCCGCAGATCTCGGCGCCGAGCTTGTCGGCCTCGTATTCGCGCGAGCGTGAGATCGCCATCTGCACAATGGAAGCCGCCAGCGGCGCGAGGACCATCATGGCGATGGTGCCGATAATGCCGAAACCGTTGCGGTTCTCGCTGCTGCCGCCTGAGAACGCCGCGAAATTCGCCAGCATGGAGACGGCGCCGGCCAGCGTCGCAGTGATCGTCATGGTCAGCGTGTCGCGGTTCCGGATATGGGCGAGCTCATGGGCCACGACGCCGGCGACTTCCTCTGATGTCAGTGCGTTGAGCAGGCCGGTGTTCACCGCCACCGCGGCGTTTTCCGGGTTGCGGCCGGTTGCAAAGGCGTTGGGCTGGTCCTCGTGGATGATGAACAGGCGCGGCATGGGCATGCCGGCGCGCTGGGTCATCTCCCAGGTCATGTTGTAGAGATCGGGCGCCGAATTCTGGTCGATCTCCTGCGCGCCGTACATGTTGAGCACGGCCTTGTCGGAACCCCAGTAGCTCCAGAAGTTCATCGCGGCCGCAACTGCCAGCGCAATCAGCATGCCGGTGCGGCCACCGATCAGGAAGCCGATGCCCATGAACAGGGCGGTCATGCCGGCCAGCAGGATGGCGGTCTTCATGTAGTTCATGACGAAACCCCCGAGGGATCCAGGCGGGGCGAGTGCCCCGGAATTGGCCCACTAGATCGTGCTCGGCCCAGAGCCGGGCAAGATGCGCGCCTGTCGCACCCCCGCCGCGCGCGGCTCAGTGCCATTCCTCATTGTAGACGAATTTCGGCATGTGCCAGCTGTAGCGCAGGGCGAGGAGGCGCATGGCGAGGCCGACGGCCATGGAGGCGAAGAGGACGGCATCGTGCGGCAGGCCGAGCTTGTGGCCGGCGACGAACAGGGCGCCTGTGACCACCGCGACGCTGGCATAGAGTTCGCTGCGGAACAGCAGCGGGATCTCGTTGCAGAGGATGTCGCGCAGGACGCCGCCAAGGCAGCCGGTGATCATGCCCGCGACGATGACGACCAGCACCGGCAGGCCCATTTCCATCGCGACGTTGCAGCCGATGACCGTGAACGCGACCAGCCCGATCGCGTCGAGGAACAGGAACAGCCGCTTCAGCCGTTGCATGAAGCGCGCGATGGCGATGGTCGCGAGGGCGGCGGCAGCAGTGAGCAGCAGGTATTCCGGGTGCGCGACCCAGACCAGCGGGTGGTGGCCGAGCAGCACGTCGCGCATCGAGCCGCCGCCGAGCGCCGTGACGGCGCCGAGCAGGCAGACGCCCACCCAGTCCATGCTGCGCCGGCCCGCCGCGAGCGCGGCGGTCATGGCCTCGGCGGTGATCGCGATGATGTAGAGGGCGTGAAGGATCAGCACGCTCATGATGGCCAACGCCTCCCTCGGCCCGCCGCGTTCCGGCCGAACGCGGGCCCCCTCCTACAGGCTGGTGGCCTGCCGGCTCAACGGTGCTATCCATGTTGCACCGCCAGATCGCTTGCGTACGAACGACCTCATCTGGTAATCGGCAAGATCGCCCAGCCCCGGCCGGAGACGTCCATGACCTATGTGGTCACCGAGAATTGCATCAAGTGCAAGTACATGGACTGCGTGGAAGTCTGTCCGGTCGACTGCTTCTACGAAGGCGAGAATTTTCTGGTGATCCACCCGGACGAGTGCATCGATTGCGGCGTCTGTGAGCCGGAATGTCCGGCCGAGGCAATCAAGCCGGACACCGAGTCCGGTCTGGAGAAATGGCTCGGGATCAATGCGGATTTCGCCGCCAAATGGCCGAACATCACGCAGAAGAAGGATTCGCCTCCCGACGCCAAGGAGTGGGACGGAAAGCCGGACAAGGAGCCGCTCCTCTCGCCCAATCCCGGCACGGGCGACTGAGGCACGGAAGCGTTCGCGGCGCCCCCGCGGAAACGGCCAATTCCCGCCGTCCGACCGGGCTTCTGCGCTTAAGCCTTTGATTTCGGCGAAATTTGTGGTACGGTCGTGCCACAGTCGATCAAAACAGCGGTCCCATCGGTACGCTCCCCATTGTGGAGCGTCTTTTTTCGGAAAAACTCCGATCAAACGTCGTGATGGGGCCCGAGACGGTGCCTATTGCGCCGGCCGAGGTCGTTTTTTCGTAGGCTGACGTCAGGGACGGGGTCCGGCTTGCCGGACACTGCAGGGGTCCCTTTCGCGCGAACCACCATGAGCCCGGCTTGCCAGGCGTCATGGACCGGGCCTTGGCGTTCCGCCTCACGCCCGGCGTCACCAGCGGCCGCGATCCGGCCGGCGAGGAGTAAGGCGCAGTATGACCGCTAAGAAGAACGCGCAGACCCGTCAGGGCTTCAAGACGAACGAGTACATCGTCTATCCGTCCCACGGGGTCGGGCAGATCGTCTCGATCGAGGAGCAGGACATTGCAGGGTTCAAGCTCGAGCTGTTCGTCATCACCTTCGAGAAGGACAAGATGACGCTCCGGGTGCCGACCGCGAAGATCGCCCAGGTCGGCATGCGCAAGCTCGCCGAGCCCGATGTCATGGCCAAGGCCATGGAAGTGCTGAAGGGTCGTGCGCGGATCAAGCGGACCATGTGGTCGCGCCGGGCGCAGGAATACGAAGCGAAGATCAATTCCGGCGATCTGATCGCCATTTCCGAGGTCGTGCGCGACCTGTTCCGCTCCGAGGCGCAGCCCGAGCAGTCCTATTCGGAGCGCCAGCTCTACGAACAGGCTCTCGACCGCATGGCGCGCGAACTCGCGGCCGTCGAGCGCGTCATCGAGGCCGAAGCCGTGAAGCTGATCGAGGCGCAGCTGGCCAAGGGGCCGCGCCGTGGTCCCGCCAAGGCCGAGGAAATCGACGAGACCGACGAATCGGAAGTCGAAGCGGCCTGATCGGCGCGACGGTCCAGAGATTGCGAGAGCCCGGCGGCAGCGCCGGGCTCTTTGCTTTTGAGAGCTTCGGTTTGCGGCGCCTGCTGTGACAGGACCGCTCACCAGTCAAAGTTGACGGCAACAGCCGGATTTCTGCGGCACAAGGTCGCAATTTTCGCCGGGGTCCGCCCGGGCGCTGGCGCATCGGCCTCCGCACCCCTACGAATCCGGTTCAAATCCATCAGAGCAGGAGCAACCTGCCGCGGACGACGCGAGGGAGAGCGTCATGTCTGAGGATTCCGGTTCGCGGCGCGGCCTGATGAAGGCCGCGATGAATGCCCCTTTCCTCGGCCGCGAGGAAGAGATGGAACTCGCCGTGCGGTGGAAGAGCCGTGACGACGAGGTTGCGCTGCACCGTCTCGCCCAGGCGCATATGCGCCTCGTCATCGCCATCGCCGCACGGTTCCGCCACTACGGCCTGCCGATGTCCGATCTGATCCAGGAGGGCCATGTCGGGCTGCTGGAGGCCGCATCGCGGTTCGAGCCCGAGCGCGAAGTGCGCTTCTCGACCTATGCGACCTGGTGGATCCGTGCGTCGATCCAGGACTACATCCTGCGCAATTGGTCGATCGTGCGCGGCGGCACGTCGTCGGCGCAGAAGGCGCTGTTCTTCAATCTCCGACGGCTGCGCGCCCAGTTGTCGCAAACGCTGGGCTCGGGTGTCGGCGCAGCTGCCATCCACCAGCACATCGCCCAGACCGTGGGCGTGGCCGTTGCCGACGTCGCAGTCATGGATGCGCGGATTTCGGGCGCGGACGTCTCGTTGAATGCGCCCGCCTTCGAGAGCGAGGACGGCGGTGCGGCCGAGCGCATGAGCCAGCTGGTCGATGCCGCCCCACGTCCGGACGACGTCGTGCAGGACGCGATCGACAGCGACCGGCGGGCCCGTTGGCTCAACGAGGCCATGCAGGTGCTTTCTCCCCGCGAGCGCAGCATCCTGGCGGCGCGGCGCATGAGCGACGAGGCTGCGACGCTCGAATGCCTCGGCGCCGAGCTCGGCATATCGAAGGAGCGGGTCCGGCAGATCGAGAGCCGGGCGCTGGAGAAGCTGCGCAAGGAACTGGTCGAACGCCAGGCGATCGATGTCGCCGCGCTGATCTGACGGCTTCAGTCGCCGAGCGGGCGCGCCTCTTCCGGCAGCATGATCGGGATGCCCTCGCGGATCGGATAGACCAGCTTCGCCGCGCGCGAGATCAGCTCTCCGGCCGCCGCGTCGTATTCGAGCGGCGCCTTGGTCACCGGACAGACGAGAATGTCCAGCAGCCGCGGGTCGACCGTCCCGGGCCGTGTAACGGGTACCGTGGTCTTCGGGTCTGAGGCGCTCGTGCCGGTCTCGGTCGGTTCGGCCATGATCTCGCAGTCGCTGTTGCCGGTCGGCTCATCCTTAGCGCAGGCCCGGCGGGCGTGCCACCTCGTCAGTTGAGTGGCGTCTTTACCTCGGAGGGCTTGTCCTTGGCGAGCGCGACCTCCGCCACGGCCACCAGCAGGGCGGCGCGCGTGCGCAGGTCGGGCGCTTCCAGCAGGGCCTGCTTCTCCTTCACGCCCCAGGGCGACATCATGCAGAGCGCGTTGACCAGGACCTCGGTCGGCGCGCGCCGGATGCCGTCCCAGTCGGCTTCCATGTCGTTGGTGTCGAGGAACTCGCGCAAGGTCTTGAGGAGCCCGTCGCGGTCGACCGCCTCTTCCCCAGCGCGCGCCTCGAAATCGGTCTCGTAGGGCGAGAAATCGACCTTGCACTGGCGATAGGCGGTGGTCGCAGTGACTTCCTCGACGACACGGAACCGGGCAATGCCGGTCAGGCTCAACATGTAGCGGCCGTCGCCGGTCTCGGCGAGCTGGGTGATGCGGCCGGCGCAGCCGATCTCCGACAGCGCCGGACGTTTCGCATCCTCCTGACCGGGGAGCGGCTGGATCATGCCGATGATCCGCTGGCCCGAGAGAAAGGCGTCATCGATCATCGCCAGATAGCGCGGCTCGAAGATGTTGAGCGGCAATTGGCCGCGCGGCAGCAGCAGGGCTCCGGGCAGCGGGAACACCGGTATCACCCCCGGAAGGTCGGAGGCTGTCCGGTAGACAGAATTGGTGGCCATGGATTCAGCCTCCGCGGTGACGCGCCTGTCTGAAAGCTCTCATTTAGGCGCGCCACCGGCGCAGTCCAGTGCCAACCGGCGCGTTCAGCGCGCGGAGGCGTGATATTCGTGGTTCGGTCGCATGTCGGTGGCCGTCGCCATGCGGTTGGACATGTTGTAGAAGGCGGCGGTCGCCGAAATGTCCCAGATGTCGCGATCGGAGAAGCCGACCTTGCGGAGCGCGTCGCGGTCGCCGTCCTCGACGGACCAGGGCGTCTCGGTCAGCTTCACCGCGAAATCCAGCATGGCGCGCTGACGGGCGTCGAGCCGCGCGGCCCGGTAGTTCATGACGATCATCTCGCCAAGTTCGGGATCGCCGGAGAGTTGGCGGATCGTCGCGCCGTGGGCGGTGAGGCAGTAGTAGCAGCGGTTCACCGAGGAAACGGCGACCGCGATCATCTCGCGCTCCAGCTTCGACAGGCCCGACGGCGCCAGCATCAGGTCGTTGTACATGGCCGCGAAGGCCTTCAGCTTGGCGAGATCGTGGGTGTAGGCCAGCAGCACGTTGGGCACATAGCCGATCTTGTCGCGGCACTTCTGGAAATAGGCCTCGATCTCGGCATCGAGCGGGGCGGCCGGCAGGTCGAGGGCGATGATCGGCTCGGTCTTGGCCGATTTGCGCGGTGCCGCCGGCTTCGGCGAGACAGCCTTGGCAGGCGCGGTCTTCATCGGCTTGGCCGGGGCGGTCTTCACAGCTTTCGCGGCAGCGCGGCTCATGGGCTTCCTCTCGCCTGTCAATCGATTGGATCGCGCCGGGCGAGCCTCATCGCTTCGTCACGGACGCGTCGCAGCCTCGTAGCACGGGGCCGGCAGGGTCGAAATTGACTTTACGACCGAGGGGCCCCGAGGCCATGCTGGATTCGTGGTGCGAACAAGAACGACAAGGCGCCGCCAAGGAGCTCTGCATGTCGAACCGGGCTGAGGACGCGCGCGGCGCGGCCGCCATCATCGAACAGGCCGGCATCATCCTGAGAGGCACGGAAGGCGGGGTACCGGCGGATTTCGCCGCCGATCTGTTTGGACGCGCTTCGGCCGAGGACGTGGTGAGCTACGAGGCGCGGGATATCGCCGGCCTCGCAGCCGCGGCCTTCGCGAATTTCTCGCGCCATGTTCCCGGCACCTCGGCAATCGTCCTGACCGATCCCGAGCCGACATCCGCGGCCTCGCCATTGGCCGGCATCACGGTGATCCAGGTCGTCAACGACAACATGCCGTTCCTGGTCGATTCAGTGCTCGGCGTACTGACCGAACTCGGCGTGCCGCTGCGGCTCGTCGCCCATCCGATCCTGAGCGTCGAGCGCGAGCCTGACGGCACGCTCGCCGCCTATCGCGGCCTCGATGGCGGCGATGGCGCCATCGCGAGGGAAAGCCTGATCCATATTCACGTCGACCGGATCGCCGATGCCGACCGGCGCGCCGCCATCGTCGCCGAACTCGAAGCGACGCTCGCCGATGTGCGCCAGTGTGTTGTGGACTGGAAGCCGATGATCGCGCGTGTGCAGACGATCATCGAGGACCTGAAGTCCAACCCGGTCCTGCCGGTCACCGAGATGGCCGAGGGCATCCAGTTCCTCGAATGGCTGGCCGGCAACAACTTCACCTTCCTCGGCGTGCGCGACTATTCCTATGTCGGCGGCGTCGCCGAGGGGCAGATGGAGCCGGAGTTCACCTCCGGCCTCGGCATTCTGCGCAATGAAGGCGTGCGCATCCTCCGGCGCGGCTCCGAACTGGTGACGATGACCCCGGAAATGCGCGAGTTCCTGATGCAGCCGGTGGCGCTGATCATCACCAAGGCGAACGTGCGCTCGCGCGTTCACCGGCGCATCTACATGGACTATGTCGGCGTGAAGCGCTTCGACCGGGCCGGCCAGCTCGTCGGCGAGGTGCGCATCGTCGGCCTGTTCACCTCGACCGCCTATACGCGTTCGACGCGAACCATTCCCTATCTCCGCCGCAAGGTGGATCGGGTGCTCGGCCGCGCCGGCTTCGACCCCGACGGGCATTCCGGCAAGGCGCTGGTCAACGTGCTGGAAAGCTATCCGCGCGACGAACTGTTCCAGATCGACGACGACACGCTGTTCAATCACGCCATGGCGGTGATGCAGCTGGAGGACCGTCCGCGCGTGCGCGTGCTCGCGCGCATAGACCGCTTCCACCGTTTCGTGTCCGTAATGGTTTACGTGCCGCGCGACCGCTTCGACACCACGGTCAGGCTGGCCATCGGCAGCTATCTCGCCTCGGTCTATGGCGGCCGCGTCTCCGCCTTCTATCCGTTCTTCCCGGACGGCCCGCTGACGCGCGTGCACTTCATCATCGGCCGCAGCGACGGCGAGACGCCGCGCATCGGCCAGAGCGAACTGGAAACGGCGGTCTCGCGCATCGTCAGGACCTGGAGCGACGGCCTCGGCGAGGCGATCGGGCTGATCCACGACCCGGCAAGGGCGGGCCTGCTGGCGAGCCGCTACCGCGACGCCTTCTCGGCGGCCTATCGCGAGGCCGTGACGCCGGAAAGCGCCATCGTCGACATTCGCATTCTCGAGGGGCTGAGCGAGGAGCGGCGCATCGCCATCGACTTCTACCGGCCGAACCAGGCAGACCGGAAGGAGGCTGGTCTCAAGGTCTTCGCGCGCGGCCGTCCGATCCCGCTGTCGGAACGGGTGCCGATCCTCGAAGCCATGGGCTTCGCCGTGGTCGACGAGCGCACCTATGAGGTGACGCCGTCCGGTGCGGGCATGACGACCGTCTGGCTGCATGACATGTCGCTCGCCCGCCCCGGCGGCGAGGTGATCGACCTCGAGGCGCTCGACGAGAAGCTTGAAGCCGCCCTGATGGCGGTGATGCGCGGCGATGCCGAGAGCGACGGCTTCAACGCGCTGACGCTGGAGGCGGGCCTCGCTTGGCGCGACGTCGCGGTGATCCGCACGCTGGCGCGCATGTTGCGCCAGATCCGCGTGCCGTTCAGCCAGGACTATCTCTGGACGACATTGCGCAAGCACGCGCCGATCACGAAGGGCGTGGTGCTGATGTTCCATCTGCGCTTCGACCCGCGGCTCGGCCTGTCGGTGGCGGAGCGCAACGAGAAGCAGACGGAGCTGGTGGCCCGGCTGGAGGACGGCCTCGCGCAGGTCTCCTCGCTCGATGAGGACCGCATGCTCCGGTCGTTCATCAATCTGATCCAGTCGGCGGTCCGCACCAATTTCTACCAGCTGGGCAAGGACGGGAAGCTTCGGCCGACCATTGCCATCAAGTTCGAGTCGAAGAAGATCGACCGCCTGCCGGCGCCGAAACCGCTCTACGAGATCTTCGTCTATTCGCCGAGGGTCGAGGGCGTGCACCTGCGCTTCGGCAAGGTGGCGCGCGGGGGCCTGCGCTGGTCCGACCGGCCGCAGGATTTCCGCACCGAGGTGCTCGGCCTTGTCAAGGCGCAGCAGGTGAAGAACGCGGTGATCGTGCCGGTCGGCGCGAAGGGCGGCTTCGTGCCGAAGCGGCTGCCGCCGGCTTCACAGCGCGACGCCTGGATGGCGGAAGGCACCGAATCCTATCGCATCTTCGTCCGCTCACTGCTGCAGATCACCGACAATATCGTCGGGCAGGACATCGTGCCGCCGGCCGACACCGTGCGCCATGACGGCGACGACCCCTATCTGGTGGTGGCGGCCGACAAGGGCACGGCCACCTTCTCGGATACCGCCAACCAGCTCTCCATCGAGCAGGGGCACTGGCTCGGCGATGCCTTCGCCTCCGGCGGCAGCCAGGGCTACGACCACAAGAAGATGGGCATCACCGCCCGCGGCGCCTGGGAGGCGGTGAAGCGCCATTTCCGCGAGATGGGCACGGATATCGGCGTGACGCAGTTCACTGTGGCCGGCGTCGGCGACATGTCCGGCGACGTGTTCGGCAACGGCATGCTGCTGGAGAAGACGATCAGGCTGGTGGCCGCCTTCGACCACCGGGACATTTTCCTCGACCCCGAGCCGGATCCCGGCGCTGCCTGGGCCGAGCGCAAGCGGCTGTTCGACCTGCCGCGGTCATCCTGGGCGGACTACGACAAGAGCCTGATCTCGGCGGGCGGCGGCGTTTTCTCGCGCTCCGCGAAGTCCGTGCCGCTGTCGCCGGCGGTGCGGGCGACGCTCGGCCTCGACAAGGCCGAAGCGACGCCGCAGGAGGTGATGAACGCCATTCTCTCCGCCGAGGTGGACCTGCTCTGGTTCGGCGGCATCGGCACCTATGTGCGCGCGACGACCGAGACCGACGATCAGGTCGGCGATCGCGCCAACGATGCGATCCGCGTCACGGGCATGGATATCCGGGCGAAGGTGGTGGGCGAGGGCGCCAATCTCGGCATGACCCAGAAGGGCCGCATCGAGGCCGGCCGGCGGGGCGTGCGCCTTAACACGGACGCCATCGATAATTCGGCCGGCGTCAACACTTCGGACGTCGAGGTCAACATCAAGGTCGCGCTCGCCATTCCCGAAAAGGACGGTCGCCTCAGCGAAGAGGCGCGCAATGCCCTGCTGGCCGAGATGACCGACGAGGTCGGCCGGCTCGTGCTGCGCAACAACTACCTGCAGACGCTGGCGCTCTCGCTGTCCCAGCGGCGCGGTCTGGAGGATCTCGGTTTCCAGCAGCGGCTGATGCATGGGCTGGAGGCAGAGGGCAAGCTCGACCGCCCCGTCGAGTTCCTCCCCGACGACGCCGAGATCACCGAACGCCGTCGGCGCGGCGATCCGCTGACACGCTCCGAGATCGCGGTGCTGCTGGCCTACGCGAAGATCGACCTCTACGACGATCTCCTCGCCTCGCCGGTGCCGGACGATCCCTATCTGGCGCGCGAACTCGTCCGTTATTTCCCGCGGCCGGTGCAGGAACGCTTTCCCGACGCGATCGAGAACCATCGCCTGCGCCGCGAGATCATCGCGACGGGCCTTGCCAATTCGATGATCAATCGCGGCGGGCCGGCCTTCGTTGCACGCCTGGTCGACCAGACCGGCGCGGATGTCGCGACCATAGCCTCGGCCTTCGCCGCCGTGCGCGACGCCTATGGCATGACCGCGCTGAACACCGAGCTGGACAGCCTCGACAATCGCGTCGCGGGGCCGCTTCAGCTCGATCTCTATGCGGCGATCCAGGATCTGCTGATCGACCGCGTGGTCTGGTTCATCCGCAATGTCGACCTGACCGGGGGGCTTGCCGAGGTCATCGCCCATCACCGCGCCGGGATCGAGGCCGTCGCGGCGAGCCTCGACACGGCCTTGCCGCCGGATGCGGCTGCGGCGCGCGCGGCACGGACGTCGGAACTGCACGCGGCGGGGGTGCCCGATCCGCTTGCGGGCGTGCTGGCGAGCCTCAACCATCTGGCGGCGGCGCCCGACATCGTCGCGGTTGCGGACGAGACCGGCCGCCCGGTCGCCGATGTCGCGGCAACCGCCTTCGCCGCCTCGGCCGTGTTCCGGCTCGATCAGGTGAAGAACGCCGCGCGCGGCATTGTCGTCACCGACTATTTCGACCGACTCGCGCTCGACCGCGCGCTCGACTCCATTGCCGGAGCGGAGCGGCGGATCGCGGCGGACATGATGAATGGCACGGCGGCGGGCGAGCCGGCGGTCGCAGCCTGGATGGCGGTGAACGGCGCGCGCGCCGAGCGCATCCGCACGGCAGTCGCGGAGATCGCCAATTCCGGCCTGACGGTGTCGAAGGCGACGGTGGCGGCGAGCCTGCTCGGGGATCTGGTCAGGGGCTGAGTCGTTTACCTTGGAAGCCCCGCGCCAAGCGCGTCATGCCCGGCCTTGTGCCGGGTATCCACGACTTCCTTTTTGGGCGGTGTTCAAGTCGTGGATGGCCGGGACAGGCCCGGCCATGACGAGCAATGCCGGCCGTCCCACGAAGTCGCCGTGTCACGCCGTCTTGTCGACGACCTGTCCGGTGCCCGGGGCGGGTGCAGCCTGGACGGCGGAGGCGAGGAGGTCGACGACGCCCTGGTCGGCCTTGAGCTGCTGTTTCACCAGCACGGCCTGGATGCCCATCTGGGTCTTCGCCTGGGACATGCCCACGAGGGCCCCGGCTATGGCGGCTGTCGACATCGAACCATCCTTCCCGCTGGCGCGAGAAGTAACCGATCAGCCTTAACGATGTCTGACGACGGCCGTCAGCGGGTCGGGACGGGGCGCTCGCCGCGATAGTCGTAGAAGCCGCGCTGGGACTTCCGGCCGAGCCAGCCTGCCTCGACATATTTCACCAGCAGCGGGCACGGGCGGTACTTGGAATCCGCGAGACCCTCATAGAGGACCTGCATGACCGACAGGCAGGTGTCGAGGCCGATGAAGTCGGCGAGCTGCAGGGGCCCCATCGGATGGTTGGCGCCGAGCCGCATGGCGGTGTCGATCGCTTCGACCGAGCCGACGCCCTCGTAAAGCGTGTAGATCGCCTCGTTGATCATCGGCAGCAGGATGCGGTTGACGATGAAGGCCGGGAAATCCTCGGCGACCGCCACGGTCTTGCCGAGCTTGGCGCAGAGCGCGCGCGAGGCCTCGAAGGTCTCGTCCTCGGTGGCGATGCCGCGGATCAGCTCGACGAGCTGCATCACCGGCACGGGATTCATGAAGTGGATGCCGATGAAGCGCTCCGGCCGGTCCGTGGTGGAGGCAAGACGCGTGATCGAGATCGACGAGGTGTTGGTGGCGAGGATCGCGTCGGGCTTGGCGATGGGGCAGACCGACTGGAAGATCTTGACCTTGACCTGCTCGTTCTCGGTCGCGGCCTCGATGATCAGGTCGCAGTCGCGCAGCCCGTCGACCTGCGGCGCGGCCTCGATCCGCAGCAGCGCCTTCTGCCGGTCTTCCTCGGAGATCAGATTCTTGGAGAGCTGGCGGCTGAGATTGCCGTTGATGGTCGCAAGGCCCGACTTGATGCGGTCCTCTGAGAGGTCGTGCAGCGCCACGTCGATGCCCGCCAGCGCGGCGACATGCGCGATACCGTTGCCCATCTGGCCGGCGCCGATCACGCCGATCTTGCGAATGTCCATGGTCTCACCCGAAAGCCGCCCCGACCCATCGGGCAGGCGGCACGATCAAAACGAACTCGCCGCTATCTCTACGACGGCGGCGCTGCCGGCGCCATCCTGACCGTTGAAAAGACAAGGGCGGCCGCGACGTCACGCCGCGCCCGCCCGAGAGGCTTATTTGCCGAGCTCTTTCTCGAGCTCGGGAAGGATGGTGAAGAGGTCGCCCACGAGGCCGTAATCGGCCACCTGGAAGATCGGCGCCTCCTCGTCCTTGTTGATCGCCACGATCACCTTGGAGTCCTTCATGCCGGCGAGGTGCTGGATGGCACCCGAAATGCCGACGGCGATGTAGAGCTCCGGCGCGACGACCTTGCCGGTCTGGCCGACCTGCCAGTCGTTCGGCGCGTAGCCGGCATCGACCGCGGCGCGCGAGGCGCCCATGGCCGCGCCGAGCTTGTCGGCGACGGGCTCGATCACCTTGGCGAAGTTCTCCTTGGAGCCGAGCGCGCGGCCGCCGGAGATGATGATCTTGGCCGCGCCGAGCTCGGGACGGTCGGACTTGGCGATCTCCTCGCCGACGAAGGACGAAATGCCGGGATCGGCCGCCGCCGCCGCGTTCTCGACCGGAGCCGAGCCGCCGGCGCCCGCCGCCTGGAACGAGGCGGTGCGGACGGTGATGACCTTCTTCTTGTCGGTCGACTGCACTGTCTGGATGGCGTTGCCGGCATAGATCGGCCGCTCGAACGTGTCGGGCGAGACGACCTTGGTGATGTCGGAGATCTGCATCACGTCGAGCAGGGCGGCGACGCGGGGCAGGACGTTCTTGCCGTTGGCCGAGGACGGCGCGACGATGGCGTCGAAGCCGCCGGCGAGCGAGACGACGAGGTCCGCGGTCGGCTCGGCGAGCTGGTGGGCATAGGCCGCGTTGTCGGCGACCAGCACCTTGGCGACGCCGGCGAGCTTGGAGGCGGCCTCGGCGGCCGGGCCGCAGCCCTGGCCGGCGACGAGGACGGTCACCGGAGCGCCGAGAGCGGCTGCGGCGGTCAGCGCCTTCAGCGTCGGATCCTTGACGGTGGCGTTGTCGTGTTCGGCGATCAGAAGCGTTGCCATCAGAGCACCCCGGCTTCGTTCTTCAGCTTGCCGACCAGCTCGGCGACGGAGGCGACCTTGACGCCGGCCTTGCGGCCACCCGGCTCGGCGGTCTTGAGGACCTTGAGGCGCGGGGCGACATCGACGCCGTAGGCATCGGGGGCCTTTTCGTCGATCGGTTTCTTCTTCGCCTTCATGATGTTCGGCAGCGAAGCATAGCGCGGCTCGTTGAGACGCAGGTCCGTCGTGACGATGGCGGGGGTTTTCAGCTTCACGGTCTGCAGGCCGCCATCGACCTCGCGGGTGACCGAGACGGCGTCACCGGCAAGCTCGACCTTGGAGGCGAAGGTGCCCTGGGGCCAGCCCAGCAGCGCCGCCAGCATCTGGCCCGTCTGGTTTGAATCGTCGTCGATGGCCTGCTTGCCGAGGATGACGAGGCCCGGAGCTTCCTCGCCGACCACGCCCTTGAGGATCTTGGCGACGGCGAGCGGCTCGACGGTGGCGTCGGTCTTCACGTGGATGCCGCGGTCGGCGCCCATGGCGAGCGCGGTGCGGATCGTCTCGGCCGCGCCCTGCGGGCCGATGGAGACCACGACGATCTCGGTCGCCGCGCCCTTCTCCTTCAGGCGGATCGCCTCCTCGACGGCAATTTCGTCGAAGGGGTTCATCGACATCTTGACGTTGGCGAGTTCCACGCCCGAACCGTCGGGCTTCACGCGGATCTTCACGTTGTAGTCGACCACCCGCTTCACGGGCACAAGGATCTTCATCGTGTCCCTCCCCGAGGGAAATGGAAAATTCCGCTCGGATAATCGATTTTCAAGGTCAAATTGACCGGGCGCGCACCGTAGAAGCGGCCCTGTTGGGTGTCAACGAAACGCCCGGCCGCCGCCATAGGGCGTTCGGGTGATGCAATGCAACAAGAGAGTTGGCAAGCCTGCTCGGAGCGCCGGTCAGAAATCGAGCGTGGCGATCACCGGGACATGGTCGGACGGGCGGTCCCAGCCGCGCGCCTCGCGCAGGATCTCGAAGCCCTTCATCGCCGGCGCCAGCGCCGGGCTGAGCCAGACGTGATCGAGCCGGCGGCCCTTGTTGGCGGCGGCCCAGTCGGGCGAACGGTAGCTCCACCACGTAAAGAGCTTTTCCGGCTCGGGGGTCAGCGAGCGCATCATGTCGACCCAGCCGCCGCGCTCCGCCACTTCGGTCAGGCGGCGGCGCTCGACCGGCGTGTGCGAGACGACCTTCGCGAGCTGCTTGGAACTCCAGACGTCGTGTTCCAGCGGCGCGATATTGAGGTCGCCGACGAGGATCGCCTTCGTGCCGCCGCCGACCTTCAACGCGTCCCAGTTCTCCATCTCGTCGAGGAAGCCGAGCTTGTGCGCGAATTTCGGGTTGATCGCCGGGTCCGGCTCGTCGCCGCCGGCGGGAACGTAGAAATTGTGGATGCGCGTGCCGGCGGCCGGCCCCTCGGCCAGCGTCACGGCGATGTGCCGGGCGTCCTGCTTGTCGCAGAAGGGCCGCCGCTCGACGTCCTTCAGGGCATGGCGGGAGAAGACCGCGACGCCGTGATAGCCCTTCTGGCCATGAATCGCGATGTGGTCGTAGCCCATCCGCTTGACGTCCGAGAGCGGAAACTGGCCGTCCATGCACTTGGTTTCCTGCAGGCAGAGCACGTCCGGCCGGTGCGCCTCGACGAACCGGGCGACGGTCTCGATGCGCAGGCGCACGGAATTGATGTTCCAGGTGGCGACGGTCAGGGGCATGGGATCCTCATCGGGCCGCGCGACCATAGAGGTGCCTTTCCCGCGCCGAAAGACGCCCGCCGCCGTCATCCACCGCGCGGCGGTTGCGGCGCAGCCGCATTCATGATCAGTCTCGGACAGCTTCCTGGCCGCAAATCCCTTGGGGGACGCCCTCCTTGCCGACGCTTGTCCGCTTCCTGACGGTCCTCATTCTGATCGGCGGGGTGATCTTCTCGGGGATGCTGGCCTTCGCCTATCTGGTCGAGCCGGAGCCACGCGACATGAGCGTGACCATTCCGCCCGCCCGCCTCCAGCCCAAGCGCTAGGCGCCGTGGCCGGCGAGATCGACCTGTTCCTGGACATGATGGCCGCCGAGCGCGGCGCGGCGAAAAACACCCTCGACGCCTATCGCCGCGACCTCGACGACTATGCCGAATTCCTCGCCGGCGAGGCTCTTGCGCCGAAAGCGGCCACGACCGACGCGATCCGCGCCTATCTCGCCGATTGCCAGTCGCGCGGGCTGAAGACAGCATCGGTGGCCCGGCGGCTTTCCGCCGTGCGCCAGCTTCACCGCTTCATCTACACGGAAGGGCTTGGCACCGAGGACCCCGCCGCCGTGCTGGAGGGACCGAAACGCGGCCGGCCGCTGCCGAAATCGCTGTCGCTGGGCGAGGTGGATCGGCTGCTGGTGGTGGCCAGGGAGGGACTGGACGATCCGGCCCGCCCAGTTGGCGAGCGGCTGAGGGCGGCACGGATGGCCTGCCTTCTCGAACTGCTCTACGCCACGGGCCTGCGCGTCTCCGAGCTGATCGCCCTGCCGGTGACGGCAGCGCGGCGCGACGAACGGTTCCTGGTGGTCCGGGGCAAGGGCAACAAGGAGCGCATCGTGCCGCTGAACGGCGCGGCCAAGGCTGCCATGGGCGCCTATCTGGCCTTGCGCGAACAGGCCGGCCTTGCCGCATCGAAATGGCTGTTTCCCTCGTCCGGCGAAAGCGGCCACCTGACGCGCCAGCATGTCGGGCGCGAACTGAAGGCCGTCGCCGGGGCCGCAGGGCTGCCGGCCGCGAAGGTCTCGCCACACGTCCTGCGCCATGCTTTCGCCAGCCATTTGCTGCAGAACGGAGCCGATTTGCGCTCCGTGCAACAGTTGCTCGGCCATGCCGACATTGCCACGACACAGATCTATACCCATGTGCTGGACGAGCGGCTGGCAGGGCTCGTCAGGGACCTCCATCCGCTTGCCGAGGACGAGTGACGGTCCTGCCGTCCCTTGACTTGGCCCCACCCGGCGGGCATGTCCTCGCCCTTCGCCGGCCCTCGGGCCGCCCTCATCCCGGGGCCATACCCTTCCGATGCGAAGCTATCTCGACTTCGAAAAGCCGATTGCCGAACTCGAATCCAAGGTCGAGGAACTGCGCGAAGTGGCGCAGCGGGACGGCGGCGTCTCGATCAGCGAAGAAGTGACCAAGCTCGAGCAGAAGGCCGATCAGGCGCTGAAGGAGCTCTATGCCGGCCTGACGCCGTGGCAGAAGACGCTCGTCGCGCGCCACCCGGGACGGCCGCACACGCTGGATTATATCGGCCAGCTGATCGAGGACTTCACGCCGCTCGCGGGCGACCGCGTCTTCGGCGAGGACGAGGCCATCGTCGGCGGTTTCGGACGATTCCGCGGCGAGAGCGTCTGTATCATGGGCCACGAGCGCGGCGATACGACCGAAACGCGCATCCGGCACAATTTCGGCATGGCGCGGCCGGAGGGCTACCGCAAGGCGGTGCGCCTGATGGAGACTGCCGAGCGCTTCGACATTCCGGTGATCTCGCTGGTCGACACCGCCGGCGCCTATCCCGGCATCGGCGCCGAGGAGCGCGGCCAGGCGGAAGCCATCGCCCGCTCGACCGACAGGAGCCTGTCGCTGGGCGTGCCGAACGTCGCCGTCATCATCGGCGAGGGCGGTTCGGGCGGCGCCATCGCCATCGCCACCGCCAACAAGGTGCTGATGCTGGAACACGCGATCTACAGCGTGATCTCGCCGGAAGGCGCGGCCTCGATCCTCTGGCGCGACACGACCAAGGCCCAGGAAGCCGCCACCAACATGAAGATCACCGCGCAGGACCTGCTGCGTTTCGGCGTGATCGACCAGATGGTGCAGGAGCCGGTCGGCGGCGCACACCGCGACCCCGATCTCGCGGTTTCGCGCGTCGGCGACGCCATTGCCCAGTGCCTGCAGGGGTTCCGCGGCCTGGCGCCCGAGGAAATCCGCCGCCTCAGGCGCGACAAGTTCCTCGCCATCGGCCGCGCGATCTGACGGCCGGCCGGCCGCCTGCCACACCGCGGCCACGTTCCTTGCCCACAGATCACCACGATGTGACGCGCATGGGCATTTCGTTAACCGTCGAGGTCAATTTCCGCTGCTTGCGGTAACCTCGGGTTGACGCTATCCCTCGGCCGGAAAGGGTCCGTTAAGGATCGTCAGCGCCAAGCTGAGACCGCAATAAAGGGCGCTTCGCGCCTGAGGTTCGGGAGCAGAGCATTGCGTCAGACGGCAGGAGCCGCCGAGGGCGTTTCCCCTCGCGCATCGCGGATGAAGGGCTGGCGGCTCGCCGCGACGGTGACCGTCTGCGCGCTGCTGCTGGCCGGCTGCCAGGAAGGCGGCATGTCCCGCTCGAATCCAAACCGCGGCAGCATGCCGATCTCCCAGGCCGTCGCCGAGGAACTGAACGTCCGCGGCATGACCCGCACCTCGCCGGTGCTGATCCGCATCTTCAAGCAGGAAGCCGAGCTGGAAGTCTGGAAGCGCGACGGCTCGGGCCGCTACGCGCTCTTCAAGACCTATCCGATCTGCAACTATTCCGGCGATCTCGGCCCGAAGGTCCGCGAGGGCGACCGCCAGTCGCCGGAGGGCTTCTATCAGATCAATATGGGTCTGATGAACCCGAACTCGTCCTATTATCTCGCCTTCAACATGGGCTTCCCGAACCAGTTCGACCGTTCCTACGGGCGGACCGGTTCGCATCTCATGGTGCATGGCGACTGCTCGTCGCGCGGCTGTTACGCGATGACCGACGAGGCCATTGCCGAAGTTTACGCGCTCGCTCGCGAAGCGCTGCAGGGCGGCCAGGAGAGCTTCCAGGTGCAGGCCTATCCGTTCCGCATGACGGCGCGGAACATGGCGCGCCACCGCAACAGCCCGCACATGGCGTTCTGGCGCAACCTGAAGGAAGGCCACGACCATTTCGAGGTCACGCGGCAGGAACCGCAGGTCGATGTCTGCGAGCGCCGCTACGTGTTCAATGCCGTCGCGCCGGATTCGCCGCTCGCCGGCGGCGGCGGCCAGACCCGCGAGATGATCGCCGCCGACCCGTGGGCCGGCCAGCGTTCGCCCGGTACGGCGCGTGCCGCCGTCACGACCTCGGCGACGCCGGTTCCGACCTCGCTCAACCAGCCGGTCACCACCATGGCGCCGGTGACGCGCGCCGCGCCGGCCCGTTCGGTTCGCGCCCGCTTCACGGCGGTCGGCGAGGATGCGACGCCGCGCCCGAATTTCCAGGCCGCCGGCCGATGCCCGACCTATGTCGTGCCGGCGCCGATCCGGCAGGCCGTGGCCGCCAAGAACGCCCGCGACATGGCGCAGGTTGCGTCGCTGTCCCGCGAGGTCGAGGCCGCTCCGGCGCGCTCCGGCATCGACGGCGGCACGCATCGCCGTTTCGCCGACCGTTTCGCCCATCGCCAGATCCGCGTCGGCTCGAGCGAGCCGACCTTCTCGCTGGCGTCGCAGGAATCGACGCCGGTGACGCTGGTGTCGGCGCGCTCCCCGGTCGCGGCGAACCAGCCACAGACGCAGACGGCCGCAGCTACGCCCTCGGCGCCGCCCGCAGCGGCCGCTGCCGCCCCCGCGAGCCAGACGGCGACTGCACAGGCCCCCGCTCCGGCCTCGCAGGGCAATATGACGGTTCCGGCCAGCCTTGCTCTTGCGCCCGTGCCGCAGCCCTCGCCGCTGCGCACCACCATCGCCCAGCGTCAGGTGGGCGGCGTCATGCCGTCAGGCGTTCCGGGCACGGCCTTCGCGCCGGTCGAGCCGGTTTCACCGCAACCGCAGCAGGCACAGGGCAACTGGTTCTCGCGGATGATCGGCCGGACCGGGACGTCGGAGCCGACGCAGAGCCAGGCTGCGGCCCCTCCGGCGCAGCAGTAAGCCGGTCTCTCGCAGCACCATCGGCAGGCCGCGCGGCGCGCGGCTTCGTTCATGCCGCCAGCGGATAGGTTTCCTCGACGAGGTAGGGGCCGCCGCCGACTGATTCCTTCGACGAGAACAGAACGAAGTTCGGCACGATGAAGGTGCGACTGAGGAACAGGCCGCGCAGCGCCAGCCAGTCGGCCACCGTGCGCGCGGTCGCGTCGCGGCCAAGCCGCGCCAGTGTCACGTGGGGCACGAACTTGCGCGTTTCGGGCGGCATGCCGACCCGCCGCATGATGCGTTCGTGCTCGGCCTGCAATTCCAGCAGGGGCTGGGTTTGCTTCACGGACACGTAAAGCGAGCGGGGCCGGTCGCCGCCGAAGGCGCCGAGGCCGGTCAGCGTCACCTCTATGGAGCGCTTCTTCACGGCGTAGAGCAGGTCGGCGATCTCGTTGGCGGTGCGTTCGTCGACATCGCCGATGAAGCGCAGGGTCAGGTGGTAGTCCTCTGGCTCGATCCAGCGGGCGCTCATGAGGCCGCCGCGCAGCTTGCTGAGGTCGTCCGCCATGGTCTCGGGAACTTCCAGACCGGTGAAGATGCGGGGCATGCCGACCTCCCTGCCATGCAGCGCCGGGGCCAGAACGGGCCTCGCGCGGGCGGGTCCGGGAGATGTCGCCTGAGCCTGCGGGCCGGGCCGGAGCCGGGATGGGCTCGCCGTCAGGACCGCTGTTCCAAGCGAATCGCCGAGGACCTCCCTTCCAGTGTGACGCTCGCCAAACGCGATGTCATCACCATGACGCCAGCCGAAAGCGGCGGTTACGCGACTTTCAGGCCGGTCCAGTGATCGAGGAACGAGTCGAGCCAGACGCGCACCGCCGGGTCGTGCATGAACCGGCCGTCGAAATGCTCCTGCCTCGAACGGGCATTGGGCGAGGCCATGCGCTCATGCGCGCGGGTGGTCCAGCGGTTCATCATCCAGTGCGTCACTTCGGGGTGGAACTGGATGCCGTAGGCGGCGCGCCCGACGCGGATCGCCTGATTGCGGAAACAGTCGCCGGTCGCCAGCAGTTCAGCGCCGGCCGGCACGTCGAAGCCCTCGCGGTGCCACTGATAGACATGGTCCGGCCAGGGCAGTTCGCCGAGGGCGGTTTCGGTCGGGTAGAGCGGGTAATAGCCGACCTCGACATGGCCCTCAGGGTGAAAATAGACCTTCCCGCCGAGGTGCCGCGCCAGCATCTGCGCGCCGAGGCAGATGCCGAGGAAGGGCAGCTCGTCCTTCAGCGCGACGCCGATCCAGTCGGTCTCCGCCTTGACGAAATCGTCGGGGTCGTTGGCGCTCATCGGGCCGCCGAAGATCACCGCGCCGGCGAGGTGGCTCGTATCGGTCGGCAGAGGGTCGCCGAAGCGCGGGCGGCGGATGTCGAGGCGGAAGCCGCGTTCCTGCAGCAGGCGGCCGACGCGGCCGGGAGTCGAATGCTCCTGGTGGAGGACGACGAGGATGTCGGTGGGCCGGGCGGCGCGCTCGTTGGAACGGCGCCGGACCGTCGGCCGGGCCGGGCCGGAAATCCTTGAATCTGGGCGCACCAGAGAACGCGCGGTCATGGATCGAGTCACCCGGGAGAACGTGAATCTACCCTGAGTGTGATCAAGAGACAGGCTTGGTTAAAGATGCCTGAACAATTGGCAGGTGTGCGTTGCACAACTGTCACGATCGGCGGCGTCAGCCGACGAGGGCTCGCGCAAGAACGGCCGCTTCGACCGGCTTCTGCAACACCACGTCGAACAGGCCGGGCAGCATGTCGGCGGGATCGTCGCCCGAGAGGGCAACGAGGCGGGGGTGACCCGGGTGGGCCTTCATGGCGATCGCGACCGCCGCGCCATCCATGTCGGGCATGCGCCGGTCGATGACCGCGACGTCGAAGGCCTGCCCGGCAACCGCTTCCAGCGCCGCGTGGCCGCCGTCCACCGCGGTCACGTCATGACCGAGAGCGCTGGCGATGCGGGCGACCACCTCGCGCGAGAATTCGTGGTCGTCGGCGACCAGCACGCGCAGCGGCGGGGAACCCAAGGTTTTTGCGGGCATGGCGGACATGCGACATGGCTACCGCCGAATGACGAAGAAATGGTTTACTGCCGGTGAATTCGCTCCGGATTCCTGCCATTCCATGCTCGAACTCATTCTTCTCGTCGTGCCCGTCTTCGGCCTCGTGGCGCTCGGCTACGGGGCGGCACTGCTCGGACTGATCGGCGAGAAGGCAAACGAGGGGCTGACCTCCTATCTGTTCGTCATCGGGGCCCCGGCGCTGATCCTCAAGCTTCTGACTTCGGCGGTCTTCCCGGAGATTTTTCCGTGGGGCTACTGGATCGCTTATTACGCCGGCATGGCGGCGATCTGGATCGCGGCCACCCTTCTGGCGGCCACCGTGTTCAAGCGAAGCCATGGCGATGCCGTCATCGCGGGTCTTGCGGCGGGCCAGGCGAACACCGTGCTGATCGGTATTCCGATCATCCTCAAGGCCTATGGCGAGCAGGCCGCCTTCCCCATCGCCATGCTGCTGGCGGTGAACCTGCCGATCACCATGACCACGGCGACACTGATGCTGGAGGGCACGCGCGCCGCCGGCAGCGCCGTTCTGGGCAAGCTGGTGCGCGGTCTTGCGACTCACCCGCTGATCATCGCCATGGCCTTCGGCATCGGCGCGCAATTCGTCGGGATCAAGCCGTCGGGGCCGCTCGGCACCATGCTCGACATGGTCGCGAACACGACCATCCCGCTGTCGCTGATCGCGCTCGGCCTGTCGCTGAAGACCTACGGGGTCCGGGCGGACGTGCCGGTGGCGCTGATGATCACCTTCCTCAGGCTTATCGTGCACCCCGCGATCGCCTATGTCATCGCCCAGCACGTCTTCGCCCTGCCGCCGGCTTGGACCGGCACCGTCGTGCTGTTTGCGGCGATGCCGGCGGGGATCAACGCCTATCTGTTCGCCGCCCGTTACGGGCAAGGCGTTGGCATCGCCTCGACCACGGTGGCGCTTTCGACCCTGCTCGCGGTCTTCTCCTCGATCATCTGGCTCAAGGTGCTCGGCATCGGCTGAGGCGGCCGGTTCAGGCTGGGTTCATCGCCGACGTGCGGCATTTGGAGCGAATTGCGCCCGGCCGGCACTTCTGGAATGGTGCCGGTCACAGTTTCGTGAGGTCAGGCGGGTCCGCCAGCGTTCATGTCGTCTCCCGCAGCAAGCGTGCCCGCCTCGGACGGGCTGGACCGCAAGGTCTTCCGGGACTTCTTCGCGCTCGCCATCGGCTGGTGGCGAGGAGCCAGCGCGCGACGCGCCTGGTTCCTGACGCTGGCGCTCGGCGCCTGCCTCGTCGTCAATGTCGGCATCAATTTCGCGGTCAATACCTGGAACCGGCGCTTCTTCGACGCGCTGGAGAATTCCGACAGCCACACCGTCTTCTGGGCGGTGATCGCGTTCCTCGGCCTCGTCTTCTGCGCGGCGGCGATCGGCGTCGGCATCGTGCTGTCGCGCGAGACGCTGCAGGTGCGCTGGCGCGAATGGCTGATCGGCTCGCTGCTCGACCGGTGGATCGGCGGCCAGCGCTACTATCGCATGGGCCTTGCCCGCACCGAGCCGGCCAATCCCGAATATCGCATCGCCGACGATACGCGCATGGCGACCGAGCCGATCGTCGACTTCGCCATCGGTCTCGTCACCTCGGTCGTCTCGGCGCTGACCTTCGTCGGCGTGCTCTGGATGGTCGGCGGCAGCCTGACCCTCCATATCGGCTCAACCGATCTGGTTATCCCCGGCTATATGGTGCTGGCCGCCATCGTCTATGGCGTCTGCGTCTCGGGCCTGATGCTGTGGATCGGCCGCAAGCTGCCGGGCGCAGTCGCCCGCCGCAACGAGGGCGAGGCGAAGCTGCGCTTCGAGCTGACGCGGCTGCGCGAAAATGCCGAGAGCGTCGCGCTGATCCGTGGCGAGGCGGACGAGCGGCGCGCGCTGGGGGCGACCTATGCCGACCTGGTGACCCGCTGGCTCGGCGTCGTGCGCCGCCATGGGCACATTACCTGGCTGACCAATTCCAATGGCGTGTTCATCCCGGTCCTGCCGCTGCTGCTGGCGGCGCCGAAATATCTCTCCGGCGAGTTTACGCTCGGGCAGGTGACGCAGCTCGCCGGCGCCTTCATGCAGGTGCAAGTGGCCATCGCCTGGCTGGTCGACAATTTCCGGGCGCTCGCCCAGTGCTACGCCTCGATGCAGCGCGTCACCGAACTGACCAATGCCATCGACGACATCGACGGCGATTTCGATCGGCTGCATACCGGCGGCGTGGTGCTGGCGCCGTCGGGCTCCGGTACGCTGAGGCTCGACGAACTGACGATCGCCGACCGGACCGGACGCGTGCTCATTGCCGGGATCAATGCCCGCGTCGAGCCCGGCGAGAAGGTGGTGGTGGCCGGCGAGAGCGGCACCGGCAAATCGACCCTCGTGCGCGCCATGGCAGGCCTTTGGCCCTGGGGCACCGGCGTCATAGCACTGCCCGCGGGCGGCACGGTCGCCTTCGTGCCCGAGCGCGCCTACCTGCCGGCGGGAACGCTGCGTGGCGCGCTGCTCTACCCCGCCCAGAGCGCGGCGGTGGACGATGCGGTGCTGTCCGAGGCGCTTACCGAGGCCGGGCTCGGCTACCTTGCAGGCCGGCTCGACGAGATCGACCGCTGGGACCAGACATTATCCAATGGCGAGCGCCAGCGTCTGGCCGTCGCCCGCCTGATCGTGCAGAAGCCGGACCTCGTCATCCTTGACGGCGCCACCAGCGCGCTCGACGAGGCGGGTGAGGCGCGGCTGATGGCGACACTCGCCGCCGTGCTCGACGGCTCGACGCTGGTCAGCGTCGGCCTCCGTCCGGGGCTCGACGCGCTGCACGACCGCAAGCTTGTGCTGACGCGCGGGCCACGGGGCGCCCGTCTCGAATCGGTGCCGCTGCGCACAAGGCCCGTCACCCACTGATCATCCATCCCGCGCCGCGCGGCGCGTCCGACCTCCACGAAAGGCAAAGCCATGGCACTGCATATCTGGGATCACTTCTGGGACCTAAGGGTCAAGGAATGCCCCTGCGACGTCCACTTCTGCGACTGGCTGGAGAAGGAGAACGTCACGGGGAAGGCAATCTTCCATTTCGGCACCGGCGGCCACCACATCCTCGGCCTGCACAATGTCGAGAAGGGCCTGAAGAATGCCATTCTCGGCATCACCGCCTCGCCGGGCGAGATCCGCACCTACGAGACGATGATCGTCGAGAATCCGGAGCTCGGCTGGGGCTACAAGGCCTATTTCGGCGACATCTACCAGCTCGACAAGCGTCTGCTGCCGATGTTCGACGTGGTGACGCTGTTCCATGTCGGCGAGTTCCGCACCGAGGCGAACGACGCCTATGGTGGCCTCACCGACTATGAGATGGTGAAGCTCCTGGCCGGCCAGACGAAGGAGGGCGGCACGATCGCCTTCTATGCGGGATCCTATGCCTACGATAAGGCGAAGGTGGTGCACGACAAGCTGGTCGAGGAAGGCATCCTTAAAGCCAAGGGGCAGTATGAGACGCTGCCGCTGTTCGAGCGGACGGCCAAACCGGTCTGAGGCTGCTGCGGTCGTGCTTCGTTCGACCTGCGAACTTCAGCGGATGGGCTTTGTCCAGCTTTCCTGTGCAAGGACATCGCTCCACGCCGAGCCCAGCGGCTGAAGCACGACCCATGTCTCGGCGAGCTTGCCGCCCTCGATGCGGTAGGTCTGTAGCCCGGCCCGCGTCCGAATCTGGCCGCTGGTCCGGTCGGTCCACTTCATCGTGAACCGATACCAGGCGCGATCCCACCCGAAGGCGTGGTCGTAGACGATGATGCGAACGTCCGGCCGATCTTGCCTCAGGCCGGCGAGCTCGGCGGCGTATTCCTCGGGCGTGACCGTCCGGTCGCCCGCCTCGTCATGGCGGATGTAATGCGGTGCGACGCAGCCTGGCACGAGATCGAACCTCCCCTCGTGCCAAACCTGCTCCCAACGGTCGAAAAGCTCCCGCATCGTCTCTGCATCGCTCATACCGGACCTGCTCCCTGCCATGGTGGATGGCCGCCGGCAGCCTACGCCTGCCAAGGTCCCGAAGTGGCAATATCCCGCCGAGGCGGCAATTCGGACCCGGAGGTTGCCCGCTTCCGGCTTGCCAATCCCGCCGCATCGGCCGATCATGACCGGCAGATGACGCGAGCCGGAGCGCCAGAAGGAGCCTCATGTCCGACATCGACACGAGTCCCGTCGGCACCGTCGTTCCCCTGAACGCCGGTGCCGCTCCTCCAAGGGTCTCCTTCGATCGGCGCGAACTGCAGCAGATTCTGCAACTTTACGGACGCATGGTCTCGGCTGGCGAATGGCGCGACTACGCCATCGATTTCCTGAAATCCAAGGCGGTCTTCGCCATTTTCCGCCGCTCGTCGGAAGTGCCGCTCTACCGGATCGAGAAGAATCCGGAGGCCAAGCAGGGCGCCTATTCCGTGGTCAGCGCCACCGGCCTGATCATGAAGCGCGGGCCGGAACTCGGGCGCGTGCTCGCCGTGCTTGAAAAGCCGCTGAAGGTCGTCCAGTAGCGCCGCCCCGGGACGGGGCGGCACCGCGTCGGGGTTTCAGAGGGCCTCGACAATGGTGACGTTGGCGATGCCACCACCTTCGCACATGGTCTGGAGGCCGTAGCGCTTGCCGCGCGCGCGCAGCGCATGGACCAGCGTTGCCATCAGCTTGGTGCCGGAAGCGCCGAGCGGGTGGCCGAGCGCGATGGCGCCGCCATTGACGTTGAGCCGCGCCGGGTCGGCGCCGGTCGCCTTCAGCCAGGCCAGCGGCACGGGCGCGAAGGCCTCGTTGACCTCGTAGAGATCGATGTCGCCGATCGTCATACCGGCGCGCTTCAGGGCGCGTTCGGTCGCCGGGATCGGCTCCTCCAGCATGATGACGGGATCGCCGGCGGTGACGGTCAGGTTGTGGATGCGCGCGATGGGCTTCAGGCCATGGGCCTTCACCGCGGCTTCGCTGGCGACGAGAACGCCCGACGAGCCGTCGCAGACCTGGCTGGCATTGGCGGCGGTGATGTAGCCGCCCTCGACCAGCGTCTTGACCGAGCCGATGCCCTCCAGCGTCGCATCGAAGCGGATGCCCTCGTCGCGGACGTGCGGCTCGCCGTCGACGTCGATGGCAATGATCTCGCGTCCGAAGGCGCCAGCCTCGGTCGCGGCGATGGCCTTCCGGTGGCTCTCCAGCGCGAACCGGTCGAGCTCATCCTTGGTGAAGCCGTACTTCTTGGCGATCATCTCGGCGCCGGTGAACTGGCTGAACTCGTTGACGCCGAAGCGCTCCTTGATGCGCGGCGAGACCGGGCCGGTGCCGACGCCAGCCTTGCCGTAGAGCGCGACGTTCGAGAACATCGGCGCGCGCGTCATGCTCTCGACGCCGGCCGCGATGACGAGGTCCTGCGTACCCGACATGACCGCCTGCGCGGCGAACTGGATCGCCTGCTGCGAGGAGCCGCACTGGCGGTCGATGGAGACCGCCGGCACGCTCTGCGGCAGCTTGGAGGCCAGCACCATGTTGCGGCCGATCTGGAAGGCCTGCTCGCCGCCCTGCGTGACGCAGCCGACCACGACGTCCTCGATGGCCGCCGGATCGACGCCCGTGCGGTCGACGAGGGCGTTCAGAACCTCGCCGCCGAGATCGGCGGGGTGCCAGCCGGCGAGCTTGCCGCCGCGGCGTCCGCCGGCCGTGCGCACGGCATCGATGATGTAGGCCTCGGCCATGGTCGTGTTCCTTCTCGATGCCGGCGCCGTCAGGCCTGCCGGGCGTGTTTCCAGTCGCGCTTGATCTTCTTGGCGAGCGACCATTTGTGCACTTCGGTCGGGCCGTCATAGATGCGGAAGGCGCGGACCTCGCGGAACACCTGTTCGACGATGGTGTCGGTGGAGACGCCCATGCCGCCCATGACCTGGACGCAGCGGTCGGCGATGCGCATCAGCGCCTCGGAGACCGCGACCTTGGCCATGGAGCTTTCCGCCGTGCCGAGCGAACCCGAATCGAGCACGCCCGCGCACCAGTCGATCATCAGCTCGGCCTGCTTCAGGTCGATGAGGTTCTCTGCCAGCATGAAGCCGACGCCCTCGTGGTCGACCAGCAGCTTGCCGAAGGCCTCGCGCCGGCAGGCATAGTCGGTGGCGATCTCGTTGGCGCGCGTGCAGGCGCCGAGCCAGCGCATGCAGTGGGACAGGCGCGCCGGCGACAGACGCACCTGCGCATATTTGAAGCCCTCGCCGCTCGCCCCCAGCATCTGGTCGGCCGGCACCCGCAGGTTGTCGATGACAACCACCGCGTGGCCGCCGGGCATCGAGGAGTCCATGGTGTCGAGCACCCGCTCGATGCGGATGGCCGGGTCCGGCAGGTCGACGAGGAACATGCAGGCGCCGTCGTCGGACTTCGCCATGACGATGCCGACCTTGGCGCCCTCGGCACCGGTGATGAAGGCCTTGCGGCCGTTGATCACCCAGTGGTTGCCGTCGGGCCGGCAGGTCGTCTTCATCATCGAGGGGTCGGAACCCGCCCCGCCTTCCAGCGCCGGCTCGGTCATGAAGAAGGCGGAGCGCGAGCGGCCCTCGACGAGCTGGTTCAGGAAGCGCTCCTTCTGCTCCGGGCTTCCGACCTTGCCGAGAAGGTACATGTTGCCTTCGTCGGGGGCGGCCGTGTTCACGGCGATCGGGCCGAGGGGCGAGAGGCCCGAGCGGATCAGCACATAGGCGGTTTCGACCTGCGTGAGATGATCGCCGTCGCCGAGGATGTGCGGCGTCAGCACGCCGGCCTTGCGAGCCTTGTCCTTCAGTTCGAGGACGAGATCCTCCGACGGGCCATGGGGGCCGAGGCGCGGATCGCGCTCGTAGGGCACGACGACATCGCGCACGAAGGCTTCCACCTTCGCGGCAATGGCGCGTGCGCGTTCGGAGACCTGTTCGGTCGGGGCGTGGCTGCTCATTTCGGCGTCATGCGGATAGCGCCGTCGAGGCGGATGGTTTCGCCGTTCAGCATCGGGTTGGTGACGATGGCCTCGACCATCTGGGCATATTCGTCGGGGTGGCCGAGGCGCGAGGGGAACGGCACCTGCGCGCCGAGCGAATCCTGCGCCTCCTTGGGCAGCGAGCCCATCAGCGGGGTGAGGAACAGGCCGGGCGCGATGGTGACGACGCGGATGCCGAAGCGTGCGAGCTCGCGCGCGATGGGCAGGGTCATGCCGACGATGCCGCCCTTGGAGGCTGCATAAGCCGGCTGGCCGATCTGGCCGTCGAAAGCCGCGACCGAGGCGGTATTGATGATGACGCCGCGCTCCTCGCCGACCGGATCGGCGGTATGGAGGCGCGCCGCGAACTTGGACAGCACGTTGAACGTGCCGATGAGGTTCACCTGGATGATGGTGTTGAAGTCCTTGAGCGGCAGGGCCGAGCCGTCACGCGCGATGACCTTGGCCGGCGGCCCGATGCCGGCGCAGTTGACGCAGATGCGCGCCTTGCCATGCAGGCCCTCGGCCTCGGCGAGGGCGGCGTCGACCGCCGCCTCGTCGGTGACGTTGACCTTGGCGAAATGGCCGCCGATTTCCTTGGCCTTCTCGATGCCTAGGCTCTCGTTGAGGTCGAAAATGGTGACCTTCGCGCCGGCCGCCGCCAGCCGCGATGCCGTGGCCCCGCCGAGGCCGGAAGCGCCGCCGGTCACAACCGCGGCCATGCCTTGAATCTTCATTGTTCCGCTCGCTTGTCCTGAGGTGAGGGCTCCTGGCCCGTCTGCTCGTGATCAGTCTGACCCGCAGCCCTGCCGCGGCCAATCCGGCCGACAGGGGGATGCGCCGTCATGACGTGTATTGCGTCAGCGCGTGCCAAAGGGGTCGTTCCCGGTCGCGTCGACCTTGCTGTTCGCGGGTTTGCCACCTGACAGCCGGATCATGTCGGAGCCGGCATAGGCCGCGTGGAAGTCGCGCTCGACCTTGTCGAAGGGCAGGTCCGACCAGGCGCCATGGTGGCGCAGGTACTCCATGTGCCGCCGCCCCTTCGCATCGAATTCCTGCAGGATCGCGTCAGAGCGGCCGTCGAATTCGGTCGGCGCGACGCCGAAGCGGTCGCATAGCTCGATATTGAAGGCGGGGGCTGCCTTCACCCAGCGGCCGTCTACCTGAAGCAGCGAGAAGCCGTGATCGACGAACAGGGTCGAGCCGCCCATCTGCCGCGTCAGCTTTTCGGAGGTGAGGTGATTGGTGACGTCCGCGAGGCCGATCGCCGAGGGGATGCCGACGGACCGGGCGAGGGCGGAGAGCAGCACGGCCTTGGTGATGCAGTAGCCGTGATCGGCGGCGAGCACGGTGCTCGCCGTGTGGTGCTCGGGGGTCAGGCGGAAGTTGAACGGGTCGTACCGCCAGCCATCGCGCACATGGTAAAACAGGCGGATGGCCTTTTCGCGGTCGTCGGCCACGCCCTCGACAACGCCCTGTGCCCGGGCGCGGATGGCGGGGTCGGCGCTGTCGATGAAGCGTCCCGGCTCGCGATAGGCGGGCTGATCGATCAGCGCCTCGCCCGGCGCGGTATGGATAGCCTCTGTCATTGCCGCCCTGCCGCCTCGATTGAATTGACGGGGACCGGATGGCCCGGTCCCCGCCTGTCGTCAACTCGGCCGTTCAGCGGCGCATCAGCGGGCACTGGCTCTCGGCCACCGGCACGAAGGCCTGCTCGCCGGTGAAGCGCGAGACGATCCGGAGCAGGTCTTCCGGATTGCTCATCTGGCCGGGGGCCTTGGCCTCGGCATACATCACGTCGCGCATCAGGCGGCCGTCGGCGCGGATGCGCGCGCCGCGGGTGAAGAAGTCCTCCACCGGCATTTCGCGCATCTTGGCGAGGACTGCGGCCGTCTCGACCGTGCCGGCCGCCTGCACGGCGCGCAGGTAGTGCCGCACGGCGCTGTAGACATTGGCCTGCGGGTCGGTCGGCAGGTTGCCGGTCGCCTGCTTGAAGCGGTCGGCGAAGGCGCGGGTCTCGGCGTTCTCGCCCCAGTAATAGGAGAGCACGACCGGCATGCCCTGCGTCGCCTGGCTGCCGACGGCGGAGATGTCCACCGTGGTCATGGAGAAGGGCACGTAGCGCTGGCCGGCGGCGCGCAGGCCGAACTCGTCGGCCTGCTTGACCGAGTTGATCATGTCGGAGCCGCCGCCGATGAAGCCGATGTTCTTGGCGCCGGAAGCCTGAGCGCGCAGCAGGAACGAGGAGAAGTCCGGCGTGCCGAGCGGGAAGCGCACCGCGCCGACGACCCGGCCGCCCGCGGCCTGGATCAGCTTGGTGGCGTCGGCCTCGATCGAGTGGCCGGCGGCGTAGTCGACGGTGAGGAAATACCAGCTGTTCTCGCCCTGACCGGACGCGCCGCGCACGGTGAGGTTCGACACGGCGTAGCCGTCATTGGCCCACTGCATGCCGTGGGTCGAGCACTGTGCGCCGCCGATCAGGGCGCTGGACGCCATGGAGACGACCAGCAGCCGGTCCTTGTCCTGCGCGACCTTCTGCACGGCGAGCGCGACGCCCGAGGAATAGATGTCGAAGATCGCGCGGACGCCCTGCACGTCATACCACTCGCGCGCCAGCGACGAACCGAGATCGGGCTTGTGCTGGTGGTCGGCGGAGAGCACCTCCACCGGACGGCCGAGCACGGTGCCGCCGAGGTCCTGAACGGCCATGCGGGCCGCGGCGACCGAGCCCGGACCGGTGATCGCCGAGTACGGACCGCCCTGATCGTTGAGGACGCCGATGCGGATGGGACCCGATCCCTGGGCCTGCGCCGGCACCTGGGCCATGGCGAGCGCCGCGAAGGCGGCGAGACCGCCGAGCGCGGCCTTCTTCCAGAATTTGCGAGACATGATCTTTCCTCCTGCCGGTCGCGCCGGCTTCTCGATGTTGATTGTCCGGCAAGGGCCGGCCTGCGTCTGGCGGCTCTAGAGGAGCGCGCGAAGCTGCTCTTTCTTGACCTTGCCGGTCTCGGTCATCGGCAGGACGTCGACGAAGCGGATTTCCGGCTGCTTGTAGGAAGACATCATCCGCCCGCACCACTGGCGGAAGGCGTCCTGGCCGGCGGCGTTGCGCTGCTCCTCCGGCAGCCAGACGAAGGCGACCGGCACTTCGCCCTTGGCTTCGTCGGGACGGCCGATGACGCCCGAGCCGAGCAGGCCTGGATATTGGCCGAGGATCGCTTCCAGCTCGCCGGGGAAGACGCTCATGCCATTGACCTTGAGCATTTCCTTGCGGCGGCCGAGGAAGTGCAGGATGCCGTCGGTGTCGTAGACGCCGATATCGCCGGTGTGGAACCAGCCGTTGCGGAACACCTCGGCATTGGCGTCGGGGCGGTTCCAGTAGCCCTTGAACAGCGACGGCGAGCGGATGCAGATCTCGCCTTCCTCGCCGAGCGCCTTGAACGCGCCAGTCTCGAAGTCGCAGATCTTGAAGTCCGTGCCCGGCACCGGGAAGCCGACGAAGACCGGCTGCGAGTTGAGGTCGAAATCGTCGCGGTCGAGACCATAGTTCATGGTGTCGCAGGTATGGGTCTCGGTCATGCCCCAGGCGACTTCGCGGATCGTCGAGCCCGTCACCTCGCGCCAGCGACGCCGGAGATCCGGATTGAGCTTCTTGACGAAGGAGATGCCGCCGGTGCGCTCGAGGCTGGTCAGGTCGTAGTTCGGCCGCTCGGGGTGGTCGACGATGTCGACCGCGCCATCGACCAGGAAGCTCGCATGGGTCACCTTCAGCCGGTCGATGGCGGCCATGGAGGCGACAGGGTCCCAGCGGTTCAGCAGGACGCAGGTGCAGCCCGCGAAGACCGGGAAGATGACGCCGAACACCTCGCCCGCGACCCAGAACACCGGCAGGTAGCAGAGATAGGTCGAGTCCTTCGTGGTGCCCAGTGAGAAGGACACCGTGGTGGCGGCCGTGTAGACCATGTCGCGCTGGGTGTGGATGCACCCCTTGGGCATGCCGGTCGTGCCGCCGGTATAATTCAGCGCCGCGACGTCATCGAGCGAGACCGGAGCGGGCGGGACGAAGGGACCGGACGCTGCGGCGAGTGCCGGCAGCATGTCGATGGTGCCGGCGATCTCGCGCCTCGGCGCGAGAACCGTCGCCGGCGCGGGGAAGGCGGGCGTTGCCGGCGCCATCTCCGAGAGGGACGTCACGAGCACATGGCGGACCGAGGTCCGATCGAGGACCTCAGCGACCGTGTCGTGCAACTGATCGAGGCAGAGGATGGCCGTCGCGCCAGTGTCGTTGAGCTCGTAGAGCAGCTCGGGCGCCTTGAACATCGGATTGCACGGCACGTGGACGGCGCCGAGCTTCAGGATGCCGTAGAACGCCACGATGAACTGCGGGCAGTTCGACATGAACACCGCGACACGGTCGCCCTTGCCGATGCCGAGGCCGACCAGAAGAGCCGCGAAGGCGTCGCTCAGGCGGTCGAGCTCGCGATAGGTCGTCACGGCGCCGTAGAAGTTGATCGCCGCCTTCTCCGGCTGGATCTCCGCCCACCGCCGCAGGTGGTCGGTCAGCAGGATTTCGCCGAACGGATATTGCGGCACGCGCGGCAACTCTGCCGGCCAGAGCCGGTCCTGCACCGACGACACCATGGCGAGATAGTCCCGCTCTTCCACGCCTTCCTCCCGGCTTTGTCGTTGGCTGCAGGCTGACGCCCGGCGTCGAAAAAATCAATAGATCAATTGATTGTTGGTTGCCCCACAGCTATCCGCCTCATGGGGGATGCGGCGTCAGACTGCGTCGGCTGCCGTGGTGTGCCGGTGCGGCGCGGTAGCCGCCGCCGGCGCGGCCAGAAGCCCATTGAACAGGATCTCGATGAGCGTGTCGGAGAACGAGGTCACGGCCTTCTGCTGCCCGAGGTCGACGCCGTACATGTCCTTGACGATCGTATGCAGCGCGAAGCTGAGCGAAGCCGCCGAGGTCACCGCATTGGTGATGTCGTGCACGGGCGCGCGACGCATGGCGCCTGAATCCATCGCCTCCCGGACGGCCTGGTCGAACACGCCGAATCCGGGAGAGAGAAAGTTGTCGATCAGCCATTTCAGCCGCGGGCTGCGCGTGGTCGCCTCATAGACGACGATGCGCACGTGGTCGGGATTGGCGGCATTGGCCTCGATCAGGCGGCGGGTCAGCACTTTCAGCTTGCCGAGAGGGTCGAGGCCGGCGAGGTCCGCCGGTGTCGCGCGGAACAGCCGTCCGCGCCGCCGCATCAACCGGCGCATCGCCTCTTCCCAGAGCTTCGTCTTGGTGCCGAAGTGATAGTGAACCATGGACTGCGTCAGGCCGGCCGCCTCCGCGATCTGGCCGGTCGTGACCGTGTCGAAGCCGTAGCGTGCAAAGAGCGTGATGCTGGCGTCGAGCAGCTGGTCGCGCGTCTGGTCAGGGCGGTCGCGCTCGGAATTGCGTGGGCGCCCCGGCGGACGCTTGGGGGCGTCAACCAATTTCGGCAACGTGTCTGCCGCGGCATCGCTCGCCGCACGCGCGCGTTTGCCGGCGGGTTTCGGTGCCGCCGTTGCGGCCTTTCGCCGTCCGGAGACCGGGGGGGCTGCGGATGCCTTTCGCGCCATGGTGCGGATTGCGCTCGCTGTTGTTCGTTGGCTTCATGGTATCAGTCGGATGGACGAGCACAATAATTATTTGATCTATTGATTTCTCAATTTCGCCCCTTAGCATGGCGGGCGCCGAGCCTCTCTGGGGCATCGGCCTCGCGAAGACCCTTCAAGGGCGCACAGGGAGGAGATCATGACAGCCAGCGGCGTGCCGGGCCGGGAGGCCTGTGTCCTGCGCGATCTTCTCGATCGCCATGCGGCGGCCACGCCGGACAAGCCTTTCGTCGTCATGCCCGATGGCAGCGGGGTCGGCTACGGCGCGCTGCGTGACGATATCAGGACCATCGCGCGCGGCCTCCAGAATCTCGGCGTGGCGCAGGGCGAGCACGTGCTGGTCTGGCTGCCCAATGGCGTCGAGGGGCTGAAGGTCTGGTTCGCGATCAACTATGTCGGCGCGGTCTACGTGCCGATCAACACCGCCTATCGCGGCGGCATCCTCGAACATGTGATCCGCAATTCCGGCGCGCGGCTGATGATCGGCCATGCCGGCCTGATCGAGCGGCTGCAGCACGTCGACAAGGCGGGCCTCGAACGGGTGGTGGTCCTTGGCGGCGATGCCGGTCCTGTCGCCGGTCTCGCCATGCTGTCGGCCGAGCGGCTCAGGGGCGAGGGCGAGGTGCTGCCGCTCGCCCGCGCCATCGAGCCCTGGGACACGCAGAGCATCATCTACACATCCGGCACGACCGGCCCGTCCAAGGGCGTGCTGTCGTCCTACGCCCACCTCCATGCGATGGCGACATCGCTGGCCTCCGATGGCGAGGGCGTATCCTTTGTCGGGCCCGACGAACGTTTCATGGTCAATCTGCCGATGTTCCATGTCGGGGGCACGGCGCCGACCTACGCCATGCTGGTCGCCGGCGGATCGATCGCCCTGCTGGAGGCCTTCGACACCCGCACATTCTGGAGCACCGTCGCGGCCACGCAGACGACGGTCGTCATCCTGCTCGGCGTCATGGCGTCGTTCCTGATGAAGGAACCGGTTCTCGAGGGCGAGCGCGACATGCCGCTGAAGAACGTCATCATCATCCCGCTCAGCCCGGAGGGCGTCGCCTTCCGGGAGCGCTTCGGCGTCACCACGCGCACGCTGTTCAACATGAGCGAAGTGTCCTGCCCGCTGGTCGCAGAGCCGAACCCGACGATCGCCGCCACCTGCGGCAAGCCGCGTCGCGGCGTTCAACTCCGGCTTGTCGATACTCACGACTGCGAGGTGCCGCACGGCGAGATCGGTGAACTGGTCATCCGCACCGATGCGCCCTGGGCACTGAACCACGGCTACAACGCCAATCCCGAAGCCACCGCGAGCGCCTGGCGCAACGGCTGGTTCCACACCGGCGATGCCTTCCGCATCGACCCCGACGGCAACTACTTCTTCGTCGACCGGTTCAAGGACGCCATCCGCCGGCGCGGCGAGAACGTCTCCTCGTTCGAGGTGGAACTCGAGGTCTGTGCCCATCCGGCGGTGCGCGAGGCTGCCGCCGTCGCGGTGCCCAGCCCGCATGGCGAGGACGACATCCTCGTTGCCGTGTCGCTGGCCGAGGGACGCTCGCTCGACCCCGCCGAACTGCTCGGCTTCCTGACGCCGCGCATGGCCCACTTCATGGTGCCACGCTACATCCGCGTTGTCGGCGACCTGCCAAAGACCCCCACCAACAAGGTCGAGAAATACCTGATCCGAAAGGACGGGATCACGACAGATACGTGGGACCGCGAGGCCGCCGGCATTTCCGTGCGGCGCGAAAAGCTCGCGGGCTGAAACCGACCCATCCACCTCCAGCCCCCGAAGGCAGCATGTTCCGGAAAGTTCTGATCGCGAACCGCGGCGAGGTGTCGATCCGGGTGTCGCGGGCGCTTGGCGATCTCGGCATTGCCGGCGTCGCCGTCTTCACGCCCGACGACCGGGCATCCCTCCATGTCGCACGCGCCGACGAGGCGGTCGAACTTCCCGGCCGCGGCGCGGCCGGCTATCTCGACATCGCCGCAGTGGTCGATGCAGCGGTGACGACCGGCTGCGACGCGGTGCATCCGGGCTACGGCTTCCTCTCGGAGAACGCGGATTTCGCGCGGGCCTGCGCGAGCGCGGGCATCACGTTCATCGGCCCCGCGCCGGAGACGCTGGCGCTGTTCGGCGACAAGGCGGCGGCGCGGCGCCTCGCGGCCGAGACCGGCCTGCCGCTGGCGGGCGGAACGTCGGGCGCGACGACGCTCGACGAGGCGCGGGCCTTCATGACCGCCCATGGCGGACGGCCGATCATGGTCAAGGCTCTGGCGGGCGGCGGCGGCCGCGGCATGCGCGTCGTCAATCGCGTCGAAGAGCTCGCGGATGCCTTCCGCAGCGCCGCCTCCGAGGCGAAGGCAGCCTTCGGCTCCGATGCGCTCTATGTCGAGGAGCTGATCCGCCCGGCACGCCACATCGAGGTGCAGATCCTCGGCGATGCCGCGGGCCATGTGGCACACCTGTTCGAGCGCGAATGCAGCCTTCAGCGCCGGCACCAGAAGCTGGTCGAGATCGCCCCCGCTCCGGGGCTGTCTCCGGCGCTGCGCGACGGCATGATCGCAGCTGCCGTGCAGCTCGGCCGCGCCGCTGGTGTCAGGACGCTGACGACCGTCGAGTTCCTCGTCGACGAGGCCGCTGGCCGCTTCGTCTTCATGGAAGCCAATCCCCGTCTTCAGGTCGAGCATACCGTGACCGAGGAGGTCACCGGCGTCGATCTCGTCGCCACCCAGATCCGCCTCGCCGCTGGCGCGACGCTGGAGGGGCTCGGCCTCGGCGGCGTGCCGGCCGCGCCTTCGGGCATGGCGGTCCAGGTGCGCGTCAACATGGAGAAGATGGCCGCCGACGGGCAGGCGGTGCCGACTGGCGGCACGCTTGCCGCCTTCGATCCGCCGGGCGGCTCGGGCATCCGCATCGACACGTTCGGCTACGCCGGCTACCGCACCTCGACTTCGTTCGACTCGCTGCTGGCGAAAGTGATCGCCTTCGCGGCCTCGGGCCGCTGGCCAGATGCCGCGGGCCGCGCGCTCCGCGCGCTGTCGGAGTTCCGCATCGAGGGCGTCGAAACGAATATCGCCGTGCTCCAGGCGCTGCTGTCCGATGCGGAGGTTCTCGCCGACAGGTTCGATACGGCCTTCGTCGAACGCCACGGCGCGCGGCTGGCTGCGGCGCCGCGCATCGCCCGAACGGCTGCGCCGCCCGTTGGCGCGGGGGCCGATGCGAAGCGGGCCACGGCGGAAGGACCGGCGGGAACCGAGCCGGTCAAGGCGCCAATGAGCGGTCGCGTTGTCTCGATCGACGTCGCCGAGGGCGACGCCGTTCCGGCGGGCCGGCAGATCGCGATCATCGAGGCGATGAAGATGGAGCATGTCGTGACGGCCGATATGGCCGGTCTCGTGCAACTCCTGCCGCTGAAGGCCGGCGACCAGGTCGATGTCGGCGAAGCGCTCGCCTTCCTCGAGCCGGGCGACATCGTGGCTGACGACGATGACGGCGCCGCCGATGCCGGCGCCGGCCACATCCGCGCGGACCTCGCCGAAGTGCAGGACCTGTACGATGCGCTGATGGACCACCGCCGCCCGAAGGCGGTCGCCCGGCGCCGCAAGACGAAGCAGCGCACCGCGCGCGAGAATATCGAGGACCTCTGCGATCCCGGCACTTTCATGGAGTACGGGGCGCTGGCGCTCGCGGCGCAGCGCCGCCGCCGGTCGCTGGAGGAACTGCGCGAGATGAGCCCGGCCGACGGGCTGATCTGCGGCGTGGCGTCGATCAATGGCGACAGGTTCGCCGACGACGCGTCGCGCTGCATGGTCATGACCTACGACTATACGGTGTTCGCGGGCACCCAGGGGTTCATGAACCACAAGAAAATGGATCGCATGTTCCATCTCGCCGGCGAGCAGCGCCTGCCGCTGGTGGTCTTCGCCGAGGGCGGCGGCGGCCGGCCGGGCGAGACCGACTATATGGGCGTCGCCGGCCTCGACGTGCCGACCTTCCGGCTGCTTGCCGGCCATAGCGGCGTGGCGCCCTCGGTTGCAATCGTGTCAGGTCGCTGCTTTGCCGGCAATGCAGCAGTCGCGGGCTGCTGCGACGTGATCATCGCCACCGAGAACGCCAATCTCGGCATGGGCGGCCCGGCCATGATCGATGGTGGCGGCCTCGGTGTCTTTTCGCCCGAAGAGGTCGGGCCGATGGCGGTTCAGGTGCCGAACGGCGTGGTCGACATCCTCGTGGCCGACGAGGCCGCCGCGGTGGCGACGGCAAAGCAGTATCTCTCCTATTTCCAGGGTCCGGTGGGGGAATGGGATTGCGCCGATCAGGAGCGCCTGCGCGCCGCAATCCCGGAGAACCGGCTGCGGGCCTACGACGTCCGCGCGGTCATCGAGCTGATCGCCGATACCGGCTCGGTGCTGGAGCTGCGCGCGACCCACGGCATCGGCATCATCACCGCGCTGATCCGCGTCGAGGGCCGGCCGCTGGGGCTCATCGCCAACAACCCGAAGCATCTCGGCGGCGCCATCGATGCGGAGGGCGCGGAGAAGGCGGCCCGCTTCATGGAGCTCTGCGAGGGTCACGGCCTGCCGGTGCTCAATCTCTGCGATACGCCCGGCTTCATGGTCGGACCGCCGGCCGAGGAGACCGCGCTCGTGCGGCGCGTCTCTCGCATGTTCCTGTCGGGCGCGGCGCTGTCCGTGCCGGTCATGACCATCGTGCTGCGCAAGGGCTACGGACTGGGCGCGCAGGCCATGGCGGCGGGCTCGTTCCAGGCGCCCGTCTTCATCGTGTCCTGGCCGACCGGCGAGTTCGGCGGCATGGGGCTCGAAGGTGCGGTGCGCCTCGCCTATCGCAACGAACTGGCGGCGATCACCGACCCCGCCGAGCAGAAGGCGACCTATGACCGGCACGTCGCGGAGCTCTATGAGCGCGGCAAGGCGGTGAACATGGCGGCCTTCCTGGAGATCGATGGCGTGATCGACCCGAAGGAGTCCCGCCACTGGATCATGCGGGCGCTGAGGACGGCGGCGCCGCAGCCGCACGGCGAGGGCAAGCGACGCCCATTCATCCCGCCGCGCTGAGGTCCCGTCATCCGGCGAGGGTATCGCTGCATCCGGGCAGCGTCGGACAGATTGCCCCGCGACAGGTCGTCGGCGCCGAAGCCGGCGCGACGCTGCAGGGAGGCGCGATGTGGCGGGGCATCTGGTTCATCGAGCGGTGTTGTCTGTACCGGTGTTGTTTGGTGTGCTGCTGCTTGGCTTCATGCTGCTGCAGCTTGTGCCGGGTGACGTTGCGCAGGTGATCGGCGGCCCGCAGGCGACGCCCGAGGTGGTCGAGCAGATCCGGCGGGATCTCGGCCTCGACCGGCCGCTGG
>JAIUOO010000004.1 GCA_020161695.1 Pseudomonadota bacterium | reverse complement strand
GCAGGGAAGAGAAAGGAACGGGGAAGCCGCAATGCGCTGGGAGGCGGCGAACAGTCGCGCCGCAGCGGATGCGTCTTCAGCCTTCGATCACGGCCAGCAGGTCTTCTTCGCGCATGACCAGCAGCTCTTCACCGTCGATCTTCACTTCGGTGCCGCTGTACTTGCCGAACAGAACCTTGTCACCAGCCTTGACCGCGATCGGGCGGACCTTGCCGTCTTCGAGGATCTTGCCGCTGCCGGCGGCGACCCATTTGCCGTCGATCAGAAGCTTGTGCGGCCTGGAAATGAAAGCGGAAGCAGCGGCGCCGAGACGCGCCACATTGGCCGAAACGTCCATGGTTTCCTCCTGATGCTGGTAGATTCTTCTTCGTTATATTTATATGAATATAACGTTCGGACAGAGAGCCGTCACGGTCAATCTGCCGAAGTCGAGGCCGTTCTGGTAGCTCTGCACCGTCATGTTGAGCGCGATGCCGTGTATCGGGATCGACACGGGATAGAGCGCCAGGATCTTCGCACCGGCGCAGAAAAGCGGGAAGGGCGGCCCCATCGTATTGGAAATGGTGAGGTTGACAGCCTGCGGCAAGACGTCGGCCAGCCCGGTGCGACCATAAAGCTGCATGAGGCCCGGCAGGATCAGCGGCGCCCCGAGCATCGAGAAATCCTTCGGCGCGATGTCCTTGACCCCGCCGGCCATCGTCTTCGATTCGCCGGACGATGCCTGGATGGCCTTCAGCCGCTCCAGCGGATCGGCAATCTGGGTGGCGATGCGGCAGTTCATGCCGAACACCTGATTGTTGATCTCGGTGTTGCCGGCCTCGCGCAGCGAGATCGGCACGAAGGCGATCAGCGGCGTCTTCGGCAGTTTCTTCTTGCCAAGGAGATAGGTCCGGAGCGCGCCGGCGCAGATCGCCATGACCACGTCGTTGATCTTGGTGCCGGTAGCCTTGGCGACGAATTTCGCCTGATCGAGCGGCACCGACCGCGCCGCATAGGATCGCTGGCCGGTGATCGTCACGTTGAACGGTGTATTCGGCGGCACGAGGTTCGGGATGGCCGGCGCGCCGGGCACCTTCTCCTCGCCCTTCGACGCGCCGGGAATGAGCGCGCTCGCCAGCGAGCCCATCAGCTTCGCGCCCGCGGTCACCACCGTGATGTGCTGGCGGATCATGTTGGCCATCAGGTCGTTGATCCCGACGATGGCGCGCTGTTCCATGCTGGGCTTCGCCGCCTTCGGCTTCGGCGCGGGTGCCGGGCCGACATCGCGCGGCGTCTCCGTCACGTCGTAGAGCGCCTTCGTGATGACCATGCCCGCGCCGCCGTCCACGGCCGCGTGATGGACCTTGGAATAGAGCGCCAGCCGCCCGTCCGCGAGGCCGTCGATCACGGTGAACTGCCAGAGTGGCCGCGAGCGGTCGAGCACCACCGAATGCAGGTCGCCGATCATCGCCTCCAGCTGCGCGAAGGTGCCGGGCTTCGGCAGTCGTGCATGGCGGATGTGGTAGTCGAGGTCGATCTCGCCGGCATCGACCCAGCCGGGATGGTCGAGGTCGAAGACCGAGCGCGCCAGCTTCTTGCCGAAGATCGGGATCAGGTGGACGCGCGAGGCGAAGAACGTCCGGAAATGCTCGTAGAACGAACCCGTCATCGCCTTCGGCGGGTCGTAGAGCGTCAGCCCCGCCACGTGCATCGGCGTTTCCGGCGTCTCCATGTAGAGGAACGTCGCGTCGATGCCGCTGAGCTGCTTCATGGCGGTTCTCCCTCGCGCCGGTTCGGCGCAGGCCTCTGGCGGGCCTTGCGCCCATTGAAGGACGGCGCGCCGCGACCCGCAAGCCCGAAGACGGACGCGGGGCGCTTGAACGGAGGCGCCGCCCGGAACTAGTCTTGACCCAACGACAAGCACTTCACAGGGAGAACGCCATGGCACGCCGCGACGCGAGCACGCCGCCGAAAGCCTCGCGCAAGACGCCGGCCGCGCCCCGCCCGGATGCGAAGAAGCAGTCCGGAAAGCATGACCCGATCGGCGAGCCGGCGCCCGAGCCGGCCAGGCCCTCGACGCCTCTCGCGCAGCAGATCGCCGAGGAAGCCGCGCAGAACACGCTGGCGCTGAATCCGCTGATCGGCATGCGCACCGAGGATCTGATGCAGGGCGCGCGCACCGTGCTCGGGGCGCTGGCGGCGCAGCCGCAGATCGTCGCCCAGCAATGGATGGACTTCATGAAGGAGATGGGCCGGATCGTCACCGGCCAGTCCGAGGTGGAGCCCGATTCCAAGGACAAGCGTTTCGCCCATCCCGCATGGAACGAGAACCGCTTCCACAAGGCGCTGATGCAGTCCTACACGGCCTGGGCCAAGACCGTTCAGGAGGCCGTCGAGAAGACCGGCCTCGAAGGCAAGGACGCCGCCCGCGCCCGCCTCGTCACCTCCATCTTCGTCGACGCCATGGCGCCATCGAACACGCTGGTCGGCAACCCGCTGGCCCTCAAGCAGGCCATCGACAGCAAGGGCGCCAGCCTCGTCGAGGGCATGAAGAACTACCTCTCCGACCTCGCCAAGAACGGCGGCCTGCCGAGCCAGGTCGACATGTCGAAATTCAAGGTCGGCGAGAACCTCGCCAACACGCCCGGCACCGTCGTCTTCAAGAACGAGCTGGTCGAGCTGGTCGTCTATACGCCCACCACCGAGAAGGTCTGGGCGCGCCCCTTCGTGCTCGTCCCGCCGCAGATCAACAAGTACTATTCGGTCGATCTCGCGCCCAACAAGAGCATGATCCGCTTCCTGCTCGCGAACGGCATCCAGCCCTATTGCATCTCGTGGCGGAACCCGACCGCGCGCCACCGCGACTGGGGTCTCGACAGCTATATCCACGCGCTCGACGAGGCGGTGGACGCGGCCTGCGCCATTTCCGGCCAGGACAAGGTCAACATCATGGGCTCCTGCTCGGGCGGCATCACCACCTCGGCCTACGCCGCCTGGCTCGCGGGCAAGGGCGACGACAAGCTAGCCAGTGTCATCCTCGCGGTCTGCGTGCTCGACACGGAAGCCGAAAGCGAGAGCGACATGGCCGCGCTGGTGACGCCCGAGACGGTGCTCGCGGCCAAGCAGATGTCGGCGACCAGAGGCGTGCTCGACGGCTCGGAACTCGCCAAGATGTTCGCGTGGATGCGGCCCAACGACCTCGTCTGGAACTACTGGGTCAACAACTACCTGATGGGCAACCAGCCGCCGGCCTTCGACATCCTCTATTGGAACGCCGACACGACGCGCCTGCCCGCCCGCCTGCACGGCGACTTCCTCGACCTGATCTTCACCAACCCGTTCGTGAACCCGAACAAGCTGTCGATCTCCGGCGTGCCGCTCGACATGCGCAAGATCAAGGTGGACACCTATGTCATCGCCGGAACCACGGACCACATCACGCCGTGGAAGGCGGTCTACCAGACGGCGCGCATCTACGGGCCGGACACGCAGTTCGTGCTGTCGAATTCCGGCCATCTGCAGAGCCTCCTGAACCCGCCCGGCAATCCCAAGGCCTGGTACGTCACCGCCAAGGCGAAAGAGGTGGATGCCGACGCCTGGACGAAGACCGCCGTGAAGCACGCCGATTCCTGGTGGCTGAACTGGGCGGAATGGCTGAAGGAGCGCTCGGTGAAGGAGATTCCGGCGCCGAAGGTCGCCGGCAATGCCAAGTACAAGCCGCTGGGCCCCGCGCCGGGCACCTATGTCTTCGAGCCCTGATGCGGGATTCGGCGGCGGAAGCCGCGTCTGATGCCTCGGCCGGATAGCGGGGATGCCGAATCGGTCGTTTCCCCGCACATTGCAGCATCGCGCAAGGAGCCTGATGTGACCATTGCCGCCGCCGCATCCCGTGAAGCGCCCCCCTCCTTCGACATCCGCATGGTCGATGTCGGCGGCCAGATGCTCCGCGTGGGCATCAAGAAGGGCGACGGCAGCCGCCCGCCGCTGCTGATGTTCAACGGCATCGGCGCGAATCTCGAACTCGCCGCGCCGTTCTTCGAGGCGCTGAAGCACACGGAGGCCGTGATCTTCGATGTGCCGGGCATCGGTGGCTCGCCGGCCCCCACCCTGCCCTACCGGCCCTCGACGCTCGCCCGGCTCGCCCACGACCTGATGCGCCAGCTCGGATATCACGGCGAGATCGATGTCTCCGGCGTCTCCTGGGGCGGTGGCGCGGCCCAGCAATTCGCCTTCCAGTTCCCGAAAGTCTGCCGCCGCCTGATCCTCGTCGCGACATCCCCCGGCGCTATCATGGTGCCCGGCGCGCCGAACGTGCTGATGAAGATGGCAAGCCCGCGCCGCTACACCGACAAGGGCTACATGCGCGAGATCGCCTCCGAGATCTATGGCGGTGCCTTCCGCAAGGACCCGACCCTGATCAACCGTCACGCCGCCGCGATGAAGGGCTCGACCCAGTACGGCTACACGCTGCAGCTTCTCGCCATGATCGGCTGGACCAGCCTGCCCTGGCTCTGGATGCTGCCGCAGAAGACCCTCGTCCTGTCCGGCACCGACGACCCGCTGATCCCGGTCATCAACGCCCAGATGCTGGCGACCCTGATCCCGAATGCGCGCCTGCATCTGGTCGATGACGGGCACCTCTTCGTGGTGACGGATCCCGAGCAATCCGCTGCCATCGCCGAGGCGTTTCTGGGCGAGGACTGAGCGCGCGCAGCGGCGATTCCTGCCGCCGACCACCCCGAAAGCGCCTCCTGCCGCTTTTCCAGGCATGCCCAGTTGTTGCGATGCAGCATAGCTGTTGCATCGCAAACGCGTGCGACCTTTACTTTCCGGCAACGAACAGGCCCCGAAACGGCCCTTCGCGCAATAGATGACACAAGAAGGCCTCAGGATTGAAACAGTCGAAACACAGCTGTAACGATTGATCCTGGCGTTCAATTCTTTTGATGAAAGCGTTCCGAACATCGTCACGAATGAATGCGACCAACACTGCGAAACAGCCGCCCCGAGCCTTCGGCGGCCCCGGTTCGCCCTTTCAATCGTTGGAGCATTCCCATGACCTACATGACCTCTTCCGCCGCCTCCGCCCCGCTCGCCTCGGGCGGAATTGCTGCCGGTTTCGCCGGCATCCTCGGCGCCATCAGCAACCATTTTCGCGTGCGGCGCAGCATGAACGAACTCCGCGCGCTCAGCCCGGAGTCGCTGCGCGACATCGGCATCGAGCGCTCGGAAATCGAGCGCGTCGTCCAGTTCGGCCGCGTCGGCTACTGATCGGCGGCCAATCGGGTCCGGCTGCCATAACGCCCTGTCCGCGTCTCCCCTGTCGCGGACGGGGCGTTGTCTCCACCCCGCCTCACGTCAAGGCCGCGAGGAAAGCCGGCAGGCGCCGGCCCTCGCCGACGAGATAGCGCCCCATGGCGCCCGCGACCTTGCGAACCGCAGGCCGTCCGCCCATCCGGTCGCGCCATGCGAGCAGCCGCGGGCAGTCCGCGCCGATGGGCGCGCCCATGCGCTCGCCGAAAATCTGCGCCATGTAGAAGGCGATGTCGGCATAGCTGAAATCGCCAGCCAGATAGGCCTTGTCGCCGATCGCTGCTTCCAGCCGGTCGTAGAAAGCCGCAGCCCCCTCCCTGGCTGCGATGGTCACCGGATCGGCCGGGGCGTCCTGAAGGCCGAACAGCTTGACGATGTGAGGGAAATAGACCTCGTCCGACAGCATCTCGATCTGGCGCGCCCGCGCGCGCGTCTCGATCGAATGCGGCCAGAGCGGCGGCTCCGGCTTCAGGTCTTCCAGATATTCGAAGATCTGCGTGGAATCGGCGATTTCGAGATCGCCATGGATCATCACCGGCACCTGCCGCTTCGGATTGATCCGCACCACCTCCGGATGTTTCGGCTCGTAGAGCCGCGCCATCGTGAATGGCACCATCACAAGCTCGAAGGGGATGCCCTTCTCGGCGAACGCGATCTCGGCCTTGGCGCCGAACATGCTCAAGGGGCCCGAATAGAGCCGGATCGCCACATCTGCCGTCACGCCTGTTCTCCCGCATCTGTCGAGACCGCAGAATAGCCGGCGGCAGGCGTCAGGCTGTCAGCAGGTTATTCCGCGGCCTCGTTGCGGCGGGAGGCGTCGAGGACCGCGCGGATGCGGTCGGCGAGCGGCAGGTCGGCGCGGCGCTTGCGCCCGCTGCCCGGCGCGCCCTGATAGCTGTCGAGAATTTCCTCGATCCGCGAGCCGGGCCCTTCGAGCACGGCGGTCACGCGCGCGACATCGATGGCGATCTGGTCGATCCGCTCACCGAGTGCGCGGGCCTCCTTGCCGTCACGCGCGGCGGCGCCCTCGGCCGCGCGCTCGAGGACGGACACCTCCCGCTGGATGCGGGTGCGATCCTCGCGCGCCTGCGCGAGCGAGCCCTCCAGCACCATCTTTTCGGCCTTGGCGGTCTCGGCCGCGATCTGGAGCGTCCGGCTCGTCTCCGCGCTCGACTGTCTCAGCGCGGCGATCTCGGCTTTCAGGCGGTCCCGGTCTGCTTCCACGCGCGCGCCCGCGCGCTCGGAGGCATCACGCGCCTGCTGCTCCCGCCCGGCCTTGTCGACCGCCTCGGCCGTCGCGGCCTTGAGTCCGGCGGCCTCGCCCTGCAGCTTCTCCACGCGCTTCGTCTCGGCAGCGAGCCTGCTGCCCACCGACTTCACCTCACTCTGCAGGTCGGCGTTCCGCCGCCGCTCGCCGGACAGCAGCGTGGCCGTTTCGGCGAGCGTCTTGCGCATCTCGGCGATCTCGCTGCGCAGAACCTGCGTCAGTTCGGTCTCCTTCTTCAAACTCGCCTGCACATCGGCGATGCGCTGGCGCTCGCCGGTCAGAAGGTTCGATGTCTCGGCGAAGGACTGCCTGTGGCCGACGAGATCCGCCTCGGCCGTGGCGAGGCTCGCGCCGAGTTGGGCGGTCTGATTCTTCAGATTGTCGACCTGGGTCCGCAGGGCGACGATCTCGACGCGCTGGCCGTCATTCTCCGCAAGCTTGGTATTGTGTTCGCCGGTAAGCCCCGCGAAGGCAGCCTCGCGGGCCGTGAGCTCCTCACCTGCCTGTTTCAGCTCGGCACGCAGTTCCGCAACGGTCGCCTCCGATGTCTTCAGCGCCTCCTCGCCGGCCGCCCGGGCCGATTCCAGGCCGGCTATGCGGGCGGCGCGCGTGTCGAGCTCTGTTCCGAGGTCGCGGATGCGCTCGTTGCGGCGGGCGATCTCCACGACATGGCCGTTGGCCGCCTCGCGCAGCTTCTCCGCCTCGATCTCGACGCGCCTGACCGCCAGCGCATAGTCGGCGCGAAGCTGGTCCTTGTCGGCCTTGATCTCGGCCATGGAGAGCGGAATCGCGCTCTCGACCCGGCGCGTCGTCAGCCGCACCGCGCGGCGCCACACGGCACCCATGAAGGCAAGCGAGAGGAGCGCCGCCGTCAGGAAGCCCAGTGCGAAGACCATGGCGGTCTCGATCGTCACGACCGTGCCACTCCCCTCCGGATGGGCGCCGAATGCGATGTCTTGTTCTGCCATGCGCGAACGGCCGCGGATAGTGCCGCGGCCGCTCAAAACCTGTGGTGAATCACCGGCGTTTCAGCCGAACGGCGCCGGGATCAGAAGGGGTTCCAGGTCGGCCGCCCCGTGAACTTCAGATAGCCGCCATTGACGCCGAGGCGGGCGCCGACACCGGTGCGGATCGGAACTACCAGCATGTTGCCCGACCCGAGCGCCGTCATGCCGAGACCGCCGACCAGATAGGCCGAACCGTCGATACCGACGAAACGCCGCTCCAGATCCTCCACCCCGCGCACGCGATAGGCCAGCATCATGGTCCGCGCGCCGTCGCCGCCGAAATCGAAGCCGAGCGACGGGCCCTGCCAGAACACTTTGGAATCGTTGCCGTTCTTCGTGTAGAGCATGCCCTCGCCATAGCGCAGGCCGGCGATGAAGGCGCCCGAGCCCTCCTGTCCGAGGATGTAGGCGCTCGGATGGCCCCACTGCTGGGTAGCGCGCTCGACCAGATTGGCCAGCCCCCGGCTCGTCGAGCCGAAGAATCGATGGCCGGTGCCGACGATCTCGCTGCCGGAGAAGGTGCGCGGCGATTCGGAGCCGTAGGAGCGCTGCGCTAGGGCAGGTCGCGACAGACCGGCGACGGCCGTCGCGCCAAGCCCGGCGATCAGGGCACGGCGGTCAAGAAAGTCAGGACGACGCATGGTCACCTCTCGAAAAGTGATCGGCAAGGGCGCCTGAGCCGGCGCGCCGATGGTCAAGACATGCTAAGCGGCGAAGGTAACCATTTGGTCACCAGGCCGGAATTTTGGCGTTCCGGGTAAGGATCTGGTTACTGTCTGGGGCCATCGTCCAGAACCGGTACATCAGCAAGATTCGGGGATGAACATGTCCGTGATGAGGCAATTCTTCCGGCCTCTCGCCTGGACGCTGGCGGTGACCGCGCTCTATGCAGGCGTCGCGGTCCTGATCGGCATGACCAGCGAATCCTCGACCCGGGCCGCCACGACCGAACGCGTCGTCACCGATCGCCTGACCGGGCTCGCGCTCTACGGCTTCGATCCCGTGGCCTATTTCACCGAAGGCGGCCCGCAGCAGGGCGCCGACAGCTACGAACTGTCCTGGGCCGGCGCCACCTGGCGGTTCCGCAACGAGGGCAACCGCGACGCCTTCATGCAGGCTCCCGCCGTCTACGAGCCGCGCTTCGGCGGATACGACCCGGTCGCGGTGTCGGAGGGCATTCCGACCGGCGGTCATCCCTCGATCTGGCTGATCCACCGCGAGCGGCTCTACGTATTTCATTCAGAGCGGAACCGCGCCACCTTCGCCGAGGCGCCCGCCGCGGTAATCGAGAAGGCCGAGACGCACTGGCCGCAGATCAGGAACCAGCTCGTTCCCTGACCAGTTCAGGGGATTGCGGGGCGCGCGCGTTCCTTGAAGAAGGCCCAGATCTCCTCGGCCGCCTCGATATCGTGATTTTGCTGACCAAGCATGGCACCGACGAGCGGTCGCATCGTGCGCCCCGCGCGCGCGGGCGCCTGATGGCCGCCGCCTTCGATCCGGTAGAGACTGGTCGCATGGCGGCAGCCGGTACCGTCCATCAGCACGACCCGCGTATTGTCCGACGCCCCCTGCCGCGCCAGCGGCTTTTCGCCCGCGCCGGTGCAGCCGTTGCGCGCGCGGAAGAATGCGAACGTCTCCAGCGCGGACAGGGTGAGACCGCCGGCATCGCCCGGCCGCGCCTGCCCCTCCCATGGCGAGATGCGATCCTCCGTGCCGCTCATGACGAGAACCGGGATCGGCCGCCCGCCGCATGAACGCGTCCACATCACCGAGAGGTTGGCGATGATGGCCGCCCCGGCGGCGAACAGGTCGTTGGCCTCGCAGATCAGTCGGTAGGTCAGGTGGCCGCCATTCGACAGGCCGGTGATGAACACCCGCTGCCTGTCGACCTTGCCGGCCACGTTGAGCTCGCCGACGATCCGCCGGATGAACCCGACGTCATCGACGCGGCTCGCCGGATTGAAGCGTCGCGCATCGGGCGGGCGGCCGTCGTTCCAGGAATTCGCGACACCCTGGGGATAGACGACGATCAGGCCCTCGCGGGCAGCAACCTCGTCCCACGCCATGTAGCGGCGGATCTGCTCGGACGTGCCGAGCGCGCCATGGAGAACGACAACGACCGGAGCAGGCCGGTTGCGGCCATGATCGACGATGATCGCCGTGCGGTTGCCGTCGCCGGTCTGGTACTCGGCAGTCCGCACGCTCTGCGCTGATACCTGCTGGAGCGTCGCCAACAGGAGCAGGGCCGCGACGAGATGGGCCATGCCACGCTTCAGATTGACGTCAGCCATGGATCCTCGCCGGCCGGCGCGATTCGTCCCCCGCTCCAGAATGGGAGGTAGCCGGCTAGGAAAGCAACCGGCGCAAGCGCCGGACGTTCCCTATCGTCACACGACCTGATTCACCAACGCTTCGCCGCGGGCGATGCGGCCGAGATTATCGACCAGAAGGTCGATGACGCGCTTCTCGTAGGCCGCCGTCTCGCCACCGGTGTGAGGGGTGATGAGCACATTCTCCATCGTCCAGAGCGGCGATACCTCCGGCAGCGGCTCCTCGCGCGTCACGTCGAGCCCGGCAGCGGCGATGGTCCCGGACCGGAGTGCCGCGACCAGCGCATCCTCGTCCACAACCTTGCCCCGCGCGCAGTTGATGAGATGCGCGGTCGGCTTCATGGCCTTCAGGCGTGCAGCGTTGATGAGCCCTTCCGTCTCGGCGGTCAGCGGGCACGTCAGGACGACGATGTCCGCCTCGCCGAGCGCCCGGTCGAGTTCCGCCGGACCGAACAGGGCGTCAACGTTCTCCACCTTCGCGGACGTGTCGCGCTTCAGGCCGAGGACGCGCATGTCGAAGGCCTTGGCGAAACGCGCGATGCGCCCGCCGATTCCGCCCAGGCCCACGATCAGCAGGGTCTTGCCGGCAATCTCGTCCTCGCGGGCGGCGGGGTCGCCTATCATGCCGCGCCAGTGCTTCCTCGCCTGATTGTCGCGCGCCGTATGGATCATGCGCGACAGGGCGAGGATCAGCCCCATCGCGTGCTCGGCAACCGCGTTGGCGTTGGCGCCCTTGGCGCTGGCGAGTTGCACCCCCCTCGCCCTGAGAGCGTCGAGACCGAACACGTCGATGCCGGCGCTCACCGACTGGATGAACCTGAGCTTCCCGGCATTCTCCAGCGGCGCGTTGCGCCAGAAGGCCGAGACGCAGACCACGTCGAACGCCCCGATGCGCGCGTGGAAATCGGCCGCGGACCGGAATTCCTCGAAGCGGATGCCGGTATTGCGCCGCGCGAACTCGTCGCCGAGCCGGTAGGCGGAATGGCCGAAGCCGATGGTGAGGTCCGAAAGGGCTGGAAAAGCGGTCATGGCGGTTCCGGTATGGGAGGCGCCCGATCATCCCCACCCCGCGCCCGAAGGCAATCGGGGAAGCGGGATGATCCCCATGCGAGCGGAGCCGGGTAGGGCGGCACGGCACGGAGCTTGCCTCGCCGGGCGGCCATCAGGCATTCCGTCAGTCCCCATTTCCGTCAGGCGCGCATGACCTCAAACGCCATTCCCCCGTCCCTGCCCTCGCACGGGCGTTATGCCTACAGCGCCATCACCCGGCGGCCGGTCTATGACTTTCCGGGCGGCAAGCGGTTGGCGGTCTATCTCGGCGTCAATCTCGAGCATTTCGCCTTCGGCGCCGGCCTCGGCGCGGAACTCGCTCCCGGCGGCCCGCAGCCGGACGTGCTGAACTACGCCTGGCGCGACTACGGCAACAGGGTCGGCGTCTGGCGGATGATCGAGCTGTTCGACCGATTGGCCCTGCCCGCCTCGGTCCTCGTCAACTCGTCGATCTACGGCTACTGCCCCGAGGTGATGGATGCCTTCCGCGCGCGCGGCGACGAGGTGCTCGGCCACGGCCGCACCAATTCGGAGCGGCAGGGCGTGCTCGACGAGATGTCGGAGAAGACGCTGATCGACGAGACGACCGCCGCCGTCCTCGCCGCCGAAGGCAAGACCCCCAAAGGCTGGCTGGGCCCGTGGATCTCGCAGAGCCTGGTCACGCCGGACCTGCTCAGGGAGGGCGGCTATGCCTACCTGCTCGACTGGTGCCAGGACGACCAGCCCATCTGGTTTGCGACGCGCGATGGCGGCCGCATCCTGTCCCTGCCCTATCCGCAGGAGCTGAACGACATCCCCGCCATCGTCGCGCGCAAGGATTCGGCCGGCCAGTTCGCGGACATGATCATCGACCAGTTCGACGAGATGCTGGACCAGTCGAAGGCCATGCCGCTGGTCATGGGGATCGCGCTGCACCCCTATATCGTGGGGCAGCCCTACCGCCTGCGGCAGCTCCGCCGCGCCCTGGCGCATGTCGCGGCCCGGCGCGACGACGTCTGGATCACAACGGCCGGCGCCATCGCGGATCACGTCGCCGGCCTGCCCGAGGGCATCGTTCCGGGGTCGTAGAGAGCGAGCGGTCAGGCTCTCGCATGGCCGCAGTCCCCTTCGTCATGGCCGGGCTCGTCCCGGCCATCCACGACTGTCTCCACGCAAAATGCTCAAGACGTGGACGCCCGGCACAGGGCCGGGCATGACGCGAATGGGATCGGCAACTTTCAGACCACCATCCCGCTGCCCCGTCGATCAGGTGATCTTGTAGGTCATCTCGCGCTCGGCCCGCGGCGGCAGGAAGGTGCGGTTGAAGATCTCGCCTGCGGTCGGCGCGCGCGGCAGCTCGTAGCCCGTCACCACCATGCCGATGGCCCGCGTCAGACGGTCGTCCTTGACATCGCCCGCGCCGATCTCGCGCAGCTCCGGCGACATGATCAGCTTGTCGAAGGCATATTGCAGACGGCGCTTCTCGACCGGGATGTTGACCAGGCCGTCGAAACTCTTCACCGCCGCCATGCCGACATTCTGGTCGAGCCCGACCTCGACATTGGCCTTGTTGACGGCGCGGACGAGGCCCGCCACCGCGCGCGGATTGTCGCGGATCAGCTTCTGCGACACCATCATGCCGTTGGAATAGAGATCGAGGCCGTGGTCGCCGAAGGCGAACCAGACGAAGTCCTTGTCGGGGTCCTGCCGGTTCAGCACGAGATTGAAGTAGCTGGTGATGTTGAAAACCAGCGCCGCGTCGATCTGGCCCTGGATCAGCATCGGCTCCTGCAGGTTCGGCGCCATGCTGGTGACGGCAAGCCTGGCGAGATCGAGATTGTTGGCCTTGGCGAAGACCGGCAGCAGCCGCGTGGTCGGCGTGCCGGGCGCGCCGCCGAGCTTGCGGCCCTCGAGGTCCTTCACCGTTGCAATGCCGCTCGACTTTTTCGCGACGAAGGCGAAGGGCGGCTGGTTCCACATCTGGTAGACCATGACCGGCGTGTCCGCCGGCCGCGTGGCTGCATTCTGGATGATCGCATTGATGTCGCCGAAGCCCGCTTCGTAGGCACCGCCCATGATGCGCGTGACGGTCGCTCCTGAACCCTCGCCCTGGTCGATGACCACGTCGAGGCCTGCCTCGCGGAAATAGCCCTTGTCGCGCGCCACGAAATAGGGCGCGTCGGACCCCTGCGTCTTCCAGCCCAGCGTGAACTTGATCGTGGTGAGGGCCTGCGCGCGGACGGCCGGCGCGAACAGGCTGGCACCGAGGCCGGCAGTGACGGCCCGGCGGCTCGGGCCCTTCGAGAAGATCATGGCGGTGCTCCCTGATGGCGGCCACGGGGCATCGCGGCCGGTCGATCACGGGAGAGGTCGAGGCAAGAACTCTGCCACGGCGGCAGGTCGGCTACGCCTGCGCTGGAAAGCTCACCAGCCGGCGATAGAGGTGCCATGTCGCGTGCCCCCAGAGCGGCAGCACCACGAGAAGGCCGGCGAACAGCGGCGCCATGGCGAGGAAGATGACGACGGCGGTCACCGCCCCCCAGCCGAGCATCACCGCGGGGCTTGCCTGCACCGCCCGGACGGAGGTGATGATGGCGGTGACGACGTCAAGGTCGCGGTCGAGCAGCAGCGGAAAGGACACGACCGTGACCGAAAAGGTGACCAGCGCCATCGCCGCGCCGACGATCGTGCCGACGGTGAGGAACGTCCAGCCGTCGGCGGTCAGGAACAGCGCGCGGGCAAAGGCGACGGGGTCCAGCGTCGCGAAGCCGAAGAACAGCGCGTACAGCATGCGCACCTGGTACATCCAGATGATGAAGATGAAGATGGTCAGGAAGGCGAGCCAGGACAATTCGCTCCCGCCCTGCCGCCAGACCGTGGCGAGCACGCCCCGCCATGTCGGCGCCTGCCCCTGCTCGCGCAGCCGCGACACCTCGTAGAGCCCGACCGCGACGAAGGGCCCGATCAGCGCGAAGCCGGCCGCCAGCGGGAACACCGCCCAGACATAGCCGAAACGGGCAGGCAGGATCAGCAGCGCCAGCCCGCCAAGCCAGTAGATCGCCCCGAAGAACAGCCCATAGGCCGGAGCAGCCCGGAGATCGCCCCAGCCGCTCTCAAGCGCCGCCTTGATGTCTCCCGCCGTCGCCGCGCGGATGATCGGGTCGCGCGGCAGAGGCGCGGCAGCAGGCGATGGCGGTTCGGTCATGGGCTTCCCCCGGCGCAGGGCCGTTCCGCCGGCGCGCAGCCGGCATCGTTCGGGGGTTGCCTGTCAGGATGACGCGGCGGGCGGCCGCGTCAAGCCGGCCTGAGGGTCAGCTTGCGAGGCGCTGCGCCTCGCGCAGCGGCCACGCGCTGACGGCCGCCATCTCCTTCTGGGCCTGCGCATATTCGCGCTTCAGGCGGGCGATGAAGTCGCCGGCGCTCTCCACGGCCTTCACCGCGCCGATGCCCTGCCCGGAGCCCCAGATGTCGCGCCAAGCCTTGGACTTGGACGAGCCGCCCGAGCCGAAGCTCATCTTGGAGGGGTCGCTCTCCGGCAGGTTGTCCGGGTCGAGGCCGGCATTGACGATGGAGGCGCGCAGATAGTTGCCGTGCACGCCGGTGAACAGGTTGGAATAGACGATGTCGCCGGCCGTGCCGTCGACGATTGCCCGCTTGTAGGCCTCGTCGGCATTGGCTTCCTTCGTCGCGATGAAGGCGGAGCCGATATAGCCGACATCGGCGCCCATGGCCTGCGCGGCGAGGATACCGCGCCCCGAAGCGATGGCGCCGGACAGGGCCAGCGGTCCGTCGAAGAACTCGCGGATTTCCTGGATCAATGCGATGGGCGACAGCGTGCCGGCATGGCCGCCCGCGCCGGCGGCAACCGCGATCAGGCCGTCCGCGCCCTTTTCCAGCGCCTTCCTGGCATGGGTGATGTTGATGATGTCGTGCAGCGTGATGCCGCCGTAGGAATGGATGGCCTCGTTGAGCTCGGGGCGGGCGCCGAGCGAGGTGATGACCACCGGCACCTTGTATTTCACGCACATTTCGACGTCGTGCATGAGCCGGTCGTTCGACTTGTGCACGATCTGATTGACCGCGAAGGGCGCCGAGGGCGCGTTCGGATGCGCCTCGTCATAGGCCCCGAGCTCGTCGGTAATGCGCTTCAGCCAGTCCTCGAGGACCGGGCCGGGCCGCGCGTTCAGCGCCGGAAACGAGCCGACGATGCCGGCCTTGCACTGGGCAATGACCAGATCCGGGTTCGAAACGATGAACAGCGGCGAGCCGATGACCGGAAGCTGCAGGCGACCGGCAAGCGAGGCGGGAAGCGACATGGGTGGCGTGATCCGTGGCTCGGTGGCGTGACGTGTATCGACACGTCACATCAAAACCGATCACGCGGTAGGGGGGAAGCCCCGTCGGAGGACGGATGGGGCCTCAGCCGTACCGGGCCTCGTAGCGCGCCTCGCCCTGCGGCGGCGGGGTGATGGCGTGCCCCTCGTCGGCATACTGGTTCAGCTTGTTGCGCAGCGTGCGGATCGAGATGCCGAGAATGTTGGCGGCATGGGTCCGGTTGCCGAGCGTATGGCCGAGCGTATCAAGGATCAGGTCGCGCTCGACGTCGGCAACGGTCCGCCCGACGAGGCCGCGCGTCACCGCTTCGGCCGCGATGGCTGCCTGCGCCGCGACCTGATCGGGTCCGCGCCGCTCGTCGAGCCGCGCGCCATCGGGGGTACGGATGGCATCGACACCGATCTCCGGTCCCGACGACAGCAGCACGGCGCGGTGCAGGGTGTTCTCCAGCTCGCGGACATTGCCCGGCCAGCGGGCGACCGTGAGCTGGCGGCGCGCATCGGCCGAGAGCGGGCGGGCCTGCATGCCGTTGGCCTCGGCATATTTCTTCGCGAAGTGTCCGGCGAGTTCGAGGATGTCGGCGGGCCGCTCGCGCAGCGGCGGCAGCTTCAGGTTTACGACGTTGAGCCGGTAGAGCAGGTCTTCGCGGAACGTGCCCTTGCGGACTTCCTCCGCCAGCGCGCGATTGGAGGTCGCGAGGATGCGGATATCGACCGGCACGGGCCGGGTGCCGCCGACGCGGTCGATCACCCGCTCCTGGATGGCGCGGAGGAGCTTCGACTGAAGCCGGATGTCCATCTCGGAAATTTCGTCCAGCAGCAGCGTGCCGCCATTGGCCTCCTCGAACTTGCCGATGCGGCGGGCGACAGCGCCGGTGAAGGCGCCCTTCTCGTGGCCGAACAGCTCGCTCTCGAGCAGGTTGTCGGGAATGGCCGCGCAGTTGACCGCGACGAACGGCGCCTTGGCGCGGTTCGACTTGGCGTGGACGTAGCGGGCGAGCACCTCCTTGCCGGTGCCGCTCTCGCCGGTAATCAGGATCGATGCGTCCGAACCCGCCACCTGGTTGGCGAGCTGGACCACGCGGGCCATCGCCTCGTCGCGGTAGATCAGCTGCTTGGCATCGTCCGCGACGGCCGCCAGCACAGCGGCGATGAGCTCCGGGTCCGGCGGCAGCGGGATGTATTCCTTGGCGCCGGCATGGATGGCGGCGACCGCCGCGCGGGCATCGTTCGACGTGCCGCAGGCGACCACCGGAACCGCGATCATCTCGTCGGCGAAGGCCTTGACGAGCGCCCGGATATCCATGGCGACCTCGACCATGACGAGATCGGCGCCCTTTGCGCGCATGACGCGCAGGGCCGTCTCGATGTCCTCGGCATTGGTGACGGCCGCGCCCTTGTCCACCGCCATCTTGGTGGCGATGGAGAGCTGGCCCTTGAGGGTTCCGACGATCAGGAGGCGCATGGGTTCTGATCCTTCACCGCTCGGCCTTGATGATTTCCGTCATGGTGACGCCGAGCTTGTCCTCGACGAGCACCACTTCGCCGCGCGCGACGAGACGGTCGTTGACGTAGATGTCGATCGCCTCGCCGACCTTGCGGTCGAGTTCGAGCACCGTGCCCGGCCCGAGCTTCAGGAGCTCGCCGACATCCATCCGCGAGCGGCCGAGCACGGCGGAGACATGGACCGGCACGTCGAAGACCGCTTCGAGATCGGCGGCATCCTTGGCGGGGCCGTCATCGTCGGCCTGCATCAGTCCGGCGCCGGCGCCCGGCACGAGGCCCATGTCGCCGTCGTTCTCCAGGTCCGGCAGGGGCATGCCGTTGTCGGTGTCGTTCATGACTGGGCCTCGGACGTTCCGGCCGGATGGGATGCGACGTAGCGTTCGACCGCTTCGGCGATGCGCATGGTTATCTCGTCGCGATCGAGCATGATGCCGCCGGTCGACCACTCGATGCGGCAATCGCCGGAAGCGATGGTGGGCTCGGCGAGAATGACGAGGCGGCCCTCGAAGCCACGCTCGGAGGCCAGACGGGTCAGCTCCGCGCGCGCCTGTTCCATCAGGCTGTCATGGACCCGCACGACGAGGTGCGGCACGCCGCGAAGATTGGCGAAGCAGTCGCCGACGAGGCGGCGGATCTCGGCGAGCGGTTCGCGCGCGGTCAGCGCGCCGGCGAGCCTGCCCGCAACTGCAACCGCGATGTCGATGGCCTCCTGCTCGAGCCGGCCCTCCAGCGAGCGCAGCGCGTCCGCCGCCGCCGTCAGGCGATCGCCGATGGCAGCGAATGCGATGGCCTTCTGCCGCTCGACCGAGGCCATGGCCTCGGCCTCACCGGCGAGGAAGCCGGCGGCCTGTCCCTCCTGCCGCGCGAGCGCGATCAGGTTCCGGTGCTCGGCCAGCGTCACCTTGGGCTCGGCCTCGCGCTTCGCCTCTGCGGCGAACTCGGTGTCGAAGAGGAATTTGACCGGTGCCGCCATGTCAGAACACCAGCTCGTCGTCGGCGCGGTTCTTGGAAATCATGATCTCGCCCTTGGCGGCGAGATCCTTGGCGAGGTTGACCAGCATGGCCTGCGCCTCGTCGACATCCTTCAGGCGCATCGGGCCGAGCGCCTGCATGTCGTCGGCGAGCATCTTCGCGGCACGCGTCGACATCTGGCTGAGGAAGAAGTCGCGCATGGTCTGGGTCGCGCCCTTAAGCGCGATGGCGAGCTTGTCCTTGTCGACCTGGCGAACGAGGGTCTGGGCCGAGCCGGAATCGAGCTTGGCGAGGTCGTCGAAGGTGAACATCAGGTTCTTGATGCGCTCGGCCGAGTCCCGGTTCTGCTCCTCCAGCGCGGTGATGAAGCGCGTCTCGGTCTGGCGATCGAAGGAGTTGAAGATCTCGGCCATGGCCTCGTGGCTGTCGCGCCGCGAGGTCTGCGAGAGGTTGGACATGAACTCGGTGCGCAGCGTCTGCTCGATGCGCTCCAGCACGTCCTTCTGGATCGCTTCCATCTTCAGCATGCGGCCGACCACGTCGAGCGCGAACTCCTCGGGCAGGATCGCGAGCACACGGCCGGCATGTTCCGGCCGGATCTTGGACAGCACGACCGCGACCGTCTGCGGGTATTCGTTCTTCAGGTAGTTGGCGAGCACCTGCTCCTGCACGTTGGAGAGCTTCTCCCACATGTTGCGGCCCGCCGGCCCGCGGATTTCCTCCATCAGCAGCGCGACGCGGTCGGACGCCATGAACTGCGACAGGAGCCGCTCGGTCGCGTCGAAATTGCCCATCAGGCCGCCGGAGGCCGACAGGCGGCCGACGAATTCCAGCATCAGGCTCTCGACCGTCTCCGGCTCGACAGTGCCGAGCTGCGACATGGCGATGGAAAGGACGCGGATCTCGTCGTCGTCGAGCAGCTTCCAGATGCGCGAGGAGACCTTGTCGCCAAGGGTGAGCATCAGCACGGCTGCCCGCTGGTGGCCGGTGAGCCCGCGTGCGGCCTCGGTATTGATGCGGCCGTCCGCCGAGAGCGCGGCGAGCGCCGAGCCGAATTCCGCATCGCGCTGAATCTGGGCGATGGTCATTTGGCCTCCGCGTCATGCAGCCACTGACGGATGATCGAGACCGTCTCGTGGGGATTCTTCTCGACCAGCTCGCCGACCTTGGCGAGCGAAGCCTGGTGCACTTCGCCCTTGATCTGCGCCATCTCGATCATCTTCATCGTGGCGCTTTCCATGCCGGGCGCGATGGGCGGCGCCTTCACCGCCGGCCGCTCGTCGGTAGCCTCCGCATCGCTGGAGGCGGCCCGGCTGACGGGAGCCGGCAGGGCCGGCGGCGGATCGGGCGTCACGATGCGGCGGAGCAGCGGGCGCACCACGAACAGCATGACCAGCAGCGAGACGATGAGCAGGACGACGAGCTCGATGGCGTAGCGGACGTCTTCCTTGGTCAGGTCGTAGATCATCCACCAGGGTTTGGGCGCCTCGGGCGCGGCCAGCTGCGGCGCCTCGGCGAAGCGCAGGTTGACGATCTCCACCTGATCACCGCGGCGCTGGTCGAAGCCGATCGCCGAACGCACCAGCGCGCCGATCCGTTCCAGTTCCTCGGCAGGCCTGGGCTGGTAATTGACGTTGCCCTGCGCGTCGCGGGCGTAGATGCCGTCGACGAGCACGGCCACCGACACGCGCTTGATGCGGCCGCCCTCGGTGACTTCCGTGCGCTGCGTCCGGGCGATCTCGTAGTTGACGGTCTCCTCGGACTTGCGGCTGGCCTCACGCGAGGCGTTCTGCTGCTGGGGCGTGGTCTGGTTCGCGCCGGGCAGTTCGTTGCCGACCGAGACCTGGCCGTCGCGGCCCTCGCCGGAGCTCGACTGCTCCTCGCGCGTCTGGGTCGAGCGCACGACGCGGCGCTCCGGATCGAAATCGTCGGAGGTCTGGGTGATGCGGTTGAAGTCCATGTCGGCGGCGACGCGCACCCGCGCCCGGCCCGGGCCGACCACCGAGGCGATGATGCTCTCGACCTGCTCGCGCAGGTGCCGCTCCTGCGACGCGCGGCGCTCGTCGATGCTGGTGCCCATCATGCCGGCGGCATCGCCCGCGCCGTCGGCGAGCAGCCGGCCGCTCTCGTCGACGATGGAGATGCGCTGGGGCGAGAGACCGCGCACCGCCGAGGCGACGAGGTGGCGCACGGCGCGGATCTGCTGCGGCTCCAGCCCGCCGCGGACGCGCAGCACGATGGAGGCGGAAGGTTCGGTGCGCTCGCGGGAGAACAGAGCCCGCTCGGGCATGACCAGATGGACACGCGCCGTCTGCACGCGCTCGATGCCGCGGATGGTGCGGGCGAGCTCGCCCTCCAGCGCGCGCAGCTGGTTCATGTTCTGGACGAAGGAGGTCGAGGACAGGGCATCGCCCTTGTCGAAGATCTCGTAGCCGACGCCGCCGCCGCGCGGCATGCCGGTTTCGGCCAGCTGCAGGCGGACGCGGGCGACCTGTTCCTGCGCCACGAAGACCTGCGCGCCATCCTGCCGGAGCTGGAAGCGCACCTGCCGACGTTCGAGCTCCTTCACGATCTGCGCGGAATCCTCAAGCGTCAGGTCGGAGAACAGCAGCGCCATCTGCGGCTGGCTCATGCGCAGGATGATGTAGACGAAGAAGCCCACCAGCCCGAGCGCGACCGCGCCCATGGCCGCGACGCGCGCCGCGCCGAGATTCTTCAGGAACTCCAGGATGCCGTTCAAGACGCCACCAGCCCTCTGCCCATCACGAAGCGGCTGCCGCCGATCCGCTGGGCAAGATTTGCCGGGTGGGTGGTTACCGGATGGTTAACGCGCGTGAACGTTTCGGGTCAGACGGTCGATTTCTCTGCCCGTCAGCGCAGCGAGCGCAGCACCAGACCGATGCCGCCTGCGAGCAGGGCCAGCATCATCAGCGTGTTGAACAGGCTGGTCGGCACGAAATAGATCGTCAGATTGGTCAGGATCCCAGCAAGAACGATGACGATCCCGGCAAACAGGAGCAGGAACCCCGCCCGCGACGAGCCGTCGAAAAACAGCATGCCGATGCCGGCGAGGATCGGCACCAGCGACAGCCCGAAGGCCGAATAGCCGCCCAGAGTCCACGAGCCGCCAGACACCGTCACCTGATTGGTCAGGAGCCAGGCGCCCGCGACTGTCATGCCGAAGCCGACGAAAAAGGGGATCAGCCCTCCGGGCGTGCCGCCAGGGCCGGTCAGGCGAAAGCTGCTCATGCGTCCATCCAAAATGCTCATCTCCGCTATAGCACGCCCGCATGCGCTCGCGAGGCACCCACGGCGGCGCTTCACGTCATGGTCATTGTCGGCGACGAGCCCGATCATGCCGGCGGCGAAGCTCCACTGCCGAGGCCTGCACGCGCCGGCTTGCAGCTCAACACCACCCTGGTTGGGCCTGCCGGTAACGTCCCGTTAACCATCCGCACGGCAATTCTTGCCGGGTGCCGTTCACATCCGCGAGCGGCCGGACAGGATGAGCATGACCGACGTCACGGCGGGCGCCACGACAGGGCGGGCCTCCGGCGGATTATCCGCCGGAACGGTCGCCGGATGGCTGCGCCGTCCGGACCTGTGGATGGCCACTGGCGTCATCGGCATCCTGGTCATCCTGATCTTCCCGATGCCACCGCTGTTGCTGGACATGATGCTGGCGGTGTCGATCATCTCCTCCGTCATGATCCTGATGACGGCGTTGTTCATTCACAAGCCGCTGGAATTCTCGTCCTTCCCGACGATCCTGCTCATCTCGACGATGCTGCGCCTGTCGTTGAATCTGGCATCGACGCGCCTGATCCTGTCGCATGGCCACGAGGGCACCTCCGCCGCCGGCCACGTCATCGAGGCCTTCGGCAATTTCGTGATGGGCGGCTCGTTCATCATCGGGATCATCGTCTTCGCGATCCTGGTGATCGTGAACTTCATCGTCATCACCAAGGGTTCCGGCCGCATCGCGGAAGTCGCGGCGCGCTTCTCCCTCGACGCCATGCCCGGCAAGCAGATGGCGATCGACGCCGACCTCTCAGCCGGCCTCATCGACGAGAAGACCGCGAGGACGCGCCGCAAGGATCTCGAGGACGAGAGCGCCTTCTACGGCGCCATGGACGGCGCCTCGAAATTCGTCAAGGGCGACGCCATTGCCGGCCTGCTCATCACCTTCATCAACGTCATCGCGGGCCTCATCATCGGCGTCGCCCAGCAGGGCATGCCGTTCATGGAAGCGGCGCGCACCTATACGATCCTCACCGTCGGCGATGGCCTCGTCAGCCAGATCCCCGCGCTGATCATCTCGACCGCCGCCGGCCTGCTCGTCTCCAAGGCGGGCGTCACCGGCTCCGCCGATCAGGCGATGATCAGGCAGCTCACCGGCTATCCGAAGGCGCTCGGCCTTTCGGCCGGCGTCATGGCCGCCATGGCGCTGCTGCCGGGCATTCCGTTCATCCCCTTCGCCGGTCTCGCGGGCCTTGCCGGCTATGCGGCCTATGCTCTCGGGCAGGAGGCGAAGCGCGTGGCGGAGACCGCCGCGATCGCCGAGGCGGCAGAGGCTGCGGCTGCCGCCGCGCCGCCGGCCGAGGAGCCGATCTCGTCAATCCTGAAGATCGACGACCTGAAGATCGAGCTCGGCTACGGCCTCCTCCCGCTCGTTCAATCGGAAGGTGGTTCGGACCGGCTGACGGATCAGATCAAGGCCCTGCGCCGCCAACTCGCCTCCGACATGGGCTTCGTCATGCCCTCGGTGCGCATCCTCGACAACGTCCAGCTGCCGCCGAACCAGTACATCATCCGCGTCAAGGAGGTGGAATCGGGACAGGGCCACATCTGGCCGCTGCAGTTCATGGTCATGGATCCCTCCGGCGCGCAGGTCGATCTTCCCGGCGTCCACACCACCGAGCCGACGTTCGGCCTGCCGGCGACCTGGGTCGATGCCGCGCTGAAGGAGGAGGCGAGCGTCCGCGGCTATACGGTCGTCGATGCGGCGACCGTGCTCTCGACGCACCTCACCGAGATCCTCAAGGCCAACGTCGCCGACCTGCTCAGCTACGGCGAGGTTCAGAAACTGGTGAAGGAACTGCCGAAGGATCAGGCCGAGCTGCTCAAGGACCTTGTCCCGAACCAGATCACCATGTCGGGCCTGCAGCGCGTCCTCCAGGTGCTGCTCACCGAGCGCGTCTCGATCCGCGACCTGCCCTCGATCCTCGAGGGCGTTGCCGAGGCCGTGTCGTTCACCCGCTCGCCGGTCCAGATTGCCGAGCACGTGCGCGCGCGCCTCGCCCGCCAGCTCTGCGCGCAATATACCGGCATGGACGGCTCTCTCGCGCTCATCGCCCTGTCGCCTGCCTGGGAACAGGCCTTCGCCGATTCCATCGTCGGCCAGGGCGACGACCGCCAGCTGGCCATGCAGCCGTCCAAGCTGTCCGAATTCATCATGCTGGTGCGCGACGCCTTCGAGGATGCGGCCCGCATGGGAGAAGCCCCTGTCCTGCTGACCAGCCCGGGAATCCGGCCCTTCGTCCGCTCCATCGTCGAGCGCTTCCGCTCGCAGACCCCGGTGCTGAGCCAGGCCGAGATCCACCCGCGCATGCGGCTGAAGACCGTCGGCAGCATCTGACACCATCTTTTCGATCTTTGCACAACTGATGCATATTGATCCGGCATTGTTTCCATCGAGGCGATGATGAAATCTCTCGGGCAACCCGACCCCGGGGCTGTTCAGGAGCACGTCATGCCCATCATCCAGATCAAGTTCTCATCCGCTTCGGCCGACCGGCACCTGCCCGCGCGCATCGCCGAGGAGGCCGTCCGCATCACCACGGACGTGCTCCGCAAGAACCCGCAGCTGACTGCCGTCACGGTCGAGCAGGTGCCGGCCGACCGCTGGTTCGTCGGTGGCGCCTCGCTCGCCGAACAGCGCAAGTCCTCGTTCTTCCTCGACATCAAGGTGGTCGATGGCACCAACACCAAGGACGAGAAGGCCGCCTATGTGGCTGCCGTCTTCGCCGCCATGGGCGATCTCATCGGCGAACTCCACCCGGAGAGCTACGTCTATGTCCATGACGTCCGCGCCGAGGCCTACGGCTTCGGTGGGCTGACGCAGGAACATCGCTACATTGCCGGGCGGCTGCCGCAGGCGGCCTGATCCGGCCCCGCAGCGGGACGCCGGATTAACCTTCCCTTCATCCTTTCATCGACTGGCCACACGGTTCGGCTATGCATGGCGGAGGGAAGGGGTCGACCGGCAAGGAAGACCGCATCGATGAGGTTCCGTATGTCTCCGACGCAGGCCGTCGCGTTCACGCTGACCGCCAACTTCGTGGTCTGGGTGCTGATCATCGCCGTAGGCGTCCACTATTTCACCTGACGCCTGGACCAGACGATACGAGAAAGGCCCCGGCGGACGACGCCGGGGCCTTCTTCATGTGCAGATGTTGACCCTTCAGGCTCGGGGCGGCTCGTCCCGTGTGCTCGTGATCTCGCCGCGCCTGACCTTGTCGGCATGGTCCGTCGTGCCGCCGGCCGCCAGAACCTTGGCCTGCCCGATCCAGTCCTCGCGCTCGATCCGTCCGGGGAAGGCAAGATAACCGCCCACCCACTGCGCCTCTTTCGCCGTCCAGGCGGCAATCTGGTCGAAGTGCCAGATGCCCAGCGCGTGAAGCCGCGCCTCGTTCTGCGGACCGACGCCGCGGATCAGCTCAAGCTCGTCGGGCTTGTTGCCACGCGCCGTCGCCAGTCCCGTCGGCTTCGTGCCTTCCGCCATGGCCTCCGCCGAGGCTGCGGCCCCGGTCGGCGCGCGCGGCGCTTCAGCGGCGCGCTGGGCGGCGGCGGGAGGCGCGCTCTCTGCCGGCGCCGAGGCGGCACGGGCAACGTCGGAGACGGCCGTCGCGACCGCCTTCACGGGCTCCATGGTCGAGGCGATGGCCTGAGCGCCCTCGGCGACCGCCGTCAGCGGCTCGCTGACTGCGTCTTCGATCTTGTCGGTGAAGACGCGCGCAAAGGCCCCCACGATGCAGCCGAGCAGATAGATGGCCGAGAACAGGATGGCCGTGTCGAGCCAGAGCCCCGGCCGCCCCGGCAGCCATTTCAGCGCCGAGGCCACCACCATCAGCGCGAACAGCGTGATGGCCAGCGCGGCCCAGCCGCTCGGGCCGTTGTCGTCCTTGTCCGACGTGATCCAGCCGACGATCAGGCCACCGATCAGGGCTGCGGCGAGCGGCAGGGCGAAGGTCTGTGCGAGATAGATCATGACTCTCTCCCTCAGCCGCGCGGCCGGACGTGGAACTCGACGCGCCGGTTCAGCGCGCGGCTCTCGTCGGAATGGCTCGGCGCGATCGGCCGCGTCTCGGCATAGCCGACCGCGTCGAGCATGGCGGCCGGGACGCCGCGCCGCACGAGTTCGCTCCGCATCAGCGCAGCACGTTCCTCGGACAGCTTCTGGTTCTGGTTCGTCCGGTTGTGGAGGTCGGCGTGGCCCGCGACCTCGATCCGCTCGTCCGGAGCGCAGCGCTTCAGCGCGGTGGCCAGCCTATCGAGGACGGCGGCATGTTCGGAGCGTTGCTCGGCCTTCCAGTAGTCGAACAGGATGCGGTCGCCTTCCAGCGCGGTCTGCATGATCGCGGAGCAGTTCGGCCGCGGTATGGAGAGCGGAACTGGCGGCGGAGCCGCTGCGACAGGCGGGGGCGTCGGCGCCGCTGGCGCCGTTGCAGCAGATGACGCGGCTGGCGGCGATGGCGCAGGCGCGCTGGCAATCGCCGGTGCGGGAACTGCTGCCGGTGGCGGCGGGGCGGGCGCAAGCGGCGGCACTACCGGCAGCGGCAGGTCTGCGACGGGCGGCGCCATGGCCTCGACGCGCGGCGGCGGAGGCGTCAGGTCAGCCGATAGCGGCGGCGTCGCGACCGGCGCCGGAATCTCCGCGGCTGGCAGCGACAGATCCGAAACGGCCGCGACCGGCGCGCGCAACTCGGCAAGCGCCTGACGAACAGCCATCGAGGTCGCGACATCGGGCGCCCGGCCGGCGAGCGTCAATCGGTTGCCGATGAGCTGCGCCGATCCCTCGGTCAGGCGTCCGAGCTGCGCGAGCGCCGCGCTGGTCAGCGGACCGAACTCGACGCCGCTCGGAAAGCCCGAGGCGACACGCATCTGGTCGACCACCCGCAGGCCACCGGCGATCCGGTTCGTCTCCGCCAGCACGGCGGCCTTCTCGGCCTCCGACGGCGCAAAGCCCATGAGCGTGATGGCGCCCTCGCCCTTGCGTGCGCTCCAGGTGAAGGGGTCGATGCGCGGCGGCGCGACGATCAGTTCGCCCAGCGAGAAGCCGTCGCTCGCGCCCCGGATCGCGGCGGCGAGACCATCGAAGGCGGCGGGTGTCGCCGCCACGCCGGAGAAGGAGAAGGTCGTGCCGGCGATCCTCGCCGTGCCAGCCGACAGGCCTTCGAGCTGCTTCAAGGCCGCGAGGGCCTTCGCCTCGACATTGGCCGGCAGGCCCGCGGCAACGTCCATGGCGTCGATCACCGGACCCGTCGTCGAGGCCATGGCCGCGTCGATGATGCGTCGGCGCGCCTCCTCGGACGCAACCGTGCCGGACAGCAACAGCGAGCCGTCCTGCCCGCGCGTGGCGCTCCAGTCGGCGACAGCGGGCGGCGGCGGGGCTGGCGGCGCGGGAGGAGCCGGCGGCGTTGGCGCGACCGGCAGGATCGCGGCGGGCGCAGGCGCCTGTTCGGATGCCGCCGCGCCGGGACCCGCGAGATTGACGCCACCGCGTACAATGCCTTGCGGCAGGTTGGCGAGAGCGGCCGTCACCGCCGCCTGGGTTGCGGCATCGGCGGCATTGCCGGTGAAGCGGAAGGCATTGCCCGCGAGCGTCGCCGAACCGCTGGCGACGCGGCCGAGCTGTTCGATGCCGAGAATGCCGGCCGCTGCCGCGCCGGCCGGCACGCCCCGCGCGGTGGTCATCAGGTCGCTGACCTCGCCACCGGGAACCGCGCGCCGCGCCGCCTCGACCAGCCGTTCGCGCGCACCGTCGGGAGCAACCTGTCCCGACAGCGTGATGGTCTGGCCCTCCCGCCGCGCCGACCATCCGAACGGATCGGCAGCCGGAATGAGATCGGTATCGGCAATGGCCTGCCGCACGCCGCGCTGCTGGAGTGCCGTCGCGGCGGCTCCGATGCCGACGCCATCGGCCGGGGCATCGCCTGCGACGACGACGTCGCGGCCCAGAGCGGTAACGGTCGCCCAGGGCTTGCCGTCGATGGTCGAGCCGGAGGCGGCAATCGCATCGCGGGACCGTTGCGACAGGTCGCGTTCGATGTCGGCCTGCTTCCACCACAGCGAGCCGCCGGCAAGCAGAGCCAGGGGCACGAGCCCGGGAAGCCATCGACGCGGCTGATGCAACATAAACCCGCCCTCACTCCTGATGCCTGCCGTTTCCGGCGGCGATGGCCACCTTCCCCGCGCCGCAAACTGACTGGAAAGTAGCCTTGGCGCGGATTTCGGGAAGCAATCGCCGACGAGTCAAGATCGCCGTTGCCGAATCGGTCATGATTTCTCCGCCAAGCTCCCGCAGTGCCTCTGTTTCGCGAGGTGATCGAGGTGAGTGTCGAGCGTATCCAGCCTGTCGTGGCGACCGCGCCCGTCGAGACGCAGCAGATGCGCGCGCTCGTCGAGGCGCTCGGCCTGAAGCCCGGCGAAACGATCCAGGCGCGCGTCGCGGCGATGCTCGGCGACGGGCTCGCGCGCCTGACCGTCGCGGGTCAGGCGCTGGAGGTGAAGACGCCCCAGCCGCTGCCGGTCGGCGCGCTCCTGACCATGACCGTGGAGCGGCAGGGCCAGGCCATGCGCCTGCTTCTCGCCGACAACCCCGCCACGGCGCGTGCGCCTGCCGCGCAGCCTGCATCGGCGGGTGGAGCTCTGCCGATCGCCACGCCCGGCCTTGCAACGCCCATTCCGGCGGCCAATGCCGTCGCTGCGGCACTGGTCGATCTGATGGCGCGCGGCCTCGTCACGCCCGGTGCGACGACCGGGCCCGGCGATGGCGCGCAGGTCGCTCTTGCTGTGCGCGGCTCGCAGGAAGCCTCGCGCCTCGCCGAAGCCAATGCTGCCGGCCGCGCCGCGCCGGCAACGCCGCGCGAGGCGCTTGTCGAAGCCGTGCGCGGCGCCGCAGGGCGGCAGGAAAGCCTCAGCCCGCTCTTCGCCGATCTCTCGGCCGTCGCCAATGGCGGCATTCCGGCGGCGACGCGCGCCATGCCGGAAGCGGTCGCGCGCGCCATGGCGCAGGTGCTCGGTTTCCGCCTGCCTGCGGAGGCGGCCGCCTCGCCGCAGACGCTGGCTCAGGCCATCGCCAAATCCGGCACCTTTCTGGAGGCGCAGCTCGCCGCCCTGCCGCCGGGCGCGACCGTGCCTGCCGACCTCAAGGCCGCCCTCGGCCAGCTGCGCGCGGCGCTTCAGGACTGGTCCGCCACGCTCGGCGGCGAGCCGGCGGATACCGGCGCGAAGGCGACGACGCACGAGCGCCCGCCGGTTCGCGGCGCCCTGCCCCATGGCCAGCCTCCCTCGCAGCCGAGCCTCGGCTCGGAGGCCTCCGCCGCCGAGGTCGCGCGCGTGCTCACAGAGCGCACGGAGGCGGCGCTGGCGCGCCTGACGCTGTTGCAGGCCGCCTCGCTGCCGGATGTTCGCGAGATCGGCAGGCCGGACGCACCCGTTCAAACACTCGCCGAGGTGCCGCTGCGCATCGGTGCGGAAACGGCCATGCTGCAGTTCCAGATCGTTCGCGAGCGCGATCCCGAGACGCAGGGCGCCGTGGCCGGCACCGGCCGGCAGGACTGGACCATGCGCTTTTCGATGGAAGCCGAGCCGCTCGGCGCCATTCACGCCGCCGTGCGCTGGCGCGACGGCCATGTCGGCGTCCAGCTCTGGGCCGAACGCGACGGCATCGCGGCGCAACTTGATGCCGCCCGCGCCAATCTGTCGGAGGCGCTCGAGGCCTCCGCCTTCACAATCGACCGTCTGACGATTGCTGCCGGCCGGCCCGCCGACCCGCGCGATGCGGCAGCCCCGCGCCCGCCGCGGCTGGACCGCCTGTCATGACCGACGACGCCCCCGCCCCGAAACCCGTCGTCGCCGTCGCGCTGCAATACGAGATCGGCAAGGACGCAGCGCCCCGCGTAACGGCCACCGGCCGCGGCGCGATCGCCGAGAAGATCATCGCGACGGCGAAGGAACACGGCGTCGCCATCGAAGGCAATCCGCTGTTGGCGGAAGCCCTGTCCGGCGTCGAGGTCGATCAGGAAATCCCGGAGGAGCTCTACCGCGCGGTGGCCGAGGTGATCGGATTCGTGCTGCGCGCGGCCGGAAAACTGCGCTGAATCCCCCGCCGCGCTGCACAAAGCGCCGCATTTGGCCGCAGCCCGCTTGCCGAGGCCCGACTAATCGGGCTCATTAGGCAAAACATTCGGGAGGAGCGCATGACCAGCATGACTGAAACGCCGAGCCGGCCCTGGACGAAGTTCTATCCGGTCGGCGTGCGCCATACGATCGATGAGGCGCCGCATCCCAACCTTGCCGCCATGGTGCGCTCGGTGGCGCGGACCTATGCCGACAAGCCCGCCTTCACGCTCTGCCTGCCGAACGGCATGGGCGGCACGCTGACCTATGCCGAGATCGACCGCTGGTCCGATGCCTTCGCCGTTTATCTGCGCGAGGTTCTGAAGCTGAAGCCGGGCGCGCGCGTCGCGCTGCAGACGCCGAACGCTCTCGCCTTCCCGATCGTCGCCTACGGCGTGTTCAAGGCCGGTTGCGTGCTGATCAACATCAACCCGCTCTACACCGCCGAGGAGATGGGCAAGGTCTTCGCCGACGGCGAGCCGGACCTCGTCGTCGTCATCGACATGTTCGCCGCCAACCTGCCGGCCGCCTTCGCCATCCACAAGGTGCCGAACGTGGTGGTCACCCGGATCACCGAGTTCATGCCCTGGCTGCAGGGCACGCTGGTCGGGCTCGTGCAGAAGTACAAGGACAAGTCGGTGAAGCCGGTCACCGTGCCGCACACGACGTTCCAGGCAGCACTCGCGGCCGGTTCGGCGGCCAAGGGCAGCGCCAATATCGCCGCCTACACCGAGGGCGCCGGCCTCGATACGCTGGCGGTGCTGCAATATACCGGCGGCACGACCGGCGTTTCCAAGGGCGCCATGCTGACCCACGGCAACCTGCTCATGAACATGGCGCAGTCGCTGGAAATGGTCGCTTCCAACCTCGAAAAAGGCAAGGAAACGATCCTCACGGCGCTGCCGCTCTATCATATCTTCGCCTTCACGGTGAACATGCTGGGCTTCTGGTATCTCGGCGCGCACAACATCCTGATCCCCAATCCGCGGCCGCTGACCAACCTCCAGAAGGCCTTCGAGAAGTTCCCGATCACCACGCTGACCGGCGTCAACACGCTGTTCAACGGCCTCAACAACGAGCCGTGGTTCCGCGACAACCCGCCGAAGACGCTGAAGACCTCTTCGGCCGGTGGCATGGCGTTGCAGGATGCGGTCGCCAAGCGCTGGCAGGAAGTGACCAGGACGCCGGTGATCGAGGGCTATGGCCTGACCGAGTCCTCGCCGGTCCTCTCGTTCAATCCCTTCGGCAATGTCCGCGAAGGCACGATCGGCATTCCCGTGCCCTCGACCGACATCAAATGCGTCGACGACGAGGGCAAGGAAGTCGCCCTCGGCCAGCCGGGCGAACTGGTGGCCCGCGGCCCGCAGATCATGGCGGGATACTGGAAGAAGCCGGAAGAGACCGCCAAGACCGTGCGTGACGGCTGGCTCTATACCGGCGACATCGCCATCCAGGATGAGGACGGCTTCTTCCGCATCGTCGACCGCAAGAAGGACATGGTGCTGGTCTCCGGCTTCAACGTCTTCCCGAACGAGGTGGAAGACGCGCTGGCGAAGCATCCGGCCGTCCTCGAAGTGGCCGTCATCGGCGTGCCCGACGGCGCATCGGGCGAGGCGGTCAAGGCTTTCGTCGTCCGGAAGCCGGATACCGACGTCACGGCCGACGACATCCGCACCTTCGCCCGCGAACAGCTCACCGCCTACAAGGTGCCGAAGACCGTCGAGTTCCGCACCGAGCTGCCGAAGTCGAATGTCGGCAAGATCCTGCGCAAGGATCTGCGCGCCGAGGAACTGGCCAAGACCGCGCGCTGACGCCGCGTCGGGGCCGTTCGCTGGAGCGGCCCCAGCCATTCCCCTGCCGGCTTCCTCATGACGACGCTTCGCGCTAGCCTCATGGGCCTTCGCGGAGCGCCGCCATGCATGACGACCATCACCACCACGACCATGATCACGACCATGACCACAGCGAACTCTCGCCCATGGACGCGCGCGTCCGCGCGCTCGAGACGATCCTGGTCGAGAAGGGCTATGTCGATCCCGCAGCCCTCGACGTTCTGATCGAGACCTACGAGACCAAGGTCGGTCCGCATAACGGCGCGCGCGTGGTCGCGAAGGCCTGGGCTGATCCCGCCTATCACGCCCGGCTGCTGAAGGATGCGACCAGTGCCATCGGCGAGCTCGGCTTTGTCGGGCGTCAGGGCGAGCACATGGTGGCCGTGGAGAATACGTCCGGCACCCACAACATGGTCGTCTGCACCCTCTGCTCCTGCTACCCGTGGCCGGTGCTCGGCCTGCCGCCGGTCTGGTACAAGTCCGCGCCCTACCGCGCCAAGGCCGTGCGCGACCCGCGCGGCGTGCTGGCGGATTTCGGCGTGACCTTGCCGGCGGGCAAGGAGATCAAGGTCTGGGATTCGACCGCCGAGGTCCGCTACCTTGTCCTGCCGGAACGGCCGGCGGGGACGGAAGGCTGGGACGAGGCGCGCCTCGCGACCCTCGTCACCCGCGACTCCATGATCGGAACCGGCCTCGCCAGCGCCCCGGAAGCCGTGGCATGAGCGGCGCGGCCTACGTCAATCATGCCGACCTCGGCGGCCGGCTCGGCCTCGGCAATGTCGAGCCGGAGGCGAACGAGCCGTGGTTCCATGCCGACTGGGAAAAGCGAGCGCTTGCCCTGACGCTCGCCATGGGCGCCACCGGCGCCTGGACCATCGACCAGTCGCGCGCCGCTCGGGAACAGCAGCCCGGCTATCTCGGCATGAGCTATTACGAGGTCTGGACCGGCGGCATGGAGCGCCTGCTCGCCGACCGTGGCCTCGTGACGGCGGCGGACACTGCCGCAGGTCATGCGGTCGACCCGGCGAAGCCCCTGCCCCGGAAACTGCTGGCCGAGAATGTGCCCGCGACGCTCGCGCGCGGCGGTCCGACCGGGCGGGAGACCGGCGAGGCCCAGCGCTTCCATGTCGGCGATCGCGTGCGGACCGTCGAAATGCCGGAACAGATCGGCCACACGCGCCTGCCGCGCTATGTGCGCGGCAAGACCGGAACGGTCGTTCTCACTCATGGCGCCCACGTCTTCGCCGATTCCAGCGCGGCCGGCACCGGCGAGGCGCCGCAATGGCTCTACACCGTGCGCTTTTCCGCCCATGACCTGTTCGGACCGGAGGCGGACCCATCCGTTTCCGTGTCGGTCGATGCATGGGACAGCTACCTGATGCCAGCATGACACCCGACATCGCCGCCCTGCCCCACATTCCCTGCGATGCCGAGGGCCCGGTCTTCCGCGAGCCATGGGAAGCCCATGCCTTTGCCCTCGCCGTCACCCTGAACGGCAAGGGTCTGTTCACCTGGGGCGAATGGGCCGAGACGCTCTCGGCCACGATCCGGGCAGCACAGGCGGCCGGCGATCCGGATACCGGCGAGACCTACTACACCCACTGGCTAAAGGCGCTGGAGCAGCTCGTCATCGCCAAGGGCGTCACCACCGCGCCGGCGATCGACGCGACGACCGAGGCGTGGCACGCCGCCGCCGAGGCGACACCTCACGGACAGCCGATCCAGCTGGCGGTCCGACCCGGCCAGACGGCCTAGGCCATCGCCGGAGCGAGGCGACCGATTGACCCAGCGGCAGACCTGTGTGGAAGGTCCGCTCACGGCACGGCAATCACCTTCCTCCGATCCGCCTACCAGACAGCCGCCGCCTGCGGATCGCCCCTGAGACCACCTCCATGCGCGCTCTTCTTTTCGCTGCTTTCGCGGCAGTGACCCTTCTGGTGTCCGGCAATGCCAATGCCCAGTCCCAGCAGGACTTCCAGCTCGTCAACCGCACCGGCTACACCATCGACGAGGTCTATGTGAGCGCCGCCTCGCAGAACACCTGGGGCAACGACCTGATGGGCGACGACAGCCTCGAGGACGGTCAGGTTCTCAACGTGACCTTCCCGCGCGGCGCCGACGCCTGCTCCTTCGACATCAAGGTGGTCTATGACGATGCCGAGACCGCCGAGTTTCGCGGTGTCAATCTCTGCCAGGTGTCGCGCGTGACGATCTTCTACAACCGCTCGGCCGGCTCGACCCGCTTCACCACCGAGTGAAACCCGACCGACCGTGCTGACGAAAGGGCGGGCTTGAAGCCCGCCCGATCCGCCTATTCCACCGCCGAGAAGGCCGTCGGCGCCAGGAACGAGCTTGCGACATTGGCGATGATCGGCCCGTCCGCCTCGCTCTCGCTGCGCGCCTTCAGCCAATCCGGATCGCTCTGGAACGCCGTCCATTTCGCCTCGCGCTCGGCCATGGAGTTCCAGGCGACGAGATAGGTCAGGTCGTTGTTGGACGGGCCGATCGCCGTGGTCCAGAAGCCGGCCTGCCGGATGCCATGCTTGTCCCAGATCTTCAGCGTGTGGTTCTGGAACCGCTCCAGCAGCTTCGGCAGCCGCCCGGGCAGGCAATTGTAGATGCGCAGTTCATAGATCATCGGACGAGCTTCCCCCGCTGCATGCCGTTCGGCAGCGCGGCGGATCATGGCGCGCCGCCACCCGAAAGGCGATAGGCGCAGCGCTCAACCCAGCCTGTAGAAACCTGCCTCGTCCACCCGCACGCGGCCGTCGGCGGCCAGTTCGGCGAGATGCTGGCTGATCGTCCGCTCCTCGACATCCTCGACCCACAATTCCTGGTAGTCGGCGGGATAGAGCAGCCGGCACGCCACGAGATCGGCGAGCGTCTTGGGCCCGGCGGCGAGGAGTTCGACAAGCCGCTTCTCCCGCTCGTCGAGCTTGGCCGCATAGGCCGCAAGATCGGTCAGCAGGCGTTCGCGGTCGGTATAGACGGCGCGGTGATGGAACGTCACCCAGACACGCGCGGCGATCTCCGGCACGCGGGCGAGCGTGCGCCGGAAATCGGCAAGGCTGGAGGTCGCATCGCCGTAGTAGGGGCCGAAGCCGCCGAGATCGATATCGCCGAGAAAGGCGACACCTTCGGATTCGACCAGCAGCACGGAATGGCCGGCCGTGTGTCCGGGCATGTGGACCGCCTCGACGCGGACCTGACCGAGGTCCCAGACCGCGCCGTCGGCATAGCCGACCGCATCGGGCCGCGGCACGTAGTGGAAATCGCGCTGGAACTTCTCCAGCATCTGCGGAAGGCGCTCCTCGCGCGTGCCGTAGGCCGCTCCAAGCGCCTCCCAGCTCTGCGCCGCCGCCAGATCGGCCTCGGGCGCATGGACGGCCGCGTTCGGCAGGCGATGCAGCCCTGCAAGATGGTCCTCGTGGACATGGCCGAGGATGACCAGATCGGCACTGTCGAACTCGCCGCCGATGCGGTTGGCGACAAGCGGCGTGTCGAATACGGCGCGCGTGTCGGAGCCGCTGACGATCACCTGATTGCCGTCAGGATATTTGCCGTTCTTCTCGCCGAGAAAGACGCTGACCCGCCCGAAATCGAGCCTTGGGATCGCCGCCCGGCTGCCGGCATCGGTCACGGGGCTCGCCATTGCACGCCTTCCACTCTCGTCATCGCATCATGACGGCGATAGCGGTGGGGCGGTCGACCGGCAACCCGGACGAACGGGGGCGGCCCGTGGCCGCCCCCGTATCGGCAAGCGCTATTGACTAGCGAGCGACGCCCGTCAGGCGTCGACTGTCGCGCTCAGCGCGTTTTCCTGGATGAACTCGCGCCGCGGCTCCACCACGTCGCCCATCAGCTTGACGAAGATGTCGTCGGCCTCGTCCACTTCCTTGATGTGGACCTTCAGGAGCGAGCGGGCGTTGCGGTCCAGCGTCGTCTCCCAGAGCTGTTCTGCATTCATCTCGCCAAGGCCTTTGTAGCGCTGCAGCTTGATGCCGCTGGCGCCCTTCTCCTTCACCGCCTCGAACAGCGCGGAGGGGCCGGGAACCTGAACCTCGTCGCTCTTGCGGCGGAACACCGCGGGCTTGTCGAAGACGACGCCGAGGCGCGCGGAATACTCGTCCAGCTTGCGCGCCTCCGACGACGACAGCAGCGCGCCGTCGAGGATCGCAACCTCCTTCACGCCGCGCACCGTGCGGGAGAAATGATACTTCTCGCCGTCGAACACGCCTTCCCAGCCGCGCTCGATCTCGTCGGAAATGGCGTCGAGCCTGAGCGAGATCTTCGCCGCGAGTTCGCTGGCGCGCGACGGCTCCTTCGCAGCCTCCGCGTTGAGCGCGCCGGCGATCGCCGCCTGCTCGACCACGGCCGGATTGTAACGAGAATGCAGCGCGCCGATCAGGTTCTTCACCTGCCGGGCTTCCTCGACGATGGCGGCAAGGTCCTGCCCGCCGCAAATCTCGCCGTTGCCGAGCGTCAGGAGGCTCTCCTCGAGCCCCGCGGCGATGAGGTAGTCATCCAGCGCCCGCTCGTTCTTGATGTAGGTCTCGCTCTTGCCGCGGGACACTTTGAACAGCGGCGGCTGCGCGATGAAGATGTGGCCGCGCTCGATGATCTCCGGCATCTGCCGGAAGAAGAAAGTCAGCAGCAGCGTCCGGATGTGGGAGCCGTCGACGTCGGCGTCCGTCATCAGGATGATCTTGTGATAGCGCAGCTTGTCGATGTTGAACTCCTCGCGCCCGATGCCGGTGCCGAGCGCGGTGATCAGCGTGCCGATCATCTCGGACGAGAGCATCTTGTCGAAGCGGGCGCGCTCGACGTTCAGGATCTTGCCGCGCAGCGGCAGCACGGCCTGGAACACGCGGTCGCGGCCCTGCTTGGCCGAGCCGCCTGCGGAATCACCCTCGACGATGAACAGTTCGGACTTGGCGGGGTCGCGCTCCTGGCAGTCGGCGAGCTTGCCGGGCAGCGAGGCGACATCCAGCGCCGTCTTGCGGCGGGTGAGTTCGCGCGCCTTGCGGGCGGCCTCGCGGGCAGCGGCGGCCTCGGCGACCTTCTGGACGATGGACTTGGCCTCGACCGGATGCTCTTCGAACCAGGTCGACAGCGCCTCGTTGACGATGCTCTCGACCACCGGGCGAACCTCGGAGGAGACCAGCTTGTCCTTGGTCTGCGACGAGAATTTCGGGTCCGGCACCTTCACCGAGACGATGGCGGTCAGGCCCTCGCGGCAATCGTCGCCGGTCAGGTCGACCTTCTCCTTCTTGGAGATTCCGGAAGCACTCGCATAGCCCGTGACCTGACGGGTGAGCGCGCCGCGGAAGCCGGCAAGGTGCGTGCCGCCGTCGCGCTGCGGGATGTTGTTGGTAAAGCAGAGGACGTTCTCGTGATACGAGTCGTTCCACCACAGCGCCACCTCGACCGCGATGCCGTCGCGCTCCGATTTCAGCACGATGGGGTCGGCGACCAGTGGCGTCTTGTTGCGGTCGAGATAGCGCGCGAAAGCCTCGACGCCACCCTCGTAGAACAGCTCGACGCGCTTCTCCTCGGCATGGCGCAGGTCGGTCAGCAGGATGCGCACGCCCGAATTGAGGAAGGCGAGCTCGCGCAGCCGGTGCTCCAGCGTGGCGAAGTCGTATTCCACCATGGTGAAGGTGTCGGTCGAGGCGAGGAAGGTCACGGCCGTGCCGCGCTTGCCTTTGGCCGGCCCGATCTCCACCAGCGGCGCGATCGGGTCGCCGTGGTGGAACTCGACGAAATGCTCCTTGTCGCCGCGCCAGATGTTCAGCTTCAGCCATTTGGACAGCGCGTTGACGACGGACACGCCGACGCCATGAAGACCGCCGGAGACCTTGTAGGAGTTCTGGTCGAACTTACCGCCCGCGTGCAGCTGGGTCATGATGACCTCGGCCGCCGAAATGCCCTCGGTCGGGTGGATGTCGGTCGGGATGCCGCGGCCGTTGTCGGTGACCGTCACCGAGCCGTCGGCGTTCAGCGTCACCGTCACTTCGGTCGCATGCCCGGCCAGCGCCTCGTCGATGGCGTTGTCGACCACCTCGTAGACCATGTGATGCAGGCCGGACCCGTCATCGGTGTCGCCGATATACATGCCGGGGCGCTTGCGGACGGCGTCGAGGCCCTTGAGGACCTTGATGCTGTCGGCGCCGTAGTCGGCCTCGGGAGCGTCCTTGCGGGCGGGGTCGGCCATGAGCCTTGGTCTCTCCAGTGGGCACGAGCGATCCGGTCAGGGAAGCGCCCATGCCTTGCGATTCGGGTCCGGCAGTGTAGCTGGAACGGGAAATATAGTCCCTCGCGCGCACATGCGCGAGGGCGCGTGGTTCCTGATAGGCCCGAACCGCCCGGAATGAAAGGCCGCCCGTCGCGGTGGCGTTCGCGGCCGCTGGAAGTGCCGCTTCCGGCCGGATGAAGTTAGGCCGACCCCAACCGTCGTTCAGCATTGCTTAGTGACCCCATGGCAGGGTGCCCTTGCGTTACGCGAAATGGCGGTATCAGGATAGTGAAGTTTCGGGTTCAGCATCTCCAGTGGCTCGGCGGCATCGTGGCGGCGGTGGCGTGCCTGGCGCTCGGCGGCGTGTCGCTCCATGCTGATCTCGCTGATTACGCCCGCTATGAGCAGGGGAGCATGCAGCTTGCGCGCTTCCACGCGGTCATGGCGGCGGCCAATGCCGTCTCGGCCGAGCGAGGCCCCGCCAACAGCGCGATGGGCGGCCTCGATTCGGATGCAGCGGCGCTGGCCGCATCGCTGCAGGTTAAGCGCCAGGACACCGACCGCCGTATCGTCGAAATGGAGCTGGCCGTGGCGCGGGACCCCGCGACCGCCGGCAACCTGCAGCGACACCTGCGCGAAATGCATGAGCGGCTGGCGGCTGGCAGGCGACTGGTCGACGAGATCGCCGAACGTCCGGCGGCTGCGCGCGTGAGCCGCAACGTCACCCGCGCCATCGAGCAGATGTTCACCGCCGCCGACAGTGTGCTCGCCCTGCGCGACCGGCTGGGGCAGGAAATCATCCGCCTCAATCCGCAGATGTCGACCGAGATCATCCTCAACGTGACCGCCGGGACGCTGCGCGAGGAGGCCGGCAGGCTCGGGTCCTACGTCGTCATGATGCTGGCGGCGGGCGAGGGCGGCAGCGCGCAGTTCCTGCCCCGCTTCGACCAGACCCTGGTCCGCGTGACCGAGCTGCGCCGCATCCTGGCCGACTATGCCGACGCATTCTTCCCCAACGGTCCGATCGAGGCGAAGGTTGCCGAGATGGACCGGCGTTATTTCGACATCTCGGTGCCTCATGCCCGCGTCGTCGCGGGAAGCATGGTCCTGCCGGGCAGCCCGACGGCCGACACATTCACCCGCAACTACGTGCCCGGCATGCGGCCGGTCGAGGAGCTGCGGGAACTGATCGCCGCCGCCTCCCAGGCGCGAATGGACGGCATGCGCGACCACGCCTTCCGGCTGGTTGTCCTGTCGGGCCTGCTGACCGGCATCGTGATCCTCGTCCTTGCCATGGTCGGCATGATCTTCCGCAACGGCCTGTTCCGGCCGCTGATCATCGTCCGCGAGCAGATCGCTGCCATCGCCCGTGGCAATCTGGCGGAACCCGGCCCGGTCGGCAGGGTCAGCGGCGAAATTGCCGACATGTTCCGCGAGCTCGATATCCTGCGGGACCAGCAGCGCCAGCGCCACCGCCTCGAACAGGACCAGCGGCACATGGCCGAGCAGCTGCGCCGGCTGTCCGAAACCGATATGCTGACGGGGCTCCTCAATCGCAGGGCGTTGAACGACGCGGCGATGCAGGCGCTGGCCCCTGCGGGCGGGCGCGCACGCGAGATCGGCCTGATCCTGTTCGACATCGACCACTTCAAGGCGATCAACGACACATTCGGCCACGCGACCGGCGACGACGTGCTGCGCCGCATCGCCTCCAGCCTCGCGCCCTTCGTCCCCGCCAGCGGCGCTTTCGCCCGCTATGGCGGCGAGGAGTTCATCGTGCTGCTGGAAGACGCCAGCCTCGCCGAGGCCTTCGCCCTTTCCGAAGCCCTGCGCCGCCAGCTCGAGGAAACGGTGATCGAACAGGCGCCCAGCCTGACCGTCACCGGCAGCTTCGGCGTCGCCGTCCGCCCGGCCGGCTCCGCCACGCGCTGGGAGGAACTCGTGGCTACCGCCGACCGGCGCCTCTATCTGGCCAAGCAATCCGGCCGGAACCGCGTCTGCGCGGCCGATGCCGCCTCACCTTCGCTCGCGCCCGACGCCGATGGGCCGGCCGCCGGGCGGATCGCGGACAAGGCGATGCGTACCTACGCTGCCAGAAGCTTCTCGATCTCGTAGACCGGGTGCGACGTCAGCTCCTTGGGGATTTCCGCCGAGACGCGTTCGGCGACCTCCTTGTGGAAGGCTTTCCGCAGGTTTCCCAGCACCTTGGGCGGCGCGATGACGACGAGGTTGTCGAACCGGCCGGCATGGGCGTGCTTGTAGAGACGCTCGGCGACGGCGCTGGCGAAACGCTCCTCGGCGATCTGGTGCCAGTCGGTCTGTTCCATCGCGGAGCGGTGCGTGCCGGCGCTGGCGAACGAACGGCCCGGTCGGTCCGTGCCCTGTTCGCGGGTCGGCGGGTTCTCCTGTTCGAAAATGCGCTCGACCACCAGATTGAGCAGCTGCGCGTCGCCCTTGTTGCGCAGGAACAGGGCTTTCGCGCCGTCGCCGACGAAGACCAGCGTGTCGTGGGGAATGCGGATGTCGTCCATGGCGTCCTTCCTTGCATGTACCGGAAGCCAACCCGCCATCGCGCGGATCTGTTCCCGCGACAGGATGACCGGCGTGCCCGGCTGCCATAACGGCGCTATCTTTGTGCGCGACTCAGGCTTCCGCCCTGCGCTGGATCAAACGTGCGACCGGAGATCGACGATGACCGCCCTCACCCGCCGCACCATCCTCGCCGGGGTTGCCGCAGCCCTCGCGCCAGCCTTCGTCCGGCCCGCTGAAGCGCAGGCTTTCGCCGGCTTCGTCGCGAGCCTCTGGCCGGCGGCCTCGGCGGCCGGCGTCTCGCGCGCCACCTTCGACCGCGCCTTCGCCGGCATCCAGCCGAACCCGCGTGTGATCGAACTGTCGGTGCGCCAGCCCGAGTTCCGCCGCACCCTCGGCGACTATGTCGACGTGCGCGCCTCCAACAAGCGCGTCACCAACGGCCGTGCCAATTTCGGCCAGCATGGCGCGACCTTCTCGGCCGTCCAGAGCCGCTTCGGCGTGCCGGGCGAGATCATCTGCTCGATCTGGGGCAACGAGACCTCCTACGGCACCTCGCGCGGCGAGCACTATGTGATCCAGTCCATGGCGACGCTGGCGGCCGCCGGCAGGCGCGCGGACTTCTTTCGCCGCGAACTGATCGCCGCGCTGCGCATCCTGCAGGCCGGCGACACCACGCCCCAGAACATGCTCGGCTCCTGGGCCGGCGCCATGGGCCACGTCCAGTTCATGCCGACGAGCTTCCATGCCTTCGCCATCGACTTCACCGGCGATGGCCGTCGCGACATCTGGAACTCGATCCCGGACGCCATGGGCTCGGCCGCCAACTATCTGCGCCGCAACGGCTGGCAACCCGGCATTCCCTGGGGTTTCGAGGTCCATGCGCCCGGCGTTCCCGGCAACCGCGCCCAGCGCCGCTCCATCGACGGCTGGGCGGCGGCGGGCGTCCGCCGGGCCGATCGCGGGCCGATGTCGGGCGGGGCCAATGCCGTGATCTGGAAGCCGGCCGGCGAAGGCGGGCCGCATCTGCTGCTGACGCAGAATTTCAATGTCATCAAGCGCTACAACAACGCCGATTCCTATGCGCTGGCGGTCGCCCATCTCGGCGACCGGATCAAGGGTGGCGGGCGCTTCACCAAGCCATGGCCTCCCGGCGAAGGCGGCCTGACCCACGCCGACCGCGAGGAGATCCAGACGCGCCTCAACCGGCTGGGCTTCGACCTCGGCGATGTCGACGGCATCCTCGGCGACAAGTCGAAACAGGCGGTGCGCACCATGCAGGGGCGGTTCGGCATGTCCCCGACCGGCGAAGCGGATCGCGCCTTCCTCGAACGCCTGCGGCGCGGCTGAGGCGCGCGGCCGCTGAACCGACGCGAGCCAGACCCGACCAGTCCCGCAGCGGCCGCCGGGCCGCAGAAGCGCAGCACCTGACCACAGGACGCCGTATCGCATGAGCACCGGACTGATCGCCCTTCTCGACGATGTCGTCGCCATCGCCAAGGTCGCCGCCGCATCCATCGACGACGTCGCGGGCCAGGCGGCCAAGGCCGGCGCCAAGGCCGCCGGCGTGGTGATCGACGACGCCGCCGTGACGCCGCGCTACGTCACGGGTTTCTCAGCGGACCGGGAACTGCCTATCGTCGCCCGTATCGCGCGCGGCTCGCTGCGCAACAAGCTGCTGATCCTCCTGCCGGTGGCGCTGGCGCTCTCGGCGCTCGCCCCCGCCCTGATCCTGCCGCTGCTGATGATCGGCGGTGCGTTCCTCTGCTACGAGGGCGCCGAGAAGGTCTATGAGGCCGTGGTTCCGCATCATGCCGAGGCGCACGAGGCATCGATCGGCTCCATCGCGCTCGATCCCGTCTCGCTGGAAGACCAGAAGGTGGCCGGCGCGATCAAGACCGACTTCATCCTCTCCGCCGAGATCATGGCCATCACGCTGGCGGCTGTGCCCACCGGCGGCTTCTGGACGCAGGCCACCGTGCTGGCCGTCGTCGGCATCGCCATCACCCTCGCCGTCTATGGCGGCGTCGCGCTGATCGTGAAAGCTGACGACCTCGGCGTCGCGCTCGCGCGCAACGGCTCCGACACCGCCTTCGGCGCAGCGTCGCGGGCCTTCGGGCGCGGGCTGGTCCGCGCCATGCCCGGCTTTCTCGGCGTGCTCGGCATCATCGGCACCGCCGCAATGATCTGGGTCGGCGGCGGCATCATCGTCCACGGCCTCGCCGGCTATGGGCTCGCCGGGTTCGAGCACGCGATCCATGCGGCCGCCGAGAATGCCGGGCGTGCCCTGCCGCCGATCGCGGGAATCGCGAGCTGGGTGGTGACGGCGGCCGCCTCCGGGCTGGTCGGCCTTGCCCTCGGCCTGCTGCTCATCCCGGTGGTCAGCTACGTGATCGCGCCGGTCTGGGCCTGGGCGAAATCCGCCCTGCCCGGCCGCGCCGCGAAGGCCTGACGTGGCAGGTCAGGCCGTCCCGGGGCTATTTTGGGGTGGCCAGCCAGCGGAGATCTCGCGCATCTCTTGAGCCGCCGTAACGCTTCATTCATCATGCTGCTGTTCCTTCATTTCCCGGGCGGGCCCCATCCTTTGGCGAGGCGCTTGGCATGGATCGGTGCGGATATTTCGGAACAATCGGCCTCGTACTGGCCGGTCTCGTCGGCCTGGGCGCGCCTGCCGCCGCCCAGGACGGCTTTTCCGGCTGCATGCAGAGCCTGCGCGCGCAGGCGGGCCAGCGCGGCATCCTGCCCCAGGTGTTCGAGCAGGCCACGGCCGGGCTGACGCCCGACAATTCGATCCTCAACCTGCTGGACCGCCAGCCGGAATTCTCGCGACAGCCGTGGGACTACATCAACGGCGTCGTCGCGGCGAACCGCGTCGCCGAGGGTCGGCGCATGATGCAGGCGCACCGCGCGGCCTTCGAGGCGGCCGAGCGCGCGACCGGTGTCGACCGCTTCGTGATCGCCGCCATCTGGGGCATCGAGACGAGCTTCGGCCGCGCCAAGGGCAATACGTCGGTGGTGCGCGCCACCGCAACGCTCGCCTGCTACGGCCGCCGGCAGGACTTCTTCCGCGGCGAGTTCCTGGCGGCGCTGCAGATCATCGCGCGGGGCCATGTCGCACCCGCCAATTTCCGCGGCTCATGGGCGGGCGCCTTCGGCCACACCCAGTTCATGCCCTCGACCTTCCTGCGCGCGGCGCGGTCGGGCAATGGCGGCCCGCGCATCGACCTGATGGGCTCGATCCCCGACGCGATGATGTCGACCGGCAACCTCCTGCGCGAGGAAGGCTGGCAGCGTAGCCAGGGCTGGGGCTACGAGGTGACGGTGCCGGCGGGGCTCGACCTGACGCTGGCCCATCGCGACCGGCCGCAGACCATCGCCCAGTGGGAGGCGCGCGGCGTGCGCCGCATTGGCGAGCGGGCCTTCCCGCGCAAGAGCGACCAGGCGTTTCTCTTCCTGCCCGCGGGCGCGCACGGACCGGCCTTCCTGATGCTGCCGAACTTCCGCGTCATCATGAAATACAACAACTCCGAGAACTACGCGATGGCGGTCGGTCATCTCGCCGACCGGCTGCGCGGCGGTGGCACCTTCGCCCGCGGCTGGCCGACCTCGGAGCGGGCGCTCTCCCGCGACGAGCGGATCGAGATTCAGCAGCGCCTGTCGCAGGTCGGGCTCTATACCGGCACGGTCGATGGCAAGCTCGGCGCCGGCACCCGCGAGGCGCTGCAGCGGTTCCAGGCGCGTGCCGGCCTTGCCGCCGACGGCTTCCCGACCGCCGCCCTGCTCCAGCGGCTGCGCCGGGGCGGCTGAGGCCGATCGCGGGGCTTGCGCCGGTCCGCAGGGGCCGTGATAGCATGCGGCGAGCGTTCCGGGGGGCTTTCGGAACCGGAGTTGCCGCCCGTGCCGACCGTCTGGCGCCTGTTCGCGATCATCCTTCTCGCCTGCGCTCCCGGCTGGCCGGCCGGCGAGGCGCGCGCGCAGAACCTCGACACGGACCGCTTTCCCCATCTCTTCGCGCCGCGCGACCAGCGGCCCCGCATCATCTCGATCCCGCAGAGCACGCGGCCGGCTGCGCCGCGCGCGGCGGCAAGGCCCGCCGAATCGACCCGCCCGCCGCGCGGCAACGACACCACCCCGACGGCGACCGCCTCCTCGGAGCAGCCGACGACGCCGACGACCTTCGTGCTGGTGCTTGGCGACAACCTCGCGGAATGGCTCGCCTATGGGCTCGAAGAGGCTTTCGAGGACATTCCCGAGCTCGGCGTCGCCGATAAGTCGCGGCTGTCGTCCGGCCTCGCCCGGCCGGAATTCCACGACTGGGTGAAATCGATCCCCGAAGTGCTCGCCCAGCAGGCCAAGGTCGATTTCGTCGTGATGATGGTCGGCTCGAACGACCGGCAGGCCATGCGCATCGACGGCGCCAATATCGAGCCCGGCACCGACCGCTGGCGCGAGGTCTATGTCCAGCGCGTCGATGCCGCCATGCAGGCGATGAAGGCCCGCGGCGTGCCGGTCTACTGGGTCGGCGTGCCGCCGCTGCGGGGCCAGCGCGTCTCGGCCCACATGGCCCAGCTCAACGAGATCTACAAGGAACGCGCCCAGAAGAACGGCGTGACCTATATCGACGTCTGGAACGGCTTCGTCGACGAGCACGGCAACTACACGCAGTTCGGCCCGGACTTCGCTGGCCAGGTGCGGCGGCTGCGCACCAATGACGGCGTCCACTTCACGGCCGCGGGCGCGCGCAAGCTGGCGCTGTTCATGGAACAGGACCTGCGCCGCGACCTGCTCGGCCGCATCACGCCGGCAGAACCCCAGCCGCCGGTCGCGGACCCCGGCGCCGCACCGCGCGCACCGGAGGCAGCGCTCCCCGGCGGCGTGCCGCTGCCCGTGCCACCGCGCCCGCTTGCCGGCCCGGTCCTGCCGCTCGCCGGGCAGCCGAACATCCCGCGCGCCGCTGGAGCCGAACCGCCGGCCGCGCCGCAACCCGCACGGCTCGCCGGCGACAGCCCGGCACGCTCACTTCAGGGCACCGCCGCGTCAGTCCTCGTCCGGGGCGAGATGCCGCCGCCGGTGGTCGGCCGCGCCGACGATTTCCGCTGGCCGCGAGATCGCCGCGAGACCGTCATCCCGCCCGCGACTGCCTCTTCGGGCGGCAGCCGATAGGACCGGGGCGCAATTGCCGGGCGCTCCGGCCCAACTTCGCGCGGCGTCATAAAATTGCGCGGATCACCGTGCTTTCTTTCCGATTTGACCAAGGCATTCGAGCGCCCGGCAACTTTCATGACAAACTGGCATTGGAAGGCGCTCATTGCCGCTTGTATCGCTGTTTGAAATCTGTCAAATAACGGCAAGAGAAAGGTCAGCATCGCTGCCCTATCGCATGAGGCCCCGGGCAACGGGGCCATGGGGAACGTCAAGGCCCCGAGTTTGCATGGCCGGCAGGCATCGGAAGACCCCGATGCCCAAGCCGGCTTGAAGTGTCAGTGTCGAGGGCACGAACCGCGGCCATTGGGGGCCGCAGAACGAGGTGAACGATGAGCACGCAGCGGATTGGTGCGATGACGGGTGCGGGGGTCGAGGCGCGGACGAATCGCGCCACGAAAGCCAATCTGCCCGCTCGCGTCAAAAACCGCACGCGCGCCGTCATCGACCCTGGCCTGCCGGACGCGCAGGGCCTCTACGATCCGCGCAACGAGAAGGATTCGTGCGGTGTCGGCTTCATCGCCGACATGAAGGGCCGCAAGTCCCACAAGATCGTTCAGGACGCGATCCAGATCCTGCTCAACCTCGAGCATCGCGGCGCGGTGGGCGCCGACCCGCGCGCCGGCGACGGCGCGGGCATGCTCGTGCAGATGCCGGACGCCTTCTTCCGCAAGGAAGCCGGCAAGCTCGGCTTCGAGCTGCCGGAGCCGGGCCATTACGCGGTCGGGTTCATCTTCTTCCCGCGCGAGGTCGAGGGCCAGACCATCGTCCGCGACATCATCGAGAAGGTGATCGCCGACGAGGGGCAGACGCTTCTCGGCTGGCGCGAGGTGCCGACCGACAATTCCTCGCTCGGCTACAGCGTCAAGCCGACCGAGCCGCTGCACAGGCAGATCTTCATCGGCCGTGGCGCGGACGTGGCGTCGGAGGACGAGTTCGAGCGCCGGCTGTTCGTCCTGCGCAAGGTCATCTCCAACCTCGTCTATGACCTGAACGACCCGCGCACCAAGGGCTATTACCCGGTGTCGCTGTCGTGCCGGACCATCGTCTACAAGGGCATGTTCCTCGCCGACCAGCTCGGCGCCTACTTCCCCGACCTGCACGACCCGGCTTTCGAGAGCGCGCTCGCCCTCGTCCATCAGCGCTTCTCGACCAATACGTTCCCCGCCTGGTCGCTCGCCCACCCCTACCGGATGGTCGCGCATAACGGCGAGATCAACACGCTGCGCGGCAACGTCAACTGGATGGCGGCGCGGCAGGCGAGCGTCGATTCCGAACTCTACGCCAACGACATCTCCAAGCTCTGGCCGATCTCCTACGAAGGCCAGTCGGACACGGCCTGTTTCGACAACGCGCTCGAATTCCTCGTCCAGGGCGGCTACTCGCTGGCCCATGCGGTGATGATGCTGGTCCCCGAGGCCTGGGCCGGCAACAAGCTGATGGATGAGCAGCGCCGCGCCTTCTACGAATATCACGCGGCGATCATGGAGCCGTGGGACGGCCCGGCGGCCATCGCCTTCACCGACGGCCGCCAGATCGGCGCGACGCTCGACCGCAACGGCCTGAGGCCCGCGCGCTGGTTCGTCACCAAGGACGAGCGGATCATCATGGCCTCCGAAATGGGCGTTCTGCCCGTGCCGGAAGACCAGATCATCCGCAAGTGGCGCCTCCAGCCCGGCAAGATGCTGCTGGTCGATCTCGAAGAGGGCCGGATCATCTCCGACGAGGAGATCAAGGCGCAGCTCTCGGCCTCCAACCCCTATCAGGAATGGCTGGGTCGCTCGCAGCTGATCCTCGAGGACCTGCCGCCGGTCGAGCCGCGCGCCTCGCGTACGGACGTGCCGCTGCTCGATAAGCAGCAGACCTTCGGCTACACGCAGGAAGACACCAAGATCCTGCTCGCCCCGATGGCCATGACTGGCCAGGAGGCTGTCGGCTCCATGGGCACGGACACGCCGATCTCGGCGCTCTCGTCCAGGTCCAAGCTGCTCTACACCTATTTCAAGCAGAACTTCGCCCAGGTGACGAACCCGCCGATCGATCCGATCCGCGAGGAGCTCGTCATGAGCCTCGTCTCGTTCATCGGGCCGAGGCCGAACCTGTTCGACCTCGACGGCGCGTCCCGCAGGAAGCGCCTGGAAGTCCGCCAGCCGATCCTCACCAACGAGGACCTGGAGAAGATCCGCTGCATCGGCCACAGCGAGGATTCGTTCGACACGAAGACCCTCGACATCACCTATCCGGCGGCCAAGGGCGCCGCCGGCATGGCGGAGGCGCTGCAGCTTCTCTGCGACCGCGCCGAGGCCGCCGTCCACGGCCGCTACAACATCATCATCCTGTCCGACCGCATGGTCGGCCCGGACCGCATTCCGATCCCCTCGCTGCTCGCGACCGCGGCGGTGCATCACCACCTGATCCGCAAGGGCCTCAGGACCGCTGCCGGCCTCGTCGTCGAGACGGGCGAGGCGCGCGAGGTGCACCACTTCTGCTGCCTCGCCGGCTACGGCGCGGAGGCGATCAACCCCTACCTCGCCTTCGAGACCATGGAGGAGATCCACGAGAAGGGCGAATTGCCGCCCGAAGTGGATGCCGACGAGGTGGTGAAGCGCTTCATCAAGTCGATCGGCAAGGGCATCATGAAGGTGATGTCCAAGATGGGCATCTCGACCTACCAGTCCTATTGCGGCGCGCAGATCTTCGACGCGGTCGGCCTTGCCGACGACTTCGTGGCGAAGTTCTTCACCGGCACCGCCACCCGCATCGGCGGCGTCGGCCTCGCCGAGGTCGCCGAGGAGACGGTGCAGCGCCATACGGCGGCCTTCTCCGACGACCCGACGCTGAAGACGACGCTCGACGTCGGCGGCGAGTACGCCTACCGCATCCGCGGCGAGGACCATGTCTGGTCGCCCGACACGGTGGCGGCGCTCCAGCACGCCGCGCGCGGCAACAGCCAGGACCGCTACCGCGAGTTCTCGCGCCTGATCAACGAGCAGGCGACCAAGCTGCAGACCATCCGTGGCCTGTTCCGCATCCGGACCGCCGAGGAGGTCGGGCGTACCCCCGTGCCGATCGAGGAGGTCGAGAGCGCCGCGGATATCGTCAGGCGCTTCGCCACCGGCGCCATGTCGTTCGGCTCCATCTCGCGCGAAGCGCACACGACGCTGGCGCTGGCGATGAACTCCATCGGCGGCAAGTCCAACACCGGCGAAGGCGGCGAGGAGCCGGAGCGGTTCAAGCCGCTGCCGGACGGCCGTTCCATGCGCTCGGCGATCAAGCAGGTGGCCTCCGGCCGCTTCGGCGTCACGACGGAGTATCTGATCAACTCCGACATGATCCAGATCAAGATGGCGCAGGGTGCCAAGCCCGGCGAGGGCGGCCAGCTGCCCGGCCACAAGGTCGACGCGGTCATCGCCAAGGTGCGCCACTCGACGCCCGGCGTCGGCCTGATCTCACCGCCGCCGCACCACGACATCTATTCGATCGAGGATCTGGCGCAGCTCATCTACGACCTGAAGAACGTCAATCCGCGGGCCGACATCTCGGTGAAGCTCGTCTCGGAGGTCGGCGTCGGCACGGTCGCGGCGGGCGTCGCCAAGGCGCGCGCCGACCATGTGACGATCTCGGGCTTCGAGGGCGGCACGGGCGCCTCCCCGCTCACCTCGATCAAGCACACCGGCAGCCCTTGGGAGATCGGCCTCGCCGAGACCCACCAGACCCTCGTGCTGAACCGCCTGCGCTCGCGCATCGCGGTGCAGGTCGACGGCGGTCTGCGCACCGGCCGCGACGTCGTCATCGGCGCGCTTCTGGGCGCCGACGAGTTCGGCTTCGCCACAGCGCCGCTGATCGCGGCCGGCTGCATCATGATGCGCAAGTGCCACCTCAACACCTGCCCGGTCGGCGTCGCCACGCAGGACCCGGTGCTGAGGAAGCGCTTCAAGGGCCAGCCCGAGCATGTCGTGAACTACTTCTTCTTCGTCGCCGAGGAAGTGCGCGAACTCATGGCTTCCATGGGCTTCCGGTCGATGCCGGAAATGGTCGGCCAGATGCAGATGCTCGACCGCCGCGAGGCCGTCGATCACTGGAAGGCCAAGGGTCTCGACTTCTCCAAGCTCTTCCACAAGCCGGAAGTGCCCTCGGATGTCGGCATCTTCCATTCGGAACTGCAGAACCATCACCTCGAGGAGGTGCTGGACCGCAAGCTGATCGCTGAGGCGAAGCCCGCCATCGACGAGGGCAAGCCGGTCGTCATCGAGACGCGCATCCAGAGCCTCAACCGCTCGGCCGGCGCCATGCTGTCCGGCGCGATTGCCGAGAAGCACGGCAACAAGGGCCTGACCGACGATGCCGTCCACGTGAAGCTGAAGGGCACGGCCGGGCAGAGCTTCGGCGCCTGGCTGGCGCGCGGCGTGACGATGGAGCTGGAGGGCGAGGCCAACGACTATGTCGGCAAGGGCCTCTCCGGCGGCAAGATCATCGTCTATCCGGCAGCTGAGGCCACCGATCTCGACGTCGATAACTCGATCATCGTCGGCAACACCGTGCTCTACGGCGCCATCGAGGGCGAATGCTACTTCCGCGGCGTCGCGGGCGAACGCTTCGCGGTCCGCAACTCGGGCGCCATCGCGGTGGTCGAGGGCACGGGCGATCATGGCTGCGAGTACATGACCGGCGGCGTCGTCGTCGTCCTCGGCCAGACCGGGCGCAACTTCGCGGCCGGCATGTCGGGCGGCATCGCCTACGTGCTCGACGAGGTCGGCGACTTCGCCCGCCGCTGCAACATGTCGATGGTCGAGCTGGAGCCGGTGCCGGAGGAGGACGATCTCCTGTCACGCGTCTATCACCAGACCGGCGGCCTCGACAGCCACGGCCGCGTCGACGTGATGAGCGACATGAGCCGCTTCGACGGCGAACGTCTGCACCAGCTGATCGCCAACCACGCCCGCTACACGGGCTCCAAGCGCGCCCAGGACATTCTCGACCGCTGGTCGGAAATGCTGCCCAAATTCCGAAAAGTGATGCCGGTCGAATACCGTCGCGCGCTTCAGGAAATGGAACAGGCGCAGCGCCCGCTCGCGCTGGCAGGAGAATAAGAAAATGGGGAAGGTCACGGGCTTTCTTGAGGTCGACCGGCAGGACCGGCGCTATGCGCCGGCCGGCGACCGCATCCGCCACTACCGCGAGTTCGTCATCCCGCTGAGCGAGGAAGGCACGCGCGATCAGGCCTCGCGCTGCATGAACTGCGGCATCCCGTTCTGCCACAACGGCTGTCCGGTCAATAACCAGATCCCGGACTGGAACGACCTCGTCTACAACGGCGCCTGGCAGGAGGCGTCGATCAACCTGCACTCGACCAACAACTTCCCCGAATTCACCGGCCGCGTCTGCCCCGCCCCGTGCGAGGCGTCCTGCACGCTGAACATCGAGGACATCCCGGTCACCATCAAGACGATCGAATGCGCCATCGTCGACCGGGCCTGGAACGAGGGCTGGGTCAAGCCGGAGCCGTCCAAGACGCGCTCGGGCAAGAAGGTCGCGGTCGTCGGCGCGGGTCCGGCCGGCATGGCCGCCGCCCAGCAGCTCGCCCGCGCAGGCCACGACGTCCACGTCTACGAGAAGTTCGCCAAGGCCGGCGGCCTGCTGCGCTACGGCATCCCCGACTTCAAGATGGAGAAGCGCCTGATCGACCGGCGCATCGCCCAGATGGAAGGCGAGGGCGTCACCTTCCACTACAACGAGCATATCGGCGTCACCCGGCCGGCGCAGGAACTGGTGGACGGCCACGACGCCGTGCTGCTGACCGGCGGCTCGGAACAGGGCCGCGACCTGCCGATCCCCGGCCGCGAGCTCGACGGCATCCATTTCGCGATGGACTTCCTGCCGCAGCAGAACCGCCGCGTCTCGGGCGAGCCGATCGGCACCAACGAGCCGATCCTGGCTTCCGGCAAGCACGTCGTCGTCATCGGCGGCGGCGACACCGGTTCGGACTGCATCGGCACCTCGGTGCGCCAGGGCGCAATCTCGGTGACCCAGCTCGAAATCATGCCGAGGCCGCCGGAAAAGGAGAACAAGGCGCTCTCCTGGCCGCTCTGGCCGCTCAAGCTGCGGACCTCCTCCTCCCACGAGGAAGGCGCCGAGCGCGATTTCGCCGTGATGAGCGCCGAATTCGTGGGCGAGAACGGCAAGGTCAAGGCCCTGCGCTGCGTGCGCGTGGACGCGAAGATGCAGCCGATCCCGGGCAGCGAGTTCGAGCTAAAGGCCGACCTCGTTCTGCTCGCCATGGGCTTCGTCAACCCGGTCTACGAGGGCATGATCGAGAGCCTCAGGCTCAATCTCGACCCGCGCAAGAACGTGCTCGCCAATACCGGCGACTACCGGACCTCGATCGACAAGGTCTATGCCGCCGGCGACATGCGGCGCGGCCAGAGCCTCGTCGTCTGGGCGATCCGCGAGGGCCGGCAGGCCGCTCACTCCATCGACAAGGACCTTGTCGGGATGACGACCCTGCCGCGGTGAGGGATGACATCGGCCCTGCCTCCGCGATAGCTAGGAGGCAGGGAGATTTCCGATGTTCTTCGCCAGCGACAACGGCCTCGGCGCCTCCGACAAGGTGATGCAGGCGATATCAGCCGCCAATGGCGGCGCGCGGCTCGGCTATGGCCGGGATGACGCAACGCGCATTGTCGAGAGGCAGCTTTCCGACCTCTTCGAGCGCGAGGTCGGCGTCTACATGGTCGTCACCGGCACGGCGGCAAACGGCCTCGCCCTGTCGACGCTCACCCCGCCCTGGGGCATCGTCCTCTGCCATGACGAGAGCCACGTCATGGAGGACGAGTGCTGCGGCCCCGAATTCTTCACCGGCGGCGCCAAGCTCGTCGGCATCCGCGGCCCCGGCGCCAAGATCACGGCTAAGGCACTTGAGGCTTCGATTGCTTCGCTCGGCCGGCGCGTGCCGCACAATGCGCCCGTTCATGCTCTGTCGCTGACCCAGTCCACCGAACTCGGCCTCGTCTATTCGGTCGAGGAAGTGAGGGCGCTCTCCGCCATCGCGAAGGCCCATGGCGCCGGCGTCCACATGGACGGCGCGCGCTTCGCCAATGCCGTCGCCTCCCTCGGCTGCTCGCCGGCCGAGATCACCTGGAAGGCGGGCGTCGACGTGCTCTCCTTCGGCACCACCAAGGGCGGCGGCCTCGCATGCGAGGCGATCGTCTATTTCGACCCGGCAAAGGGTGAGGAAATGGTGCGGCGCCGCATGCGCGGCGGGCATCTTCTCTCCAAGCACCGCTTTCTCAGCGCCCAGATGGAAGCCTTCCTCGATGGCGGCCACTGGCTCGACCTCGCCCGTCATGCCAATGCCGCCGCCGGCCGCCTTGCCGATGGGCTCGCCGCCATTCCCGGCATCCGCCTGCCGCTCCAGCCGCAGGCCAACGGCCTCTTCCCGATCATGCGGCAGGAGATCGTCGCGGCCCTGCAGGCCGCGGGCGCGGTGTTCTATCCCTGGTCTGACAAGGGCCTGCCGGAGGCGGATCGCGCCAGGGCCGGCGAGACCATGATGCGCCTCGTCACGAGCTTTGCGACATCGGCCGACGATGTCGACCGGTTCCTCGCTGTCGCGGCCAAGGCTGCCCGCCCGCTCGCAGCGGAATGAGTGGCGGCAAGCCTTTGCAGGGCGCGGCAAATGCCGTCGCCTCGAAATCGCCGTTCTCCTTTCCGAAAACCTGACGCGGGGCGGTGATTGGGGAAGAAGGACACGGATTTCGTGCGCCAGAGACTGCTTTGGGCGACCTGTATCGCCGCCATTGCCGCCGGAACCGGATCGGCTCTCGCCATGCCGCTGGGGGCCGCCAGACCCATTGCCGGCGCGACGCCGGTCCAGTTCTGGGGCGACTGGGGCCCGCGTTACGAGCGCCCCTATGTCGAGCCCGACTACGGCCGCCGCTACATAACGCCCGACGACGATGACGAGGATGTGGGTCCGATAGCGCCGCAGCGCGCCATCGTCATCACCCGGTCCATGGGCTATCGCGCCATTTCGCGGCCTCGCCTCGCAGGTCGCGCATGGGTGGTCGATGCTGTCGGTCCGCAGGGACAGCGGACCCAGGTCAGGATTAACGCCTATACCGGCGCGCCGCTCGCCATCCGCGAGCTGGAGCCCGGCGGCCAGCGCTTCCCGACGCCGCCGGTCTGGCGCGACGAGCGCCCGAGCTTCGGCCGCGACGGCGGGCAGGATTTCCGCGAAGGCCGACTCGACAACGACCCCATGCGGCCGGACGCGCGCCCCGATCAGCGGCCAGAGCGCCCTGCCCGCGCTGCTCCCAACATCACCGCCCGCATCGTGCCCGTGCCGACGCCCCGTCCCGATATCGACGGCGGCCTTCAGCCCCAGCCGCAGGTTATGCCCCCCGTGGCGAGCCCGCCGCCTGCGGAAGCGCCGGCTCCGCAGCCGCCGGCTGCGAGCCTTCCGCCGCGCAATGTGACGCCTGTTGCGCCGACATCGCCGCTCAGCGTCGAGCCAAGCGTTCCCTTCACGCCGCCCGCCGCGCCCGCCCCGCAGGCGGCGCCAGCGCCGGCCGAGCCGCCGACTGCGGCGCTGCCGCAGACGACGCCCGACGCCGGTCCGCGCGAGGAACAGCCTACCGTGGTCGCGCCGCCGGCCCCTGCGGTCGTAGCTCCGCCGGTGGAGGCGACGACCCCGGCCCAGCCGGCCGAGCCCCCTGCCGCCGCCCTGCCCACGCAGCCGGCCCCGGTCGCTCCGCCGGCAGCGGCACCCGCGCCGGTGATCGAGGCTCCGCCCGTCCAGGCGGCGCCCGCGACGCCGACGGCTCCTGCCGCCGATGCGGCGGCCCGTCCGGCGCCGAGCCAGGAATCGGAAGGCGTGATGATCGACGGTCGCTTCCTCGGCCCCAATGGCGAGGCCCTGCCGAGCGGGCCGGGACAGACCTCGCCCGGCGTGCGGCAGGTCGTTCCGCCGCCGTCCGGCAACTGACGCCGAAGGCAACGCCGCCGCCACGAGACAAACGAAACGCCCCGGTGATGCCTCACCGGGGCGTTCGTGCATCTCAGGAGGGCCGTTGGAGGGCGGCCCGATCCATCAAGGGCGATGCGGCTCAGGCGGCCTTGCGGCTGGCCTCGGCCTCGATCACGCGCGGGCCATTGCCCGACTGGATCGCGATCTGGCGGGGCTTCATCGCCTCCGGAATCTCGCGGACCAGGTCGACATGCAGCAGGCCGTGCTCCAGCGCCGCGCCCTTCACGAAGACGTAGTCGGCGAGCTGGAAGCGGCGCTCGAAGGCGCGCGCGGCAATGCCCTGATGAAGGTAATCGGATTTGGTCTCGCCCTCGGCGGCGGATTTGCCGCCGCGAATGGTGAGCGCCTGCTCCTTCACCTCGATCGACAGGTCATTCTCGGTGAAGCCGGCTACCGCGACCGAGATGCGGTAGGCGTTCTCGCCGGTCTTCTCGATGTTGTAGGGCGGGTAGCCCGCCGCCGGACCCTCATGGCCGGAGGTCTGGTCGAGCAGCGAGAACAGGCGGTCGAAACCGACGGTCGAACGGTAGAGGGGAGCAAGATCGAACGTACGCATGGATGTCCTCCTTCAAGCGACACCGAAGAGCGGGGGCCCGCCTGATGGCCGGGCCGGTTTGGCTCGTGCAGCCCTTGGCGGGCCTGCACGGAGAAACAGTTGGGAACCCCGTCCAGCCTTCGCAAGGGGCCGCCGTCGCGGGATTTTGCAGATGAAGACTCGGTGAACGGGGATTTCCGGCAGGGTTCAGCCGCACCACGTCAATGTGCGTCCAACCAGCGGGAAAGTGCCGCGGCCGGGCCGCTGCCCCTTCACGCCGCCCCTCGCCTCAGGGACCACACGCCATGCGCCCCCTCGCGCGCCGCATCTCCTCGGTTTCCTCCCTCGCCCTGATGCTCGTCGCGGCGACCACGACGTTTGCGCTGGCGCTGGTCATGCTCGCCTGCGCGGGAAATTTCGCGCGTGCCGACGAGGCCGCCCGCCTGATCCCGCAGCAGGAGATTCCCGGTCGCCTCGCCGTTCGCGGCTATGTCGTGAACGAGCCGGTCGTGCGCCGCGGCACCGCCTATCTCACCCACGGCACCGACAAATGGGGCCAGCGGCACCGCCTCGTGATGGATGGGCGCAACGGCGACATTATCGGCCTGAGGGTGGTCGGGGACCCGCGCGGCCCGCGCCCGGACCGACCGACCGGCCGTCCCTAAGGCAGAGCCGGGAATCGCGGTAGCGCGCGACGGTTGAGGCTCCGGCGGCGGCGTGGCAGGCTGATTACCCGCACAGGGAGGTTTCGATGCGCCCTCTCGTGAAGCTCGCGGTCATCGCCCTTCTGGCGGTGCCGCTCCGTCTGGCCGCGGCCGAGCAGTCCTTCCCGGCCCGCGTGGAAGAAGCCGCTTCCGCCTTTGCCGGGCAACCCGGCGTGCTGGCCGGGACCACCGAGGACCAGCGCAAGCGCCTCGTCGTCTTCCTCACCGGTAACATCGTCTTCACGCTGGCGCACGAGTTCGGTCATGTGGTGATCAGCGAGTTCGGGCTACCGGTGCTCGGCCGCGAGGAAGACGCCGCCGATAATTTCGCGACCCTGACGCTGGTGCAGATCGGCGGCTCCTTCGCCCATCAGGTGATGGTCGATGCCGCCCGTGGGTTGCTGGTCCTTGGCCGCGACGACGCCCGCGCGGGCGCGAACGACCCGGTCAAATTCTACGACGAGCACGGCCTTGGCCCCCAGCGCGCCGGCCAGATCATCTGCCTGCTCTACGGCTCCGACCCGACGGCTTTCGAGGCGCTGGCGCGTCGCGCCTACCTGCCCGACGAGCGGCGCGACTCCTGTGCCGCCGATTTCCAGCAGATGAGCGAGACATGGCGGCAGCTGCTCGCGCCCAATCTCGGCCGCGCCGGCCAGTCGCTCTGGCAGCGCCTGTTCCGCCGGGGGCGGGAGGCGAGCCCTGCCGGCATCATGCCGGTGACCTATGGCGAGGCGCCGGAGAACCTCAAGCCCATCCGCAGCTTCCTCGTCCGTCTCGGCCTGCTGGAGACAGTGCGCGACTATGCCGTGCAGAATTTCGCCTTCCGCCCCGGAATTCGCCTCGAAGCGGCCAGTTGCGGCGAGCCCAACGCCTGGTGGGACCCCGAGGAGCGCAAGCTGACGCTTTGCTACGAACTCGTGGTCGCCATGCTCCCCGCAGCAATCGAAACCATCAACAACCCGCAGGACACCGCGCCGCCGCGATAAGCCCGACGCCCGCGATGACCAAGCCCGCGCGCCATGATAGCCGGGTGACAGCGCCGTTTCCGGCGCGGAACCGATTCGCGAGCGCGCCCGGCCGATGGACCTCGTCGCCCTGCCCAACCGCCCGATTCCGGAAGGCGTCCGCGCCGGCACGCTGACCACGCCGGACAAGGTCGCCATCCGCTATGCCCGCTGGGAGGCGACCGGAGCGCCACGCCGCGGCACGGTGGTGATCTGCCAGGGCCGCAGCGAGTTCATCGAGAAATATTTCGAGGTGATCGATGAACTGCGCGCCCGCGGCTTCGGCGTGCTGGCCTTCGACTGGCGCGGTCAGGGCGGCTCGGGCCGGCTGCTGTCGGAGATCCGCAAGGGCCATGTCCGGCGCTTCTCCGACTACCAGACCGACCTCGAAACGGTCATGACGACCGTCGGGCTGCCGGACTGCCGCCCGCCCTTCTACGCGCTCGGCCACAGCATGGGCGGTTCCATCCTGATCGAGACCGCCAAGGCCGGCCGCATCTGGTTCGACCGTATGGTTCTCTCCGCGCCCATGGTGGCGCTGGCGCAGGTTGGCCGGCCCGGCCCGGTACGGGCCTTCCTGACCCTGCTTTCCGCCCTCGGCCTGTCGTCCATGACCATTCCGGGCGGCTCGCTCCAGCCGACCTCGCAGAAGCCCTTCGACGGCAACCCCGTCAGTTCCGACCCTGATCGCTACGCGCTGGCGGGGTCCTATGCCGATATCGACCGCCGGCTCGGCCTCGGCGCGCCCACCGTCGGCTGGGTGCGCAACGCCCTCGGCGTGGCGAGCCGCTTCGCCCATCCGCTCTATGCGCAGGGCATCCGGCAACCGATGCTGCTCATTGCGGCTGCGCGCGATCCCTTGGTCCACACGCCGGCCATCGAGGCCTTCGGCCGCCGCCTCAAGGCCGGCCATACGGTGGTGATCCCCGGCTCGCGCCACGAGGCGATGATGGAACGCGACGAATTGCGCGCGCAGTTCTGGGCCGCCTTCGATGCCTTCGTGCCGGGCGAGCAGGCGTTCCTCTAGGGTCTCAGCCGTTCAGGAGCTTCAACGCCTCGGCATGAACGCGCCTGTCGCCCGCCGCGACGATGCGGCCGCCGCCGGCTGCCGGGCCGCCATCCCAGGTCGTCACGATGCCGCCCGCACCCTCGATGATCGGCACGAGGGCGAGGATGTCGTAGGGCTTCAGGCCAGCCTCGACCACGAGATCGACATGGCCGGCCGCCAGCATGCAGTAGGCATAGCAGTCGGCGCCGTAGCGATAGGTGCGGCAGGCGGCCTCCACCGCCTGATAGCGGCCGATGGTCTCCGCATCGAACAATTTCGGCGAGGTGGTCATGATCGTGGCGGCCGACAGGCTCTCGCAGGCGCGCGTGCGCAGCGCGCGCTCGCCCGCAGGCCCCTCGTAGCGCGCCGCCGCGCCGTCGCCCCAGAATTTCTCGCGGATGAACGGCTGGTGCATCATGCCGAAGACCGGACGGCCGTGACGCGCCAGCCCGATCAGCGTGCCCCAGAGCGGAATGCCGGCGATGAAGGCACGGGTGCCGTCGATGGGATCGAGCACCCAGACGTGCTCGGCATCGGCATTCTCGGTGCCATGTTCCTCGCCGATGATGCCGTGGGCCGGAAAGGTCTGCCGGATCATCCGGCGCATGGCGGCCTCGCCGGCCCTGTCACCCTCGGTGACGGGATCGAAGGCGCCCTTGCCGGCCTTGTTCTCCACGCCGATCGACGAGCGGAAGAACGGCAGGATGGCTTCGCCCGAAATGCGGGCGAGATCGCGGACGAAGCTCTCGAAATCGACGGCGCTCACGGCGGACCCTCCCAGCGGCTGGCCGAGCTATAGGCCAGCGGGCGTCGCCCGGGCAACGCCGAGCCACCATAAGCCACTCGCGGGTTGGAAACGCCGGCCGGCCATGCGGCGAATGACCGCCTCGCCTGCCCCCGGCCGGCTTGCCGGGCGGGCGCGGCGCGGGCAGGGTCGCGGCCGGAGGAAATCCCGTGACTGCAAGCATCCGCGGCCGAACGGCCCGGGCGGGGGTAGTGGTGCTTGTCGCCGTGCTCGCGACCGCCACCGCCATCAGCCAGTTCTATCGCAATTCGGTCGGTGTCATCGCGACGACGCTCGCCGGCGAACTGCAGCTCACCGCCGGCCAGCTTGGCGTCGTCTCCTCGTCCTTCTTCCTGATCTTCGCGCTCTGCCAGATTCCCGTCGGCATCGTCATCGACCGCTGGGGCCCGCGCGCCGCGCTTCTCGGCTCGTCGGCCTTCGTGGTCGCCGGGTCCTGGGTCTTCGCCATGGCCAGCGGCGAGGCCGGGCTGATCGCAGGACGCCTGCTGCTCGGCATCGGCTGTTCGACCTTCTTCATGGCGCCGCTGGTCATCTATGCCCGGGCCTTTCCGCCCAGGACCTTCGCCACCCTCGCGGGCATCCAGCTGTCGATCTCGAGCTTCGGCACGCTCGGTGCCACCGCCCCGCTCGCCTGGGCGACGGCGACGGTCGGGTGGCGCACCGCCTTCCTCGCGGCCGGCCTGTTCGCGGCGATCTTCGCCGCCGCGGTCCTGGTCGTCGTGCGCGGGCCGGCGGCCGGCCCCGCGCCGGGCCAGCCGCGCGAGAGCTTCGCCGCAACGCTGCGCGGCGTCGGCGCCGCCGTCAGGACCGCCGGGTTCTGGCCGCTGTTCCTGATGTCCTTCTCCACCTATTCCACCTTCGGCCTCATCATCGGCCTCTGGGGCGGCCCCTATCTCGCCCATGTCCACGGCGCCGATCTCGGCGCGCAGGGCCGCGCCCTGTTTGTCATGGCGGCCGCCCAGATCGCCGGAACGCTGGTCTGGGGTATGGCAGACCGGCTGGTCGGCGCCTACAAGCCGGTGGCGGCCGCGGGCGCCGGCGCGACCGTCGCCCTCATGGTGGTGCTCGTCCTGTTCGGCCATGCCGGGCCGCCGGGCCGCGTCGAGATCATCTACGGGCTGCTCGGCTTCTTCTGCGCCTTCGCGCCGATCCTCGTGGCGCACGGCAAATCGCTGTTCCCGCCCGAGATCACCGGGCGCGGCCTGTCGCTGATCAACATGGGCACCATGACCGGCAGCTTCGCGACGCAATGGCTGACCGGGCTCGTCGTGAAGGCCATTGCCGGCCCGGCGACGGTTTATCCGCTGACTGCCTTCCAGGCGGCCTTCGGCATGCAGGCCGCGCTGCTGGGCATCGCCACACTCTGGTACTGCACCGCGCCCGATCCGCGGCGGTCGCTCCGCTGAAACGGCTGAATCCGGGGCGGCGCGGAGGGCGGAAAAAAATGGGTCAGCCTTCTTGCCTTTTCGGGGGAGCGTAGGCATATTGTTGCAGCGCGGTATCGCCTTGCGATGCCTCGCAGCCCTCCTTGGGCGTTTCCTCCCTAGACTTGGGCCGCTCACGAAAGTGGGCGGCCTCTTTCTTTTCTGGCGGCGCCATTAAACGCGGCAATTCAATAGCTTACGCCGCTGGTCCGGAAGACGCCCGGACGCCTCCATCAATCGTATAAAATCGATCAGCGCCTCGAATCGCGTTGTGCAGCGCACCCTGATCAACTGGCCAGTCCGGGTTTGGTTCCACTCACCGAACAGGCCAGGCCGAGCACGGATTGCGCCAGCCATGCGGAATCGCAGGAGCTGTTCCCGCTATTCTGCGGCCACCCGCCAGTCGCCGGAACGGTCGAGCGGCAAGCGCGCCAGCGCCTCGGCCAGAACCATGAGATCGGCCTGCAGCCGCGGGAAATGGGCGGTGCGCCGATAGCTGCGCTCGTCCATGTAGATCGCGCGGTTGATCTCGATCTGGACGGCCTGCATGCCGGTCTGGGGCTGACCGTAATGCTCGGTGATGAAGCCACCGGCATAGGGCTTGTTGCGGACGACGTGGTAGCCCCTCGCCTTCAGCACGCCCTCGATCAGATCGGTCACGGCCGGCGCGCAGCTCGTCCCGTAGCGGTCGCCGATGACCATGTCGGCGCGCGGCCGGTCCTCACGGATCGGCGCCATGGACGGCATGGAGTGGCAGTCCACGAGCAGCGCCTCGCCAAAGGCGCGGTGGGTGGCCGCGATCAGCCGCCTGAGCGCCCGATGATAGGGCTTGTAGAGCACATCGATACGCGTCAGCGCCTCGTCGATCGCGATGCGCCGTGCATAGATCTCCTGCGCCTCGCCGACCACCCGCGGAATGGTGCCGAGACCGCCGGCCACCCGCATGGACCGGGTATTGGCGAAGGTCGGCAGCCTCCCGTCGAACATGCGCGGATCGAGCTCGTAGGGCTCGCGGTTCACATCCACGAGGGATCGCGGGAAATGCGCGCGCAACAGCGGCATGCCGCGCTCCACCACCCCCTCGAACAGCGCATCGACGTCCGTGTCCTCGGAGCGACGCAGCGTCGGCAGGTCGAGCCGTACCTGATCGAGGAACTGCGGCGGGTAGACCCGGCCCGAATGCGGCGAGTTGAACACCACGGGCGCCAGCGGCTCGGCCGGCTCCAGCGCCTCGAAGGCGGGGTCGAAATCGCGGATCTGGGCTTCGCTCATCAGCTGTCCGGCAAGGCGTGCGACAGGGACAGTCTAACCGCCCGCCGGCCGCTGTGAAGCCATCCCTTCCGCAGTGCTGGGGTCGCGGCGGAAGGCGGACGTGAGCGATATCCGCCGATGCAGGTACCCGCGTCTTTCCGCCGCCATCTTCACCGGCCATTTACCATCTTCGGGCTTCATGGGCACAAGCGGGAACGGGTTCTGTAAACCGCCCCCTCCCCGACGATGGACAGGCGAAGGACGGCATTCAGCATGGGCAAGATTCTGCTGGCCGAGGACGATAACGACATGCGCCGCTTCCTCGTGAAGGCGCTGCAGAATGCCGGCTACGACGTCGCCCATTTCGACAACGGCCTGTCGGCCTATCACCGGCTGCGCGAGGAACCGTTCGAACTGCTGCTCACCGACATCGTCATGCCGGAGATGGACGGGATCGAACTTGCCCGCCGCGCGACAGAGCTCGACCCCGACATCAAGGTCATGTTCATCACCGGCTTCGCCGCGGTCGCGCTCCAGCCCGACTCGCAGGCGCCCAAGGACGCCAAGATCCTGTCCAAGCCGTTCCATCTGCGCGACCTCGTCAACGAGGTCGACAAGATGTTGCAGGAAGCTGCCTGACGGCGCATTTCATCCCCTTGCACGGCAGGGCGTTCCCCACTATACGGAGCGCCTCGCATTCGCGGCCCCGGCCGCAATGGGCGCGTAGCTCAGCGGGAGAGCACCTCGTTGACATCGAGGGGGTCACTGGTTCAATCCCAGTCGTGCCCACCATTCAAACCCCGGCGAAACTCATGGTTTCGCCGGGGTTTTGTTTTTTGCGCTGCCAGTTGTCCTGATCCCACTTCCGCACGGACCGCTCCCCCGGAACCCGGAGGGCACGACGCGCGGGGCTCCACTCGGTTCGCGCGAGCGATTCCGGGCACGGCTTCTGGGGCCGATTCCCATAGGCTGTTTTCGCCAGACTCGAACCGCTGGCGACGGGGAGCCCGAGCGTTCGCCGCAAGCCGACGCGTGAAATGCCGTCCCGTCACAACGCCACCGGCGTTGTCGCCCGCACTTTTCCACAGCACTGCGGGGCTCCGGCCCGAGGTCTCGGGGCCGGCTTGTTCCTGACCACGCGGGAGGCGCTTCACGGCGTCTTGCGCTCTTTAATTTAACACGTTAATGATATCCGCAACGAAGAACTTCTGGAGACGCCGCGATGCCGCATGTCGTGGTTGAATATTCGACCAATCTCGACAGCGTGGTCGACTGGTCGGCGCTGTGCGAGGCGGTTCGCGTCGCGGCAGCCGAAACCGGGGTGTTTCCGCTCGGCGGCATCCGCGTGCGCGCCCATCGCTGCGACCATGTCGCCATCGGCGACGGCGACCCCCGCCACGGCTTCGTCGATGCGACGCTGAAAATGGGGCGTGGCCGCGACGTCGAAACCCGGCGGCGCGCCGGCAGCCATGTCTTCGAAGCGCTGTCCCGGGCGCTCGACCCGGCCTTCGCAGCCGCGCCGGTCGCGCTCTCGCTGCAGATCGTCGAGATCGACGAGCCGAACTGGAAGCGCAACACCGTTCACGACGCATTGAAGAGGAGTGCCTGACATGGCCGAGGCACAGGGTTCCGCTCCCGCCAGCCGGTTCGTGCACAACAAGCTGCGCGCCGAGGCGCTGCTCGCGAAGCTGAAGGCGGATGGCATCGGCCACCATATCGCCGGCAAGCGCGTGGCTTCGGTCTCGGGGCGGACCTTCGAGACCACCTCCCCGATCGACAGGTCCGTGCTGACTGAAGTCGCGCGCGGCGATGCCGCCGACATCGATGCGGCGGCCATGGCGGCTCAGAAGGCGTTCAAGTCGTGGAAGGCGATGGACCCCGACAAGCGCCGCGCGATCCTCCACAAGGTCGCCGACGTGATCGAGGCGCACCAGGAGGACATCGCCCTGCTGGAATGCGTCGATACCGGCCAGGCGCATCGTTTCATGGCCAAGGCCGCCGTCCGCGGCGCGGAGAATTTCCGCTTCTTCGCCGACCGCGCCACCGAGGCGCGCGATGGGCTCAACCTGCCGACCAGGGACCACTGGAACGTGACGACGCGGGTGCCGATCGGCCCGGTCGGCGTCATCACGCCCTGGAACACGCCGTTCATGCTGTCGACCTGGAAGATCGCACCCGCGCTAGCCGCCGGCTGCACGGTCGTCCACAAGCCCGCCGAATGGTCGCCCGTCACCGCCGACCTGCTGCCGCGCCTGCTGCTCGAGGCCGGCGTTCCCGAAGGCGTGCTCAACACCGTTCACGGCTTCGGCGAGGATGCCGGCAAGGCGCTGACCGAACACCGCGCCATCAAGGCCATCGGCTTCGTCGGCGAGAGTTCGACGGGTTCGGCGATCATGGCGCAGGGCGCGCCGACACTGAAGCGCGTCCACTTCGAACTCGGCGGCAAGAACCCCGTCATCGTCTTCGATGACGCCGACCTCGACCGCGCGCTCGATGCAGTCATCTTCATGATCTACTCGCTGAACGGCGAGCGCTGCACCTCGTCGAGCCGCCTCCTCGTGCAGGAGAGCATCGCGGCGGAATTCTCCGCGCGCGTCGCGGACCGGGTGAAGAAGCTCAAGGTTGGCCATCCGCTCGATCCCGCGACCGAGATCGGCCCGCTGGTCCACCAGCGGCACTACGACAAGGTCTGCTCCTATTTCGACATCGCCCGCCAGGATGGGGCCACGATCGCCGCAGGCGGTCGTCCCTTCGACGGCCCGGGTGGCGGCTTCTATGTCGAGCCGACGCTGGTGACCGGCGCAACGAACGCCATGCGCGTCGCGCAGGAGGAGGTTTTCGGCCCCTATCTGACGGTCATCCCGTTCAGGGACGAGACGGAAGCCGTCGCCATCGCCAACGACGTGAATTACGGCCTCACCGGCTATGTCTGGACCGCCGACATGGGGCGCGCGCTGCGCGTCGCAGACGAACTCGACGCCGGCATGATCTGGCTGAATTCGGAGAACGTCCGCCACCTGCCGACGCCCTTCGGCGGCATGAAGGCGTCCGGCATCGGCCGCGACGGCGGCGACTATTCCTTCGACTTCTACATGGAAACCAAGAACATCTGCCTCGCCAAGGGCAGCCATGCGGTGCCGAAGCTCGGCGCCTGACAGCCATTCCCCCGACGAACAACGAAGAACCGTTCCGAGGAAGCTCCCATGCCCGTGCCGACCCACATTTTCGATCCGCCGTTCAACATTGTGCGGGCGAGCCATGTCGTGCTCGACGCGACGGATCTCGCCGCCAGTCGCGCCTTCTACGAGGAGATCGTCGGCCTGCGCGTCACCGACGCCGACGAGACCGCCGTCTATCTGCGCGGCGTCGAGGAGCGCCAGCACCATTCGCTGGTGCTGCGCAAGGCGTCGGCCGCCTCGTGCCGCCGCATCGGCCTGCGGGTCGGCCACGAGGCGGACCTCGACAAGGCCGCGGCCTTCTTCGAGGCGCAGGGCCTGCCCCACGCCTTCGTCGAGGCGCCGTTCCAGGGCCGCACGCTGCAGGCGACCGACCCGTTCGGCATGCCGCTCGAATTCGTCGCCAGCATGGAGAAGCGCCCGTCCAGCCTGCAGACCTACGCCCATTACCAGGGCGTCCGCGCCCAGCGGCTCGACCATTTCAACGTTTTCGCGCCGGAAGTGCAGAAGAGCCTCGACTTCTATGCCGCGCTGGGCTTCCGCCTCACCGAATATGCCGAGGAGGACGGGCCGGAGGGGCGCATCGCCGCCGGCTGGATGCACCGCAAGGGCAATGTTCACGACCTCGCCTTCACCAACGGCGCCGGCCCGCGCCTGCACCACTTCTGCTACTGGACGCCGACGGCCCTCGACATCATCCACCTCTGCGACGTGATGGCGACCTCGGGCTATCTTCCCAACATGGAGCGCGGCCCCGGCCGGCACGGCATCTCCAACGCCTTCTTCCTCTACATCCGCGATCCCGACGGCCACCGCCTCGAGCTCTACACCTCGGACTACCAGACCATGGACCCGGACCATGAGCCGCTGCGCTGGTCGCTGCGCGATCCGCGCCGGCAGACCCTGTGGGGCGCGCCCGCGCCGAAGTCCTGGTTCGAGGAAGGATCGGCCTTCGCAGGCCTGCCGACGCGCGATCCGGCCTTCGTCGCCAACGTCATCGTCGCGAGCTGAACGGAGCGCTCATGAGCCATCGCCTGGCCACCTTCTCCGTCAACGGCGATGAGCGCTTCGGTCTCGTCACCGACGCCGGCATCGTCGACCTCTCCGCGCGCGCGGGCGACGTCTGGTCCCTGAAGGCGGCGGTGGCTGACGGGGCGCTCCAGCGCCTCGTCGAGGAGGGAATGCGCCACGCGCCCGACCATGCGCTGGACGCCGTGACCTTCCTCCCGCCGGTCCCGGAACCGGAGAAGATCATCTGCGTCGGCGTGAACTACCCGGACCGCAACGCCGAGTACAAGGATGGCCAGGACGCCCCGCCCTACCCCAGCCTGTTCCCGCGCTTCGCCCGCTCGTTCACCGGCCACGGCCAGCCGCTGGTGCGCCCGAAGGCGTCCGACAAGCTCGACTACGAAGGCGAGGTGACGCTCGTCATCGGCAAGGCCGGCCGGCACATTGCCGAGAAGGATGCGCTGGGCCATGTCGCGGCCGTTACGCTCTGCAACGAGGGCACGATCCGCGACTGGGTGCGGCACGCCAAGTTCAACGTCACGCAGGGCAAGAACTTCGACCGCTCCGGCGCGATCGGGCCATGGCTGGTGCCCTACACGGACGAGGCCCAGATCGCCGACATCCGCCTGACGACGACGGTCAACGGCGAGCTGCGCCAGGACGACCGCACGAGCCGGATGATCTTCCCGTTCCGTTATCTCATCGCCTACATCTCGACCTTCACCACACTGGTGCCGGGCGACATCATCGTCACCGGCACGCCGACCGGCGCCGGCGCGCGCTTCGACCCCCCGAAGTTCCTGAAGCCCGGCGACGTGATCGATGTCACGGCGGAAGGCATCGGCACGCTCACCAACACCGTCATCGACGAGGCCTGATCGCCATGCTCTCCGCGAAGGACATCAAGGCTGCCGCCGCGGCTCTCGACACGGCCGAGAAGACGCGCGTGCAGATCCGCCAGCTTACCCAGCAGCATCCCGGCATCACTGTCGAGGACGCCTACAAGATCCAGCGCGCCTGGATCGACGGCAAGCTGAAGGCAGGCCGGCGCATCATCGGCCACAAGATCGGCCTCACCTCCAAGGCCATGCAGCAGGCGCTGAACATCGACACGCCGGATTCCGGCTACCTGCTCGACGACATGCTGTTCGCCGATGGCGGCGAAATCCCGACCGACCGCTTCATCGGCACGCGCATCGAGGTCGAGCTCGCCTTCGTCATGAAGACGCGTCTCGAAGGTCCGGACTGCACCCTGTTCGACGTGATGAACGCGACCGACTATGTCGTGCCGGCGCTCGAAATTCTCGATACGCGGATCGAACGCGTCGATCCGAAGACCAAAGCGACGCGCAAGATCGCCGACACCATCGCCGACAATGCCGCCAATGCCGGCATCGTCGTTGGCGGCCGCCCGTTCCGGCCCGATGCGGCCGACCTGCGCTGGGTCTCCGCCATCCTGACCAAGAACGCGGCGGTGGAGGAAACCGGCGTCGCGGCCGGTGTCCTCAACCATCCCGCCAACGGCATGGCCTGGCTGGTGCGCAGCCTTCACCGCAACGGCCTCGCGCTGGAGCCGGGACAGGTGGTGCTGTCGGGGTCTTTCGTGCGGCCTGTCGAGGCGCGCAAGGGCGACACGTTCCAGGCCGATTTCGGGCCTTTCGGAACCGTCGGCTGCCACTTCGCCTGAGCCGAATGCGGCGGATCACTCCGCCGCGGCATCTCCCGTTCCGGCCTTGCGCCCGGCCATGTGGCGGGCGGCGATATAACCGAAGGTCAGCGCCGGGCCGAGCGTGATGCCGCCGCCCGGATAATTGCCGCCCATGATGCTCGCCATGTCGTTGCCGGCGGCATAGAGGCCGGGGATCGGCTTGCCTGCGGCATCGAGCACGCGCGCCTCGCCATCCGATTTCAGGCCGGCAAAGGTGCCGAGATCGCCGACCACCACCTCGACCGCATAGAAGGGGCCGTCCGTGATCGGCGCGAGGCAGGGATTGGGCTGGAACTCGGGATCGCCGTTGAAGCGGTTGTAGGCCGTGGAGCCCTTGCCGAAAGCCCTGTCCTCGCCGGCCGCGACATCGCGATTCCACGCAGCCACCGTCTCCGCCAATGCCTTGGCGTCAATGCCGGCATTCCGCGCGAGATCGTCGAGCGTCTTGCCGGTCTTGAGATAGCCCGAGCGGATCTGCGGTCCGACCGGCACCGGATAAGGCTTCACGAAGCCGAGGCCGAAGCGCTTGAGGAACGGACGGTCGACGACCAGGAAGGCGCGCGCCGGCTTTTCCGGCTCGCCCGCGGCGAACAGGGCCTGACAGAAGTCGTGATAGGAATTGGCCTCGTTGACGAAGCGGCGGCCGTTCGGCAGCACCGCGATGAGGCCGGGCTTTGCCCGGTCGATGAAGTGCGGGAAGACGCCGAAAGTGCCGTCGCGGCGCGGCACGCGCGACACGGGCACCCAGGCGGCGGCGTTCGGATAGCCGGTCTCGACCGCGGCGCCTGCCTCCTCGCCGAGCCTGAGACCGTCGCCGGTATTGGCGGCGGGCGCGGGCGAGTGATGGCCGCTATTGTCCCGGTCGTGCGGGAACATGGCGCGGCGGCGCGCCATGTCCTGCGGAAAGCCTCCGGCCGCCAGAACCACGCCGCGTGCCGTGTTCACGGTGACGTCGCCGCCCCTGGCGCCGACCACCGCACCGGTCACCACGCCGTCCCGGGTCGTCAGCCGCACGGCGGGCGCATCGGTCCAGACCTCGACGCCGAGATCGAGCGCCGCGCGGAACAGCCGGGCCGCAAGGGCATTGCCGTTGGTCAGCAGCATGCCGCGGCCGTTGAAGGCGAGGTCCTTCGCGTGGGAGGCAAGGCGTCTGGCCACATAGGCTGCCGATTCCAGCGAGCGCGTGGCGTTGAAGAAATGCTTCAGCTCGGGCCCGGAGCCGATCATCAGGCCGACGAAGGTCAGTTCGGGCAAGGGCGGCCGCAGGCGCTTCAGTTCCGCGCCCAGTTCCTCGCCGCGGAAGTTCATCGCCTTGATCGAACGTCCGCCGTCGCGGCCGCCCGGCGCGGTCGGGTGATAGTCGGAGAAGGCCGAGGCCGGCTCGAATTTCACCGCCGTCTTCGTGTCGAAGAAGTCGATTGCCTCGGGGCCGGCCTGCAGGAATGCCTCGACCGTCTCGGCATTGAAATGGTTGCCGGCCTCGCCGCGCAGATAGGTGCGCACCGCATCGACGGTGTCCTCGATGCCGTCGCGCCGGGAGACGGGATTGTTCGGCACCCAGAGAAACCCGCCGGACAAGGCCGTCGTGCCGCCGACATAAGGCGCCTTCTCCGCGACGATCACCTTCAGGCCGCGCGCGGCGGAAGCGACCGCCGCGGCAAGGCCGCCCGCGCCCGAACCCACCACCAGCACGTCGCAGTCGACGGTTTTTGGAAGAGCGGTGGAAGCGGTCATGGCAGTCTCGATCGGTGATGAAAGCGGATGGTCGTATCGGCCGTCAGGCAGCGTCGTGCGCCACGCCGAGATAGGCGGCGCGCACCTTCGGATCGTTCAGAAGCTCGGCGCCCGTCCCGGTCAGCGTGATGCGGCCCGTTTCCAGCACATAGGCGCGGTGGGCCGCCTTCAGCGCCATGGTCGCCATCTGCTCGACCAGCAGGATGGTGATCTGCCGCTCGCGCAGGCTGCGGATGATCTGGAAGATGTCGCGCACGATGAGCGGGGCAAGACCCAGCGAGGGCTCGTCGAGAAGCAGGAGCCGCGGCGAGGCCATCAGCGCCCGCGCCATGGCGAGCATCTGCTGCTCGCCGCCCGACAGCGTCACGGCCGGCTGGTCGCGCCGCTCCCTGAGGCGCGGAAACAGGTCGAACTGCTCGTCGATCGCGGCGGTGAGCGCCTTGTCGGAGAGCCCGCGCGCATAGGCGCCGAGCACGAGGTTGTCATGCACCGTCTGGTCGGGGAAGACCTGCCGGCCCTCGGGGCTCATGGCGATGCCGCGCGCCACGCGCTGGTGCGGCGGAAGCCGGGAAATGTCCTGTCCGTCGAACAGGATCGAGCCCTCGCTCGGCGTCAACAGTCCCGAGACACCTTTCAGGAGGGTGCTCTTGCCCGCGCCGTTGCCGCCGATGATGGCGACGACCTCGCCGGGCTCGACGCTGATCGAGGCGCGGTCGACGGCGCGAATCGGGCCGTAATCGAGGCTGACGTCCTTCAGTTCAAGCAACGGCATGGTCCATCGCCTCTTCGTCGGTGCCGAGATAGGCGGCCATCACGCGCGGATCGGCCTGCACCTGCGCGGGCGACCCCTCGGCGATCTTCTCGCCGTAGTCGAGCACGATCACGTGGTCGGAAATGGCCATGACGAGGTCCATGTGGTGCTCGACCAGCAGGATCGTCACGCCCCGGTCGCGGATGCGCTTCAGCAGCTCGCCGAGTTCGGCGGTCTCTCGCGGATTAAGGCCGGCGGCCGGCTCGTCGAGCAGCAGCAGCCAGGGCTCAGTCGCGAGGGCGCGGGCCAGCTCGACGCGCCGCTGGAGACCGTAGGCGAGACTGCCGGCGGGCGCGTCGGCATAGGCGTCGAGCCCAAGGAACGCCAGCACAGCGCGGCCATGGGCCAGCGCCTTCGCCTCCTCCCGTCGTGCCCTGGGCAAAGCCAGCAGCGAGGAGAAGAAGCCATTGCCCATGCGCCGGTGCTGGCCCAGCAGCACGTTGTCGAGCACCGACAGGTCCTTGAACAGGCGCAGATTCTGGAACGTCCGGCCGAGCCCGCGCTCGCAGATGTCGTCGACGCCGCGGCCGATCATGGTCTCGCCGCGAAACGAGATCGCGCCGGCATCGGGCGGGACGATGCCCGACAGCATGTTGATCATCGTCGTCTTGCCGGCGCCGTTCGGCCCGATCAGCGCATGGATATGGCCGGTCTTCAGCGTGAACGACACGTCGCGGGCCGGCTTGACGCCGCCATAGGCCTTGCTGACGCCGGTGACGGTGAGCAGCGCGCTGTCGGGGGCGAGCGCGTCCCCGCCACGCCTCACCGTGAAAGGCGTCAGCCCTGATGGCGCCTGCGCCGCGGGCGCGACGGCAGGCTTCGTTGTGAACCTGCTCCTCAGGTCGGACAGGACGCCGGCAAGGCCGCGCGGCATGACATAAAGGGCGAAGAGCAGCAGCGCGCCATTGACGAAATGTTCGATCCAGCTCCAGCGCGCCAGCAGCGCCCCGAGGCAGACCAGCACCACGGAACCGAGCAGCGGGCCGTAGAGCGAGCCCGCCCCGCCGAACAGCACCACCAGCATGATGAAGATCGACAGGTGGAAGGTGATGAAGTCGGAGTTGAAATACTGGTTCTGCTGCGCGATCAGCGCACCGGCCAGGCCGCAGGTCACCGCCGCCACGACGAAGGCCAGCACCTTGTAGCCATAGACCTGCACGCCGACGCTGCCGGCGGCGATCTCGTCGGCCTGCAGCGACAGGAAGGCGCGGCCGAACCGGCCGGTGAGAAGATTTCGCATGAGCAGATGCGTGACCACGCCGAGGGCGATCACGAACCACACCCAGTGCGTCATGGTGAAGGGCTGCGCGGGGCCATAGAGCGGCTGGATCGCATAGATGCCCATGGCGCCGCCGAAGATGTCGGTGAACTCGCTGACCACCTTCTCGACCACCACGCCGAAGGCCAGCGTCACCATGGCGAGGCTCGGCCCCTTCACCTTCAGCGACGGCAGCGCGATGAGGATGCCGCAGAGGCCGGCAATCACCATGGCCGCGACCAGCGACAGCCACGGATCGACGCCGTAGCGGGCTGTCAGGATCGCCGCGGCGTAGGCGCCGGCAGCGAAGAGGCCGGCCTGGCCGAGCGATTTCTGGCCAGCATAGCCGAGCAGCACGTTCATGCCCGCGGCGCACAGATAGTAGACGCCTATGTTGAACAGGACGCGCAGGTAGAACTCGTTGGAGATGCCGGCGGCGGCGGCGGCGACGGCCAATCCCGCCGCGAGGGTAAGGAGCACGTGCTTCATCGCCTCACACCTTGTCCACGGTGCGCGCGCCGAACAGGCCGTCGGGCCGCACGGCAAGCACGAGGATGATCAGCACGAAGACCGAGATCTCCCGCCATTCGGAATGCCAGAGGCCGACGAAGGACTCGATGACACCGAGCATGAAGCCGCCAAAAATGCAGCCGCGCGGATTGTTCAGGCCGCCGATGATCGCGCCTGCGAAAGCCTTCAGCGAGAAGCCGAGGCCCATGAACAGCGAGGCGGTCGAGATCGGCGCAACCATGACGCCGGCAAAGCCCGCGAGCACGCCGGACATGACGAAGGCGCCGACCATCACCAGCGTGACGTTAATGCCCATCAGACTCGCGACCTGCGGCGAGAAGGCCACGGCCCTCATCGCCTTGCCGAGGAGCGAGCGGCGCATGATCTGGTCGAAGACCAGCATGATGACGATGGCCGAGACGAGCACGACCAGTTCCTGCGAGCGCACCCCCGCCCCGAAGATGCGGATGACGCCCTCGCCGAACGGCGCCGGGACGTTGACGACGGCAGGCCCCCACACGACGAGGCCAAGGCTCTGCAGGATGATGCCGAAACCGATCGTGCTCATCACCCAGGACATGCCGGGCTTGCCGGCGAACGGGCGCACGGCGAGCAGGAAGATGAAGATGCCGACGACGCCGACCAGGACGCCTGCGGTTACCACGGCGGCCGGGAATTTCAGCCCAGCCGAGGCATCGGCCGGCACGGCGTTGAAATCGAACGTGCCGGACAGCAGCAGCAGCACCGACAGGCCGACGAAGGCGCCGAAGGAGACGAACTCGCCCTGCGAGAAGTTCAGCGTCTTGGTGGTCGTGAAGGTGATGCTGAACGACAGCGCGATCAGGGCATAGATGCCGCCGACCGACAGCCCGCTGAGCAGCGCCTGCAGATAGGTCGCCGACACGTTGGTCACTCCGGGATCGTCGCGGGAGGATCGCGCCCGGCGCCTTGGCCGGGCGCGATGGGGCTCACATGCGGAAGTCTTCCTGGCGGAGGGAGCGCACGACGTCGTCCCCGTAATTGACCAGGCGGCCGTCCTTCCAGTGCGTCCAGCGGAAATCGGAGGCGAGCAGGCCCTCGCGCTCGGTGCGCGAGAACGGACGCTCATAGGCCTTCATGATGCCGTCGTAGCGGCCCTGGAGGCTCTCCAGCGCCTCGCGCACCTTCGGACCGTCGATCGTGCCGGCCTGCCGCACGGCCGCGGCGTAGAGCATCATGCCGTCATAGGCATGGGCGGCGAACGGGAAGGAAGAGGTCGAGGCGAGGCGCGGCGACACCCGGTCGAACAGCTGCTGCTGGCGCGCCGAACGCTCGTCGGTCACGGTGCGCAGGAAGATGGCGCGCTCGGCGAGCTGGGGGCCGGCCGCATCGTAGAAGCTCTTGTTGTCGGCCGCCCACGAGGTCAGCAGCCGCGGGAAGTAGTTGATCTTCTCCATGCTGCGCAGCAGGTGGCCGAGCGGGGCGCCCTGCGCCCACACGACGAGGGTGTCGACGCCGGCCGCCTTCAGCTTGTTGAGCTGCGATGTCATGTCGGTGTCGTTGACCGCGAAACGCTCGGTCGCGGCCGGCTGGATGCCGTGCATCGCGGCGATCTCCTGCATGTCGCGCAGGCCGCCCTGGCCGTAGCCGGTGGTCTCGAACATGAAGCCGACCACCTTGCTGGCGGGGTTGCGCTTCACATAGGCCATCAGCGCCGCTACCTGCGGGCGGTCGACCATCGAGACGCGGAACATGTAGTTGTCGGCGCCGGCAGCCATCGGCTTGGTGATGTCGGTCGCCGAACCCGAGAAGCCGATCACCGGGATGCGCTTCTGGTTCGGGATGTGGCGCCAGGCCAGCGCGTTGCCGGAATTGGTCGGCCCGATGATCATCGAGACGCGCTCGTTGTCGATCAGGTCGCTCATGTTCTGGATCGAGCGCGGCGGCTGCGACAGGTCATCGCGCACGACCAGCGAGAGGCGCCGGCCGAGCAGGCCGCCCGCTGCGTTGAGGTCGTCGATCGCGGCCTGCAGGCCAAGCACGCCGGCCTGTCCGCTCTGCGCCGAGGGCGAGGCCGAGATGTCGCCGTTGAAGCCGATCTTGATCTCCTGCGCGAAGGCCGTTCCGGCCGTCAGCGTCAGGACAGCGGCCGCGGCGGCCATCTTGAACATGTTTCGCTTGTGCATCGTCTTCTCCTCCCGGCCGGCATCCCGCCGGTCCATGACGCATCGCGCGTCGTTTTGAAGTGGTCGGCTTATGTGCCGATCCTTGGTGCGGCATTCGGCGCGTGCATGCGCCCAATGCAATCCGGACAGTCGAAACCGATCCGGAAATCGCCAATCCTGCCGAAAGAACGAGGATTGCCGCCTGCGTTATGTGGAACGCTACGGTCGGCGGCAGATCGGCGCAAGGGGGTTGGAAAAAAAATTTAACAGGTTATTGATTTTGGCGACACGTCTCGTCGCCGCGGATTTTCCCGAGGCGGACGCTACGGCACCCGGCCCGGCGCAAGTCGCCGCCGAGGCCTGCTCGGGCAAGGGAAATGACCATGATCAGCCGGATCGGTATCCTGAAGCGCAAGAGCTCCATGACCATCGCGGAGTTCCGCCATCACTGGCGCGAAATCCATGGCCCGCTGGCGGCCCGGCTGCCGCGTCTGAGGGAATATTACCACCACTATGTGACCGACGCCTCGCAGCTCGGCATCGACCATGCGCGTGGCGGCTGGGAGGTCGACGGCTTCTCCGAAATCGTCTTCGACAGCATCGAGGACATGAACGCCGCGTTGGCTTCGCAGCAGTTCCAGCCCACCATCGGCGACGTGAAGACCTATACCGACGATATCCGTCTGGTGGTCTGCGAAAAGCACGTCGTCGTGCCCTTCGACGCGGCGGCCGGACCCGCCGTCAAGCGCATGTCGATCCTGACCCGGCGCCCGGATATCGACGAGGACCGGTTCCGGCACGAATGGCGTGGCAAGCACGCGGCCGACGTGCCCCACCTGCCCGGACTGCGCGGCTACAGCCAGAATGTCGTGCTGGACCGCTATGCCGCGATGGCGCGGAAGGCGAGCTACGAGGACGTGCCGGTCGACGGCATCGTCGAGCTGTGGTTCCCGGATGCCGAGGCGATCAAGACGGCATTTGCCTCGCCGCAGGCCGCCATCACGCAAACGCACGCGCTGTCGTTCATCGACAAGATCACGACCTTTCTGGTCGAGACGCACCGCATCGCCTGAACGACCGGCGGGCAAGTCCCGCCGGGTCGCAATGCCGCACCCCGTCAGCCGCGCGGCGAAACCGGGACGACGACCCGCTCGTCGATCGAATAGCCGGCCATGGCGCCGAGAAACTCATGGGCATCGGCGACGATCGCGGTCCATTGCGGCGATGCCAGCGCTGACGCCATCGCGTCGGCGCTCTCGAACCAGATTTCCGCGAAACCATCCACGCGGCGCACCGGGTCGGCGGGAGTGCCCGCGGCGGGCAGCACCTTGTTCTGCGTATAGCCGCAGACGCCGGGAAGATTGCGGACCATCTCGGCATGCTGGCCGTGCCAGCGGCGACCGAACTCCTCGTCGGACATGCCGTCCTTGCGGGTCAGGATGGTAATGCGCTTGATCATGGCGACGTTTCCTCATTGCATCGCGCGCCAGTGCCGGCTGCGCTGTCGGCAGCCTTCGGTGATTGACACGCGCCTCTCAGTAATTAACATGATAATCAATGCCCCGGAAGAGGGCTCCGCGACCGCCGGCAGCTAACGCATTGCTGCCCTTCGCCGCCGAGGAACCGCCATGACTGCCGAGACCCCGCTTCTGTTCCAGCCCATCACGCTGCGCGACCTGACGCTGAAGAACCGCGTCGTGATCTCGCCGATGTGCCAGCACAACGCCGATTTCGGCATTCCCGGGGACTGGCACGTGGTTCATCTCGGCCGTTTCGCCATTGGTGGCGCGGGACTGGTCTTCGTCGAAAGCACGGCTGTCGATCCGCGCGCGCGGATCGGCATCAAGGATGTCGGCCTGTGGGACGATGCCCAGATCGCGCCGTTCCGGCGCATCACCGATTTCGTCCATTCCGTCGGCGGGCGCATCGGCGTGCAGCTGGCCCATGCCGGCCGCAAGGCTGGCTCGGAGGCGCTCTGGGAGGGCGGCCGGGCGCTGTCCATGGAGGCGCTGGCGGCCACCGGCGAGCCCTGGCGGCGGGTCGGGCCGAGCCCGCTGGCGCCGAGCGCGGAATGGTCCGTGCCGGAGGAAATGACCGTCGAGGATATCGCCGCGACGGAGCGGATGTTCGTCGATGCCGCCCTGCGCGCCGACGCCGCCGGCTTCGACGCGCTGGAGCTGCATTTCGGCCACGGCTACCTCGTCGCCAGCTTCCTCTCGCCCGTCTCCAACAAGCGCACGGACGCCTATGGCGGGTCGCGCGACAACCGCATGCGCATGTGCATCGACTACGCTGCTGCGGTCCGCCGCGCCTGGCCTACGGAAAAGCCGCTATTCGTGCGCATCTCGGCCGTGGACGGTTCGGTCGACGGCTGGAACCTCGACGATTCCGTGGTGCTCGCCGAGCGTCTGAAGGCAGTCGGCGTCGATGTCATCGATTGCTCCTCCGGTGGCCTTGCGGAGGAGACGCGCAACACCAACGTGCCGCGTGGCCTCGGCTTCCAGGTGCCCTTCTCGGAGCGCATCCGCCGGGAAGCCGGCATCCGCACGCAGGCCGTCGGCGTCATCCTCGACGGACCGCAGGCGGAAGCGATCCTGCGCAACGGGCAGGCCGACCTCGTCGCGATCGGCCGCGAAGCGCTGCTCGACCCGAACTGGGCGACGCACGCGGCGCAGGCGCTCGGCTGCGACCCCAATTTCGAGACCATCAACTTCCGCCACGGCCACTGGCTCGCCAAGCGCGAAAGCCTGATGCGCCAGATTCGCGAAGGCCGTCTCTGACGCGCCGCCAGACTTGCATAAGGACCACGCCATGCAGTTGCGCACCCTCGGCCGTTCCGGCCTCAGCGTCTCGGCCATCGGCCTCGGCTGCAACAATTTCGGCCTCCGGCTCGACCGGGAGGAATCGCGCGCCGTCATTCACGCCGCGCTCGACGCCGGCATCACCCTGTTCGACACGGCCGACGTCTATGGCAACCAGGGCGGCTCCGAGACGCTGATGGGCGAAATCTTCGGCGAACGGCGCAAGGACATCGTGCTGGCCACCAAATTCGGCATGCCGATGGGCGCGGGCGACCGGATGAAAGGCGCGAGCCGCGACTACATCGTCCGCGCTGCCGAGGCGAGCCTGAAGCGGCTGAAGACCGACTGGATCGACCTCTACCAGCTGCACAAGGCCGACCCGGCGACGCCGATCGACGAGACGCTGCGCGCGCTCGAAGACCTGCGGCGCGCCGGCAAGGTGCGCTATGTCGGCTCGTCGAACATGACGCCCGCCGAGACGGTGGAGGCTCACTGGACCGCGCAGAAGCTCGGCATCGAGGGCTTCGTGTCCACCCAGGCCGAGTATTCGCTGATGACCCGCGGCATCGAGGCGGAGCATCAGCGCTATCTCGAACGCTACGGCATCGGCCTGCTGCCGTTCTTCCCGCTGGCCAACGGCTTCCTGAGCGGGAAGTACAAGCGCGGCATGGACCTGCCCGCCGGATCGCGGCTCGCGACGCCCAACGCGCCATGGCTGGAGCGGGAATCGAAGCGGCTGCTCAGCAACGACTATTTCGACCGTGTGGAGGCGCTGGAAGCCTTCGCGAGGGAGCGCGGCCGCACGATCCTCGAACTCGCCTTCGGCTGGCTGCTGTCGCGCGGTTTCGTGTCCAGCGTCATCGCCGGCGCGTCGCGGCCGGAACAGGTGACGGCCAATGTCGTCGCCGCCGGCTGGACACTGACCGCGGAGGAACTCGCGGCGATCGACACGATCCGCTGATCCGGCCCGTCACACGAAGATGTGCTGCTCCGCGAACAGGCGGGGCGGCCCACCGGCGATGAAGTGCCGGGTATCCTGGGCGATCTCGTCGCGCCCGCGCGGCGAGTCGAAAAAGCCCTCCACCATGTCCTTCACGGTGGGGAAATGCAGTTCGGCGATGCCGCCAATGCCCGGCGATCCCTCGGACAGGATCTCCTCGACATACCATTGCGTATAGCGCGACACGCCGACATGGACCTTGATCGCCAGCGGCGCGTGCAGAGTCCACGAACGCTCCCACGCCGAGCGCGGCAGGTCTGCGTGGAAATGGATGCCGCGCATGTAGGTCATGCCGTTGGACGGGCGGCCGGGCGTGATGCGCCCCTTGTCGATCATGACCCGCTCGCTGACTCGGTAGACGTGCCGAAGATCCGTCCGGGCCGCCATTTCGCCGGCCCAGCACGCCGCGACGGCCTCGTCCGGTCCCTCCAGCGTGAGCGCCGCGTCATAGCCCGGCCACGGCTGGGTGTTGCTGCCGTTCAGCCGCATCGTCGCCGGCAGGTCGAGGCCATCCGGCCCGTCGGGCGATGCCGCACAGACCGTCACGATAGCGCGCGTCAGGCCGGAAGCAGGGTCGGCAAGGCGGGCCCCGAAGTCCGAGACGACCCAGCGGCGGAAATCGGCGCTGGCTGCTTCGTCCGATGCGCGCAGGAAAGCGAGTACGGTCATCGACGGTCCTCCCGGAAGATGCGGCAGCCAGACACGTCGCGATATAGCCCGGCCGCGACAGAAGCGTAACATGATAATTTATGACCGCTATCGATCCGCCGGGATGCAGGCACGCACCAGCCGCCTGGGCAATTTTAGATTAACTTGTTAATCTGCACGCATGGCGGATGGGCTTGCACCATGATCAAGCGGATCACCATCTTCGCGCGCCGGGACGATCTGGACCGGCACGCCTTCTCGGCGCACTGGAAGGGCCGGCATCGCGCCATCGCCGCGGGCATGCCGAACATTCTCGGCTATCGGCAGAACCATGGTCTCGACGCCTGGACGATCGCAGGCGACGGATTTGGCGTCGATGGCATGGCCGAACTCTGGTTCGCCGACGACGCGGCGATGGCGGCAGCACTCGCCTCGCCCGCGGCCGCCGCCCTTCCCGCCGATGAGCTCAACTTCATGCGCGCCATCACGCTCTGCCAGATCGCGGAAGGCAGGCGGCCGCCGACGGGACACGCCAGACTTATCCTCATCGCCGGCTCAGCCACTCGCAGCGCATCCAATGATCCCGCCACTCGCCTGGCGGAATGGCTGGGCGCACGGACCGATCTCGATCCCCGGCGCATCGCCATAGACCGCGTGCTGGCGACCGCGACACGCGAGACGTTGCCCGGCGTGGGCAGCCCCGATGTCATTGCCAGCCTCGTCCTCGACGGCATGCCCGAGGCGCGCGAATGCGCCTCGCGCATCGTCGAGACCGCCCGCGGCGCCCCGCAACCATTCGCCTCGGCCAGCCTGCTGCTGGTTGACGTCGTGACCGTCGTGCCGCCGCCCTTCTCATGATCGGAACCGCCATGCCGTCCCTGTCGCTGCCCCACATCTGCATGCTGCACCTGACGCCGCCCGACCTGGTCGAGGTCGCGGCGGAGACGGGCTTCCAGAACGTCGGCGTCCGGCTGCAACCGGCGCTGCCGGGCGAGGAGCGCTTTCCGATGATCGGCGACACGCCGATCATGCGCGAGACACTATCGCGGCTCGCCGATACCGGCCTCGGCGTACTCGACATCGAAGTGTTCCGCCTGCAGCCCGGCACGAGCTTCGCGCCGTTCCGTCCGGTATTCGAGGCGGCGGCTCGGCTCGGCGCCGGGCATCTCCTCACCACCGGCGACATCGCCGACGAAGCAGAAGCCATCGACCTGTTCGGCGCGGCCTGCGACGTGGCCGCCGAGTTCGACCTCACCGTCGATCTCGAATTCCTGCCGATGCTGGCGATAGACAGCCTTGCCATGGCGGAACGCATTGTTGCTGGCGCCGGCCGCGCCAACGGCGCGATCATGATCGACACGCTGCACGTCCATCGCGGCGGCGAGACGGTCGACGCGTTGCGCACGGCGGACCGCCGGTTCATCCGCTATCTTCAGGTCTGCGACGCCACAGCGCCGCCGCCCGACCATGAAACCATGTTCCACCAGGCCCGCTATGACCGGCGCATGCCGGGCGAGGGCGTCATCCCCAACGCGGACTACCTCGCGGCCCTGCCCGCCGGCCTGCCGATTTCCATCGAGGTGCCGAACAGCCGGCTGCTGGCCGAACTCGGCCCGCTCGCCTTCGCGAAGCGGGCGCGGCGCGCGACGCTGGATTTGCTGGATGGAATGGCGGCCCGGACGGAAGGTTAGGACTCGCCAGTCGGCTCGTCGTCCTTGTCTTCCATCGCCATGGCGCGCTCCAGTTCGATCAGCAGCGCCTGCAACTGGGCGAGCCGTTCCGGGCCGAAGCGCGCGGTGATCTCCGCGTAGATCGACTCGGACTGCGGCGAAACAGTCTCGATCAGCTCCATGCCGCGCGGCCCGATGCGGACCAGGCCGACCCGCATGTCGTCGACATCGAGCCGCCGCACGATCAGCCCGCGGGCGTCGAGATCCTTCAGGATGCGCGAGAGGCTGGGCGCGAGCAGGTAGGTGGCGCGAGCCAGCTGCGAGACCTCGATCTCGCCGACCGCCGAAAGGGCGCGCAGCACCCGCCATTGCTGCTCGGTCAGGTCGTGGCTGCGCAGCGACGTGCGGAAATGGCGCATCACCGATTCCCGCGCCCGGAGCAGCATCATCGGCAGCGAGCTCGAGAAACTGCGCAGGCGGACGCGCGTATGCCCCGACGACCGAGGTGCTGCCGCGCCTTCCGCCGGCTTGGGCTGTCCATCCGTCGGACGGTCTTCCACTCTATCGTTCCCCCGCTTCTGGCATCCCGGCTCAGTGGGCCCGCGCCGCCGCCAGGATCATGTCGGACGCCTTCTCGGCGATCATAATGGTCGGTGCGTTGGTATTGCCAGTGGTGACGCGCGGCATGACCGAGGCATCGACCACACGCAGGCCCTCGATCCCGTGCACGCGAAGCTGCGGATCGACCACGCAGGTCTCGTCGTGCCCCATCCGGCAGGTGCCCGCCGGGTGCAGGTTGGAATAGGACTTGGCGCGCAGGAAGGTCTCGAAATCGGCATCGGAGGCGACATCCAGCCCCGGCTGGATCTCCTCCGTGACATAGGACTTCAGCGCCGGCTGCTGCGAGATTTTCCGTACCAGCCGCATGCCGGCGATCATGGCGTCGATGTCGTGGCGGGTCTTGAGGAAGTTGAAGCGGATATCGGGCGCCGCCTTCGGGTCGGCGCTCGTCAGCCGAACCGTTCCGCGCGCATCCGGCTTGAGGTGGACCGGGCTCATCGTGAAGCCGGAGAAGGGATGCGGCACCATGCCCGCCGACGTGCGCTCGGCCACCGACCAGATGTTCATGTTGATCTGCAGATCGGGCCTGTCGAGCCGCGGGTCGGTGCGCGCGAAGGCGCCGGCATAGATGCCGTTGCCGGCGAGGATTCCCTTGCCCGCGAGAAGGTATTGCGCCCCCGCCCACAGCTTCTTCGGCCAGCTCATCGCGAGGTCGTTGAGCGTGATCGGCTTCGGGCAGCGGAACATGAACTGGATGTAGAAGTGGTCCTGCAGGTTGGCGCCGACCGCCGGCCGATCGAGCACCGGCGCGATGCCCATCTGCTTCAGATGGTCTGCCGGACCGATGCCCGACAATTGCAGCAGTTGCGGCGAGCCGAACACGCCGCCCGAGACGATCACCTCGCCGGATGCGCGCGCGACATGCGTTCCCTTCGGCGTGGTGAACTCGATGCCGGTCACGCGCGTCCCCTCGAGGGTCAGCCGGGTCGCATGGGCGCCGGTGACGACGTTCAGGTTCGGCCGGCTGCGAACGGGATGCAGATAGGCATTCGCCGTGCTCCAGCGCCGCGAACGGTGCGTGGTCGTCTGATAGTAGCCGATGCCTTCCTGCATCGCGCCGTTGAAGTCGCCATTCGCGGGCAGGCCCGCCTCGACGCCGGCAGCGATGATGGCGTCGGAAATCTCGTCGCGCGTCGGGTGATCGGATACGTGCAACGGCCCGCCGACGCCGTGGTAGGCGTCCTCGCCGCGCGCCTGGTTCTCCGCCTTGCGGAAATAGGGCAGCACGTCGTCATAGGACCAGCCCTCGCAGCCGGCCTGCCGCCAGTCGTCGTAGTCGCGCGGATTGCCGCGGATATAGACCATGCCGTTGATCGACGACGTGCCGCCCAGCACCTTGCCGCGCGGCTGGTACATGGTGCGGTTGCCAAGTTCGGGCTCCGGCGCGCTCTCGAACATCCAGTTGATCTTCGGGTTCGCGAACAGCATCGGATAACCCATCGGCACCCGCATCCAGAACAGGTTGTCCTCGCCGCCCGCTTCGAGCAGCAGCACCCGGTGCCGCCCGCTCGCGGTCAGGCGGTTGGCCAGCACGCAGCCCGCCGACCCCGCGCCCGTGATGATGAAATCGTAGGTTCCCTCGTCGATCGTCATGATCGCCCGCTCGCTATGCGCGCCGCCGCATTCCAGCCCCGCCGCTATTATTTGTCATGTTAATTATATGCCCGGACCTGTCAAACGGCGCAGGCGCCGGGCCGGTCCCGTTTCCGGTGCATCAGGCATGCGGTGCCGGCCCTGCCCAGCCGACGAGCGCCCGTCACCGCATGATGGTGCGGCTCTGCTCGCGCATGAACTGCGGCAGGTACCAAGTGCCGAGGCCGCCCTTCGACCCGGTCCCGGAGCCCTTCCAGCCGCAGAAGGTCTGGATGCCCGGCCAGGCGCCGGTCGTCGCCCCGCTGGCGCGGTTGGCGTAGAGAACGCCCGCCTCCGCCGTATCGAGGAACAGGTCGAGCTCGACCTCATCCTGCGCGTAGATGCCGGCGGTGAGGCCATAGGGCACGGCATTGCCGCGCCGGATGGCATCGTCCAGCGCCGAGAATGTGCGGACGGTCAGGAAGGGCAGGAACAGTTCGTCCCGGTGCAGGGCGTGGTCGTCCGGCAGTCCCGTGACGATGGTCGGTTCGACATAGTCGCCGTGATCGCGGAGGCCACCAGACAGAACCCGGCCGCCGATGATGCTGGAGCCTGCGGCACTGGCCGCGGCGACCGCCGCCTCGAAGCGGTCGCGCGCGGCGCGGTTGATCACCGGCCCCATGAACACGTCGCGTCCGGCGGGGTCGCCGATGCGGAACGAGGTGGCCGTGGCAGCGAGGCGCTCCAGAAACTCGTCTCTCACCGCGTCGTGGACGAAGACTACCGAACCCGCCGAGCACTTCTGCCCCTGCAGCCCGAAGGCCGAGCGCGCCATGCCGGCGGCGGCGGTCGCAAGGTCGGCCGACGCCGTCACATAGGTCGGATTCTTGCCGCCCATCTCGGCGAGCACGGGCTTGGCATGGCGGCCGCCGACGCCGAAGCCCCGCATGATCGCCATGCCGACCGCATGCGAACCGGTGAAGGCAATGCCGTCGACACCGGAATGGCCGACCAGCGCCGCGCCGGTTTCAGCGCCGCCACAGACGAGGTTGAAGACCCCGTCCGGCAGCCCGGCCGCCATCACGCAGTCCATCAGCATGCGGCCGGTGAGGCCGGCCATCGGGCTCGGCTTGAACACGACCGCATTGCCGGCGATCAGCGCGGAGATCGACATGCCGATGGACAGGGCGACGGGAAAATTGAACGGCGCGATGACCGCGAAGACGCCGAAGGGGCGCAGCACGTCGCGCGTCTCCTCCTTCGGATTGGCGCGAAGCAGCGGCTTCTCGTAGCCGCCATTCGCCTCCATCTCGCCGGCATAGAAGCGGACGAGGTCGACCGCCTCCTCCACCTCGCCCAGCGCCTCCATGCGCGACTTGCCGACTTCCAGCAGGCACGCCGCCGCCATCTCGAACTTCACGGCCTCCATCGCGTCCGCGACCTTGCGCGCGAGGGCGACGCGCCGCTCCCAGCCGAGACGCCGCCAGTCGTCGGCGGCGCGCCGTGCGGCGCTCACGGCGGCATCGACCGCAGCCGGCGAAGCGGCGACGAACCGGCCGAGGCTGACGCGCCGGTCGATCGGACAGGGCGCGTCGAAGGCATCGCCATCGCGGCTGTCGGCGCCGCCGATCCGGTTGGGCCGGTCGAGCCCGAGGAGCCGCGACCGCACATCGGGAATGACCGCGTCGAGATGGGCATGAACGCCCGAAAAGTCCTCGCCGGTATTGGAATAGGTGACGCGCGGCAGGGCGCCCGGAGCGATGCTTGTCATGGTCATGTCCTGAACGATCTCAACCCGGCCAGCACTGGCTGCCGCCATCGACGCGCAGCACCTGGCCCGAAACGAAGGCGCCGAGCGGCCCGGCGAAGACCTCCACCACCCGCGCCACCTCGTCAACGGTCGCGATGCGGTCGAGCGTGCCGCCCTCGGCGAGCCGCGCCTCGTCCACCGCGCGGGTGCCGAGGTAGCGGCCGGTGCGCGTGTCACCCGGCGCGATGCAGTTCACGGTGATGTCGTAGGGTCTCAGCTGGTCGGCGAGGCAGCGCGTGTAGTGGGTGACGCCCGCCTTCGCGACCGCATAGACCGCCCCGTTCGTGCGCCCCTTGAAGGCTGCGACCGAGCCAAGCGTGACGATGCGGCCCTCCCTGCGCTCCATCATGCCCTTGGCGACGGCCTGGCAGGTGAGGATGGTGGAGAGAAGATTGCGGTCCAGCACGGCGGACACATCCTCCGGTCGGATGCCCACGGCATCGTTCGGATCGGGCTTGCCGCCCCTGGCCGCGATATCGCCGCCGGCATTGTGAACGAGGATGCCGATGGGGCCGAGCGCGGCCTCCGCCTCGTCCGCCACCCGCGCGATATCGTCGGGCTTGGTCAGATCGCCGAGCAGGCGGACGGTCCTGACGCCGAAGGCTGCCGCGATCTCGTCCGCCACGGCGGTCAGCGTCGTCCCTTCGCCATATTCCGCGGGGCCGTTCTCGCGCATCCCGTGGATCGCGACATCGGCGCCGAGCCGCGCCAGCCGCTCGGCGAAGGCACGGCCGAGCCCCCTGCCCGCCCCTGTGACGAGCGCGACCTTGCCGGCGAGCGGCCGGGTCGATTGTTGATCGTTCATGCGAGCCTCCCCGACCGAAGTGGGAACCGGGTTCTCCTTGTTTGGCAAGCGCGGGAAAGGATGGCTGCTCATGACGGTTCCGCCGACCGGCAGTCTCGACGGCAGGCGCGGCGCGCCCTATCACTTCACAGCAATTCCATTCTGCAGGATGCCGCCGCCGTGAAACTGTTCTTTTCTCCCGCCTCCCCCTTCGTCCGCAAAGTCATGGTCTGCGCCATCGAGCGGGGCATCGGCGGCCTGATCGAGAAGCTGCCCTCGGCGGCGCACCCGATCAATCAGGACGCGTCCATCAAGGCGCACAATCCCACCGGCAAGGTGCCGACACTGATCACCGAGGATGGCAAGCCGGTCTATGACAGCCGGGTCATCTGCGAATATCTCGACGCTATCGGCGCCGCGCCGAAACTGTTCCCGGCCGTCGGCAAGGAGCGCTGGCCGGCGCTGGTGCTGCATTCCGCGGCCGACGAACTGCTCGATGCCGCCCTGCTCGCCCGCTACGAGAGCGTCGCCCGCCCCGAGGCGCTGCGCTGGGAGGACTGGCACAAGGGCCAGCTCACCAAGATCGGCACCACGATCACGAGCTTCTCCACGACCTGGATCGACCATCTCGAGAACAAGGTGGATATCGGCACGATCGCGGTCGGCTGCGCGCTCGGCTATCTCGACTTCCGCTTCCCCGATATCGGCTGGCGCAACGGCAATGACCGCCTCGCCGCCTGGTACGCGAAGTTCTCCGAGCGTCCCTCCATGAAGCAGACCGCGCCGACGGCCTGAGGACAGCCCCGGTTCACGCCTGCTGGTAGTTCAGCAGCAGCCCGGAATTCTCCCAGGGGCAGGACACCAGCCGCCCGGTCGAGGATAGCGTGAGATAGGCTGTCCTCAGCTCCGGTCCGCCGAAGGCGATATTGGTGACCCAGCGCTCGCCCGGAACCGGGATGTGGCGCCATTCGCCGGTATCGGGCGCGATCACCGTGATGCCGCCATTGACCAGCGTCGCGACGCAGATATTGCCGTCGGCATCGACCGCCAGCGAGTCGAAGCGGTTGTAGCCACCGATGCCCGCGACGATCCGTCCGCCATGCGGCGAGGGAAACGGCTGCCGGCTGAACTCGCCAGGCCCGGTCAGGTCGAAGGCCCAGAGCCGCGCCGTTTCCGTTTCCGCGACATAGAGCACCGATCCGTCCGGCGAGAGGCCGATGCCGTTCGGCGTCACCATCGGGTGGATCATTTCCTTGATGAAGCTGCCGTCGGCCTTGGCGTAATAAACCCCGCCACGATCCATGTCGCGCGGCCGCGCCTTGCCGAGATCGGTGAAATAGAACCCACCCTGGTCGTCGAAGACGATGTCGTTCGGCCCCTTGAATGGGCATGCCGCGCTGGAGGCGTAGAGAACCTCGACCTGCCCGGTCACGAGATCCAGCCGCTCGATCCGTCCGCCCGAATAATCCTCCGCCTGCCCGATCGGCAGAAGCCCGCGCTCGCTGCCGGGCGGCGTCCACTTGAAGCCGCCATTGTTGCAGATGTAGAGCCGGCCATCCGGCCCGAGCGCCAAGCCGTTCGGTCCGCCGCCCTGGCTCGACAGGTAGGTCACCGAACCGTCCGGCGCGACCTTCGTCACCGTTCCGCGGGCGATCTCGACGAGCAGCACCGATCCGTCCGCGAGGATCACCGGCCCCTCCGGAAACTGCAGGCCGGAGGCAAGTTCGGTTAGGGCGAGTTCCATGGCGTTTCCCTGCATCGTTCTTCGTCTTGGAGCGAGGCTAGAATGGCGCGGTGGCGAAGGGAACAGCATGATGCGGCATCGCCCGCGCGGCAGGCTTGCGCAGGCGCCGCACGGCGGGCTTCATGCCGGGACGAACGGGAGGCGGATGCGTGGCGCTGGAGATCGAACGCAAGTTCCTCGTCGCCCATGACGGCTGGCGGCCTGCGACGCGCGTGCGCCATATCGAGCAGGGCTATCTGTCGGCGAATGGTCCGGTGTCGATCCGCGTCCGGCTTCAGGACGGCAGCGGCACCCTGACCGTCAAGGGCGAGCGGGGCGGGCTGGCGCGCGACGAGTTCGAATATGCGATACCGGCCGACGATGCCGCCGGCATGCTGCGCCTCGCCAGCCTGCCGCCCATCGTCAAGAAACGTCACGAACTGACGGTTGCCGGCAAGCTCTGGCAGATCGATGTGTTCGAGGGCCGCCTCGCCGGGCTGGTTCTCGCCGAGATCGAGCTCGCCGACGAGCACGAGGCTTTCCACCGGCCCGACTGGCTCGGCCGCGAGGTGACGCACGACCTGCGCTACCGCAATTCCGCGCTGGTCGAGGGGGGCGAGGAGGTTCTGCGCGAACTGTTTCCGGACCGCGCCGTGCCTGCCCGAGCGTGAGCAGGCGGCGCACGGCCTCCGTGCAGCGGCGCTTGTGGCCGGCCGGCCGCTGCCCGTGCTAGAGACGGCCTGCAACCTGCCCAAGGTTTCCTGCATTAACGGCTGTTTCCGCATCAGCGATCCCGAAAGAAGGTTCGGATGTCCACCGTCATCACCTGCATCGAAGACCTGCGCGTCCTCGCAGAACGCCGCGTGCCCCGCATGTTCTACGACTACGCCGATTCCGGCTCCTGGACGGAAAGCACCTACCGGGCGAACACGACCGATTTCGCGAAGATCAAGTTCCGCCAGCGCGTGGCGGTCAACATGGACAACCGCACGCTGGCGACGACCATGATCGGCCAGCCGGTCTCCATGCCCATGGCCATCGCTCCCACCGGCATGACCGGCATGCAGCATGCCGACGGCGAAATCCTCGCGGCGCGTGCCGCGGCCAAGGCGGGCATTCCCTTCACGCTCTCGACCATGAGCATCTGCTCGCTGGAGGATGTCGCCGAGCACGCCGGAAGCTCGTTCTGGTTCCAGCTCTACGTGATGCGCGACCGCGAATTCACCGGCAACCTGATCGACCGCGCCAAGAAAGCCGGCTGCTCGGCCCTCGTCCTCACGCTCGACCTGCAGATCCTCGGCCAGCGGCACAAGGACCTGAAGAACGGCCTGTCGGCGCCGCCGAAGCCGACGCTCGCCAACCTCATCAACCTCGCCACCAAGCTGCGCTGGTGCAAGGCGATGCTCGGCACCAGGCGCCGCACCTTCGGCAACATCGTCGGCCACGCCAAGGGCGTCGACGACATGTCTTCGCTGTCCTCATGGACCGCCGACCAGTTCGATGCCTCGCTCAGCTGGGACGACGTCGCCTGGATCAAGGACCGCTGGGGCGGCAAGCTGATCCTGAAGGGCATCATCGACCCCGTGGACGCCGAGCTCGCCGTGAAGTCGGGCGCCGACGCGCTGATCGTCTCCAACCATGGCGGCCGCCAGCTGGACGGCGCGCTGACCGCCATCGAGGCCCTGCCGCCGATCGTCGATGCAGTCGGCAGCCGTATCGAAGTCCACATGGACAGTGGCATCCGCTCCGGCCAGGACGTGCTGAAGGCCATCGCGCTCGGGGCCAAGGGCACCTATATCGGCCGCGCCTTCCTCTATGGCCTCGGCGCCATGGGCGAGGAGGGTGTGACCACCGCCATCGAGATCATCCGCAAGGAACTCGACCTGACCATGGCCTTCTGCGGCCTGCGCGACATCAATCTGGTCGACGGCAAGATCATCGCGCGGTGACGGCGCGGGCGCGCGTCACCGGTCGCCCCACGTCAGGGTGAGGCGCGTCGCCCGCGTCCCCCCTGTGCCGTCGAAGATGCGTGTCTCGACCGAGACGCCATCCCCGCCGACGTCCAGCCGGTTCCGGCTGTTGGCCTCGCCGCGCAGCCGGTCCGAAACGAAGAGCAGATCGGGCTCCTCCCTCCGGCATGCGGCGATCGCCTCGTCCATATGCTCCGGACGCGGCCATGAACATGCGCGGATCGATGGCGCGGTGCGAGAGGGCCTGTGTCCGCAAGCTCGATGACCGGCATCGGCCGGGGCGCCGGCGGCGCATGCCCCCAGACCGCGCGGGGCACGGGTCGGTTCCCGCTATTCCGCAGGGGCAGCTATGGCATCCTGCCGATCGGCCGGGAAAGCCAGCGCCGCAAGGCCGATGATGAGGCAGAGCACCCCGAGAACCTGGAAGGTCAGCGCGAAACCACCCGTGCGATGCAGCCAGGCGACGAGGCCGACCGCCGCCGCGCCGACGCCGAAGGTGATCGTATAGCGGGCGGCGAAGGCCCGGGCCCGCCACTCGTCGCTGGTATATTTGCCGGTCATGGCGTCGTTGATCGTGACCTGGCTGTACATGGTCACGACGACGCCGGTTGCCGCCACCAGCATCGCCCATTCGCTGGCGAACGAGGCGAGGAACAGGAATGGCGCGATGGCGAAGCCGATGGGAATGATCAGGCTGCGCAGCGGATGACGGTCGATGAGGTTGCCGACGACATATTGCGAGATCGCGCCGCAGACATAGACCAGGAAGCCAATGGTCCCGATCACGGCCGGAGCGGACCCGAACACCGTCACCCGCTCCTCGATCAGCTTCGGCAGGGCGACTGTCACCGCATTGAAGGTCAGGCCCAGCGCGAAGGCGACCACCAGCAGGATCGCGAAGACGCGCATCATGTCGGCCTTGCCGATACGCGCCTGATTGGACGCCTTGGAGCCAAGCCGCTTCTCGTCCTTCACCTGCGCCAGGAAGACGATGCCGATGGCGATGCTGACGAGGCCCGGCACGAAGAAGGCCGCCCGCCAGCCGAGCAATTGCATGAGACCGCCGGTGACCAGCGCCGAGAAGGCGACGCCAAGATTGCCCCAGACGCCATTGATGCCGATCTCGCGGCCGAGCCTCTCGGCGTGCGAGACCAGCATGGCCGTGCCGACGGGATGGTAGATGGCACCGAAGGCGCCGATGGCGGTGAGGCCGACGGCAAGTTCGGTCGGGTTGCGGGCGAAGCCGGTCGCAGCCACGGCCAGTCCCCCGCCGATGAAGAAGATCGCGATCATGTTGCGCCGGCTCCAGGCGTCGCCGAGCCAGCCAGCCGGCAGCGACAGCGCGCCGAAGGCGATGAACCCACCCAGAGACAGCGGCAGCAGGTCCGCGAACGGCACGCCGAATTCGGTCGCCATCGTCAACACTGCCGTCGCGAAGATCAGCATGAACAGGTGGTCCAGCGCGTGGGCGATGTTGATATAGGCGATGACGGTCGAAGCGCGGTTCATGACGAAGCCCGTGGCGGAATCGGGTTATAACGATAGAATGGCGCATGAGCGACGTTGCGCCAATTATCATCGACAAGACGCCAGCAGCCGATTTCCGCGACGGCGTGGGGGTTCTGGCGACGACCTATCCGCGCGGCACCCATCTGCCCTTGCACCGTCACGACACAGCCCAGTTGCTCTTCGCCGCGTCCGGCACGATGCAGGTCGCGACACCGACCGGTCGCTGGCTGGTGCCGCAGCATCGCGCGGTATGGCTTCCGCCGCGCTTTCCCCATGCGGTCGACATGCTCACCGATGTCGCCATGCGCTCCACCTATATGGAGCCCGACGCTCTGAGGCGCGGCTGGATCGCGCCGCCACCGGAGGCTGACCGCGTCATCGGCGTCTCGCCGCTGCTGCGCGCCTTGATCCTCGCACTGTTCGATCCGGCCATTTCATCGAGCCGCGGGCGGGCGCTCGTCGAGCTCCTGCTCGATGAAGTGACGGTGAGCCCGCCAGCACCGACTTTCGTGCCCATGCCGCGCAGCGCCGCCATGGCACGCGTCGCTGAAGCCGCCATCGCCGACATGGCCGGCCGGCGCGACCTGGCCGACCTGGCCGGGGAGGCAGGCACGTCGGTGCGAACCATCTCGCGCCTGTTCCCGGTGGAGACATCGCTGACCTTCAAGGCGTGGCGCCAGCGCGTGCGGATCATGGCGGCGCTGGAGCGGCTCGGCGCCGGCGCTACCGTCAAGGACGTGGCGATGCGGCTCGGCTTCTCGTCCTCCGCCGCCTTCGCGGTGGCATTCCGCTCCGTGATGGGCCATGCGCCCGGGTCTGCCCGTCGCGCCAGCGACGAACGTTCGGGCTGATCCGGCCAAAGTCGCACGCCTCGCTTGCGTGCCGGGCCGCCGTCATGCTGCAACAGCCGCTCCTGGGCGGGGGCATGGCATGCAGCGGACTTGGATGGCATCGCCTTGGCCGGCATTCCTGCGCGGAGTGCCCGCGCTCATCGGGCTGGCCGCCGCCGGGCTGGCGGCTGCCCATCTCGACCTCGTCCTGATCTGGATGGTTCCGGCCTGCCTGATCGGGCTGGCATTGGGAGCCTGGATCGCCGGTGGCACCGGCACGACGTCGCTCGCCGGCGCCCTCCTCTTCGCAGGTTTCGGCATGACCATCGGCCTCGTGCCGACGGCGGCGCTCACGGCATCGCAGGTGATCGGCCCGGTCGCCGCCTCGGCGATTCCCGCCCATCCCTCGGCGCTCGGCTACAGGCTGGCGGGCGCACGGATCATGACCGAGTTCGCGGCCGCGCGCGCCTTTCGCGGCACCCGGAACTATGGCGCGCCGGTGACCTGGTATGCGGCCCCCCTGGTCGATTCCGGCTGGACGCGCGGCGATCCGGTCCCCGTCTGGATCATCGCGCAGGAGAATGCCGGCAGCGATCCTGCCTCGCCTGCCGCTCCGCGCCGCTGGGGCGCACCGCCGGAGGCTGTGCTGCGGATCGGAGCGCCCTCGTCCGGCCGCGGCCCGGATGTCGCAGCGCTGGCGGCAGAGCGGCATGGGCTGTCGAGTGCACCCGCTGCAATCTACGTCACGGGTTCGGCGGATCCGGAGGCAGACCGCAGGACTGACATGCGTCTGGTGCTGGCTTTGCTTGGCCTTGCCATCGCTGTCCATGGCGCGATCGTCTCGCGCTTCTGGAAGCGCCTGCGTTCATGAGGCAGCACCGCCCATGAAAAAGGCCGCCTTGCGGGCGGCCTTCTCGATTCTCCGAAGTGGCAGGTCGCGTCAGCGGCGGCCGCCTTTGGCGGCAGCGCGGGCGCGGGCCTCTGCATAGGCCGCAATCTCGCGGTAAATCTGCTTCGGCCGCGCCTTGGCACGGGCCTCTTCCTCTTCGAGCCGCTTCAGCTCGGCCTCTTCGGCAGCAATCCGCTCGGCTTCCTTGCGGACTGCTTCCTCGGCGGCGAGGCGCTCCTGCTCGGCCTTGCGGATCGCTTCCTTGGCGGCTTCGCGCTCGGCGCGGGCCTCGGCGATGGCGCGGCGCTCGGCCTGGCGCTTCAGGAATTCCGGATCATCCGCTCCCGGACGCGAACGGAACTTTTCCAGCAGGGCCTGCTTCGCCTTCTGCGAAGCCTCGAGACGGTCAGATAAGCCATTCTGGGACGTGAAAGACAAAGGCGACTGGTCCTTGGTTCTGTCTATCGGAAAGGTGGTTGTTGCGACGTCGGCTTACGCGGGTCTGTTCCGGCTCGCGCCGAAGGCCTCGTGGCGACGGGTTTCGCGTACAGAAACCGTCACCGTACGTCAACGTCAAAGCATATGTGGGTGACATTCGGTTGACGCGCAACTGCCATTCGGCAGTGGAACATCTCAGGTTCCGCGCCCGACGACCCGGATCAGATCGGCCCGAACCGACTCGATATGACGTGCCAGGAAGCGGCAGGCCTGGTCGATGTCGCCCGCACGACACAACCGGATCAACTCGGCGTGTTCCTGCTCGGCGATCCCCATGGCCGATGTGCCCGACAGCTGCACGCGCGTATAGCGGTCGCTCGTCTGCAGGAGCGCGGCAACGATGGCGCGCGTGCGCGGCTGCGAGGCCCGTTCGTAGAGCGCCATGTGGAACTCGGCATTGAGCACGCCCCACTGGCCGACATCGCGCCGCGCGATCGCCGCCTCGAACTTCGACTGGATGTCGTCAAGCCGCGCGAAATCCTCAGGCGTGAAGCGCGGCGCCGACTGCGCCAGCATGCGCGGCTCCAGCAGGCAGCGCAGGTCGAACACATCGTTGATCTCGTCCAGCGACAGTTCCGAGACGATGGCACCCTTGTGCGGGGCGATGCGGACGAGCCCTTCGGCTTCAAGCTGGAACAGCGCCTCGCGGACGGGAATGCGGCTGACGCCGTAGGTATCGGCCAGCGCGTCCTGCCGCAGCTGCGCGCCAGCCGCATGCGTGCCGTCGAGAATGGACTGCCGCAGCCGGTCGACGATGGCCGCGGACAGGGTTCGATGCTTCAGCGTTGCAGTCATTCTGGCCTGGTTCCCACCTTGCCGCCTGCCCGGATGGCACGTCGGCGACTCGGCGCCATCTGCATCATGACCTGCCCGCAACATTTACACGAATGGTCCGTGAAAATGTCGCGGGCAGGCATTGACTCGAATAATGTATAAAATCTACGATCAAAGAAATCCAGAGCGACGGCACTCAACGAGGTGCGCCCGATGATCGACCAAACGATCACGACAAGTCCGGCGATCGCACCATGGCGGGCGATCATGAAGGCGTCGGAGGCCCTGCTTGCCGCCGAGCGCCTGGCTATTACCGGCCTGATGTTCCTGCTCACCGCGCTGATCCTGGTGAACGTCGCGACCCGCTACACCGGCATGCCGATCTACTGGATCGACGAGTCGGCGGTTTACTCGGTCGTCTGGCTGACCTTCGTCGGCGCATCCGCCATGACCCGCCTGAGACTCGACTTCGCGGTGTCGATGCTGACCGAGCGGCTGCCGGAGCGCGGCCAGAGGATCGCCAAGCTCGCGGCCACCGGCCTCGTCGTCATCTTCGGCGTCTCGCTCGCCGCCATGTGCTGGCTGTGGATGGATCCGGTCGGCATCGCCCGGGCCGGCTTCGACGCCCGGGAATTCGCCGGCGAGACCTTCAACTTCCTCTACACCGAGCGCACCCAGACGCTGAACTGGCCGACCTGGGTGCTCTATCTCATCCTGCCGATCTTCGCCGTGTCGATGACGATCCACGGCCTCGCCAACCTCATCGAGGATATCGGCGTCGTCCCGCGCGCCCGCCTCAAGGGCTTCGTCCTCTCCGACGTCGACGGGGTGAACTGATGATCACCTCCGCCGCCTTCATGATCATCATGCTGGTCGGCGTGCCGATCGGCCTCTGCCTCTGCCTCGCCGGCATCGTCTACATCATGGCGTCGGGCAATCCTCTGCTGTTCCAGAGCTACCCGCTCCAGCTCTTCGGCGGCGTCGACAGCTACGGCCTCATCGCCATTCCGCTGTTCATCCTGATCGGCGAGATCATGAACGGCGGCGGCATCACCCGCCGCATCGTCGACCTCGCCATGGCCTTCGTCGGCTCGGTGCGTGGCGGCCTCGCCTACGTCAACATCCTCGCCAACATGTTCGTCTCCTCCATCCTCGGCTCGGCCACCGCCCAGGTCGCGATCATGTCGCAGATCATGGTCCCGGAAATGGAGAAGCAGGGCTACGACAAGACCTTCGCCGCCGGCCTCACCGCCTATGGCGGCATGCTCGGGCCGATCATCCCGCCCTCGGTCATGTTCGTGGTCTATTCGGTGCTGGCGCAGGTCTCGGTCTCGGACATGCTGATCGCCGGCATCCTGCCCGGCATCCTGCTCACCGGCCTGTTCTTCATCACCATCGCGGCGATGGGCTTCGTCTATAACTACCCGCGCGCCGAGAAGCGGACCCTGCGCCAGCGCGCGGCCACGGTCCTGTCGGCGCTGCCGACCCTCGCCATTCCCGTCGTCATCGTCGGCTCGATCCTCGGAGGCCTCGCCAATGCGACCGAGGCGGCGGCCGTGGGCGCGGTCGCCGCAGCCCTCGTCGGGCGCTACTGGACGCAGGAATTCTCCTTCTCCCGCCTGCCCGAAATGATGCTGCGGGCCGGCGTCTATTCGGCCATCGTGCTGTTTCTGGTGGCGGCCGCCGCCGTGTTCTCGTGGGTGCTGATCTACGGGAAGGTGCCGCAGGAAACCGCCGCCTGGATCCAGGGCGTGGCGAAGGATCCGATCTCCTTCATGCTGCTCGTCAACGTCATCCTGCTGGTCATCGGCACGGTGATCGACGGCATTCCCGGCCTGATCATGACGGTGCCGATCCTCCTGCCGATCGCCACCGAGGTCTACGGCATCGATCCCCGCCATTTCGGCGTCGTCGTGGTGATCAACCTCGTCCTCGGTCTGCTCTCGCCACCCGTCGGTCTCTGCTTCTTCGTCGCGGCGGCCGTCACCGGCGCCAAGCCGGGCAAGATGTTCCTCGTCACCATGCCGTTCTTCGGCGTGTCCTGCATCCTCCTCGTCCTGCTCTCGCTCTATCCGTTCCTCTCCCTCGCCCTGATCAAGTGAATGCCGACCCTCCAACCCGAAGGAGCATGTCCATGACCCTGTCCCGTCGCCATCTCATCGCCGCCGGCGCGACGCTGCCGCTCGCCGCTCCCTCCCTCGCGCTGGCGCAGGCGAAGGAGTTCCGCCTCGGCATCCTCACCCCCAACGGCCACCCCTGGAACAAGGCCGCCCTGAAGGTCGGCGAGGACCTGAAGGCCGCCACCAACGGCCGCCTGACGCTGACCGTCTTCCATTCCGGCCAGCTCGGCAACGAGGCCGCCATGCTGCAGCAGATGCAGTCCGGCGCGCTCGATATGGGCTGGATCATGGCCGCCGAGCTCGGCTCGCGCGTGCCGACCATCGCCGCCATCACTGCCCCCTACATCGTCGATTCCACGCCGAAGATCGCCAAGCTCGTGCGCCATCCCGTGGCCGCCAAACTGTTCGAGGTGCTGCCGCGCGAGACCGGCACGATCGGCCTCGCCTGGGGCATCACCGGCATGCGCGCCGTCTTCGCCGCCCGCGACATCTCGAAAGTGGCGGACATCCGCGGCATGAAGCTGCGCATCAATCCGACCCCGGTCTATCGCGACTTCTACCAGGCCCTCGGCGCCGCCCCGACGCCGATCCCGACCCCTGCCGTCTTCGACGCCATGACCAACGGCCAGGTGGATGGCCTCGAGGCCGATCTCGAGTTCTCGTGGAACCAGCGTTTCGACAAGGTGTCGAAGTCGATCCTGCAGATGAATGCGGTCTTCATGCCGGTCATCGCCCTCGTCTCGGGCCGCGTCTGGCAGACTGTCTCGGCTGCTGACCGTGAACTCATCACCAAGACGGTCAAGGCCGCCCTCGACACCCAGATCGACGAGCTCGCCGGCAACGAGCCGAAGCTTGTCGAGCAGTTCAAGGCCACCGGCATCCCGTTCCGCAACGCCGACCCGAAGGAAGCCGAAGCCGTCGTCGCCGAGTTCGACAAGGTCTGGCTGCCCAAGGCGCCGATCCTCGCCGATCTGCGCAAGGCCGGCGCGACGCTCTGACCTCTGGCCCATTCGCTCATCCCGGGACCCGCAAGGGCCGGTCCCGCCCGCCTATTCGGAGAACATCACAATGGCACCCCGCATTTCCTGGGAAGGCGTCTTCCCGGCCGTTACGACGCAGTTCCGTGAGGACCTGTCCCTCGACATCGACGCCACCGCCAAGGTCATGGACGGCCTGATCCGCGACGGCGTCTCGGGCCTCATCATCTGCGGCTCGGTCGGCGAGAACACCTCGCTGGAGCGCTCGGAGAAGATCCAGATCATGGAGGCCGCGAAGTCGGTCGCCGCCGGCCGCGTGCCAGTGCTCTGCGGCATCGCCGAATTCACCACCGCCTTCGCGGTGGAGACGGCGAAGGAAGCGGCCCGCGTCGGCCTCGACGGCATCATGGTCATGCCGGCGCTGGTCTATTCGTCCAAGCCGCACGAAACCGCGCAGCATTTCCGTTCTGTCGCGAGCGCCACCGACCTGCCGGTGATGCTCTACAACAATCCGCCGATCTACAAGAACGACGTCACCCCCGACATCCTCGTGTCGCTGGCCGACGTCGATACGGTCGTCTGCTTCAAGGACAGCTCGGGCGACACCCGCCGCTTCATCGACACCCGCAACATGGTCGGCGACCGCTTCGTGCTGTTCGCCGGCCTCGACGACGTCATCGTCGAGAGCGTCGCCATGGGTGCGGTCGGCTGGGTCTCCGGCATGTCCAATGCCTTCCCGCGCGAGGGCGAGACGCTGTTCCGCCTCGCCAAGGCCGGCCGCTACGCCGAAGCCATGCCGCTCTACGAGTGGTTCATGCCGCTGCTCCACCTCGATGCCCGCCCGGACCTCGTCCAGTGCATCAAGCTCTGCGAACACATCATGGGCCGCGGCACCTGGCGGACCCGCCCGCCGCGCCTTGAACTCCTGCCGCACGAAAAGGCCGAGGTCGAGGCCATGATGGCCAAGGCGCTGAAGGTGCGACCCAAGCTCCCTGAAGTGGGGCTGAAAGCCGCAGCCTGACTACCATAATACCGAATTTCCCTGCCGCGTTAGGCTCGCGTCAAGCAAACCGCGGCAGGGGCCTCCCGGGTTAACCCGATGGTCAAGGTTTGGGGATTGTCTCGCGCGCAAGCGGGACATCACATGCACGTCGATACGGCGACCTTCAGCCCACCGCGATGGGCCCTGACGCGCTGGCTGGCCGAGCCGCCGGCCGGCACGTCCGACGCCATCCGCGCCGAACTCGCGCGCAGCCTCTTCGGCACGCTGCCCATCTTCTTCGGCGGCATCTTCAATACGATCCTGGTCGCCACCGCCGTCACCCTCCGCCAGCCGACCTTCTGGTTCAAGTTCTGGCTGGCGATTGAGGTGGCGATCTGCCTCATCCGCTTCGCGGTGCTTCTCTACGCCTTCAAGGCCGCGAAGGAAGGGCGCAGAACCCCGACCGACATCTATCTCGTCCTCGCGCTGTGCTGGGGCGCCAGCGTCGGCCTCGGCACATTCCTCGGCCTTGTCAGCGGCGACTGGGTCGTCGCGACCATCACCTGCCTGTCGTCGGCAGCGATGGTCGGCGGCATCTGCTTCCGCAATTTTGGCGCGCCGAGGCTCGCCTCCCTGATGATCGTGCTGAGCCTCGGGCCCACCTGCCCCGGCGCGATCCTGTCCGGCGAGCCGATCCTGATGATCGTCTTCCTGCAGATCCCGTTCTACCTGTTCAGCATGAGCATGGCCGGGTTCAAGCTGAACCGGATGCTGGTCGCCACCATGGCCGCCGAGCAGGAGAGCGGCCATCGCGCCCGCCACGACGACCTGACCGGCCTTGCCAATCGCGCCAACCTGACCCGCCAGATCGAGGAGCGCCTGAGGGCCCCCGGGGCGCTTCGCGCCGGATTCGCGCTGTTCTATCTCGACCTCGACGGATTCAAGGCCGTCAACGATACCCGCGGCCACGCGGCCGGCGACCGGGTCCTGCAGATGGTGGCGGACAGGCTCAACGCCGCCATCCGCATTCCCGGCGTGACTGCCCGCATCGGCGGCGACGAGTTCGTCGTGCTGGTCGACGGCCTGTCGCAGCAGGACGCCCTCGCCTTCGGCGAACAACTGGTCGAGAAGATCGCCGGCGCCTACGACCTCGGCGATGGCATCGCCTGCGATATCGGCGTCAGCGCCGGCATCGCGTGCGCGCCCGCGCACGCACGTGACGCCCGGATGCTTCTCGCCGCCGCCGACGGCGCGCTCTATGCCGCCAAGGCCATGGGCCGGTGCCGGGTCGCCATGGCGGAGATCGATGTCATCGGAGGGCCGTTCCAGGTCCCGCTCGTGCCGGAAGCCGGCGACGCCCTGCGCCTGCCGCAGCCGAACCGGGCGACCGCCTGACACGGCGAGGCTTGTCGCCGGCGCGGGATGCTTCCATAGGAAGGACGCCCCAAGACAGGTCCGCCATGCCCCGCTTCACCTTTTCCTGCATCGACGGCCATACCTGCGGCAATCCCGTCCGCGTCGTTATCGGCGGCTCGATCCCGCAGCTCGCCGGCGCCACCATGTTCGAGCGCCGGCAGGACTTCCTTGCGCATCACGACTGGATCCGCACCAGCCTGATGTTCGAGCCACGCGGCCACGACATGATGTCGGGCTCGATCCTCTACCCGCCGACGCGTCCCGATTGCGATGTCGGCATCCTGTTCATCGAGACGTCCGGCTGCCTGCCTATGTGCGGTCACGGCACTATCGGCACGGTGACGACCATCATCGAACACGGCCTCGTTACGCCGAAGACGCCCGGCGTCCTGATGCTCGATACGCCGGCTGGCCGCGTCGAGGCGCGCTACGTCCAGAACGGTCCCTATGTCGAGAGCGTGCGCCTCACCAATGTGCCCTCGTTCCTGCTCGGGCGCGGCTACGAGGTCGTCGTCGAGGGCCTGGGAACATTGGCCGTGGATGTCGCCTATGGCGGCAATTTCTACGCGATCGTCGAACACCAGCAGGGCTATGCCGACCTCGACGACCTGCAGCCCTCCGAGGTGATCCGGTTCTCCGGCCTGCTGCGCAAGGCTTTCAACGCGCGCCACCGGATCGCCCACCCGGAGAACCCGGCGCTGGACCATCTGACCCACGTGCTCTGGACCGGCGCGCCGCGCCATGGCGGCTCGGCGCGCAATGCCGTCTTCTACGGCGACAAGGCCATCGACCGTTCGCCCTGCGGCACGGGAACCTCGGCCCGCATGGCGCAGCTTGCAGCGACGGGACGCCTGAACGAGGGCGAGGCCTTCGTCCACGAATCGATCATCGGCTCGCAGTTCACTGGCCGGATCGAGGGCCGCACGACGGTCGGCGGCCTCGATGCGATCATCCCGTCCATCGAGGGCTGGGCGCGGGTGACCGGTCTGAACACGATCTATATCGACGACCGCGACCCCTACTGGCAGGGCTTTCAGGTGGCGGATCGCTAGACCCGCCACCCCGGACCGCTCAGTTCGGCGTGAGAACCTGATAGGACGACGCGTAGGGCTCGATGCGCAGGACGCCGGCGGCAAAGATGCCGACCTTTGCGACAGGCGCCATCACCAGCGCTCCACCATCGCCGCGGCGCACGGAATACTGCCAGACCGTCATCTGGCCGTCGGCCGCGACCTTCTTGGAGATCGCCTCGGCCGGCGAGCCGCCGCCGAGCGCCTCCAGTTCGGCCGTCAGCAGGCCGATGAAGATCTCGTCACGCGGGCCGACGACCTTGAACAGCGTCACCGGCGGCAGCGGCGTCAGGGCCCTCGCGCTGGCGGAAAACAGGGTCGCGGCGGCGAGCGCGCCGAAGAGAACGGTGCGGCGGGGAGCATTGGTCATGATGGTTCGGGTCCTTGTCGTCGGCCGCGTCGTCATCGGCGCTGCGGCTGGGTGCTTGCTTGCCGCGGATATGACCCCCACCTGTTTCAGCCGGTCGGTTCCGGACGCGACCCGCATTTCAGCGTGGCAACCGGCGTGAAGCATCGCGCTTTCGACCCGTCGCCCCCGCCGTGCCGTCACCCTCCACGCCTCTGTGCCTCCGCCCGGCAGCGCCCGAGGTCATCCGGGTGCGCGCGCGGAGCGCCTCGTCCAAGGCACTGAACGTCCTCCGGCTCTCACGCGACGAAGGCGCTCCACAGTCCATCCAGAATGTTCCCCGCCCACGCTTGACAGAGTGTGCCATCGCCGTTCTATGTAATGTTGTAACATTACAAATTTGAGCATCGACGCCATGCGCATCCGGCCCCTCGCCATCTGGTCCTCCGCAAGCCTCGCGGTGCTGGCGCTCGCACCCGCCGCGCGCGGCCAGACGGAGCTGCCGGAGATCGTCATCGAGGGGCGACGCACTCCGCCGGCAGCCACGCCCGACGGCCTCTCCGAAGGCCAGCTCCGGGTCATCGACCGCGCCTTCGTGCCGGTCACCGTCGTCGGCGAGGGCGAAATCCAGCGCAATGGCGGGCGCACGCTCGGCGACCAGCTTTTCGCCCTGCCGGGCATCACCGGCTCGGGCTTCGCGCCGAACGCCGCGAGCCGACCGATCATCCGCGGCCTCGACAATGCGCGCGTGCGCGTTCAGGAGAACGGCGTCGGCGCACAGGATGTCTCCGATCTCTCCGAGGACCATGCCGTCCCCATCGATCCGCTGGCAGCGGAACGCATCGAGGTGATCCGCGGCCCCGCCGCCCTGCGCTTCGGCTCGCAGGCCATCGGCGGTGTGGTCAACGTCACTAACGAGCGCATCCCGACCCGCCTCGGCCCCGACGGCGTCGTGTCCGGCATGGCCCGCGGCAGTGCCTCATCCGGCGATCGCGGCCTCGACGGCGCGGCGCAGATGCGCGGCTCCTCCGGCAACTGGGCCTGGTCCGCCGACGTTTTCGGCCGCAACGCCGGCGACTACGCAATCCCTGGCGGCCGGCAGGCAAACTCCTTCGCCAATTCCTTCGGCGGCTCGTTCGGCGCCTCCTACTTCTTCGACCAGGGCTATATCGGCGCCGCCATCTCGCAGTTCCGCTCGCTCTACGGCATTCCCGGTGGGGACGCTGCCGCTCACGGGGTGCGGATCGACATGATCCAGACCCGCCTGCAGTCGAAGGGCGAGATCCGCTTCGACGGTTCCGTCGTCGACAATGTCCGCTTCTGGCTCGGCGGCTCGCTCTATCGCCACGACGAGCAGCACCTGCACGGCGGCCTGTTCGAGAACGCCGCACGCTTCCGCAATCAGGAGGTTGAGGCCCGGGTCGAGACCGCCTTCAGGCCGCTGACGACAGCCATCGGCACATGGAGCTCCGTCTTCGGCGTCCAACTCGGAGGGCAGAATCTTGGGACATCGGGCGAGGCCGGCGGGCTGATCGCACCGGCGGCGACGCGCAACGCGGCCGCCTTCCTGTTCAACGAGCTCGCCCTGTCTCAGGCGACGCGTCTTCAGGGCTCCGTGCGTATCGAGCAGGTGCGCGTCGGCGGCACGGGCTCCACTTTCCCCGGCGATTTCGACGGCGGCTCGGGCGCGCCGGTCGAGTTCGCGGCAACCCGCAGCTTCACTCCCTTCAGCGCCAGCCTCGGCATCCTTCAGAACCTGCCGCTCGGCTTCGTCGGCAGCGTCACCGGCTCCTACGTGCAGCGCGCGCCGCGCGCGCAGGAACTTTTCTCGCGAGGGCCACACGAGGCGTCCGGCACCTTCGAGATCGGCAATCCGAACCTCGCGAAGGAGTCGGCACAGACCATCGAGGCCGGCCTGCGCCGCGCGCAGGGCCCGTTCCGGCTCGACGCCACCGCCTACTACACGCGCTTCTCCGGCTTCATCTACAAGCGCCTGACCGGCCTCACCTGCGACGACGATTTCGCCAGTTGCGGCACGGGCGGCGGCACCGAGCTGCGCCAGCTCGTCTTCGCCCAGCAGGACGCGACCTTCTACGGGGCGGAACTGCGCGGCCAGTACGACATCGGCGAATTCGCCGGCGGCACGTTCGGCGTCGAAGGCCAGTACGACTTCGTGCGCGCCCGCTTCGCCGACGGCTCGAACGTGCCGCGCATCCCGCCGCACCGGCTCGGCGGCGGCCTCTACTGGCGCGACGCCAACTGGTTCGCGCGCGTGACGCTGCTCCACGCCTTCGGGCAGAACGAGACCGCACCGGAAGAGACGCGCACACCGGGCTACAACCTGCTCAATGCCGAGCTCAGCTACCGCATGGCGATGCGGCCCGGTTCAGGCGCGAAGGACGTGACCTTCGGCCTCGTCGGCACCAATCTGCTCGACGCGAACATCCGCAACGCCGTGTCGTTCAAGAAGGACGAGGTGCTGATGCCGGGTAGGAGTGTCCGGTTCTTCACGACAGTGAGGTTCTGAAGGCGGGTTTTGCCATCAAGGCCTCATGCCACGGGTTGCACGTCACAAGTGCGGGCGAAACTCCCTCTCACACCCCGAGATACGCCCCCCGCACCTTCGGATCATCGAGCAGTGCCCGCCCTTCCCCGCTATGCGTAATCGTGCCCGTCTCGATCACGTAGCCCCGGTCGGCGATGGCGAGCGCCTGCATGGCGTTCTGCTCCACAAGCAGCACAGTGATGCCGCGCGCCTTCAGGCCGGCGATGGCCTCGAAGATCTGTTCCACCAGAATGGGCGCGAGGCCCATGGACGGCTCGTCGAGAAGGATCAGTTCGGGCTTCGCCATCAGCGCGCGGCCGAGCGCCAGCATCTGCTGCTGGCCGCCGGAGAGGCCACCGGCCTGCAAGTCGCGCTTCTCCCTCAGCACCGGGAACTGGCGATAGATGTCCTCGATATCGGCTGCGACGCCCTCGTCCTTCCGCGACCAGGCGCCGAGCCGCAGATTGTCCGCCACCGAGAGCGGCGCGAAGACCTGCCGGCCCTCCGGCACCTGTGCGATGCCGAGCGCCACGCGCCTGTGCGCATCGACCCGCCCGATCGCCTCGCCCTTGAAGCGGATCAAGCCCGCCGTCACCGGCTGCACGCCCGATATCGCGCGCATCAGCGTCGTCTTGCCGGCGCCGTTGCCGCCAACCAGCGTCACGATCTCGCCGCGCCGAACCTCCAGCGAGACGCCGTGCAAGGCCTCGATCCGCCCGTAGGACGAGCGCAGGTTCTCCACCGACAGCAGCACGTCAGACACCCGCCGCCTCCCGCGCGCCATGGCCGCCGAGATAGGCGCGGATCACATCGGGATGGGCGCGCACCTCGGCCGGCGTTCCTTCGGTGAGCGGCCTGCCGTGATCGAGCACGAGAATTCGGCTCGATATCTTCATGACCAGCTTCATGTCGTGTTCGACCAGCACCACCGCGACACCGGATTGCGCGATCTGCTGGATGACCCGGTCCAGTTCCTCGGTCTCCACCGGATTGCAGCCGGCGGCCGGCTCGTCGAGCAGCAGGACCTTCGGCTCCGTGGCAAGCGCCCGGGCGATCTCCAGCCGCTTCAGCGCGCCATAGGGCAGCGATCCCGCCGGTATGTCGGCCTGCGCGCGGAGCCCCACGACATCCAGTAATTCCAGCGCCTTCGCCCGCGTCGCGCGGTTCTGCCGCGCAACCGACGGCAGGGACAGGAGATGGGCGAGCACCCCCCGCGCCTCATGCCGGTGCCGGCCCACCATGACGTTCTCCGCGGCAGTCATCCGGAAGAAGATCTGCAGGTTCTGGAAGCTGCGCGAGAGCCCACGGGCCGCAAGGACCTGCGGCTCCATGCCGGTGACGTCTTCGCCGCCGAGCCGCACCGCGCCGGCTTTCGGCAGGTAGACGCCCGAGACCATGTTGAACAGCGTCGTCTTGCCGGCGCCGTTCGGGCCGATGATCGCGAGAATCCGCCCCGCCTCGGCGCGGAACGAGACGCCGTCCACGGCCTTCACGCCGCCGAAGGAAATGCCGAGCCCGTCGGCTTCCAGAACCACGCTCATCCACGCCTCCTGACGAGGGCGGCGAGGCTCGGCACGATGCCGGCGCGCAGGAAGATCATGAACAGCATGATGAAGGCGCCGACCATGATGTGCTTGTAGTCGGACAGGAAGGTAAGCGTCTGCGGCAGCACCACGATGACCAGCGTGCCGATGACCGAACCGACCACCGAGCCCATGCCGCCGATCACCACCATGGTGACGAGTTCGACCGAGCGCAGGAACCCCGCCGCATCCGGCGTGATGTGACCGTCGAAGAAGGCCAGCAGGCTGCCCGCCACCGAGGCATAGACCGCCGAGATGACGAAGGCGGCGAGCTTGTACCGGGCGACATCGACGCCGATGACGCGCGCCGCGACCTCGGAATCGTGGATCGCGCGCAGCGCCCTTCCCGTCGGGCTGTCGACGAGGTTCAGCGCCAGCCAGGCGGCGATCAACATCGCCCCGCCGCCGATCCAGTACCAGGTGTCCGAGCCGCGCACCGGCCAGTCGAACAGGACGAGCCGCGGCACGCGCATGCCGTCCGGCCCGCCGGTCAGCCATTGCTCGTTGGTCAGCACCATCGCGATGAGGATACCGAAGCCGAGCGTGGCGACCGCGAGATAATGGCCGCGCAGGCGCAGGATCGGCCGGCCGGCGACCCAGGCGATGAACGCCGACAGTGCCGCTCCGATCACCATGGCGGCAATGCCGTGAATTCCGTATCGCGACGGCAGCAGCGCGACAGCATAGGCGCCGATCCCGAGGAACCCGGCATGGCCGAGGCTGACCTGCCCGGCAAAGCCCATCAGGAGATTGAGCCCGATGGTCGCGATGGCGAGGATCCAGACGATGGCGCCGACCCGGTAGTAGAATCCGGAGGGAAAGAACAGCGGCGGCACGGCGACGAGCAGGGCCAGAACGAGCAGCACGGCCAGCTTGCCCGATGCGAGCCGCGCCAGCAGCCCGGCGGCGGGCGGTGCCGCAATGTCGGGGGAATGGCTCGTCATGTCAGACCCGTTCGATGCGCGTGCGGCCGAACAGCCCGTTGGGCATGGCGAAGAGCACGGCGAGAATGACGATGAAGGCCATGGCGTCCTTGTATTGCGAGGAGATGTAGCCAGCGCCGAAGGCCTCCAGCAGGCCGACGACGAGGCCGCCGACCACCGCCCCGACCGGATGGCCCATGCCGCCGAGCATGGCCGCGGCGAACCCCTTCAGCGCCAGCAGCGTGCCGACATCGAAGCTGGTCAGGGTGATCGGCGTCACGAGGACGCCGGCGACCGCGCCGATGGCCGCCGAGACCGCGAAGGAGAAGCCGACGACGAAGCCGGTGTCGATGCCCGACAGCTTGGCCGCCACCCGGTTGGCGGCGGTGGCGAGCACCGCCTTGCCGAACAACGTGCGCTCGAAGAAGGCCCAGAGCAGCACCACGATGACCAGAGCCCCCGCCAGCACCACGAGGCTCTGCGGCAGTACGGAGGCGCCCGCGACCGTCAGCGGCCGATCGCCGAACCAGTGCGGCAGCGAATGGAAGCGCTTGTCGAAGACGATGGACGCGACGCCGCGCAGGAAGATCGAGGCACCGATGGTGATGATGATCAGCGTGACGGCCGAGGCCCCGCGCGCCGGGTCGATGGCGAGCTTGTAGAGGGCAAGGCCCACCACCGTCGTCGCCGCCACCGCGATGAGCGCGGCCAGCGGCACCGGCACGCCGGCCAGCGACAGGAACACCGTCGCCATGCCGCCGAGCATGACGAACTCGCCCTGGGCGAAATTGATCACGTCCGACGCGTTGTAGATCAGCGTGAAGCCGAGCGCGACCAGCGCATAGACCGCGCCGACGGTCAGCCCCGAAAAGGCGAACTGGAGGAACTCGGCCATCAGAGGGGTCCGGTATGGTCGAAGGCGGCCTGCATCAGAAAGCCCTGCATGATTGATGCGGTGTGCAGATCGCCGAAGGCCCGATATGGGCAACCGGCATCAAACCGGTTGCCCATATCAGCGTGCCTGACTTCAGCTCCCGCCTTCCGGCACGATGGTCCAGTCGCGGTTGCGGATTTCCAGCATCCGGAACGCCGTGAGGTCGAGACCCATATGATCGGTCGCGCTCATGTTGACGACGCCCGCCGTGCCCATGAAACCGCGCGTCGCCTCGATGGCGTCGCGGATCTTGCGCGGGTCGGCGCCGGCCTTCTTGATTGCCTCCACGAGGATCATCAGCCCGTCATAGGCATGGCCGCCGAAGGTCGAGACCGGCTGTCCCGTCTTCTGCTCGAAGGTGCGGGCATAGTTCACGACAACCGACTTCTGCGGGTCGCTGTCGGGCAGCATGCTGGCGACCAGCAGCGCTGAGGCGGGCAGCCTCACGCCGTTCGCCGCATCGCCCGCGAGGTCGATGAACTGCTTCGAGGCGACGCCGTGGCTCTGGTAGAGCGGGTGCGGCACCTGCAGCTGCGCATAGTTGCGCGTCACGATGGCCGGCCCCTGCCCGAACCCGGCATTGACCACGGCCTGCACGCCCTGCCGGTTGCGGATATTGGTGAGCTGCGGCGTCATGTCGGAATCGCGCGGCCCGTAGCGCTCGGTATGGGCGATGGTCACGCCGTAGCGCGGCGCCACCGCCACGCACTGGTCGTGCATGGAGGCGCCGAAGCCGTCGGTACCCGAGATCATCGCGATGTTGGTCAGCCGCCGGCGCTGCAGGTCCTGGAAGATCTTCTCGCAGGCCATGCGGTCGGTATGCGGCGTCTTGAACGTGTAGGCGCGCACGGGGTCGATGATCTGGATGGCGCCACCGAGCGAGATGAACGGGATGCGGGCTTCCTCGAACAGCGGGATCATCGCCATGGTCGTGCCCGTGGTCGAACCACCGACCATCGCGACGATCTTGTCATCCTCGATCAGGCGGGTCGCGAAGGTGCGCGCCTGATTGGCGTCGCCGCCATCGTCATAGATGATCAGTTGGAGGCGCTGGCCGTTGATGCCGCCCGCCGCATTGATCTGCTCGACATAGATTTCGAGGGTCTTCTTGGAAGGGTCGCCGAGGAACGAGGCGGGGCCGGTGACGGAAAGCACCGCGCCGATCTTGATCTGCGCCTGCGCGGCCGAAGCGCCGAAGGCCATCAGCGCCGCCGCGGCCGCGCCTGCAAATACACGTCGGGTCCAACCCGCCATGGCAGTCCTCCCTTGTAACAGTCGTTTCCTGCGCGAGGCGGTTCAGGTGCTCTTGTCGTTCGGCCCTGATTGACACCTCGCGGCTGCCGCGTATTTAATTAACCAACCGCCCGGTCAGTCAAGTGGTCAAACGGCGGACCGAATGAAAAACGATGCGGCCGGCCCCGCCGGACAACGCAACGGCACGAGGAAATGCTGGAGGCAAGAATGGACGAGACGAGCGTGCTCGTCGAGGTCGCGGATGGCTATCGCGTCCTGACGCTCAACCGGCCGGACAAACTGAATTCCTTTACCGGCGCGATGCACCGCGCGCTGAAGGGCGCGCTCGAGGCTGCCGAAGCCGACAAGGCCTGCAAGGCGGTGCTGATCACCGGCCAGGGCCGCGGCTTCTGCGCCGGGCAGGATCTCGCCGATCCCGAGATACAGCCGCAGGCAGGCGATACGCCCGATCTCGGCGACACGCTGGAGAAGAACTACAATCCGCTGATCCGCAAGCTGCGCGCCCTGCCCTTCCCCGTCGTCTGCGCGGTCAACGGCATCGCCGCCGGCGCGGGCGTGTCGCTGGCGCTCGCGGCCGACGTGACCCTCGCTGCCCGCTCCGCCAGCTTCGGGCAGGCCTTCGTGAAGATCGGACTCGTCCCCGATTCCGGCGCGACCGCCCTGCTTCCGCGCCTGATCGGGCCCGCCCGGGCCCGCGCCTGGGCGATGACCGGCGAGACCATCAAGGCGGACATGGCGGAGAACTGGGGCCTCGTCTGGAAGGTGGTCGACGACACCGATCTCCTCACCGAGGCACGCACGCTCTGCTCCCGTTTCGCGGCCTCCTCGGCGACCGGCCTCGACGCCATCAAGCGCGCTTTCGAGCATGCCGCCGACACCAGCCTCGACGCCCAGCTCGACTATGAGCGCGACGAGCAGCGGCGCCTCGGCCGCGGGCGCGACTACGAGGAGGGCGTCGCCGCCTTCATGGAGAAGCGCAAACCCGTCTTCGGGGACCGGCCATGACGACCGAAGCCATGAACGATGCCTTCGGCAAACCGGTGGACCGCCACGCCGTCGCCCGCGCCGCCTCGGCCGCCATGTGGGCCGACGACAACGCCACGCAGGCGCTCGGCATGACCATCGTCCAGTCCGGCCCGGGCACGGCGACGCTGACCATGCCCGTGGTGAAGACCATGACCAATGGCCACGGCATGTGCCACGGCGGCTACATCTTCACGCTTGCCGACAGCGCCTTCGCCTTCGCCTGCAACAGCCACAACACCAAGACGGTGGCGCAGCATTGCGCGGTGACTTTCCTGGCGCCGGCCCAGCTCGGCGACGTCCTCACCGCCACCGCCCGCGAGATCAACCGAGCCGGGCGCTCCGGCATCACCGACGTCACCGTCGCCAATCAGGCCGGCGAGACCATTGCCGTTTTCCGTGGCCATTCGCGCACGCTCGGCGGCGCGATCGCGCCAGACCATCCCGCCCTCTGACCCCGCGGAGGCACTCATGCTCGACAGGACCCGCTACCAGCCGCTCGTCGACCCCATCGAGACGGCATCCCGCGACGAGATCGCCGCGCTCCAGACCCAGCGCCTCGCCTGGACCCTGCGCCACGCCTACGACAACGTGCCGGCCTATCGGGCGAAGTTCGACGCGGCTGGTGTCCATCCCGACGACTTCCGCCGGCTTGAGGACCTCGCCAGGTTCCCCTTCACCACGAAGGCGGACCTGCGCGACAACTACCCCTTCGGCATGTTCGCCGTGCCGCAGGACAAGGTCGTCCGCGTCCACGCCTCCTCCGGCACCACCGGCAAGCCGACCGTCGTCGGCTACACCCAGAGGGACGTCGATACCTGGTCCTCGGTCGTCGCGCGCTCGATCCGCGCCGCCGGTGGCCGCCCCGGCATGAAGATCCACATCTCCTACGGCTACGGCCTGTTCACCGGGGGCTTGGGCGCCCATTACGGCGCGGAGAAGCTGGGATGCATGGTCATCCCGGTTTCCGGCGGCATGACCGAGCGCCAGGTTCAACTGATCCAGGACTTCGAGCCGGACATCATCATGGTGACACCGAGCTACATGCTGGCGATCCTCGACGAGTTCCGGCGCATCGGCGTCGATCCGCGTTCGACCTCCCTCAAGATCGGCATTTTCGGCGCCGAGCCCTGGACCAATTCCATGCGCGCGGAGATCGAGGACTCCTTCGCCATGGATGCCGTCGACATCTACGGCCTGTCGGAGGTGATCGGCCCCGGCGTCGCCAACGAATGCGTGGAGACCAAGGATGGCCTGCACATCTGGGAGGACCATTTCTTCCCCGAAGTGATAGACCCCGCCACAGGCCGCGTGCTGCCCGACGGCGAGAAGGGCGAACTGGTCTTCACCTCGCTGACCAAGGAAGCCATGCCGATCATCCGCTACCGCACGCGCGACCTGACCCGGCTTCTGCCCGGCACGGCCCGCTCCATGCGGCGGATGGAGAAGGTCACCGGCCGCTCCGACGACATGATGATCGTGCGCGGCGTCAACGTCTTTCCGACCCAGATCGAGGAGAAGATCCTCACCCTGCCCGAACTCTCGGCGCACTATCTCGTCGTGCTCGCCCGCGAGGGCCGCCTCGACACGATGGACATCCGCGTCGAGGCCCGTCCCGACTGTGCCGAGGGCGAGGCGCGCCGCGCCGGCGACCGGCTGTGCCAGCAGGTCAAGGACACGATCGGCGTCTCCTGCACGGTCAGCGTTCTGGCGGCCGGTGCGCTGGAGCGTTCCGGCGGCAAGGCGCGACGCGTCGTCGACAACCGGCCGAGGGACTGACGCCGTGGCCCGTCCCCGCGCCGCCGATTATGACGAGAAGCGCCGGCTGCTGCTGCACGCCTGCGCCGATCTCTTCGCGCGGCAGGGCTACGACCGCACCTCGATCAACGACATCGCGGCCGCCTGCAACGTCTCCAAGGCGTTGATCTATCACTACTATCCGAACAAGGAGCAGCTCCTTGTCGACATCATCCGCCGCCACCTTGCCGACCTCCTGGAGACGGTCGAGGCCGCGGTACGCCGCTCGGATCAGGCCAGCCGCCTGCGCGCCATCATCCATGCCCTGCTGGAGGCCTACCGCGACGCCGACGCGCTCCACAAGATCCAGGTCAACGAGCTCTCCCGCCTGCCCGAGGAATCGCAGACCGAGCTGAAGGCGGTGGAACGCCAGCTCGTCGGCATCTTCTCCGAGGCGCTGGCCCACGCGGTCCCCACGCTCGGCGGTTCGCCGTTCCTGAAGCCGGTGACCATGTCGCTCTTCGGTATGCTCAACTGGCACTACATGTGGTTCCGGCCGGGCGGCTCGATGTCGCGCGAGGCCTATGCGGACCTTGCCACCAACCTCATCCTCGCGGGTGCCCGCGACCTCGCCCAAACCGGGCAGCAGGTCGCCGCGGAGTGAGCCGCAAGCGGCCGTTTCCCACTTTCGAGTGCTTCCAAACGTACAATTCGTGAAGCTCGGCGATGACGGCCGTCCTTGACCGGCCCCGCCGGGTCGGGCATTCGATCAGCACCCTTTCGCGCCGCAACAGCGCGGGGCGGATCAGGGACGGGAAGGCATGACGACCATTCCGCAGGCCGTTGAATTCGATGTCGACCGGGAGGAGACCTTCGTCCCCGCTCTCGGTGAGACGCATTCGACGCGCGCCAAGGCCATCCTGAAAGCCCATCCGGAAATCCGCCAGCTCATCGGCCGCAACCCGTGGACGGCCGCGATCACGGCAGCCTATGTCGGCACGCAGCTGGCCGTCGCCGTCGCCTTCGGCTGGGCCGGCCTCTCCTGGTGGTGGCTGGCGCTGATCGTCGCCTATGGCTTCGGCGCCTTCCTCAACCACGCGCTCTATGTGGTCGTCCACGACGCGACCCACAACCTGATCTTCCGCAGCCGCTTCGCCAACCGCGTGCTGCTGCTCGCAGCCGATGTGCCGCAGGTGCTGCCCGGCGGCATGGGCTTTCGCGCCTGCCATCTCGCCCACCACTCCCATCTCGGCGAGATGGATGGCGACACCGACATTCCCCACGAATGGGAAGCCCGCCTCGTCGGCCATTCCACCTGGCGCAAGGCGCTGTGGTTCCTGTTCTTCCCGGTCTTTCAGGTGCTGCGCGTCACGCGTGTCCGCGGCGTCGCCACCTTCGATGCCTGGACCGCCGCGAACTATGTCGTGAACTTCGGCGCCGCCGCCCTCATCGGCTGGCTCGCCGGCTGGAACGCGGTGCTCTACCTCTTCGCCTCGTTCTGGTTCGCCATCAGCCTGCATCCGCTCGGTGCGCGCTGGGTGCAGGAGCATTTCACCGGCGACGAGCAGCACGACACCGCCAACTATTACGGCCCGCTCAACGGCATCGCGCTGAACATCGGCTATCACAACGAGCACCACGACTTCCCGTCGATCCCGTGGAATCGTCTGCCGGAAGTCACCCGCCTCGCGCCGGAATTCTACCTGACCCTGCCCAGCCACACCTCGTGGACGAAGCTGCTGATCGAGTTCATCACCGACCCCAGGCACTCGCTCTGGACGCGCACCGTCAGGCCGGAAGACGGCAAGCCGTCTCACGCATAGTCGAAGTCGACGCTGATCTTCTCTGTCCCCGCCACCGGCCGCGACTGGCAGGTCAGCACGAAGCCCTGCTCGATCTCCCAGGGTTCCAGCGAGAAATTCTGGTCCATCGCGACATCGCCGTCGGTGAGCTTCGCCCGACAGGTGCAGCACATGCCGCCCTTGCACGAATAGGGCAGGTCGAGACCGTGACGCAGCGCCGCCTCCACCACCGTCTCGGTCGGGTCCATGGCGATGGAATGGAGCGCCCCGTCGAGGCGGATCGACAGCGGCAGGCCGTTCGACAGATCGGCCTTGCGGACCGGCGCCGGACGGCGCGGCGCACCATCCGTCGTGAACAGCTCGAAGTGGATGCTGTCAGCCGCCATGCCCAGCCGCACCAGCGTCGCCTTCGCCTCCTCGATCATCGCCTGCGGCCCGCACAGGAAGGCATGATCGGCAAGGGTTCCCGCCGCGCTGCGCGGCAGATGGCGCGTCAGTGTCTCGATCTTCTCGCCATCGATCCGCCCGTGCGACACGGCGAAGTCGGAGGCTTCGCGCGAGAGCACGTGATGTACCGACAGCCGCCCCATGAACCGGTCCTTCAGGTCCTCGATCTGCGTCCTGAAGATCACCGACGAGGCATCGCGATTGCCATAGATCAGCGTCACCCGGCTTTCCGGCTCGCGCGCCAGGACCGTGCGGATGATCGACATGACCGGCGTTATGCCCGAGCCGCAGGCGATCGCGAGATAGGATTTCGCCCCGCCGTCCATCGGCGCCGTGAACCGGCCCATTGGCGTCATGACCTCGATGGGGTCGCCGACCTTGAGCAACTGGTTGGCGAAGCGCGAGAAGGTGCCGCCCTCGACCTGTTTCACGGCCACCCGCAGATCATTGTCGTCGATGCCGGTGCAGATCGAATAGGAGCGCCTGACATCCTCGCCGCCGAGCGTCGCGCGCAACGTCAGATATTGCCCGTGCGCGAAGCGATAGGCGTCCTTCAGCGTCTCCGGCACGGCAAAGGCGATGGACACGGTGTCCTGCGTCTCGCGGCGGATGTCGCTGACGGTGAGCGTGTTGAAGTGCGGGGTCATGGCTATTTGTCCCGTCAGCATCCGCCAGCCCCGCCGTCATGGCCGGGCTTGTCCCGGCCATCCACGACTTGAACAAGACGGACAAAGGAAGGCGTGGATGCCCGGCACAAGGCCGGGCATGACGGAGAGGTGCGATCAATGACCAACATGCGCGGCCACCCCCTCAAAGACACTTGAAATAGTCGAAAGGCTCGGCGCAGGCCCGGCAGCGCCAGTGCGCCTTGCAGGCGGTGGAGCCGAATTCCGAGACCTTCTGGGTATTGGCCGAGCCGCAGCGCGGGCAGGCGACCACTTCCTCGCCGAACAGGGCGCGGCGGCCGGCCTTGGCCCTCGGCGGCGCGATGCCATAAGCGGCGAGCTTCGCCTTGCCCTCCTCGCTCATCCAGTCGGTGGTCCAGGCTGGCGAGAGGACGGTCGTCACCTTGACGTTGGTGAAGCCCGCCTCCTCCAGTGCCACCTCGACATTGAGAGCGATGAGGTTCATCGCCGGGCAGCCCGAATAGGTCGGCGTGATCACCGCCTCGATCCGGCCGTTCTCGATGCGGACGTCACGCAGCACGCCGAGATCCGCGATGGTCAGCACCGGCACTTCGGGGTCGCAGACCTCGCCGGCGATCGCGAGGGCCTCGGCCCGCTGGCGTTCGAGATCGAGCGAGACGGCCGCACCCATGGCCTCACCACGCCGCGTTCGGATAGGTGCGCTGCATGTACTGAAGCTGGGCGAGCAGGAAGCCCATATGCTCGGTATGCCGTCCTGCCCGTCCGCCGGTCTGGAACGACCCGAGCTTCGGCAGCGTCAGCGTCGCCTCGGCCAGCGCCTCTGTCATGGTCGCATCGAAGGTCGCGCGAAGGCTCTCCGGGTCCGGCACCAGCCCCGCCTCGATCGCCGCGCGCATGGGCGCATCGACCTCAAACAACTCGCCCGCATAGGGCCAGAGCGCATCCAGCGCATCCTGCGCCCGCCGGTGGCTCTCCTCCGTGCCGTCGCCGAGCCGGATGACCCATTCGGCGGAATGCCGCACGTGATAGGCCATTTCCTTCTCGGCCTTGGCGGCGATACCGGCAAGCGTCGCGTCCTTCGACGACGCCATGGCCCGGTGGAACGGGTGCATGAAGGCCGAGTAGATCAGCTGCCGCACCATGGTGGCGGCGAAGTCGCCGTTCGGCTGCTCCACCAGCAGCACGTTGCGATATTCGTTCTCGCGGCGGAGATAGGCGAGCCCGTCCTCATCGCGACCCGCACCCTCGATCGCGCCGGCATGGGTGTAGAGCGAGCGCGCCTGCCCGATCAGGTCGAGGCCGAGATTGGCCAGCGCCAGCTCCTCCTCCAGCACGGGCGCGTGGCCGCACCATTCGGACAGGCGGTGGCCGAGGATCAGCGCATCGTCGGCGAGGCGCAGCGTGACGAGGAAGAGCGGGGTTTCGGTCAAAGTTTTCGATCCATCTCGTTCGGAGCTGCACGGCGCAATTGCGTCCTTCGAGGCTCGCATTCGCCCGCACCTCAGGATGAGGAACGTGGTGCATGGCATCGGCCGAAGGCGCCCTTGCCACCCCTGATGCAACTCTCAACCTTCCTCATCCTGAGGTGCGAGGGCATGAGCCCGAGCCTCGAAGGACGCAATTGGCTGATGCAATGCACTTCACATGTGCCCCACTTCGTCCGGCACCTCGTAGAAGGTCGGGTGCCGGTAAATCTTGGAGGCAGTCGGCTCGAACAGCATGTCCTTCTCGGCGGGGTCCGAGGCGGTGATTGCGTTCGATGGCACCACCCACACGGAGAGCCCCTCGCCGCGCCGCGTATAGGTGTCGCGGGCGTTCGCCAGCGCCATGGTGGCATCGACCGCATGGAGCGAGCCGACATGGCGGTGCGCCATGCCGTTGCGCGAGCGGATGAACACTTCCCAGAGCGGCCAGTTCTTCTCGGTCATGCCAGTCACTCCGCCGCCTGCATCATCCGCCGGGCCGCGCGCTTCTCGGCATGGGCCAGCGCCGCCTCGCGCACCCAGGCGCCTTCGTCGTGGGCCTTGTTGCGCTGGGCGAGTCGCTGGCGGTTGCACGGCCCCTCGCCGGCCAGCACGCGCTTGAACTCGCTCCAGTCGATGGCCCCGAACTCCCAGTGGCCGGTCGCCTCGTTGAACTTGAGGTCCTTGTCCGGGAATTCCAGCCCGATGTGATGGCCCTGCGGCACGGTCGCATCGACGAATTTCTGGCGGAGGTCGTCATTGGAGAAGCGCTTGATGCGCCAGGCCATGTTCTGGTCGGTGTGCAGGCTCTCTGCATCCGGCGGGCCGAACATCATCAGCGCCGGCCACCACCAGCGGTTCAGCGCATCCTGCGCCATGGCCTTCTGGTCTGCATTGCCGCGCGCCAGCGTCATGACGATCTCGTAGCCCTGCCGCTGGTGGAAGCTCTCTTCCTTGCAGATGCGGATCATCGCGCGCGCATAGGGGCCGTAGCTCGTCCGGCAGAGCGGGATCTGGTTCATGATCGCCGCGCCATCGACCAGCCAGCCGACCATGCCGATATCGGCCCAGGTCAGCGTCGGATAGTTGAAGATCGAGGAATATTTCGCCTTGCCGGTGAGCAACTGGTCGTTCAGTTCCTCGCGGCTCGTGCCCAGCGTCTCCGCTGCCGAGTAGAGGTAGAGGCCGTGACCGCCCTCGTCCTGCACCTTGGCGAGCAGCGCGGCCTTGCGCTTCAGGCTCGGCGCGCGGGTGATCCAGTTCCCCTCGGGCAGCATGCCGACGATTTCGGAATGGGCGTGCTGGGAGATCTGGCGCACCAGCGTGCGGCGATATTTCTCCGGCATCCAGTCGTTCGGCTCGATCTTCTCGTCGCGGTCGATCCGCGCCTGGAAGGCGGCGTCGCGCTCGGCATCGACGAGGGCGGGACCCTCGTCCTTAACGTTCAGCGCCTGCGTATACATGCGCTCCTCCCATCTTGATTGGGAGCAAGTATGTTACAAAAATTCCAAAGAGCAAGATTTTTCGTAACAGACAATACGCCATTCATCGCTGCGCCGCACAAGGCCGGGCATCAGCCGATGCCGAAGCGCCGCGTCAGGTCGATTGCCGCCCCCGGCAGGTTTTCGCCGTCGGCATCCGTCACGGCATCGACATGCTGCTCGGACGGCGCCACCAGCGCCGCATAGAGCCGTGCCATGGTCCGCCGCGCCTCGATGTCGGGGCGATCGGCCGGCAGCAGGTCTTCAGGCAGCGCCGGGTCGTGGATCACCGCACGGCGGAAAGCATGCACCGCCAGCGTCCGGATCACGAAGGCCTCGCCGGGCGATGGCGGCGAGGCCTCGACCAGCCGCAGCAGGGACGCCTGCGCATCCGCGAGACGCCGATAGGCCGCAACGGTCTCGCCCATGCCGAGCGCCTCCGTCGCGATCCGCCGCACCATGGCGGGCTCGGCGACCGCGTCGAACAGGAAGGCGTCGGCCGGTACGGAGGCCGGCACCGCTGAACCCGGCGCGACGAGAACGCCCGCCGCCAGCGGCCGGAAGCCCGCAGCTTCCAGCGCCGCCATGTCCGCCGCCTTCCTGGCCGCCGCCGGCAGCACCAGCAGGCGGAAGCCGCGGCCGTCCGGCTGCCGCTCGCCGGCATAGACCCGCCTGAACGCCGCCGCGAACGTGCGCGCACCCTCCTGCGACAGGCCGTAGCGCGGGCGACGACCACCATCCCGCCGCTCGAACAGCCCTTCGGCGACGAGCCGCGACATGGCCGTCCGAACCGCGCCCGGCTCGATGCCCAGCGCGCCGGTGAGGTCGATCAGCGCCCGGATCGACAGGGTCCCGCCCCGCGGCACGATGGCATCGCCGAACAGGGTGACGATCAGCGAGGCCGTGCGCACCGGCCGCCGCGCCAGGAAATCCTGCCGCAACGCCGCGACCGCCCCGCTCATCCCGTCTGTCACGCCCCGCATCCACGATCCGCTAACCTGCTCCGCGGTCCCGCGCAATTGCCGTCCCGCCATGGTCTAGGCCATCGGGCCGAATGTCTCTTCCTGCATACAAGGCCTAGGGTGACGCCCGGGAAACCTTATCATCCGGGCGCGCGCGCTGTTTGCGCCGCCCGCAAGGACTGCTCCGATGCTCAGAATCGTCGTCGTTTTCGGCCTTCTCGCCATTGTCGGGGGCATTGCCACCTGGCGGCCGGATCTCGCCGAACAGGCCTATTCCAAGGCGCAGGCCGTGATATCCGGCAAGAAGCCGGCCGAGCAGGCGGCGCAGCCCCGCCGCCAGGGACCGCCGCCGGTCTCCGTCACACTCGCCCGTGCCGAGAAGCGCGTCATGCCCATCGTCGTCGAGGCGGTCGGCACGGTGCAGTCGATCGCCTCGCTGCAGATCAAGGCGCGCGTCGACAGCCAGGTCATGACCGTCCATGTCGCCGAAGGCGCGGCGGTGAAGCAGGGCGACCTGCTGTTCAGCCTCGACGACCGCGTGCTCAAGGCCCAGCTCGCCCAGATCGAGGCGCAGGTCCTGCGCACCGAGGCACAGCTCGAACAGGCTATCCGCGACCGCGACCGCGCCATCGACTTGACGCGCCGCAATGTCGGCACCGAGGTCGCGCGCGACAATGCCATCACCAACGTCAAGGCAGTCGAGGCGCAGCTCGCCGCCGACCGCGCCAACCGCGACAACATCCGCACCCAGCTCTCCTATACCCAGATCACCGCGCCGATCTCCGGCCGCATCGGCTCGATCGCCGCCAAGCCCGGCGCCTTCGTCCGCTCCGCCGATACCGCGGCGATGACGACCATCAACCAGATCGACCCGATCTACATCGCCTTCGCCGTGCCGCAGGCGACCTTCTACGAAATCCGCAGCCAGGTTTCGGGCGATGTGCGCAGCATCACCGTCGAGGCGACGGCCGGCGGCCAGACGGCCACCGGCGCCATCGCCTTCGTCGAGAACCAGGTCGACCTCGCCACCGGCACGGTCACCGCCAAGGCGCTGATGAACAACGGCGCCGAACAGCTCTGGCCCGGCTCCTTCGTGCCGGTGAAGGTCTCGCTCGGCACCCAGGGCGAGGCCGTGGTCATCCCCGCCGCCGCGCTGCAGGTCGGCCAGAACGGCCCCTTCGTCTTCACCGCGACCGATGGCAAGGCGGCCATCGCCAACGTCAAGGTCGCGCGCATGGTCGGCGACCAGGCCGTGCTCGAATCCGGCCTGAACGGCGGCGAGACCGTGATCACCTCCGGTCAGCTGCGCCTCGTCGCCGGCTCGACGGTGGTCGCCCGTCCGGCGCCCGCCGCGGCCAGCGAGACCGCCGCCCGCGACCGGCAGAGCTGAGGAGACGCCGCCATGCTGTCGGAGCTCTGCATCCGCCGTCCCGTGATGACCATCCTGCTGATGGTCTCCTTCCTCGCGGCCGGCATGTTCGGCTACGGCCAGCTTCCCGTCGCCGCGGTTCCGCGCGTCGATTTCCCGACCATCCAGGTCTCCGCGCAGCTGCCGGGTGCCAGCCCCGAAACCATGGCGTCCTCGGTGGCGCTGGTGCTGGAAAAGCAGTTCTCGACCATTGCCGGCGTCTCGTCGATGACCTCGACCTCGACCTACGGCAACACCTCGATCGTCCTGCAGTTCGACCTCAACAGGAACATCGACGGCGCGGCCCTCGACGTGCAGTCGCAGATTTCGGCCGCCATGCGCCGCCTGCCGGTCGACATGGTCACGCCGCCGAGCTTCAGGAAGGTCAATCCGGCCGACTTCGCGATCATGTTCATCGCGATTTCGTCCGACACCGCCCGCCTCTCCGATATCGACCGCTTCGCCAATTCCTCGATCCTGCCGCGCATCTCGACCCTGCCCGGCATCGCGCAGGTCATGGTCTGGGGCTCTCAGAAGTTCGCCGTGCGCGTGCGCGCCGATCTCGACCAGCTCGCTGCCCGTGGCCTGACCCTCACCGACCTGCAGAACGCGCTGACCGCCGCCAATTCCAACCGCCCCGTCGGCACCGTCAACGAGGGCGGCCGCAACGCCATCCTCGACGCCACCGGCCCGATCAACCGCTCCGCCGAGTACCGCGACGTGATCGTCGCCTGGCAGAACGGCGCGCCCGTGCGCGTCTCGGACGTGGCGAGCCCCATCGACGGCGTCGAGAACGACCGCGCGGCCTCCTGGCTGGACGGCAAGCGCGCCATCGTCCTCGGCGTGCAGCGCCAGCCGGACGCCAATACGGTCGATGTCGTCGATCGCGTCCGCGCCATGCTGCCGCAGATCCAGCGCGAGGCGCCGGCCGCCTACAACATCCAGGTGATGATGGATCGCTCCAAGACGATCCGGGAATCGATCGAGGACGTGCAGTTCACGCTGGCGCTCGCCGCCGTGCTCGTCATCGTCGTCATCTGGTTCTTCCTGAAGGACTGGCGCGCCACGCTGATCCCCGCCGCCGCCCTGCCGATCTCGATCATCGGCACCTTCGCGGTGATGTACGTGCTCGGCTATTCCATCGACAACATCTCGCTGCTGGCGCTGACGCTGGCGGTTGGGTTCGTCGTCGATGACGCCATCGTCATGCTCGAAAACATCATGCGCTACATCGAGGAGGGCATGGATCCCTTCCAGGCGGCGCTGGTCGGCTCGCGCGAGGTCGGCTTCACCATCATCTCCATGACCATCTCGCTGGTCGCCGTCTTCATCCCCGTCCTGTTCATGGGCGGCGTGGTCGGCCGCATGTTCGCGCAGTTCGGCGTCGTCATCTCCACCGCCATCCTGATCTCCGGCGTGGTGTCGCTGACGCTGACGCCGATGCTCTGCTCGCGCGTGCTGAAGCCCATCGACCACAACAAGAAGCCGCTGTTCCTGCTGCGCTGGTTCGAGGCGTTCTTCTCGGCCGTCACCCGCGGCTACGGCTGGTCGGTGAAGAAGGTGGTCAACATGCCGGTCGTCATGATCGGCATCACCATCGCGACTTTCGTCGTCACCTTTATGCTGTTCCGCGATATCCCGAAGGGCTTCTTCCCGCAGGAGGATAACGGCATCGTCCGCGCCGCCACCATCGGCCCCGACGACGTCTCCTTTGCGGCCATGGTCGAGCGCACCCAGCAGCTCGCCGCCGTGGTCCGCCGCGATCCCGACGTCGTCTCGGTCATGGCCAATGTCGGCTCCGGCGGCGGAGCCACGACCCAGAATTCGGGCTCGCTGTTCATCACCCTGCGCGACAAGCCGGCCCGCAAGGACAATGCGGTGCAGGTGATCGACCGCCTGCGCCGCGCCGCCAACGAGGTGCCGGGCATCCAGGCCTTCTTCTCGCCGATCCAGTCGATCACTGTCGGCACGGTGCAGAGCCGCAGCCAGTATCAGTACATGCTGCAGTCGCCGGACCTCGATGCCCTGCGCCAGTATGCGCCGATCCTCGAAGCGAAGATGCGCACGCTGCCCGGCATCCTCGACGTCAATTCCGACCTCCAGATGCGCGCCCGCTCGACCATCGTCGATGTCGACCGCGACGCCGCCTCACGTCTGGGCGTCACCGCCGACCAGGTGCGCAACACGCTCTACTCGGCCTTCGGCACGCGGCAGGTCTCGACCATCTACGCTTCGGAGGACACCTATCAGGTGATCCTCGAGGCCGACCCGAAATATTACGACACCTCGCTGATGCTCCGTCGCCTGACGGTGCGCTCGTCCACCGGCGCCGTGGTGCCGCTCGACGCGGTCGCCAGGCTCCGCGAGCAGCCGACGGCGCTGTCCGTCGGCCACCTCGCCCAGCTTCCGGCTGTCACCATCTCGTTCAACCTGCCGCAGGGCGTCGCCCTGTCGCAGGCGGTCGAGCGGATCGAGGTCGCCGCGCGCGAGATCGGCCTGCCGGCCACCATCGCGTCGTCGTTCCAGGGCACCGCCCAGGTGTTCCAGCAGGCGGTCGCCAACCAGGGGCTTCTGCTCTTCGCGGCGGTGCTGGTGATCTACATCATCCTCGGCATCCTCTACGAGAGCTTCATCCACCCCTTCACCATCCTGTCGGGCCTGCCGTCCGCCGGCATCGGCGCGCTGCTGACGCTCCAGCTCTTCCACTTCGACCTGTCGGTCATCGCCATGATCGGCCTTGTCATGCTGATCGGCATCGTCAAGAAGAACGCCATCATGATGGTCGACTTCGCGATCGAGCGGCGACAGAAGGGCGTGCCCGCGAAGGAGGCCATCGTCGAGGCCGCCGTGCTGCGCTTCCGGCCGATCATGATGACCACGCTCTGCGCCATCCTCGGCGCCGTGCCCATCGCCATCGGCCACGGCGCTGGCGCGGAGCTGCGCCAGCCGCTCGGCATCGCCGTGGTCGGCGGCCTGATCCTGTCGCAGTTGCTCACCCTCTACATCACGCCGGTCGTCTATCTGATGTTCGAGGGCCTCTCGAACTGGATCGGACGCCGCGGCAGCCAGCCCGCCGGCGAGGCCATCCCGGCTCCCGCGGGTGCGCCGCACGGCCAGCCGGCAGAGTGAAGCGCTGCTCTGGTCGCGCGGCCGTGATGCCGCGCGGCCATCGTTGTCATTGACAGTTCCGCGCGCGCGGCCCTACGCCTTGCGCTCATGTCGCATCCGGCCGATCAGTCCGCCCCCAAATCCCCACGCCGCATCGCCGTCATTGCCGATGACCACGGCATGTACCGCATGGGCCTCGCGCTGACGCTGAAGGATCGCCTCGGCTTCGACGAGGTGGCCGAGGCAGCTTCCCTCGACGAGGCGCTGGAACGGCTCGGCGAGACCGAGGGCGTGGCGCTCGCCCTGTTCGATCTGTCCATGCCCGGCATGCAGAGCGCCGCGAGCCTCGCCGCCGTGCGCGAATGCTATCCCGACCTGCCGATCGCGGTCGTCTCCGGTTCCGAGAGCCGCAGCGACGTGCTCGACGCGCTGGCGGCGGGCGTCAACGGCTTCGTGCCGAAGAGCCTCGTCGACAACGACCTCGTGGCTGCCCTCGGCACCATCGTGTCCGGCGCCATCTTCGTGCCGGCGACGCTCGCGACCGCCACCTCGGCGCGGATCCAGGCCGCGCCGTCCGAGCCTGCCCTCGACCGGCTCACCCCGCGCCAGCGCGACGTACTCGGCCTGCTGATCGAAGGACGCTCCAACAAGGAGATCGCCCGTGCGCTCGATCTCGGCCAGGGCACGGTGAAGATCCACCTTGCCGCCCTGTTCCGCCATCTCGGCGTGCGCAACCGGGCAGCGGCCGTCGCCGCCGCCGCGCCGCTGCTGGCGAAGGGTTAGGTCGTTCTCACGCCACCAGCCGCGCCACCGTCGCCCTGAGGGTCGGCACGGCCACCGGCTTGGTCAGCCAGGCGACGCCGCTCGCCTGAAGCCGGGCCAGCGTCTTCGGGTCGGTCGCACCGGTCACGATCAGCGCCGGCAGGCGTGCCGCGCGCCCCTCCCGCCAGCGGGTGATGAGGTCGAGCCCGTCGATCCCCTTCTCCAGCTGCAGGTCGATCACCGCGAGGTCCACCGGCTGGTCGCCGGCCAGCGCGTCGCTCGCCTCCGTGGCATTGCGCGCGGCGGTCACCGTCGCGCCGTCGTCGCGCAAGGTGCGCGCCAGCGCGTCGACGATCATCGGCTCGTCGTCGAGCACGAGGATGTGCCGGCCGGCCAGCGACAGTCCGGGAGAAAGCGGCGGCGCCGGCGCCGCCTGCTCCGGCCGCACGGCGATCGGCAGCTCCACCCGGAACACCGTTCCCTTGCCCCGGCGGCTATCGACGCTGACGTGATGGCCGAGCAGGTCGCAGAGCCGGCGCACGATGGAAAGGCCGAGCCCGAGGCCGTCATTCTGGCCATGGGCCGCCTGCTTGACCCGCTCGAACTCCTCGAAGATGCGGTCGCGGTCCTCGGTGGGCACGCCCGGCCCGGTATCGTGGACTTCCAGCACGGCGTGGCCGCCTTGCCGGCGCACGCCGACCAGCACCTTGCCGGAGGCCGTGAACTTCAGCGCATTGCCGACGAGGTTGCGCAGGATGGTCTCGACCAGAACCGGATCGCTGGTCACCGGCAGGCGCGAGGAAACGAGGCGGAATTCCAGCCCATGCGCCGTGGCCTGCGCCCGGAAGCCGGCCGCGACCCGCTCCAGCACGTCGCCGATGACAAAGCTCCGCGGCTCGGCGACGACGATGCCGGCATCGAGCCTGGAAACGTCGAGCAGAGCGGTAAACATGTCCTGCAGCGAGCCGAGCGTGGTCTCCATATTGGCGACGAGGCGCATCGGCTCCTCGCCCTGCACGCGGCGCGACAGGGCATTGGCGAACAGCGACAGCGCATGCAGTGGCTGGCGCAGGTCATGGCTCGCCGCCGCCAGGAAGCGCGACTTCGCGGCGGTCGCCGCCACTGCGTCGTCGCGCGCCTGCGACAGCGCCCGGTTGGCGCTTTCGAGTTCCGCCGTGCGGTCGGCGACGCGCTGCTCCAGCGTGTTGGCGAGGTGCTTCAGCGCCTCCTCGTTGTCGGCAAGGCGGTCGATCATGCCCTGCAGCGAAGCCGCCAGCGACACGACCTCCTTGGACGAGGATTCCGGCAGGTCGATCACCACGCCGTCCAGCGCCTCGGCAAGACCGACGCGGTCGGCGCGCGCCGCGATCGCCTGGATGGGGCTCGCGATGCGCCCCGCGACCCACCAGCCCGCCGCCAGAACGAGGAAACCGACGAGGCCACCGGCCGCGATGATCTGCCAGCGCAGCGTGTCCACCGGCGCGAAGGCGACCGCCGCATTGGAGGTCACGACGATCTGCCAGCCGAGCCCCTCGATGCCGCGTCCGCCCGCCGCCCGGCTGGTGCCAATCACCATGGTGCGTCCGTCGGGCAGCCTGTCGGTCTCGAACCCGTCGGCGCGCCGCGCCACGACACGCGCCAGATCCTCGCCGAGATGGGTCGGATCGCCTATCACCACCCGGCCCTCGCCGTCGAGCACCAGCACTTCGAGGTCCGACTGGCGGTCGCGCGAGCGCTCGATCAGCGAGCGCCTGAGGTGGCCGAGCCAGTCCCAGCTCACCATCATGCCGATGACGCCGACCAGCTGCCCCGAGGCGCTGCGCACATTGACGCCGATCTCGATGACCCTTTCGCCCGGCCCGGTCTGGACGGTCGGCCGCTGCGCCTCCTGCGTCGAGCCCTGTGCCCGCGCGCGGGCGGCGCGGAACCAGCGTCGCTGCGACACGTCGGCGCCCTCCTCGACGCCTCCGGACGCGACCAGAACCCGCCCGTCGCGGTCCGCGAGGCCGACCCAGACGATCTCCTCGGCATTGGCCTTCACCCGGTCCATCACCACGCGGCGGGACTCGTAGGAGCGGTCGGGGTCGACGAAGGCCGGAATGGTCGCGATGGTGCGCATGGAGCGCCAGCGCTCATAAACGTCGCTCTCCAGCGCCTCGCGCATGAAGGCCGCGAGATCGCCGAGCGAGCGGCCGATGGAGCGCTGCGCCTCGCGCGTCGCGGTCCAGACGACGACTGCCGTCACCGACAGGATCAGCGCGGCGATCAGCACGGCCAGCGTGCCGGTCAGGATGCCGCGCAGGCCGGGCCGGGTCAGGGACGTCGCATGGGTCGCCATATCCGGATTTTCGCGCGTCCCGCGCCCCGCGTCAAAGCGCTCCGCATCACCTGAGCGACAGCACCAGCCCGGTGTCCGGCGCGACCAGCCCCTCCAGCGTCTGCCGGTAGGCATCCGCCACCGCCGCCTCGCCCTCGGCGCGCCTGACGGTCATCCATCCTTTCGCCGAGGCGAGGATGTCCTCCCATGCGCCGGCGAAGCGCTCCTCGAGGCCGCCGGGGCCCCAGTCGCCGTGGCGCTTGGCGATCTGGTCCGGCGCGAAGAAGAATTTCGGCCGCGCACCCGGCAGGTCGAGCCGCCCGGCGAGGTCCTGCCAGTGCGTTCCGCCAACCCGGCAGGCATGAACGATCCGCTCGCGGAAATGGCCGTGCAGGCTGGTGATCAGCTCGGCGCTGCCGGCCATGTCGACATAGGCCGTCGGCACGTCGGCATCGAGGCTCGCAATGGCGTCATAGGTCACGACGCGGTCGTAGAGGCCGGTCGCCTCGACGAAGGCGCGGTTACCCCTGGAGGTAAGTCCGATCACCGAAAGGCCCGGCTCGGCCAGCCGCTTGAGGCACAGCGCGAGGCCGAGCGAGGTCTTGGACGAGGCGCTCACCACCAAGACCTGCCGCGCGCCGAAGAACGCATTGTCATCAAGGAAGTCCGCGATCAGGAACGAGGTCAGCACCAGCGGCTTCAGGATCATCTGGGCCGCCTCGCGCTCGCTGCGATAGCCGGGGTCGGCCGCCACGCGCTCGTAGGAATTATAGACCGCCGGCAGGCCCTTGCGATGCTCCGCGCCGTCCACGAAGCGGCGCGCCGACACGCGGACCGGTTCCATCACCAGATGCGAGGCCATGGGGAAATAGCCGTAGATGCGTTCGCCGACGGGCAGGTCCTCGACGCCCGAGGCGACGACATCGGCAAAGCCCCAGACCGGGATGCGGCCTTGACCCTCCGCGGCGGGAAAGAAGTTCCAGTAGGCCATCTGCTCGCCGAAGGCGGCATAGGTGATGTTGTTGGCGGTCAGCGCGAAATGGTCGATGGCGAACAGGGCCTTGCCCGCCGCCGCCACCGCTTGCGGGTCGACGGCCTCGCGGACGAAGCGCGCGGCGCGCAGATCCTTGCGCGCGACCTCGAAGGCAATCGTCTGTTCCGTCGCCATGAGCTCCTCCCCGATCGGTACGGCGCATTCTGGCAGAAGCCCGGCATCGGCCGTGTCAGTATCGTGTCATTGCGCGATATGCCGTTCGGGGGAGGCGATCAGGCCGCCACCCTCGCCACGATCGCATCCACATCCGCCGCGCGCGGCAGCACGCCGAAGCTGCGGCCGCCGTCGGCGCCCAGCCGCGTCGCGACGAAGGCGTCCGAAACCGCTGCCGGCGAGTGCCGCACCAGAAGGGAAGCCTGCAGCACCAGCGCCATGCGCTCGGCGATCCGCCGGGCATCGGCCTCCGCCGGCAGGCTCTTCAGCCGCGCCGCCACGTCCTCCATCGCCGCGTCGAGCAGCGGATGGGCGCCACGCGCCGCCATCACCTCCGCCGCGAAGGCCTCGCGCGCCAGCGGCTCGCGGCCGAGCGTGCGCAGGATGTCGAGCGCGATGACATTGCCCGAGCCCTCCCAGATGGCGTTGAGCGGCGATTCCCGGAACAGCCGCGGCAGCGGGCTCTCCTCCACGTAGCCGGCGCCGCCATGGCACTCCATGCATTCGTAGACGAAGTTGGGGTTGCGCTTGGTCAGCCAGTATTTCGCCGCCGCCACGGCGAGTCGCGCGAAAGCCTTCTCGCCCTCGCCGCTGCCGGAAAACGCCCGCGCAACCCGCATGGTCAGCGCCGCCGCCGCTTCGTATTCCAGCGCGAGGTCCGCCACCACGGCGCGCATGGCCGGCTGGTCGATCAGCGTCTTCTGGAAGGCGCGGCGTCCGGCGACATGGTGGTGCGCCTGCGCCAGCGCCATGCGCATGATGCCGACGGTTCCCGAGATCGTGTCGAGCCGGGTGTGATGGACCATCTCGATGATCGTCGAGACGCCCCGCCCCTCCTCGCCCAGCAGCACGGCATGGGTGTCGTGATACTCGATTTCACTGGAAGCATTGGACTTGTTGCCGAGCTTGTCCTTGAGCCGCATGACATGCAGCGAATTGCGCTCGCCGTCCGGCTTGATGCGCGGCACCAGGAAACAGGAGAGCCCGGCCTCCGTCTGCGCCAGCGTCAGGAAGCCGTCGCACATCGGCGCGGAGCAGAACCATTTGTGGCCGACGAGACGCCAGGCATCGCCGTCGCGAAAGGCGCGCGTCGTATTGGCGCGCACGTCGCTGCCGCCCTGCTTCTCGGTCATCGCCATGCCGACCGTCACGCCGCGCTTCTCGGCCAGCGGCTTCAGCGGCGCGTCGTAGGAGCCGCCGATGATCTTCGGCACCCATTCGGCCGCGACCTCGGGCTGGTGGCGCAGCGCCGGCACGCTCGCATAGGTCATCGAGATCGGGCACATCGTGCCCTGCTCGGCCTCGGTGAACAGCGCCAGCATGGCGGCATGGGCGACGTGATTGCCGGCCTTGTCCTCCGCCCAGGCAATGGAGTGGATGCGGTGGCGCATCGCCAGTTCCATCAGCCGGTGATAGCTCGGATGGAACCGCACCTCGTCGATGCGCCGTCCATAGCGGTCGAATACCGTCAGCTCCGGGGGAAAGCGGTTCGCCTCCTCGCCCCATTGCAGCACCTCCTCCGAGCCGACATCGGCGCCGAGGGCCGTCAACGGTGCATCGACCCATCCGCCGCCCTCGCGCAGCGCCCAGTCCCGCAGGATCGGATCGGAGGTGAACAGGTTGCGGCCGGCGAATTCCGGCGGCTGGTTGGTCACCTCATGGGTGATCAGATGGGTCGCGGGCGCGTGGCGGGGCATCCTGTCTCTCCGCTTCTCTCGGCGTTCCTCAGGGGGTGCCTGAATCTGCCATGCCGCACCCGGCGAGGCCATCCGCCGATAGGTCGGTAGCAGCAGCGATGCCGCGCAACGTCACATTGCATTGACCTGGCCGTCATGCTCAATTCCGCGCCCAGTCAGGATCTCCCCCGTGCCGACCTGGTCCACCGACGCCCTGCCCGTCCACGAGCGCTTCGACTGCTGGCGCGAGGTGCGCGCTCGCCATCTGTTCGGCGTCACGGCGGAGCTGCCGGCCTATCAGCGGGCGGGCTTCAGCGCGCGCATGGCCACCCGCACGGTCGGCTCGGCGACGCTGGTGGAGATGCAGGCCTCGCCCTACAGCGTCGAGCGATCCGCCTGGGACATCCAGCGCGCCCCGGGCGGCAGCCTCTGCCTCTACCAGCAGGTCGGCGGCGGAGCCTGGTTCGGCACGGGCGCCATGGATTTCGTCCTCGGCCCCGGCGCGCTCGCCACCAGCCATACCGACCTTGCCTACGCCACCCGCCCGACCGGCACGGAGGGCTTCAACCTGCGCATCCTCAAACTGCCGGCCGAGGCTGCCGCACCCTCCACCGTGCCGTTGCACGATCTCGCGCCGCGCCCGCTCGAGGCTGACGAGCGTCTCGCCCTGTGCCTCGGCGCATCCCTGTCGGCGCTGGCGGCAACGTCGTCCGCCGAGGCCGGGCCCGGGGACCACGACCGGATCGGCGCCATAGCCCAGCTGATCCTGCTGGCCCGCCGCGCCGTGCCGGCGGGCTCGGTCGAGAGCCGCCGGGCCGTGCGCAGCGCCCTGCTCGACGCCGCCCGCCAGGTTCTGGACGCGCGGTTCCGGCAGCGGGCGCTTGCCCCGGAGGCAGTGGCGGCGCATCTCGGCGTCTCGGTGCGCCAGCTCCACATGCTGTTCGAGCCGACCGGGAGCACCTTCCATCGCACCCTCAACGGGCTGCGCGTCGCCGAGGCAAGGCGGCGGCTCGTCGAGGAGCCCGATGGCGCCATCGCCGAGATCGCCTTCGCCGCCGGCTTCGACAGCCTGCCGACCTTCTACCGGGTGTTCCGCGCCCTGGACGGCCACACGCCCGGCGACTACCGCCGCTGATGCCGGCATCGCGGGGTGGCCGGGCCGGTAACCCCGTCTTCACGCATGGTGAATGAAATATTGCCGCCGGCCGCTTTGCATGATCCATTCCGGCCGCCGATGCCGGCCTCATTCGCGAACCTCGACTGCGCCCCCCGTGCTGACCTGGTCCACCGATTCCCTGCCCGCCCATGAGCGCTTCGCCTATTGGCGGGAGGAGCGCGGCAAGCAGCTGTTCGGCGTCTCCATCGAGCTGCCGCCGGAGCGACGCCACCTGTTCCACGGCCGCCTTTCGGCCCAGCCGATCGGCGGCGCGACGCTCGCCTCGCTGAACGCCTCGGCCTACGAGGTCAGCCGCACCGAGGCCGACATCGCCCGCGTATCCACCGACAGCCTGATGATCGGCCTGCAGGTCGCCGGACCCGGCTGGTGCGACACGCCGGCCGGGCAGACCTTCATCGATGCCGGGACCGTGGCCATCGGCCACGCCGACCTGCCCTCCCAGGGCATGCCGACGACAACCGGCGACTTCCACATTCACATGCTGACGATCCCGCTGGGCCGCATCGCTCGCGGACAGGAGGCCGCACGTCGTCTGTACCTCGCTCCGGTCCAGCAGGAGCGGCACGCCCGGCTCGTCGATGCTGCGCTCTGCGCGCTGATCGAGGACGCGCCCGGCATCGCGCCCGACGCGGCCGATGCCGCCATCACCGACATCGCCAACCTCGCGCTGATGACGCGCGGCGCTCTCACGCCCGGCCTTCCGGAAGTGCGGCAGGCGCTGCGCTCGGCCCACCGCCACGCCGCCATCCGCATCATGCGGCGCAACCTGCATCGGGGAGCCCTGCCGCCCGAGACGGTCGCCGACGCGCTCGGCATCTCGCTGCGCCAGCTTCATCTGGTGTTCGAGCCGACCGGGCGTAGCTACCACCGCACGCTTTCCGCGATCCGCGTCGAGATGGCCTGCCGGCGGCTCGGCACCCGGCCCGATCAGTCCATCGCCGACATCGCCTTCGCCTGCGGTTTCGAGAGCCTGGCGACCTTCTATCGCGCGATCCGCCAGCTGACCGGCCGGACACCCGGTGATTTCCGCGGCCGCTGAGCCTCCGGCCGCCCGCGCCTGCACAGAATGAGACGACATGGGCCGACCGGCCGGGCTAGCCTCCCGCCGGGTTGAGGACGGGCGGCCGCGCGGCCGGGAATGACGGCAATGCTCAGACAGATCACGGACCCGGACGGCCAGCGGATGCGCCGCACGCTCGCCGCCGCGCTGCTCGCGTCCACGGCGCTTGTCGCGGTGCCGGCCGCCGCCCAGGACGCCACCTGGTCGCCAAATCCCGTGTCCAACGAATTCGAGAATGCGGCGAACTGGGTTGGCGGATCGGTGCCGACCGGCACCGCCACCTTCGGCGCGTCGACCGTAACAGGCATTCAGAGCTACCTCTCGCACACCATGGCCGGCTGGACCTTTGCCGCCAGCCACACCGGCTTTGGAATTAGCTCCTTTGCCGCCCTGACCTTCACCGGCGCCGGCATCAGCAATGCCGGAAGCGGTGTGGGGTTCAACGCCTTCGGCGCGCTAACATTCCGCAACGCCAGCGCGACGACAGGAATCCATATCAACAGCTTTAACCTCACGGAGTTTCTGGACACGAGCCGGGCCGGAGGAACCATCCATGCCTTCGCCACCCTCAACTTTCGCGATTCCAGCAGCGCCGGGGCGGCGTACATCACGAATTTCGGAGCCGTGAGCTTCTCCGGAACGAGCAGCGCCGGCACGGCAACCATCGTCAATGTCAACAGCGGCACCTCCACCACCTTTGGTGGCAGTACGACGGCAGGCAGCGCCACGATTATCAGCTCTTTCGGCGGAACCACGACGTTCAACGACAGCAGTTCGGCCGGCAGCGCCAGAATCGAAAGCATCTACGCCAGCGCGCTGACCTTCAACAATTCCAGCACGGCCGGAACCGCCACCATCATCAACTGGGATGGTGGGATCACGACGTTCAACGACAGCAGTTCGGCCGGCAGCGCGACGATCTACGGCCTTCTGAATTCCAGCCTCTCGTTCAACGATTCCAGCACGGCCGCCTCGGCGACCATCAGCGGCTCCGGCACCATTCAGTTTACCGACAGCAGCAGCGCCGGCTCGGCGACCATCACCAATTCAGGCACCATGCGCTTTTCCGGCAGCAGCACGGCCGGCACCTCCACCATCGCCACCAGCAACAGCCTGACCTTCCACGACACCGCCACGGCCGGTTCAGCGATCATTACCAACGCTCGGGACAGCAATCTCGTCTTCTACGACAGCAGCACCGCCGGCTCCGCCACCATCACCAACAGCGGCGCCCTTTCCTTTCACAACACATCGACCGCCGGATCGGCCAGCATCAATAGCGGCTCCTCTCTCTCGTTTTTCCACAACAGCAGCGCCGGATCGTCCATCGTCACCAATTCCTCTGTCACCAGCTTCTTCCACAACAGCACCGCCGCGACCGCCGCGATCACCAACTCCGGTATCCTGAACTTCTGGGATGCGGCGACGGCCGGCTCGTCCACGATCACCAACACAGGCAGCGGAGCGCTGACATTTCTCGCCACCAGCACCGCCGGTGGCGCCACCATCGTCAACAACGGCTTCATCCGGTTCGACCATGCAAGCAGCGCCGGCTCGGCCGCGATCACCAATGACAGCTTCATCCATTTCCTGGGCGGCAGTTCGGCCGGCTCCGCGACGATCAACAATCGCTACGGCGTGAGCTTCTTCGGCACGAGCACTGCCGGCTCAGCCGCCATCACCAGCACTTCCACGCTGTTCTTCAACGACGGCAGCACGGCCGGCTCCGCATCGATCACCAACTCCGGCTCCCTGCGGTTCTACGATGCCAGCACGGCCGGCACCGCCACCATCACCAGCAGCAACTATCTTGGGTTCTCTCAGTCGAGCAGCACCGGCAACGCCACCATCACCAGCACCGGCACATTCCAGCTCGCGACAAGCAACGAGACCGGCGCGGCGACTGTCACTGTCCAGTACGGCGGCCTCCTCGCCGGCTACGGCAGCGTCGGCACCACGACGATCCAGGCCGGCGCCATGATCATGCCCTCAGGCGGCACGCTTCGGATCAACGGCAACCTGACCCTCGCCCCCGGCAGTTTCTATGGTGCCTGCATCTGCGCGCAGACCACCGTGACCGGGACGGCCTCGCTCGGCGGCGCGACGCTGGGCCTGCCGCAGGCCCTGTTCCAGGCACAGACGCGCACCCTGCTCACCGCCGCCGGCGGCGTCAGCGGGACGTTCACGCTCGCGCCCGGCACGACGCCCTTCGCCAGCCTCATCTACGGTGCCAACGACGTCACCCTGACGATCGCTGCCTATCGCGCCGGCGCGGCGCTGGCGGGCACAGGCACGGCCAACACCCGCAATGTCGCAGCCGGCATCGACCGCAGTCTCGATGCCGGCGCCACGCCGCCCTCGGCCTTCAACTCGCTCCTCTATCTCTATGGCGGCGCGCTTGCCAATGCGCTCGACCGATTGCACGGCGAGGCGGGCACCGGCGCGCAGTCCACATCGTTCTCCACGGCCTCGACCTTTCTCGGGATCATGCTCGACCCGATGGCGGGCGCGCGTGGCGCGACCGCCTCCGCGCCCGGCTCCTCGCTCATCGAGATGGCCGATACCGGCGCCACCCCCGCTGCCCGCGTGGCGGCAGGCTGGAGCGTCTGGACCAAGGCCTTCGGCCAGGCGGGCCGCACCGCTTCCGACGCTGCCACCGGCGCCGCCGGCACGGCCACGTCGGTCTTCGGCGTCGCGGCCGGCGCCGACCGCCGCATCTCCCCCGACACGCTGGTCGGCTTCGCGCTGGCCGGTGGCGGCACCGCCTTCGGCCTCGGCGGGCGGGGCTCCGGCACGGGCGAATATTTCCAGCTCGGCCTCTATGGCTCGACCCGCCTCGGCGAAGGCTATGTATCGGCGGCAGTCTCCTACGGCTGGAACCGTTTCGACGTCAGCCGCACCGCTGGCCTCGGCCCGCTCGAGACCTACACATCCGCACCCGTCGCCCACACCTTCGGCGGCCGCGTCGAGGCAGGCCGGCGCTTCGGCAATCGCGCGCTGGCCGTAACGCCCTATGCTGCCCTCGAAGCCATCGGCTATGCCTCCGGTTCCTATCGCGAGACCTTCGTGCCGCCCGCCGCCGGCGCCTTCGCGCTTGCCTATGCGGCGCGCACGACCGGCACGCTGCGCACCGAACTCGGCCTGCGGGTCGACGGCATGAGAGCAGTCGCCCCCACCGCCGACCTCCTGACCTTCGGCCGCATCGCCTATGCCTTCCAGGCGAACACGCAGCGCGCGGCCGACGCCTCGTTCCAGCAGCTGGCCAATTCAGGCTTCACCGTGTTCGGCGCCAGAGCCTCCGCCCACACGCTGCTGGCGACCCTCGGCACCGAGGTCCGGCTCGCGACCGGCACCAGCGCCACGGCCTCGCTCGACGGCGAACTCGGCGACCGGCACCGCTCCATCCGCGCCAATCTCGGCCTGCGGCACAGCTGGTAGCGGTCAGAGCCCCAGCGCGGTCTTGTAGGACGGGTGCAGCAGGTCCCGGTCTTCCGGGTGCTTGCCGAACCACGCGGCGAAGAATGGGCAGACCGGCATCACCTTCAGCTCCCGGTCGCGCGCCGCCTGCAGGCCAGCCTTGATGAGCGCAGAGCCGATGCCACGACCGCCGAGCGCCTCGGGCACTTCCGTATGCGTGAACATGATCGCGCCGCGGATCAGACGATACTCGGCAAAGGCAGTGTGGCCGTCCACCACGACCTGGAACTGCTGCGCTTGCGGGTTGTCGACGACGGTGATCTCGGCGCTCATGGCAGGCACTCCTTCATCGAGGGGGATTTCGGCGAATAGCGGAAATCATACCATCCAGCGTAACGCTATGGACAACTTTTCCCGGGAAGGCAGGCGCAATCTGCCTTTGCACGAATGCCTATCCCCACCCCTCACGCCAGTTCCAGCACCACCTTGCGCAGGCCGGGATCGTCGGGGTCGGGGCCTTCGCGGAAGCCGAGCTGGCGGGCAAGCGTCAGCATGCCGCGATTCTCGGCCAGCACCTGCCCGTAGATGCGCTTCGTGCCGTGGCCGCGGCCATAGTCGATGATCATCCGCATCAGCATGCCGCCGAGGCCGCGCCCCTGCATGTCGCTGCGCACGAACACGGCATATTCGGCATTCTCGTTGTCGGGGTCGGCATGGAGGCGCACCGCGCCGAGCAGATCGCCGGTCTCGATGTCGAGCGCCACCAGCACCATCGACCGCGCATAGTCGATCTGGGTCAGGCGCGCGACGAAGGCGTGGCTGAAATCCTTGATCGGCGTGAAGAAGCGCTGGCGGATATCGTTGGGATCGACGCGCTGGAGGAAGGTGCGGAACAGTTCCTCGTCCTCCGGCCGCACGGGACGGACGCGGAAGCGGAAGCCGCTCTCGGTCTCCGCCTCGCGCTCCCACTCCTTCGGATAGGGCCGGATCGCGAAGCGCGGATGGCCGCCGCGCACCAGCCCTCGCGCGCGCGGCGCGCCCACTGCGATGCGCGCGTCCAGCGCCACGATCCCGCCCGCATCCGCGAGCAGCGGGTTGATGTCGATTTCCGCGACCTGCGGCAGGTCGGCGGCGAGCTGCGACAGCCGCACGAGGATGTCCGCGACCTTCGCCGTGTCCACCGGCGGTACGTCGCGATAGCCGGCCATCTGCTTGGAGATCCGCGTTCTCGCGATCATGTCGCGCGCGATCCGCATGTCCAGCGGCGGCAGCGCCAGCGCGCGATCCTTGATCAGCTCCACCGCCTTGCCGCCGCGCCCGAACAGCATGACCGAACCGAAGGTCGGATCGTCGGCGAGGCCGACGATCAGCTCGATGGCCCCCGGCCGGTGCACCATCGGCTGGACCATGACGCCGTCGATCCGCGCCTTCGGCACCAGCCGCGCCACGCGGTCGAGCATCTCGCCGACCGCCGCCTCCACCGCCTCGCGCGTCGCAAGGCCAAGGCGCACGCCGCCGACATCCGACTTGTGCGTGATGTCCGGCGACAGGATCTTCACCGCGATGGCCTGCCCGGCCTTCAGGAACGTCTCGGCGAAATCGCCCGCCTCGCGCGGCGTGCGCGCGGCGGCGATCGGCACGGTTGGAATGCCGTAGGCGGTGAGGATGCGGTCGACCAGCAGCGGGTCGAGCCAGCGCTTGTTCGCCTTCACCGCCGCGTCCAGTTCGGCGCGCAGCGCCGCGAGGCCGGCGGGCGGCACGATCTCGTGGCTCTCCGGCGTCTCCATCAGCGCATCCTGCCCGCGCCGGTAGCGGACGAGATGCATGAAGCCGCGCACCGCCTCGGACTCGGTCGGGTAGCTCGGCAGGCCCGCGCGGGCGAAGATGCCGGTCGCCTCCTCCTGGTCGCCGAGCCAGACGGTGAAGACCGGCTTGGTGCGCCCGCCCTTCGCCTTCTGGTCGGTCACGACCCCGGCCACCGCCTCGGCCGCATCGCGGCTCGGCAGAAGCGCCGTCGGGCAGTTCATCACCAGAACCGCGTCGTTCTCGCGATCCTCGAGCGCCGCCTGCATCGCCTGCGCATAGCGTTCGGCATCGGCGTCGCCGATGATGTCGATGGGATTGCCGCCCGACCACGTCGCCGGCATGGACCTGTCCAGCTTCTCCCTTGCCGCGTCTCCGAGCCTTGCCAGCTTGCCGCCGTGGTCCATCAGCGCGTCGACCGCCAGCACGCCGAGCCCCCCGCCATTGGTGACGACGCTCAGCCGGTCGCCGGTGAAGGACGGGTAGCGCGACAGCGTCTCCGCCGCCGCGATCAGTTCGTCGAGATCGTTGACCCGGACGAGCCCGGACCGCGCGAAGGCCGCCGCATAGACGTCGTCGGCGCCAGCCAGCGCGCCGGTATGGGACCGGGCCGCATTGGCCGCCGCCATGCTGCGTCCGGACTTCAGCACGATCACCGGCTTGGAGCGTGCCGCTGCGCGGGCCGACGCCATGAACTTCCGGACGTCCCGGATCGCCTCGATATAGACGAGGATGGCGCGTGTCCGGTAATCGGCGGCGAAATAGTCGAGGCAATCGCCGGTATCGACATCGAGCTGGTCGCCGAGCGTCACCACGCCGGAAAAGCCGATATGGCGCACCTCGGCCCATTCGAGCAGCGCCGCCGCGATGGCGCCCGATTGCGAGATGAGGGCGAGCGGGCCCGGCCGCGTCCGCCGCGAGGAGAAACTCGCATCGACCCCGCCATGCGGCGCGATGACGCCGAAGCAGTTCGGGCCGACGAGACGGATGGCACGGTCGCGAACGGCGCCGGCGAGCCGGTCGGCAGCCTTCTCGTAGCCCTGCCGCTCCAGCGCGGAGATCACCACGGCCGAGGGCACGCCGATCCGCGCGGCTTCATCGACGAGACCGGGAATGGTCGCTCCCGGCGTCGCGAGCACGGCGAGATCGGGCACTTCCGGCAGGTCCGACAGGCTCCCATGAGCGGCAAGCCCCGCCACCGTCCGGTGCTTCGGATTGACCGGATAGAGCGTGCCGGAGAAGCCCGCACGCGTCATGTTGGCCATCAGGGCCTGCCCCATGGAGCGCGGCCGGTCCGTCGCGCCGACGATGGCGACCGAGCGCGGAGCGAAGAACCGGTCGAGGCGGTAGAGCGACATGGCTGCAGGGTCTCCGTCGTGCCGTGGGCAGAGGCCGGGCGGCAATCTAGAGGCAGGCTGGCGCGACCGGAAGATGCGGCGTCGCGCAATCTCGTCGCGGCCGGTCGGCCAGCCTAGCCGCCATGCTTCTCCAGGAACGCCTCGATCCCGAGGCTCCTGAAATCCGGCAGCGCCTGCCGCAGCCGCTCGTGATCCCAGTCCCACCACGCGAGCATCATCAGCCGCTCGGCGATCCGCTCGTCGAACCGCATGCGCATCACCCGCGCGGGATTGCCGGCGACGATGGCATAGGGCGGCACGTCCTTCGTGACGATGGCGCCCGCGGCCACCACGGCTCCCGTGCCGACGCTATTGCCGGCCAGCACGACCCCGCCATGACCGACCCAGACATCGTGACCGACCGTCACCCAGTGCGCGCGCCGCCAATCGAAGAACTCCGCCTCGTCCGCTTCGCCCTCCCAGTATTTCGAGGCGCGGTACTGGAAATGCGCCTGGCTCGCCCGGCTCATCGGATGGTTGCCGGGATTGATTCGCGTATAGGCGGCGATGGAGGCGAACTTGCCGATGGTCGCCATGTCGAACTGTGCGCCCTGCGCCACGTAGGAATAGTCGTCCATCGTGACCTCGGTGATCACCGAATAGGCGCCGACCTCGGTATAGGCGCCGAGCTGCGACCGCGTGACCCGCGCGGTCGGATGAATGGAAGGCTCGAGGCCGAGTTTGCTCATGGCCGGTGCATCCTGTTTGCCGAAGCGGCTGTATCGCGGCTTGTTCTTCGGGCCTTTGCCGCTGGCGCGAGCAGGTGACGATTGAGTGACAGTATCGTGACAATCGACAAGTATTCGATCCACTCAAGCCACGTTCTCCCATCGGGAATTTCCGTCACACAACTGTAATTCGACTGGCATAGAGCCGACGCTGACTGCATGGCTTTGCCCTGCTGGCGGCGGGAGTGCGCATATGCTGACCATCGACGGGATTTCGCGGCGCTTCGGCGCCAAGACGGCGGTGTCCGACGTTTCGCTCGAGATCGCGGGCGGTTCCTTCGTCGGGATCATCGGCCGCTCCGGCGCCGGCAAGTCGACGCTCCTGCGCATGATCAACCGGCTTCAGGAGCCGTCATCCGGCCGCATCCTGTTCGAGGGTCGCGACGTCACCGCACTGTCCGGCGCGGGGCTGCGCGACTGGCGCCAGTCCTGCGCCATGATCTTCCAGCAGTTCAACCTCATCGGCCGCCTCGACGTGCTGACCAACGTGCTGATGGGCCGGCTGAACCATGTCGGTCAGGCTCGCGCGCTCCTGAAGATGTGGACGGACGAGGACAAGGCCGTCGCGCTTTCGGCACTCGAGCAGTTCGACATCGCCCAGCTCGCCGCCCAGCGCGCGGAGAGCCTGTCCGGCGGACAACAGCAGCGCGTCGCCATCGCCCGCGCGCTCGTGCAGGAGCCGCGCCTGATCCTCGCCGACGAGCCGATCGCCTCGCTCGACCCGCGCAACACCAAGGTCGTCATGGACGCCCTGCAGCGGATCAACCGGCATTTCGGCATCACCGTGATCTGCAACCTCCATTCGCTCGATCTGGCCAAGGCCTATTGCGACCGCCTCGTCGGCATGGCCCAGGGCCGCGTCGTCTTCGACGGCGCGCCCGAGGCCCTCACCGACGCCGCCGCGCGCGAGCTCTACGGCATCGAGGCCGGCGACGTCATCGACAGCCACACCCCGCTTCCCGCCCCCGCGGCGGCCTATGCCGAGGCCCTGCTGGCCTCCGCCTGATCACGCATCCACCCTTTGAGGAGACCATCCATGTTCGACCGCCGCCAGATCATCGCGGGCCTCGCCGGCCTGCCCATCGCCGCCGCCCAAAGCGCCAATGCTCAGGTCAACTGGCAGACGCGCTATCCGGAACTCGTCCTCGCCGTCATCCCGGCCGAGAACGCTTCGGGCGTCACCGAGCGCTTCGGCCCGTTCAACGACTACCTGTCGAAGGAGCTCGGCGTGAAGGTCACGCTGCGCATCGCCAACGACTATGCCGCCGTCATCGAAGGCCAGCGCGCCGGCCAGATCCATGTTGCCCAGTACGGCCCTGCCTCCTACGTCCGCGCCCACACGGTCACCAATGGCGGCGTCGAGCCCTTCGTGACGACCGTCAATTCCGACGGCTCGCGCGGCTATTTCTCGGTGCTCTACGTGAAGGCGTCGAGCCCGATTCAGTCGATCCAGGATCTGCGGGCCAAGAATCTGTGCCTCGTCGATCCCAACTCGACCTCCGGCAACAACGTGCCGCGCTTCGCGATGAACCGCATGGGCATCGCCAATCCCGACCAGCATTTCGGCCGCGTCGTCTATGCCGGCAGCCACGAGAACGCGGTGACGGCCGTGCAGCAGGGCACCTGCGACGCCGCCTTCAACTGGTGGAACTCGGAGACCGACTCCAACCTGACCCGCATGGTCGCGAAGAACATGGTCAAGGCCGAGGACTTCCGCATCATCTTCAAGTCGGACGAGATCGTGAACTCGCCCTATGCCTGGCTCGCCGCCATGCCGGCCGAGGCCAAGGCCGCCATCCTGAAGGCCTTCATGGAAGCGCCGACCAAGGCCAAGGCCGCCTTCGACCGCCTGTCGGACGGCAAGGATCGCGGCTTCCACCCGGTCACGCACAAGGACTACGAGACCATCGTCGAGCTGCAGAAGTTCGTCGACCAGCTGCGCCGCGCGCGTTCGTGACATCGACCGACAATGGCAGCGGGGCGGCGGCAGCGCCGTCCCGTTCGCATGAGGCGACCATGCCGAGCACCGTCACCCGCCTTCCCGAACACCAGCTCGACGCGCTCGCACGCGCCTATGGCGAAGCGGTGTCGCAGAAGCGTCGACAGCTCTTGATCGGCCTCGCGCTTTTCGTCGCGGCGACCATCGTCGCCGGCATCGTCGCGGAGGTAAGGCCCGCCACCTTCGTCGCCAATATCTGGCGCTTCACCGACTATATCGGCCGCATCTTCACCCTCGACAACGGCCCGAACACCGGTCGCCCGGTCTTCACCGACATCGCTGAGTGGATGTGGGGCCTCGACAAGTGGCTGAAGCTGATGTGGGAGACGCTGCTGATCGCCTATGTCGGCACGCTGCTCGGCGGCATCGGCGCCTTCGCCTTCTGCTTCCTCTCTGCGCGCAATCTGGCGCCCACGCGCTGGGCCGGCATCGCCGCCAAGCGCTATCTCGAATTCTGCCGCACGGTCCCGGAGATCGTCTTCGCGCTGATCTTCGTGGTCGCTTTCGGCCTCGGACCTGTGCCGGGCGTCCTCGCCATCGCCATCCATACCTTCGGCGCGCTCGGCAAGCAGTTCGCCGAGGTCGCCGAGAACATCGACATGAAGCCGGTCGACGGGTTGACCGCGACCGGCGCGACCTGGGTCGAGACCATGCGCTTCGCGGTGGTGCCGCAGGTTCTCTCCAACTTCGTCAGCTATGCGCTTCTGCGCTTCGAGATCAACGTGCGCGGCGCGGCGGTGATGGGCTTCGTCGGCGCGGGCGGCATCGGCCAGGATCTCGTCGAGGCGATCCGCAAGTTCTACTACGCCGACGTTTCGGCCATCCTCGTCCTGATCATCCTCACCGTCATGGCCATCGACCTCGGCACGGAGCGGCTGCGTCATCGCTTCCTCAGCATGAGCACGCGGTCATGAGCGCCGGCGCCATGCATCCGATCCGCGCCCAGGCCCTCGCCGACCGGGTGGCGCTCGAGGCCCGCCATCCCGACATCTTCCGCCCCTCTCCATGGGCGCGCGCCAGGGCGCTTCTGGTGGTCGGCGGGCTCGCGGCCCTGCTCGTCTACGGGCTCTGGGTGCTCGAATTCTCGCCGCTGAAGATGATCGTCGGTCTCGGCCGTCTCGGCGAGTTCATGGTTCACATGATCCCGCCCTCCACCGGCACCTGGGCAAAGTTCTGGATCTACCTGCACGCTCTCGCCGAGACCGTCGCCATCGCCTTCCTCGGCGTCTTCACCGCAGCTGCCATCGCCCTGCCGCTCGGTTTCCTCGCCGCGAAGAATGTCGTGCCCAACGCGGTCATCCACTTCCTGTCCCGCCGCATGCTCGACACGGTGCGCGGCGTGGATGAGCTCATCTGGGCGCTGATCTGGGTGTCGGTGGTCGGGCTCGGCCCCTTCGCGGGCGTGCTCGCGCTCGTGTGCGCGAATGTCGGCGCCTTCGGCAAATTGTTCTCCGAAGCCATCGAGGCAGCCGACCGCAAGGCCGTCGAGGGCGTTGCCTCCACCGGCGGCGCGAAGCTCCATGCGGTGCGCTTCGGCCTCCTGCCGCAGGTTCTGCCGGTCATGGCCGCGCAGGTGCTCTACTATTTCGAGAGCAACACCCGCTCGGCCACGATCATCGGCATCGTCGGCGCCGGCGGCATCGGCCTGCATCTCGCCGAGCAGATCCGTGTGCTGGAATATCAGCACGTCTCCGCGCTGATCCTGATGATCCTCGTCACCGTGGCCCTGATCGACATGGTTTCGACCCGTCTGCGCTTCGCACTGATCGGCGACCGCGGAGCGCGCTAGTCAGCCGCCCACGGTCAGCCGCACGCGATCCGCGGAGAAATGCGAGCGCGCCCACTGGATGGGCACGCCGTCGCGGTCGACATTGACGCTCTCGATCACCAGAACCGGCCGCCCCTCGGCGACCTCCAGCCGCCCGGCATCGGTCCGGTCGGCCACCGCCGCGCCGATCCGCGTCACCGCGCGCCGATAGTCCGGCACACCGCAGGCGGCGAGCGCGGCGGTGATGGAGCCGGTCGCGCCATAGACCTCGGGCACGCGCGCGAAGCGCGGCAGCGGGAATGCCGCCGTCGACCAAGAGATCGGTACGCCATCAGCGAAATGCGCGCTCTCGATCATGACCACCAGCGAGCCGGGCGGCAGGTCCAATGCCTCGGCGATCTCCACGCTCGCACCGGCTTCACGGTGGCTGATCACCTTGCCGGCGGGGTCGCGCGCCTGCCCCACCACGATCTCGGAGAACCGCGTGCGCGCGCCGATCGGATAGGCGAGCGGCTTCGCCTCGACATAGGTGCCCGAGCCCTGCGCGACCCGCACCAGACCCTTGTCGACCAGCGATTTCACCGCCTGTCGCACCGTGTGCCGGTTGACGCCGAATCGCAGCGACAGTGCGGCCTCGGTCGGCAGGCGCGCACCGGGTGGCAGGCCGCCACCGGCAATCTCCGCCTCGATCGCCTCGGCGATCTGCCGCCAGACGGTCACCCCCCGGCCCCGCGCGAGCATCGCTTCTCCCGTCATCCGCCTGTCACGGCCTCCGTCGATAGGTCTCCTGCTCTATCGCCAACCGGCAGGCCTTGTCAGCCCGTCTCGGTTGTCATAAAACTGCAATCGTCTAGATGAATATACCAATCATGACGAACGCTCCACCCGAACCCAGCCCAGCCACAGCCGACCGCAAGGCCTTCATGGCCCTCGCCGCGCGGGCGACCGCCGCCGAACTTGCGCCGCTGGAGACCCTCGCAGGCCCAGGGATCAGAATGCTGCGCGCGCCGGAAATCGGCCTCGTCATGGTCCGCGGGCGCATCGGCGGCGATGGCGCTCCGTTCAATCTGGGCGAGGCGACCGTGACCCGCGCCGCCGTATCGCTTGCAACGGGCGAGACAGGCTTCGGGCACGTCCTCGGCCGCGACCGCGACAAGGCGCGCCTGGCGGCGCTGGCCGATGCGCTCTGGCAGGCGCCGACGACGCGCGAAGCGGCGGAAGGCGTGCTCGCGCCGGTCCGCGCCCGCCTCGCGGCCGAAGCCACCCTCGCGAAGACGCGCGCAGCCGCGACCCGCGTCGACTTCTTCACCATGGTCAGGGGAGACAATTGATGGCCGTCGCCCTTGCCTTCGCCGATCCCGTCCACGAGGCCCAGCGCACCTTCCGCGCGGTGATGAACGCCCTCGCCCGCCCCGGCACGATCCAGCCGGTCGCAGGGCTTCTGGATGCGCCTGCGCCGCTCTCGTCTGTCGCCGCTGCCGTCGCGCTGACGCTCGCCGATTACGAGACGCCGCTATTCCTCGATGCGCCGCTGGCGGCCAATCCGGATGTCGCGCGCTACATCGCCTTCCACACCGGAGCGCGGATCGCGGCAGCGCCATCGCAGGCGAGCTTCGCGCTGATCGCCGATGCGGCGTCAGTGGCCGATTTCGCCGACTTCGCCCTCGGCACCGACACCTATCCCGACCGTTCGACCACGCTGATCCTGCAGATGGAGAGCCTGATGGCCGGCCCGTCGCTCACGCTTGCCGGCCCAGGCATCAAGGGAGAAACCACTCTCACCGCGTCCAGCCTGCCGTCCGACATCGTGGAGCGCCTCGCGGCCAACCGCGCGCTGTTCCCGCGCGGCGTCGACCTGATCCTCGCCGGCCCCGACGCGGTGGCTGCCCTGCCCCGCACCACCCGCATCCGGAGCGCCTGACCCATGTATGTGGCGGTGAAAGGCGGCGAGCGCGCCATCGACAACGCTCACAGGCTGCTCGCAACGAAGCGCCGCGGCGATCCCGCCGTGCCGGAGGTTGCGCACGCGCAGATCCGCGAGCAGCTGACGCTCGCCGTCGATCGCGTGATGACCGAAGGCTCGCTCTACGACCGCGACCTGGCGGCGCTGGCGATCAAGCAGGCGCGCGGCGATCTGGTCGAGGCGGCCTTCCTCGTCCGCGCCTTCCGCACCACCCTGCCGCGCTTCGGCGCAAGCGAGCCGGTCGACACGGGCGCGATGCAGGTGGCCCGCCGCGTCTCGGCCGCCTTCAAGGACATTCCGGGCGGGCAGGTGCTGGGCCCGACCTTCGACTACACCCACCGCCTGATCGACTTCCTGCTGGAGGCCGGCGCCGACATCGCCGAACCCGCGACGGCGCCTGCCGACGATGCGCCGATGCCGCGCGTCACCGACCTGCTCGGCAATGACGATCTCATCGAGCGCAATCCGCCCGGCGATCCCGACGCTCCCGTCGGCGACCTCACCCGCGAGCCGCTCGACCTGCCGGCCGACCGCGACCTGCGCCTCCAGAACCTCGCGCGTGGCGACGAGGGTTTCCTGCTGGCGCTCGGCTATTCGACGCAGCGCGGCTTCGGCCGCACCCATCCCTTCGCCGGCGAGATCCGGCTTGGCGAGGTGGAACTGGAATTCGTCGCGGAGGATGCCGGCTTCGCCGTGCCGCTCGGCACGATCGAGCTGACCGAATGCCAGATGATCAACCAGTTCAAGGGCTCGGCCACCGAGCCGCCGCGCTTCACCCGTGGCTATGGCCTCGCCTTCGGCCATTGCGAACGCCGGACCATGGCCATGGCGCTGGTCGACCGCTCCCTGCGCGCCCGCGAACTCGGCGAGGAGGCGAAGGCCCCGGCGCAGGACGAGGAATTCGTGCTGATGCACTCCGACAACGTACAGGCGACGGGCTTCGTCGAGCACCTCAAGCTGCCGCACTATGTCGACTTCCAGGCCGAGCTCGCGCTGATCCGGCAGATGCGCCGGGAAATCGCCGAGCGGCAGAATGTTGCCCCCCGCGAGCAGCAAGCCCTGCCGGAGGCCGCGGAATGAACGCCATGATCAGCACGGCCACCCCGTCCACTGCCTATAACTTCGCCTATCTCGACGAGCAGACGAAGCGGATGATCCGCCGCGCCATCCTGAAGGCCATCGCCATTCCCGGCTATCAGGTGCCCTTCGCCTCGCGCGAAATGCCCATGCCCTATGGCTGGGGCACGGGCGGCGTACAGGTCACCGCCGCGATCCTCGGGGCGAACGACCGCCTGAAGGTGATCGACCAGGGCGCCGACGACACGACCAACGCCGTCTCGATCCGCAAGTTCTTCGAGAAGACCTCGGGCGTGGCGACGACCACGCTGACCGCGGACGCGACCATCATCCAGACGCGCCACCGCATCCCCGAGAAGGAGCTGACCGAGACCCAAGTGCTCGTCTATCAGGTGCCGATCCCCGAGCCGCTGCGCTTCCTCGAACCGCGCGAGACCGAAACGCGCGTCATGCACGCGCTGGAAGATTACGGCCTCATGCATGTGAAGCTCTACGAGGACATCGCGACCCACGGCCACATCGCCACCACCTACGCCTATCCGGTGAAGGTCGAGGGCCGCTACGTGATGGACCCTTCGCCGACGCCGAAATTCGACAATCCGAAGATGGACGATTGCGCCGCGCTGCAATTGTTCGGCGCCGGCCGCGAGAAGCGCATCTATGCCGTGCCGCCCCATACGTCGGTGGTGTCGCTCGACTTCGAGGACCATCCCTTCGAGGCGACCAAGTTCGACCATGCCTGTGCGCTCTGCGCCGCGACGCACACCTATCTCGACGAGGTGATCACCGACGATGCCGGCGGGCGCATGTTCGTCTGCTCGGACACCGACCATTGCGAGGAGCGCCGGGCCGAGGGCCATCGCGGCGACCTGCTGGGCGAGGCGCCGGCGGCCATCGCGGGGAGCGCAGCATGACCGGCCAGCCCCTTCTCACCGCCGAAAGCGTCACGAAGTTCTACGGCAGCCGCCTCGGCTGCCGAGACATCGGCTTCGAGCTCTATGCCGGCGAAGTGCTCGCGGTCGTCGGCGAGTCCGGCTCCGGAAAATCGACTCTCCTGAAGCTGCTGTCAGGCCAGCTGGAGCCCAGCGGCGGCCGCGTGCTCTACCGCATGCGCGACGACGTCACCCGCGACATCCTCACGCTGACCGAGGCCGAGCGCCGTTTCCTGTTCCGCACCGACTGGGGCTTCGTCCACCAGCACGCCGAGCTCGGCCTGCGCATGGGCGTCTCGGCCGGCGCCAATGTCGGCGAGCGCCTGATGGCGGTTGGCTGGCGGCATTACGGACGCATCCGCGACGAGGCCGAGACCTGGCTGGAGCGTGTCGAGATCGATGCCACGCGCATCGATGACCGCCCCACCGCCTATTCGGGCGGCATGCGCCAGCGCCTCCAGATCGCGCGCAACCTCGTGACGTCGCCGCGCCTGGTCTTCATGGACGAACCGACAGGGGGCCTCGACGTGTCGGTTCAGGCGCGCCTGCTCGATCTCATGCGCGGCCTTGTCGCCGACCTCGGGCTTGCCGCCATCGTGGTCACTCACGATCTCGCCGTGGCGCGGCTCCTGTCCCACCGCATTCTCGTGATGAAGGACGGGCGGGCCATCGAAACCGGCCTCACCGACCAGGTGCTGGACGATCCGCGCGAGCCCTATACGCAGCTTCTCGTCTCGTCGATCCTGCAGCCGTGAGAGGACCAATGATCAGACCTGTCCTCGCAATCGACAACCTCGCCAAGAGCTTCACCATGCATCTGCAGGGAGGGCTCGCCATTCCCGTCATCGAGGGCATCACCCTCGATGTCGCGGCCGGCGAATGCGTGGTGCTCGGCGGCCCGTCGGGCGCCGGCAAGTCGTCGATCCTGAAGATGATCTACGGCAACTACCGCACCGATGCCGGCGCGATCCGCGTCGCGACCGGGGAAGGCGAAACCGTCGATGTCGCCACCGCCGAACCGCGGCGCATGCTCGGCCTGCGCCGCTCCACCATCGGCTACGTCTCACAGTTCCTGCGCGTCATCCCGCGCGTGCCCGCGCTCGCGGTCGTGATCGAGGCCGCATCCGCCTTCGGCATCGGCGGGGACGAGGCGGAGGCGCGCGCCCGCCGGTTGCTCACCCTGCTCAACGTGCCCGAACGCCTGTGGTCGCTGCCCCCCGCGACCTTCTCCGGCGGCGAACAGCAGCGCGTCAACATTGCGCGCGGCTTCATCGCCGACCATCCGATCCTGCTGCTGGACGAGCCGACCGCTTCCCTCGACGCGAAGAATCGCGCAGCGGTGGTCGAACTGATCGAAACCAAGAAACGAAACGGCACGGCCATCGTCGGCATCTTCCACGACGATGACGTGCGCGAGCGTGTCGCGACCCGCATCGTCGACGTGACCCGCTTCGCCTCCCGCGCCGCGTGACGCGCGACTGAAGGAACCCCCATGACCGCCCGCCCCGAACATGCCGATTTCGGCTCCGTCAGGTTCTTCTCCCGCCGCGTGATCCTTGCCGACCGCGAGGTCGCCGCGACCGTCGTGGTCGAGGACGGGTTCATCACCGCCATCGACGAGGGCACGCAGCGCGCCGACGCGCTCGACCTCGGCGACGACCTGCTGATCCCCGGCCTCGTGGAACTGCACACCGACCATCTGGAGCCGCATTACCAGCCGCGCCCGAAGGTGCACTGGGACCCGCTGTCGGCCGTCTTCGCCTATGACGCGCAGATCGCCTCATCCGGCATCACCACGGTTTTCGACAGCCTGCGCATCGGCTCCGACGACGACCGTCCGACCACTGCGGACGGGCTTCTGGACCTCTCGGACGCCATCGAAAAGGCCAAGGAGACCGGCCTCCTGCGCTCGGATCACCACACGCACCTGCGCTGCGAAATCCCGTCGCGCGGCGTGGTCGAAGAGGCGCAGGACTACCTCGCCCGCTTCGACGTCCGCCTGATGTCGCTGATGGACCACACGCCCGGCCAGCGCCAGTTCCGGGATGAAGAGAAGCTGCGCACCTACTATCGCGGCAAGACCGGCTTGTCCGAAGGCGACCTCGACCAGCTCTTCGCCAACCGCCGCGCCCGCGCCGACGAGATCGGCGAGCCGAACAAGCGCGGCCTCGTCGCGCTCGCCCACAAGTCCGGCATCGCGCTGGCGAGCCACGACGACACGCTGGAGGACCACGTCGCCGAATCCGTCGCCGACCGGGTCTCCATCGCCGAGTTTCCGACGACGGTGGAGGCGGCGCGCGCATCGCACGCCGCCGGCATCTCCGTGCTGATGGGCGCGCCCAACGTCGTGCGCGGCGGCTCGCATTCCGGCAATGTCTCGGCGGTGGAACTCGCCGAGGCCGGCGTGCTCGATATCCTGTCCTCGGACTACGTGCCCATCAGCCTCATCCAGGGCGCCTTCGGCCTTCGCGACGTGCCTGCCATGGGCGGCCTGCCCGGCGCGCTGCGCACCGTCACCCTGACGCCCGCGATCGCGACCGGCATGACCGATCGCGGCGAGATCGCGGTGGGCAAACGCGGCGACCTCGTGCGGGTCGCCATGGTCGGCAGCCAGCCGGTCGTCCGGCAGGTCTGGCGCACCGGAACACGGATCGCCTGACATGAGCGAGGCCGGCGCATCGACGGTGCAGGCTGCCATCGGGCCGGGGCGTCTGATCCTTGTCGTCGGCCCGAGCGGCGCCGGCAAGGACACGCTGATCACCTGCGTCCGCGAACGGCTGGCGGGCGAGCCGGCCTATCTGTTTCCGCGCCGCATCGTCACCCGCCCGCCCTCGCCGGCCGAGGACAATGTTGAGGCGGATGCCGAGACTTTCGCTGCCATCGCGAAGGCCGGAGGTTTCGCGCTGACCTGGTCGGCGCATGGCCACCACTACGGCATTCCCGCGGCCATCGACCATGCGCTGCATGAAGGCCGCACGGTCCTGTCCAATGTCTCGCGCGAGATCGTCGCCGCCGCGCGGCGGCGCTATGCCAACGTCACGGTCATCGAGATCACTGCGCCCGCGGACGTGCTGCGCGCGCGGGTGGCCGGCCGCTCCCGCTCCAGCGACGGCGACGCGGCCAGCCGGGTCGGGCGGCTCGTATCCGCCCCTGTCGAACCGGACGTGGTGATCGTCAACGACACGAACGTGGAGGCGGCGGCGGGCCATCTGCTGGCCGTCGTGACCGCGTCCGCAGGTGTTCGCGCCTGATCCTGAGCGCAGGCGGGCGGGCCGCCTCCCGCCATTGCGCCGAGCGGCTTTCATGGGTCAGATGGCGCCCCGCAAAGGAGCCTGCCCCGTGAATAGCTTCATCGCCCGCATTCCCATGTCCCTCGTCTGCCCCGAACCGATGCTGGGCGCGATCCAGCACGTGCTGGAGGGCGAGTACGAGGCCGGCTACGATGGCACGGGGCTCGACATCCTCGACATCGGCGCGAATGTCGGCTCCTTCGCGCTCTGGGCTTCGGCGCGCTGGCCGGACAGCCGCGTGCGCTCCTTCGAGCCGCACCCGGGAACGTTCGAGTTCCTGAAGCAGAATACCGGCGGCCGCAGCGACATCGCCATCGTCAACGCGGCGCTGTTTCCCGGCGGCGCGACCAGGGCGACCTTCCGCAGCCGGTTCGCCGGCGACGGCGAATCCGGACTTGCCGCCTATGCCGGCGACACCTTCGTCGAGGACGCGCTGGTCGAGACCTACGAGGTGGACGTGGTCGATCCCGCGAGCCTGCCCTCCCCCGATGTCGTGAAGCTCGACATCGAGGGCGGCGAAGGCGAGGTGCTCGCCCATCTCGACCTGTCGAGGACCTCGCTGGTTCTGCTGGAATTCCAGAACCGGAAGAATCGCGAGCAGATCCGCGCCACGCTGGCGGCGGATTTCGAGATGCTCCACGACGAGGAATATCCGTGGGACGACCTGCTCGGCTACAAGGGCTACCGGCAGGATCTCAAGGGTGATGCCTGGGGCCGCATCTTCGCTGTCCGCAAGGGCGTCAGCCGCATGACGAAGCGCGAGACCATCTGACATCGAAGGGAATCGAAATGACAGACCGTCTCGACGATCTCCATCATATTCAGATTGCCAAGGCGCGCGCCAAAGAGACACCAGTCAAAATATCCATCGACGAACTACAGACGCGCCTTCCGCTCTTTGGCGCGGAAGGCGGAAAGCGTACGCGCCGCGCCGTCTACAAGATGGCGCGCAAGCGGATCGACTGAACGCAGAAGGCCCGGCCGAAGCCGGGCCTTCCATGACGTTTGGCCGTGGCTCAGCGGGCGCGCAGGAACTCGGACACGCGCAGCAGCACCATCTCGTTGCCATCGGCCTTGTTCGGGTCGCGGCTGGACGAGAACGGCAGGTTGTTGTCGTTGCCGACGATGATGTGGTCGGCATCGACGATGTCGACGTTCTCGATGGTGAAGAACGGGAACTGGAAGTGCCCGCCCGACAGCGGCACGCGCGAACGGTTGTTCGGGTCGCGGATCTTCAGGAGGTCGATGAAGCCGATCTTGCGGACCGGACCGCCTGCATTGGCGTCGGTCATCTCGATCTTCCAGACGCGCTTGATGCGCGGCAGGGCGTGGAAGCAGTTTTCGGCACGCTGGCCCGCCGGGCAGGCACGCTCGGGCACGCCCTCGTTGTCGTCCCGCTCGATGATCAGGCCGGTCGTGGCATTGATCATGTTGAAGTCGCCGATCGACAGGCCGTTGGCGTCGAGCACGTACTTCCAGTGGCGGCCGGTGTAGCGGCCAGCCTGCACGTCGAATTCGAGGATGCGCAGATACTCGCGCCCATCGACCTGCTCCAGGCCGCGGGTGGCGGGATCGTAGAGCGCGCCTTCCAGCAGCGGATATAGGAAGCGGCCGTCCGGCGAGGCAGCCATGCCCTCGAAGCCCTTGGAGCGGCGGACGCGGAACTCGACGGCGCCGCCGGGCGCGTTCGGCGTGGTCACGGCGGGGTGGTCGGGCGAGCGGACGACCTGGCCATCGACCACGGTCTCGAAGATCGCCTCGATCTTGCCGGTCATGTCGGCGCGGATCAGGTAGGGACCGAACTCCTCGCCGATCCAGATCTTGTCGCCGATGATCTGGAAGCTCTCGGTGTCCAGATCGGCGCCGGTCAGGTAGCGGCGCTCGGTGCCCTCGTGGACGATGCGGAACGGCAGCTTCTTGTCCGGATCGGACAGGAACACCGTCTGCAGGCGCTCGAACGTGCCCTTCTCGAAATCGATGCGGTAGCGGTTCAGGAACAGCATGGCGTCGGGCGAATTGCGCTTGTTGCCGAAGCCGTTGTCCGTGAGAATCCAGTAGCTGCCATCGGCCATGCGCTTGATGCCGGAGTGGCCCTGCACGGGCTGGCCGCGGAACGGCAGGGAGATGCCGGTCGGCCGGCCGGCGGAGCGGCCCATGACGGTGCCGATGCCGTCGGTGCGGGCCGCTTCGGTGAACTTGCCGGAAATCTGCAGATCGGCGGGAGCATCGGCCGGCGGCGCGATCAGCGTTTCCGCCGGCAGGATGGCGTGGCCCGCAAGCGTCGCCGGAAATTCGGCTTCGGCGAGAGCGGGACTTGCGGCAATCAGTGCTGCCGCGACGAGGAGAGCGCGCATGATGGTGCTTCCATAGCTGTGAACGAACGCCCGTTCCCTGCGGGACCAGCATGACGCCGGCGTCTCGTTCCCGTGACGACCCGGTGACAATGCACCGGGCGGGTGCGTCCCTTCGCCGCCTGCCATGCGATACCGCTCTCGACACCGCGCATGCGGAGACGGGATAGTGCAACCGGTACGGGAGGGGCCGGGTGAGCGATCGTCTGTCAGTCGATGTCTGCGTGATCGGGGACGAGCCCGGCGGCATTGCCGTGGCCAGCGCCTGCGCGCTCGCCGCCGTTCCCGTCGCCGTGGTCCTGGACCGGACTGTCCGGCATTCGTTCGCGACCGAGCTCGCCGCCTTCGCCGCGGCGGCCCAGGGCCGGATCGCATCGGCGTTCGACCGATCGGGGCGGCCCGACTTCGGCGGTGCCATCGCCCATGTCCGCCATATCCGCCGCCATCTGGCGGCGGAACGGTCGCCGGCCCGCCTCGCCGCCCTCGGCATCCGTGTTCTTGAAGGGCCGGCCAGCTTCCTGTCCGCGCGCGCGCTCGATGCCGGCGGCACGACCGTGGATGCGCGGCGCTTCGTTCTGGCGACCGGTTCACGCGCCACCCTGCCCGCCATTGCCGGCCTCGATCCCGCAATGTCGCTGACCACGGATACCGTCTTCGACCTGATCGAACGCCCTTCGCGGATCGCCATTGTTGGCGGCGCAAGCGAGGGAACCGCCCTCGCCCAGGCGTTCCGGCGCTTCGGCTCGGAGGTCATCCTGTTCGAGCAGGGCGCGATCCTCGCCGACGAGGATCCCGAACTCGTCCTCGCCGTGCGCCAGCGGATGGCTGCCGCCGGCATCACCGTGCACGAACAGACCAGCCTCACCCGCATCGAAGGCGCGCCAGGCGACCTCAGGGTCAGTGCGCGACGAAACGGTGAGGATGGCTCGCTCGCCGTCTCGCACCTCCTGTTCGCCACCGGGCGGCAGGCGGCCGTGGAGGGCCTCGATCTCGGCAAGGCGGGGATCGCGGCGACCCCGGGTCGCGTGGAAGTGGATGCCGGCCTGCTGACGGCCAACCGGCGGGTTTTCGCGCTCGGCCGCTCCAGCGCGCCCGAAGCCCCCGACGAGATCTCGGCCTGGCACGGAACGCTGGTGGCGCAGAACTGCCTGCTTCGCCGGCCGGTTCGGCTGCCGACCGCCGCTATTGCCAGCAGCACGCAAACCGAGCCGCCGATCGCCAGCGTCGGGCTATCCGGCCCCTCCGACCGCCATCGCCGCTCGGGCATCCGCGCCCTGCGCTGGCCGCTGTCCGAGACCGCGGCCGGCATCGCCACCGGCCGAACGGCGGGTCATCTGAAGCTGATCGTCTCGGGCAAGGGGCAGGTTCTCGGCTGTGCCATCGCCGCGCCCGATGCCGCCGAGCTGATCGCCCCGTTCGCGCTGGCGGTGCGCAAGGGCCTGCATGTTCAGGATCTTGCTGCCATGATATTGCCCCATCCATCGCTTTCGGATGTGGGCAAACGGGCAGCGGGCAGCTATCTGCTGGCCAGTTTGTCGAATCCGCGGATCAGGCGCATCATCAGCCTGCTCCGCCGCCTCGGCTGACACCACCCCAGTAGAGTGCGTCCCACCGGGGACTAGATGGCCGATCGTACGTCCAACAATGGTTCTTCCCCTGCGATGGATGCCGCGCAGCGCCGGGCGCTGGACGAGGCAGCCCCTGTGCCCTCGCGCGGCGTCGGCCTGTCCGGCAAGCTGCTGATCCTGACGGTCCTGTTCGTCCTCGTCGCCGAAATCCTGATCTACGTTCCCGCCGTCGCCAACTTCCGCAACACCTGGCTCGACGACCGCATCGCGGCAGGCCGGACCGCCGCGCTCGTCCTTGAAGCCGCCCCCAGCGGCATGGTGCCCGAGGTGCTCGTCCGCGAACTGCTCGACAGCGCGGGCGCGCAGGCCGTGGCGCTCAAGACAGGCCCGGCCCGGCGCCTGCTCGCGGCTTCCGAAGAGATGCCGCAGGTCGATGTGACCATCGACATGCGCGACCAGACCCTGTTCCGCTCCATTCCCGAGGCCTTCGCGACCCTGTTCGCGCGCGAGGGCCGCACGATGCGCGTCATGGGCAATGCCCGGCGCGCCGGCGACTTCGTCGAGATCGTGATGGACGAGACGCCGCTCAAGCGCGCCATGGTCAAGTTCTCGCAGGCCATTCTGGTCGTCTCGCTGTTCATCTCGGCGCTGACGGCGGGTCTGGTCTATCTGACGCTTCACCTGCTGTTCGTCAGGCCTATGCGACGGCTGACCGACACGATGATCGCCTTCCGCGAAAATCCCGAAGACCTCAGCCAGGCGATCGTGCCGACCGGCCGGAAGGACGAGGTCGGCGTCGCGGAATACGAACTGCAGTCGATGCAACATTCTCTGCACGACATGCTGGCGCAGAAGTCGCGGCTCGCGGCCCTCGGCCTCGCCGTCTCCAAGATCAACCACGATCTGCGCAACCTTCTGGCTTCCGCCCAGCTCTTCTCCGACCGGCTGGCCAATGTGCCCGATCCGACCGTGCAGAAATTCGCGCCCAAGATGATCCAGGCACTCGACCGGGCCATCGCCTTCTGCCAGGCGACGCTCTCCTACGGGCGCGCGCACGAGGCCGCCCCCCAGCGCCGCATGGTCGATCTGTCGGCGCTCGCCGACGAGGTTCGCGACACGATGGGCCTCGGCCTGGATGCGCGGATCGCCTTCATCAACGCGGTCGAGCGCGACGTGATGGTCGATGCCGACACCGACCAGTTGTTCCGGGTGCTGCTCAACCTCGTCCGCAACGCCCATCAGGCGCTCGAGGCGCGCGCGCCGAACGATCCCGGCCGCGATCAGATTCGCATCGTCGGCCGGCGCGAGGGGGCCGTTGCCGTCATCGAAGTGTCCGATACCGGCCCCGGCGTGCCCGACCGGGCGCGCCAGCACCTCTTCGAGGCCTTCCAGAGCTCGACACGGCCCGGCGGCAGCGGCCTTGGCCTTGCCATAGCCTCGGAGCTGATCCGCGCCCACGGCGGCTCGGTAGCCCTTGCGGACGGCACGCTGGGCGCGACCTTCCGAATCGCGATTCCCGACCGCCCGATCGACCTCGCGGCCATTCGCAAGCAGCAGCGCAGGCGCGCCTGACATCCGCCGCCCGGCAACAACTCCTCCGGCCTGCATCGGCCGGGGTCTTGCGCCGTCAACGGGATGCGCGGCTCGCGGGATGCGAGTCCACAGGACGATTGCACGAGGTCGTCGGCGGCACTTGCATTGTCATCCGAAACAGCGTATCCGACCGCCTCCATTCGGCAGGCGCCTGGCGCACAGCCGAAGCGGCGCGCGCCCGTAGCTCAGCTGGATAGAGCACCAGACTACGAATCTGGGGGTCAGAGGTTCGAATCCTTTCGGGCGCGCCATTTCCGCACAAAAAAGAGAACTCCCAGACAGAGAGCTCCTGCCCGTTTGCGGCGCGCTTTCGCCAGACGTGCGTTCGACCCGTGATCGAGATGCCCTCGCCGGTCGCGCGGACTTCGGCCATCGCCAGCCGAGCATGAGCCTGGCGCAACGACGGCGCTCCGGTCAGGCGACGTTGCCCCCCTCTCCGCCCCAAGGCGCCATTATGGATTACGTCCCTGCAGCGCTCGTCTGAAGGGTCTCGGATGCCGGCCCCGACGCGGCGCTGGTTGGTGCCGACAGACTCCGGACCAAGGCCCTATCCCAATCGGCGAGCGGCTGGCAGCCGCGGCGGCAACCCTGCCCGACGAGGTGGCGACCGGGCTGTGTCGCATCTGTTGCGGCGCGGCCTTGCGACTTACTCCTCAAAAGCACGCTTCGCATATGGCCACGATGTGCCGATGGTCCGTGCCGCAGCAGCCGCCGAAGACGCGCAGCTTGGGCAACTGCGACCGCAAGTCCCGGTACTGTCGGCCCAGCTCGGCCGGGTCGCCGATATCGAGTTCGGTCGATGCATCGAGTTCTGCATGGCTCTTGCGGGAGGCGTTGGCTCTGATTCCCCGGATGCGGTCGAGCCAGGGTTCGCCGGAGGCAATTGCTCCCCGGAAATGATCCGGATGGGCGCAGTTGATCATGTAATAGGCCGGCGTCTTGCCCGTTGCCGCATCGGTCTCCTCGATCGCAGCCTTCAAGTCCTGCCCTGACGGCAGTCGCCCGTCTGTCTCGACTGTGAAGGAGATCGCAACGGGCACGCCGCCGGCGCGCGCTGCGAGCGCGATGCCCACCGCCTCCTCCACGTATGTCATGGTGATCGCACTCACCATGTCGGCGCCTCCGTCGCGAAGCGCCTCGATCTGTGGACGATGGTAACGCGCGGCCTCTTCCTCCGTCATGGTCGCGCCGACAACGTAGCCGTCCCCCCTCGGGCCAACCACGCCGTTCAGGACAATCGGGATCGGGGAACCGTCGACTTCACTCCGCAGCCGTGCGGCAAAAGCGACCGCCTGGCGATTGGCATCGAGCACGTCGTCGAGGCTGAAGCCGAGCTTCTCCGCCCAATCGGGATTGGCCCGCCACGTGGGCGTGTCGAGCACGAAGCCGACGTTCCGGTTCCTCGCCTCTGTGAGATACGGCGCGAAATAGCGAGCTAGCGTCTCTCGTCCAGCCTCGGTCAGGACCAGTGGAAAAGCCGCAAAGGATGGAAGATCGATACCTTCCAAGAAGACGAGCGTGGTTTCGAGTCCGCCATCAGCCAGGAAGTTGCCGTCTTGAAGATGCGGCAAGGGAGGAAGGAGATCCGGCATGGCAGCCTCCTGCTGCGTCGCAGCGTCCTACCTCATTGATCGCTGGCTTCGACACTGCGTCAACACCTTCTTGCTCGTCTCGCGCTACATCAACGTAGTACCTATTCCATTGAAGAGCTTGGTTCTGGCTCGCCAACCTCATCCGGCGGCATCACCCTGTTCGCGCGCTGCCCATTCGATCGCCTGCAAGGCCCGCCAGTCGACCTTGTTCGAGGCCGAACGCGGCAGGCTGTCGACGAACGCGACGGCGCGAGGAGCCTTGTAGGCCGCCATCCGCTCCCTTGCCCAGGAGATCAGATCGTCGGCATCCAGCTCGATGCCGGGCCGCCGCACGATCAGAGCCTTGACCGTCTCGCCGCGATGATCGTCCGGCGCGGCGATCACGCAGCATTCCTGAATGGCGGGATGCCCGTAAAGGACCGCCTCGCACTCGGCAGGCCAGACCTTGAAGCCCGACACCGAGATCATGCGCTTCAGCCGGTCGACCATGTGGAAATAGCCGTCCTCGTCCACCCGGCCGAGATCGCCCGTGCGAAGGAACCGCCGCCCCTCCCGCTCGAGGAACACTTCGGCATTGGCATCGGGACGGTTCCAGTAGCCGGTCATCAGTTGCGGACCGGAGACGATGATCTCGCCGACGGCGCCGGTCTCCACCTCGTCGAGCGTCTCCGGATCGACCACCCGCGCAATCGTATCGTGCACGGGAATGCCCAGGCACTGCGGCTTGGGGCGGTCGGGCGGGTTGATATGGGTCGGCGAGATGGTTTCGCTCATGCCGTAGCCTTCGATATAGCGAAGGCCCCAGCGACGAAGCAGTTCCTCGGCCACCGCCGCAGGCATCTTGGCGCCGCCGCCGGTCACGACCTTCAGCCCGTCGAAAGCGCTTGCGTCGAAGCCCGGCGCAGCCAGCGCATCGACGACCATGGTGGGCGCCGCGCTCCACATCGTCACGCCATAGTGCTTGAACAGCGAGGGAACGAGGTCCCGGTCCCAGCGGGTCATGATCACCATGGCCGCGCCTGAGGCGAGGCCGCCGTTCAGCGAGAACTGCATTCCGGCGACGTGGAACAGCGGCATGAAGGCGGTTAGCACGGTCCCGTCTTCAGCGCCGTACCATCGGGCCTGGAGGATGGCCGTGTGAAGCACGCTGGCATGCGTATGGATGCAGGCCTTTGGCTTGCCCGTCGTCCCCGACGTGTAGGGCATGACGCAAAGGTCGCCCGGCCCCGTAGCGTCGGGCAGAGGCGCGCGGGATTCCGCGCATGCGTCGCGCCAGGCGACGACGCCCTTCGGCAGGCGGTCCGGCAGGCGGCTCTCGCCGATCACGGCCGGAAGCCTGAATTGCCGGGTATCGGGCAGCGCATCGCCATAGGCCGCCGCGATGACGTGCCGGAGCGGCTCGGGCATCAGGGCCGCAAACCGGTCCAGCAACTCGGCCCCGACGATGGCAACGCGGGCCCCGCTGTCCGCCGCCAGATAAGTCAGTTCCCCCGCAGTGCTCATCGGATTGATCGGGACGACAGCGGCGCCCGCCCGAACGACGGCCTGGAAGGCGATGACGAACTGCGGGGAATTCTGCATGTCGAGCAGGACCCGGTCGCCCTTCGACACGCCGCAGGCATGTTGCAGGAAGGCGGCGAGACGTTCGACCTGCTCCAGCAGGACACGGTAGCTCAGGGAAGCACCATAGAAGCCGATGGCCATGGCATCGCCCCGGCGGGCCGCCGTCTCCCGCAGCGCCTCCGACAGCGAGCGCGGCAGCGGGCCGAGGCTGCGGGCAACCCCGGCGGGCCAGAAGCGATCATGCAGTTCCGCCACGTTCGCCGTCATTGCCGGACTCTCCATGCCGTTGCCTGCAAAAGGATCGCGTCGGCTGCCCGCGATCCGGCTGCTTCATGTCAGGGAACCCACCGGGGCAGACGCTTGCCGGCAAAGGCACGCGGCCCCTCGATCCGGTTGGCGGATTCGCGCATCCGTCGATAGCCGGGCCAGGTGCCGCCACGCATGGATGCATAGGCGTCCCGCTCGCTCAGATGCAGTGTTCCAGCCACAATTTCCTTGGTCGCCGTCACCGCCGTCGGCGCCGCCTCGCAGATCCGCCGGGCGAGCTCCAGCGCGACCGGCAGGGTCTGCCCTGGCTTCGCGAGCCGGTTGACGAAACCATGCCGGGAAAGCTCCTCGGCCCGCATGGGGGCACCGGTCAGCAGCAGTTCCATGGCGATCATCGGCGGCAGGCGGCGCGGCGCTCGGATGACCCCGCCGCCCTCGGCGACCAGACCATGACGGACCTCGGGCAGCACGAAGCGAGCCCTCTCGTCCGCCACCACGAGGTCGCAGGCGAGAGCCAGCTCGAACCCGCCTCCGGCCGCCGTTCCATTGACCGCGGCAATGACCGGCTTGAGCAGCCCCCACCGCTCGGTCAGGCCCATATAGCCGCCTGCCCCGAACCGGCTCTCGTCGGCGCCGCCGGCCGCGACTTCCTTAAGGTCCCAGCCGGCGGAAAAGAAGCGGTCGCCGGCGCCTGTGATCACGCATACGCGCAGGTCGTCGTCGGCCTCGAAGCGGCCGAAGGCCTCGTCCAGCCCATCGCTCATCAACTGGTCGATGGCATTGGCCGGCGGTCGATCCATCGTCACCACGAGGATCGAGCCGTCCTCGACCGCCGTGCGGATCATGCCGCCGGCTTGCCGTTGTCGAAGGCCCACGACTTGCAGACGATCTTCCAGCCGCCGGCGAACTTCACCAGCAGCAGCTCGTCCACGAACCGGTTCGGCAGCAGCGCGTCGCGGACGCGCACATGCGCCGTTGTCGGGCTGGCGATCGTCGCGCTGACCACCTCGTCAAAACGGGGATCGTTGCGCGAGGCCGGAGACGCGCGACCCGCCACCCGCTCCATGTAGGCGTCCATGCCGAGCGCCGCGGTGTTTCCAGCTTCGGAGGTGAACAGCTGTGCCTCCGGATGGAACACCGACCGGAACCCTTCGACGCTTCCGTCGTAGAGCGCGTCGAAATAGCCCTGCACCGTGGCAAGGACCGCCTTCAGATCGTCCATCAATGCGCCCCTTCCATCGTGGCATTGTGCTCGCGGTCGGCCAGGAACAGGCTGTCGTCGAGAATGGACAGCAGCCGCTCGGATTCAGCCTCCGAGATGATCAGCGGCGGCGCGAGGAACAGCGAAACCTGCTCGCCGCTGGTGCCGATGACGGCCCCGGCGCCGAGCGCATGGCCGGCGACGCGCGAGGCGATCGGCGCCTCGGTCGTGTCGGCAAGCCAGTTGCGCCAGTCCGGACCGTGCAGCTCGATGGTCCAGTGGAGACCCTGGCCCGCGACGCGCGAAACGCTCGGATGGCGGGCGGCGATTTCGGACAGGCGGCGGGCATAGAGCCCCTCCAGCGCCTTCACGCGGTCGAGGAGACCCTCGTCCCGAACGATGCCGAGATAGGCGCTGACCGCCGCCATGGCCATCGGATGCCCGCGGAGCGTGCCGTAATTCTGCCAGCTCTTGCCGTCGAGTTCGGCCGCGACATCCTTGGAGACCACGATCGCCGCGACGGACACCATGCCGCCGCCAAGACCCTTGCCGAGCGTCACGATATCCGGGCGCGTGTCGCCGCCCTGGAAGGCGAACGGGCGCCCCGAACGCCCGACGCCCGTCACCACCTCGTCGGCGATCCACAGGCAGCCCTCGCGGCGCGCAATTCCGGCGACCGCATCCTGATAGGCGCCGTCGTGATAGTAGCCGCCCTGGGTGTAGTCGATGATGACCGCCGCGGAGTCGCGCAGCTTCTCGGCCGCACCCGCGAGACGCTCGTCGAGCGGCGGCAGGCGACGGGCGGCCTCCGTCGCGGAGAGATAGGTCGCTCCTTCCGGTGCCGGCAGCACATGGACTTTCGCGCCCGGCGGCGGAACCTTGGTTCCGCCATTCGGCGCCGCGAGGCCGCCGTGCCAGTGAGGCTGGACCGTGACGTCGCGGCTGAGGCCGACGAGGCCGTGATAGGCGCGCTCGCGCGTCGCGATTGCCTTGCGTCCGGTCAGCGCCTGCGACAGGGACAGGGCGATGTCGTTGCCCTCGCTGCCGCTGAGGCAGAAGCGCACGGCCCCGGCCCAGTGCTCCTCGCCCTTGAGCGCGACCTCGAACAGCTCTTCCGCCGCCTTGTCGCGGCCGCGCCAGTTCCAGCCCTCGCTGACCATCGGCAGCCCTGCCGCCTCGCGCAGCGCCTCGGCCATGCGCGGATGCCCGTGCCCGAGCGGGCCACCGGTATTGCTCCCGTCGAGCACCTTGCGCCCGTCGCTGAGATGGAAGTGAACGCCCTCGCCGCCTACGACCTGCGGAGCTTCCGTGCCGGCATTGAGACCCGTGCGCAGCAACCGGCCCATGGGCGACCTCCCTGATTGTCTATGGCTCGACCTTAGGAGCGCGATGTGGGCTTCGACAGCGCCAGTTCCGGTATGGAACGGTGAGCCAGATCCGTCAGGCCGAGCGAAGCGCCGCGGCGATCGCGGCCAGTCTCGGATGAGCCTCCTTGGCGTCCAGCCGGCCATAGCCGACGAGCAGCCCCTGCCTGTCCGGCTCGCCGAGGTAGCACTGGGATAGCGGCTGGATGAAATTGCCGGAGGCGCGGCTGAGGCGGGAGACCTCCCGATCGGTGATCCGGCCCTCGAGGACCGGTCGAAACAGCGCCGTCAGGTGAAGTCCGGCGGGCGTCGGCGGCACTTCGAGTTCGTCGGGCATCAGGGTGCGCAGGGCGTCGAGCACGGCCGCCTGCCGCTCGGCATAGACCTTCCGCATGCGTCGCAGGTAGCGCAGCAAATGCCCCTGACGCAGGAACTCCGCGAGCGCCAATTGCGTCGTGCCGGCCGTATGCACGTCTATGCGCGCCCGCCCGCGCGCGAAGGCCTCGGTGAACAGCCTGCTCGCGACGAGATAGCCGATCCTCATGCTCGGCAGCATCACCTTGGAGAAGGTGCCGAGATAGACGACCCGGCCGACCCGATCGAGCGACTTCAGCGATGCCGTCATGCTGTCGCGATGGCGGAACTCGGAATTGTAGTCGTCCTCGATGATCCATGCGCCGTGCTGGCCGGCCCATTGCAGCAGTTCCTGCCGGCGTTCCAGGTTCATGGCGACGCCGAGCGGAAACTGGTGGGATGGCGTGACGACCGCGAGCTTGGCATTGGGCGCGCGGCGGATGCCTTCGGAGACGATCAGCCCCTTCTCGTCCACCGGAACAGGGACAAGCTTCGCCCCGGCCGCCTTCAGGCTCCAGCGCGCCTCGATGAAGCCGGGCTCCTCCACCCAGACTTCGTCGCCCGGGTCCAGCAGCATCCGGCAGCAGAGGTCCAGAGCGCCGGAACTGGCGCTCGTGATCGCCACTTCGTCGGGCCGGCACAGCAGGCCGCGCACCGCGCCGAGATATTCCGCGGTCGCCTCGCGCAGCGGCTGCCATCCCAGCGGCGACATGTCCACGCATGCCGAGCGCGGCGGATTCGCCCAGGTCTGGCGCAGGAGCCGCGACCAGACATCGAACGGAAAGCCCGACACATCGGGCGTGCCCGTGCTGAACGGCGATCCCAGATCGAAGTCGTAGCGGGTATCCAGCACCGAACGCCAGCGCTGCGACAGCCAGTCGTCCGATGCGGTCGAGGACGGGGTTGGCGCCGGCACCGGGGGCGCGGAGGCCCGGGCGACGGCCGCCACCTCGACGCCGCCGCGCGGCACGGACCGGAGATAACCTTCCGAATAAAGCAGGTCGAACGCCGTCAGCACGATCGCGCGCGAACAGCCGAGTTCGGCGGCCAGCCTGCGCGAGCCGAGCAGCCGGGTTCCCGCGCTGAGACGGCCGTCGAGAATCTGGTTGCGCAGGTGAGCCGCGACCTGCTGGTAGAGCGGCAGGTCGGAACCGCGGTCGAGCCCGACCCCGGCCACCGACACGCGCCCCCCCGTCGCGCCGTCGCGAGCCATCACGCACCCCGAAAGTTGACGCGGCAAGGTTACTGGACCTGCGTCGCCGGATCTCCGAATCCGCCGCCGCCGCATCCCTCCAGCGTGACGAGATCGCCCGCTTTCAGCAACAGGTTTGCCTTGCCCGCGAGCGGCTCCGTGGCGCCATCGCGCTCAAGCGTGACGACATAAGGCTTGCCGGGCTCGCCGCCGCTGAGGCCGTATGTCGGCATGACCGTGCGCTCCACGCAGGTCGTCAGCCACATCGAGGGGGCGAGCACGCGGTAGCTGCGGATCACGCCGTCGCCACCCTTGTGGCGTCCCCTGCCGCCCGAATCCCGCCGGATCGCCTGGCGTTCGACCCGGATGGCGTAGTTCGCCTCGATCACCTCGGCGGGCGTGTTCGACGTATTGGCCAGATGAACCCTGGTCGCCGGGCATCCGTCGCGGTCGTGCCGGGCACCCTCCCCGCCGCCATGGACCTCGTAGAGCATGCGCCAGGACTGGTCCGGCATGGGCTCGGCGAATGCCAGAAGGCCCGACGTTGCCGGACCGCCCGCCGAGAGCTTCTCGGGGATGACGGATTCCATGGCGAGGAAGATCGCATCGACCACGCGCATCGAGGTTTCGTGATTGCCCGCCGCCACGGCGGCGTTCCAGCCGGGCTCGAGAATGGACCCCGGACGCGTGATGATCGTGATCGGCCGCAGCGCGCCGGCATTCTGCTGCATGTCGCGGCCGCTCATGATGCGCGCCGCATAGACAACCGCGGAACGGGCGATGAAGGGCGTCGTGTTGCAGAAGGTCGAGACCTTGTCGGCGGAGCCGGACAGGTCGAAGGTCGCCTCGTCGCCGCGGATCTCGATCTTGACGTGGATGCGCGAGGGCTCGCCGTTCGGCCCGCCGTCGTCGAGGAAGTCCTCGCCCTCGTAGATGCCGTCGGGCAGGTCGGCGATGGCCGCCCGCATCTCGGCCTCGGAGAGGTCGTGCAGCCGCGCCATCGTATCGACGAAGGTCTGCGTGCCGTACTGAGCGCACATCTCGCGGATACGCCGTTCCGCCGCGGTGGTCGCGGCAAGCTGCGCCATCAGGTCGCCCTCGCAGGAGACGGGATCGCGGACATTGGCGAGGATGAAGTCGAGAACCGGCCGGTTGACGCCGGCGGAACTGGCGATGGGCAGCGGCGGGATGCGGATCGCCTCCTGGAACGTGTCGACTGCGCGCGCGAGATAGCTGCCCGGCCAGGTCCCGCCCACGTCGGGCCAATGTGCGAGGCTGAGTGCGAAGGCGATCAGCTTGCCGTCCACGAAGACCGGCCGCGCGACCTTGACGTCGTTGAGGTGGTTACCGCCGAGCGCGCCGACATTGTAGATGATCGCGTCGCCCTCCTTCATGCCACTGGCAGGGCATGCCTTGAGCAATTCCCTGATGGTGTAGGCCATGGCGCCGAGGTGGATGGGAATGTCCCGCCCCTGCCCCACCAGGCCGCCCTCCGCATCCGTGATGGCGGAGGAGAGGTCGCCGGCCTCGCGCAGCAGCGGCGAGCGCGCCGAGCGCGTCATGACGAGGCTCATCTCCTCGGCTGCCGCCGAGAGCCCGTGACGGATCACCTCGACGACGAAGGGGTCAAGCGTGCTCATGCCGCGCTCCGGTTCAGGAAGAGATTGCCGAGATCGTCAGCCCGGGCCTGCCAGCCCGGCGGAACCACGACGGTCGACCAGGCATCCTCGATGATGGCCGGTCCCGAAACCGTCGCCGTCAGGGTCTCGCGAGCGATGATGGCGGTCGAGACCGGCTGGCCTCCCTCGAAGACGCAGTCGCGCACGCGTTCGGTGACCGGCGGGCGGCCGACATCCGGTCGCGAGAACGGCGTCATGGATGCCTTGACCGCCTGCACACGCACGGACTCGATGACGCACGACTCGCCGGTGGCGTAGCCGAAAAGTTGCTGGTGGCGCCGGTGAAAATCGGCCTCCAGCACCGCGGTATCGAGCGGCATGGCAAAACCGATGGGAATGCTGTCGCTCTGCGCGGCATAGCGCATCAGCGCCACATGCTCGATGGCGATGTCGCGCTCCGCGATCCCATTCGCGATGAGCGGCGTGGTCGCCTCCTTGACCAGTTCGCCGACACGTTCGGCGAAGGCCGCCTGCGGAAAGCCGTTCAGCGGCATGCGCACGGTGCGCTGCTGGAGGAAGCTGAAGTCGGCGGTCAGGCAGCCCAGCGCCGAGAAGGCGCTGGAAGCGGCGGGCACGACGATCTCCTTGAGCCCGTAGATGTCGGCAAGGCCCGTCGCATGCATGGGTCCGCCGCCGCCGAAGGCGAGGAGCGTGCAATCGCGGCCGTCGACACCGCGCTCGACCGTCACGCGGCGCAGGGCGCGCGCCATCGACGCATTCGCGACCTTGACGATGCCGAGCGCCGTTTCCGTGAGTCCAAGGCCGAGACTTTTCGCGATGGGGGCGATGAACCGACGCGCAGCCTCGACATCGAGCTGGATGGTATCTCCGAGCCGTGCTTCGGGGTCGAGATAGCCGAGAACGGCATTGGCATCGGTGATTGTCGGGCGGTCGCCGCCCCGGCCGTAGCAGGCCGGCCCCGGAACGGAACCGGCGCTCTTCGGCCCGACGGTCAACCCGCCCGGTCCAAGGCTGACGATGGACCCGCCGCCGGCGCCGATGGAATGCACGGCCAGCATAGGCTGGCGCAGCGGGCGCCCGCCCATCATGCGGGTGTCGGTCATTTCCGCAGCGCCGTCCACGATCAGGCAGACATCGGTGGTGGTCCCGCCCATGTCGAAGGTGAGAACCCGGGGGCGACCGAGGTCCCGCGCGAGACGCGCCGAGGCCGAAACACCCGCCGCAGGACCAGACATCGCCATGACGAGCGGGCGGCGCTTGACCGCCGGCACCGGCACCATGGCGCCGGCCGAGTGGAAGACCTGCAGACCCGCGCCCAGCGGCAGCTTTTCTTCAAGCTCGGTGAGATATTCGACCGCGATCGGCATCGCCGCCGCATTGAAGGCCGTCGATGAGGCGCGCTCGTATTCGCGCGCCTCGGGGTTGATCTCGTGCGAAACGCACAGATGCGGCACGACGCCTTCGAGGCGCTCGGCCAGCATCTTCTCGTGGACCGGATTGGCGTAGGAATGCAGCAGGCAGATCGCCACGCTCTGCACCTCGTTGGCCTTCAGCCAAGCGATCAGGCGCTCGATCTCGGCTTCCGGCAGTGGCTCCACGACGGCGCCCGTGTGATCGAGGCGCTCCTTCACGCCGAAGCAGAGCGCCGGAGGCACCAGCGGCGGAGCCTTCGGCCGGATATCGAGACGATAGAGTTCCTCGCGCCGATAGCGCGCGATCTCCAGCACGTCCTCGAAGCCGGCCGTGGCCACCAGCGCGACCCTCGGCAACCGCTCCTCGACGAGGGCGTTGGTCACCCGCGTCGTTCCGTGCACGAAGCGGCGGACGTCATTGGCGCCGAGCCCGACGGCTGCGAGCGCCTCAAGCATGGCGCGCACGGGCGCGTCCGGGCGCGAGGGCACCTTCGCGATGCGGGTCTCGTTGCTCGCGGACTCGACGGCGATGATATCGGTGAACGTGCCGCCAATATCCGTGCCGATGTCCCAAACCCTGGTTTGCACGTTCGTCTCCTCGATGAGGTTCACTTCGGCCGGCCCGTCAGCCGGCCAGCGCCCGCTGGGGCTCGAAATGCGGAATGGCGTCGAGCAGTTCGCGGGTGTAGGCGGCCCGGGGCGCGGTGAAGAGGTCTTTGCTCGCCCCCTCCTCCACGACGGTGCCCTGGCGCATCACGACGATGCGCTCGCACATCATCCGCACCACGTTGAGGTCGTGGCTGACGAACAGGAACGACAGGCCCTCGTCGCGGCGCAGGTCGTCCAGCAGCTTCAGCACCACCGCCTGCACGGACACATCGAGGGCGGCCGTCGGCTCGTCGAGCACCAGCAGACGCGGTTCCACCGCGATGGCCCTGGCAATGCCGACGCGCGCCTTCTGGCCGCCGGAGAGCTGGTGCGGGAAGCGTCCGAGCAGGTCGCGCGGCAGTCCGCAGCGCTCGGCCGCTTCCTCGACGCGCCGCTTCAGCTCTGCCGCGTCCTGCGGCTTCACCAGACGCTTCACCGGGTGGGCAATGCAGTCGAAGGCGCTGAACCGCGGGTTGAGGCTGTCGTGGGGATCCTGAAAGACGATCTGGATGTCCCGCCGGCGGGGCGAGGCGTGGAAGTCGCGCGCGGGAATGGAGCCGATGTCCTCGCCGTCGAACAGCAGCCTGCCGTCGTCGTGGTCGACGAGCCGGCAGATCATGCGCGAGATCGTGCTCTTGCCGGACCCCGACTCGCCGACGAGGCCGAGGCTTTCGCCGCGGCCGAGCTTCAGCGACACGCGGTCGACGGCGGCGACGTCGCCGAAGCGCTTCACCAGTCCCTCGGCGTCGAGCAGTGGCGGCGCGCCGCGCTCACGCGCTATCGCCGGCGCGGGCGGCCGCGGCGCCTCGCCCACGAGATCGTCGACGGTCGATTCGAAAGTCGGCGAGGCCGCGACAAGCTTGCGGGTATAGGGATGCTGCGGATTGCCGAACAGCTCCGCCGTCGACGCCCGCTCGACGACCTTGCCTTCCTGCATCACGACGACATCGCGGCAATAGCGCGCCGCAAGGCCCAGATCGTGCGTGATCAGGATCAGCGCCATGTTTCGCTCGGCCGTCAGCCGCGCCAGCAGGTCCATCACGGTCTTCTGCGTCGTCACGTCGAGGCCGGTCGTCGGCTCGTCCGCGATGAGCAGGGAGGGATTGCAGGCCATGGCCATGGCGATCATCACGCGCTGGCACATGCCGCCGGAAAGCTCTTCCGGATAGGCGTCGAAACGGCCCGCGGCATCGCGGATCCGCACCGCCTCGAGCAGTTCCAGCGCCCGCGCGCGCACCTGCGCCTTCGGCAGGTTCTGATGAGCCTCGATGGCGTCCATGATCTGCCGGCCGATGCCGCGGATCGGATTGAGCGCGGTTCGCGGGCTCTGGAACACCATGGAGATAGCGGCGCCGCGCAGGCTGTTCATCCGGGACGACGACGCCCGGGTGATGTCATCGCCCCTGAACAGGATCCTGCCAGAGGGAATGCGCGCGGAACGGTCGAGGAGCTGCGTCACGGCATAAGCGGTGACCGACTTGCCCGAACCGCTCTCGCCGACAATGGCCAGGGTTCCCCCCTGCGCCACCTCGATATCGACACCGCGCACGGCCTCGACGATCCCGCCGCGCGTGCTGAACGAGACGTGGAGGTTCTCGACCTTGAGGAGCGGCTCGGTCATGTCCGCATCCTCGGGTCGAGAATGTCGCGCAGGCCGTCGCCGAGCAGATTGAAGCACAGCACGGCAAGCATCAGGGCGAGGCCCGGAAAGGCCACCAGCCACCACTGGCCGGTGCCGATGAAGCGCGCGCCCTCCGCGACCATGATGCCCCATTCGGGCGTCGGCGCCTGGACGCCGAGGCCGAGGAAGGACAGCCCCGCGGCATTGAGGATCGCCCAGCCGAGATTCAGCGAAATCTGCACGGCCATGGCGGGCAGGATGTTCGGCAGCAGGAAGCGCAGGACAACGGCCGCATGGCTGTCGCCGCCGGCCCGTGCCGCTTCCACCCACCCGGCATGACGCCTGACATTCACCTCGGCGCGGGCGAAGCGGATGTAGAATGGCAGGTTGATGATCGCGGTCGCGATGATGATGTTCTCGACGCGATTGCCGAGCGCCGCCACGAGCGCCATGGCGAGGACGAAGAGCGGGAACGCCATGAGCACGTCGACGAGCCGCCCCACCCAGCGGTCCAGCCTGCCGCCGACATAGCCGCAGAAGCTTCCGATAACGGCGCCGGCGACGAAGGACAGGCTGACCGCCGCCGCTGCAATCGTCAGATCGAGGCGGGTGGCGGCCAGGAGACGACTGAAGATGTCGCGCCCCAGCTGGTCGGTTCCCGCCCAGTGCGCTGCCGATGGCGGCTTCAGCGCGTTGGAAACATTGGACGTGATCGGGTCGTAGGGCGCGATCCACGGGGCGAGCACGGCGACGGCGACCAGCAGGAAGGTGCCGGCGGCCGCGAAAGCCGTGACCGGGTTGCCGCGCAGCACCCAGCCCGCGTGCCTGAGGGTGCTGCTCATTCGACCGTTACCCTCGGATCCGCGATGCCGTAGAGCACGTCGATGGCGAGGTTCACCATCACGAAAATCGCCGCGATCAGCAGAACAAAGCCCTGCACCGGCGCATAGTCGGACGCCAGCAGGGCATCGAGCGCATAGGAGCCGATGCCGGGCCAGGAAAAGACCTTCTCGACCAGGACATTGGCGCCCAGCATGGTCGAGAACACGATGCCGATGATGGTCAGCACCGGCAGCATCGCGTTGCGCAGCGCATAGACGATGACGACCCGCCAGCCGGTCATGCCGACCGACCGCGCCGTTCGGATGAAATCGCTGCCGAGCACGGCGAGCAGGGAAGCACGGGTCATGCGGGCGAGCGGCGCGAGAACGAACAGCGCCATGGTGAAGGCCGGCAGGATGAGCTGGCCGAATGCCGCTCGCCATCCCGCGAGGTCGCCCACCATGAGGAAGTCGATGAGCAGGAACCCCGTGATCTCGGGCGGCTGGGCCGCGAAGATGTCGATCCGGCCGGTCGGATCAGGGGCAAGGCCGAGAAGGTAGTAGAAGACATAGATCAGCAGCAGGCCGGAGACGAAGGTCGGGACGCATACGCCGAGCGTGCAGACGAAGCGCACGGCATGGTCGATCAGCGAATTCGGCTTCAGCGCCGCGGCGATGCCGAGCGGGATCGCGAGGGCCAGCGCGATGATCAGCGCGAAGAAGCTGAGTTCCAGGGAAGCCGGGAGCCGCTGGGCAAGATCGGCCAGCACCGGCTGACCGGTGGTCATGGACCGGCCGAGATGGCCGGTCGCGACGTCGTAGAGATAGCGGGCGAGCTGCTCGTACATCGGTCGGTCGAGACCCATCTGGCGACGCAGCTCGTCGATCTCCTCCTGTCCGGCATTGGGGCCGGAGGCGAAGAATGTTGCCGGATCGCCCGGCAACACGCGCATGAGCAGGAACGTGAAGACGACGACGCCGAGAAGCGCCGGCACCGACGCCCCCAGCCGCTTCACGACCCTCCTGCCGATGTTCTTCGCCACCGACATCGATCAGGCCCGCACGAGGTCCCGATAGTCCACCTGGCGATGGAACCAGTAGGTGTAGCCGCTGATGTTACGCGCCATCACGGCATCCTGGTTGGGCTGCCAGAGCATCACCGTCGGCACGTCCGTCGCGGCGATGGTGATCATGCGCTTGCAGGCTGCGGCATATTTGGCCGGGTCGGTCTCGAACCGCGCCGCCTGCACGAGGCTGTCCATTTCCGCGTTCTTGAAGCCGCTGAAATTCCAGCGATGCTCGCCGCTGAAATAGGTCCGCAGGAAATAGTCCGGGGCCGGCAGCCAGGCGGTTCCCGACTCCATGAAGAGCGGCAGGCGCCGTTCCACCTGAAGGGTGACGAACTGGGCGTCCGGCATCTTCTGGACAGTCACCTCGATGCCGATCTTGGCCAGTGCCTCCTTGACCAGAACCGCCGCCGGTTCCGCCGCCGATGCGGCGCCGGCCGCAAAGGCGAAGGTCGTCTGCAGGCCGTTCGGATATCCCGCTTCGGTCAGGAGCGCCTTCGCCTTGGCCAGATCGGTGTTCAGCGGCAGGCGTTGCGGGAAGGCCTCCGACGGCACCTCGGTCCAGCGGGCGCCGAACAGCCGCCGTCCGCGACCGAACAAGGCCGCCTTGAACATGTCCTCGTAAGGCAGCGCCGCAGCCACCGCCTGACGCACCTTGGGATTGTCGAACGGAGCGAGACGCGTGTTGAAGACGATGCCGGTGAAACCGTTGGTCTGCGGCACGGCGACCAGCTTGATCCGGCCGCGCTGCTCGAGCGCGTCGATGTCGCTGGCCTGCAGGTCGATGGACAGATCCGCATCGCCCCGCTCCAGCAGGTTGGCGCGGGTCGCGGCCTCCGGCACGGTCTGCGCGATGACCCGGCGGAAGAACGGCAGCTTGCCCTCGGGGCCGTTCTTCCAGTTCTCGTTCCGCCGCAGCACGGTCTGCTGGCCCGGACGGTGGGTCTCGACGATATAGGCGCCGCCCGCCGCGGTATTGTCCTTCAGCCAGGCCAGCGCCCAGGGGTCGTCGCTGGTCGCGTGCTTCTTGGCGAGCACGCTGTTGAACATGGGCGACAGCGGGATGGAGAGGTTGGCGAGCGCCAGACGGTCGGGCCGGTCGAGAGAAACCTCGACCGTGCGGTCGCCGACGACTTTGAACTGCTCGGGCTTCGCCAGGGATCCCGAGGCGATCTGGGCCGCGGACAGCGACTTCGCCGACACGGCGCGGTCGAGGGACCATTTGACGTCAGCCGCCGTGACCGGCGTGCCGTCGTGCCAGGTCGCGCCCTGCCGCAGATGGAACGTGAAGGTCCGTCCGTCGGCGGAGCGGTCGATCTTCTCGGCGAGCTCGCCGCGGATGTTGTCGAAATCGAAGGTCCACTGACCTTCCACCTCCTTGCGGCCGAACGAGCCGAGGCGGTCGTAGATGCTCATGCCCGCACCGAACGCCTCGCGCGTCGATCCGGGAACGGTCGCGTCGAGCGAATTGATCGTGCCGGCCATGACGTGGCGAAGCGTCTCAGACCGCGTCTGGGCATCGGCGGAGCGGACGGAGGCAGGCAGGAGGGCCGCCCCGGCGGCGGTGGCCAGCGCGGCTTTCAACCCTTCACGGCGGGTGATTTTCGGAGAATGGAATTTCATCGATCACGTCCCTCTGGCTGATTGGTTGCTTGGCGCCGTCTAACGCCCAGTGTTCTTTTTCTGGCTCATCGGACCGCACCATGCACTGGCCATGGAAGGTCCAGATTTGAAGCAAAGCCGTGAGCCAGAGGCAATTGCTCCGATATCTGATTTGGCTTCCGGCGTTTCGGTCTGCAGCCATGTCCAGGGCGACTGGCAGCGCGGCGGCTCAAGTCGCCTCCGGTCGCCTCTGGCAGCCTGATCCCGCGCGCGGCGGGCCGTCTGGCGCATCGGCTCGGGACAGTGAGCGTAGGCAGTGCCCTGCCGCAGGGCGCTGAAGGATTGGCCGGGAGACGGCCGGGAGCGCGGCCTGCCGGACGCTACAAGTGTCCGCCCGCACACCCGTCAGCACAAGGCCGACGCTGCGACATTGCCGCGCAGCAGGCCTCGCCAGCACTCCCCTCGCGCCGCGTCTCCCGCCCGCGCACGTCAGCCGTTGTCGCGGCATCAGGGAATTTATAGCAATGCATTGACATTTATTTCGCTTGCCATATCGTTGCCGCCGTCGGGCTGGCTCGGCCCATCGGCAAAGCGACCGGAATGATCCTCAGCGACGACCAGATCCAGATCAGGGACACCGCCCGCCGGTTCGCGCGGACGAAGCTCGCGCCCGGCTATCAGGCGCGCGAGGCGGAGGCGCGCGTCGCGCCCGGCCTGATCGCCGAGATGGGCGCGCTCGGGCTGATCGCGCCCGAGCTTCCCGAGCACCTCGGCGGCTACGGCATGCCGAGCCTGACCAGCGGCGTCATCGCCGAGGAGATCGGCTATGGCGACATGAACGTCGCCTATGTGCAGATTCTCGGCTCGCTGAACGGCGCCATCCTCGCGCGCCACGCCCAGCCGGATCTCGCGGCGGAATGGGTGTCGCGCATCGTCTCGGGGCGTTCCGTCGTCGCCATCGGCCTGACCGAGCCGCGCGGCGGATCGGATGCGGCGAGTCTGGCGCTGTCCGCCCGCCGCGACGGCGACCATTACATCCTCAAGGGCGAGAAGTCGTCGATCAGCATGGCGGACCAGGCCGACGCCATCGTCCTGTTTGCCCGCACGGGCGCGCCCGCAGACGGCGCGCGCGGAGTCAGCGCCTTTCTGGTGCCGATGGACACGCCCGGCGTATCGACGCTGCGCTTCACCGATCTCGGCTCGAAGGCGATCGGACGCTCGTCGGTCTTCTTCGACGATGTCCGTATTCCCGTCGGCAACCGGCTCGCCGACGAGGGCTCGGGCTTCGTGCAGGTCATGCAGGGCTTCGATTTCAGCCGCGCCCTGATCGGGCTGCAGGTACTTGGCGCGGCGCAGGCCTCGCTCGACGAAAGCTGGGCCTACGTGCAGCAGCGCGAGGCCTTCGGCGCGCCGCTGTCGAAGAACCAGGGCATCACCTTTCCGCTTGCGGAGGGAGAGGGCCAGATCGCAGCTATCCGCCAGCTCTGCCTGCACACGCTGGCGTTGCGCGATGCAGGCCTGCCGCACACGTCGGAAGCCGCCATGTGCAAATGGCTGGCGCCCAAGACCGCGGTCGACGTCATCCATCAATGCCTGCTCACGCACGGCCATTACGGCTGGTCGCTGGACCTGCCCCATCAGCAGCGCCTGCGCGACGTGATGGGGCTCGAGATCGGCGATGGCACGGCGCAGATCATGAAACTCATCGTCTCGCGGGAGAAGCTGCGCGCGGCGAAGACATAGGCCGAACGGACCGTCCAAGAGTCCGCGACCATCGGAGGAGACGAACCATGTTCGTGACGGAGAACGTGCTCGCCGCCAGGCGAAGCGCGGCGGGACACTATTGGCCGAACGCAACCCTGCTGCGGCATCTGGCACGTGCCGTCGCGGCGACGCCGGACAAGACCGCCATCGTCGCCAATCGCAGCGAGAGCGGTGACACCAAGCGCGTCAGTTACCGCGAACTCGACGCCATGACCTCGGCGGTTGCCGGCGCCCTTGCCGCGCGCGGCGTCGGCAAGGGTGACGTCGTGTCGTTCCAGCTGCCGAACTGGTGGGAATTCACGGTCCTCCACCTCGCCTGCCTGAAGCTTGGCGCGGTGTCGAACCCGCTCATGATCATCTTTCGCGAGCGCGAGCTCGCCTTCATGCTCGGCCTGGCGGAATCGAAGGTGCTGGTCGTGCCGGCCTCGTTCCGCGGCTTCGACTATCCGGCCATGGTGGCCGGCATCCGCGACAGGCTGCCGAAGCTTGCCCATGTCTTCGTCGCGGGCGGCGCGGGCCCGGACGCCTTCGACCAGCTTCTTGCGGGCGCACCGGCCAAGTTGGCGGACCTGTCGGCCGACGACGTGATCCAGCTTCTCTACACGTCCGGCACGACTGGCGAGCCGAAGGGCGTGATGCACACGTCCAACACCATGCTCTCCAATCTCGGTCCCTTTGCCGAGCGGCTGCATCTTGGCGCCGATGCGATCATCCACATGCCCTCGCCCATGGCCCACCAGCTCGGCTTCATGTACGGGCTCGTCCTGCCGGTGATGCTGGGCGCGACCGCCGTGCTCCAGGACGTGTTCGTCGCCGCCGAAATGGCGCGCCAGATCACCGGGGAAGGCGCGACCTTCACCATGGGCGCGACGCCCTTCCTCAACGACCTCACCGAGTTCGTCGCAAGCTCGGGCAAGGCGACGCCGAGCCTGAAGATCTTCGTGTCGGCCGGCGCACCGATCCCGCGCGCGCTGGTAACGAAGGCCCGCGCAACGCTTGGCGCCGCGATCATCTCGGCGTGGGGGATGTCCGAGAACGGCGCGGTCACCACCACGCGCCCGGAGGACCCCGAGGAGGCGACGACCACGACGGACGGCGCCGCGCTGCCCGGCATGGAGGTGCGCGTGCTCGACGCCAACGGCTCCGTCGCGCCGGCGAGCGAGGAAGGGCAGTTGCAGGTGCGCGGCTGCTCGAACTTCATCGGCTATCTCAGGCGGCCCGAACTCGACCCCAAGGACAGCGACGGCTGGTTCGACACCGGCGACCTCGCCCGCATGGATGCCGCCGGCTACATCCGCATCGCCGGCCGCTCCAAGGACATCATCATCCGGGGTGGTGAGAACATCCCGGTGGTCGAGGTCGAGGGCCTGCTGTTCCGCCACCCGGCCGTCGCCGCCGTCGCGATCGTCGGCTACCCGGACGAGCGTCTCGGCGAGCGGGCCTGCGCCTTCATCGTCCCGCGAGAGGGCCAAGTGCTCTCCTTCGAGGCCATGGCCGCCTACCTCGCCGACCAGAAGATGGCGAAGCAGTACATCCCCGAGCGGCTCGAAATCGTCGCCGACCTGCCACGGACCCCGAGCGGCAAGATCCAGAAGTTCAAGCTGCGCGAAACGGCCCGCGCCTAAGGCCGCCAACGACAATCACGAGGAGGAACCCATCATGTTGGATCGCAGGACATTCGTCGGCTCGGGCCTTGCCGCGGGCGCGCTCTGGCCGAGGGCCGCGCGGGCGCAGGCCGACCGCACCATTCGCATCGGCGTCATCACCGACATGTCGGGCATCTATCGCGACCTGTCCGGTCCGACCTCGGTCGCCTGCACGCGGCAGGCGGTGGAGGAGTTCACCGGCGCCAATCCCGACATCAAGGTCGAGGTGCTGGTGGCCGACCACCAGAACAAGGCGGATGTCGGCCTCTCCATCATCCGCCAGTGGTTCGACCAGGGCGGCGTCGACATCATCACCAATGTCGGCAACACCTCCATCGCGCTCGGCGCGCGCAGCGTGATCGAGGAGAAGGACAAGATTTCGCTGGTGACGGTGGCGGGCAGTTCGGACCTGACCGGCAAGAGCTGCAGCCCCAACATGATCCACTGGAGCTGGGATTCCTGGTGCCTCGCCCACTCGACCTCCACGTCGCTGGTCAAGAACGGTGGCGACAAGTGGTTCTTCGTCACCGCCGACTATGCCTTCGGCCATGCCGCGCAGGCGGACGGCACCAGGTTCGTCGAGGCCGCGGGCGGCCAGGTGATCGGCTCGGTACGCTACCCCTTCGGCACCACGAACGACTTCTCGTCCTTCCTCGTGCGTGCCCAGTCGAGCGGCGCCAATGTCATCGCCTTCGCCAATGCCGGAGCGGAATTGATCGCCTGTCTGAAACAGGCGCAGGAGTTCGGCATCGGACAGGACGGCAAGCAGCGGCTCGCCTCGATGATCGCCTTCATCACCGATATCCAGGGCATGGGCCTGCCGGTGGCGAAGGGCCTCGCGCTCACCGAGACCTTCTACTGGGACCTCAACGATCGCACGCGCGCCTTCACCAATCGCGTGAAGCCGAAGCTCGCGGCCGGGGCGCTCCCGAACATGAGCCAGGCCGGCGACTATTCAGGCGTCATGCACTACCTCAAGGCCGTGAAGGCGCTTGGAGTCGAGCGTGCCAAGGCCTCAGGCCGGGCGGTGGTCCAGCAGATGAAGGCCATGCCGACCGACGATGACTGCTTCGGCGCCGGCAGCATCCGGGTCGATGGCCGCAAGATCCACCCCGCCTACCTGTTCACGGTGAAATCGCCGCAGGAAAGCAAGGGACCCGGCGACGTCTACAAGCTGGTCTCGACGCTGCCGGCCGACCAGGCGTTCCGGCCGCTGGTCGAGGGCGGCTGCTCGCTCGTCAGGGCGTGAGAGGCGCGCCTTCGCGAGATCGCCGCTCAGCCCTCGTCGGGCTGGGCGGCATCGTCGTCGCCCGGATTGAGGGCACCGAGGCCGTCCTTCAGCCGGTCGAGCATGCGGTAGAGCAGGAGCTGCTCCTCGTTCGAGAAATCGGCGAGCGCGGCCTCGTAGAAGTCGCCGATGGCGACCAGCATGTCGTCCCAGATGGCGATCCCCTTGACGGTCAGCCGGCTGCGCCGCGCGCGACCGTCGGCGGCGTCCTTGATCTTCTCGATCCAGCCACGGGCCTCGAGGCGGTCCAGCACCGCCGCGAGGTTCTGGCGGCTGACCATCAGGAACGCGATCAGTTCCTTGACGTTCATCCCATCCTTGCGGACGCGGGGCCGCGCGAGGGCGCCGAGCACCGCCCATTGCTGCGTCGTGCTGCCGAAGCCCCACACGGCGCGCGTGCCGTTCTTATGCATGAGGTTGGAGCTCTGATAGAGCCGGAAGAACAGGCGGTTGGCGACGTCGAACCGGTCGGCGTTCGTCGCAGGTGCGGCAGCTTGCTTCGGTCTCACGACGGATCCTCGAATTTATAGCAATGCATTGCTATTTCTATCCGGAAGGCTATTGTCGATAGGGCATCGAAGCAACCGGAACCTGACGACATGACACAGTTCGACGGAAGAATGGCGATCGTGACGGGCGGCGCCGGCGGCATCGGATCCGCGACCTGCCGGCGCATGGCCGCACGGGGAGCTGCGGTCGCCGTGTTCGACCGCGACGCGACGGCGGCGGAGGCAGTCGCCGCGGCCATCACCGCCAAAGGCGGCAAGGCGCAGGCCTTTCATTGCGACATCACCGACAGGCCGGCCGTCGACCGCGCGGTGGCGGCGGCGGAAGCGGCGCTCGGCCCCGCGGCGATCCTCGTCAACAATGCCGGCTTCGACATCTTCAAGCCCTTCCTCAAGACCTCGCCAGCAGAGTGGGAGAAGCTGATCGCCGTCAACCTCGTCGGCGCGCTGCACATGCATCATGCCGTCCTTCCCGGCATGGCGGACCGCAAATATGGCCGGGTAGTCAACGTCGCCTCGGATGCCGCGCGCGTCGGCTCGACGGGCGAAGCGGTCTATGCGGCCTGCAAGGCGGCGCTGCTCGGGCTGACGAAGACGCTCGCGCGGGAGCACGCGCGCGATGGCATCACGCTCAATGTCGTCTGCCCCGGACCGACCGACACAGCCCTGTTCGACGAGTTCCGCAAGGGCGCCTCGAACCCCGACAAGCTGATGGAGGCCTTCCGCCGCTCCATCCCGCTCGGCCGCATCGGCGCGCCCGACGACCTGCCGGGAGCGATCTGCTTCTTCGCCAGCGACGACGCCGCCTATGTCACCGGCCAGGTGATCAGCGTTTCCGGCGGCCTGTCGATGGCCGGCTGAGATTTCCAACGAACAGGGACAAGCGCCATGACCAAGGGCACCTACGAGGACATCCTCTTTGAGGAGCGCGCCGACGGCGTCGCCTTCATCACCATCAACAGACCCGATCGCTACAACGCCTTCCGCGGCCAGACGGTGGAGGAGCTCATCGACGCGTTCCAGCGCGCCGGATGGAACCGCGACATCGGCGTCATCGTGCTGCGCGGCGCCGGCGACAAGGCCTTCTGCACCGGCGGCGACCAGGGCGCCCATGACGGCCAGTATGACGGCCGCGGCACGATCGGCCTGCCGATCGAGGAGCTGCAGACCTTGATCCGCGACGTGCCGAAGCCGGTCATCGCCCGCGTCCAGGGCTTCGCCATCGGCGGCGGCAATGTCCTCGCGACGATCTGCGACCTGACGATCGCCTCGGAGCGCGCGCAGTTCGGCCAGGTCGGCCCGAAGGTCGGCTCGGTCGATCCGGGTTTCGGCACCGCCTACCTCGCCCGCGTCGTCGGCGAGAAGAAGGCGCGCGAGATCTGGTATCTCTGCCGCCGTTATACGGCGGCCGAAGCCGAGCGCATGGGCCTCGTCAATTGCGTGGTGCCGCACGGCGACCTGGACGCCGAGGTCGACCGCTGGTGCGCCGAGCTGATGGAGAAGAGCCCGACCGCCATCTCCATCGCCAAGCGCTCGTTCAATGCCGATACCGAGAGCATCCGCGGCATCGGCTCGCTCGGCATGCAGGCGCTGAGCCTCTACTACGACACCGAGGAATCGAAAGAGGGCGGCCGCGCCTTCCGCGAGAAGCGCAAGCCGAATTTCCGGAAGCGGTAGGAGAGACCCGGCGGATCGACGAGATCGCCATCAACGCAAGGCGACTATAGGTCGCCGTTGGCAATGCAGCGCCCGCGATTCACAAATGTGCATCGCGGGCGCAATCGTCTGATGGGCCACCGATGCCCCTGCTTCAGGCCGGGGTCCACAGGCGGATGGCCGCGCAACGCGCCCGCAAACGCATTAGCCGCCAAGGCTTCTGCCCAATTCGTGAGCGCATCGCGTTGCGACATGGCGATGTCGGGCCGCTGCGCAGGAGCAGAGCTATGCCGAAAGACGGGGCCGGCTCCGCCATCAGACTACTATTCACACACGTGCATTTTAAGTACTTGTATCATGAATTGAATCTCGCCCGCTGTGGGGCGCTGAAAGGTTCCCCCCATGGGTCCGATCGCCGGCCTCAAGATTCTGGACATGACGTCGGTCGTCATGGGTCCGTTTGCCAGCCAGGCTCTTGGCGACATGGGCGCCGATGTCATCAAGATCGAGCCGCCCGAAGGCGACATCACGCGCCAGATCGGTCCCGGCCGTCACGCGGACATGGGGGCGATCTACCTGAATGCGAACCGCAACAAGCGCAGCCTGTGCCTGAACCTGAAGGAGGCCGATGGACTGGCGGCCCTGAAGGCGCTGATCAGCGGAGCGGACGTCCTGATGTACAATATCCGGCCCAAGGCGATGGCGCGCCTGGGCCTGGACTACGAGACGGTCGCCGCGCTCAATCCCCGGCTGGTCTATGCCGGCCTCTTTGGCTTCGGCCAGAACGGCCCCTATGCCGACGATCCCGCCTATGACGACCTGATCCAGGGCGGATCGACGCTGGCCTCGCTGTTCGCCATCGGAACGGGGGGCGAGCCCCGCTACGTGCCGAGCGCCGTGGCGGACCGGGTCGTGGGCCTCAGCGCGGTCGGCGCGATCTGCGCGGCAGTGATCCATGCGCTGAAGACCGGGCAAGGCCAGAGGGTCGACATCCCGATGTTCGAGACCATGGTCAACTTCGTGCTCGGCGATCACCTCGGCGGTCTGACCTTCGATCCGCCGCTGGATCGTGGAGGTTATGCCCGGCAGCTGTCGGCTCAACGTCGGCCCTACCGCACGCGGGACGGCTATGTCTGCGCGCTGGTCTATACGGACAAGCACTGGACCCGCTTTCTCGCCGAGATGGGCCTGGCCGACCTGCCACAACGCGACCCGCGCTTCGCCGGTTTCACCAATCGGATGGCCAATATCGATTTCGTCTACTCCGAGCTCTCCCGCTGGTTCGGGGACCGGACGACGGCCGAATGGCTCGACCTGCTGCGACGGGCGGACGTGCCGGCGCTGCCGATGCACGACTTCGCCAGCATCCTGTCGGATCGGCATCTGGTCGCCACTGACTATTTCCAAATGCAGGATCATCCCACCGAAGGCCGCATCCGGACGATGCGGAACCCGACGGACTGGTTCGGCACGCCGGCCGGTAGCCGGGAACCGGCCCCCCGAAAGGGCGAGCAGGGCCGCGAGATTCTGCGGGAAGCGGGCCTTTCCGACACCGAGATTGCCGACCTCGTGCAGCGCGGCGTCCTTCACGTTCCGGACGCACCGGCGGCCTGACGCGCATAACCCAGCATCGACAGCGAGAGATCAGATGGACTTTGCCCTCAGCCCCGACCAGGAAGCCATCCGCGAGGCGATTGCCGGCATCTGCTCGCGCTTCGGCGACGACTACTGGCTGAAGCTCGACAAGCATGGCGGCTTTCCCGAGGACTTCGTGCAGGCTCTGGCGGCCGACGGCTGGCTCGGCATCTGCATTCCCGAGGAATATGGCGGCTCCGGCCTCGGCGTCAGCGAGGCGGCCGTGATGATGCAGGCGATCGCGGAATCCGGCGCCGGCATGTCGGGCGCCTCCGCCGTCCACATCAACGTCTTCGGCCTCAACCCGGTGGCGGTGTTCGGCACCGAGGAACAGAAGCGACGCATCCTGCCGCCCATGGTTCAGGGCCGCGAGAAGACCTGTTTTGCCGTCACCGAGCCGAATACCGGGCTCAACACGACCCAGCTCAAGACCCGCGCGGTGCGCAAGGGCGACCGCTACGTGGTCGACGGCCAGAAGGTCTGGATCTCGACCGCGCAGGTCGCCGACCGCATGCTGCTGCTGGCCCGCACGACGCCGCTGGAAGAAGTGACCAAACCGACCTTCGGCCTGTCGCTGTTCTGCACGCCGTTCGACCGCACCAAGATCCGGGTCCACGAGATCGAGAAGATGGGCCGCAAGGCTGTCGACTCCAACGAACTCTTCATCGAGGGGCTGGAAGTGCCGGTCGAGGACCGGATCGGCGAGGAAGGCCGCGGCTTTGAATATATCCTCCACGGCATGAATCCGGAGCGCATCCTGATCGCGGCCGAGGCGGTGGGGCTCGGCAAGCTCGCTCTGGCGCGCGCGACGGCCTATGCCAAGGAGCGCATCGTCTTCAACCGGCCCATCGGCCAGAACCAGGCGATCCAGCATCCGCTGGCGAAGAACTGGATGGAGCTGGAGGCCGCCCGCCTGATGATCATGAAGGCGGCCTGGGAATACGACCAGGGCCTGCCCTGCGGCGCCTCGGCCAATGCCGCGAAATACCTTGCGGGCGAGGCCGGGTTCGACGCCTGCCAGCAGTCGGTGATGACCCATGGCGGCTTCGGCTATGCCAAGGAGTTCCATGTCGAGCGCTACCTGCGCGAGGTGATGATCCCGCGAATCGCGCCGATCAGCCCGCAACTCGTGCTTTCCTTCATCGCCGAGCGCGTCCTCGGCCTGCCGAAATCCTACTGAGGCAGCGCGATGCAGCAGGCTGTTCCGGCGACGAATCCCGAGCCGCGGCGCGCCGGTCCGCTCAAGGGGCTCAGGTTCATCGAATTCGCCGGCATCGGGCCGTTGCCGATGTGCGCGATGATGCTGGCCGATCAGGGAGCCGACATCCTTCGCATCGACAGGATCGGGCCGAGCGGGCTCGGTATCGCTCGCCCCACCCGCTTCGACTTCACCAACCGGGGCCGCTCATCGGTCGCGCTGGACCTGAAGACCAAGGACGGCATCGCCTGCGCGCTCGATCTGATCTCCGGGGCCGACGGGCTCATCGAGGGTTTTCGCCCCGGCACCATGGAGCGGCTGGGCCTCGGGCCCGATGAATGCTGGCTGCGCAACCCCCGGCTGGTCTATGGCCGCCTCACCGGCTGGGGGCAGGAGGGGCCGCTTGCGCACGCCGCGGGGCACGATCTCAACTACATCGCGCTGTCGGGCGCCCTTCACGCCATCGGACGGGCCGGCCAGCCGCCGACGCCGCCCCTCAATCTGGTGGGGGACTATGCCGGCGGATCGATGACGCTGGCCTTCGGCATGGTCTGCGCCCTCATGGAGGCGCGCTCGTCCGGCAAGGGACAGGTGGTCGATGCCGGCATGAGCGACGGTGCCATCTCCCTGCTCACCGGCCTCTACGGGCTTCACGCGGCGGGTCTGCACGGCGCGGAGCGCGGCACGAACCTCCTCGATTCCGGCGCACCCCACTACGAGGTCTATCGCTGCGCCGACGGGCTCTGGGTGTCGGTCGCCCCGATCGAGGAGAAGTTCCGCCGCCAGCTGATCGACAGGCTCGGGCTCGATCCCGCGACATTCCCGGACGTGAACGATCCGGCGAACTGGCCTGCGGCGAGAAAACTGCTGGAGGACGTGTTCGCCAGCCGCACCCGCGCCGAATGGTGCGCGCTGCTCGAAGGAAGCGATGCCTGTTTCGCGCCGGTCCTGTCGCTGGCTGAGGCGCCCGACCACCCGCACAACAGGCAGCGCGAGAGCTTCCTGACGATCGACGGCACGATCCAGCCGGCGCCGGCCCCGCGCTTCAGTCGAACGCCCCAGGCCCGGCCCATCCCGCCGAAAGCGCCCGGCGAAGACAGCCGGGAAGCGCTCGGCCGCTGGGGCTTGAGCACGAACCGCATCGACCAACTGATCGCGGACGGCACCGTCCGCCAGCTCTGAGCACGAGAAGATCCCATGCCCGGCCTGCACTATGAAGAATTCGAGATCGGAGCCACCTTCGACCACGCCCTGACACGCACGGTCACCGAGGCGGACAACACCATGTTCAGCCTGATGTCGATGAACCCGCAGCCGCTGCACATCGACGCGCATTTCTCGGAGACGACCGAGTACGGCCAGCGTCTGTTCAACTCGCTGTTCACGCTCGCCATCATGATCGGCATGTCCGTCTACGACACGACGCTCGGCACGACCGTCGCCAATCTCGGCATGACCGATGTGAACTTCCCGAAGCCGGTCTTCCATGGAGACACGCTGAAGGCGCACACCAAGGTCCTTTCCAAGCGGCTCAGCAAGTCGCGGCCCGGTGTCGGCATCGTCGAACTCGAGCATCGCTGCACCAACCAGCGGGGCGATGTCGTCGCCTCGTGCCGTCGCCTCGCCATGATGCGCTGCCGGAAGGAGGCAGCCTGATGGTGGCGGCGGCCGGCGTGCTGAAGATCGACGGCAAGATGATTGACAGGCCGCACCTGACGGCGGCACAGCGCGTGCTTGAATTGCACGTTTTCCAGCCAAACTAGCTGCAACGAGAGGTTTCGATGTTCGTGCGGCAGGCGGCAAACGTTCTCGAGCTGCTTGAGTATTTCGCCAAGCGGAAGCGACCGGCCATCATGTCGGAGATCGCCGACGATCTCGGCTGGCCCCGTTCGAGCGCATTCAACCTCGTCGGCACGCTGGTCGATCGCGGCTTCCTGTACGAGCCGCGCACGCGCGGCGGCTTCTACCCGTCTCCGCGCTGGCTGTCGCTCGCACAGGAGATCGCCGACGCCGAACCCCTGCCCGAGGCGGTCTACACCCTGCTGCGCGAGGTGAGGCAGGAGACCGACGAGACCACTGCCATCGGTGCGCCTGCCGGGATATCCGCCGTGTTCATCGCGGTGGAGGAAACGCAGCAGGCGATCCGCTATTTCGCCAATGTCGGCCGGACCCTTCCCATTCATGCGACGGCCACCGGGCGGGCGATCCTGGAGCAATATACGCCGGAGGAACGCCAGCAGCTCTATCGACGGATCGAGTTCGTCCAATACCTGCCGGCGACGCTCGTCAGCATCGAGGCGGTCGAGGCCGAGATCCGGCGCTCCGTCCAGCGCGGCTGGCACCAGAGCAATTCCGAGTTCAGCGACCAGCTGGTCGGCGTCTCGCTCCCCCTGCGCGTCAACGAGCGACGGCTGAGCATCTCGATCGCCGGGCCCGGCTTTCGGTGCGAGGAACGGCGCGAGGAGTTCGCGAAAATCCTGCGCGCGGCCATCGACCGCTTTCAGCCGCTGTTCGCGGGCAAGTAGGCAGCCGGCCTCGCCCCTATTGAGTCCGCAAAGGCCATCGCGGCTCGTCGGCAATTGAACGATGGCCGAGAACATGGCACGGACAGGCCATGAGCAGCAGGTCCGTCGCAAGCGCCGCAAAGCAGGAAGCGCCCCCCCGGGCGCCGTCGCGCGTCCTGCAGATGCTGTCGCTGCTGGCCGAGAGCGCGGGCGGGATGTCGCTTGCCGAGATCAGCGAGGCCGCCGGTGTTCCGAAAAGCAGCGCCCTGAACATCCTGCGGGCCCTCATGCAGACCGGGCACGTCGGCTATTCCGGCGACCAGTATGTGCTGGGCGATCAGACCTATCGCCTTGCCGCAAGTGTGATCTCGACGCGGCAGTTCCCGGCCTTTGCGCGTCCCTTGATGCTGCAACTCGCCGACGAGGCGGGCGAATCCGTGATCATGGGCGTTCCGGCGGAGGACGATCTGTCCGTCCGCTACATCGACATCGTCGAAAGTTCGCAATCGATCCGCTTTTCGGCGCTGGTCGGCAGCCTGCGGCCGCTCTACCTCTCCGCAGGCGGCTGGGTCCTGCTGGCGGGCCGGCCCGACAAGGCCATCGCCAAATATCTCCGCACGGCGGACCTGCGTCAGACCAACCCGTCGACCATCATCGATCCTGACGCGCTGCTCGCCGCGCTTCACAAGGTGCGCCAGGCGGGCTTCGCGCTGACCGTCTCGCAGAGCGCGACGGATGTCAGCGGCATCGCCGCTCCGATATTCGGCAGTGGCGAAAGGCCGGTGGCGGCTTTGATGATTGCCGCGCCGCATTCACGCATCCGCGACCGCACCGACCGGATCAGCGTGATGGTTCAGGCGACGGCGCAACGAATCTCCCGCCTGCTCGCCAGCACCTGACCTCGTCGGCACGCGACAGCCGTCCTGCCCCATCGATCGCTCTCGCAATCTGGCGGCCAACCGGCCAGCCGGAGCGCGCTCGCGCACCTGCATGCCTCTCACGCGCCATCGGGCATTGCATCGGATCAGAATTCTGCTTACGTTCAGATTTCTGAACACGTTCAAAAAACAGACATTTGGGAAGCGCACAATGGAACGAACCCTGAAGGACAGATCCCGCACGCCCACATTGTCGCGTCGCCATGTTCTGGCGGGCGGCCTTGCCGCGCTGGCTACGGGCTCCGCGCCGGCCCGCGCGCAAGGGTACCCGAACCGGCCGATCACCATGGTCGTGCCGTTTCCCGCCGGCAGCGGCACCGACACGGTCGCGCGTTTCGTCCAGCCGCTGCTTCAGGCGCAGCTGAACACGAGCGTCGTGATCGACAATCGTCCGGGCGTGAACGCCGCCATCGGCGCCGGCGTCGTCTCGCGCGCCCAGGCAGACGGCTACACGCTGCTGTTCACGACCTCGACGTCGCATTCGATCACGCCGTTCGTGACCAGGAATGTCACCTACGACCCGGTCCAGAGCTTCACGCCGCTGGGCCAGGTCGGTGTGTTCCCGGTCATTCTGGTGGTCGAGAACGGTCTCAACGTCCGGTCCGTGTCCGAACTGGTGGACCATGCCAAGCGCAATCCCGGAAAGCTGCAATATGCCTTCGGCAACGGCACGGGGCAGGTGGCGGGCGCCGCCTTGACCCGCTTCGCCGGTATCGACGTCGTCGCGGTTCCCTATCGCGGCACTCCCGCGGCGATGACGGACCTCATCGCGGGGCGCATCAACTACCTCTTCGTCGATGCCACCACCGGTCTTCCGCATGTTCGCGCAGGATCGGTCCGCGCGCTCGCGGTGACCACGGAAGAGCCCAGCCGCCTGCTTCCCAACCTGCCGACCGTGGCGGCTTCAGGCCTTCCCGCGTTCAACCTCTCCGCATGGTGCGGCCTGTTCGCGCCGGCGGGGCTCGACAGCGCTATTCGCGACAGGCTGAGCGGCGCCCTCGCCAAGGCGGTTGCCGACCCCTCGCTCCGGCCGCGGCTCGAGGAACTCGGGTTCGAGGTGATCGGACGCGATGCGAACGCCTTTGCCGGTCAGGTCAAGGCCGATGTCGAGCGCTGGCAGGTGATCATCAAGGAAGTCGGCCTCGCCCAGACCCAGTGAACCCATCGGGCCCGCACCATCAGCTTTGGAACGACATCATGACGTCCGCTACGCGCAACTACTTCATCAAGGCCGGCTCGCCGGTTGCCTATTCGCCGAAGAACCACACCGGGACGGTCAATCGTCGCATCATCGGCCCGGAAACCGTCGGCGCCGAGCAGCTTGAGGTTGTTCTGGGGAGGGTCGAGAAGAGCCATGGCGCGCTGCCTCACAGCCATCCCGGGATCGAGCAGGTCTGCTACATGCTTTCCGGCACGGCCATCGCCGAGGTCGGCGGCCAGACGATGGAGCTCGGCGCCGGCGATGCCTGCTTCTTTCCCGCCGATGCTCCGCACACCTTCGTCGCGACGAGCGAGCAGCCCGTGGAGGTGCTGATCATCTACGCGCCGCCTTACCGCGAGACGCATGCACGCACTCACGCTGCGGCCTAGAGGCTCATCAAGGGGGCTGCGCGCCCGGTGCTCGCACCGGCGGCGCAGCCCTTGTCACGCGGCGGGCGCCCGCCGTCACATGCGGCTGAAGACCACGATGGGCTTGCCGTCCGCGTCCCGCAGCGTGAGCTTCTGCATGGCGGCATTGAAGCTCCAGCTTTGCGCCCGGCGCAGGGCCGCGAAGAACTTCTGCTCCTGATCCATGGCGGCCGGCACGCAGGCCATGTTGGTGCTGGCGATCGGCCCGAACGAAATCCGGTCGCCGGCGATCGTCGCTTTGCCGGCCATCCGGTTGCAGCCTCCAGATCCGGAAACGCTGCCGTCCGCGGCAATCTCCAGCACGGTCTGCAGCCGGTCGATCACGCCGCCGCTATCGATGTTCTCGGCAAGCCAGCGGCCTGTCGGAGCGGCCGGAGAAACAGCGCCGGTATCGCCGACGCGCTCGACGCGGATCTCGGTGCTGTCGGCCCCGCCCGCGAACACCGAATGGCGCGTCGTGGTGATGAACCAGAGCCGGCCATCGACCGTGATCCGCGCCTGCAGGGCATAGCTGTGCCGGGGCAGGATTTCCGCGGAATCGAACCTCAGTTCGTAGGGAATCGGAACCTGGCCGGGGCCGGTCTTCGTCATCTCGGCGATGGTTCGCGACGGCGCGTCGGCGAGCGAGATATCGACGAGCTTGACCTCCACCACGGCCGAGGGCGGCAGCGCCATGCGTTCGCGATAGGTGACCGTGCCGCGCAGGGTTCGCGTCTCTGCCATGGCGGCCGCCCCATGCAGTCCCAGAACGAGCCCCGCAAGGCCCGCCGCAATCCAGCGCCATTGGGTCATGATCAATCCTCGAACCGGCGAGATGCACTCCCCGGGATAGGGCGTGAACTCATCCGTCGCCACGGCAATGCCGGGAGGCGGCTGAACATGCGATGAAGCGCCCGCCGACGGCCGCGATGGTCCTGCCTCGATCAGCCGACGACGAGAACTGGAACTGCCGCCGCGTCCTCCGCCGCCGAGGGGGCAGCGGAGCGGGCAACGGCGGGCGGTTCCCGGCGCGTCAGCGCTCGATGTTCCAGATCACCGGGAAGCCGAAATCGATGACGCCCTTCAGCTCGGAGCGCCAAACGGCTGGGCTGCGGAACTGGCCGGCGATCGGGAAGGTCGCCTCTTCCGTGGCGAGCTTCTGGAGCTCGGCGGCCAGCGCCTTGCGCTTATCGGGATCGCTCTCGGCCTCGAAGCGTTCGAGAACCGGCGTGATCCTGTTGTCGCAATAGCCCCATGGCTGATTGCCGGTGCAGTTGAAGCCGATGCCCATGTTCGACAGCGGATCGGCCATGTCGAAGCCGGTATAGACCACCGGGATGACGCTCCAGCCGCCCTGGTCGAGCTGGTTCTTCTGCACCCAGCGCTGTGCGATGGCCGACCATTCAAGGCCCTGCACGTCAACGTTGAACCCTGCGCGCTTCATCCGGTCGATCAGCACGCTGCCGTAGGGGTTGAGCAGCGGGCTGTCGAGCGGGTGCAGCAGGACGATCTTCTCGTTCTTGTAGCCGGCCTCGGCCAGCAGCGCCTTGGCCTTGTCGATGCTCGGATTGCCGATGATGTCGGCGCCGGCATTGCTCTCATAAGGGGCGCCGCACATCAGCATGGAGGTGCATTCGGGTCGGCCGAGTTCGCCGCCGAACCCCGCGCCGGCAAGCACCTCGGCGCGGTCGAGGCACTGCTGGAGCGCGCGGCGCACCAGCACATTGTCCATGGGCGGCTGGAAATGGTTGATCGACACCGCGTAGATCAGTTCGGCGCGGCCGCTGGCCTTGGCGAAGGTCAGATTGCGGTCGCGGCGCATGCGCGGAATCAGGTCCACCGGCGCATATTCGAGATAGTCGACTTCGCCGCGCGTCAGCGCCGCATAGCGCACAGCGATATCGGGAAGGGTCAGCATCTCGACCCGGTCGATCTTCGCGATCTTGCCGCCGGCAAGACCGTCCGCCGGCTCGCTCCGCGGCACATATTTCTCGTTGCGCCGAAAGGTCGCCTTGTCGCCCGGCACCCATTCGCTGCGCTGGAACACGTAAGGCCCGGAGCCGACGATCTCGGAGACCTGCTGGGTCGGCGGCGTGGCATTGGCGATGCGAGCCGGCATGATCATCGGCACATGCACCGAGGGCTTGCCCAGCGCCTCGATGACGCCGCCGAAGGGGCGCGACAGGCGGAGCTTGAAGCCCTTCGGCCCGTCGGGCACGAGTTCCGCCGTCGCCGCCATCAGCCGGCGCCCGATGGAATCGCGCGCGCCCCAGCGCTTCAGCGAGGCGATGACGTCCTCGGACGTCACCGGCGCGCCGTCGTGGAAGGCAAGGCCGTCGCGCAGCCGGAATGTCCAGGACAGCTTGTCGGCGCTGACATCCCAGCCCTCCAGCATCTGCGGGCGGTAGCGGCCGCTGCCGTCGAGCGACACCAGCGTGTCGAAGACCAGATATCCGAAATTGCGGGTGACGAAGGACGGGCTGGAGATCGGGTCGAGATTCTGCAGCCCGACATTGACGACGAACCGGAGCGGACGGTCCTGCGACTGTCCGAAGGCCAGTCGCGGCGCGGCGATCGCGGCAGCGGCGGCGGCAAGGGTCTGGCGGCGGGACAGCATCATCATCGGCTCCTCGTCTTCAGCGGTCCCGCCGATCATGACCTCTGGGCGCGAAGCGCGGCAATGCGATGCAGTGACTGGCAGATGTGCGACGCCCTGCGGCCGGTGAAGGGCGGGCGCGGATCAGGGTTTTCCCAGGAGGCGCGATCCCCGCACACTATTTGCTTGCGCCTCCAATTCCGGGGCATTCTATTTGCGTGGTCCATATGAACCTGCGTCAGCTTCAACTCCTCCGCGCTGTGATCCGCTGCGAGACGACGGTGGGAGCTGCGCGCGAGCTCGGCCTGTCGCAGCCGGCCGTCTCCAACGCCATCAAGCATCTCGAGGACCAGCTGGGATTTCCGCTGTTCGAGCGCATCAATAACCGGCTATTCCCGACGCAGGAGGCGCGCACGCTCTACCAGGATTCCGAGCCGATCTTCTCCATGCATGCGGCGCTCGAATCCAGGGTCCAGGACCTGCGCGAGAACAAGGCAGGGCAGATCCGCATCATTGCCACGCCGCCGCTCGGCTATGGCGCGATCCCCATTGCGCTGCAACGGTTCCTCGCCAAGCGGCCGAAGGTGCGGGTCGCCTTCGACGTACGCCGGCTGGAGGACGTGACCGAGAATGTCGAGACCGGCGTTTCGGAACTCGGCTTCGTCCTCGGCATCGGCGACCACCCGGCATTGGTCACCGAGCCGGTCCACGAGAGCCGGATGGTCTGCGTCGTGGCGGCCGGGCATCCGCTCGCCTCGCGACCGGTCGTGACGCCCGCCGACCTTGCCGACCGGCCGTTCATCGCGCTGGAGCGGGGTACGCGGCTTGGCACCATGGTGCGCGGCGCCTTCGAGGCGGCGGGCACGCCGTTCCAGTCGGTCGTCGAGGTCCGCTACTGCCACACCGCCTGCGTGCTCGCGGCAAGCCAGATCGGCGCGACCATCGTCGATCCGTTCTCGCCCGAGGCGAGCGGCAAGCAGGGCCTCGTCGTCATCCCCTTCGAGCCGGTGACCCCTGTGAAGGCCTATGTGGTGCGCTCGCGCACCCGGCCACTGTCGCGCCTCGCCGAAGTGTTCCTGCGCGAGGTCCGGGCCGCGCTGGCGGAGCGCTGAGACGCCCGTCACGCGGCAATCAGGCGCCGCCCGTTTCGCCGTTCCGCAGCCAATCGCCCAGAATCCCACAGAACCGACAGCGCCGGCGGCCGCCGAAAGGCCCGTACTATCAAATCATCCATTTGCTCAACAAATAGACATGCCCAAGAAATCATAGAGCGGTGCATTGTCGGACCGGTCGTGCCGCGTGACAGTCGGGGCTTCAAAGTCACACGCACGGCGGTGCTCGAGGGTGCTGCCAGACCGAGGTCCGGAAACGCACGTCATGCCCCGCATCCTGCGCATTGCCGCCGCCCAGATGGGCCCCAACCAGCGTGCCGATGAGCGTTCGACGATCCTCGCGCGCATGATCGCGCTGCTCGACCGCGCGGCGGACGACGGCGCGCAGCTGGTGGTCTTCCCCGAACTCGCCTTCACCACCTTCTTCCCCCGCTGGCTGCTGCAGCCCGAGGACGTCGACGGCTATTTCGAGCCGGCCATGCCGAACCCGGCGGTGCAGGCCCTGTTCGACCGCGCCGCCGAGCGGCGGATCGGCTTCTATGTCGGCTATGGCGAGCTGGCGGACGGCCGGCACTTCAACACCTCGGTCACCGTCGGACCTGACGGCGGAGTGCTCGGCAAGTATCGCAAGGTGCACCTCCCCGGCTCGGTGGAGCCGCGCCCGGGCGACCGGTTCCAGCAGCTCGAGAAGCGCTATTTCGAATATGGCGACCTCGGCTTCCCGGCCTTCTGGGGCCCGAAGGCCTGGCACGAGCCGGTGCTCGGCATGCTCGTCTGCAACGACCGCCGCTGGCCCGAGGCCTGGCGCTGCTACGGCCTGCAGGGCGTCGAGCTCATGCTGATGGGCTACAATTCCGCCGCCTACGATCCGAACGGCGGCACGGCCGAGAACGAGGCCATCCGCACCTTCCATTCGACGCTCGCCGTGCAGGCAAACGCCTACATGAACGCCTGCTGGGCCGTCTCCGTCGCCAAGGCCGGCAACGAGGACGGCTCCGGCCTCATCGGCGGCTCCTGCATCGTCGACCCCAACGGCACGGTCGTTGCACAGGCGACGACGCTCGGCGACGAGGTTGTCGTCGCCGACTGCGATCTCGATGCCTGCCGACAGGGCAAGGAAAAGATGTTCAACTTCGCCGCCCACCGCCGGCCGCAATATTACGGCGCCATCATCGACCAGGTCGGCGCGACCCCGCCGCCGAAACCGGCGGTCTCGACGGAAGAGAGGCGCAGCGCATGAGCCAGTCAGCCGCCAGCACCGCCGCCCTGCCGGACATTTCCGGCCATTCCATCGTCGCCGAGCGCTACTGGGGCCGCTGGATCGCGGTCGCCGCCATCCTCGTCGTGCTGGCCGCCCTCGCCCGTGCCTTCGCCGTCGGCCAGATCGAATGGGCCTTCGTCGGCCAGTTCCTGACCGCCAGGGCCATCCTCGAGGGGCTCGCCAACACCATCATGATGACCATCGGCGCCATGTCGCTGGGCATCATCCTCGGCGTCGTCACCGCCATCATGCGGATGTCGCCGAACCCGGTGCTGAAGAGCGTCGCCATGGGCTATGCGTGGCTGTTCCGCGGCACGCCGGTCATTCTCCAGCTGCTGCTCTGGTTCAACCTCGCGCTGATCTTCCCGACCATCGGCATTCCCGGCATCTGGAGCGCCCGCACGGTCGACGTGATGACGCCCGCCGTCGCGGCCCTGCTCGGCCTCGGCATCAACCAGGGCGCATACACATCCGAGGTGGTCCGCGCCGGCATGCTCTCGGTCGATGTCGGCCAGTACGAGGCGGCAAAGTCGATCGGCATGACGCGGCTGAAGGCGCTGCGCCGCATCGTCTTCCCGCAGGCCATGCGCGTGATCATCCCGCCGCTCGGCAACGAGACCATCGGCATGGTCAAGCTGACCTCGCTCGCCTCGATCATCCAGTTCTCGGAAATCCTGCACAACGCGCAGAACATCTACTACGCGAACTCGCGGGTCATCGAGCTGCTGATCGTCGCTGCCATCTGGTATCTCGCGGTAGTCTCGATCCTGACCCCCCTGCAGATGCTGCTCGAACGCCATTACGGACGCGGCGCGGGAGTGGGCCGATGACCAACATCCCCGCCGCGACGGGCCTCCGCCCCATCGTCTCCATCCGCGACGTCCACAAGAGCTTCGGTTCGTTCAAGGCGGTCGACGGCGTCTCGCTCGACGTCGCCTCCGGCGAGGTCGTCTGCATTATCGGTGCCTCCGGCTCCGGCAAGACCACGCTGCTCCGCTGCATCAACCAGCTCGTCCAGATCGACCGCGGCGCGATCTGGGTCGATGGCGAACTCGCCGGTTTCCGGATCGACGGCGACAAGCTCTACCACCTCCCCGAGACGGAGATCGCCCGCCAGCGACTCGCCACCGGCATGGTGTTCCAGCGCTTCAACCTCTTCCCGCATCTGACCGCCCTCGAGAACATCATCGAGGGGCCGATCCAGGTCCGCGGTCGCTCCAAGCGCGAGGCGGTCGAGGAGGCCCATGCGCTGCTGAAGCGCGTCGGCCTCGCCGAAAAGGCCAATTCCTATCCGGCGAACCTGTCGGGCGGGCAGCAGCAGCGCGTCGCCATCGCCCGCGCGCTCGCGATGAAGCCGAAGGTCATGCTCTTCGACGAGCCGACCTCCGCGCTCGACCCGGAACTCGTCGGCGAGGTCCTGGCGGTCATGCGCGAACTGGCGGCCTCCGGCATGACCATGATCGTCGTGACCCACGAACTGGGCTTTGCCCGCGAGGTCGCCGACCGCGTCGTGTTCATGGACCACGGCGCCATCGTCGAGACCGGCCCGGCGAGCCAGGTGCTCGGCGCGCCGACCGAAGCGCGCACCAGCGCCTTCATCGCGGCGGTGCTCGCCTGATGACATCCTTCACCCAGAGCCGGATCAACCGGCCGCCCTTCCAGAGACCCGGAGCCGATCCATGCTTGCAAGACTGCTTCTCTCGGCGGCACTGACCCTCACCGCGGCGGCCGCCACCGCGCAGGAACTGCCCGCCGCCATCCGCCAGCGCGGCGCGATCATCGCTGCCGTGGTTCCGAACTATCCGCCGCTCGAAATGAAGAACCCGCAGACCAACGAGTTGACCGGCTTCGACATCGAGCTCGGCAATGCCATCGCCGCCAAGCTCGGCGTCCGCATGCAGTGGCAGGAGACGAGCTTCGAGCAGATGCTCTCGGCGGTGCGAACGGGCCGTGTCGACATCATCCTCTCCGGCATGAGCGACCTGCCCGCCCGCCAGGAGACGGCGACCTTCATCAACTACATCCGCTCCGGCACGCAGTTCTTCGTCCAGCACGCGCGCGCCGGCGAATTCCCGACCCGGGAGTCGCTGTGCGGCCGCTCGGTCGGCGCCTCGCGCCGCACCTCGCTGCCGGCCGAGATCAAGGCCTTCTCGGATGCCGAATGCGTCGCGAAAGGGCGCCCGGAAATCCGCATCGTCGGCACCGAAGGCTCGGCCGATGCCCGCACGCAGCTGCGCCAGGGCCGCATCGACGCCGCCATGCAGGGCTCGGAAACCCTGCCCTACATCATGGGCCTCGAACCCAACACCTTCGCCCTCGTCGGCGAGCCGACCCGCTTCACGCTGATGGGCATCGCCACCGCCAAGGAGGCGGAGGAACTGCGCCAGGCCATCGTGCGGGCGCTGAAGGAACTCATCGCCGACGGCACCTACAAGCAGCTTCTCGCCAAGTGGCAGTTGCAGCCCTCGGAACTCACGGAGATCACCATCAATGCCGGTCGCTAATCTCGACGCCCTGCCGCTGCTGCCCGCCAACCGCGCGCCGCTCTCTCCGGTCTATCCCTGGCCGAAGGGCAACAAGGCGGCCATGTTCCTGTCCTTCGACGTCGATGCGGAATCGGCGTGGACGGCCAAGGACCCGAACCACTACGAGCGGCTCGTCACCATGTCCTATGGCGGCTTCGAGGCCCGCGTCGGCGTGCCGAAGCTTCTGGAAATGCTGCGCGAGCAGGAACTGAAGGCGACCTTCTTCATCACCGGCTGGGCCATCGAGGCCCACACCGCCATGTGCGAGGCGATCCTCAAGGACGGCCACGAGGTCGGCCATCACGGCTTCCACCACCTGATGCCGGATCCCGGCGCACCGCATATCGTCGAGGAAATGGACAAGGGCCTCGACAGCCTGAAGCGCAAGCTCGGCGTCGTGCCGGTCGGCTATCGCGCGCCGCTCGGCGAGAGCTGCGAGGAACTGCGCGTCCTGCTGAAGAAGCACGGCTTCCTCTATTCGTCCTCGTGGCGCGACGATGTCCGTCCCTATCGCCAGCTTCTCGCCGACGGCACGCCGGGCGTCATCGAGCTGCCCGCGACCATGACCTTCGACGACTGGATGTACGGCCTCACCCACCGCTACTCACCGCGCCCGCTGTTCCCGCGCGAGCACGTCCTGTCGATCTGGAAGGACGAACTCGCCGAGACGCGCGACTGGGGCGGGCTCATCACCACCGTCCTGCATCCGCAGGTCTCGGGCCGTCCGATGCGCCTCAAGCTGCTGCGCGAATTCATCGAGCACGCGAAGAGCTATGGCGACGTCTGGATCGGCACGGGCCGCGAGATCGCGGGCCATTTCGCGTCCTGCGAGACGCAGGCCGCCAAGGCCGCGTGAGCGGCATGGCAACTCGACAGCAGAACCACAGGGGACAAGAACCATGACACTCCGCACCGCCCTTCTCGCAGCCGGCTTCGCCGCGCTGCTTTCCACCACCGCCTCGGCGCAGCAGGCCGCGATCCCGCTGCCCGACGCCATCCGCACCGCCGGCGTCGTGCGCATCGGCATCGAGGCGACCTACCCGCCGATGGCCTACAAGGACCCGGCCACCAACGAGCGCCGCGGCTTCAACGTCGACCTCGTCACCGAGATCGCCAAGGTGCTTGGCCTGCGCATCCAGTGGGAAGAAATGGCCTTCGCCCAGCTGATCCCGGCGCTGACCACCAACCGCATCGACTTCTCGGGCTCGTCGATGACCGACCTGCCCTCGCGCCGCGACCGCCTGACCTTCGTCGACTACGTCTCGACCGGGCCGCAGATCTTCGCGCTGGCCGCGCAGGCCGGCGACCTCAACCAGCCGACCGATCTCTGCGGCAAGTCGATCTCGACCCCGCGGACGACGGCCTACTTCCCGACGCTGCAGGCCTGGAGCCAGGCGAACTGCGTCGCGCAGGGCCGCCCCGCGATCAACGTCATCGGCTCGGAAGGCGCCACCGCCACCCGCACCGACCTGCGCCAGAACCGCGTGCAGGCGGCCGTCCTCGGCGCCGAATACGTGGTCTATCTCAGCCAGCAGGAACAGGGCGCCTTCAAGCGCATCGGCACGCCGATCGGCCGCAACATGTCCGGCCTCGCCTTCCCGAAGGACTCGACCGTGCTGCGTGACGCGGTGGCGGCGGCGCTCAACAAGCTGATCGCCGACGGCACCTACATGACCCTGCTGAAGAAGCACGGGCTCGAGGCGCAGGCGCTGGAGCGCGCCGAGATCGACGCCGGCCAGCCCTGATCCAACGCTCCCGCGGGATGCGGCGCCTGCCGCGTCCCGCTTCTCATTCGCGGCGGGCTGTCATGGATGTCCTGATCACCAACGCTATCGTCGTGACCTGCGACGATGCCCGCACGATCCTGCCCGATGCCGCCATCGCCGTGACCGGCAACCGCATCGCGGCGGTCGGCCCGACGGAGACCCTCGAACGCGACTACCCGCGCCACGAGCGGTTCGACGCGCGGGGCCTCGCGGTCTTCCCCGGCTTCATCAACGCCCATACCCACACCGTCCTGCTGGCGCTGCGCGGCACGATCGAGGACTGGCCGGGCGAGGCCATCTATCGCTACATGACGCCGATCTCCTACGCGATGAGCGGCGAGGAGCGTTCGGTCATCGCCCAGCTCGGCTGCCTGGAAGCGATCCGCTCCGGCACCACCACGCTGGTGGACCCGTTCCGGCACGTCACGACCTATGCGCCCGCCATGGCCGCGACCGGCATGCGCCTCTGGCTGACCGAGAGCTGCGCCGACATCGACACCCGCAAGATCCGCCACGGCGACTACACGCCCGACGAAGCTTTCGGCGCCGCCTTCCTCGACCGCGCCAATGCGCTGATCGAAGGGTTCCACGGCTCCCACGGCGACCGCGTCCGCTGCCAGGCTGCGGCCCATGCGCCGGACAACTGCTCGCCGGCCATGCTGCGCTCGGTTCTCGACCTCGCCGCGAAGCACGGCCTCACCCGCACGGTTCATCTCTCGCAGAGCCCCGGAGAGGTCGCGGCGGTGAAGGCCGCCCACGGCCTGACCTCCGCCGAATATCTCGACCGCGAGGGTTTCCTCGGCCCCGATCTCGTCGCCGCCCACTGGACCTTCTGCACCGGAACCGACATCGACCTGCTGGCTTCGAAGGGCGTGCAGATGGCGCATACGCCGGCCAGCATCTCGCGCCGCAATTTCCACAAGGTGCGGATCGGCCAGATCCGCGACGCCGGCGTGAAGGTCGTCTTCGGCACCGACAACATGAGCGAGGACATGTTCCAGGCCATGGCCTTCGGCTCCATCGTGCATCGCACGGGCCGCGGTCGCGAGGTCGAGGGCGGCGTCGATCCGTCGCCGACGCAAATCCTCGACTCGGTGACGCGCCTTGCGGCGGCCTCGGTCGGCGCGGGCGCCGAGATCGGCTCGGTCGAAGTGGGCAAGAAGGCCGATCTCACCTTCATTGACCTCTCCGCGCCGGCGTTGCGCCCGCTGATCAGGCTGGTGTCGAACGTCGTCCACTACGGCCATCCCGGCACAGTGCATTCCGTAATGACCGACGGCGAGTTCCTGATGCGCGACCGGAAAGTCCTGACCATCGACGAGCCCGCATTGATCCGCGAGGCGGAAGCCGTGACCCGGCGCGTCTGGGAGCGGATGATCGCCGCCAATCCCGACATCGCGCCGCCGGCCGGCGAACTGCAATGGCTCGGCTGAACGGGGCAGCGGTCCTTCGGTGAAGCAGCGGCGCCTGCCGCAGGAACCCGCTCGAAACCGCACGCAGCGCCGTGACCGGGCGATAGCCATTCGGTCCTGTGGGTTGCCTGCGGCCAGCAATCCGGGGAGGCTGGCCGGCATCGAAGAGAAAGGCCGGCGGTCAGTGGATTTCACGCAGCTGCGATATTTCCACGAGGTGGTCCGGGCCGGCTCGATCCGGGGCGCATCGGACCGGCTGCGCGTTGCCCCCTCCGCGCTCAGCCGCCAGATCCAGCAGCTCGAACATCAGGTCGGCATGCCGCTGTTCGAGCGTCACACCCGGGGCATGCGGCTGACCGAGGCCGGCGAAATCTATGCCCTGCACGCCCAGCTGGTGATGATGGATGCCGAGCGCGCCCGCTCGGAACTTGCCGCCCTGCGCGGCCTCGAACGCGGCGCCGTCAAGCTGGTCGTGGTCGAGGGGATCGTATCGAACTACCTTCTGGAGGCGATCGCGACGTTCAGGGCGGTCCACCCGGACATTTCGTTCGAGCTTCTGGTGATGGGCACGGCCGATGTCGTCGCCGCCGTCCGCAACGGCGATGCCGATATCGGCATCGCCTTCAACGCCCGCCCCGACCCGCAGGTGGATTTCCTGTTCCAGCTGGACGACGACGTCCGCGCCATCTGCCTGCCGGGCCATCCGCTGACGGTCCCGCAGAATGTCTCGCTGCGCGACGTGTTCCGCTATCCGGTCGCCCTGCCGATCACCTCGTTCGGCATCCGCGCGCTGGTCGAGGAATGCTGCCGCATCGAGCGCCTGACGATGAACCCGGCGCTGGTCACCAACAGCATCGACGGCTTGCGCGCCTTCGCGCGCGCGGGGCTGGGCGTCGCCCTCATCACTAGGTTGTCGTGCAAGCAGGAGATCGCGGCGGGCGAACTCGCCGCGATCAGCCTGACGGAGCCGCAACTGCGCTCCGCCTCCATCGACGTCATGGTGCTCGGCGGCCGCCGCCTGCCGGTGGCGGTCTCGGCCTTTCTCGGCGACCTGCGCAAGGTCGCCGAGGCCCGTGCCGCAGCCGCGTGAGCGGCGTCAGATCACCCGCTCGACCGGGATCCCGCGGCAGTCCATCTCATATTCGAGCTCCTGCACCGGCGGACGGTTGAAGTGCCAGGTGAGGCCGCCGCGCGCCGCCCCGCGACGGACGATCTCCTCCGCAAGGAAGGGATGCACGTCATGGACCGTGTAGAGCTGCACCGCCGTCGTGTCCTTCCAGCCGAAGCCGAGCAGGCCCGCGCGCCGCTCCATCTCCGCCAGCACGAAACGCGCCTTGCCGCGCAGGCCCTCGGTCGACAGGTCGCCGCGATTGACGATGTGGTCCTGATACTTCGCATGGCCTTCGGGCGCCTCGCCCGAGCCGGCGACCACGAAGGACGGGGCCGCGCCAGCATCCTCGACCGTGAACGCGAAGGCGTGGAAGCTCGGCACCGGCGGCGGCGCGATCTCCGGACAGACATTGCTGCGGGCCACCGGATTGAGGCCGCCCTCGAACAGGCCCCACTGCTTCAGCGTCTCGATGTAGATGGCGTTGAAGGCGATGAAGCCTTCCTCGGTGAACGGCGCCGGCGAGCGCAGTTCGCAGGCGGCAAAGGCCGTGAGCGGCCGGCCGGCCGCCTTGATCACCTCGGCGATGCGGGCGAAGCCCTCCGCCAGCGGCACGGGCTCGGCGAAGCGCACGCGCTCCAGCCGGTAGCCCGGCTGCGCGGCGACGCCGGCGGAATATTGCGACACGCCCTTGATGAACCGGTAGCCGCCGGCGGCGAAATCGATGACGTCAGCCATGGGATGGCCCTTCCTTGAGAAGTCGGAACGATGGTGGAAACCGCCTGCCCTGCGTCAGGCGTAGTTGATCACGAGGTGCTTGATGTCGGTCATGTCTTCCATGGCGTAGAGGGTTCCCTCCCGCCCGAGGCCCGACTCCTTCCAGCCGCCGAACGGCATGTTGTCGAGGCGATAGATCGGCACGTCGTTGACCATCAGGCCGCCGACATCCCAGTCCTCGATCGCCCGGAAGGCGCGCGTCACGTCGCGGGTGAAGATGCCGCCCTGAAGGCCGTACTTGCTGTCGTTGGCCCGGGTGACCGCTTCCTCGAACGTGTCGAACGGGTTGACCGTCAGCACGGGCCCGAAGATCTCCTCGTCCTCGACCTTCATGCCCGCGCGCGTGCCCGTGAGCACGCAGGGCTGGATCACCGCGCGGTCGCGGTCGCCTCCGATCTCGGCCCTGGCACCGCCGGCCTTGGCCTCATTGATCCAGCTCTCGATGCGCTTGGCCGAGCCCTCGTCGATGACCGGGCCGACATCGACGCCTTCCTCCATGGGATTACCGACGCGGCAGGCGCGAACCTTGTCGAGCAGCTTGTCGAGAAAGGTCTGGTACACCGGCCGCTCGACCAGGATGCGCTGCACGCCGATGCAGTACTGGCCGCCATAGACCACGCCGCCGCGCACGCAGCGCGTCGCCGCGAGGTCGAGATCGGCATCGGCACAGACCACCACCGCGCCGTTGCCGCCGAGTTCGAGCGCCACCTTCTTGCGCCCGGCAATGGCCTTGATGTGCCAGCCGACCTTGGCCGAGCCGGTGAACGTCACCATGGCGAAGCGGTCGTCGCGCACCATGGCCTCGGCCAGCGGCACCGGGCAGTGGACCACCGACAGCGCGCCCTCCGGCAGGCCGGCCTCGGCGAGGATCTCCGCGAGGAGGACCGAGGTCAGCGGGGTCTGCGGGGCCGGCTTCAGCACCACCGAATTGCCGACGGCGAGCGCCGGGGCGACCTTGTGCAGCACGAGGTTCAGCGGGAAGTTGAACGGCGCGATGGCGAGGATCGGGCCGATGGGAAAGCGCCGGGCGATGCCGACGCGGCGGCGGATCGCCGCGAGCTGGTCCGGATCTGCCCTGGACAGGTCGAGCTTCGCGCCGCTCGCCGTGGTCGTCTGGTACTCGAAGACGCCCGCATCCATGTCGAGCGGCACTTCATGGCCGCCGAACCGACGGGCTTCAGCCGCAGCATTGGTCAGGTTGAACAGCGAGCGCGCGACCTCGCCCCGCGCATCGTAGAGCGGCTTGCCGGCCTCGGCCGCGATGGTGCGGACGACCTCGTCGCGCCGCTTCCGCAGGATATCGGCGGCGCGAGCAAGAATGTCGGCGCGGGCAAAGCGCGGCAGCTTGCGCATGACCTGATAGCCGCGCTCCGCCGCGACGATGGCGGCCTCGACGGCGGCCGCATCGGCGACGGGCATCTCGCCGACAGGCGAGCCGTCATAGGGCGAGCGGATGGTCTCGATGGTGGTCTGAGTCATGACGGTCTCGATGGAGATCAGGCTTCGCCGAGATAGGCGGCGCGCACGGCCGGGTCGGCGGCCACCGATGCGCTCGGCCCGGTGCGCGTGACGCGCCCGCGGTCGAGCACCACGATCTGGCTGGCAAGGTCGAAGGCGACGGCGACGTCCTGCTCGACGACGAGCAGGCCGAGGCCGTCGGCGGCTAGGCGCGTCAGCGCGTCGACGAGGACATCGACCGCGACCGGGGCAAGGCCGAGCGACAGTTCATCGATCAGCATCACCTTCGGCTTCGCCATCAGCCCGCGGCCGATGGCGCACATCTGCTGCTCGCCGCCGGACATGGAGACGGCGTCCTGCTTGCGCCGCTCCGCAAGGCGCGGAAACAGCGCATAGACCGCGTCCAGTTCCTCGCGCAGCGCCGAGGCCGGCAGGCGGCGCGAGAAGGCGCCCATCATCAGATTGTCTTCCACCGTCATGCCCGCGAACAGGCGGCGGCCTTCCGGCACATGGGCGATGCCGGTGGCGACGAAGGCGTCCGGCGCCTGTCCCGCCAGTTCAGCGCCGCCCAGCGCGATGCGCCCGGCATTCGGCCGGATGAGGCCGGACAGCGCCCTCAGCAGCGTCGTCTTGCCGGCGCCGTTCGAGCCGATGACGGCGGTGATGCCGGGTGCTGCGACGTTGAAGGAGACGTCTTGCAGCACGGTCACGTCGCCGTAGCCGGCCGTGACGCCGTTGATGGTCAGGCCGGTCATCGCGCCGCCTCCAGCATGGCCGCGCCGCGCTTGCCGAGATAGGCATCGACGACCTTGGGATCGCGCGCCACGGCGTCGGTCGGCCCGTCCGCCAGCAGCGCGCCCTGATGCAGCACGACGAGGCGCGTGCAGAGGCCGCGCACGACCTTCATCAGATGCTCGATCACCACGATGGTGACGCCCTCGGCCGCGATCGAGCGGATCATGTCGAGCACGCCGTCGATCTCCGCCGAATTGAGGCCGGCATTGACCTCGTCGAGGAACAGCATCTTCGGCTTGGCCGCCAGCGACTTGGCGAGTTCCAGCCGCTTGCGCTCGGCGAGCGTCACCTGCGTCGGCAGGCGGTCGGCCACGTGGGCGATGCCCAGCCGCTCGAGCGCCGCGTCGGCCGCGCGTCGCGCCGCCGCCATGTCGCCGGCAGCGCCGGCGAACAGCGCCGCCGCCGCGACATTGTCGCGGGCGGGAAGCTGCGCGAAGGGCTGCACCACCTGAAAGGTGCGCAGCAGGCCGAGCCTTGCGAGCCGATAGGGCGGCGCCCCGGTCACGTCGCGACCGGCGAAGGTGACGCGGCCCGCCGTCGGCTTCAGGTGGCCGGTGACGAGGTTCACCAGCGTCGTCTTGCCGGCGCCGTTGGAGCCGATCAGGCCGACGATCTCGCCTTCGCCGAAGGAGAGGCTGACATCGCTGACCGCCTTCAGGCCGCCGAAGCGCTTGGAGAGGTTCTCCAGCCTGAGCAGGGGAGCTTCGCTCATGACGCCCTCCTGCGCAGGATGCCGGGGATGATGCCGGCCGGCAGCAGCAGCACCAGCAGCGCGATCAGCACGCCGAGCGCACCGGTGCCGAAAGTCAGGAGGTTGCGCCACATCAGCTCTTCGAAGGCTATGTAGACAATCGAGCCGACGACCGGGCCGAACACCGTGCCGACGCCGCCGATCAGCGCAGCGATGATCGGCCGCACCGACCACATCACGTCATAGACGTCGGAGGGGTCGATATAGCCGATCCAGCGGGCATAGGTCGCGCCGGCAAGGCCGCAGATCGCCGCCGACAGGGTGAAGGCGATGGTCTTCAGGCGCGGCGCGTCGATGCCGGCGCCCATGGCGGCCGTCTCGTTCATGCGGATGCAGGCGAGGCCGAAGCCGAGCCGGCCCTTGGCGACGATCATCGACAGTGCCAGCGCGGCGGCGGCGAGGATCACCATGGTCTCCAGCGCGACCGTCGCGATGGCCGTGGGGTTGCCGCCGGCTCCCGGCAGGTTGATGCCCATGCCGCCGCCGGTGAGGTCGGACCAGCCGGTCGTGACCTCCTTCAGGATCGTCACCAGCATCAGGCTGGCAATCGCGAAATAGTGACCGCGCAGCCTGAGGATGGCGAAGCCGAACGGCGCCGCGAGCAGCGCCGACAACACTGCCGCCAGCAGGAAGCCGCTCCAGGCCGGCCAGCCGGCCTGCTGCGCCACCGCGATGGCATAGGCGCCGAGGCCGAAGAACGCCGCCGTCGCGAAGGACGGATAGCCGGTGAAGCCGCCGACGAGGTTCCACGCGATGGCGAGCGTGACGAGCAGGGCAAGCTGGGTTGCAAGCCTGAGGAGATAGGCCTGGTCGCCGACGAGGACCGGCAGGCCGAAGGCGAGGATGGCGCCGCCGGCGAGGGCGAGGACGGGGCCGATCCAGGGCGAGGAGGACAGAGTCTTCATGGCGCGCTCACTCGTAGCCGGCGCGGCCGAGCAACCCTTGCGGGCGCAGCAGCAGCATGGCGATGAGCAGCACGGCCGCGACCGTGACGCTGTATTCCGGGCCGACGAAGATGGCGCCGAAGCTCTCCACCACGCCGAGGACGATGCCGCCGACAATGGCGCCGACGATGCTGCCGAGGCCGCCCAGCACGCAGGCGACGAAGGCGATGCCGAGATAGCCGGAGCTGTTCAGCGGCGAGATCGGGAAGACCACCGCCATCAGGCAGCCGGCAATGCCGGCAAGCGCGAGGCCGAGGCCGAAGGTGACGGCGTAGATGTGCTCGACCTTCACGCCCATCAGCATCGAGGTTTCGCGGTCCATGCGGACGGCGACGATGGCGCGGCCGAGGCGTGAATTGTTGAGGTAGGCATGGACGGCGAGCGTCACCACGACGCCGGCCACGGCCGCGAGAACGCGGTCCAGCGGCAGGCCGATGGGGCCGAATGTGAGAATGGCGCCCGTCACCGGCGGCACCTTGCGGTAGTCGGCGGAGAAGGCGTTGATCATGCCGTTGTTGAGGATCAGGTCGAGCGCGAAGGTCAGCACCAGCGTGATCAGCACCGGCGCGGTGATGACACGCTGGATCACGAAGCGCTGCACCGCCCAGCCAAGGAGGCCAATGGCGGGGCCTACGACGATGGCCGACAGGAACGGGTTGACCCCGAACCGGGCCGAGGCGAACCAGGCGGCGTAGGAGCCGAGAACGATGGCGGAGCCGTGCAGCATGTTCACGACATTCAGCACGCCCCAGACCAGCGAGAATCCCGCTGCAACGGCGGCATAAAGGCCGCCGAGCAGGAGTCCGTTGGCAAGGACCTGCGCTAGGAGAGAGGCGCTCATCGGATCAGGTCGTCAGGCGATGCCGAAGCGGAATTCGCCGCGCTTGATCTCGTCGGGAACCAGCACGACGGCCTTGCCCTCCTGGATCTGGAAGACCGGCGGCGTCAGGCTGTCGATCTGGCCGGTCGCGCCGAAATGGACCGGACCCCAGAAGGTGCGGACATTCAGCGAGGCAAGCGCGTCGCGCACCGCCGGGCCTTCCAGCGTGCCGGCCTTCTTCAGGGCGAGCTGCAGGATCGCGCCGGCCGAGGAGGCCGAAGCCTCGGCATAGTCGGGCGTATCGCCGTTATAGGCCGCCTTGAAGACCTCGACATAATTGGCGGTCGAGCGGAACAGGTCCTCGCCCTCGTAGCGCACGGAGGGGTGCCACCACGCGGCGCTGGAGACGTTCTCGGCGGCACCCTTGAGCGCCTGGATATATTCCTCGTAGGCCGGGCCGGCGATCATCGTCAGCACCTTCGGCTTCATGCCGAGGTCGCGCATCTGCGAGCGCACCTGAACGAGGTCGTTGATGTAGCCGCCGACGAAGACCCAGTCGGGGGCCGCCGCGCGCATCTGGGTCAGCGCCGCCGCGAAATCGAGCGTGCCGATGGCGAATTTCTCGTCATAGACGACGCTGAGATTGCGGGCCGCCGACGACTTGCGCATCTCGTTGGCGAGCGACAGCGGCAGCAGGTCGTTGCGCGAGAAGATCGCGACCTTCTTCACGTCCGGCGCCTTCTCGGTGACCAGCTTGGCGAGCGGCTCGGTCAGCGTCGAGTTCGGCGTGAACGTGCCGAAGAGATATTTGAAGCCCTGGTCATAGACCTCCACCGACGACGCCGTCGGCGCGATCATCGGAATCTTGTAGCGCTCGGCGATGGCCGAGCCGGCCTTGGCCGCGCCCGAGCCGAAGGGCGAGAACAGGAAGTGCGCCTTTTCCTGGTTGACCAGGAACTCGCAGGCCTGCACGCCGCGCGGCGTCGCCGACTGGTAGTCGGAATAGATGATGCGGACCGGGAGCTTGCGGCCGCCGACGTCGACGCCGCCATCCTTGGTCACCTGCGCCGCCCACAGATCGTAGCCGCGCTTCTGCTTGCGGCCTTCGGGAGCCAGCGGGCCGGTCAGCGGCAGCGGCGCGCCGATGCGGATTTCATTGGTCGCCTGGCCGAAGGCGAAGCCGGGAGCGAGGGCGGTGGCGGACAGCCCGCCGAGCAGCATGCGACGATCCATGATGTGTTCCCCTTTGGCCACCGCCTTCCCGGGCGATGCTTGTGAACGAACAGTGACAGCCGACCGTCCGACCTCGGAAGTTCAATTTTGAGGATATGGCGTTGCCGAATCGAGAACACCCCACAACGGATTACCGGAAATGTCGCCGTCATGGCCTTCGCGGCATCAATGAGCTCAGGAGGGACGATCTGACGCAACAAAAGGAAAGGCGGCAGATCCGTCGTGCGGGCGCCGGCCGCGTTCAGCCGGGTCCGCGCAGCGCGGCCTGAATGTTCCGCCCGGTCCGCTCGATATGGTCGCGCAGCATCCGCGCCGCGTCGTCGGCCCGCCGTCCGATCATGGCGTCGGCGATGGCGGCGTGTTCGGCCGGCACGTCGCGGTCGGGCTCGTGGTCTTTCAGGAAGATGCGGCGGTAGCGGTCGCTCTGGTCGTGGAGCGTCTCGCAGAACTGCTGGAGCAGGGGCATGCGGCAGGCCGAGATCAGTTCGGCGTGGAAGGCGCGATGACGCTGCTCCCATTCCTCCTGCTCCTCGGGCGAGCGCTGGCCGCGCCGGGAGCGGTTCAGCTGATGCAGCGACGAGAGGATGCGCCCCTCCCAGGCCGCATCGCCGTGCAGGATGGCCTCGCGGGCCGCCATGCCTTCCAGCTCGACGCGCAGCCGGATGACCTCCGCCAGATTGTCGGCGGAGACCGGTGCGACGCGATAGCCGCGCTGGTCCTCGGCCTGAACGAGCCCCTCGCTCTCCAGCCGCCACAGCGCCTCGCGCAGCGGGCTGAGGCTGACCCCGTAGCTCGCGCGGATGCGATCCAGCACCAGCTTGGAGCCCGGCACGAGTTCGCCGCGCATGATCGCGCTGCGCAGGCGCTCGGCGAGCGTCGTCGACAGCGTGGCCGCGGACGGCGATGCAGGGGTCTCGCGAAGGCTCATCGGGCCATGGTTCTCAACCATCGACGGGATCGAATCCGTAGAGCATCGCGGGATTGTCCACCAGAGCGAGCCTGCGGTGATCCGCGTCGGGAATCCACGAGGGCACGAGATCGACGAGGTCGCCGTCGTTGGGCATCGGCACGGGGCAGATCGGATGCGGCCAGTTGCTGCCCCACAGGATGCGGTCCGGCCTGTGCTCGACCACGCGATGGATCAGCGGCAGCATGTCCCGGTGCGGATAGGGCTCCGACGACAGCCGATAGAGGCTGGCGAGCTTCACCCAGCCGCGATCCGTGTCGAGCAGGCGCAGCACCGCCTGAAACGGCTTTGAGTCCACCCCCTCGGCCGCCGTGATGCGCGCGAGATGGTCGAGCACGAAGGGACGGCCGGAGGCGACCAGTTCCTGTTCGACGTCCAGCAGTTCACCGGCGCGATGGAAGTGCAGCACCAGGTGCCAGCCGAGGTCGCGCGTCTCGTCGGCGAGACGCGTCAGATGGTCGAACGAGGCGCCGCCGCTGACCACAGTCGACATGCGGCAGCCGCGCATGCCGCGCCGATGCATGTCCTCCAGCGTCGCACGCGGCAGGCCGGATGGAATGACCGCGACGCCGCGCATGCGCGCGGGCGCCCGGTCGAGCGCCGCCAGCGTCGCGGCATTGTCGGTGCCATGCGCGCCGCCATGGACGATCACCACGCGGTCGATGCCCAGCACGTCGTGCAGCGCGACGAGATCCTCGTAGGTGCAGTCCTCCGGCGTGTAGCTGCGCGCCGGGCTGAATGGAAACTGCGCCGCCGGGCCGAAGACGTGGACATGGGTGTCGCAGGCGCCCTTCGGCATGACGAAGCCGGGCTTGCTCGGCTTGCGGTCCGGCCCGGCGCAGGGCGGCGGCTGCCTGTCGTTTCCTTGCAATGCCATGCGTCGTTCCGTTCTGCCTCGAACCCCTGGAAATGTCCTGGCGCATGGGCGCCGCGTCATCCTGTTCGCTGTCGCGCGGTTGACCGCCGGGGTCCAGCATGGCACAGAATAATCGATGATCACAAAATAATCGATTATTATTTGGAGGAAGCATGACCCGCCTTTTGTCCGCCCTCGCCGGGCTGATCGCCCTCGCCTTCACCGCCGCGCCGGCCGCCGCATTTCCGGAACGCACCGTCCGCATCGTCGTTCCGTTCCCGGCCGGCGGCTCCAACGACGTGATCGCGCGCATCGTCGCGCAACGCCTGTCGGAGATCTGGAAGCAGCCGGTGGTGGTCGAGAACCGCGGCGGCGCCGGCGGCAATGTCGGCGCCGAGGCCGTCGCCCGCGCCGATGCCGACGGCTACACGCTGCTGCTCGCGGCCCCCGGCCCGCTCGCCATCAACCCCTCGCTGTTCCAGCGCCTGAACTTCGACCCGCTCAAGGATTTCGCGCCGGTCGCGCTCGCCGCATCCGTGCCGATCGTGCTGGCGGTCAACCCGCAGGTGCGCGCCGGCTCGGTCGCCGAACTGATCGCCCTCGCCAGGGCCGAGCCCGGCAAGCTGCATTTCGGTTCCTCCGGCGCCGGCTCCACCAACCATCTCGCGGGCGAACTGTTCAAGTCGCTGGCGGGCATCAACATCGTCCACGTGCCCTATCGCGGTGCGGCTCCCGCGATGAACGACCTCGTCGCCGGCCACATCCCCTTCATGTTCGACAACATGCCGGCCGTCCGGCCGCAGGTCGCCGGCGGCAAGATCCGCGCGATCGCCGTGGCCGGCTCCGCCCGCTCCCCGCTCTATCCGGAACTGCCGACCATGGCGGAAGCGGGCGTCGCCGGCTTCGAGGCCTCCGCCTGGTTCGGGCTCGTCGCGCCTGCCGCGACGCCTCCCGCCGTCATGAAGGTGCTGATCGACACCACCGCCGCCGTCCTCAAGGAGCCGGCCATCGTCGCCCGCTTCGCCGAGCTCGGCGCCGAGCCCGGTACGGTCTTCGGTCCCGCCTTCGGCACCTATCTCAAGTCGGAAGCCGACAAGTGGTCGGGCATCGTCCGGGCCGCCGGCCTCACCCCCCAGTGACGCCGCTGCCCGGCCCCGCGAAACGAAGGATCGTCGCACCATGACGCACAAGGAACCGCCGAGTCTCGCCGAGCTCGAGAAGCGCTACGAGGACATGATCGGCTTCACGCCGCCGCGCATCGCCAAGCGCCTGAAGCTCGGCATGAACGTCGCTCCGGACGTGGTGGCGGCCATCGAGGACTGGCGCATCGCGGCCCTGACGCCGGACGCGCTGGACCAGAAGACGGTGCAGCTCATGGCCTTCGCCATCCTGCTGACCCAGACCTCCGAGGCCGCCAACAACCACGCCAAGGCGGCCATCAGGGCCGGCGCGACGCTGGAGGAACTGCATGCGGCGGCTGCCGTCGCCGCGCTGTTCCGCGGCGTCGCCGCCTTCAACCTCGCCGGCGAGGTCCTGTCCGGGCTGTTCCCGGACAAGGCCTGACCGCCCCCCGCTCCCAAGGATCAAAGCCATGCTGTCCGACGCCGACCGCCGCAAGGCGGCCGAAATCCTCCTCGCCGCCGAGGCAAGCCGCACGCCCGCGCTGCAGCTCTCGAAGACCTGGCAGGATATCCAGATCGAGGACTCCTACGCCATCTCCTCGCTGGTCACCGAGATGAAGATCGCCAGGGGTGCGCGCCTCATCGGCCACAAGATCGGCCTCACCTCCAAGGCGATGCAGGCCTCCTCGCAGATCGACGAGCCGGACTACGGGCACCTGCTCGATTCCATGCTGCTGAACGACGGCGCCAAGGTCCGTTTCGAGGACTATTGCGTGCCGCGCGTCGAGCCGGAACTGACCTTCATCCTGAAGGAACCGCTCAAGGGTCCGGGCATCGGCCTCGTCGACGTGCTGCGCGCCACCGAATGGGTGGTGCCCTCCATCGAGATCATCGACGCGCGCGTGCAGAACCCGCGCAAGATCACCGATACGGTCGCCGACAATGGCGCCGCCGCGGGCATCGTGCTGGGCGGCCGTCCGGTGCGCCCGGACGCTGTGGACCTGCGCTGGGTCGGCGCGATCTTCTATCGCAATGCCGAGATCGAGGAGACCGGCATCGCCGCCGGCGTGCTCGGCCACCCAGCCATGGCCATCGCCTGGCTTGCCAACAAGGTCGGCCGGTTCGGCACGGTTCTTGAGCCCGGCCACCTGATGCTGTCCGGCTCGTTCACGCGGCCGGTCTGGGCGGCGAAGGGCGACACGCTCCATGCCGATTTCGGCCCGCTCGGCAGCGTCTCCGTCCAGTTCGTCTGACGCCTTCCAAACGCAAAGCGCCGGCCCGGAATGCCATCCGGACCGGCGCTTTCATTTTGGCGGGGTTCAGCCCTGCCGGCGCGGGATCAGGCGGGTCACCTCGCGCGCCATGTCGCGCACGACCTCTTCCGGGCTCGCCTTCTGCTCGGCGATGCGGGCGAGATTGTCGACCATGACCTGCGTCACGCGCACCGAGTTCTGACCCGGGAAGGCGTACCACGGGACCATCAGGTGCACCTGCCTGGTCGCCGCCTGGAACAGCGGGTTCGCCTTGTAGAACTCACCGAGATACATCGGGTCGTCGATGGCGAGCTGGTTGCACGGCACGTAGCCGGTATTGCTGGCCATGATCGTCGTGCCCTCCGCCGAGGACGCGAACTTGATGAACTCCCAGGCGGCGGCCTGACGGGCCGGGTCCTTGGCGGTCATCATCAGGCCCGCGCCGCCGGTCGGCAGACGGCCCTTCACCGGATCGATCACCGGCAGCGTCGTGGTCGCCAGCTCGAAATTGCGGCCGACCATGCCGGATATCTGGCGCACCTGCGCGGTGGTGCGGAACATCATGCCCATCTTGCCGGCGCCGAAGGCCTGCAGATCGGCGGTCGCGGTGGCCGAAGCGCCAAAATTCGGCATCTTGCCGTCCTTGACCATGCGGTCGAGCAGCTTCACCGCCGCGAGGCCCTCGGGGCCGTCGAAGGCGACCTTGGTCTCGTCCTCGGTCAGCATGCGGCCGCCGAAGCCGTAGAGCAGCGCGGAGAACATCCAGTCGTCGCCCGGCCAGCGGAAGAACATGCCGGTATTGCCATCACCGAGCGCTGCGATCTTGGCCGAGAGCGCGATCACCTCGTCCCAGTTCTTCGGCAGAGCCTCGGCGCTGGAGCCGACCTTCCTGAGGAGATCGACGTTCAGGTAGCCGATCGGGTTGGAGGTGGCGAAGGCAAGGCCGCACTGCACGCCGCCATGGAAGCCGAGGCCGAGGATCGGCTTCGAATAGCCGAGCTTCGCGACATCGCCCTCGCGGTCGAGGAAGGGCTTCAGGTCGGCGGCGATACCGCGCTCGGCGAAGAGACGCAGGCGGTTGAGGCCCTGGAACGACACATCCGGCAGGCCGCCGGTGGTCGCCTGGCGCAGGATCAGCTGCGCCCCATCCTCGTAGTTCGGCGTCGGGTTGACATAGGTGACCTTCACCTTGTCGTTCTTCTTGTTGAAGGCCTCAGCGACGGCCTCCTGCGCGGCCTTGAAGATCGGCGGCATGGAATAGTGCGCGACCACCTCGATGGTCTGGGCACGCACGACATTCGGCATGGCGATGGTCGCCGCGCCGGCCATCAGGCCGAGCGTCGAGCGGCGGGTCAGTTTCGTGGACATGACAATCTCGGTTCCGGGGCTGGAAGGTTCTGCATGGACCCTGCCGGCCGGCCCCTTCCGGCGCGGCGGGGCATGAATGGGTCAGGCGCGCGGCAGGAGGCGCGTCACCTCGCGCGCCATGTCGGCGAGCGCGGTATCAACGGGAGCCTTCTGCTCGACGACGCGGGAAACGTTGTCGGTGATGACCGAGGTGATGCGCACCCCGTTGGCGCCGGGGAAGGCGTACCAGGGCACCATGATCGGCATCTGGCGGACGCCGGTCATGAACAGCGGGTTGTCGCGGTAGAAGTCGCCGAGGAAGCGCGGATCGTCGGCGGCGATCTGGTTCACCGGCACGTAGCCCGTGCCCTTGACCATGGTGGCGCAGCCCTCGGGGCCGGTGGCATAGCGCAGGAAGCGATAGGCGGCCTGCTGCTTCGCCGGGTCCTTCGCGAGGATCATTCCGGCGGCGCCGCCGGTCGGCAAACGGCCGCGCGCCTTGTCGCCGAGCGGGAACTCCCACGTCGCCAGCCTGAAGTTCTGGCCGAGCGAGTTCATCGCCTGCCGCAGGAAGGCGGTGGACCAGTAGTACATGCCGACCTTGCCGGCGGCGAAGGCCTGCGCGCCCGCCTCGCCCGAGAGCGCGGGCATGCCGCCCTCCTTCACGAGGCGGTCGAGCACGGAGAGGGAGGCGCGGCCCTCGGGACCGGCGAAGCCGATCTCGCGCTCGGCCGCATCCATCATCGCGCCGCCGAAACCGAACAGCAGCGCCGAATAGATCCAGTCGCCCTGCCAGCGGTAGTAGGAGCCGTGGACGCCGCCGCCGAGGGCGGAGATGCGCTTCGATGCCTCGATATGCTCGTCCCAGGTCGTCAGCTTCCTGTCGGGATCGAGCCCGGCGCGGCGGAACAGGTCCGCATTGATGAAGACGATGGGGTTGGAGGTGGCGAAGGCGAGACCCGCCTGGATGCCGCCGGCCTGCCCGAGGCCGAGAAGCTCCGGCGTGTAGCCGGCTTTCGCCGGATCGCCCTCGGCCTTCAGCAGGGGCGCGAGATCGACGGCGAGGCCGCGCTCGGCGACCACGCGCAGGCGGTTGAGACCCTGGAAGGTCAGATCCGGCTGGCGGCCGGTAACGGCTTCGCGCAGCACCAGCTGCGTCGCCTCGTCGTAGCTCGCCGCCGGCTGGCGCCAGGCGACCCTGACGTCGGGATTGGCGGCCATGAAGGCGCGCGCGATCGTCTCCTTCACGTCCTTGTAGACCGCCGGCATGGCGTAGTGCGCCTCGATCTCGATGGGCGCCGCGAAGGCAAGGCGCGGCGCGGCGAGGCTCGCTGCGGCACCTGCAAGCATGGTGCGGCGGGTCAGGCGGAAGGTCATGACGATCTCCGGATGCGGATGCGAACGGTCAACCGGTCTCAGCCCTTGAGACCGGTCATGGTGATGCCCTCGATGAAGCGGCGCTGGGCGAGGAGGAAGGCTGCGACGAGCGGGATCGTGGTGATGGTCGCGGCGGCCATGAGGGCGCCGAAATCGTCGCCGGCCTCCTCGGTGCGGAAGTAGATGACGCCGAGCGCCGGGGTGGCGAGCTCGCCCTTGCCGGAGACGGCGATGAGCGGCCAGAACAGGTCGTTCCAGTGCGCCACGACCGAGAAGATCGCGAAGGCGGTGGCGGCCGGCCAGGCGTTCGGCACGATGATGCGCCAGACGATGGACCATTCGCCGAGGCCGTCCATGCGCGCGGCATGGATCAGCTCGTCCGGCATGGCGCGGAAGAACTGGCGGAACATGAAGATGGCGAAGACCGAAATGGTCGAGGGCGCGATCAGCGCCGCATAGGTGTTGAGGATGCCGGTCTGCGCGAAGGCGATGTAGAGCGGGATCGCCGGCACGTGGGCGGGGATCAGCAGCCCCAGCATCACGAAGGCGAACAGCGTCTCGCGGCCGCGGAAGTTAAGCTTGGCCATGGCGTAGCCGGCTGGCAGGGCGAAGGCGAGCTGGAAGACGAGGATGCCGAAACAGACGATCGCGCCGTTCAGGAGGTAGCGGCCGATCGGCACTTCGCGGAACACGCGGCCGTAATTCCTTTCGATGGCGAAGGTCTCGGGGATCAGCGACATCGACGCGCGCCAGACCTCGTCCAGTGGCTTCAGCGACACCGACACCATCCAGATGTAGGGCATCAGGAACAGCAGCCCGAGCACGCTCAGGAGCGCGAGACGCGGCAGGTCGGCGGCAAGGCTTCGGTCGTGGGAGCCGGGCATTTGGGATCCGGGGTTCATCGCCGCCTCACCCGTAATGGACGCGCCGGTCGAGGACGCGCGTCTGGAGCAGCATGAGGACGACCACGGCGAGCAGGAACACCACGGTGATCGCCGCCGAATAGCCCATGCGGAAGAAGGTGAAGCCCTCCGTGTACATCGTGTAGAGCAGCACCTCGGAGGCCTTGTTCGGCCCGCCCTGCGTCAGCGTCGCGACGATGTCGAAGACGCGCAGCGAGCGGATCATGGTGATGGTCAGCACGAACAGGCTGGTGGGACCGAGCAGCGGCCAGGTCACCGTCCAGAACCGCGACCAGGCCGAGCGCACGCCGTCCACTTCCGCCGCCGCGTAGAGGTCGCGCGAGATGGCGGTGAGCCCCGCCAGGAACAGCACCATGTTGAAGCCGACCTGCTCCCAGACGCCGATGATGGCGAGCGTCCACATGACGCTGTCGGAGGAGCCGAGCCAGTTCGGGCCGACGATGCCGAGGGCGCGCAGCGCCGCGTTCACCGGGCCGATGGTCGGGTGGAACATGTACTGGAAGGCGGTCGCCATCGCGACCATCAGCGACACGACGGGCAGGAAGAACACGGCGCGGAAGAAGGCGCGCCCGCGCGTGCCGCCCTCGATCAGCAGCGCCAGCATCAGGCCGCCGACGATGGAAACCGGCGTCGTCACCGCGACGAAGAAGGCAGTGTTGCGGAACGAGGTGACGAAGCCACGGTCTTCCATCAGTTCCGCGAAATTGGCGAGCCCGACATAGCGCAGCGCGGGCGCACCGAGCTCGTAGTCGGTGAAGGCGATGGCGACGACTGCCAGCGTCGGGATCAGCAACATCAGCACGAAGGCGACGATGGCCGGCAGCGTCAGCAGCCATGCGGCAAGCGCCTCGCCATGGCCGGCGCGCTCCTTCGCCGGAGCGGTCGCGAGCGAGGCGGGAAGAGCAACGTCAGACATAGCGCGGCACCCGCCGCGACGGCACATGCGCCTGCACCTGCGCCGCCGTCTCCGTGCTGATCAGGCCGACACGGTTTCCAGCCGCGTCGAAGGCGAGCAGCTTGCCCGGCTGGGGCGCGACGGTCAGCGTTTCGTGCGAGGCAGCCCGCTCCCACGCCTGCGGGTCGAGACGCACGGTCAGATGGTCGCCTCCGCTGGTGTCGCGGGCATAGACGAGAACCTCCGACCCCAGGAACTCGACGTGGCGGACGATGATGGCGAGCCCATCGTCGGCGATGACGAGGTGCTCCGGCCGGATGCCGATGTCGAGCTTGCCGGTCGTGCGCGGCGCCACCGCATCGGTCGCAGCGCCGACAACCGAGATGCGTCCTTCGGCGCCGGCCTCGCCGGGCAGGATGTTGATGCGCGGAGAGCCGATGAACTTCGCGACCTCGATGGTCGCCGGCTGCTCGTAGACCTCGCGCGGCGAGCCGAACTGCAAGACGTTGCCGCCGAGCATGACCGCGACCCGGTCGGACATGGTCATCGCCTCGGCCTGATCGTGGGTGACATAGACGGTGGTCACGCCGACCCGCTTGTGCAGGTCGACCAGCTCGCGCCGCATGTCGTGGCGCAAGGCCGCGTCGAGGTTCGACAGCGGCTCGTCCATCAGGAAGGCCTTGGGGTGGCGGACGATGGCGCGCCCGAGCGCCACGCGCTGGCGCTGGCCGCCGGAGAGCTGGCCGGGACGGCGCTCCATCAGGTGGCCAATGGAGAGGAGCTTGGCCGCCTCCGCCACCTCGGCCTTGATCGCGGTGCGGCGCTCGCCCGTGCCGGAGACGAGGCGACCGAGGAACGGCGCGCGCTCCACGGCGGACAGGCGGCGCATGACCAGCGGCAGCGCCATGTTCTGCTCGACCGTCATGTGCGGATAGAGCGCGTAGTTCTGGAACACCATGGCGACGTCGCGGTCGGCGGCGCGCAGGCCCGTCACATCGCGGCCGGCGATGGACACCATCCCGGCATCGGCCCGTTCCAGCCCCGCGATGATGCGCAGCAGCGTGGTCTTGCCGCAGCCGGACGGGCCGACGAGCGAGACGAAGGCCCCGGCATCGAAGCCGAGCGACACGCCCTTGAGGACGCGCGTCTCGCCAAAGGCCTTTTCGATCCGGTCGAGGACGATGCCTGCCATAAACCCCGAACTCCGTGAATCCCGAACTCCCTGATGGGGTCCGGTTACGTGGCTTCGACGACAGATCGGCAACGGCTCGATGACAATTCGCAGACCGTTGCGCGACACCCGCATGACAGCGCCGGAGCGCTTGCCTCCGTCGTCGGGCTGTCATGAGCGGGCACTAGGCAGCCGGCGAAGCTTGACGAGGAATCCCATGCTCATCGCCCATCTCACCGACCTGCACGTGCGCCCGCACGGCCTGCCCGCCTACCGCACGGCCGAGACCAACATGCTGACCGAGCGCGCCATCGAGGCGGTGCTGGCGCTCGATCCCCGGCCCGACCTCGTGCTGATCACCGGCGACCTCACCGACAACGGCCTCGTTGCCGAATATGAGAACCTCAGGCGCATGCTGTCGCGGCTGCCGATGCCGGTCTGGCTGATCCCCGGCAACCACGACCGCCGCGAGAACCTGAAGCAGGTTCTGGCCGGCTATCCCGGCCTCTCCGACGAACCGACCTTCGCCCAGTGGGTGACCGACCTCGGCCCCGTCAGGATGATCGGCCTCGACACGGTGCTGCCGAAATCGGGCGCCGGCCGGCTTTGCCCGGAGCGGCTGGCGTGGCTGGAGCAGAAGCTCGCCGAGGACAGCGCCAAGCCGACCATTGTCGCCATGCACCATCCGGCCTTCGTCTGCGGCCTGCATCACATGGACCGGATCAACCTGATCGAGGGCACGGCCGAGTTCGAGGCCATCGTCCGGCGCAATCCGCAGATCGTCCGCATCCTCGCCGGCCACCATCACCGTCCCATCCAGGCGCTGTTCGCCGGCACGCTCGCCATGGTCGCGCCGAGCGTCGCCCATCAGGTGGTGCTGGACCTGACCGACACCATGCCTCCGCACTTCAATTTCGAGCCGGCCGCCTTCCACCTGCACAAGTGGATCGAGGGCACGGGGCTCGTCACCCACACCACCTATGTCGAGAAGGCGCCCGGGCCCTATCCGTTCCTGCGCGACCCCGACTATCCCGGCGCGGCGTGAGGTCTCTTAAGCGTCACGGCGAACGTAACGCGAGCAACCGCAACGCGTTGAGCGTGACCAGCACGGTCGCGCCGGTATCGGCGAGGATCGCCGGCCAGAGGCCGGTGATGCCGGCAATGGTGGTCACCAGGAACACCGCCTTCAGCCCGAGCGCGATGACGATGTTCTGCGCGATGTTGCGCATCACCCGCCCGGAGAGGTCGATCATGCTGGCAATGTCCGCGACGCGGCCATGGAGCACGGCCGCGTCCGCCGTTTCCAGCGCGACATCTGTGCCGCCGCCCATGGCGATGCCGATATCGGCGGCGGCCAGCGCCGGCGCGTCGTTGATGCCGTCGCCGACCTTGGCGACGACCTGACCCTGCTGCTGAAGCTCGCGCACGATTCGCTGCTTGTCCTCGGGCATGAGGCCGGCGCGCACCTCGATGCCGAGCTTGCCGCCGATGGCGCGCGCGGTGCGCTCGTTGTCGCCGGTCAGCATCACGGCGGCGATGCCGGCATCGGCCAGCGCCTTGAGACCCGCGGCGGCATCCGCGCGCGGCTCGTCGCGGATCGCGAGAAGGCCGACGGGCCGGCCATCCACCAGCAGCACCGACACCGTCTTGCCCTCGTCGTTGAAGCCCGTGATGGCAGAGATCTGCTCCGCCGTCAGCGCGGAGGCTTCCTCCGCCGCCTTGGGCGAGGCGAGGAACACGGCGCGCCCGCCGACATTGCCGACGACGCCCTTGCCGGCGACTGCCTTCGCCTCGCTCGCAGACGGCACCGGCACCGCTTCGGCCTTCGCCCGCGCCAGAATGGCCAGCGCCAGCGGATGGCTGGACCCCGTCTCGATGGCGGCGGCCAGCGACAGCACCTCGCTCTCTGCGACGCCGAAACCGACGATGTCCGTCACAACCGGCTTGCCCTCGGTGAGCGTGCCGGTCTTGTCGAGCGCCACGGTGGTGACGTTGCGCAGGCCTTCCAGCACCGCGCCGCCCTTCATCAGCAGGCCGCGCCTTGCGCCGGTCGCAAGGCCGGCGGCGATTGCGGCAGGCGTCGAGATGACCAGCGCGCAGGGGCAGCCGATCAGCAGGACGGCAAGGCCCTTGTAGATCCACTCCGACCAGTCGCCGCCGAGGAACAGCGGCGGGATCACCGCGACGAGCGCGCCGACGACCAGAACGGCCGGCGTGTAGTAGCGCGAGAAGCGGTCGATGAAGCGCTCGGTCGGCGCCTTGCTCTCCTGTGCCTCCTCGACCAGCCTGACGACGCGCGCGATGGTGTTGTCCTCGGACGCGGCGGTCACCCGCACGCGCAGCACCGCATCGGCGTTGATCGTGCCGGCGAAGACGGCATCGCCCGCCTGCTTGCGCTTCGGCACGCTTTCGCCGGTGACGGGCGCCTCGTCCACGGCGCTCTCGCCGTCGATCACCTCGCCGTCCGCCGCGATCCGGTCGCCCGGCCGCACGAGGATGACCACGCCCGGCTGCAGCGTCCCGGCCGGCACCTCTCGGGTTGCGCCGCCCTCCTCCAGAATCGCGTTCTTCGGAACGAGGGCGGTGAGGCCGCGAATGCTCGCGCGGGCGCGCCCGGCCGCGACGCCCTCCAGCAGTTCGCCCACGAGGAAGAGGAAGACGACCGCCGCCGCCTCTTCCGCCGCGCCGATGAACACCGCGCCGACGGCCGCGATGGTCATCAGCGTCTCGATCGTGAAGGGCATGCCCGCCAGCGCCGCCGCGAAGGCGCGCCGCGCGATGGGAACGAGGCCGACCGCCATGGCGGCGACGAAAGCCCAGTGTCCGATGGCCGGCATCGCCTGCCCGATCAGCCAGGCGGCGACCAGCGCCAGGCCGCACCCCATCGTCAGCAGCGCCTTGCGGCTCCGCCACCACGGACCGTCGCCGAGATCGAGATGGGAATGGCCGGCAGGGTCATGCCCGCCGCCCGCATGATCGTGGGAATGGCCGGCAGGGTCCTGCCCGCCGCCCGCATGATCGTGGGAATGACCGGCATGGTCGTGGCCAGCATGGTCGTGGCCTGCATGATCCTGGCTCGTCGCCTGCCGCGCCCTGGCGTCGCCCGTGGGTCCGACCGAATAGCCGAGCGCCTTCACCTGCCGCTCGACCGCTTCCTTCGGGACCGAGCCGTCATGCGTCACCGCCAGCGATCCCGCCATCACCGACACCGCCACGGTCTCGACTCCCGGCAGCCGGCCGACCGCGGTTTCGATCTTCGTGGCACAGGACGCACAATCCATGCCGCCGACACGAAATCGGGTGGTTTCCTGGTTCTGCGTCATCGAAATGGCCTCATCCTGAAAGCACTGGCTGCCGCGAAACGGCATTGCGATGACAGGTCCGTACATCCTCCAGCCACTAGAGGATCAAGCCCCCGGCCCGCCTTTGTGCCGGGCGGCCGAGGTCAGCCCCGCGGCTGCCAGTCCACCATGTGCAGCAGGTTGCCGCCGAGCCTGGAAAAGGCCCGTTGCCTGCAGGAAAAGACGATGATCTGCTGGTCCCGTGCCTGCCTGTGCAGGGCGTCGAACATCTTTTCGATGCGGTCGTCGTCGGAATAGACCAGCGCGTCGTCGAGGATGACCGGCGCAGCGCGCCCGTCGCGCGCGAGCAGGCGCGCAAAGGCCAGCCGCGTCAGAACGGACAGCTGTTCGCGCATGCCGCCGCTCAGCCGGTCGACATTCTCCTCCTGTCCGTTGCGGCTGATCGCCTGCGGCAGCAGCGTCTTCTCGTCGAAGGTGACGGTGACATCGTCGAACAGCATGCCGAGCAGCGGCCGCAATTCGGTGAGGACCGGCTGGAGGTAGAGATCGCGCGCCGCCGAACGCGAATCCTGCAACGCGGTCTTCAGCCGGTTCAGCACGGCCGTTTCGGTCTCGAAGGCCCTGACCCGCGCCTCCGCCGTTTCGAGCGCCTCCTTCGTTTCCTGCCAGGTCTCCTCCACGGCCTCGTCCGACTGGGTGCGGATCTGGCCGTTCAGGCCGGCAAGCGTCTCGCGCAGCCTGCCCGCCTCCCCGGTCGCCGCGCTCTCGGCGGACCTCGCCCTCTGAAGCGCCGCCTCGACCGACGACAGGTCGGGCGCGCGTTCGCGCAAGGCCACAACCTCACGGTCCAGAATCGCGAAAGCGGCCTGCCGCTCCGCCTGCGCGGCGGCAAGGTCGCGCTCGCGGCCCGCCCTGTCCGGCTCGGGTCCGAGCAGGGCATCGAGCCGGCTGATCTCGCCACTCACCGTCGCGAAGGACGCCTCGGCCTCCGTCGCCGCCTCGTGGACACGGCTCAGGGCCGGGCCAGCCTCACGCTCGGCATTGCGGGCCATCTCGACGCGCCGGTCGGCACGGGCGAGGGCTTCGCGCGCCGCATCGGGATCGCCCTTGACCTCGATGGCCTCCGGCGCGACCGCTTCCAGCCGGGCAACCTCTTCCCGCAGCGCCGGCAGTCCTTCGGGCGCCAGATGGTCGAACTGGATGCGCTGGCGCTCCACCTCGGCCGCCCTGGTCCGCGCCTCCGCCTGCCGGCGTTGGGCCGCCACCAGATCCTCCGCGCCGATCGAGGCGAGCAGGTCGCGCCGCTTCGCCTCGGCCTTCGCCAGCGCATCGCCCTCGCCCGCCTTGCGGTTGGAGCGGAGCGTCATCGCGCCAATGCCCGGCAGGGTCAGGACCAGCCTGTCCGCGACGCCGCGATCCTCGCCGCCGGCCAGTGGCGCACCATCTGCCAGCACGGAAGGCGCGACGCCCTCGTCATAGTCGATCCGCACGGAAGGCAGGCTCGCCGCCTCCGCCGCGCGCAGCCGCGCGATGTCAATCTCCAGCTTCTGCAGCCGGTCGATGGCATCCGGCGGTAGTGCGACGAGGGCCAGCGTCGCCTCGGCAGCCTCCAGCCTCTGGCGCAGCGCCTCGGCCTGCGCGAGGCGGTCACGCCGGCCTTGCAGAACCTCCGCCGCCTGCCGCGCCCGCATCGCCGCATCCAGCCGGGCAAGCAGGCCGCTCGCCTCGCGCTGCCCGGCCTCCGCGAGCTTCGCCTCGGCCGCCGCGGCATCGATCGCCGCCTGACATTCGCCACGCCGCTGGCGCAAGACATCGCGCCGCTGCGCCGCTTCGGCGAATTCGCTCCCGAGCGCCCGGACCCGCGCAAGCGAGGTGCGATAGTCGGCCAGTTCCTTCTCCGCAGCGTCGAGGCGCGAGCGCGCGAGCGCCGCCTCGGCCTCGCGCGTTCTCAGCGCTTCGCCATGGCTTCTCGCCTGCTGGATGGCGGCCTCGGCCCTGGTCACCGCCACGCGCCGGGCCATGGCCTCCTCCGGCGCTTCCAGTTCGGCAAGCCGCCTTGCGGCATCGGCCCGCCGGTCGAGAGCGGATCGCAGATCGTCGACCTCGCGGCGCAGCTTGTCCTCGGTCGCGCGAAGGCGTTCGAGATCATCGACGGCGGCCGCATAGGCACCGCCCGCCTTCGGCCGCAGCGTCGGCGTCGCGATGCGGCCGAGTTCGTCCGCACAGGCCTCCATGATCGCCGACATGCGCCGGCCGCCGGTGATCGCCTCCACCTCGCCTTGAACGGAGGTCAGGAGGCCCTCGCGGACCCGCCGCTCGCCCTCCTCGTCGCTCCGGCTTCGCTCTTCGATGCCGGTCACGCCCTGCCGCACCCAGAGCAGACCCGCCGGCCCGGAGGCGCCGCCGCGCACCATCTCCGCGATGAATTGCTCCGCTTCATCCTGCTGGGCGACGAGGCAACCGCTGCCGAGATCGGTGACCGTCGCGCGCTTGCCGCCGATGAACTGCTTGGTGAGCCGGAAGCGCCCCTCGGGCGTGAGGATGTCCGCCTCGACCAGCGGATTGCCGCCGCTATAGGGCTGGAGGCGCCTGATCTCCTTGCCAGCCCCCGAATGGGGCTGGAAGAACAGCGCCTGCAGTGCCTCGAAACTGGTCGACTTGCCGTGCTCGTTCGCCGCGCTGAGCACGTTGACGCCATCGTCGATCCCCTCGATGGCGACGCCGCGCCCGGCAAAGCGCCGGACATTGTGGAGCCGCAGGGCCGTGATCTTCACGATGCGGCCCCCGATCCAGCCCCTTGGGCATAGGAGAACAGGCGGACGAGCGCCGCCCGCGCGACCTCCCGCTCGGCTGCCGACCGCGCCGCGTCGAGGCTCTCGGCGCGCAGCGCCTCCGCTGCCTGCCGCAGCGCGCCCGCCCGGTCGATCAGGTCGAGGTCGTCGCTTTCGATCTCGGTGGCGAGACCCTCCGAAACGAGGTCGAGCAGCGCAAATTCAGGAGCGACATCGGCAATCGCCGCCTCAAGCGCGGTCCGCGCCGCAATCGTCGTCCTCCCCGTGGCGGCGACGCGCAACAGGGTCTGCCGCCGCTGCGGCCCGGGCGGCAGGAGCGCCGGCAGCATGGCCGCGCCATCGTCCGGTGGCAGGAGGTGCAAGGGCGCGGTGCGCCAGTCGAAGGAACCGGTCTCCACCGGCGTCACCTCGGGCGTGGCCCCGCGCGCCTCGATGGCGACCAGCAGAGCGCGGCCGGGTTCGTCGTGCTTGAAGCGGTCGGGCTCGGGCGTTCCGCTATAGCGCGTGCGCTCATCGACGGCGACGCCGCCATGCCAGTCGCCGAGCGCGAGATAATCGAGGCCGGCGCGGCGCGCCCGGTCGGGCGCGATCACGTCCGATGCGGCAGCCTCCTCGGAAAACTGCCGGATCGCCCCGTGGGCGAGGCCGATGCGGATGGCCTCGCCGGTCGCGGTCGCATCCATCCACGCGCTGAGGTCGCGGCCCGGCCGGCGCGTCGTGCAGGGCGCAGGCAGGATCGTCACGCCCGGCTCCAGTGCGATGGGTTCGGGCTCGGTCGCGAGGACGACATTGTCGGGCACCTCGGCACGCAGGACGCGCCAGAGCTCGGATGCCTGCAGCGAATCATGGTTGCCGGGCAGCACGATCCAGCGCAGCGGCGCATGGTGGCGCATCGCCGCCAGCGCCTGCCGCCGCACGTCCGGGGCCGGCGTCTCGGTGTCGAACGTATCGCCGGCCAGCAGCACCGCGGTCGCGCCATGCTCGCGGGCGCGCGCGGCGAGCCGGTCGATCACCGTATGGCGCGCCTCGCGCAGGCGCCCGCGCAGGTCCTCCGGCAGATTGCCGAAGCGCTTGCCCAGATGCAGGTCGCTGCTGTGAATGAACCTGACCATCGCCCCGTGACTGCCCCCGCCCCCGACGCACCGGGGCGAGCCAAGATAGCGACACGAGGCATGCCGCGCGAGATGCGCGAGATGCGGGCTGCGAGCGCCTACCGGCTGACCGTCGCCGGCGCGGGGGCCGGCACGGGTGCCGGCGTCTCGGCGCGCGATCCCGGCTGGAGCGGCGGCGCCGTCGCCATGGGCACGTCCGACGGCGCCGGGGCGGCGGGCGCGGCCGGCACCGGCGTCGTCAGCGCCAGCAGCGGGTCGGTGACGCCCGCCCCAAGCTTCGGATCGGGCGTCTGCCCCTGCCGGGCGGTGGCGGTGAGGATGCGGCGAAGGGTCGCCGGGTCGATCTCCGGATTACGCTCGAGGATCAGCGCCGCGACACCGCTGACGTGGGCGGCCGCGACCGAAGTGCCCGACGAGATCTGGTAGCCGCCGCGCGGCGCGGGCAGCAGGATCTCGACACCGGGAGCCGCGACGGCGACGTGATCGCCCTGCGTCGCGGCCGTGAACAGGCGGCCTTCCTGATCGGTCGCGGTCACGGCGATGACGTTCGGGTCCGCTGCAGGATAGGCGATAGGCGCATCCGGCCCGCCATTGCCCATGGCCGCGACCATGGCGATGCGGCGGTCGGCGGCGACCTGGATCGCGCGGGCGATCATCGGGTCGCGCGGGCCGGCGAAGCTCATGTTGATGACACGCGCGCCGCTGCGGATCGCCCAGTCCATCGCCTTGATGATGTGGAAGCTGGTGCCGGTCGAGCCGTTGGTCTGGCCCGGCGCGAAGGCGCGGACCGCGTAGATGTCGGCGCGCGGCGAGACGCCGAGCAGCTGGTTGTTGGCGACGATGGCGCCGACCATGCCGGTGCCGTGCTCGTGGGCGCGGAACTGGCCGCCGACCGCGTCGTAGCTCTGCACGATGCGGCCGCGCAGTTCCGGATGGTTGGCATCGACGCCGGAATCGATCACCGCGATGGCGACGCGCTCGCCGCGCGCGATCTGGTGGGCCTCGGTCAGGCGCAGGGCGTCGACGACATATTGCAGTCGCTGGCCGCTCGCCCGCGCATTGCTGGCGCTCTCCAGCTTGAAGCGGAACTCGGGGCGGTCGAAGGCATAGTTCGGCTGCACATAGGCGACGCCGGCCTCGGCCTGCATGGCGCGGATCGCGGCGGGCACGGTGAGCCGGTTCGGCACCCGGTAGCGGTAGAGCGAGGTGCCGAGCATCTCGGAGCGCACCTCCTCGATCAGCGTCAGGTTGAAGCGGCGGACGACGCGGCGCACCGCATCGCGCGGCGCGTCGGGCGCCATGATGAACAAGACCTCGCCGGCAACGAAGCGGCGCTCGTTGCGCGGCGGCAGGCCGGGCGGCTCGTTCGAGCCCGCCGGACCGCTCGCGTCGGCATTGGCGCGGGCATTCTCGATGATGGAGAGGATCGCCGGCACGGCGATGGCCGCCGCGGCGGCTCCGATGATGGCGTTACGCCCGCCACCTCCGCCGCCACCTCCGGGAATGCCCGGAATGCCGGGAATGCCCGGCGGGATGATACCGCGGCCGCCGCCTCCGGGAATGCCCGGCACACGGGAAAGCGCGGCGCCGCCGATGGCGCCGATCGCGACAGGCGCGAGCACGCCGAGCGCGGCCGGCAATCCGCCCTGCTGGGTCTGCTGTTCGGTCTCGGCGGGGCGCTGCCCCGGACGCTGGCCGCGCTGCGGCCGCACGTTGGCGGTGCCGCGCCGGCCGGATTGCGGGACGGTGGCGGTCGGGCGTCTCGGCTGCTGGCCCGGCCGCGCAGCCGCGCCACCTCCCCCTCCGCCGCCGCTGAGACCACCGAGGGCACGGATGCCCGCACCGATGTCGAACTGCGCCAGGGCGGGCTGTGCATCGAGCGTCAGGAGCGGGCCCGCGCCCAGCACCGCCGCCAGAACGCCCGCTACCAGATTCCTGCCCGTCCGCCTGGCCGTCATCGTCAGCTCCGAAGCCTTGAACGAAGGTGCCTGCCTATCGGCCGTCTGTTTCCGGCCCGCAACGTTATCGCCGTCGCCATGTTTCGCGGCAATGGCGGAATCGCGGCGGGCGGTAGGATCGTGCGGCTTTTGCAGGCTTCCGTTCTACGGAAGCTGCCCGGTCAGTTCTTCAGGCGGTAGCCGGTGCGGAAAATCCACTCGGTGATCGCGAGGCAGAGCGCGAGAAAGACCAGCGTCATGCCGAGGCTGACGCCGATGCTCACGTCCGCGACCCCGTAGAAGCTCCAGCGGAAGCCGCTGACGAGATAGACGACCGGGTTGAACAGGCTGACCGTCTGCCAGAAGGGTGGCAGCATGTCGATCGAGTAGAAGCTGCCGCCCAGGAAGGTCAGCGGCGTCACCACCAGCATCGGTACGAACTGCAGCTGCTCGAAATTCCCGGCCCAGATGCCGATGATGAAGCCGAACAGGCTGAAGGTCACGGCGGTCAGCACCAGGAAGGCCAGCATCCAGACGGGATGCTCGATCCTCAGCGGCACGAACAGGCCGGCGGTGGCGAGGATGATCAGCCCGAGAATGATCGACTTGGTGGCGGCGGCGCCGACATAGGCCGTGACGATCTCGAAATGCGAGACCGGCGCTGACAACACCTCGTAGATCGTGCCGACGAAGCGCGGGAAATAGATGCCGAACGAGGCGTTGGAGATGCTCTGCGTCAGCAGCGACAGCATGATCAGCCCCGGCACGATGAAGGCGCCGTAGGGCACGCCGCCGATCTCGGTCATGCGCGAGCCGATCGCCGCGCCGAACACGACGAAATAGAGCGAGGTGGAGATCACCGGCGAGACGATGCTCTGCCAGAGCGTGCGCCAGGTGCGCGCCATCTCGAACAGGTAGATGGCCTTGATCGCGTGGAAATTCATGGCCGCCTCAATGCCTGTCGCTGACGAGCGTGACGAAAATGTCCTCCAGCGAGCTCTGTCGCGTCTGGAGATCCCTCAGCCGGATGCCGGCCTCGGCCAGCGCCTGCAGAAGCGCCGTGATGCCGGTGCGTTCGGCCTGCGTGTCGTAGGTGTAGACAAGCTCCATGCCCTCGCCGGCCAGTTGCAGTCCATAGGCCGAAAGCGCGTCCGGAATGGCCTCGAGCCTCGACTGGAGCTGGATCGTCAGCTGCTTCCGGCCGAGCTTGCGCATCAGCTCGGCCTTGTCCTCCACCAGGATGATCTCGCCCCTGGAGATGACGCCGACCCTGTCGGCCATCTCCTGCGCTTCCTCGATGTAGTGCGTCGTCAGGATGATGGTCGCGCCCTCGTCGCGCAGCCGCCGGACCAGTTGCCACATGTCGCGGCGCAGTTCGACGTCGACGCCCGCGGTCGGCTCGTCGAGGAACAGGACGTCCGGCTCGTGCGACAGCGCCTTGGCGATCATGACGCGCCGCTTCATGCCGCCCGAGAGCGTCATGATCTTGGCGTCCTTCTTGTCCCACAGCGACAGGTCCTTGAGGATCCGCTCGATCAGCGCGGGCTTCGGGCCCTTGCCGAACAGACCGCGCGAGAAGGACGTGGTGGCCCAGACCGATTCGAACGAATCGGTGGTCAGTTCCTGCGGCACCAGCCCGATCATCGAGCGCGCCGCACGATAGTCGCGGATGATGTCGTGCCCGCCGACGGTGATCTGCCCTTCCGTCGGGCGGACGATGCCGCAAATGGTCGAGATCAGCGTCGTCTTGCCGGCACCGTTGGGGCCGAGCAGCGCGAAGATCTCGCCCTTGCGGATGTCGAGGCTGACATCCTTCAGCGCCGAGAAGCCCGTGGCGTAGCGCTTTGAGAGTTTGGAAACCTTAATGATGCTAGTCATGGCGCGGAACAATGATGCTAGTCATGGCGCGGAACAATGATGCTAGTCATGGCGCGGAACATAGAGGCTTGCCATGCCCGTCGGGAGGGGGTGCTTGGCAACAGTGTGTTCCGCGGCATCCACCCCTCCGGTGGTAAGGTCGACTAGCGGTGCCCCGTCCGGCTAATGTGCCGGCAGGATGGAACTCCGCGATATCGGCCCGTTGCCTCGTTTTCTCCGGGTTTCGTCCTCGTATTGCGTCCGAAAGGTCGGGAATGGTGGCTGACGGGAAGACAATCTCCCGTGTCGGTATCGGAATGATCGTCGGCGCATTGGTCGCTGGCGCGACGACCCCTGCCCGGGCCTTTGACCCCTTCGGGTGGTTCTCCGAAAAGCCGCCGGCCGTGACGGCGCAGGCGCTTGCCTATCAGTTCGAGGTTACCGGCCTTGGCTCCGACAAGGATGCCGAACAGGCCGTCCGGGACGTCTCCCTCCTCTATCGGCTGCGCAACGAGGCGCCCCAGAACGGCGACGAGCTGATGCGCCGCGCCGAGGCGGACCTGCCGCGCATCGTCGATGCCCTCTGGGGCTCGGGCTATTACGCAGCCCGCGTCATCATCCGCGTCGGCGGCAACACGCTCACCATCGAGCGGCCGACCGCGAGCGGCCTCAGCTCGGGGCTCGACGGCTTCCGCGGGCGCGCCCTCGTGCCGGTCGGCATCGAGGTCATCCCCGGCCCGATGTACAAGTTCAGCCGCGTCGAGGTCATCGACGGCCGCTCGCAGCTGCCGTTCCCGCCGGCCGTCCTGCCCCCCCGCGTCGTGACGCTGAAGCCGGGCGAGCCTGCCCGCACCGCCAGCGTGCTCGCCGCCGCGGCCGAACTTGCCGACCATTTCCGCGATCTCAGCCATCCCTTCGTCAAGGTCGGTCGGCGCGTGCCGGTCATCGACCATGCGACCCGCAGCGTCGACCTGACCTTCGTCGTCGATCCCGGCGCCAAGGCCGGTATCGGCGGCATCGGCGTCTCCGGCACCCGCAACGTCGATCCCGCCGTCGTGCGTTCGTTCATCTACGCCCAGCGCGGCGATCCCTATTCCCGCCGCGCCATTGCCGACATCCGCCGCTCGGTGACGCGCATCGAGGCGCTCGGGGGCGCGCGCATCCGCGAGGGCGAGGCGCTCGACAGCGACGGCAACCTGCCGCTCGACGTCGAGGTGACCGAACGCCTGCCGCGCGTGCTCGGCGGCTCGGTGCGCTATTCCACCGTCGATGGGCCGGCGCTGAAGGCCTACTGGATGCACCGCAACCTGTTCGGCGGCGCGGAGCGGCTGCGCCTCGACGCGGACCTGTTCTATTTCACGGGACAGCAGAACTTCTTCGGCGGCAGCAGCCGGCGCGGCTTCGACCCGAACGATATCGGCGGCCGCCTCTCGGCCTCCTTCGTGAAGCCGGCGCTGTGGGGCACCCGCAACGACCTTCTGGCCGATGTCTATGTCCAGCGCGAGCTGACGCCGAACTATACGAGCGAGCTCGGCAACGCGACGGTGGCCATCCGCCACCGCTTCTCGGATTCCTTCTCCGTGCGGGCGGGAATCGAGGGCGAGGTCGGCCGCTCCGTCGATCCGCTCGGCCGCTTCCAGTACGGCCTGATCGGCCTGCCGCTGGGCCTGACCTACGACACCACCGACCGGCCGCTCGACCCGACGCGCGGCGTGCGCGTCAACGCCTCGTTCACGCCCTATCACGGTTTCGGCGACGCGCCGCCGCTCTTCGCCATCGGACGGATACAGGCCTCGTACTATCACGCGCTCGACGACGCGGCCCGCTACATCCTCGCCGGCCGCATCGCCTTCGGCTCGATCCTCGGCGGCACCCTGTCGGCCATTCCGGCGGCCCGGCGCTTCTATGCCGGCGGCGGCGGCTCGGTGCGCGGCTTCGAATACAAGAGCCTCGGCCCCCGCGACGCCTTCGGCAATGTCACCGGCGGCATGAGCCTGTTCGAGGCCTCCATCGAGGCGCGCATCCGCATCACCGACACGATCGGCGTGGTGCCCTTCTTCGACATGGGCCAGGCCTATTCGGGCTCGTTCCCCAACGGCTCCGCGCCGATGCGCTACGCCGCCGGCCTCGGCCTTCGCTACTACACGGCGGTCGGCCCCATCCGCTTCGACGTGGCCGTGCCGCTGGCGCGCCGCCAGGGCGAGAAGCCCTGGGCCTTCTATGTCAGCATCGGGCAGGCGTTCTGATGACGAAGCTGCGATACGCCCTCCTCGTCCTGGCCCTCGCCGGCATCGGCTTCGGCCTCCTGTGGCGCGGCCCGGCGCTGCATGCGCAGGAGGATCAGGGCGTGCTCGCGGGGTTCATCTCGCGGATGATCTCCTCGCCGGGTTCGCAGGTCTCGATCGGCGCGGTGGACGGCCCGCTGTCGTCCGACGCGGTCATCCGCAACGTCACCGTCGCGGACGCGCAGGGCGTCTATCTCAGGATCGACACGATCCGTCTCGTCTGGCGCCGGCTCGCGCTGCTGTCGCGCCGGCTGGAAATCCAGAACCTCGAGATCGGCCGCGTGGAATTCCTGCGCAAGCCCAATCCCGATCCGAACGCGCCGCCGCCCGCCGCCGACGGTCCGCTTCTGCCGGAACTGCCGCTGAAGGTCGAGATCGGCAAGCTGGCGCTCGGCGAACTCGTGCTCGGCGAACCGGTCATCGGCGTCGCGGCCCGCTTCTCGGCCTCCGGCAATGCCTCGCTCGGCCCGCCAGCCGAGGGCCTGAACGCCAGTTTCGAGCTGCGCCGGCTCGACCAGCCCGGCCTCTCCGCGCTGAAGCTGACCTTCGTGCCCTCGACGCAGCAGCTCGACCTGTCGCTGCAGCATGACGAGCCGGCCGGCGGCATCGTCGCCCGCCTCGCCGACATTCCCGGACAGCCGCCGGTGAAGCTGGACCTCGCCGGCGCCGGCCGCCTCGACGACTGGCGCGGCCGGGTCGTCTTCGACGCCGGCACGGACATCAATGCCCGCGGCGACGCCATCCTGTCGCGCGACAACCAGATCCGCCGCCTCGGCCTGAAGCTCACCTCGCGCATCGAGAAGCTGCTGCCCCCGGCGGTTGGCGCGGTCTTCGCCGGCGACACGACCATCGACGGCCATCTCGTCTTCGGCGACGACGGCGGCTACGCGATCGAGAACTTCCGCCTCGGTTCGCAGCTCGCCGAACTGGTGCTCGGCGGCCATCTGACCGCCCAACGGGATCTCAACGTGAGGGCGACGGCCCGGGCGCTGCGCAACGAGGGCGGCGCAACCTCGCGCGGCGAGACGCGGCTGGAAACGCTGGTCTTCGACGCGACCGCCCGCGGCCCCGTCGCGGCGCCCCGCGTCGATGGCCGGCTCGACCTGCGCGACCTCGCGAGCCCCGCCGTCCGGCTCGGCGCGGTGAACGCGACCCTGTCGGCCGAGCCCGTCACCGAAGGCAACCAGCGTTACCGGATCGCGCTGGACGGCCGCGTGGACGGGCTGAAGCTCGCCGACGAGGGCGTCTCGGAGGCCCTCGGCGAGCGCATCGCGCTGAACCTGCGCGCCAGCATCGACGACAAGGCCATCACCGACGTCTCCGACCTGTCCGCCACCACGCCGAACCTGAAGCTCGCCTTCACCGGCCGCACCGGCGCGAAACTGCTCGACGGGCAGGTGCGCGCCGAGATCTTCCGCCTGCAGGCGCTGTCGCGCCTTGCCGGCCGGCCGCTCGCCGGACGCGGCTTCGTCGAGGCGGTGGTGACCGGCGATCCCTCGGCTGCACGGACCCGCGCCGTGCTCGACGGCCGCCTCACCGAACTCGTCCTCGGCCATCCGGTCGCCGATCGCCTCGCCGGACGGCAGCTCGTTCTCTCCGGCACGGTGACGCGGCAGCGGGAGTCGATGACGCTGGAAGCCGTGACGCTGCGCGGCCAGCACGTCGCCGCGACCCTCAATGGCGGCATGGGCGACGGCCGTCTCGACCTGCGCGCCAATCTGAACCTGCCGGACCTCCGGCATGTCGATACGCAGCTTGCCGGTGCGGCGCGCGCCGATGCTCATGTCTTCGGCGACGCGCTCGACCCTGACGTATCGCTGACCGTCGCCGCGCCCGATGTCCGCGCGCAGAACCGCCCGATCCGCGACCTGCGCCTCGCGCTCACCGCCCGCACCGTGGCGAGCACGCCGAACATCACGCTGACCGGCGGCGGCGATGTCGACGGCAAGGCGCTGCTGGCGGATCTCGCCGCCCAGGCACGCTCCGGCGGCATCTGGTCGCTGGAGAAGCTGTCGTTCCGCCTCGGCTCGGTCACCGCCGACGGACAGGGGCAGATCGCGCCCGGCAACCTCGCCACCGGCCGCCTCGCGATCACCGCCGGCAATCTCGACGACCTGTCGCCGCTGACGCTGACCCGCCTCTCGGGCAGCCTGCGGGCCGCCATCACGGCGGACGCCGCGAACGGCCGCCAGCGCGTCGCCATCGAGGGCGATGCACAGCGGATCGTCGCTGGCGCGGCGCGGCTCAATTTCCTGCGCGCCAATCTGTCCGGCGACGACCTCTACGGCCGCCCCGTCCTGAACGGCGAGGCGACGGTCGACCGGCTCGTCGCCGGCAGCGAGACGGTCGAGCGCATCAATTTCCGCGCCAGCGGCACCTCGGGCGCGACCGACCTGAACCTCGCCGCCAATGCCCGCGGCTTCGCGCTGGCCGCTGCCGGCAGGCTGATCCCCGGCACGCCGCACCGGCTGGACCTCGCCGCGTTCAGCGCCACCCGGTCCGGCGCGCGCATCGCCCTGACGCAGCCGGCGACGCTGCTGCTCGAAGGCTCGTCGATCCGCACCCAGCGCCTTGTCATCGGCCTGCAAGGGGGCGAGGTCGAGGTGTCCGGCAGGCTCGGCGCGGAGCTCGACGCGCAGGTCGCGGCGCGGCGCGTGCCGCTGGCGGCCCTCGACATCCTCGCGCCCGGCACGGGGCTTCGCGGCACGCTCGACGCCCGCGCCACCCTGCGCGGCCCCGCCGCGACGCCGACCGGCCCCTACGAGGTGACGCTGCGCGGTCTCTCCGCTCCCGCCACCCGCAGTTCCGGCGTGCCCGCCCTCGACATCACCGCACGCGGCGCCCTGCAGGGCCAGCGGGCCACCGTCGATGCCAGGATCGCGGGCGGCCGCGCCATTGCCCTCGACATCAGCGGTTCCGCTCCCATCGGCCCGTCCGGCGCCCTGGACATCCGCGCCCGCGGCACGCTGGACGCGGCGCTCGCCAATGCCCAGCTCGCCGGCTCCGGCCGCCGCGTCGCGGGCCGCGTCGCCATCGACGGGGCGCTGCGCGGCACCCGCGCCAGCCCCGATATCCAGGGCTCCGCCACGCTCTCGGGCGGCTCGTTCTCCGACCCGCTGCAGGGCGTGACGCTTACCGCCATCGAGGGCCGCGTCACCGGGCGCGGCAACGACATCGCCATCGAGCGCCTGACGGCGCGCGCCAAGAACGGCGGCACGATCTCGGTCACCGGCCGGGTCAATGCCGATCCGAATCGCGGCTTCCCGGCGGACCTGCGCATAGCCGCCAGCAATGCCGAACTCGTCTCCAGCGACATCGTCAGCATGATCGCGAGCCTGAATCTCGCCGTATCCGGTCCGCTGGCCACGGCGCCGCGCCTCTCCGGCCGCATGGACGTCTCGACCATCGAGGTACGCATTCCCGACCGCCTGCCCTCCACCGCCGAGCCGCTGCGCGATGCCCGCCACGTCAATGCGCCGGAACAGACCCGGGCGAGGCTGGCGCAGATCGCCCGCCAGCGCGCCGAGGCTGCCCGCGGCCGCCGGCAGCCGGTGTTCAATGCGACGCTGGACGTGACGCTGGACGCTCCCGGCCGGGTGTTCGTCCGCGGCCGGGGCATGGACGCCGAACTCGGCGGCCAGCTGCGGCTCACCGGCACCACCGCCGACATGCGCGCCAACGGCGCCTTCGAGCTTCGGCGCGGCCGCCTGTCGCTGCTGACCCAGCGGCTCGACTTCACCCGTGGCCGCGTCACGTTCGGTGGCGGCGACCTGATCCCCGACCTCGACTTCGTCGCCGAGACCCGCGCCACCGACGTCACCGCCACTGTGACGGTCAGCGGCCGGGCGACCCAGCCGGAATTCGCCCTGTCCTCGGTGCCGGCCCTGCCGCAGGACGAGGTGCTCTCGCGCCTGCTGTTCCAGCGCGCCGCGGCCGGCCTGTCGCCGTTCCAGGCGGTGCAGCTGGCGCAGGCCATCGCCACCCTCTCCGGCCGTGGCGGCCCCGATACGTTCGAGGCGACGCGCCGGGCGCTGGGCGTCGACAATCTCGACGTGACCACCGGCGCCAGCGGCCCGACGGTCGGCGCGTCGCGGGCGATCAACGACCGCGTCCGCATCGGCGTCAGGGCCGGCGCCAAGCCGGAATCGAGCGCGGTGGGCGTCGATATCGACCTGACCCGCCGCATCCGCATCCAGACCGAGATCGGCGCGGACGGACGGGCGGCGGCCGGCATCGGCGCCGAGATCGAGTATTGAGGTCATATCGGCCAATATGCCTATCTAAGGATTTTTATCCTTGACAGCGTAACGCTGGTTCGGTAGGTTTCCGGCATGTTCCGCAATTGCGCCTGAAGCGCCTGCCCTTCTCCCCTCGCGGGAGGAGGCATTGCGAATGCCGGGCCTGCCAGTCCGAGCGAACGATCCGCCTCTCAGTCCCGATCCGGCGCGCCCAGCGGGAAGAACGCCCGGTAGGGCCGGCCGCCATCGATTGCCCTGGCGAAGGAGGGCCGCGCATTGAGCCGGGCGCGATAGGCCCTCACCGCCGGAAAGCGGTCGTCGATGGCGTGGCTCCAGTCGGCATAGAACAATGCCGGGCCGGCCGCGCAGTCGGCGAGGCTGAACGCACCGCCCGCCGCCCATTGCCGGCCGGCCATGTGGTTCTCCAGCCAGGCATAGGCCGTCTCCAGCATGGCCCGGGCGTCGGCGACGCCGCGCGCGTCGCGCTCGGCCTCCGGCCGGAGCACGTCGAAGACCAGCTTCTGCTGCGGCGTCATGACGTAATTGTCGATGAAGCGGTCGAGGAACCGCACCTCGAGCGCCGCCTGCGGGTCGGCGGGGATCAGCCGCACCGGGCCTGGATGATGCAGCATCAGGTGCTCGATGATGATGCTGCTCTCGATCACCGTCCGGCCCCGGTCGACGAGGACCGGGAAGCGCTTCATCGGCCACAGCGCGGCGAGCTCCTCGCCGGCGGCTGGATCCTCGAGGCCGAGGACGCGGAAGTCGAAGGGCGTGTCGTTCTCGTAGAGCGCGATCAGCGCCTTCTGGCAGTAGGACGAGAAGGGGTGCCCGTAGAATGTCAGCGTCATCGTCTCAGACCTCCCGCCTGCGCTGGTGGCGCAGCAGCACGGCGCCGATGTCCATGCGCCGCGTCTCGATCAGCACCAGAGGCAGGCTCGGCGCATCGTCGCCGAGCAGTCTCATGCCCGAGCCCTGGACGAACGGCGTCAGCAGCATGCGGTACTCGTCGATCAGGTCCAGCGCGACGAGGCTCTTCACGAGATCGCCGCTACCGAAGATGAAGATGTCCTTTTGATCCCGCCGGTCAGCCCGCCAGCGCCCGCTGCGTCTCTCCCGCGCCGGCCGGTGTCACGTCGAAGCTGCGCGGCGTCTCGCCGCGCCGCCAGATGTCGACCATGGTCTCGTAGGCCGAGCCGAGATGGACGGCGAAGCGGGCGGGATCGAACAGCGGAACGCTGTCGCGCGTCCGGACCAGCGTCTCGCGCAGCGCCCGCGCCGTGCCCGAGTCATTGCCGAGCGCGATGGCCTTGGCCTTGTACTCGTCCATCGAGGCGGCGACGAGATGGTCCATGCCGGCCGCCTTCACCACGCTGCCCGAGACGCGCGAGATGAAGGACTGCCCCGCCAGCGCCAGCAGCGGCGCGCCCATCCACAGGGCGTCGCTCGCCGTCGTGTGCGAGCCGACGGGGAACGTGTCGAGCGCGAGGTCGACGAGCCCGTAACGGGCGAGGTGGCGGTCATTGTCCATGACCGGCCCGAAGACGAGACGAGCCGGATCGACGCCATGCGCCTCGGCGCGCGCGCGCAGCCGCTCGCTGATCGAACTGTCCCGCGACAGGAGCCAGAGCACGGAGCCGGGCACCGCCTTCAGGATGTCCATCCACGCGGCGAACAGCGCGCCACCGACCTTGTAGACATGGTTGAACGAAGCGAAGACGAAGGCGTTTTCGGGCAGGCCGACCATTTCGCGCGTCGGAATGTCCACCACGTCGCGGCTGCGCCTGTTCGGCTGGTAGCAGTCGGGCAGGCGGACCACCGCCTCGGAATAGCCGGCCTCCGCGCCCGCCGGGATGATGAACCGGTCGGCGATGATGTAGTCGGATTCGGCCATGCCATAGGTGCCGGGATAGCCGAGCCAGTTCACCTGGATGGGCGCCGGGCGATATTTCAGGAGGCCGAGGCGGGAGCCGCCCGTATAGCCCTTCAGGTCGACGAGGACGTGGATGCCGTCCTGCCTGACTTTCTCGGCGATCTGTCCCTCGTAGAGGGGCGCGACATTCTCGAACCGGTCGAAGGCGGCGCGCACCCGGGCGCGCTCGGCATCCTCGGGCGCGGAATCGTAGGAATAGGCCACCAGTTCGAAACGCTCGCGATCGGTGCATTCCAGCACCTCGGTGAGCAGTTTCATCGTCGCGTGATTGTGGAAGTCGTTGGAGAAATAGCCGATGCGCAGCCGCTCGTCGCCCGGCGGCTTCGGCAGCGGCGCGGCAAGCGGCACCTCCGGTCCCGGCAGGATCAGCGCACGCCGCTCGGCGGCGGCCCGCTGCACCGCCAGATCGTCGGACATGGTCATGACGATGAAGGGCGACAGGCCGGTCCTGCCGATCGTCTCCCCGAGCGGTTGCAACTGCGCCATCATCTCGTCGGCGAGATCCATCTCCGCCACATGCGCCGCCGAATGGGCGATCGTGGACAGGAGCGAATAGTGGTTCGGCAGCCGCTCGCGCACCATCTCGCCGAGATCGACGACCTGCTGATGCGCCGAGATCTCGAACAGCAGGTCGACGAGCCGGGTCAGGATGTCGAGCCGCGCGCCGCTGGCGGCGGCAAGGGTCGCCTGCGCCTGGACCGCGCCGACCTTGTCGTCCTTGGCCACCAGCGCCATGATCTTGAACATGGCGGCCCAGCGATCGTCCGGAACCGTCGCGAGAATCCCGTCGGCGGCCCGGATCGCGTCGTCGTTGCGGCCCGCCTGGATCGCCTGCCCGATCTCGTAGAGATGCAGCGTCGCGCTGAGATCGTCGAGCCGCAATCCGAGCGCGAGAGCGGCCGCGTTCACGACGCCCGCATTCTGGAACACCGCGCCGAGCGGCAGCCAGGCATGCGCCTGCCCGTCGCGGCCGATGGCGGCGCGGGCATGGGCGAGTGCGACATCGTGATCGCCGCCGCCAAGGGCGATCATCATGCCCACGGCATCGATCTTGGGATGGCTGACGAGGCCGGAAACATGGCCGACGATCTGCGCCGCGCTCTCGAAATTGCCGGCGCGCGCCATGCACCAGGCAAAGCTGACGAAGGCATCGAGCCGCGACGTGTCGGCACGCGCGAGGCCGAGCCAGAGACTGGCCGCGGTCGCGACCTCACCGAGGGCGAGATGCGCCGCGGCCACCGCGTCGGTGATTTCCGGATCGGTGCTGCCGGTGCCGCGCGCGATTGCATCGCTCGCCGCGTCGCGCGCCGCCGTGGCGCGGTCCAGAAGGTCCCTGTGCGCGCGGTCCCCCGGCATGGCCAGAACCAGCTGCCGCGCGATGCGCAGGGCGATGGATGCCTCGCCCCGGACCAGCGCGTGCTCGGCCGAACGCGTCGCATGGTCGACAGCGTGACGGCGGCTGCGCTCGTCGAGCGGCCGGGTCCATTCGAGGGACGTTGCCATGCGCTTGTCTCCAGCAAGGCGTCGCCGGCCGCGCCCCGGCGGGACGCGGCTGGCCGTTAACGCACTCTTGCCGCAGATGGTTAACGCCGCTCTAACGGGGCCCCGGAAACGGCAAAGGGCGGCCCGAGGGCCGCCCTTTCCGATAGTGTTCCGTCTGCCGCGATATCAGCGGAGGAACTGGAGGACCTGCTGGTCGCCCTGCGAGGCGAAGGACAGGGCGGAGGTTGCGAGCTGCGCGCGGGTGTTGAGCGCGAGCAGGTTGGCGCCTTCCTCGTTCTGGTCGGCGAGGACCAGGTTGTCGGCGCCGCCCTTCAGCGTGTTCATCATCGACTTCGTGAAGTCCTGGCGGTTCTGCACCATCGAGAGGTTGGAGCCGAAGGCCGAGGACTGCGAGCGGAGCGAGGAGAGCGCGGTCGAGAGTTCGCCGAGCACCGCGTCGAGGCTGGAGTCGCTGTCGGCCACCGAGGTCTGCTGCTGATCGATCCCGAGATTGGTCGAGTTGATCGGCTTGCCGTCCTTGGACTGGATGGTGAGCGAGGAGGAGCCCGTCTCGTTGAAGGTGATGGCGAGGGCGTCGCCGCGAAGCAGGTTGATACCGTTGAAGGAGGCATCTTCCGCCGTCCGGTCGAGCTGCTGGCGCAGGTCGTTGAACTGGCGGATCATGTCGGAGCGGACCGTGTTGCCGCCGATCGTGCCGCCCGTGCCGGTTGTGGCGACGGCGGTGTCGGCAACGGTCAGGTCGCTGGTCGACAGGTTCTCGATGCGCAGCTTGCCGTTGTCGTTCGACGCGCGGACCTTGCCGGTCAGCGAGCTGTTGCCGTTGACCTGCGCGACCACCGCGTCGACGTCGGCGCTGGCGGCGATGGAGACCGTGACGGCCGTCGTGCCGACCGCGCCGCCAGTGAAGACGATGTCGCCGGTGCCGGTCGTGGCGGTGAAGACATAGCTCTCGCCCTGCCAGGACTTGTCCTGACGGGCCTGGCGGATCGACGACTGCAGCGACTCGACCGTGCGGGTGATCGACTTCAGGCCGTTGTCGGCGGCTTCCAGCGTCTTGATGCCGTTGGACATGGAGTCCAGCAGCGAGCCGAGGTCGTTGGCGCGCGAGTTCAGCGCGGCGGAGGTGAAGAAGTTGGTGGGGTTGTCGAGGGCCGAGTTGACCTTCTTGCCCGAGGCCAGACGGCCCTGGATCGTCTCGCGGGACGACGCAATGTTCTGCAGGGCAAGGAGGTTCGAACGGACGCCACGCGAAATGGTGATGTCAGACATGAATACTACCCTCTCCTAGGGACCCCTGCTTCTGAGGGGTGGCCGGTACGCCTCCACATCCTGGGAGGGCCTTCTGTTCTTGAAGGCGGAGTGATCCTGCTCCCGACATCGTTAATAAAGCGCATACGGCAATAAGAATTTTACCATGCTCGGCAAGGCGCCGTTTTCCTTAATGCTTTGCCCTCCCTGCGCGACCGGCCATGAACCCCGCGACCAACGAAAAAGGGCGGCCCGAAGGCCGCCCCAAGTCTTGGTGGTCTAAACGTCCCGCTGTTGGATCAGCGGAGGAACTGCAGAACCTGCTGGTCGCCCTGCGAGGCGAAGGACAGGGCGGAGGTTGCGAGCTGCGCGCGGGTGTTGAGCGCGAGCAGGTTGGCGCCTTCCTCATTCTGGTCGGCCAGCGTCAGGTTGTCGGCGCCGCCCTTCAGCGTGTTCATCATCGACTTCGTGAAGTCCTGACGGTTCTGCACCATGGAGAGGTTGGAACCGAAGGACGACGACTGCGAGCGGAGCGAGCCGAGCGCGGTCGAGAGCTTGCCGAGCACCGAGTCGAGGCCGGCATCGGTGTCGGCCACCGAGGTCGCCTGGGCATCGATGCCGAGATTGGTCGAGTTGATCGACTCGCCACCCTTCGTCTGGATGGTGAGCGAGCTCGAGCCCGTCTCGTTGAACGTGATCGACAGCGAGTCGCCACGCAGCAGGTTGATGCCGTTGAAGGAGGCGTCTTCCGCGGTGCGGTCGAGCTGCTGACGCAGGTCGTTGAACTGCTTGACCAGGTCGGCGCGGACCGTGTTGCCGCCGATCGTGCCGCCCGTGCCGGTGGTGGCGACGGCGGTGTCGGCAACCGTCAGGTCGCTGGTCGAGAGGTTCTCGATGCGCAGCTTGCCGTTATCGTTCGAGGCGCGGACCTTGTTGGTCAGCGAGGAGTTGCCGTTGATCGAGGCGACGACGTCATCGACCGAAGCGTTGGCAGCGACCGACACGGTGACGGCGGTGGTGCCGACCGCGCCGCCGGTGAAGGCGATGTCGCCGGTGCCGCTCGTGGCGGTGAAGGCATAGCTCTCACCCTGCCAGGACTTGTCCTGACGGGCCTGGCGGATCGACGACTGCAGCGACTCGACCGTCTTCGTGATCGACTTCAGGCCGTTGTCGGCGGCTTCCAGCGTCTTGATGCCGTTGGACATGGAGTCCAGCAGCGAACCCAGATCGTTGGCGCGCGAGTTCAGCGAAGCGGCCGTGAAGAAGTTGGTCGGGTTGTCGAGGGCCGAGTTGACCTTCTTGCCCGAGGCCAGACGGCCCTGGATCGTCTCGCGCTGCGAAGCGATGTTCTGCAGCGAGAGGAGGTTCGAACGGACGCCACGCGAAATGGTGATGTCGGACATGTGTAGTACCCTTTCCTAGGGACCCCTGCTTCTGAGGGGTGGTCGATGACGCCTCCCGTTCCTGGGAGGGCCTTCAGTTCTCGAAGGCTCGCCGACTGTGGCCCCCGCCATTTAAGAAATGCTTTTTTCTTGGGCACGATTTCTCGTCTTCGTATTGATGGTAAATGCAATGGAAACAATACTTAATTTACCAAATATTAACCTTGACAAATTACTTACATAAAGGATTTCGCAACACATTCGAGGCTTCCGCCATGTCCGACGTGATCCTGCCCGGCAGCGCCGATGCGACCGTGCGCGAGCCCGGCGAGGGCCTGGAACTCGGCCTGCTGCTGCGCGCCGAGGAGATCGATACGGTCGGTAAGTCCATCGCCTGGCTGGTTCAGGAAATGCTGCTGAACGGCTTCGACGCGATCAGCCATGCTGATCTTGGCGCGCGCGTCGAGGCGATCCTCCAGGCCATGCCGAGCGCGCGGCCCATCGTCCTCGCCATGCAGTTCGCGATCATGGACGAGGATTTCGGCCTCGCCTTCAGGCATGCCAGCCTGCTGGTGGCGCGCGAGACGGCGCTGATGGAACTGGCGCTCGCTCACCAGCGCGCGTCTGCCACGCGTCCCTGACATCGCCGTCGGCTGCGCGATCTTTACCGCTCGTTTACCATAAATCGCCATGCTCCGGCCGATATGGGCCAGGGACAATCCATGCGCGTGGTCATACTCGCCGGCGGTCGCGGCACCCGCATCGCCGAGGAATCCGACACCAAGCCGAAGCCGATGGTCGATATCGGCGGCCGGCCGATCCTCTGGCACATCATGCGCCACTATGCGGCGCAGGGCTTCGACGACTTCGTCATCGCCGGCGGCTACAAGGCCGATGTCATCAAGCGCTTCTTCCTGGACGAGATCCAGATGGCCGGCGACCTCACCGTCGATACGCGCCGCGGCAAGATCTCCCGGTCGGGCCCGATCTTCGACAACTGGCGGGTGCGCATCGTCAATACCGGCCTCGACACCAATACCGGCGGCCGCATCCTGCGCCTCAAGCCGCATCTCGACGGCCAGCCTTTCCTCGTCACCTATGGCGACGGCGTCTCCGACGTGCCGGTGCAGGCGGTGATCGACCAGCATCGCGCCCGCGGCCATACCGCGACCATCACCGCCGTGCGCCCCCCTGCCCGCTTCGGCGGCATCCGCTTCGACGGCGACGACGTCGCCGGCTTCGTCGAGAAGCCGCAGATCGGCGAGGGCTGGATCAATGGCGGCTTCGCGGTCTTCGAGCCCGGCGTGTTCGACTGCCTCGCGGTCGGCGGCGATGCCGGCTCGCTGGAGATTACGCTTTACGAGCGTCTCGCGCGCGAGGGCCGGCTCGGCGCCTACCGCCACGACGGCTTCTGGCAATGCGTCGACACGCTGCGCGAGCTGCGTCTGCTGCAGGGCCTGTGGGACAGCGGCAAGGCGCCGTGGAAGACGTGGGACGACGAGCCGATCCGTTCGGCGGCGGCGGCGTGAGGGCAGCATGAAGGTTCTGGTCACCGGCCATGCCGGCTATGTCGGGTCGGTCGCGACGCAGGTTCTGGTCGAGGCCGGCCACGCGGTCGTCGGCCTCGACACCGGCTATTTCCTGCCCTGCAACACCGAGGGCATGACGCCCGCCGACCCGGCCGAGGTCATCCTCAAGGACGTGCGCGACGTCACCGCCGCCGATCTTGCCGGGATCGACGCGATCCTGCATCTCGCCGCGCTGTCCAACGACCCGATGGGCGACCTCGCCCCGGAACTGACCGCCGCCATCAACCGCGACGCGACCATCGCGCTGGCCAAGGCCGCCAAGGCGGCGGGCGTCTCGCGCTTCGTCTTCGCCTCGTCCTGCTCGATCTACGGCGCCGGCAATCCCGACCTGCTGCTGGACGAAACCGCCCCGGTCAATCCGCTGACGCCCTATGCGGCGAGCAAGGTGGAATCCGAGGCGGGGCTCCTCGCACTCGCCGACGAGAGCTTCGCGCCGACCTTCATGCGCAACGCCACCTGCTACGGCCTGTCGCCGCGTGTGCGCGTGGACCTCGTGCTGAACAATCTGGTCTGCTCGGCGCTGTCCACGGGCGAGGTGCGCCTCCTGTCGTCGGGCCTCGCCTGGCGGCCGCTGCTCCACTGCCGCGACCTTGCGCGGGCCGCCGCGGCGATCCTCGCCGCCGATGCCGAAACAGTGCGCGGCGAAGCCTTCAATATCGGCCGGAGCGACGAGAACCACCTGGTCCGCGACATCGCCGCCATCGTGGCGGAGGCGGTGCCGGGTTCGAAAGTGACCTATGGCGCGGGCGACACCATCGACCCCCGCTCCTACCGGGTCGATTTCACCAAGTTCGCCGAGGCCTTCCCGGACTTCCGCTTCCTGCACACGGCGGCCTCCGGCGCCAAGGAACTGGCCGCCGCCCTTGCCGGCCGCACCACGCCGGAAGACCTCACCGGTCCGCGCTATATCCGCCTCGCCCGCCTCAAGGCGCTCATCGACGGCGGCAAGCTCGACGCCGGTCTCGGCTGGAAGGGCGCGCGCGACGTCACGCCCTTCGGCGGCAGACAGGCGCGCATTCCCGTCGCCGGTCCCTCCATATCGCCGCGCGAGGTGGAGCTGGTGGCGGAGGCGGCGCGCACCGCCTGGTTCGAGAACCACGCCAAGTACAATACCCGGTTCGAGGCCATGGTGGCCGCGCATACCGGGCGCAAGCACGCCGTCTCGCTCGCCCATTGCACCTCGGCCATCCACCTCGCGCTTGCCGCGCTGAATATCGGCCCCGGCGACGAGGTCATCGTGCCGGAATGCACCTGGGTCGCCACCGCCTCGCCGATCGTCCAGGTCGGCGCGACGCCGGTCTTCTGCGACATCGATCCGGTGACCTGGTGCATGTCGCCGGCAAGCCTTGCCGCCGCCATCACGCCACAGACCAAGGCCGCCATCGTCGTCGATCTCTATGGCGGCATGCCCGACTGGGCGCGGCTCGACGCCATCGCCCGCGACCACGGCATCGTGCTGATCGAGGATGCGGCGGAAGCCATCGGCTCGCGCTGGCGCGGCAAGCCCGCCGGCTCCTTCGGCAAGGCCTCGGTCTTCTCCTTCCACGGCTCCAAGACGGTGACCACCGGCGAAGGCGGCATGCTGGTGACCGACGACGACGCCATTGCCGAGCGCGTCAACATCCTGCGCGACCAGGGCCGCCACCCGACCTCGCGCGCGCTGATCACCGAGGAGGTCGGCTTCAAATACCGCATGTCGGCGATGCAGGCGGCCATGGGTATCGCCCAGATGGAGCGTCTGGACGAGCTGATCGCCATGAAGCGCGACATATTCGGCTTCTACCGCGAGGCGCTCGGCGATGCTCCGGGTGTGACGCTGAACGCCGAGCCGGCGCATGTGCTGAACAGCTACTGGATGGTCACCGCCGTTCTCGACCCGTCCCTGCGCCTGCTGAAGCAGCAGGTGGCGGCGGAACTCGGCGCCGACGGCATCGACACCCGGCCGTTCTTCTATCCCTTGAGCTGGCAACCGGCCTTCCGCAGCCAGCCTTCGGCGCGCGACGCGGCGATCCGCAATCCCAACGCCTATGCGATCTCGCAGACCGGCATCAACCTGCCGAGCGGCTACAACGTCACCCGCGACATCGCGGCCCGCGTCTCGCGCTCGCTGACCTCGATCCTCGCGCGGCACGCCCGCCGCGCCGCCTGACCGGACGGACAAGCCATGGCACCGAGCGCGGCCCTCTCGACGGCGCGGCACCTCTCACCCGCCGCCGAGCCGGCGCGGCCGCTGCTGACCATCGCGCTGCCGACCTACAACCGCGCGCGCTACCTCGACCGCTTCTTCAAGCACCATCTCGACGCCTTCTCGGCTCGCGGCATCGATTTCGAGATCCTCGTCTCCGACAATTGCTCGACCGACGAGACGCCTGACATCGTCGCGCGCTGGGCCAGGGGCGATGCCCGCATCCGGTCGGTACGGCAGACCGAGAACATCGGCGCCTACGGCAATTTCCTCTACACCTACCGCCAGTCGCGCGGCGCCTTCGCCATCTGGGTCGGCGACGACGACCTGCTGATCCCGGAAAAGGTCGATGCCTATCTCGGGCGGCTCACTGCCTCGCCCGACATCGTCATGGTTCAGGCGCCCTGGCTGCTGATCGACGAGACCCGCGACGATGCCGAACTCGGCACCTTCTACCGGATGGAGCGCGAGGAACTGTTCGCGCGCGGCGAACACGCCCGCTGCCTCGACTTCGTCATGGCGCACCACGCCTTCCCGGAATGGTTCATCATCCGCACGGATGCGATGGCCGACATCCTCGAGCCCGGCAACACCTTCGTCTTCCACTATTTCGCCCACCTCGCCCGGGCGCTGAACGTCGGCAAGGTGTTGTTCGCGCCCGAACCCTTCGCGCGGGTGACGGCCATTTCCAAGGGCGCCAACAACCATACCGGCAACAGCGAGACCATGGACGGCTGGGACCGCTTCCGTGGCGGCCTCGAATATCTCGCCTCCTTCATCGCGCCCGACGATCCGGCCGCCATGCCGATGGGAGAACTCCTGCCGCGCCTGCAGGACTTCACGCTGCGCCGCATGGCGGTGGCGGCGAACCTCCACGTCAATGCCGGCAACTGGACCACGGCCTACAATCTCGACCGCCGCCTGAGGGCCTATGGCCGCGAGGGCGTGCACCCGGACATGCGCCCTGTCGTGTCGGGAATGGCCGCCATCGAGGCGGTGATCGTCGAGGCGCAGGCGCAGGCCCGCAGCCTCGTGGTCCTCGACGACGTCATCGCCGACGATACGCTGGAGAGCCTCGCGCCGAAGCTGCGGGCGGCGATCATCCGCCGGCGCGATCCGCGCGCCGCGAGCCAGACGCCCAAGGCCTTCGCCCTGCTCCAGTCGCCGCCGCCCGGACTGCTCGGGCCTGACGACATCGTCGTGGACCTCGCCGCGGCCTTCCGCCGCTGCCCGCCCTGACCATGGAGATCGCCGCCACGCCCGGCGTGTTCATGCGGCTGCGCGAGACGCCGTGGGACGCGAAGGCGTTCGGCCGGCCGACGCTCGACATCACCGAACTGGCGCTTGCGGTCGAGAACGGCGGCGCCGAGGCGGCGGATGCCGACCTGTTCGACCGCCTCGAAGGGCTCTGCGCCGAGAAGGCCGCCGGTCTCGTCACGGCGCGGCTCGACGCCGACCGGCACGGCGCCATCGGCCGGATGCAGGCCGCCGGCTTCCGCTATGTCGAGACCGCCTACCGGCTGAGCTGCCGCAATGTCGCGCGCTACGAACCGCCGGCACGGGTGACGCGGACGGTGGAACTGCGCGAGGCCGTGCCCGCCGATCACGACGCGCTGATCGAGCAGGCCGCCGACAGTTTCCGCTATGGCCGCTTCGCCGAGGACCCCGCCATATCCGATGACGTGAACCGCCGTCGCCAGATCGACTGGATGGAGGGCCTGCTCTCCGGCCGCGCCCGCGTGCTCGTCGCCGATGCCGACGGCGCGCCCGGAGCCTTCATGGCCTTCCGGGTGGCGGATGGCGTCGCCGACCTCATTCTCGCGGGAACGCGGCCGAAGCTCGGCATCCTCGCCTATCCGCTCTGGATCGCGGTGATGAAGGTGCTGAAGGCGGAAGGCGTCGCCCGCGCCGAGACCATGATCTCCGCCGCCAATATCGGCGTGGTGAACCTCTACGGCACGCTCGGCTTCCGGTTCGAACAGGCGCTGGTCGGCCTGCATCTGCACCGGCCCTGAAACGAAACGGGCGCCCGAAGGCGCCCGTCGCTTGCCGGGATGCCGGTGCCGCTATTGCGGCGCCTGCGTGTTCTGCTGGTTGAGCAGCTCGGTGACGCGGCGCAGGGTGACGCGGCGGTTCTCCCGCGACGCGCCCTGCGTCTGCACCTTCGGATACTGCTCGCCATAGCCCTGGGTCGTCAGGTTCTCCGGCGGGATGTTGAAGTTCTGCGTCAGGATCGCCGCGACCGACTGGGCGCGCCGGTCCGACAGCGACAGGTTGTCGACATCGTTGCCGACCGCGTCGGTGTGCCCCTCGATCAGGAACACCTCGTTGGCATTGGCCTGGATCGCCCGGCCGAGCGCCGCCGCGATGGTCGCGAGACGCTGCGCCTGATCGGGCGTGACCTCCCAGGAGCCCGTCGCGAAGTTGATCGTGTCGACATCGACGCTGCGGGTATAGGCGCGCACCGAGGGGCTGTAGCGCACCTCGTCCAGCGTGTAGCGGCGCGGCGGCCGCTGCACCGGCGGAGCCGTCAGGGTCTCGTAGATGAGGCCCTCGTCGGCCTGGTCGGCATCGACCACGTAGCGTTCGCGCGGGATGCGGATCTCGGGCGGCGGCAGGACGACGATCTGCTCCTCGAAGGTTCGCGGCATCGGCCGGAACGAGTTGTCGATGATCACCACCTCGCGGCCGTCGGGATAGCGGCGGATGCGGCGCAGCAGCTGGCCGCTCCCGTCGGTCACCGTGATGACGCGCACGCCGCCCGGACGGTCGTAGAACGTGTACATCTCGTTGCCGCGCTGCTCGGAGCGCAGGTCGCCGCCGAGCTGGCGGAACCGGGCGTTCTCGTCGTGACGGATGAACGTGCCCTCGCCGTCGCGGATGATGGTCCGCTCGGGCTCGTAGATCACCCTCACGCCGTCCTGATCGACCTCGCGGCGCGAGCCGCGGATGTCATCGACCCGCTCGGCACGCGCGCCGCGGCTGAGCAGGAAGCCGCCGACAAGGCCGGCGCCAACGCCGAGCGCCGCGGCACCCGCCGGGCCGATGCGCGAACCCTGGCGCCGCTCGGGCGGGCCGCTCGGCGGCTGGCCGCCGGAGAAGCCACCTTGCCCAGGCCCGCCGAAACCGGGCTGGCCCGGACCGCCGGGACGCTGACCGAAGCCCGGCTGCTGGCCGGGGACGCCCTGAGGCCCGGCAACCGGCGGCTGGCCGGGCGCGCCCGGCGGGACAGCCATGGGCGGCTGGCCGGGACCACCGGGACGCTGCCCGAAGCCGGGCTGGCCGGGAACGCCCTGCGGATTGGCGACGGGCGGCTGCACCGGCTGACCGGGAATGCCCGGACGCTGCCCGACCGGCGGCTGGCCGGGGACACCCTGCGGATTGGCCACGGGCGGCTGCACCGGCTGACCGGGAATGCCCGGACGCTGGCCGACCGGCGGCTGGCCGGGAACACCCTGCGGATTGGCCACGGGCGGCTGCACCGGCTGACCGGGAATGCCCGGACGCTGCCCGACCGGCGGCTGGCCGGGAACACCCTGCGGATTGGCGACTGGCGGCTGCACCGGCTGGCCGGGAATGCCCGGACGCTGGCCGACCGGCGGCTGGCCGGGAACGCCCTGCGGATTCGCGACCGGCGGCTGCACCGGCTGACCGGGAATGCCCGGACGCTGGCCGACCGGCGGCTGGCCGGGGACACCCTGCGGATTGGCGACCGGCGGCTGAACCGGCTGGCCGCCGCCGAAGGGCGGTCGGCCATCCTGCGGGCGGATCGCGCCGGGCGTGCCGGGACGCTGCTGCGTCGCGGTGCCGGGCGCGTCCTGTCGCTGCGGGGCCTGTCCGGTAGCCGGGGGAACACCGCGCGGCGGGGTTATCGGCGGCGGCGATGCCTGCGGCCGGGCCGGCTGGAACTGCCCCGGGGCCTGACCCGGCGCCTGAGGCGGCCGTCCGGCGCCGCGCTGGTCGATGCCGGCGGGTGGCGTCTGCGGCCTGCCGATGGCGGGCGGGGCCACCTGCCGCGGCGCGGCCGGCGGCGCGGACTGGGTCGGACGGGTGGGAGCCGGGGCCTGAGGCCGGCGCGGCTCGACGGGCTGCACGGTGCGCGGCGCGCTCGGCTGGGCAGGCGGTCGCGCCTGCTGCGGGGGAGGAGCGGCCGGCGGACGGGCCTGCTGGATCGGCGGCGGTGCGGCCGGCGGGCGCGCCTGCTGAGGAGGAGCGGCGGGCGGCCTTGCCTGCTGCGGCGGCGCCCCTTGCGGGCGGCCCTGCTGGTTTCCCGGCCGGTTGCGCGGGTCGCGCGGATCCGGCTGGGCCTGAGCCAGGACGATCCAGCCATCGCGATCGCTCGCAAGGGCCGGTTGCACAAGCGCCGGCCAAGCCGCGGTCAATGCGGAAAGCATCGTTCCCGCCAGCAGCGCGCTCCGCATCGGTTTCATCATATTCACTCCCGGTTGGCCGCCGTCCGGCGGCCTGACTATGGCCGCGTCAAGGAAAAGCCGCGGCGCTATCGATGATCGCACCCTGCAAAGGCGGCGCAATCGCGACGACAGGAGGGCACGTCAAGGCAATTGCCTTAACGTTGTTCATCTTCGGGAGTTCCAGGCAAGCCGCGTCGACGCGGCCGCCAGCAACGCAAACTATAGCGGCCGCTTGATCCACTTGCCGATGACGCCGACGATGCCCTCGCGGAAGATGAGGACGCAGACGACGAAGATGGCGCCCTGAACCACCGTGACCCAGGCGCCGAGCCCGGCCAGGAAGTTCTGCATCGAGATGATCACAGCCGCGCCGATGATCGGGCCGAACACCGTGCCCATGCCGCCGACGAGGGTCATCAGCACGACCTCGCCCGACATCGACCAGTGCACGTCGGTAAGCGAGGCGAGCTGCACGGCGATGGCCTTCATCGAGCCGGCAAGACCCGCCAGCGTCGCCGACAGCACGAAGACCGCCAGCTTGTACTGGTTGACGCGGTAGCCGAGCGAGACGGCGCGCGCCTCGTTGTCGCGGATCGCCTTCAGCACCTGCCCGAAGGGCGAGTGGATGACCCGGTAGATCAGCGCCACGCCGGCAAGGAACACCGCGGCGACGAGATAATAGGTCGAGGTGTCGGAGCCGAGCGGAATGAGGCCGAACAGATTGTTGCGCGGCACCGCCTGGATGCCGTCCTCGCCGCCGGTGAAACGCGGCGTCTGCAGCGAGAAGAAGAACACCATCTGCGCCAGCGCCAGGGTGATCATGGCGAAGTAGATGCCCTGCCGGCGGATGGCCAGCGAGCCGAAGGCCAGGCCGAGAACCGCTCCGGAGGCGGTGCCGAGCAGGATCGACAGTTCCGGCGTCAGGCCCCAGTGCTTGGCGGTATAGGCCGAGACGTAGCTCGCCAGTCCGAAATAGGCGGCATGGCCGAAGGACAGGAGGCCGCCATAGCCGAGCATCAGGTTGAAGGCGCAGGCGAACAGCGCGAAGCACAGCACCTTCATCAGGAAGAACGGATAGCCGATCACCGGAATGAACGGCAGCACCAGGAGAGTTGCCGCGAGCCCGATGAAGATCATCCGGTGCAAGGCGGCATTGTCGGCGGCGGCCTTCGGCGAGGCGGAGATCGACGGCGAGCCGGTGGCGGCGATATCGGCCATCAGGCGGTCCTCCCGAACAGGCCCGCCGGCTTCACGAGCAGCACGATGGCCATGATGATGAAGATCACGGTGGCGGACGCCTCCGGATAGAAGACCTTGGTCAGACCCTCGACAAGCCCGAGGCCGAAGCCGGTGACGATGGCGCCCATGATCGAGCCCATGCCGCCAATCACCACCACGGCGAAGACGACGATGATCAGGTCGGCGCCCATGTTCGGATTGACCGAGTAGATGGGCGCTGCGAGCACGCCGGCGAAGGCGGCGAGACCGACGCCGAACCCGTAGGTCAGCGTGATCAGCAGCGGCACGTTGATGCCGAACGCCTGCGTCAGGGTCGGGTTCTCGGTGGCGGCGCGCAGATAGGCCCCGAGCTTGGTCTTCTCGATGATGAACCAGGTCGCGAGGCAGACGACCAGCGAGGCGACAACCACCCAGCCGCGATAGTTGGGCAGGAACATGAAGCCGAGGTTCTGGCCGCCGCGCAGTTCGGCCGGGATCTGGTAGGGCAGGCCCGACGAGCCGAAATAGTTGCGGAACAGGCCCTGGATGATCAGCGCGAGGCCGAAGGTCAGCAGCAGTCCGTAGAGATGGTCGAGGTGATAGAGGCGCTTGAGGAAGACACGCTCGATGATCACGCCGGTGACGCCGGCGATCACGGGGGCGAGGACCAGCGCCGGCCAGTAGCCGATGCCCACCCAGTTCAGCAGCATCCAGGCGATGAAGGCGCCCATCATGTACTGCGCACCATGGGTGAAGTTGATGATGTTCAGGAGGCCGAAGATGACGGCAAGGCCAAGGCTCAGGATCGCGTAGAACGATCCGTTGATGAGGCCGAGCAGCAACTGGCCGAACAGGGCTTGCGGCGGAATGCCGAGGAGTTCGAACATGGGTCTGGCTGTTCCTGAACGAAACGGGAGCGCCGCGGGCGGCGCTCCCTGTCGTCAATGCATCAGGCGCGGACGAGCGGGCAGTTGCCGGCGGCGATCGGGCGGAAGGCCTCTTCGGCCGGCAGCGTCGCGATCAGCTTGTAATAGTCCCACGGACCCTTCGATTCCGAGGGCTTCTTGACCTCGAACAGGTAGACCGGGTGCATCTTGCGGCCGTCGGCGCGGATGGTGCCCTTGCCGAACAGCGGATCGTCCGTCTGGTTGCCCTTCATCCAGGCCATGTTGGCCGTGGCGTCGCGGGACTTGGTGGCGGCGGCAGCCTTGAGATAGTGCAGCGTCGCGCCATAGACGCCGGCCTGCACCATCGTCGGCTTGTTGCCGCCGCGCTGGCGGGCGAAGCGCTCCGAGAAGGCGCGGGTGCCGTCGTTGAGATCCCAGTAGAACGACTCGGTGAGGATCAGGCCCTGCGCCGTCTGCAGGCCGAGCGCGTGGACGTCGGTGACGAAGACCAAGAGACCCGCGAGCTTCTGGCCGCCCTGGGTGATGCCGAACTCCGCCGCCTGCTTGATCGAGTTGATCGTGTCGCCGCCGGCATTGGCGAGGCCGATGACCTTGGCGCGGGACGACTGGGCCTGCAGCAGGAAGGACGAGAAGTCCGTGCCCGGGAACGGTGTGCGCACCGCGCCGACGACGCGGCCGCCCGCCTTGGTGACCACGGCGGCGGTGTCGCGTTCCAGCGCATGACCGAAGGCATAGTCGGCGGTCAGGAAGAACCACGTATCGCCGCCGGCCTTCACCATGGCGCCGCCGGTGCCCTGCGCGAGGGCATAGGTGTCGTAGGTCCAGTGGACCGTGTTGGGCGAGCACTGCGCGCCGGTGAGGTCAGAACTCGCCGCGCCCGAATTGAGCATGATCTTGTTCTTCTCGCGGGTGATCTGGTTCACCGCGAACGCCACCGAGGAGGTCGGCACGTCGGCGATCGCATCGACGCCGTCATTGTCGTACCACTGGCGGGCGATGTTGGCGCCGACATCAGGCTTGTTCTGGTGGTCGGCCGAGACGATCTGGACGTTGAGGCCCTTGGCGGCGGCGCCGAAATCCTCGACGGCCATGCGGGCGGCAAGAGCGGAGCCCTCACCGGTCAGGTCGGCATAGAGGCCGGAACGGTCGTTGAGCACGCCGATCTTGATGTTCACGGGCTGCTGGGCCTGCGCCATCGAGCGGGCGGTGAAGGCGGTGGCTGCGGCGCCCGCCATGAGCGAGCGGCGGTTCATACGGAAGTAAGACATTACTGGGTCCTCCAATGGGTCCGGCTGGTCGGCTTTTTTTGTTGTTGCAGAGCTCAGACGCCGAGATGGGCGTGGAGCTTGTCGATGTTCTGGTCGAGTTCGGCGTTGGGAATCATGTCCACGACGCGGCCCTGCTCGACCAGGTAATGGCGATCGGCGACCGATTGCGCGAAGCGGAAGTTCTGCTCGACCAGAATGATCGTGAAGCCTTCGCGCTTCAACCGGGCGATGGTCCGCCCGATCTGCTCGATGATCACAGGTGCGAGACCTTCCGTCGGCTCGTCGAGCAGCAGGAAGTTCGCGCCGGTCCTCAGGATGCGTGCGATCGCCAGCATCTGCTGCTCGCCGCCCGAGAGCTTGGTGCCCTGGCTGGTCAGCCGCTCCTTGATATTGGGGAACAGCTCGTAGATCTGGTCGACGCTGAGCCCGCCCTCGCGCACGCGGGGCGGAAGCATCAGGTTCTCCTCCACCGAGAGCGAGGAGAAGATGCCGCGCTCCTCCGGCACGTAGCCGATGCCGAGCCGCGCGATGGCGCGCGAGGACAGCGAGACCGTCTCCTGCCCCTGATAGGTCACCTGGCCCCGGCGCTTGCCGATGATGCCCATGATCGACTTGAGCGTGGTCGTCTTGCCCGCGCCGTTGCGCCCGAGCAGCGTGATCACCTCGCCCTCGGCGACATCGAGGCTGATGCCGTGGAGCACGTGGGACTCGCCGTACCACGCATGAAGATCGCGCACGGACAGCATGGCCTTCGCGGCAGTCGCGGCCGGCGCCTTGTCGAGAACCGCCTCAGCCATGACCCGCTCCGATATAGGCTTCGATGACACGCGGGTCCTTCGACACCGTCGCATAGTCGCCCTCGGCCAGCACCTTGCCGCGGGCGAGAACGGTGATCTGGTCGGAGAGCGAGGCCACGACCGAGAGGTTGTGTTCCACCATCAGGATGGTGCGATTGGCCGAGACGCGCTTGATCAGCTCGGCGATGCGGTCGACATCCTCATGGCCCATGCCGGCCATCGGCTCGTCGAGCAGCATCATTTCGGGATCGAGCGCCAGCGTCGTCGCGATCTCCAGCGCGCGCTTGCGGCCGTAGGACAGTTCCACGGCGTCGTGCTGGGCGAAGTCGGCAAGGCCGACCGCTTCCACGAGACGCATGGCCTCGCCGTCCAGCGCCTTCAGCACGCTCTCGGAAACCCAGAAGTCGAAGCTGTCGCCGCGCTTGCGCTGCAGGGCGATGCGGACATTCTCGAGGACGGTCAGGTGCGGAAACACCGCCGAGATCTGGAACGAGCGCACGAGGCCGAGGCGCGCGACTTCCGCCGGCTTCTGCGACGTGATGTCCCGCCCCTTGTAGGTGATCGTCCCGCGGCTCGGGTCGAGGAATTTGGTCAGGAGATTGAAGCAGGTGGTCTTGCCTGCGCCGTTCGGCCCGATCAGCGCATGGATGGTCCCGCGGCGCACCGCGAGATCGACCTCGCTCACCGCCGTGAAACCCTTGAAATCCTTGGTCAGTCCTTCCGTCCGAAGGATGATGTCGTCCGACGTTCCCACCATGCGACTTTTCGTTTTGTCCGCGTTGGGCCGCATTGCTGCACGCGCGTCGCGTCAACGTCAACCTAAAAACATGACGCGGCGTTCATGTTTTTCGACAGAGGGTCGAGATGCCATCCGTCTTCCGGCCGAGGACCGTTCCAGACTACCGTTATCCACGTCGCGCGCCGCCGCCAGGCCGACCGCGGTCAGCTTGTCTCACGCATCGCCACGCGTGATCGAACCCTGTGAACAGCCGCCGGCCACCCGGATTGTCGGGGCATCCCGCCTCATGAGGAGGCCCCGTCAAGAAGCGTCAGTTGCTGTTCGCAGGTGCGCTCACCGGCGCAGCCATCGACGGCGTTGCCGGCGCGGTGGTCGGCGGCATGGCCGAGACGACCCGCGCCGGCCGCTTCTGCGAATGGTCGTGGCCCGTCAGCATCGGTCCTACGAGCATGACGGCGAGGTCGCGGTCGGCTGCCGCACCACGGCGGGGTCTATCGGGAGGCACCGCACCATCCGGGTCATCCGGCAATCGGTGAGGCGAAGCATCGCGAGGGCGCCCTCTTCGTTTGCGCGGGGCAGGTCGGAACGCGGCGCACCTTGCGGGTGGCCTCCCCGCGCGGAACAGTGACCGCGGGAGAAACGAACATCGAGGATGCCGCCCGTGTGGGAACCAAGCCCGACCTATCCCGATCCGTCCATCGAGATTCTCGATGAGCGGTTCCTGAAGTACCGCCTGTTCAACGCCGCCGTCGAACGGCTCGCCACGGGGCTTCGCTGGGGCGAGGGGCCGGTCTGGTTCGGCGACGGGCGCTATCTGCTCGTCAGCGACATTCCCAACAACCGTATCCTGCGCTGGGACGAGGAGACCGGAGCGGTCTCGGTGTTCCGCTCGCCGAGCGACAAGGCCAACGGCAATACCCGCGACCGGCAGGGGCGGCTCGTGACATGCGAGCATGGCGGGCGGCGGGTGATCCGCACGGAGTATGACGGCTCGGTCACCGTCATCGCCGACAGCTATCAGGGCAGGCGCCTGAACTCGCCGAACGACGTCGTCGTGAAGTCGGATGGCTCGATCTGGTTCACCGATCCGATCTTCGGCCTGACGAGCTTCTACGAGGGCGCGGTGATCGACCCCGAACTGCCGCAGAACGTCTATCGGGTCGATCCGGCCACGGGCGAGATCGCGGCGGTCGCGACCGACATCAAGGGGCCGAACGGGCTCTGCTTCTCGCCGGACGAGAAGACATTCTATCTGGTCGAGTCCCGCGCCACCCCCAACCGCCTCATCTCCGCCTGGAATGTGACGCCGGACGGGCGCGGCATCGCCGATCGCCGCGTCCTGATCGATGCCGGCCCCGGCGGCACGCCGGACGGCATGCGCGTCGATATCGACGGCAATCTGTGGTGCGGCTGGGGGATGGGCTCGCCCGAGCTCGACGGCGTCATGGTCTTCGCGGCCGACGGCAAGCCCATCGGCCGCATCCGCCTGCCGGAGCGCTGCGCCAATGTCTGCTTCGGCGGCCGCCATCGCAACCGGCTGTTCATGGCGACCGGACGCGGCCTCTACGCGCTCTACGTCAATACGCAGGGCGCGCCGGGCGGCTGATCTTTTGGAGTGAAGCCGGCGGCCATCGGACCGCCGGCGCCGATTCACGCCGGATCACATCACCTTGCGCGGATCGAACGTGTCGCGCAGGCCGTCGCCGATGAAGTTGATCGCCAGCACGGTGAGGAAGATCGCAGCGCCCGGGAACAGCGCCCAGTGCGGCGCATAGTCCAGGAAGTCCTTGGCGTCGAACAGCAGGCGTCCCCAGGTCGGGATGTCCGGCGGGAAGCCGAGGCCGAGGAAGGACAGCGTCGATTCCGCGATGATGGCGGCGGCGACGTCGATGGTCGCGGCGACGATCACCGGCCCGAGCGCGTTCGGCAGGATGTGCCGCACGACCTGCCGCGACTTCGATGCGCCCAGCGCCCGCGCGGCCTCGACGAATTCCTTCTCGCGCAGCGACAGGAACTGCGCGCGGACAAGCCGCGCGACCGGCATCCAGCGCAGGCCGCCGATGACGATGACGATGAGGATGAACACCCCCATCTCGACGCCGAATATGCCCTTCAGCGAGTCGCGGAACAGGTAGATGACCAGCAGCAGCAGCGGCAGCTGCGGCAGCGACAGGAACAGGTCGGTCACCCACATCAGCGCCGCATCGAGCTTGCCGCCCGCCATGCCGGCGGTGCTGCCGATGAAGACGCCGAGGGTGACCGCGACCAACATGGCGGTGAAGCCGACCGACAGCGAGATCCGCCCGCCGTAGAGGATGCGCGCCAGCAGATCCTGCCCCAGATCGTCGGTGCCGAGCGGATGCTCCCAGGACGGACCCTGCAGCCGCGCGGTGAAGTCGATCTCGTCGATCGGCACGGGCCACAGCAGCGGCCCGAACAGCACGGCGAGGATGAGCGTGGCGAGCACCACGGCGCTCGCCACCGCCAGGCGATGCTTGCGGAAGCGGCGCCAGGCCTCCTGCCACGGGCCGACATGCGGCCTTGCGGCGGGGCTAGCGGTAGCTGATACGGGGATCGAGCCAGCCATACAGGATGTCCGCCACCAGGTTGAAGAAGATGACCAGGCACGAGATCACGAAGGTCACGGCCATGATCACCGGCGTGTCGTTGGCCAGGATGGCGCTGATCAACAGGGATCCGATGCCGGGCACGCGGAAGATCTGCTCGGTCACGATCGCGCCGCCGAAGACGGCGGGCATCTGCAGGGCGACCAGCGTCACCACCGGGATCATGGCGTTGCGCACGACATGGCGGATGGTGATGCGCCGTTCCGGCAATCCCTTGGCACGCGCCGTCGTCACATGGTCCAGCCGGATCACGTCGAGCACGGCCGAGCGGACGTAGCGCGTCCAGGCCGCGCCCTGGAACAGGCCGAGCACCATGATCGGCATGATCGACTGGCGGAACTGTTCCCACCACCAGCGCCAGCCCGTCGCGTCGAGGTTCGTGCGATAGACGAAGGGCAGCCAGTCGAGCGTGATGGAGAACAGCAGGATCATCAGCAGCCCGGTGAAGAAGGTGGGCAGCGAGAAGCCGATGAAGGCCAGCGTGTTGGCGACCTGGTCGAACACCGAGTAGGGCCGTGTCGCCGCGAAGACGCCGACCGGCAGCGCGATGCACAGCGCCAGGATCTGCGACGAGCCGATCACCGCGATGGTTGTCGGCAGGCGTTGCAGGATCAGCTGGTCCACCGGGATGCGGCTGACGAAGGAAAAGCCCCATTCGCCACGCAGCATGGCGAACAGCCAGTGAAAGTAGCGCTCGTGCACCGGGTCATCCATGCCGAGGCTGGCGCGCAGGTTCGCGCGCACATCGGGCGGGATCGCCGGGTTGGTCGCCAGTTCCTCGAACGGGTCGCCGGGGGCGAGGGCCAGGACGGTGAACAGGATGACGCTGATCCCGAGCAGGCTCGGGATCGCGATCATCAGGCGACGCAGCAGGTACTGGGTCACGCGAGGACGATCAGGTCTCGCGCCACCAGTCGCTCAGAAGCCAAAGGGTGCTGTCCCAGGCGCTCAGCACCGGGCGCAGGCTGTTCAGGCTGGCGCTGACGGTCGGGCGCCGCACCAGCGGGATGATGTGGTTGCTGCCCACCACCATGTCGTTCATGCGGATGAACAGCGCGGCGCGCTTCACCGGGTCGAGCTCGGACTGCGACTCGCGGAAGATGCGGTCGTACTCCTCGCTGCGCCAGCGCACGATGTTGCGGCCCTGCCAGTTGTTGGCCTTGGAGGAGATCTCCCACGACACGTACTGGTTCATGAACCGCTCGGGATCGGCCTGCGGCATCGTCGTCGTGTACATCTGCACGTCGGCGTAGAACTTCGTGTAGGTGTCGGGGTTCGCGACATCCGAGGAGAAGAACACCGAGGCGGTCACCGACTTCAGTTCGAGTTCGATGCCCGCGCGCTGCGCCGCCTGCTTGTAGATCGCCTGGGTGCGCTGGCGTGGCGCGTTGACCGAGGTCTGGTAGACGAATTTCAGCCGCACGCCGTCCTTGGCGCGGATGCCGTCGCGCCCGCGTACCCAGCCGGCGGCGTCGAGCGCCTCGTTCGCCTTCTGGATGCTGAACTCCCAGCGCATGTTCTCGGACCGGAAGCGCGGCGGGTTGTTCAGGAAGTTCGCGGTGGCCGGGCCGCCGCGGCCATAGATGAACTGCTCGAGCGCATTGCGGTCGATCAGCAACGCCATCGCCTGGCGCACCGCGGGGTCGCGGAAGGCGGGATGCTGGGTGCGGATCGACGAACGCTCGCCGTCGACCTCGGTGTGCGGGTCGGTGGCGTTGAGCTGGACGAACTCGATGCTGCCGCCCTCGACGATGTTCACCCTGCCGCGGCCGGCGGCTTCCAGCCGCTTCAGGATCTCGTCCTCGACCTGCATGTTCCAGGCATAGTCGTAGTCGCCGGTCTGCATCACGGCACGCGCGGCCGAAACCGCATCGCCGCCGCCCTTGATCTCGAGCGTGTCGAAGAAGGGGCGGTTGGGCACGTGGTAATTCGGGTTCGCTTCCGCGCGCAGGTTGTCGCCCGGCGCGAAGGAGACGAACTTGTACGCGCTGGTGCCCACCGGGCGCAGGTTGGTCGGCGCATCGCGCGCATTCGACCCGGCGAAGTCCTTGAACAGGTGCTTCGGGATGATCCCGCCCACCGCCGCGACGAAGGCATCGGCCCAGAAGGGCGTCGGCTGGGCGAATTCCACCCGCACCGTGTAGTCGTCCACCTTGACGACGTTGACATCGCGATAGGAGCCGGAGGTGACGGCAGCGACCGCCGGGCTCTTCGCATATTCCCAGTTGAACACGACGTCGTCGGCCGAGAAATCCTGCCCGTCATGCCACTTCACGCCGCGCTTCAGCTTCCAGGTGACCGAGCGGCCATCCTCAGCCAGTCCACGATTCTCGATGGACGGGACCTCGGCGGCGAGGATGGGGTGCAGCGTGCCATCCGGCGCCCAGCCGGCGAGCGGCTCGTAGAAGACGCGGCTGGCATCCTGGTTGGTCGTGCCGGAACCGAAATGCGGATTCAGCAGCGTCGAGGCTTGCCAGTACAGGATCTTCAGGGGACCGCCGCCACCACGCCTGGTCGGGCGATAGGCCGGCACCGACTGCGCCGCCGCCGGCGCGGCGCCGGTGATCGCGAGGAGCTGCGTGGCCATCGGCGCGGTCACGCCCAATGCGGCCATCCGCCTCACGAAACCCCGGCGCGAGAGCGTGCCGCGCTGCACGCGGCCGATCATTTGGCGCAGATCGTCTTCCATTGTTCCAACTCTCCCAGACCGTGACGTCACGACGATTCGCCGGTCCTCCCTGGGGCCCGGCGCCGTCGCAGTTCATTGAAGCCGCGAAAACGCTACATGATGGGCGGCGTTGTCACTATGGGATTTTTTGGAGCGATTGCGGGCTACGCGCCGGCCCTGCCCATTTCCTGTTCGACCACGCTGACCCAGTAGGCGACGCCAAGCGGAATGATCGCGTCGTTGAAGTCGTAGAGCGGCGTATGCACCTCGGGCGAGGTGCCGTTCGGCCCGGCGCCGCCGCCGAGGAACATGAAGGCGCCCGGACGCGCCTCCAGCATCAGTGCGAAATCCTCCGCACCCGTGATCGGGGGGATGGTGGTGACGGCGGCATCGGCGACGAGCGCGCGCGCGGCCTGGCGTGCCACCTCGGTCTGTTCCTCATGGTTCACCAGCGCCGAGACGCCGCGGCGATAGATCGCCTCCGCCGTGCAGCCATAGGAGGCGGCGAGGCCGTTCGCCAGTTCGACGATGCGCTTCTCCAGCACGTCGCGCACCGCCGGCAGGTAGCTGCGCGCGGTGCCGGTGATGGTGATCTCCGCGGGCATCACATTCGGCGACACCGGCGATCCGCCCTGGATCGATCCGACCGACAGCACCGCGGCCTCGATCGCCGGGACGTTGCGCCCGATGATGGTCTGCAGCGCGAGCACGAAATGCGCCTGCACCACCGTCACGTCGGTGGCGAGGTGCGGCGACGACCCGCCATGCCCGCCGGTGCCGCGGAAGGTGACCATGAAGCGATCCGATGCGGCGAGCGCCGGCCCGGGGCGGATGCCGAAGACGCCGGCCGGGATCGTCGGCGCATTGTGCAGCCCATAGACCGCATCGCAAGGGAAGCGGTCGAACAGCCCATCGGCGATCATCGCCTTCGCACCGCCGCGGCCTTCCTCGGCGGGCTGGAAGATCAGATGCACCGTGCCGGCGAAATCGCGGTGCTGCGACAGCCAGCGCGCCGCACCCAGCAGCATGGTGGTGTGCCCGTCATGGCCGCAGGCATGCATCACGCCGGTGGTGCGCGAGGCATAGGCCGCGCCGGTCTGCTCGGTGATCTGTAGCGCGTCCATGTCGGCGCGCAGGCCGATCACCCGCTGGCCCGGCCGCGACCCGCGG
>JAIUOO010000030.1 GCA_020161695.1 Pseudomonadota bacterium | reverse complement strand
ATCGCGCGCATGATGCGCCCGGGTGATATCGGTCCACATGCCGATCTCCATCGAAGGTCTCGCAACCACCGACGGAATCACAAGCGGCTGATATCACTCAACTTCTTTTTCGGTCAGGCTCTAAGGCCAGAAGCGAAACTCAGGACTCTCCCTCAAACCGGAGGAGAAGAGGGTCTCAGGTCACGATCCATCGAACTTGCGCAAATTCGCAATAGGACAACGCGGCCTGAGCGAAGAGCAAATGGCCGCGATGGAAGCCATCTTTCGCGGGCGCGTCAGCCCCTAACTATCCTTGGGCTTACGCCCTCTCCGAAGTCCCTGGGGCGGCTTCTTGCCCGAGGGCGCGCTCAGCAACTGATCAATCGGAACATCCAGCACTTTCGCCAAACGATCGATCACGTCGATTGTCGGATTTTCGATGCCGCGCTCAATTCCGCTCACATAGGAGCGGTCCATTCCGGAATCATACGCGAGGCGTTCTTGCGAAATCCCTTTCGCCACGCGAATTCGGCGCAAATTAAAGCTCAGATTGGTTCTGCCATCCATGCCTCACGGGGCCGAATTAGGAGGCCATCAAACCACTGGCTAACGCCCACATATTTTGCTTGAATCTCGGCGAACTGCGGAACGCGCCGGAGGCTTTGCAATGCGTCGCTTGGGTAAACTGGTGCTCGTGGCCGGCTGCATGTGTTCGGCAGCGTCTGTGCTCTATTGGTACTGGTTCTATGAGAACGTCATGCGCGCGTTGGGGGAGCGCGGCGCGCCGCCGACCGAATGTTTGCTTACGCTCAAAGGCCCGTGCGGCCTGATAGCCGGCGCAGCGCGATTCCTGGGTTACGCCCCCTATGATCCACACTTCCTGTGGGCGGGGCTGCTCGCGTTAGGCGTCGGCATCGCCTTGATCGCGCTTTCATCGCCGGAAAAGACCGAAAGGTCGGCCGCCGCCAACCGGCGCGAGCCGCAGCTTTAGCCGGTGGGGCGATTGATATGAAGATCCGTGCAATGGCGCTGGTTGCCCTGCTTGCGTCGACGCAGCTCGCGGGAGCCCAGTATCTTGCCGATCGGGCCGCTGCTCTGCCCAACCCGACCGGCCAGCACATTTGGCTGGAAGTGACACGCCCCATGCTCGGATGCAGCGCCACCCAAGACGATTCCGAGCTGATCCCCCGGCTGCACAATGCGTTCGCCGATTGGTTGGGCGGGCAACGGTTGCCAGATGGCTGCTCGGTGATCCGGGTCGGGACCAAGCTGCTGTTGGACTACGTTCAGCCGAACGGCGCCGTGCGACTGATCGAGGTTTGCGCGGACGGCTGCTCGCCATTCATGTGGCCCGTTTACATGCCGCAGCATGCGTTCGTCGGCACCTTCCTTCGTCCGACACAGGCGCCGGCCTATGCTCGCGGGCTCCGTCTCCAGTAATTGCCGCCGTGATCAGCCGCCGGAGCGAATTGAACACCCGGTAAGAGCTTGGGGCAACGCTAGGACGAGTTCGAACCGGCGTGATCGGAGCCGTCCAGACACTGGTTCAGAACCACATCCTATCTGAAAAGGGGGGAATCTTTGTAGCTCGCGAACAGATCATCGCCGAAGGCGTCCAGCGTCGGGACGAGATCATCGGGCGCGATGAATGATTGCCGGAACCAGGGAAACCGCGCTTGGTCAAAAGATCGCTTGACCCAATTGATGGCCTTGCGCACGTGCATGAGTTCCGCAGCCCGGGGATTGTGAACGAGCCAGACATCGCGCTTCAACGCGAAATCGCGTGCGACGTGAATGAGGCTTGGGCATAGAGCTCGGGCATAGGTGGGTAGTGCAGCTATTCCAGCGCCGCCCGTCACCGCCAGAACCTGAGCCGAGCTCGTATTGACCTGGATGCCGACGAAGCCGCGCTTGTCGGCTGGAGTGATTACTTCCTCGACGGTTGGTATCTGATCGGCCACCAGGTCAACGTATGGGTGCTGAGGGACTTCTGCGCTCGTCGCCGGTTGGCCAAAGCGCTCCACATATCGCCGAGAGGCAAAGAGACAGATGTGCAGCCAGCCCAGCCGCTGAACGACCAATTCCGGATCATCAGGCCTTTCTAGCTGGATCGCAAAATCGACTTCCAACCCCGACACGTCGGGCATTCGCATCTCGCACTTGATGCTACACCGGATCGATGGCTCCGCGGTCGAGAATTCGGTTATCCGTGGGATCAACCAGAAGGTTCCCAACCCCTCCGTAATGCCGATACGAACGGTGCTCCGAAGGCCGGGCTTCGGCCGTTGCGAGAAGTGGGCAAAAAGCTTGGCCTGCCGCAGCATTTCCTCGCCGATACTTACAACCCGTCGTCCCTCTTCCGTTAGAACCGAGCCGCGGGCTGTTCTGATCAGAAGAACGGCATTGGACTGCCGTTCCAATGCCTCGATACGTGAGCGCAACACATTTACGGAAAGGCCGATTTCGTCGGCTGCGGCACGCAGGCTCTTGGTCTGTGCGACCGACAGGAACAGGCGAATGTCGTCCCAGTTCAGCGGGTCGTCGCTGTGTTCCAAATAGTGAACCACCTGTTGCGCTTTTCCCATCTGCTCCCCCTTCCCGTGATGTCGTTACCTGAGTGCCGGGCCAATGGTCGGCTCAGGAGTAACTTCAATGGAACACGTCGCTATTTCGCCTCCCAGGCAGCCCAAGCGCGCCAAGTTCTTGCGCACGCTTGCTCTCGACCATGCGCGGAATGTCGTCTGCTTCACCCCGTCTGAAGCAATCCTCCAGCACCTGATGAGGGTGGCTCAGAATGATATTCCCGGCCTCGCGTCGCCAGCGTCCGTTCTGGACATCCTTCGTCACAATCCCGAGTCCATCTTCGCGTTCGCGCGTGGCGGCTGGCAAGAACAACCTTCGGATGTGCCGATGGGTTTCATGGCGATGCTTCCACTGACGAAGGAGGGCCATCGTGCACTGTTCGACGGCCGGTTCCAGACCGACGCGCCCGACCTGCAGCACATCTGTCGGCAACACGAGAGGCCGGACGCGATCTACCACTGGGGCGTTCTGGGTGGCCCCGCGGTCGTCGGCGGCATGGCGCTGGTGATGGAGCGCCTGTCTTCGGATAAGTTCCGCGGCCTGCCTATGTACTGCAAGGCAGCGAGCCCCGAAGCGCACAAGTTCATGCGGTCAATCGGCTTCGTGGATGGCGCAACGCACCCTGAGACGCGGCATTTCGTCCGCAGCTTGCTGAGCCTCCCGCGTGTGCCCCCTGCGACGCATTGCTTCGACAGTTACACCCCCGGTGCTGCGCCACGGGAGATCGGTATCAAGGTCGTGCACGACCTCGAAGAGTTGTTGATGGTGCGGGCGATCCGCGCTGCTGCCTATGTGAGCGAGCAGCAGATGCCTTATCGCGAAGACGTCGACGGCAACGATTTCTCCTCGACGCATCTGCTCGGCTATGTCGGTGACGAGCCGGCAGGCTGCATCCGCATCCGCTATTTCGCGGGTTTCGTGAAAGTCGAGCGTCTGGCCGTCTTCGAACGGTTCCGGAACACTGCGCTGGCCTTGAAGCTGGTCCGCGCCTCCATCGCGTTCGGCCGCCACAAGGGGTACACGCACTTTTACGGTCAGGCCGAGGAGAACGTCATCAAGCTCTGGGAGCGCTTCGGCTTTGTCCGTCGACAAGGACCGGGCGTGAGGTACCTGACCGATCTCTACTACCATGAAGGCGACCTGAGGGTGGAACCGTCTCCCGAGGCGATCCATTCGCAGTCTGGGCCGGAAGTTCTCATCCGCCCGGAGGGCCGGTGGGATCGCCTCTCCCACCTGGAGCTTGGCGGATGAACCGCTGGCCCGCAGCAGCCAACGACGACGGAGCCAGAGTCGAGGCAGAGCGGATCAAGGATTTGGAGACGGCAATCGCCTTTGCGGACTATCTGTCTCTCACCTCGAAGGAATGGAGCGACTTAGCATCCTACCTGTTCCGCGTCGCTTCCGCCGAGTTGAAGGAGAAGTTGGCGGCTAGAAACCGACGTACAAACTCACCAAAATAGCTCCTTCGAGCCCGCCGGCTTCCCACCGGCGGGCTGATTATCGCATACTCGGACGTTGCGTAACCTCGCCAAGTCTTGCAGGGTGCCGTTGCGACAATTTCGGAGATCGCGATGACGAGCGAGACAACGGCCGCAACCGAGGGCGACCTGCTGAAGCTCGTTCAGGCAAACGTTGCGGACCTTCGTTCCCGCTACCCGTCTCACGACGTGCGAGTCATCGTATCAACCGCTCCGCCCGGATATCCAGACACCAATGAGCAGCCGGCGCGGCCGATCATGCTTGAGTTGCTCGCTCAGCCCAGGATGAGAGTTGCTGGGGCGTAGTGGATCACGCGGCCCGCAGCGTTCGACGCTGCCACGTCTCGGATCGCCGCAGAACTGGCCGTGGCCTAAGCCTTTTTCCTCTGGCTTGAGGGCCTGCGATCCCGCACTTGCACGATCAGCTAGGCGAACTTGCGCTATCGGCAAATTGGCGGAACCAGCGAGCTGGCGAAACACCCCGTTCTGGTCCTGTTCGGCTCGCTTGAAGGGCGGTCGCAATACCCCTTTTTGTTCTCGTCGAAAAATGCCGCAGCCCGGCAACGACCCGCCGCCAGCGGCACTCGGTTTCGGGGACAGGCGGGGCGGCCGCGACGGGGCGGCGGCCCCGCCCCGGCTCAGTTGCGGGGCGCCGCCGGCGGCGGGATGAGGCCCGGCAGTCCGCCCGGCGCGTCGAGGCCGGGAAGGCCGCCGCCGATGCCCGGCATCTCGATGCGGATCTCGACCTTGGACGGGTCCAGCTTCGGGCCCTTGTCGAGCCAGTAGGTCACCGAGCCCGGCCAGAAGATGACAATGGCGACCAGCAGCAGCTGCATGAACACCCACGGGATCGCGCCGAGATAGATGTCGTTGGTCTTCACCGAGGGCGGCGCGATGCCGCGCAGGTAGAACAGCGCGAAGCCGAAGGGCGGATGCATGAAGCTGGTCTGCATGTTGACGCAGAGCAGCACGCCGAACCAGATCAGGTCGATGTCGAGCTTGGCCGCCACCGGCGCCAGCAGCGGCACGATGATGAAGGCGATCTCGAAGAAATCGAGGAAGAACGCCAGGAAGAAGACGAAGATATTGACGAAGATCAGGAATCCGACCTGCCCGCCCGGCAGGTTGGTGAGCATGTGCTCGATCCAGCGCGAACCGTCCATGCCCTGGAAGACGAGGCTGAACACGGTGGCGCCGATCAGGATGAACACCACCATGGCGGTGATGCGCATGGTCGACTTCATCGCCTGGTCGACCAGCGGCCAGGTCAGGCGGCGGTGCAGCGCCGCGAGCACCAGCGCGCCGACCGCACCCATGGCGCCGGCTTCCGTGGGTGTCGCAAGACCCATGAAAATGGTGCCGAGCACCAGGAAGATCAGCACGATCGAAGGGATCATGCCCCACAGCACCTGGCGGATCAGCGGCCAGCCGATCTCGCCGCGCGCCTCGGGGGGCAGCGGCGGCATGGTCTGCGGCCGGACGATCGACAGGAAGACGATGTAGAGGATGAAGATCACCACCTGCAGGATCGAGGGACCGATGGCGCCGAGATACATATCGCCGACCGAACGGCCCAGCTGGTCGGCCAGCACGACGAGCACGAGCGAGGGCGGGATCAGCTGGGTGATCGTGCCGGAGGCGGCGATGACGCCGGTCGCCAGCTTCATGTCGTAGCCGTAGCGCTGCATGATGGGCAGCGAGATCAGGCCCATGGCGATGACCGAGGCGGCGACCGTGCCGGTGATCGCGCCGAGGATCGCGCCGACGATGATGACGGCATAGGCAAGGCCGCCGGGCACGCCGCCGAACAGCTTGCCGGTGCCCTCGAGCAGGTCCTCGGCCAGGCCGCAGCGCTCCAGGATCGCACCCATGAAGGTGAAGAACGGGATCGCCAGCAGCAGGTCGTTGGAGATGATGCCGTGGAAGCGCAGCGGCAGCGCCTGCAGGAACACCACCTCGAAATGGCCGGTCAGCACGCCGAGCGTGCCGAACATCAGGCCGACCGCGGCAAGAGAGAAGGCGACGGGGAAGCCGATCAGCATGAAGCAGATCATTCCGCCAAACATGAGCGGAGGCATGATGCCGTGCGAGAACATGGGCCTGGATTCTCCGGAAGGTTCTCGCCCGCTTACTGAAGCGGCTTCTCGTACTTGGATTCGAAGGTGATCAGGCCCTGCAGGGCCGCGACGCGCTTGATCAGCTCCGAGAGGCCCTGCAGCGTCAGCAGGGCGAAGCCCAGCGGCATCACCAGCTTGATCGGCCAGACCAGCAGGCCGCCGGCATTCTGCGAGCCTTCCCACTGCTTGAACGAGGTCAGGAAGAACGGCCAGCTGAGATAGGTCATGTAGACCGTCACGGGCAGCAGGAAGAAGACCATGCCGATGGCGTCGATCCACAGGCGCTTGCGGTCGGAAACCGCGCCGTAGACCAGGTCGACGCGCACATGCTCGTTCATCCGGAGCGTGTAGGAGGCGCCCAGCAGCACCATCATGCCGAACAGGTACCACTGGATTTCCAGCATGGAGTTCGACGAGACGTGGATCAGATAGCGGGTCGTCGCGTTGCCCGCGCTGATCAGACAGGCGAGCAGCACGCACCAGTCGGCGATGCGCCCGAAAGCGGCGTTGAGCGCGTCAACCGCGCGGCTGAATGCAAGCAGGCCGCCCATGCAATCCTGTCCCCTGCGGATCTTTTTGTCCGCATCTGGGTTGACGAATACGCATAGGTCACGCCCGGCCGCAAGGGCGCAGGCCGGTACTCCGTTGATTATTTTTGAGGGTTTTCCCTTGGGATCATCGGTGTCAAGTGCTCCCCGCTTCGCGGCCGAAATCGGAAGCGGCTGTAACGCGATGGCCAGGAGCACCGGCGGACCGCAAGAAGCCGCGGCGCCCGCCCTCCCTCATCCGCTAGAGGCCCAGCACCTTCATCGCATTGCGCTTCAGGATGAGGTCGTGGACCTCCTCCTTGAAGCCGGTCTCGCGGAACTGGGCGATCCAGCGTTCCGGCTGGATCAGCGGGAAGTCCGAGCCGAACAGCATCTTCGTCTTCAGCTGCGTGTTGGCGTACTGGACGATCTGCGGCGGAAAGTACTTGGGCATCCAGCCGGACAGGTCGATGTAGACATTGGGCTTGTGCAGCGCGATCGACAGCGCCTCGTCGGTCCAGGGCCAGGACGGATGGGCGAGGACGATGGTCATGTCCGGGAAGTCGACCGCGACATCGTCGATATGGATCGGCTGGGAATATTTCAGCCGCATGCCCCCGCCGCCGCGCATGCCGGTGCCGATACCGGAATGTCCCGTGTGGAAGATCGCCGGCAGCTTGTGGTGGGCGATCACTTCGTAGAGCTGATAGGCCATGCGGTCGTTCGGGTAGAAGCCCTGGCAGGTCGGGTGGAACTTGAAGCCCTTGACCACGCCGGTCTTGATCAGTTCCTCCGCCTCGCGGGCGCCGAGCCGGCCTTTGTGCGGGTCGATCGAGGCGAAGGCGATCATCATGTCGGCATTGTCGCGCGCGGCGTCGGCGATCTCCTCGTTGGGGATGCGCCGGTTGCCGATCTGCGCCTCGGTGTCGACCGTGAACATGACGAGGCCGATCTTGTGCTTGCGGTAGTGCGCGATGGTCTCGGCGATGGTCGGCCGCTTGCCGACCTTGAAATACTTGCCGGCCGCCTCCTCGTAGGGCGTCCAGTAGGCATCCACGTCCTGCCGGCAAGAGACCTCGGCATGGGTGTGGATGTCGATGGCGACGAGATCCTCGACCTTCATGGCACGTCCTCCCGCGGCCGCCCGTCCTCAAGGCGCCTCACCCACAATCGTTATGATCAATAACGATCTGGCGTCAATCGTCCCTGGCCCGCCGGCGGTCAGCGTTGAACCGGATGGTGGCGCGTCATGCCGTGCCTATCGTGGCGGCAAGCCTCCCGGCGCGACCGCAAACGGCGCGGCGAAAGGAGGCGGTCGAGGAGACGATGCCCATGATGACACGACGCTTCTTCGCCACCTGCACGATCTGCGCGGCCGCCACCGGCTTCGCGGCGACGCAGGTCTCTGCCCAGGGTGCCCCGCAGCTCAGCCGCAAGATGCTGTCGCAGACCGAAGGTCCCGCCCCCGGCTACGTGACGATCATCGCCGAGGTGGACATTCCCGCCGGCGCCATCGTCGCGCCGCACACCCATCCGGGCATCGAGACCGGCTACGTCATCGAGGGCGAGATCGAGCTGCCGATCCAGGGCAAGCCGACGGTCGTCCTGAAGCCCGGCGATGCCTTCCAGGTGCCAGCCGGCGCGGTGCATGGCGGCGGCAAGGCCGGCACCGGGCGCGTCAAGGTCGTCAGCACCTTCGTGGTCGAGAAGGCCAAGCCGCTGGCATCGCCCGCCTGAGCCACCTCGCCGGCAGCGCGGGGCATCACGCACTCAACGCCCCGCAATCCGCTGCAATATCGCTCGCCCACAGCGACGCTAGGGTCTGTCCCATGGATCGGAACCGTGGGACAGCGAGGACCAGGATGACTGACGACAGGACCAGGAGTGACCGGCCGGCTACCCCCGAGCAGGTCAATCGGGCCGCCCTATGGGCGAGCCTGCGCGAGAGGATTGTCTTCGTCGGCATCGCGACGGTCGCGCTCAGCGGCGTGATGGCGGTATCGACCGGAGAGTGGCGGCTAGCGCTCTTCATCGGCGCGGCGCTGCTCGCCTTCGTCACGGCCGTGGGGCTCGCAACGCGGAGGTTCCTGACGGGTCGGTGACTTTGGCGACCCCCTGCCCTGGTCCAAGGGAGATCATCGGTTCCCGAAGGCCTTTCCTTGAACGTTCCGCTCGCGGCGGGCTCTCGCCTGAAGCATCGTCGGACAGGGGGTGCCGGGACACGCCCTACGCCGGCAGTTCGGCCAGCATTTTCCGATAGTCCTGCTCGGGGAACGTCCTCATCGTGGTCGTCCGGACATTGCCGCGCGAGGCGATGGCGAGTGTGAATTTCGCGATCGCCTCATCGTTCGGGGCCTTGAGATGAACCATGACGTCGTAGGGCCCCATGCACAGGTGCATGTCGTTGAACTCGACGCCGAGGCTCTTGGCGAGCTCGCGCGCGGCCTCGACGCGCTTGGCGCCGTCGCGGATGGTGCGGATCCCCTGCTCGGTGAAGTTGATGAGAACGCAATAGGCTGCCATGGCTGACCTCCCTTGGTGCGGTTCAGCCCGATCCGGTGCGCGGCCTGCATGATGTCGGCACGGCCGGTCATCGCGGGCCGGATATCTCTATTCCCTTTCCCGGCAGGCGGCGAGTCGCGCGATGTCCCGCATCGGTAGCGCATCATCTATTCACACTTGCAAAGCGTGAATAGCGGCGCACACTCCGGCCGCGACGAAACCCCGTCGCCGAACCGGAGGAATGGTCATGAACGACATGAACCTCAGAACTCTGGACGCCGGGAATGCGATGATCGTCCACACCGAGGTCGAGGCGATCGGAGCAGGCCTGCGCGGCACCATCCTTGAGGAAGGGGATGCAGCCTATGACGTTGCCCGCACCGTCTGGAACGCCGCAATCGACCGCAAACCCGGCCTGATCGTCCGCTGCGCCGGCACCGCCGACGTGATCAGCGCGGTCAGGTTCGCCCGCGACAACCGCCTGCTGGTCGCGGTACGGGGCGGCGGGCACAACATCGCCGGCAACGCGGTCTGCGACGACGGACTGATGATCGACCTGTCGCCGATGAAGTCGGTGCGCGTTGATCCCGACGCCCGCCGCATGTGGGTCGAGCCCGGCGCCACGCTGGCCGATGTCGACCGCGAGGCGCAGGCTTTCGGCCTCGCTGTCCCCACGGGCATCAACTCGACCACCGGCATTGCCGGCCTGACGCTCGGCGGCGGCTTCGGCTGGATCACGCGGAAATACGGACTCACCATCGACAGTCTGGTGTCCGCCGACGTGGTCACCGCCGATGGAGCATTCCTCCACGCCAATGCCCGCGAAAACCCTGACCTGTTCTGGGCCCTGCGCGGCGGCGGAGGCAATTTCGGCATCGTCACGGCCTTCGAGTTCAAACTCCACCCGGTCGGTCCGCAGGTTCTTGCCGGGCTGGTGGTCCATCCCTTCGAGGACGCGGCAACCCTTCTCGCCGAATACCGGCGCGTCGTCGCTTCGGTTCCGGACGAGCTGACCTGCTGGGTGGTGCTGCGGCAGGCGCCACCCCTGCCCTTCCTGCCGACCGAGTGGCACGGCCGCGAGATCATGGCGCTGGCCATGTGTCATTGCGGCAGCATCGAGGATGGCGAGAAGGCCACCCGCGAGCTCCGGGCGCTCGGCCGGCCGATTGCCGATGTGGTCGCGCCGGTACCGTTCGCCGCCTGGCAGCAGGCCTTCGATCCCCTGCTTGCGCCGGGTGCGCGCAACTACTGGAAGAGCCACGACTTCATCGAGCTTTCCGATGCGGCGATCGGGCTCGTGACCGGCGCCATCCGGGAGCTTCCCGGTCCCGAATGCGAGATCTTCATCGGCCATGTCGGCGGCGCGGCTGGTCGTGTGGCCGTCGGCGCCACCGCCTTCCCGCAGCGCGATGCGCATTTCGTCATGAACGTTCATGCGCGCTGGCGGGATCCGGCCATGGATGGCATCTGCACCGGCTGGGCGCGCGGGCTGTTCGAGGCGGCCAAGCCTCTTTCGGCCGGCACCGCCTATGTCAACTTCATGCCGGGGGACGAGGCGGGGCGCGTCGAGGCCGCATATGGCGAGAACTATCGCAGGCTGGCGGCCATCAAGCGCCAGTACGATCCCTCGAACCTGTTCCGCATGAACCAGAACATCCTGCCTGCCGCGACCCATTGACCACGGCAGCGACTGGCGGCGGCGCAGCCGACAAGGCCGGCGCCGCCGCCATTCGAACCATTTTGGGGCGGCCTGGGACCCGCCTCGGAATTCGCGGCAGCGCGCCCGCCTCCCCGCATGGCGCACTGCCCCATTCCTTAGAACGGCTTCAATCGAAGCTGCCGATGGACTAAGAACGGCCATACCTCAGTTCGGTCCCAGGCCTTCCCATGAACGCTCCGCTCGCCGCCGGCTCCTACTCGCTGTTTCCCCTCGCCAAGGACGAGACGCCCTACCGCAAGCTGACCTCCGAGGGCGTCCGCGTCGAGAAGGTGCTCGGCAAGGAGGTCGTGGTCGTCGAGCGCGAGGCCATCCGCCTGCTGTCCGAACAGGCCTTCATCGACATCAACCACCTGCTTCGCCCGGGCCATCTCGCGCAGCTGCGCCGCATCCTCGACGACCCGGAATCGACCGCCAACGACAAGTTCGTCGCCTACGACCTCCTGAAGAACGCCAATATCGCCGCCGGCGGCGTGCTGCCCATGTGCCAGGACACCGGCACGGCCATCATCATGGGCAAGAAGGGACGGCTCATCTGGACCGATGGCGACGACGAGGCGGCGCTCGGCCAGGGCGTTCTCGACGCCTATGCCAAGAAGAACCTGCGCTACTCGCAGGTCGCGCCGATCTCGATGTTCGAGGAGAAGAACACCCGCAACAACCTGCCCGCCCAGATCGAGCTCTATGCCGAGGGCGAGGACGCCTACAAATTCCTGTTCATGGCCAAGGGCGGCGGCTCCGCCAACAAGAGCTTCCTGTTCCAGGCGCCGCCCTCGATCCTGACCCACGACAGGATGATCAAGTTCCTGTCCGAGAAGATCCTCACCCTCGGCACCGCCGCCTGCCCGCCCTACCACCTCGCCATCGTCATCGGCGGCCTCTCGGCCGAGCATACGATGAAGACGGCGAAGCTGGCCTCAGCACGTTACCTCGACGGCCTGCCGAAGCAGGGCTCCGAATTCGCCCATGCCTTCCGCGACATCGCCATGGAGGAAGAGGTCCACAAGCTGACCCAGGCCATGGGCGTCGGCGCGCAGTTCGGCGGCAAGTATTTCTGCCACGACGTGCGGGTCATCCGCATGCCGCGCCACGGCGCGTCGCTCCCCATCGCCATCGCGGTGTCCTGCTCGGCCGACCGGCAGGCCATGGGCAAGATCACCCGCGACGGCGTGTTTCTCGAGGAACTGGAGCACCACCCGGCGCAATATCTGCCGGAGATCGAGGACGGCGCGCTCGGCGGCGATGTCGTCAGGATCGACCTCAACCAGCCGATGAGCGACATCCTCGGCACGCTGTCGAAGCACCCGATCAAGACGCGCGTCTCGCTTTCCGGGCCGATGATCGTCGCGCGCGACGCCGCTCACGCGAAGATCCGCGAGCGCCTCGACCGCGGCGAGCCCATGCCGGACTATTTCAAGAACCACCCCGTCTATTATGCCGGCCCGGCCAAGACGCCCGAGGGTTATGCCTCCGGCTCGTTCGGTCCGACCACGGCGGGCCGCATGGACGGCTTCGTCGACCAGTTCCAGGCCGTCGGCGGCTCCATGGTGATGCTCGCCAAGGGCAACCGCTCCCGCGAGGTGCGCGAGGCCTGCGCCAAGCACGGCGGCTTCTATCTCGGCTCGATCGGCGGACCGGCCGCCCGCCTTGCCCAGGACTGCATCAAGAAGGTCGAGGTGCTGGAATATCCCGAACTCGGCATGGAGGCGATCTGGCGGATCGAGGTCGAGGATTTCCCCGCCTTCATCGTCGTCGACGACAAGGGGAACGATTTCTTCAAGGAACTGAACCTCGGATGAGGTGCTCTATCCGGCGAACAGGCGCCGGATGACTGTTACCAAACGGAAACAGGCGGCCCGGCGATATGAAATCCCCATGAAACGCCATGGGGGGATTCATGGCCTCATACCAAGAGGCTTTCGCCAAGAGGCCGCAATGAGCACCTCGAACCCGACCTTCTCCACCGCCAAGGCCTCCGCCGCCGACGCGCACACGCTGGCGCTGATCGCCTCGTCGCTGGTCGCCGCCACCGCCATCGCCTTCGTCGCCATGGTCGTCACCGCCTGGCCGGCGAAAGCCTCCGAGCGCGTGCAGATGGCGGCCCTGCCCTCCGCCGTGATTCTGAACGAAGCCATGACGCCAGCTCCGGCTCGCCCCGCCGATCCCGCGCCGGTCCGCACCGCCGCCCTCGGCACCCTGCCGATGCCGGCCCAGCCCTGCACCGAGGCGCTTGCCGCCGCCGAAACCGAGATGAACGCCACCCTCGCCAAGGTCGAGGCTCTCTCGGAGGCGGAAATGGGCGCCCAGTGCTCCGCCTTCCGCGTCCACATGTCCTCGCTTCAGCGCGCGGCCTCGACGGTCGATCGCTGCGTCGCCGGTCAGGACCGCAGCACCAAGGCCGGGTTCATTCGCCAGTCCCTGGCCGAATGGCGCGGCGTGATCGCCAACGGCTGCCGCTGACGACCTTTTCGATTGCCAAGCACGACCTCCAAGCCTGCTTGCCCCTCGCGCCGGTGACAATTCCAGGTCACCGGCGTCTTTTTTGCCGGCGGCGCTCCGACGGCTAGCTCTCGAACAGCAGATCCCGAACGGTGTCGCCGACATGAGCGAGCGCCGACAGCGCGGTCTTGAGGCGGGCCTGTTCGCCGCGCGGCAGGACCGTCGGATCGACGCGGCTGCCCGGCGGGATGCCGGCGGCGACGTCGGCCAGTTGCTGGCGCAACACCGCCTCCAGCAGCACGCCGTGGGCCTCGATCCAGCGTTCGATGTCTTCCGCCCCGCCGACCGCCCGTTCGCGGATGGCCATGAGCCGTCCGCGGGTCGAGCGGGCGCGGATGTCGTGCCTTAGCGCAAGGCAACGGGCGCCGGCCACCACCGGGAACAGTCCATGCTTCTTGAGGTCGACGCGCCCGCCTTCCATTCGGAAGCCGCCGAAGAAGGTCAGCGGCGGGGCATGACTGCCGATCTGCTCGGCAAGCAGCTTGACCAGCGGCGGCGCGCCGCGCGCCGCGCGGAACGCCTCGTCCGACAAGGCCGCGGCCAGTCCGGCATCGCCGTGAACCGCTCGGAAGTCGAAGAAGATGTCGACGGCAAGCAAATCCTCGGGCCGCGTCCGGTCGACCCAGCCGCCGATGCGGTTGCGCCAGTCGTCGAGCGAGCCGCGGAATGCCGGATTCGTCGCCATCACGCCGCCCTTGCATCGGGCGACGCCAATGGCGTCCAGCATGCGCGTCACATGCTCGCCGAACAACGCGAACCACCGGTCGGCGCCAGCCGCGTCGGGCGCCGGGGCGGAAACGATGGCATTGTCCTGGTCCGCCGCAAGCAGGCTCTCGCCGCGGCCGACCGAGCCGAGCACGAGCATGGCATAGGCGACGGGCGGCGGGCCATGTCCCTCGCGAACCATCGCCGCCTCCGCATCCCGAGCGGCCCGCGCCGTCAGGGCGGCGATCTCGTCGCTGACCACCGCCGCCACCTGCCGGGCCGGCACCTCCTCCTCGATCAGGCGCTTGGCGACCGCCGGCATCCGGGCGAAGGCCGCTGCGAGCGTCGGCGTGTCCGGCGCCGCCGCGATCGCGTCGCCGAGAGCCAGTGCATCGGAGGCGCGCACCTTGAGCAGGTCGCGGGCGGAGAGCGCGCCGACGATCCGCCCCGCCTCGTCGGTCACGGCCAGATGACGGATCGCCAGCCGATCCATGCGGCCGATCGCCCGGTAGAGGAACTCCCCGGTGCCGATCGCCTCCAGCGGTCGCGAGGCGAAGCGGCTCGCCGGCTGGTCGAGCACCGCGCTGCCGCCGCGCGCGACGGCGCGCATCACGTCCCGCTCGGTCAGGATGCCCGCCTCCGCCACCATCGGCGCCGGCGCGTTTGCGACAAAGACCGACGATGTCCGGCGGTCCGCCATCAGACGCGCCGCCTCGATCAGGCTGGTGTCCGACGACACGGTCAGCGGCGGGCGCCCCATAATGTCTCCCGCCCGATGGCGGAACGGATAGGCATCGATGCGCCTCGGCGCCTCTACCTCGCCGGGCTGAACCGCCACTGCCTTCGGTTCGAGCCAGCCGGCTCCAGCGAACCGGTCGAGCGATCGCGACAGGCGCGCCGAGGCCTCCCCTGCCTCGGCAACGGTTCTGACCGCCTGCGCCTTCAGATGCGGCAGGAGCGCGACGAAGATGGCGGCTGCGAGCCGTGCATCCGCCACGGCGTCGTGGCGGCTGGTGTGGTCGACGGCAATTCCAAGCCGTTCGGCGAGGCTGTCGAGCGAGAAGTCGGTCAGCGTCGGAAAGCAGGCCTCGCCGAGAAGACGCGTATCCAGCGCCGGCGGCGCGGCGAAGGCGAGCCCCGCCAGGCGGCATTCGCGCCGGAGCACAGCGAGGTCGAAGCCGATATTGTGCCCGATGATCAGCCGTCCATCGCGAAAGGCCTCGAAGGCGGCGAAGGCGACGGCGAAATCCGGCGCGCCTGCGACATCAGCATCGCCAATGCCGTGGATCGCAGTCGCCGCCCCCGGAATCGGTACGCCAGGATCGACGAGGCGTACGAAGGGCGCGGCCTCGCCGACAATGCCATGGCGGATTGCAACCGCGCCGATCTGAACCAGCCGCGCCTTGACGGGATCGAGCCCGGTGGTCTCGGTGTCGAGCGCCACGGCGTCGAGCGCGATCAGCGGGCGGGCGGCCTCGGTCGGCATGGCGCGAGGCTAGCGCGGCCATCGCGGGCAGGCGAGTCAGGCCTTCACCTGTTCCTTGACGGCCTCGATGAGCTGCTTGAGCGAGAAGGGCTTGGCGAGGAAGGCGAAGGCCTGTCCTTCCGGAAGGTCGTTCTTGAAGGCTTCCTCGGCATAACCCGACACGAAGATGACCTTGATGTCGGGATTGGTCTTGCGCAGTTCGCCGAGCAGGGTCGGCCCGTTCATCTCGGGCATCACCACGTCCGAGACGACGAGATCGACCTGCCCACCATTCCCGGCCATGACCTCCAGCGCCTCGACGCCCGAGCCGGCTTCAAGCACGGTGTAGCCGCGCGAGGCGAGCGCGCGCGAGGCGAAGGCGCGCACCGCTTCCTCGTCCTCGACCAGCAGGATCGTGCCGGCGCCGGTATCGTCGCGGGGCTGCGGCGCCGGCTTCGCCGGCGGCGGGACGGCGGCGGCCCGCTCGGCCGGCGATGCGCCCTGATCGTCGCCAGCGACGAGCACGGCCGGTGCCGAGGGGGTGGTTGCGGCCGGCAATGCCGCTTCCGCGGGGCCGGCGGGCGCCGCGCGTTCCACCGGCGCTTCGACGGCTGCCGGCTGTTCGACATGGCGCGGCAGGACGATCCGGAACGTCGTGCCCTTGCCCATCTGGCTGTCGACGAAGACATAGCCGCCGGACTGCTTGACGATGCCATAGACCGTGGAGAGGCCGAGTCCCGTGCCCTTGCCGACCTCCTTGGTCGAGAAGAATGGGTCGAAGATCTTCTGGCGAATGTCCTCGGGAATGCCGGTGCCGGTATCGGTGACCTCGATCATCACCGAATCGGTCGCCGGCATCTCCACCGGCTGGTCCTTGGGCTGGTAGCGCGCGACCTCGCCCGCCGGCACGTTGGCGGTGCGGATCGTCAGCTTGCCGCCTTCCGGCATGGCGTCGCGGGCATTGACCGCGAGATTCAGGATCACCTGTTCCAATTGCGTCACGTCGGCCCTGACCGGCCAGAGGTCGCGGCCGTGGATCATGTCGAGCCCGACGCGCTCGCCCAGCGTCCGGCGCAGCAGCATCGAGGTATCGGACAGGACGTCGCCGAGCTGGACGACCATCGGCCGCATCGTCTGCTTGCGCGAGAAGGCCAGCAGCTGGCGCACGATGCTCGCGGCCCGGTTGGCGTTCTGCTTGATCTGCATGATGTCGTTGAACGACGGGTCGGCAGGCTTGTGGTTCATCAGGAGGAGATCGGCATGGCCGATCACCGCCTGCAGCACGTTGTTGAAGTCGTGGGCGACGCCGCCGGCGAGCTGGCCGACCGCGTTCATCTTCTGCGACTGGGCGAACTGCTCCTGGAGCTGGCGCAGCTCGGTCGTCTCGACGACATAGGCGATCGCGGCCTCGCCCGGCTGCTCCGGGTCGGTCACGGGCGCGACGAAGAACCGCGCGAAACGGTTGGCATCGCCGGTGAGCGCGCCATCGACCGGGGTCAGGTCGCCCTTGCCGGCCGTGGCCTCGCCGATGGCCTGTATCAGCGCCGGGCGCGAGGCCTCCTTGACGAGCGCCAGCAGCGAGCGGCTCCCGGCCTCGCCGGATGGCATGAGATCGGCCGACATGCGGGCGAACAGCGGGTTCGACCGACCGACATGGCCGTCACGATCCACCGTGGCGATGCCGAGCGGCGAGGAATTGAAGAAGCGGGCGAAGCGCACTTCCGCCGCGCGCAGGCTGTCGGCGCTGTCGTCCGAGCGCGCGCGGTTGATGACGAGCGTGCGCGAGGAGCCGGGCGTGCCGTCCGCCGCGAAGGCCACCTTGTGCAGGAGGCGGACGGGAAGCGCCTCGCCGCTGCGCTTCTTCAGGTCGAGGTCGAAAGTCGCCGTGCGGACCTCGCCGGGGGCCGGCGTGATGGTGCGCAGGAGCGCAGCCGCATCGGCGGCGAGGATGTCCGCGAGGGCAAGGCCACCGGGGCCGACCTCGGCAAGGTCGTGGTCGAGCCATCCCGCCAGCGTCGCGTTCATGTAGGCGATCTCGCCGGAGGGATCCATCGAGAAGAACCCGGCCGGCGCGTGGTCGAGGAAGTCGATGGCCTTCTGCAGCGTCTCGAAGGCGCTCTCCGCGCTCTGCCGGTCGCGGGTGATGTCTTCGACGCTCCAGACGCTCGCGCGCGCGGCCGCGCGCGGCTTGGCCACGCCCTCCCCCGCCATCGGCCGGACCCGCAGGCGATACCACCGCGCGCCCTCTGCCTCCGGCTGGCGCACCTCCTCCTGATGCCGCCGGCCCTCCCGCGCCGCCTGCGACAGGCGGTAGATGGCCTCCGACACCTCCGGCGCGCCGGTGAAGGCCCGCTCGACGCCGCGCACGTCGTCCTCGCCGCTGGCGCCGGTCATGGCGAGATAGGCAGGGTTGGCATAGAGCACCCGGCCCGAAGGCTCGGTGACGACCGCCGCCTCCTGGGCGCTGTCCACCATCGCCTTGGTCAGGTCGTTGCGACTGTCCTCGGTGGCGAAGCGCAGGATCCCCGCCGCATAAGCGAACAGGGAGAACACGCCGCACACGGCAAGGCCGGCCAGCAGCGCGATGACATAGGGATAGGCGTTCTCGCGCCCGATCATCAGGAAGAACAGCGCCGCGCCGACCAGCACGATGGCGACGGCCAGCACCATGACCGTCGAACCCGAACTGTCCGACTTGTCGACGGCGCGGCGCGCGCCGGCGGCCTTTGGCGGCGCGGCGTCGGCGCGGACGGACTTTTCGACAAGTGCCATGGCGGAGAAGAGCCGTTGGTCGGGAGCCTGGAGAATCCATGCCCGATTCTCGTTGCTAGTGGTGCCGCTTCCCCGCCCGCGAGGCAAGGGCGGAGCACGCCCGCGCCACGTTTACCGGCCGGCCGTGGCCTGGATGCAGCCGCCGCTTGCGGCTCACCCCGTGGCGGGTGGCGGCAATGGGATCAGCTCAGAGTTCCCTTGAGGCGCATGACGTAGCCGATCACCTCGGCCACCGCCTTGTAGTGCTCCTCCTCGATCGGCTGGTCGACCTCGACGGCGGCGTGCAGCGCGCGCGCGAGCGGCACGTTCTCGACGATCGGCACGTCGTTGGCGGTGGCGAGTTCGCGGATCTTCAGGGCGATCAGGTCGGCGCCCTTGGCGACGCAGACCGGCGCCTGCATGCCGGTCTCGTATTTCAGAGCCACGGCGAAGTGGGTCGGGTTGGTGATGACGACGGTCGCCTGCGGCACATTCGCCATCATGCGCTTGCGCGAGCGCTCGCGCCGGATCTGCTTGATCTTGCCCTTGATCTCGGGGTTGCCGTCCGACTGCTTGAACTCCTCCTTGAGCTCGTGCATCGACATTTTCTGCCGCTCGTACCAGCGCCGGTACTGGTAGACGTAGTCGGCCAGCGCCACGATCGCCATGATCGAGACGACGGCGATCAGCACGTTGATGATGATGCCGAACGTGTGCGGCAGCAGCATCTCGACGTCCATGCGCACCAGGCTGTCGATGGCGCCGCGCTGCGGCCACAGCACGGTGAACATGACCGTGCCGACGACGCCGATCTTGGCGAGGCCCTTGAGGAAGTTGACGAAGGCGTCCTTGCCGAAGATGCGCTTGAAGCCCGCCATCGGCGAAATCTTGGAGAATTTCGGCTTCAGGCCCTCGCCGGACAGCACCAGCCGGTGCTGGACCATGTTTCCGGCGACGCCGGCGAGGAACAGGCCGAGAAACGGCAAGCCAAGCGCGACGACGACGGCGAGGATCAGCGACACCGTCAGTCCCATCAGGCCGGCGCGGTCCACCGACACCATGTCGGCATTGGCCATCAGGTTCTTCAGCGGCACGGCGAGGCCGCCGGCCGACCCCGCGGCCATGGTTCCGATGATCAGCGTCGCGATGAACAGCATCAGCCAGGAGACGAGGTCCTGGCTTTTGACGACGTCGCCCTTCTTCAGCGCGTCGTCGAGCTTCTTCTGTGTCGGATCGTGTGTTTTCTGGTCCTTGTCGTCACCACCCTCGGCCACGGCTTACCTCCGGTTCACCGCGATCTCGCCGAGCAGGCCTTCGAGATGGCCGGCGTAGTGGGCCATCATCACGCCGATGACGAGGAGGAGGATCAGGAAGCCGACGCCGATGGTGACGGGCATGGCGACGAAGAAGACCTGCATCTGCGGCATCAGCTTGGACAGGATGCCGAGGCCGATATTGAACACCAGCGCGAAGACCAGGAACGGCGCCGACAGCTGGATCGCGACCAGGAAAGCGCGGCTCATGACGCCGGTGAGGAACTGCGCGGCATCGCCCGAGGCCGGCAGCGCGCCGGGGCGGATGATCGAGAACGAATCCGAGATCGCCGCGATGACGAGATGGTGCAGGTCGGAGGCGAAGATGATGGCGATGCCGGTCAGCGTCAGGAACGTGCCGATCACGGCGCCCTGCTGGCCCTGCGTCGGGTCGACCTGCATGGCGAAGCCGAGGCCCATGGCGTTGGCGATGACGACGCCCGCTGTCTGAAGGGCCGAGACGGCGATCCGCCCGGCCATGCCGAGCGTGAATCCGACCGCGATCTCCATGAACAGGGTCAGGAACACGCCGGCCGGCCGCGCGAGATCGATCGCATAGAGCGAGCGGTGCAGCGGAAACAGGATCATGGTCAGCAGCAGCGCGACGCCGAGCCGGACGCGCATCGGCATCGCGCGCTCGCCGAGGCCGGGCATCAGCGCCATCATGGTCCCGACGCGCGCGAAGACGAGCAGGAACACGACCATCAGTTCGGGCGAGAGCGGCAGGTTCATCGCGGAGGCGCTCCCTCCTGGAGCATCGGCGGCGGATCAGACCCGATTCACCCGCCGAGGACCACCTTGCTCATGATCCGGCCCATGATGCCGTTCATCAGGTCGCCCATGAACGGCAGCGCCACCAGCATGGTCGCGAAGATGGCGAGGATCTTCGGCACGAAGACCAGCGTCTGCTCCTGGATCTGCGTCAGTGCCTGAACCAGCGAGATGGCGACGCCGACCACGAGGCCGACCAGCATCAGCGGCGCGGAGACGAGGATGACGGTGAGGATGCCGTCGCGGGCAATGTCGAGGATGTCGGCGGGGGTCATTTGAGGCTTCCTGCCTAGATCTGCATGCGCATGATTTCCTCGTAGGACTGCACGACCCGGTCGCGCACGGCCACGAGTGATTCGATGGCGACTTCGGTTTCGGCCACCGCCGTCACCACGTCGATGAGGTCGGCACGGCCCGCTGCCATGGCCGTGGTGCGCTGGTCGGTGGCGCGGGTGGTGCGGTCCAGCGACTGGAGGGCGTTGGACAGCATGTCGCCGAAGCCGCTGCCGCCCTGCCCGGCCGGACGCTGGCCGCCATTCGGCGAGAACAGCCGCGCCGCCGATGCATAGGCGTTTGCGGCAATGGACGAGGTCGACATCAGCTCAGACCCTCAGGAGTTCGATCGTGCGCTGGATCATCCGGCGCGTGGAGGTGACGACGTTGAGATTCGCCTCGTAGCTGCGCTGGGCCTCGCGCAGGTCCATGCTCTCGACAAGCGAATTGACGTTCGGGATCTTGACGTTGCCGCGCGCATCGGCGGCCGGATGGCTCGGGTCGAAGCGGGTCTGGAATTCGCCCGGCTGTTGCCGGACAGGGCCGAGCTGCACCGTGGTCGCCTGCAGCTCGCGGTCGAAATTGGTGCGGAAGGTCGGGATCTTGCGGCGATAGGGGTCGCCGCCCGGCGTCTGCGCGGTCGAGCTGGCATTGGCGATGTTCTCGGCCGAGATGCGCATGCGGCCGGCCTGCGCGCGCAAGCCGCCTGCTGCGATGCGGATCGATTTGAGGAAGTCCATCGACATGGTTCAGCCTCCTACGAGCGCTTGCCGAGCGCGGTGCGGATGAGGCCGAGCGAGCGCTGATAGAGGCCCGTCACCGCCTGATAGTCCATCTGGTTCTGGGCGACCTTGAGCATCTCGTCCTCGAGATTGACGCGGTTGCCGTCGGGCGTCGCCCTGACGCCGGTATCGCGCCGGACGTCGAAACTGGTGCCCTGCGAGCTTGCGACCGCTATGTGCCGGGCGTTGGTGACCCGCATCGGCCCGGAACTGCCGCCCGCCCCGCCGGAAACGCCCGTGCTGGCGGAGGCTCCGGCACTGCCGCGCATCATGGATTCGAAGTCGGGGGCCCTGAGGTCACGCGCGCGGTAATGCGGTGTGTCCGCATTCGCGACATTTTCCGCCAATAGCTTCTGCCGGTCCTGATGCCAGCGCATCCGCGTCCGGAGCATGGAGAAAAGCGGCACGTCGCTGGTCGTCATCGTTGCCTGTCCCCACCCCTATGGATAGGCAAACAATGCCGGGGACATGGTTAACGAGCCGTTAAGCGTTAAGGGTCTTTCAACCTCTGCCCCGGCAGGTTAACCATCCCGCGAGGTCGAAGTCGGCAAGCCTTGCCGGGTCTGTTAACCTCAACATAGATTTAACGCGCGCGATTTTCGGCGGGCGTCCGGCATGCCATGGGATCGGTACCGATGAATTATCTCACCAATCTACTCGGTCCCAACGCGCCCCTTGCCGCCACGTTCATCGCTGCCTTCGCCGTCGTCCTTGTCCTGATCGGCCTGACCGCCTGGATCTTCCGGCTGATCCGCGGTCGTGGGCTCGGCATCGGCTCCGGCGGCCGCGGCCGCCAGCCGCGTCTCGCCGTCCTCGATTATGCCGATGTCGACCAGCGGCGGAAACTGGTCCTGATCCGGCGCGACAATGTCGAGCACCTGCTGCTGCTCGGCGGCCCGACCGACGTCGTCGTGGAGACGGCCATCGTGCGCGGCGTGCCGGTTCAGGCCAGCGTGCTGCGCGACGCCGCGCAGGCACCCGCTCCCGAGCCGCCGCCTGCCCCCGCTCCCGATCCGGCCGCCCGTCTGTCGATGCGCGACACCGCCCGTCAGGCTGCCGGCGAGCCGGCCGCAGCGCGGCCGGTCAACCTCGACCCGCCGCCGCGGCCCGAGCCGGTGCGCTCGCCTCCGCCGCCCGTTTCCCGCCCTGCGCCGCCGCCGGCACGTCCCGAGCCGGTCCGGGTCGAGCCGACACGCGTCGAGCCCGTCCGCGCCGAACCGCCGAAGACCAGTCCGGTCGTGACCCCCGCCCGTCCGGTCGCGCCGCCGCCGCCCCCTGTGGCCCGCCCGGCTCCGCCCACGCCCGCCGCGCAGCCTGACGATGTCGCGGCCCGGCTGGAAGCGGCGCTGCGCAAGCCGATCACGCCCGGCGCCCCGCCGGCCGCCGTGAGGCCGGGTGAGCCGCGCCCGCCGGTCGCCCCGCCGCCGGCACAGCCGCGTGGCCCCGCCGCCGCGCCCGCGGCGCCGGCCAAGACCCTGTCGGCCGACGAGAAATCGGTGTTCGACAGCCTCGAAGAGGAAATGGCCGCCCTGCTCGGCCGTGGTCCGACGCCGCCCAAGGGCTGATTCCCGACGCCGGCTTCCCTGCCTCGCGCAGGGGCAGCCCTGCCGACCTGCTAGACTGCCGTCATCGATTCGGCGCGCAGGACGGCAATGCGGCGACTTCTACCTCCGGCCCGGCCCATGAAGCGCCTCGCGGCCCTCGCTGCGGTGGCCGCCATGCTGGCCGCCGGCCCGGCGGCGGCGCAGGACATCTCGATCAATCTCGGCCAGGGCGCGGGCGTCAACGAGCGCGTCATTCAGCTCATCGGCCTGATCACGGTGCTGTCGGTCGCACCCTCGATCCTGATCATGGTGACGAGCTTCGTGCGCATCTCGGTGGTGCTGTCGCTGCTGCGCACCGCCATCGGCACCCAGACCGCCCCGCCCAATGCGGTGATCGTCGGACTGTCGCTGTTCCTCACCGGCTTCGTCATGGCTCCGACGCTGCAGCAGAGCTACGAGACCGGCATCCGGCCACTCGTCGATAACCAGATCGACATGCCGCAGGCCTTCGAGCGCGCTTCCGGCCCGTTCCGCGAGTTCATGCTGCGGCACGTGCGCGACAAGGACCTGGCGCTGTTTCAGGAACTCTCGCGCGAGGCGGTGCCGCCGACGCCACAGGAAGTGTCGTTCCGCGTTCTGGTGCCGGCCTTCATGATCTCGGAGCTGCGCCGCGCCTTCGAGATCGCCTTCCTGTTGTTCGTGCCCTTCCTGGTCATCGACCTGGTCGTCGCCTCGGTCCTGATGTCCATGGGCATGATGATGCTGCCGCCAGTGACCGTGTCGCTGCCGTTCAAGCTGATCTTCTTCGTGCTGGTCGACGGGTGGAACCTCGTCGCCGGCAGTCTGGTGCGAAGTTTCGGACCCTAGAGCGTCGCCTCTCCGCGACGCTCCAGCGGCCGCTCCCCGTCAGTGCGCCATCAGGATCGGCACCGAGGAATATTGCAGCATGGTCGTGGTGGTGCCGCCGAGCACCATCTGCTTCAGCCGCGAATGGGCGTAGGCGCCCATCACGATCATGCCGGCCCGCACGTTCTGGGCGTGTTCGACGATCGTCTTGCCGACATTGCGGCTGTAGGGAAGGTTCGTGACCGTCACCTTGACGCCGTGATGCGCGAGCATCGGCGCCAGATCCGCGCCCGCGACGATATCGTCGGCATGGCGGTCGCCGAGCACCGAGACGATCTCGACCTGTCCCGCCCTGTCGATGAATGGCATCGCCCCGCCGATGGCCCGCGCGGCGACGGCGGAACCGTCCCATGCGACGACGATGGCGTTGGACGAGCGCGTTCTGTCGAAATCATCAGGAGCGAGGATGGCCGGCCGGCCTGAAGACAGCAGCAGCGTTTCGGCAAGCTCGGTCGCCCAGACGTCGGAGGGACGCGGACGGCCGCAGACCGCGATGTCGTGCAGGCGCGCGCGCTTGCCGATCCGGCCGAACAGCGGGTCGATGGCGTCGGTCACCACCTCGACCGAGGCCGCGACGCCTGCCGTCCGGGCGAGGTTGCGGACCGATTCGCAGAGATCGTCGGCATTGTGGGTGCGGGTATCGTTCTCGTCGGTGACGATGGCCTGCACTTCGGCGACGCCGGAATAGACGACGACGGGCACCTTGATGGCGCCGACGATCACCGAAAGATGCGCGCCGTGATCGGCTGCCAGTGAGATCGCGTAGTCGATGGCGCCGCGCGGCTTGTCGCCGTCGCCCGCAATGATGGCCAAAAGAACCGATTTGATCGACATGAAGACCTCCTGCGCCTGATGAACGCGCGGCGAAACTCGCGCGTTCCTGCCACGGCGTCCTTGACGGAGATCAGACGCCGGCAGGGATCATGGCACCGGAGGCCGCCAGGGGCCAAGGCCTTCCTTCGGCGGCGACAGGTCGCATTCGCTCACAGCGGAATGTTGTCGTGCTTCTTCCAGGGCGTTTCGCTGGCCTTGTTGCGCAGCAGCGCCAGCGCCCGGGCCACGCGCCGACGGGTCGAGTGCGGCATGATGACCTCGTCGATATAGCCGCGCTCGGCCGCGACGAAGGGCGACAGAAAGCGCTCCTCGTATTCCTTCGTGCGCGCCGCGATCTTGCCGGGGTCGTTCATGTCGGCCCGGAAGATGATCTCGACCGCGCCCTTCGCGCCCATCACCGCGATCTGCGCCGAGGGCCAGGCATAATTGACGTCGCCGCCGATATGCTTGGACGCCATGACGTCATAGGCGCCGCCGAAGGCCTTGCGCGTGATGACGGTGACGAGGGGCACAGTGCACTGGGAATAGGCGAAGAGCAGCTTGGCGCCGTGCTTGATCAGGCCGCCATATTCCTGCGCCGTCCCGGGAAGGAAGCCGGGAACGTCGACAAAGGTGACGATCGGAATGCCGAAAGCGTCGCAGAAGCGCACGAAACGGGCCGCCTTCCGGCTCGCATCCGAGTCGAGCACGCCGGCCAGAACCATCGGCTGGTTGGCGACGATACCGACCGAGCGGCCTTCCAGCCGCGCGAAGCCAATGACGATGTTGCCGGCGAATTTCGGCTGGATCTCGAAGAAGTCGCCCTCGTCGACCGTCTTCAGGATCAGTTCCTTGATGTCGTAGGGCTTGTTCGGATTGTCCGGAACCAGCGTGTCCAGCGACATGTCGATGCGGTCGGGCTGGTCGAAGGACGGGATTTCCGGCGGCCCCTCCATGTTGTTGGAGGGGAGGAAATCGATCAGCCGGCGCATCTGCAGCAGCGCCTCGAGGTCGTTCTCGTAGGCTCCGTCGGCGACCGACGACTTCACCGCGTGGACGGAGGCGCCACCCAGTTCCTCGGCCGTGACGACCTCGTTGGTAACCGTCTTCACGACGTCCGGACCGGTCACGAACATGTAGCTCGTGTCCTTCACCATGAAGATGAAATCGGTCATGGCCGGCGAATAGACGTCGCCGCCGGCGCAGGGTCCCATGATCAGCGAAATCTGCGGAATGACGCCCGATGCGATCACATTTCGCTTGAAGACCTCGCCGTAACCACCGAGTGCATCGACACCTTCCTGGATTCGGGCGCCGCCGGCGTCGAACAAGCCGATGACCGGCGCGCGCGCCTTCAGCGCCATATCCTGGATCTTGGTGATCTTGGCGGCATGAGCGCCGGACAGCGAACCGCCGAACACCGTGAAGTCCTTGGAGAAGACGAAAACGGTGCGCCCGTTGACCGTACCCCAGCCGGTGACGACGCCGTCGCCGGGGATATGCGACTTCTCCATGCCGAAATCCGCGCAGCGGTGCTGCACGAACATGTCGAACTCCTCGAACGAGCCCTTGTCGACCAGCAGCTCGATGCGCTCGCGCGCGGTCAGCTTGCCGCGGGCGTGCTGGGCCGCGATGCGCTTCTCGCCGCCGCCGAGGCGGGCTTCAGCGCGGCGGTCTTCCAGCCGTTCGAGCACGTCCTTCATGAATGTCGCCGGGGAAGTCCCCGCCCCTCGTATCGAGCCAAGCCGTGCGAATAGCACGCAAGGCGCGGGCCAACCAATGAGACTGACGGCGGATGCGCAACCTTGCGGCAGCGATGGGGGAGGACTAGCTTACTAAGCTGGTTAACTCGATCGGAGGCCATGACCATGCGTTTCATCGGCGCATTCGAGGCGAAGAACACTCTCGGGAGCCTCCTCGATCTGGTCGAACGAGGAGAAGAGGTGGTGATTACCCGGCGGGGCAAACCCGTCGCGCGTCTGGTCGCTGAGCACACGATGGAAGACCGGCAGCGCGCCAAACAAGCCCTGGAAGATCTGATCGAGATGCGGAGGGGGGTCAGCCTTGGCGGTCTGACGGTTCGGGAACTCATCGACGAGGGTCGCGAGTGAATCTCGTCCTCGATAGTTCGGCCGTGTTGGCATGGTTGCTCGACGAAGAGGCTGGCGAAGCGATGACCGCCGCCATGACCCGCGCCGCCATTCTCGGTGCGATCGTGCCCAGCCTCTGGTTCTATGAGATCGCCAACGGAATGCAGATGGCGGTTCGACGGAAGCGAATCGATGCGAAGTACCGGGACGATGCCCTCGCGCGCCTTCACCGGCTCAGAATTACCGCTGATGCGCTATCTGAAGATGTCGTTTGGACCGCCAGCCTGTCGCTTGCCGAGCGTCACGGACTCACTGTCTACGACGCCGCTTTTCTCGAGCTCGCACAGCGGCGCAGGCTGCCGCTTGCAACGCTTGATGCCAGCCTTGCTTCCGCAGCTCGCAAGGATGGCGTCGAACTCGTGCTCTAAGCTGAGTCACGCCGGGATCGTCTTGCCCTGGTTGTATTTCCAGATGCCGACGGCGAGGCCGAGCGTCAGTACGCCCGCGACCAGCACCGAGAACGGATTGGGGCCGAGTTTCTCGAACCACTGCGTATAGAAATGGATCGCGCCGAACACCGCCGCGAGATTCAGAACCCACGGCCGGTTGGCGCGCGCCGCCCATAGTCCCGCGCCGACGATGGCGACGGCCCAGAGGATCGAGAAGGTCCAGGCCGGAATGACCGGCGCGTAGCGGCTGGTGCTGGCCCGATCGACAAACCAGGTGAGGCGGTCGCCCCAGAGCGAGCCGATCCAGAAGCCGAAATTGACGAGGAGCAGCGAGGTGCGCGCCGCCGTGATGGCGAGGCGGGAATGGTCGGCCTTGAGCAGTTTCGACGCATGGTAGGCCGCGATGGCGAGGGCCGAGAACAGCACCACCGTCATGAACGGCTGTTCGATGCCCAGAAAATAGGTGGCGCGCATGTAGCCGGTCCGCGCGCCGATGGCCGCCGACAAGGCGAGCACCGCCAGCGCGACGAGGAGGCCCGACCGCGCCGCGATGCCACCGGCGACAAAGACGGCGGTGACCGTCATGAGCGCCAGAACCGAACCCTTGGTCATGAACATGACGCCGGCCGCCAGCATCAGCGAACCGGCCAGCAGGCAGATATTGGCGAGGATCGCCCAGGTCTGCTCGCCCTTGAGGATGAAGCCGAGGCCGACCGCCGCCATCATGCCGCCGAGGACGACGGCCACCGCCGGCTGCGGCACCAATCCCATGACGCCGAGCGCCACGGCCACCACGCCGAAGCCGATAAGGATGTTCAGCGCCAGCGAACCGGTGCCCTCCGCGGCGAAGCCCTTCAGCCTGTCGGCCTCGGCTTGCGTCAGGCGGCCCTGCTCCACGAGCTTGGCGAGATCGAGGGTAACCTTCATGGCTGTCTCCGGCGCGGCACGTTACGCCGGCAATCTGGATCCACCAGATGCCTTTTTCATGTTTCGCCGGCTTGTCACAGACAGGCGAGGACCTTTGCCGCCGCCGTCATTTCGGTAAGGCGCATCGCCCGCCGCTCGGCGGCCTCCTCGTCTTCGCCCCATTGCGACACCTGGAAATCCTCGTCGACATGGGCAGCCGCCCATGCCTCGCCGGGCGTCAGGCGGCCGTGCAGCAGGGCGATGGCGATGAGCGCCGAGCCCGTCAGCGTCGTGACGACATGCGTCGCGCCGATCCGCCAGCCGTCGCCGGCCGGCAGCGCCCGGCGCAGCGCCTCGATGGCCGCGTCCGGCTGGGTCACGTGCATGACGCCTTCGGAGAGGATCAGCCGCGCGCCAAGCTCGTCGCGCGCCCAGGCGAGGACCGGATCCCACAGCGCCGCCTGCCGGTCGACAAGGGTCTGCGGCCCGTCGGCGCGGTAGCAGACGAGGTCCGTGCCGGCATATTTGACGATGTCGTCGGCCACCGGCCCGGGGTCTGGCGCAACGCCGTCGATGATCGAATTGGCGATGCGGGTGATCGGCATGCGGCGCGGATCGATGAACTCGGCCTGCGCGTTCCACTCGTCCGCGACGGCCTCGCCGAGCGCCTGGGTCGGGAAGGCCAGCGCATTGCGGCCGGGCGTCTTCGCCGGGCGGCCGTCGAGCAGCAGGCGCCAGCCACCATCGCCTTCGCCCGCGCTCGCCTGCGTGTAGAAGCGCTTCGGAAAGACCGGCTTGGCCGCAACCCGCGCCGTCGCAATCGGATCGTAGGCCGCCGGATCCTGCTGGTTCTTGGCGAACCAGTCGTCGAACATCGATTTGCTCATGGCCGCGGCATCGCTTTGCTCATGGCCGCGATGTAAAGGCTCGCGGCGCGGTTTTCAAACCGCCGCGCCCGCGCGCCAGAGGCTTTCGAGCGCCGCCGGCAGTTCGGCATAGCGGGTGAGCATCGCATGGGGCTTCAGCCGCGCCAGCGCATCGGCGGGGTGGTAGCCCCACGATACGCCGATGGCGGCGACGCCCGCCGCATGCGCCATGTCGATGTCGTAGGTGGTGTCGCCGATCATCACCGTATCGCCCGCACGCGCACCGACCGCCGCCATCGCCTGTTCGATCATCGCCGGATGCGGCTTGGACGGCGCGTCATCGGCCGTCTGGATCGTGGCGAACCGGTCGTAGAGGCCGTGATGGCCAAGCACAATTCGCACGCCGCGCTGCGACTTGCCCGTGGCGATGCCGAGCGCGACGTCCCGCGCCGCCAGCCACTCCACCGCCTCGCGCGCGCCCTCGTAGAGCGGCTCGGTGTGGTTCGGATCGGCGCGCAGGGCATGAAAGGCGTTCTTGTAGCCCTCGATCAGCGCGGGAACGTCGGGATCGTCGGGCGCGGTCAGCGTCGACAGCGCCTCGACCAGCGACAGTCCGACGATGGACAGCGTCGCCTCGCGCGCCGGGGCCGGCCGGCCGAGTGCCGAAAACGCGCCGTTCATGGCGGCGACGATCATGTGCTGGCTGTCGACCAGCGTGCCGTCGCAATCGAAGATGACGAGCTTCACGAGAAAGGCGCTCCGGATGTCCGAAGCGCCTTCTGGGTCATGATCGACTGGAACTCAAGCGCCGAAGCGGCAGGCCCTGACCGCCATGCGGAACGGCGGCGTGCGCGGGATGTAGCCCTGGGCGCGGGCGCTCTGGCGGCATTCGACGATCCGCGCGAGGTCCGGCCGGCGGGCGCGCAGGCAATCGACCACCGCGCCGCGCACGAACGGGCGGCGATAGCCGCGGGCCAGCGCCTCCTGACGGCAGGCAAAGCGATTGGCGCGCAGGTCGGGATTGCCGCGGCGGAACCCGGGGCCCGGACCGAAGCCGGGGCCACCGCCGTAATAGCCGGGCGGCGGACCGCCATAGGGCTGGGCCGAAGCCGGGACCGCGAAGGGCGCGGCGGCGAGAAGGGCTGCGGCACATGCGAGGGCGAAGCGTTTCATCCTGTGCTCCTGAATGGCTGTTCCAATGGAGACAGATGCGACTTCCCGCGCTGAACGATCGCTGAACCGGGCCTTCAGCCGGGATTGTGGCCAGTCTTGCGCTCCAGGGCCTCGACGCGCCCCTCAAGCGCCGCCAGCCGCCGTTCGGCGAGGTCGTTGGCACGGCGCAACTCGGCCACGAGCTCGGTCATGGCGCGGGAATCGACCGCCTGCCCCGGCACGGTCCGGATCACCCGGCGGGTGATCATGACGATCCCCGCGAGGATGGCGGCCAGCGCCGCGGCCGTGACGTAGATCCAGCCGGTCAGCGACATCACTCCTCCGGCGCCTCGACGATGGGATCGTAGCGCGACACGTCCCAGCCGAGCAGGTTGAAGGTCTGCTCCATATGCGGCGGCAGCGGCGCGGAAATGTCGATCGTGCCCTTGCCGCGCGGATGCGGCACGACGATGCGGCGGGCGTGCAGATGCAGCTTGTGCTGAATGCCGCCGGGAATCTCCCAGTTCTCGACGTCGAAATATTTGGGGTCGCCGATGATCGGATTGCCGACCTCCGCCGCATGGACGCGGAGCTGGTGGGTGCGCCCCGTGACCGGCTTCATCGACAGCCAGGACAGTTTCTGCGCCATCGTGTCGATGACGGCGTAATAACTGACCGCATGGCTCGCGCCCCGTTCGCCATGCTTGGCGATCCGCATGAAGCTCTCGTCCTCGCGCTCCTCCTTGGCGAGATAGGTGGAGACGCGGCCCTGCCGCGGCTTCGGCACGCCGGCCACCACGGCCCAGTAGATCTTGCGCGCCGCGCGCGAGCGGAAGGTCTTGGCGAGCGCCGCCGCGGCGAAACGCGTCTTCGCCACCAGCAGGCAGCCGGACGTGTCCTTGTCGAGCCGGTGGACGAGGCGCGGCCGCTGGCCCTCCTCGTCGGTCAGCACGGCTAGCATGCCGTCGAGGTGCTTCTTGGTGCCGGAACCGCCCTGCACGGCAAGGCCGGCTGGCTTCGACAGAACCAGAACGTCCTTGTCCTCGTAGAGCGTGATGGAAGCGAGGAACCCCGCAATGTCCTCTCCGACCTTGGCCGAGATCGGCCTCGCCTGGTCGAGCTTCAGCGGCGGCACGCGCACCGCCTGCCCCGGCTCCAGCCGGTCCTTGGTCTCGACGCGGCGGCCGTTCACCCGCAGTTCGCCTTTGCGGACGATGCGCTGGATGTAGCTGAACGACAGCTGCGGAAAGCGCGCGGCGAGGAAGCGGTCGACACGCATGTCGGCCTCGTCAGCCGTCACCGTCAGGGTCTGGACGCCGGTCTGCAGTGTCGCCGTGGCGGCGGCCTTGAGCTCCGCGCGCGTCGGACCGGTCGGCGCGGGTCGGCGAGGTTCGTCGCGGCGAGGTTCGTCGCGGGGCTCCTCGATGGCGGCGATGTCGAGATCGTCCTCCGGCGACCAGCCGCGATCATCCGCATCCCAGTCGTCGTCCCGGCCACGACGCGGGGCATCGTCGAACGAGCGGAATTCCGGTTCCCGCTGCGGCACGCGCCGCACACGCTCCAGCGAGCGGCGGTCCTCGCCCCGGTGCGGAGCCGGCTTGCCGAACGGCCGGGCGTCGTCGCGGCGGCGGCCCGTGGCCGGACGCGGGGTCTTCCGTCCACGCTCGTCGGCGGGCTCATCACGGTCGGCCGGAGCCCGGCTGCGCGCGCGCGGCGGCTTCGACCCGCCGGCCGGACGCTTGCCCGGCGGGCGCGGCGCGCCCGGTCCCCGCCCCTGCGGTCCCTTGCCTGCACCACCGCCGCGGCCCGGCGGCTTGCCCCTGCCCTTCATGAGAAGCTCCTGACAACGGCAAGGCCGATCGCAAGCGCTGCGACCGACAGGATCACCGAAGCCACCACATAGAGCGCCGCGAGGCCAAGGTCACCCCGCTCGTAGAGCACGATCGCATCGAGCGAGAAGGCCGAGAAGGTAGTGAAGCCGCCGAGAAGGCCTGTGGTGAGGAATAGCCGCAGTTCCTGGCTCCATGGCAACTGCGCGCGAAAGGCCAGCCACCCTGCGAGCAGACCCATGGCGAGCCCACCCGCGATGTTGACGATGAAGGTGCCCGCAGGGAAATGCGGCCCGAACGCCTTCAGCGACCAGACATTGACGCCGTAGCGCGCCGCGCCGCCAATTCCGGAGCCAAGGAAGACGAGAAGAGTCTTGGTCATATCCAAGCGTTAGACGAGGTTTCCGCCGGAATGAAGCGCAAAGCGGCTATCCGCCCCGCTCTTTCCGGAGCTTCGCCCACCATTCCATGCGCTTGGCCACCTCGCGCTCGAAGCCGCGCTCGACCGGCCGGTAGAACGACTGTCGTCCCAGCGCCTCGGGCCAATAGTCCTGTCCGGAGAAGGCGTCGGGCTGGTCGTGATCGTAGGCATAGCCCTCGCCATAGCCCTCCGACTTCATCAGCTTGGTCGGCGCGTTGAGGATGGTCTTCGGCGGCGTCAGGCTGCCGCGCTCCTTGGCAACGCCAAGCGCCGCCTTCCAGGCGGTATAAGCGGCATTCGATTTCGGCGCGGTGGCGACGTAGATCACGGCATTGGCGAGCGCCAGTTCGCCCTCCGGGCTCCCGAGGAAATCATAGGCGTCCTTGGCGGCATTGGCGACGACGAGGGCCTGCGGGTCGGCGAGGCCGATATCCTCCACCGCCATGCGCACCACGCGACGCGCAATGAACAGCGGGTTCTCGCCGGCATCCAGCATCCGCGCGAGATAGTAGAGCGCCGCGTCCGGGTCGGAGCCGCGCACCGTCTTGTGAAGCGCGGAAATGAGGTTGTAGTGCCCCTCCTGCGCCTTGTCGTAGATCGGCGCCCGGCGCTGGACGATCTCGGCAAGGCCGGCCGTATCGAAGGTCTCGCCCGCACCCGCCGCGCGCCAGACCTCCTCGGCAAGCGTCAGCACCGCCCGTCCGTCGCCGTCCGCCATGCGAACGAGCGCGACGCGGGCATCGCTATCGAGCGGCAGCGGCTTGCCCTCCATCTCCTCGGCCCGCGCCAGGAGCTTCTCCAGCGCCTCGTCGTCGAGGGAGCGGAACGTCAGCACGCGCGCGCGGGAGAGGAGAGCCGCATTCAGCTCGAAGGACGGGTTTTCCGTCGTCGCGCCGACGAGCGTCACCGTGCCGTCCTCGACGACGGGCAGGAAGGCATCCTGCTGCGAGCGGTTGAAACGGTGGATCTCGTCGACGAAGAGCAGCGTTCCCCGGCCCTGAACCCGGCGGGAGCGGGCCTGCTCGAACACCTTCTTGAGGTCCGCGACGCCGGTGAAGATCGCGGAAATCTGCTCGAAGGCGAGATCGGTCTCGCCCGCGAGCAGGCGCGCGACCGTGGTCTTGCCGGTGCCGGGCGGACCCCAGAAGACGAGGGAGCCGAGCGAACGGGTGCGCAGGAGGCGCGTCAGCGCACCATCCGGGCCGGTCAGGTGCTCCTGACCCGCCACTTCGGCGAGCGATTTCGGCCGGAGGCGGTCGGCGAGCGGGCGCGGCGCCTTCGGGTCCGGCCCCGCCGCCTCGAACAGGTCCAACTCAGCCGCCCATCATCGAGTTGATGACCTGCCCGCCGCGGTCGATCTGGAAGCGCCAGAGGCGCGCGCGCTGGGCCGTCGCCTGCTGGAGGTCGGTCGGTGCCTTGATCTCCCGGCCATTGACGCCGAGCACGACGTCGCCCGGCTGGAGGCCCACCTGGGCGGCCGGCGATCCAGGCTCGACCTTGGTGATGACTACGCCCTCGGAGCGGTGATTGACCCGCAATTCGTCGGCAATGCCCGGCGACAGCGTCGCGACCGTCACGCCCTGGAACGGCGAGAGGCCGGTGATCTGTTCGGCATCCTGGCCGCCGCGCGGCGCGGCTTCCAGCGCGACCGGCACGACCAGCGAGCGGCCGTTGCGGGTGACGGCGAGGCTCGCGACACCGCCGATGGGGCGGACGCCGAACCGGTAGCCGAAGGCGTCGGGATCGTCGATCTGGTGACTGTCGACGGCGGTGATCAGGTCGCCCGCGCGCAGGCCCGCGCGCGCGGCGGGCGAATTGGCCACGACCGACACGATCAGCGCACCGGACGGCCGCGCGAGGCGCAGGCTTTCCGCGACATCGGCTGTGACCGTCTGCAGGCGCCCGCCGAACCAGGGGCGCTGCACCGTCTGGCTGCCGGCCTTGGCCGATTCGATGATCAGGCGGACCATGGCGGTCGGAATGGCGAAGCCGATGCCGTGGCTGCCGCCCGAGCGCGAGAAGATTGCCGTGTTGATGCCGATCAGGCGGCCGTTCATATCGACGAGCGCACCGCCGGAATTGCCGGGATTGATGGCCGCGTCCGTCTGCACGAAGGACTGGTAGTCGGAAACGCCCACCTGGCTGCGGGCGAGCGCCGAGACGATGCCCTGTGTCACCGTCTGGCCGACGCCGAACGGATTGCCGATGGCCAGCACGATGTCGCCGACCTCCAGCGCTTCGGAATCGCCGATGTCGAGGGTGACGAGGTCGGTGGGCGGGTTCTTCAGCTTCAACACGGCGAGGTCGGTGCGCGGGTCGCGCAGCACGATCTCGACCTCGAACTCGCGCCGGTCGGCGAAGGCGACCTTCACCTCGGTCATGTTCTCGACCACGTGGTTGTTGGTCACCACGAGGCCGGAGCGGTCGATGATAACGCCCGAGCCGAGCGAGCGGGCTACCTCGGCGCGCTGCGGACCCTGCCCCTGCCCGCCGCCACGATTGCCGAAGAAGCGGCGGAACATCGGATCGTCGAAGAAGGGGTGATTCTGCACCTGCTCGACGCGCGCGCCATAGACGTTGACGACGGCGGGGGCCGCCCGCCTGACCACGGGCGCGAAGGACAATTGCACCTCCGCGCGGGTCTGGGGGGCCTGGCGCTGGGCTTGCGCCGAGGCGGGAGCGATGGCGGCGATGAGGGCCGCGGCGGCGAGAAGGCTGAATCTGGTCATGCCGCGAATATAGCTGCCGCGCCGCGCTCCCGGAAGGGAAAGGCGGCAGCAGGCTGGCATCTGCGTTGGCACGCCGCACCACCTGCGGGTTGAAACGGCCAACGCACCATGCCATTGAAACTGCCGGCTCCAACACGCACGAGGGAGGGCTGAATGCATATTCTGATGTTCAACACGCCCTCCGGCCGGTCCCGCCGTTAGGCCAGACCCTGCCGCTGCCGCGGACCGCCCGATGCGGTCCTGAGCCGATTTCCATCCCCGTTCGTTCGTCATTCCGGACCTGATTTCGCGCCGCGCGATTCCGGTTCGCCATTGCGGAGCCGGCTGCCTTCGGGGGCCGGGAAGCCATCATGTCTTCATCGTCTGAAACCGGGCGGCGCGAGCCGTTCCGCGCGGTTCTCGCCTTCACCTTCCGCCACTGGATGCGCACGCCCCTGCGCGTCGCAGCGGTAGCCGCGACCTTCATGGCGGCGACCACGGCCGAGTTTCTCGTGCCGGTCTATGCCGGCCGTCTCGTCGATGCCGTCGCCGGACAGGGCGGCATGGAGGCGGCGCTCTGGGCGCTCGCCGGCATGCTGGCGCTCGGCGCGGTCACCGTGCTGTTCCGCCATGCTTCGTTCATCGGCATCACGACGCTGACGCTGCGCACCATGAGCGAGACCGCCGAGGAGGCTTTCGCCCGCCTCCAGCGCTTTTCGACCGACTGGCACGCCAGCAATTTCGCCGGCTCGACCGTGCGCAAGATCACGCGCGGCATGTGGGCGCTCGACCTGCTGCACGACACGATCCTCGGCGCCCTCTGGCCATCCGTCGTCGTGCTGGTCGGCACGACCGCCCTGCTCGCCTGGCACTGGCCGGCCATGGGCCTCGTCGTCTTCATGGGGTCGGTCGTCTATGTCGCCGTCACGGTCGCGCTGTCGCTTGGCTATGTCGCGCCGGCGGCCCGCCTCGCCAATGCCTGGGACACCAGGGTCGGCGGCGCGCTGGCGGACGCCATATCCTGCAACCCGGTCGTGAAGGCCTATGGCGCGGAGGCGCGGGAGGACGCGCGCCTTTCCGGCACGCTGTCGCGCTGGGCGCAGAAGACGCGGCGGACCTGGGTGCGCGGCACCAACTCGGGCACCGCGCAGCAATTGGTCCTGCTCGCGCTGCGCGGCTCGGTGGTCGGCCTCGTCATCTGGCTCTGGGCCAAGGGACAGGCCTCGCCTGGCGACGTTGCCTTCGTGCTGACCTCCTACGCGGTGGTCCACGGCTATCTCCGCGACGTCGGCCAGCACGTCCACAATCTCCAGCGCTCGGTCAATGACATGGAGGAGCTGGTCGCCATGGACGCCCTGCCTTACGGCGTGGCGGATCGCGCGGGCGCGCGCGCGATGACCGTGACGGCTGGCGAAATCGCCTTCGACCGGGTGACCTTCCACTATGGCGGCCATGCCGAACCGCTCTACCGCGACTTCTCGCTGACGATCGCCGCGGGAGAGAAGGTCGGGCTCGTGGGGCGGTCGGGCTCGGGCAAGACGACCTTCGTCAAGCTCGTGCAGCGGCTCTACGACGTGAATGCCGGCAGCATCCTGATCGACGGTCAGGACATTGCCGGCGTCACGCAGGCGAGCCTCCGTTCGCAGATGGCCATCGTCCAGCAGGAGCCGGTGCTGTTCCACCGCTCGCTGGCCGAGAACATCGCCTATGGCCGGCCGGGCGCGAGCCGGGCGCAGGTCGAGCAGGCGGCGCGCCTCGCCAATGCCCACGACTTCATCATGCGCCTGCCGAAGGGCTACGAGACCCTTGTCGGCGAGCGCGGCGTGAAACTGTCGGGCGGCGAGCGGCAGCGCGTGGCGCTGGCACGGGCCTTCCTGGCGGATGCGCCGATCCTGATCCTGGACGAGGCGACATCGAGCCTCGATTCGGAATCGGAGGCGCTGATCCAGGAGGCGGTGGAGCGGCTGATGGCCGGGCGGACGACGATCGTCATCGCCCACCGGCTCTCGACCGTCCGGGCGATGGACCGCATCCTCGTCTTCGACCAGGGCGAGGTCATCGAGGAGGGCAGCCACGAGGTGCTGCTGAAGCGCGAGGACGGCGCCTACCGCGCCCTGTTCGAGCGGCAGGTCTCGGAACTCGCCAAGGGCATCGCGCCGGACGACGCTCCACGCCTGCGCGCCGATGAGAGCCTGATCGACGACTGACATGCGGGCGCCCCGGCAACGGGGCGCCCGTGCTTCACTGCCGGCGGCCTTCGCACACCCGCCCGATGCATTCCTGCGTGTTGACCGCCGCGGGATCAGTGGCGACCCTCGCAGGGAGGAAAAACCCGAAGGGCATCATGACCACAGTCGATTTCACTCCCGGCAATTATCGCTACCTGCCGAGCGTCTTCCAGTATTCGGCGGGTGTCGCGGCGCTGCCCGGCTATCGGATCGAACGGGTGATGTTCCGCAACCCGGTGCCGCTCAAGGCCGGATTCGCTGAGATCGCGCAGATAATCCAGGGCGCCGGCCAGCCACTCACCGCATTCTGCGCCTGCGAGCTGCGTTCGCCTGCACCCTTCGACGATGCCGGCTTCAAGGCCTTCAATGAGGTCTATGTCGGCACGCTCACCGACTGGGGCATCTACAATGCCGAGACCAAGGCCAATCCGGTCGCGCGCTCCAATGTCTGCCCGGAGATCGGTGGGCCACCGGAGCCGTCGTTCCACGCCTTTTCCTATATCGCCGAGGGCGATGCCGGCGCGCCGCAGTTCGTCATTTCCGGCTCGGCCGAGGCGCGCGACGGCACGGCCCCCTATGCCGAGCGCATCGTCCGGCTGAACGACACGAGCCCCGGCGCCCTCCGCGAGAAGGCGGCCTTCGTGCTGGGCCGGATGGAAGATCGCATGGCCGCCTTCGGCCATGGCTGGAAGGATACGACGGCCACGCAGGTCTACTGCGTCCACGACATCCATCCCTTCATGGGCGAGGAAATCGTCCGGCGCGGCGCGGCGCGCAACGGCCTCTCCTGGCATTTCAACCGGCCGCCGGTGATCGGCCTCGACTACGAGATGGATTGCCGCAGCGTCTCGGTCGAGCGGGCGGCCTGACCCCATGGAGGTTCTCGATTTCACGCCCGGCAACTACCGCTTCGTTCCCAATGTCTTTCAGTATTCGGGCAGCGTCGCGGCCATGCCGGGCCACCATATCGAGCGGGTGACGTTCCGCCGACCGTTGCCGCTTGCGGCGGGGTTCGCGCGGGCCGCGGAGATCATCCGCGGTGCGGGCCGGCCGCTGACGGCCTTCTGCGCCTGCGAACTCCGCTCGCCCGCCCCCTTCGACGAGACGAGCTTCAAGGCGTTCAACGATATCTATGTCGGCACGCTGACAGCCTGGGGTCTCACCGACGGCACGACCAATCCAGTCGCGCGGGCCAATGTCTGTCCGACCTTCGAGACGCCGACCGAACCCTCGCTCCACGCCTTCTCCTTCGTCGCCGAGGGCGAGGCATCCCTGCCCTCCTTCGTGGTCGCGGGCTCCGGCGAGGGCTTCGACAAGGGGCCGGGTCATTTCTCCGAGCGCATCGTGCGTTTCGGCGACACCAGTCCCGAGGCGATCCGCGAGAAGGCGCTGACCGTGCTGATGCATATGGAAACGCGGATGGCGCCGCTCGGCTTCACCTGGGCCGACACGACGGCGGCGCAGATCCACACGCTGCACGACATCTTTCCGTTCCTCGGCTCCGAGATCGTCGCGCGCGGGGCCGCGCGGAAGGGCGTGACCTGGCATCTCGACCGACCGCCCATCGTCGGCCTCGAGGTCCTGATGGACACGCGCGGCGTCGGCATCGAGCGCGTGCTGTGACATCGCCCGCGCCGGTTGGCGACCGCTGGACCGGCTTTTTCGGACCGGCCCTCGCCGGCTATTGCGGCCTGCTGATCGGTGTCGGCATGGGCCGTTTCGGCTATCCGCCGCTCATTCCCGCCATGGTCGAGGCCGGCTGGGCGACGCCCACGACGCTGCATCTGGCGGCCGCCTTCAATCTCGCCGGCTACATCGTCGGCGCAGGAACCGCGCTCGCCACTGCCCGCTTCTTCGGCGTTCGCGTCGCCGTGGCGCTGGCGGCGTTCTTCGCGGTGCTGGCCTTCGCCGCCTCGGCCGTGCCGCTGCCGGGCTGGCTCTTCATCGCCCTGCGCGCCCTGTCCGGAGCAACGGGCGGCGTCATGATGATCGTCATCCCGCCGGTCATCGCCAATGTCGTCGCGCCCTCGCACAAGGGGCGCGCCAACGGCCTGGTCTTCGCAGGCGTCGGCACCGGCTTCGTCCTGTCGGGCACCGCCGTGCCGGCTTTCGCCGCCTCGGGACCGGCAGCGGCATGGCTGGCGCTGGCCGCGGTGCTCGCGCTGGCGAGCGTCGTGATGATGGCGCTGCTACCGCGCTCCGCGCCACCGGAAGCCCCGGCTCGCGGCCAGTCGGCTCCTGCATGGCGGCGCGACCCCGCCTATCTCGGCCTGGCCGCCGCCTATTGCGGCGCGGCCGCCGGCTATGTGCCGCACACCATCTTCTTCGTCGACCACGTCGCGCGCGATCTCGGCTTCGGTCTCGGCGTCGGCGGCTGGATCTGGGTCGCGGCGGGATTGACGGCCGTCGTCGCGCCGATGGTCGCGGGCCTTGCCGCCGACCGCTTCGGCTATGCGCCGGTGCTGCGGATCATCGTCGCCCTGATGGCGATCGGCGCGGCGCTGCCCGCGGTCACGCATAATCTCGCGCTGCTGACGCTCTCGGCCATGCTGGCCGGCGGCCTGATGATCGGGCTCGGCTCGTCGACATCCGGGCGCACGCGCGAGATCGTCGGACCGCAGGCCCATACCGCAGCCTGGGCCCTCCAGACGGTCGTCTTCGCCGTCGCCCAGGCGGGTGCGGCCTATGGCTTCACCGCCCTGCTCGCGGCCACCGGCAGCCACAGGCTGGTCTTCGGCCTCGCCGGCGCGGTCATGGCAGCCGGCCTCGCGGCGGAACTTGCGACCGCGCGCCGCTGAGCAAAGCAGGTCCACAACGCAAAAGGGCGACCCGGAGGCCGCCCCTGCATCGGGTCCGCCCTGGAGCGGCCCCACTTTCCGTTGGTCAGATCAGGCCGCAGCCTGCTCGGCGCGCGGCTGGACCGGACCGGAATCCTTGCCCTTGGCGTCGACGTCGCGGTCGACGAACTCGATCACCGCCACCGGCGCGTTGTCGCCGTAGCGGAAGCCGGCCTTCAGCACGCGGGTGTAGCCACCCTGGCGCGACTGGTAGCGCGGTCCGAGAACCTCGAACAGCTTCTTGACCATGCCGATGTCGCGGATCTGCGACACCGCCTGACGGCGGGCGTGCAGATCGCCGCGCTTGCCGAGCGTCACCAGCTTCTCGACGATCGGACGCAGGTCCTTCGCCTTCGGCAGGGTGGTGACGATCTGCTCGTGCTTGATCAACGCGGCGCACATGTTGGCAAACATCGCCTGACGATGCTCGGCCGTGCGGTTGAACTTGCGGTGGGCTTTGCCGTGACGCATCGCCTTGTCCTCTCAGGTGGCCGCGGACCTCACGGTCGGCGGGGAATGGGATCAGTAATGGTCCTCGAAGCGCTTTGCCAGCTCTTCGATATTCTCCGGCGGCCAGCCCGTGACCTCCATGCCGAGGTGGAGGCCCATC
>JAIUOO010000038.1 GCA_020161695.1 Pseudomonadota bacterium | reverse complement strand
CCAGTCCCGCGCCTATGCCTCGGAATGCTACCTGACCCGCCGCTGGGTCGACGGCCCCTACGGCCCGGAGCGCCGCACGGTCCGCGTCTGCGAGTGATCGACCACCGCCTCTCTCTCTCTCTCCTGACCTCCCGACTTCAAAGCCCCGGCCTCACCGCCGGGGCTCTTTTTTGACCGGGCCCGCCGCAGGGCGCGGGGAAGCGGCAGGGCGATGCCTGCCGGCCCAGGGTGTCCTCAGCCGGCCGGATGCAGTAAAAGCCCCGGCATGACCCAGATTTCTCCCATTCATGTTGTCGGTGGCGGGCTCGCGGGCTCGGAAGCTGCCTGGCAGATCGCCTCGGCCGGCGTGCCGGTCGTCCTCCACGAGATGCGCCCGGTGCGCGGCACGGAAGCGCACAAGACCGAGGGCCTCGCCGAGCTCGTCTGCTCCAATTCGTTCCGCTCGGACGATGCCGCGACCAATGCGGTGGGGCTTCTCCATGCCGAGATGCGGCGCATGGGCTCGATCATCATGCGGATGGGCGATGCCCATCAGGTGCCGGCGGGCGGCGCGCTCGCGGTCGACCGCGACGCCTTCTCGGCGGCGGTGACGGCCGAACTCGAGGCCCACCCGCTGGTGACCATCGAGCGCGGCGAGATCGCCGGCCTGCCGCCGGCCGAATGGGACAGCGTGATCGTCGCGACGGGACCCCTGACCTCGCCGGCGCTGGCTCAGGCGATCCTCGACATCACCGGCGAGACGTCGCTCGCCTTCTTCGACGCCATCGCGCCCATCGTCCATTTCGACAGCGTGGACATGGACACCGCCTGGTTCCAGTCGCGCTACGACAAGGCGGGACCCGGCGGCACGGGCGCCGACTACATCAACTGTCCGATGGACAAGGACCAGTACGAGGCGTTCATCGACGCGCTGCTGGCGGCCGAGAAGACCGAGTTCAAGGAATGGGAGGGCACGCCCTATTTCGACGGCTGCCTGCCCATCGAGGTCATGGCCGAGCGTGGCCGCGAGACGCTGCGCTGGGGGCCGATGAAGCCTGTCGGGCTGACCAACAAGCACAATCCCACGGTCAAGGCCTATGCCGTCGTCCAGCTCCGGCAGGACAACAAGCTCGGCACGCTGTTCAACATGACGGGCTTCCAGACCAAGCTGAAATATGGCGAGCAGGCCAATATCTTCCGGATGATCCCGGGCCTTGAGAATGCCGAGTTCGCGCGGCTCGGCGGCATCCATCGCAACACCTATCTCAATTCGCCGAAGGTGCTGGACGAAACGCTGCGGCTGAAGGCGATGCCGCGCCTGCGCTTCGCCGGCCAGATCACGGGATGCGAGGGGTATGTGGAGAGCGCGGCCATCGGCGGCATGACCGGGCGGCTGGCGGCGGCCGAGCGGCTGGGACGGGAGGCGCCGCTGCCGCCGGTCACCACCGCGCACGGCGCTCTGATCAACCACATCACCGGCGGGCACGTGACGACGATCGACGAGGGGCCGCGCTCGTTCCAGCCGATGAACGTCAATTTCGGGCTGTTCCCGCCGCTGGCGCAGGCGCCGACCAAGGCCGAGGACGGCTCGCGGCTGCGCGGCACCGCCAAGACGCAGGCGCGCAAGAAGGCGCTGAGCGCGCGGGCGCTGGCAGACCTCGATATCTGGCTCGGGGAAACCCGGCTCGCCGCCGCCGAATAGGGCTCAGCGCGACGACTGGGCCGTGACGCGCGTCTCGGCGCGGTCGCGGGTCATCAGGTTGTCGATGCGCTCGCGCTCGGCGCGGAAGACGGCGAGCATCTGTCCACCGAGCTCGCGCCCGCGCGGCACGCGCACGCGCATGGGATCGACGAAGCGGCCGTTGACCATCACCTCGTAGTGCAGGTGCGGACCGGTGGAGAGGCCGGACGAGCCGAGATAGCCGATCACCTGGCCCTGGCGCACGCGCGCGCCCTCGGTGATGCCGCGGGCAAAGCCCGACATGTGCGAATAGGTCGAGGTGTAGCCGTTCGGGTGCTCGATCTCGACGCGACGGCCATAGCCGCCCGACCAGCTCGCCTTGGCAATGGTGCCGTTGCCGGCGGCGACGATGGGCGTGCCGACCCGATCGGCCCAGTCCACGCCGGAATGCATCTTGTAGTAGCCCATGACGGGATGGCGGCGCATGCCGAAACCCGAGCGCATCTGACCGCCGGCGATGGGCTTGCGGATCAGGAACTTGCGCGCCGAGCGGCCGTTCTCGTCGTAGAAGTCGATGAGATTGTCGGCGGTCGAATGGAAGCGGTAGTAGCGCCGCGTTTCGCCGCCGGTCGTCAGCGAGGCATAGACGATGTCGCCCCGGCCCGCCTCGCTCTCGTCTTCGGAGGCGTAGAGAACCTCGAACAGGTCGTTGGCGCCGACGCGGCGCGAGAAATCGACGTCGTTGCCGAAGAGCCGGATCAGTTCGTCGACGATGGGCTTCGGAATCTCCTGCCGCAACGCCGTCTCGTAGATGGCGTTGTAGAGGCGCAGGCCGCCGCCCTCCTCGTCCTCCGAATCGTCGGTGACGGTCGCGGCATCCGCCGGATCCTCCATCGCCACGTAGCGCCCGTCGTCGGATAGCGCCACGGCCGCCTCGGGATTGTCGCGCTCGCCGACGAGGATGATGCGGACCGGCTGGACGCGCCCCGCGGCGCCGGGCGCGAAGAGCACGCGGACACGCTGGCCGGCGCGCAGGGTGATCTCCTGGCCGCCGCGATTGAAGGCGGTGGCGACGAGGCGGGCATCGTCGCGTGTCGCGCCGAGCTCGAGCATCAGGCCGGTGATCGTGTCGCCGGCCTTGGCGATGGCGGCGCGGTCGGGCGGGGCGGAGCTGGGCGCCGCCGGCTCGGCCGGTCGCTTGGCCACGCGCATGACGTTCGGGCCGTTCTCGTCGACGGCCTCCTGGCGGGACGGCGCGCGCTCCGGGCCGGTCGCAAGCGGAAGGGCGAGGCGGGTCGCGATCTCCGGCTGCAGCGATACCTCGCGGACCTTGGCGAGGATCTCCTCGGTGCTCAGCGCCAGCATCGGCCGGTCGGCGGCAGCGACGGCCGCGATGTCGCGGGTGAGGATGGTCACCTCGCCGTCGCCGCCGTCGGTGGCGTCCTCCTGCTCGGCGCGTTCCGGCGCGTCGCCCGCCAGCATGCGCAGCGGATTGAACTCGGGAATGTCGAACTCGCCGCTGGATGTCTGCACGAGATTGGCGACGACGCGGGTGTGCGGCCTGACGCGGATGATCTCGCGATCGCCGACGCGCGAGGTCTGCGACACCCGGATGGTCTGCTTCGAGGTGGAGAAGGCATCGGCCAGCCGCGTCAGGCGGTCGCCCTTGCGCGCCGTATTGGTCAGGCGGTCGCCCGAGGCGGTCGCACGGACCTGCGGCTGCAGGATTTCGGCGGGAGCTGCGGGACGGGTGGGGTTCTCGAGCGCAGCCCAGACGGCGCCGCCCATCAGCCCGGCACCACAGAGGCCGGTGAGCACGGTGCCGGAGAACCAGCGGACATTGATGCCGCGACGCTCGATGCCGCGGCGCACGGAGCCGTCGACCGCCAGCGGCGGCTCGTCGCCGAGCGCGGCGCTCGGCGCGAGATGCTTGAAGGCTGGCGCGCGGCCGGAAGAGTGCAAACCCGATTCTCCAAACAGGGCCGCCCGCGACGAAAGCGGCGGCCAATGCGATCCGGCGGCCGGACGTTGCCCGCGCCGCCAGCCTGCGTCAAGCGAACGAAGCCGACAGAAGGGCGAGGAATATGGCGTGGTGAGGGCTCTGCCGCCGCTCCCGGGGCAAAGGGCCGGCGCAGGGGCCTCGCCAGGCGGGTGCCCTACCCGGCGAGGTGGCCCGGGCGGCCGTCTCTCGGGGATCGCAACCGGATTCGGGCCGGTTTCCAGGCGCCCGCGGACCCGGACGTATTTCGCCTATGTGTAGTACGCGCGCGCGTAGGCCCAGAAAGCCCCTGTTTCGCGCCAAACCCCGGTCCAGGGGGCGCGAAGCCCGCCCCAGCCGGCCATGAAAGAAATATCCCGCCGGGAGCCAGCTGGAGGCGGGGCTTGTCGAATCGCGAAAAAGCCTTTCAAGTCAGCGTCATAGGCGCGTACCAAGTGCAGCTTATCCACAGCCGGCGAAGCACCCTGTCGTCGGGCCGTCATTTTTTTTGAAAATCCGTGTTGACAGTCGGAAGGGGTGGGGCCTATAACCCGCCCATCGACGCGGCGCCGCGCTTCACCGGCCCGGCCCGCTGTCCCTGAAGCTTCTCAGACACCTTCTGGTGCATGACGCTTCTGACCAAGGTCAGAAGGTAGAGTTTCAGTCGCCCTTCTCTAAGGGTGGGAGCCCCTCGGGTTCCGGTTCTTTGACAACTGAATATCGGAAAGAGAAACGTAGGCGGCGGAGTTCTTGCGGACCAGCCCTCGGGCTGGTCAAGACGAGACCTCGGCAGTGCTACGTTTCAGAGACAACCAAGGTTTTGGTCGCAAGACCGGAACTTAGGTGTGTCCTCTGTCAATTCAACGTAGTGACTAGCCGGTTCAAGATCTCATACAACTTGAGAGTTTGATCCTGGCTCAGAACGAACGCTGGCGGCAGGCTTAACACATGCAAGTCGAGCGCCCCGCAAGGGGAGCGGCAGACGGGTGAGTAACGCGTGGGAACGTGCCTTTTGGTTCGGAACAACTCCGGGAAACTGGAGCTAATACCGGATAAGCCCTTCGGGGGAAAGATTTATCGCCAAAAGATCGGCCCGCGTCTGATTAGCTAGTTGGTGGGGTAACGGCTCACCAAGGCGACGATCAGTAGCTGGTCTGAGAGGATGATCAGCCACACTGGGACTGAGACACG
>JAIUOO010000003.1 GCA_020161695.1 Pseudomonadota bacterium | reverse complement strand
ACGCAACGAACTGTTCCTCGCACCCCACATCGCCGTCATCCCATCATTCGTCATCGTCCTCCTCGTCCTCTGCGCAAACGTCCTCGGCGACGCACTCAGAGACCTCCTCGACCCAAGACTGCGGAACGGCTGAGTGGTCCGGCCAGGCTGTCCTCTTTGGAGGGTATGTGGCCGATCGCGCCACCGCCTCAAGATCAATCGTCAGGGCGTCCGTTCCGGCGCCCGCAAGGCCCAATCGCCGCGCGCCGGCAAGCGACCGCAGCCGGCCGCACAAGGACAAGACCGGTTCCAACCGGTACCAGAGGAGAGAGCCATGACGTCGAGACCTTCGATACTGGTACTGGCCGCACTGGCGGCCGGAATGATCGGCGCCAGTCCGGCGGCGGCGCAATCTCAGAACACGCTGACCATCGTTCGCGAGGTCGATTCCGACCGCTACGATCCGCACCGCCAGACGGCGCGGGCCACGGCGGAGGTGATGTTCATGCTGGCCGACACGCTGGTGTCGCTGGACCATGACATGAGGACCATCCGGCCCGGCATCGCGGAGAGCTGGACCGTCTCGGCGGACGGCAAGGTCTACACGTTCAAGCTGCGGCAGGACGTGCAGTTCTGCGACGGCAAGAAGATGACCGCCGAGGATGTGGTCTATTCGCTGAAGCGCTGGATCGATCCGGCCACCCGCTCGCCGGTGCGCTGGCGCGCCGGTCCCGTCGAGGACATCGTCGCGACCGATCCCTACACGGTCGAGTACCGGCTTTCCGCTCCATACGGCGAGTTGCTGCCGCAGCTGACGCTCGCCACCGCCGTCATCGTCGACAAGGCGAACGTCGAGGCTCTCGGAGCCGACTTCGGCATTCGTGGCTTCAACGGCACCGGCCCCTATTGCTGGGTCGACTGGCGGCCGCGCAACGAGCTGCGCCTGCGCCGTCACGACGCCTATCGCTGGGGCCCGCCGATCTACGAGAATCGCGGCCCTGCGCAGATCCAGGAAGTGATCTGGAAGATCGTGCCGGAGGAGAACACCCGTCTCGCCGCCACGCTGACCGGCCAGAGCCAGGTGACGCAGTACATCCCCTATTCCGGGCTGTCGCAGATCCGAGCCAACCGCAACCTGCGCGTGGTCAACAACGACATCGCCTTCTGGACGATCTTCTTTGGCTTCAAGACCGACAAGCCGGGCGTCGACGATCCGGCCGTGCGCCGCGCCATGGTCATGGCCGTGGACCAGGAAGCGATCTCCCGCGACATCAATTTCGGCGAGACCGAGCCGGCCTATTCCTACCTCCATCGCTCGACGCCCGACTGGAACGCCGCGCTGGAGCCGAACCTGATCCGGACCAACATTGCGGAGGCCAACCGCCTGCTCGATCAGGCCGGCTGGGTTCGCGGCGCCGATGGCGTGCGCGCCAAGAACGGCGTACGCCTGTCGCCGCTGATCTACGGCTTCGCGGGCTCGACCTTCCAGCAGCTCACCGAGGCGGTGCAGGGCGACCTGCGTAAGATCGGCGTCGACCTGCGCATCCAGCTCTTCGATGCCACCGCCGCCTGGGGCAAGCTCGCCACGCAGGAATTCGACCTGTTCACGATGGGCTATCCCTATCTGACGACGGGCGAGGCCGTGAACTTCTTCTTCCGCTCGACCAACGTGCCGACGCCGAACCGGATGAACTGGAAGAATCCCGAGACGGACAGGCTGCTGAGCCTCGGCATGCATGCGCTGAATCCCGCAGACCGCGCGACAGCCTATGGCGAGGTGCTGCGTCAGGTTCACGAGGCGGCGGTCTGGATCCCGCTCTACCACGAGCCGATGCGGATCGCGGCGTCGAACCGGCTGGCGGAGTTCAAGGCTCACAACATCTATGGCTGCGGCCTCTACAAGGGTCTCGACCTGCGCTTCATCCGCTAGTGGGGGGATTGGCGGGCTCTGGTCCCGCCGGTCGCGGGCATATGAAAAAGCCCTGCCGCGTTTGCCGACGCGGCAGGGCTTCTTCTTGCCGGTGTGCTGCCGGCGGCGCGCAGGTTTCCTCAACCCCTGAGCTTCAGCGTCCAGGCTTCGAGCGAGGCAAGCATCTGCAGCAGGAACCCCTTGGTCGTCTCATCCGTCAGCTCGCTCTCGGCGTTGAACTTGTCCTTGGCGAAATTGATCATCACCTCGGGCTTGTTGATCGGAAAGGCATTGAGGAAGACCATCATCTTGCGCAGGTCGTACTGAGCTCGCGCCGTGCCGGTCGGGCCGAGGCTCGCGCCGAGGATGGCAATGGGCTTGCCGTCGAACGGCTGGCTCGGCGGGCGCGAGGCCCAGTCGATGGCGTTTTTCAGCACGCCCGACACCGAGAAGTTGTATTCGGGCGTTGCGAAGATGACGGCGTCGGCGGCAGCGACCTGAGCGCGGAGCGTCTCCACCGCGGCGGGGTAGCCGGCGAGCCTGACATCGTCGTCGTAGAGCGGAAAGCCGGAAATGTCGGCGATCTCGATCGTCAGGTGCGGCGGGGCGAGCCTTCTGACCGCGGCGAGCGCCGCGGAATTGTACGAGGCCTTTCTCAGCGAGCCGGAAATGGCGAGGAAGCGAAGCGGCGCGGGGGCCATGCGGGTTGTCTCCTGGGACGGTCGGGGGTGATGAGCACGCCGTGTCGAAGCCCGGCAATGTGTCGGCTTCAGCGGCTGCGGATGATCCTGGCGGTGCGCTCGATATGGGCCCGCATCCGCGTTTCGGCCGCAGCGGAGTCCTTGGCCTCGAGCGCTGCGAGGATCTGGGCGTGGTCGGCATTGCCCTGCGCCATCTGCTCGGCCGAGGACATGCGGACGACGTCGCCGTTGAAATAGAACAGCCCCGTGGCGTCGATCGCGTCGGTGAGCTTCGGATTGCGAGCGGCTGCGATGACGGCGTCGTGGAACGCGCGGTTCGTGCGCACACGTGCCTTCTCGTCCTCGGGATCGAGCCCGAGGCGCTCGCGATGGATGGCGGCGAGCCGGCCCAGGTCGTCCGGCGTCGCCCGCTGCGCGGCGAGCCCGGCGGCAAAGCCCTCCAGGCCGGCGCGGACTTCGGCGTTCAGCGCCACGTCCTCCAGCGAGAACTCGCGCACGGCCCAGCCGCGCTTGCGCGGCACGACCAGCCCGGCGGCGGAGAGCCGCTGCATGCTCTCGCGCACCGGGGTCCGGCTGACCTGCATCCGCTCGGCGATGTCGGCCTCGATGAGGGGTTCGTTCGGGCGCAGTTCGCCCGTCACGATGGCGCGCCGGAGGCGGTCGAACACTTCCAGCGACCGGCGCTGCTGGGCCGGGCCGCCTGTCGCGGCCGGGGCTGACGGTTGCAGGCGCACGGGCCTCTCCATGGTCGATTGACAGCCAGCTAACACGCATGCGAGTTTGCATGCAAACAAGAATGCGAAGTGGTGCTGAGATCCGGCGGTCTGCCGTCGGGCCGGACGGGAGGATATCGATGCACGTCCACGACCTTGGCCGGTTTGCGGGTGCCGCTGGCGCAGCGCAGGGGATTCTTGCGGGCCTGATCGGGCAGATCGGCCGCCAGGATTTCGGCCAGGGCCTGCTTCATCTCTCCCGCTGCGCGGTCGGGGCCGATCACGTGACGGCCTTCGCGGCTTCGGCCGGAGGCCGGATCGAGACGGTCGTTGCGGAGAATGGCGGCCCGCGCCGCGTGGCGCGCGCGGTTGCCGAGCGCTATGTCCGGCGCCACTGGCACAGCGACCCGGTGACCCGGCTGCTCGACGGGCGTTCGGATCGCCGCATCATCGTCGATATCGACGCCGCCGATGTCGATAAGGGCGAGTATCGCCACGAATGCTACGCCGCGATCAGCCTCGACCACCGGCTGTCGGTTGCCGAAAGCCGCGGCGAGCGGACCATGCGGCTGAACTTCTACCGCGGCCGGGGCGAAGACTTCCGCGACGAGGACATCGATCGCCTCGGCGGGATGGCGGATATGCTGCTCGCCATGCTCTGGCGCCACGAGGAGACGGCGCCGGCCCGTTCGACCGAGGATCCCGAAGCGCTGTTCAACACAAGGCTGGCGAACGTCGCGCCGGAACTGAGCGACCGGGAGCGGCAGGTCTGCGCGCTGATCGCGCTCGGCGTCACGTCGGAAGGCATCGGGCTGCGCCTCGACATCGGCCTCAACACAGTGCTGACCTATCGCAAGCGCGCCTATGCGCGGCTCGGCATCAGTTCGCAGAACGAACTCATGCGCCGCGTGATGATGTGAGGATCGCCGCCCGCGCGCGGCAGCCGGCCACAGGCGGGCCCCACCCCGATCTCTCAGCCTGCTGGTGATCGCATCCGCCATGCTGGACCAGTCGCCATGGTTCTCCGGTGCCGGGTCGAACTTGCCACGCGGCTTTCCACCGATCTGTCCCCGGCGACTGTGACAGTGCGCGCGCGGGCGGCATGCGAGGGTCGTGCGGACCGCCTCCCTTCACGCATTCTCCCCCGCATGCCCCGAGGTTCTCGGTGACCGATAGCCAGATCGACGAAACCCACGCGCCCGACCGCCGAAGCTGGATCGCGTCGGCCAACGACACGCACACCGAATTTCCGATCCAGAACCTGCCGTTCGGCGTGTTTCGCCAGGCCCGCAGTGACCGGGCGGGCCGGATCGGCGTGGCCATCGGAGACCGCATCGTCGATCTCGCGGGCCTCGCGAGCCATCTGGGGAACGACATCGAGGATGCCGCGACGCTCCTGACCGCTCCCTCCCTCGCGCCTCTGATGGGCCGGGCCCCTCGGCTGTGGCAGGCCTTGCGCAGGGCGCTGGTCAGACTGCTGGAGGCGGGTTCGCGCGACCAGGGGACAGTGGAGCCCCATCTCGTGGCGATGGCCGATGCGGAGATGCTGTTGCCGGCGCGCCCCGGCGGCTTCATCGACTTCTTCGCCTCGATCCAGCACGCGACCAATGCCGGCAGCCTGTTCCGCCCGACAGCGCCGCTGTTGCCGAACTACAAATATGTCCCCATCGGCTATAATGGCCGGGCCTCGACCATCCGCGTCGATGGCACCGGCGTGCGTCGGCCGAACGGCCAGCGGCTGCGGCCGGGCGAGGAAAGCCCGACCTTCGGGCCGAGCCTTCGCCTCGACTACGAGATGGAGCTCGGCATCTTCCTCGGCGGCGCCAGCACTGTGGGCGAGCCCGTGGCCATTGCCGATGCCTGGCAGCACATTTTCGGCGTCTGCCTGCTGAACGACTGGTCGGCGCGCGACATCCAGGCCTGGGAGTACCAGCCTCTCGGCCCCTTCCTCGGCAAGAGCTTCGCGACGACCATTTCTCCCTGGATCGTCACCGCCGAGGCGTTGAAGCCCTTCCGCGTGGCGGCGTCGGCGCGCCCTTCGGGCGATCCCGCCCCGCTGCCCCACCTCCTTGACCCCGCCGACCAGGCCGGCGGCGGCATCGATATTCAGGTTTCCGCCTGGCTGCATGCGGCAGGGGCCGCCCCGGCCCGTCTCGGTTCCGCCTCGGCGGCCGGGCTCTACTGGACCCCGGCGCAGATGGTGGCGCACCAGACCAGCAACGGCTGCAATCTCGAAGCCGGCGATCTCTACGGGACCGGCACCATTTCCGGCGACGGCGCGCAGGCCCTCGGCAGCCTGCTCGAGATCACCCGCGGCGGTGCTTCGCCTCTCGCCCTGTCGAACGGCGACAGCCGCACGTTCCTCCGGGATGGCGACGAACTCGTGCTCACCGCCCGATGCGAGCGGCAGGGCTTCGCGCCGATCGGCTTCGGGGCATGCCGCGGCACGATCCTGCCGGCGCTCGACATTTGACGGCGCACCGGGTTGTCACTGCCGCTTGGGACAGATGGCGGCCGGCCGGCGCGATAGGCTGAACCTGATCGGGGGAGCGTGGTCGTGCCAGCTCCCGGGACATTCATGGGAGCGACCCAGTGACCAACGTGCGGCAGGGCGGGCAGGGCGCATATGCCCTTCAGGGGCGTGTCGCCGTGGTGACGGGTGGCAGCAACGGCATCGGCGCGGCGACGGTGAAGCGGCTTGCCGAAGCGGGCGCAAGCGTCGTGGTCGGCTACAATGCCGGCAAGGATCGCGCGGAGGCCCTGATCGCGGGCCTCGCCGGCAGCGGCCATCAGGCGCTGCGCGTGCCGATGGAGGACAGCGCCGCGATCGCCGCTGCCGCTGCCGCTGTTGGGCTGCGGTTCGGCAAGGTCGACGTGCTCGTCAATTCCGCCGGCGTCACGCGCGCCGTGCCGCATGCCGATCTCGACGGCCTCGACGACGCCACCTTCGACCGGATCCTCGCGACCAATGTGCGGGGTCCCTTCGCCACCATCCGCGCCTTCGCGCCGCTCCTGCGCGCCAGCGGCGATTCCATTGTCGTGAACGTCTCGTCGCTGTCGGGAACGACCGGCCTCGGCAGTTCCATCGCCTACTGCGCCTCGAAGGGGGCGCTCGACACGATGAGCCTGTCGCTCGCGCGCGTGCTCGCGCCCGAGACGCGGGTCATCTCCGTGGCGCCGGCGGCCGTGGCGACCGACTTCGTGCCGGGCCGTGGCCGCGAGGGCGTCGAGAAGCAGGCGGCGTCAACGCCGCTGCGGATCGTCGCCGAGCCGGACGACGTCGCCCTGTCGATCATGGCCGCCGTCACGCACCTGCGCCTGACCACCGGCAGCAGCATCGTCGTCGACAGCGGTCGCCATCTCTGAGCGGCGCTTCCTGAAAGGGAGATACGGCCCATGAACGCCCACACCGCAATCGCCTACAGCGAGGCAGTGCTGTCGCCGCGCGACGGCTCGGTCGCCTATATGACAGGCTTCGAGAATTCCTTCGCGACGGAGGCGGTTCCCGGCGCGCTGCCGATCATGCGCAATTCGCCGCAGAAGGCGCCGCAGGGCCTCTATGCCGAGCAGTTGTCCGGCTCCGCCTTCACCGCGCCCCGCCACACGAACAAGCGGACGTGGTTCTACCGCATCCGGCCGTCGGTGAAGCATGGCCGTGGTTTCCGGCAGGTCGACCACGGCCTGATTCGCACCGCGCCCTGCCGGGACGAGAGCACGTTGCCCATCGCGCAGATGCGCTGGCACCCCGTCCCCATCCCTTCCGAGCCCTGCACCTTCCTGTCCGGCCTGCGCACCATCTGCACCGGCGGCGACGTGTTCATGCAGGCAGGCATGGCGAGCCACGTCTATGTCGCCAACCAGTCGATGGGCGACGACTATTTCTACAATGCCGACGGCGAGCTGCTGATCGTGCCGCAGGAAAACAGCATCCGCGTCTTCACGGAATGCGGCATTCTCGATGCAGTGCCGGGCGAGATCGTCGTCGTGCCGAAAGGCATGAAGTTCAAGGTCGACCTGCCGAACGGGCCGGCGCGAGGCTATGTCTGCGAGAATTACGGCTCCTACCTGACGCTGCCTGAGCGCGGGCCGATCGGCGCCAATTGCCTTGCCAATCCGCGCGATTTCCTCGCGCCCGTCGCGGCCTACGAGGAGAAGGAAACGCCCTGCCGGCTGTTCGTGAAGGCGCTCGGCAAGCTCTACGTGACCGACCTGCCGCAATCGCCGCTGGACGTCGTCGCATGGCACGGCAATTTCGCGCCGGTGAAATACGACCTGCGGCGCTTCTCGCCGGTGGGGTCGATCCTGTTCGATCACCCCGACCCGTCGATCTACACGGTGCTGACATCGGCATCCGACACGCCCGGAACGGCCAATGTCGACTTCGTCATCTTCCCCGAACGCTGGATCGTGATGGAGAACTCGTTCCGGCCGCCCTGGTACCACATGAACGTCATGAGCGAGTTCATGGGCCTGATCTATGGCGTCTATGACGCCAAGCCGGGCGGTTTCGTGCCGGGCGGCATGAGCCTGCACAATGCGCTGATCGCCCACGGGCCGGACGCAGAGGCCTTCGAGAAGGCGTCCAACAAGCCATTGCACCCGGAAAAGCTGTCGGGGACCATGGCCTTCATGTTCGAGACGCGCTTCCCGCTGAGCCCGACCGCCTATGCTTCCTGCCTCGACCTGATGGACGGCGACTATCCGGATTGCTGGGATACGATCGACCGGAAGTTCGCTCCGGCCTGACGCCGCGCCTGACGGCCGGATGACACCAACGACATCGCGACGGCGCCACCGGCGCCGCGCCAAGGACGCCGGAAGCGCGCCCGTCGACAACCGGAACCCAAGGAGTCCCCCGATGCCTACACGCCGCACGGCCGTCGCCGCCATTCTCTCCTCGCCCTTCGTTTCGCGCTTCGCCTCGGCTCAGACCTGGCCGACCCGGCCGGTCATGCTGGTTCACGGCTTCGGGGCCGGCGGCAATGCCGATTCCATCTCCCGCGTCATGGCGAACGCGCTGTCGGGCGAACTCGGCGAGCAGGTCGTGGTGGAAGCGAAGCCCGGCGCCGGCGGCAATCTGGCCTCGGAGCAGGTGACGCGCGCCCAGCCCGACGGGCACACGATCATCCTGCTGACCGGCGGTCACGCAGTATCCGCGGCGATGTACAAGAGCCTCAGGTTCAAGCCGGTCGAGGATTTCGCCTTCGTCTCGCTCGTGGCGACCTTTCCCTTCGTCATCGCCACGCGGGCGGAAAGCCCGCTCAAGACCATCGGCGACGTCATCGAGGCGGCGCGGAAGGACCCTGGCAAGCTCACCTTTTCCTCCGTCGGTTTCGGATCGACGCAGCATCTGACCGGCGAGCTCTTCGCCGGCACCGCGGGCGTCAAGCTGACGCATGTGCCCTATCGTGGCGGTATGCAGCCGCTCTCCGACCTGATCTCCGGCCGCATCGATTTGGTTGTCGACACGATCACCGTGACGGGCGCCGCGATCCGGGCCGGAACGATCCGCGGGCTCGGCGTCACGAGCCCGCAGCCCTGGCCGGCGCTGCCGGACGTGCCGCCGATCGCCGGCACGCTGCCGGGCTTCCAGGTGCCGTCGTGGATCGGCATCGCGGCACCGTCCGCAACCCCGCCGGCCGTCGTCGCCAAGCTCAACGCGGCGATCGCCAAGGTGCTGCAATCGGACAAGGTCAAGGAACAGCTCGGCTTCCTCGGCGTGAAGCCGGAGGCGACCACGCCGGACGGCATGCGTACCTTCGTCGCCTCGGAGATCGAGCGCTGGAAGGGCGTCGTGGACAAGGCCGGGCTCGAGCGGATCTGATACGGGCTCGCGGCGACAGAGCGCGCCGCGAGAGATGTGAAGTTGTCAGCCTCGACCGCCGGGGACGTCCGCGACCATGGCCGCGGCCTCGGCGATGAGCTGAGCCTGATGGGGTAGAAGCGCATGCCCTTTCATGTTGGCGAAAACCTCACCGAGCGGATCGGTCACGCCACTCTGCCGGCCGGACAGTGTCTCCAGCACCGCCAGCGCCATGAACGGCACCGTGTAGGGATTGTAGCCGCCCTCATGCGTGAACAGCAGGCGGCCGCCGATCGTCCGTTCGCAGAAGGCGAGCAGCATCTCCGTCATCGCGGCAAAGGCGCCGCCATGCAGGATCATGCGTCCCAGCGGATCCTGCGCGCCGGCATCGAAGCCGCAGGGCACGATGACGAAATCCGGCCGGAAGCGCTCAAGGGCCGGCATCACCACCGTCTGGAACGTCGTCTCGTAGGCGCCCCAGCCGCAGCCGGCCGGCAGCGGCACGTTGATGTTGGTGCCGAAGGCATCGGGGCCGCCGCGCTCGTCCAGCGCGCCGCAATCGGCGGGGAACCACGCATCCTGATGCAGCGAGATGGTCAGCACGCGCGGGTCGTTCCAGAAGATCCGCTGGGCGCCGTTGCCGTGATGCACGTCGATGTCGACCAGCGCGACACGGGCCGCTCCATGCGCGGCCATGGCATGGGCCGCGGCAAGCGCCGCGTTCGACAGGAGGCAGAAGCCCATGCCCTGGTCGGCTTCGGCATGGTGGCCGACGGGGCGGATCAGCGCATAGGCGTTGGTCACCGCGCCGGCATAGATGGCGTCGACAGCCGCCAGGGCGCCGCCCGCCGACAGGCGCGCGATGTCGTAGCTGCCGCGCGTCATGAAGCCGTCGAGGCCGGCCAGCCCCTCGGCCTCGCGATTGAGTGCCTCCAGCCGGTCGAGATAGGCCGGCGTGTGTACGCGCAGCAGCTCCGCCCGCGTCGCCTCGCGGGGCTTCACCTGAAACAACTGGTCGATGAAGCCGGACGCATCGAGAAGGTTCTTGATGCGCCGCTTGGTTGCCACGGATTCATGCGGACTGCCGGGCTCGACCGGATAGCCGGCCGGCACGATGCCGGCGATCCTGCCGCCCTCGTGCCACATGTAGCGTTCGTGCCAGACGAAGCCGGTGCGCCGTTCCATCGTGCTCCCCCGCCGTTACTGCTCGACGGCCTTGCGCAGCACCTCGACGACCTGATCGACATGCTCGCGCGTGAAGGTGAGGGGCGGCGAGATGATCAGCTTGTTGACGATGCAGCGGATGATGATGCCATTCGACACGCAGGCGTTCGACACCTTGTTCGGATAGGCGTCGTCGGGCGTGTAGGGCTCCTTGGTCTTGCGGTCCTTGACCAGTTCGACGGCGATCATCAGGCCCTTGCCGCGGATGTCGCCGACATTGGGATGGTCGCCGATGGTCGCCTTCAGCCGCCCGATGAAGTAGGCGCCGACATCGGCGGCGTTCTCGGTCAGCTTCTCCTCGAGCGTCAGGTCGATGGCTGCGAGGGCGGCGGCGCAGGCGAGCGGGTGGCCGCTATAGGTGTAGCCCTGCATGAAGACGCTGAGCGGTCCGCCACGGTCCCAGGCCTCGGCCACGCGGCGGCCGATCAATGTCGCGCCGAGCGGCAGGTAGCCGGAGGTCAGGCCCTTGGCCATGCACATGATGTCAGGCTTCACGCCCCAGCCGCGCGAGCCGAACAGCGTGCCGGAGCGGCCGAGCCCGGTGATCACCTCGTCGGCGATCAGCAGCACGTTCTGCCGGTCGCAGATCTCGCGCAGCTTCGGCCAGTAGCTCGCCGGCGGCACGATGACGCCGCCCGCGCCCTGGATCGGCTCGGCGATGATGGCGGCGACGGTGTCGGGGTGCTGATGCTCGATCTCGCGCTCCAGGAGCGCGGCGCAGATCGCCGACAGTTCCTCCGGGTCGTCGGTGAACGGGTTGCGGTAGAGATGCGGGCTCTCGACCTGGAAGAAACCGGGAACCATGGGCTCGTAGACCCGCTTCCAGGCATTGCCGCCGCAGGCGGACATGCCGCCGAAATGCAGGCCGTGATAACCGTTGCGCAGCGAGATGATCTTGGTCTTCTCGCCCTGTCCCATCAATTTCCAGTACTGGCGGGCGATCTTGAAGGCGGATTCGGTGGCGTCCGAGCCGCCGAGGCAGAAGAACACCTTGGCAATGTCCTCGGGCGCCGCGATCTCGCAGAGCTTGGCAGACAGTTCGATGGACGGCGCGTTCGTCGAGCCGGGGAAGGTCGTGTAGTACTGGAGCTGGTCCATCTGGCGCGTGATCGCGTCCTTGATCGGCGCGCGGTTGTGCCCGGCATTCACGCACCACAGGCCGCCCTGGCAGTCGATGTAGCGCTTGCCGTCGATATCCTCGACGAAGACGCCCTCTCCGCGCTGGACGATCAGCGGCGGGTCGGCCTCCACGGCCTTCGGCGGCTGCATGGGATGCCACTGGTGCTTGGCGTTGTTTTCCTTGAGCCAGTTCTGGATCGGGCTGTGGGCGTTCATGGCGGCGTCCTTCTCCTGCGGCGGCCGCGCCCTGACCGCGGCGCGACGGGCGGCATTCCGAACGCCAACAAGCACACCCTGCACGGCCGGCGGGCCATACCCTTGAAGCGGGACATCCGGCTTGCCGGCTCGTCCCGGGCTGTTCTGCGCCGAAGCAATGGCGCGCATATTGCTTGCGGAGGTACCCATGATGACACACGGCAGTTCTGACGCACTGGCCGCCGCGATCGCGGCCATCGGCACCGACAGGTTCGGTCCATCGTTCTTCGAACTCGCGCGGCGGCAGATCGGCGCAGACCAGTGCACGGCCTTCGCGGCTGCCGGCGGGCGTGATGCGGCGATCCTCGTCGCGGAGGGCGCATCCTCGGCGACCGCCGCCATGGTCAAGCGCCTGTCCATCGAATATGCGACCGGCGCCTACCACCGCGACCCGGTGCTGAAGCTCTCCGAGGCGCGCCGCGCCGCGCCGCATTGCATCGTTCGGATGGACCCCGACACGATCGATGATCCGGGCTATCGCGATCGCTTCTACAGCTATCCGGGCATCCGCCACGAGCTGGCTCTGGTGACGCACAGCGGCGAGCAACTTCTCTGCGTCAGCTTCTACCGGGCGGCGGGGCAGCGTTCGTTCAGCGATGCCGAGCACCGCGAGGTCGAGGCGCTGGCGCCGATCACCCTGTCGCTGCTGCGCCGGCATTTCGAGCTCTGCGGCAGCGATCTGTTCCCGCAGCAGGCTGCCGCTCCCAGCCCTGCCGACCGGCAGGCGGCTGTCCTCGACAAGGTGCGCGATGCCATGCTCGCCGACTGTGCCCGGTTGACGCCGCGCGAGGCCGAAGTCTGCGCCCGCATCCTGCTCGGCTACACGGTGCTCGGCACCAGCATGCACCTCGAAATCTCCGTCAACACGGTGGCGACGCACCGCAAGCGGGCCTATTCCAAACTGTCCATCTCCAGCCAGAACGAGCTTTTCGCCCGCTATTTCAGCACGGTGGAGCGCCTGCGCCTCAACTGACCGTCTTACCCGCGCGTCGCCCGGCAAGGGTATGGCTTGCGCGCCGGACTTGGCGACCATGGCCGCTCCTGACACCGAGGCGGCGAGACCATGGCCAGCTGGAGCAACGACCTGACCCGCCTGTCGGCGCAGACGCGGGGCATTCTCGATCGTGGTGGAGGCCTGTTCATCGACGGTGAGGTCCGCCAGGCCCGGTCATCGCTGCCGGTCATCGATCCATCCTCGAACCAGGCGATATCCAGCATCGCCGCGGCTTCGGCTGCCGATATCGATGCCGCGGTCGGCGCGGCGCGGGCGGCGCTCGACAATCCCGCCTGGCGCGACATCGGCCCCGCGGGCCGGGAGGCCGCGCTCCACAGGCTGGCCGATGCTGTCGCCGCCAACGCAGACGTTCTGGCCGAACTCGAAAGCGTCGATGTCGGCATGCCCCACTGGATGTCCCGCAATCTCGACATCGGCGGGACCGTCGATACCCTGCGCTACATGGCGGGCTGGCCGACCAAGATCGCCGGCCAGACCTTCGACGTTTCCGTGCCGATCCCGGGCTCCGAGTTCTTCGGCTACACCCGACGCGAGCCGGTCGGTGTGATCGGTGCGATCATCCCCTGGAACGTGCCGCTGATGCTGGCGGTGTGGAAGCTGGCTCCGGCGCTGGCAGCCGGCTGTACCGTGGTGATGAAGCCCTCCGAGGAGGCCTGCCTCAGCGTTCTGGAACTCGCCCGCCTCGCCCATCAGGCCGGCATTCCCGCAGGCGTCTTCAACGTCGTGACCGGCACGGGCCGGGAGGCCGGCGAGGCGCTCGTCGCCCATCCCGGCGTCGACAAGGTCACGTTCACGGGGTCGACCGCGACCGGCCGGCGCATCGCGGCAAAGGCGGCCGAGACAACCAAGAAGCTGACGCTGGAGCTTGGCGGCAAGTCGCCGCAGATCCTGTTCGCCGATGCGGAACTCGACGAGGCGGTGAAGGGTGTGGCCGACGCGATCTTCCTCAATTCGGGGCAGGTCTGTGTCGCCGGATCGCGCCTCTATGTCGAGCGCCGCATTCATGACGCCGTGGTCGAGCGTCTCGCGGCCCACGCCGACGCCCTGCCGCTTGGAGCGCCACTGGCCGAAGGCACGATCCTCGGCCCGCTCGTGAGCGCGCGCCAGCACGCGCGCGTGCGCGCGCTGCTCGACACGGCCATCGGCGCCGGCGCGCAGGTGGCGACGCGGCAGGACCCTGTTGCGGATGTCGGCAATTATCTGCGCCCCACGATCCTGTCGTCGGTGACGAACGCGATGGAGATCGCGCGCGAGGAGGTGTTCGGCCCGGTACTGACTGTCACCCCGTTCGACGACCTCGACGAGGCTGCGACGCTCGCCAACGACACCGACTACGGGCTGTCCGCCTGCATCTGGACGTCGAACCTGTCCACGGCACATCGGCTGGCGCGGCGCCTGACCACCGGCAAGGTTGCGGTCAACACGCCGCCGCTGCCCTATCCGGCCCTGCCCGAGGGCGGACGCAAGGCCTCGGGCTATGGCCGCGATCTCGGCGAGGATGCCGTTGCCGGCTTCCTCGAAACCAAATCGCTGCTGATCCGCCTGCGATGACGGAAACCGCCATGGCCGATATCCGCGACATGCCGACCGCTTCCCGGTCCTGGCCACAGATCGGCGACATCCTCGTCAATCATGACGGCGATTGCCCGCCGCCCACCGGCGAGCTGACCGGTCGTACCTTTGCGCTGGCCGGCTCGGGCGGCGACCGGATGGACCTCACCTTCGCTGACGACGATCGCGTGCTGCTGCGTGATAGCGCCGGGGAACGGCATCTGCGCTGCCAGGTGCACCGTATTCGGGATGCCCATCTCGTCAGCTGCGAGGCCGATGCGGGCTCGCGGTCCATTGCGACAATCTATCTCGATCCGCAGGCGGGTCGCGCGCTGGTCATCGAGACGACGATGCCGACACCCGGGGACGGTGGCGGTGACCTGCTGTCGCGGATCGCGCGCACCGGCAGCCAGAGCATGGTCGGGATGCGGTTCGAGGCCTTCGCCATCCGGCCGGGCGCTGCCGGCTTCGCGCGCGGGACAGGCCTCGTCGGGCGCTACTTCCGCTACCGCTACAGCGACACCCACGTCTACGACCACATCTATCTCAGCGAACGCTACTATGCGTGGTTCTGCCACGCGGGGCCCGACAAGGGCCTCGGCGATTTCGACGAGTGCGACCATTTCGAGCTCGGCCCGGACCTGCATCTCCTGTGCTGGCGGGAAAAACTGATCCCCTGCGGAGCAGTGACCATCGAGGACCACCGGGCGATGCGCTCGCATGGCGTGATCATGGGTTCCGACGCGGAGACCGGCCAGATCGCGTGCAGTGTCGTGTCGGCCGCGATCATGCCCGTCGCGGATGTCGCATGGGCGGGCGCTGCCGCATCTCAGGAGATCGCCGCCGGGCGAGCGGGGAAGGCCACGACATGACGACCATGCGCCGTGAGGCAGACACCATCCTCAAGAACGGCCGGATCTGGACCGGCGATGCGGCCGTGCCGTGGGCGAGCGATCTTGCCATTGCCGGCGGCCGCGTGCTGGCGACCGGCGGCGACCTGTCCCATCTCGCTGGACCGGGCACAGAGGTGATCGACCTCGGGGGGCGCATGGCCATGCCCGGCGTCCACGACGTGCATCTGCATTTCCTGATGGGCGGCCGGGAGGAACTCTTCTACGTCCGGTTCCCGACCTCCTTTGGCTTCGAGAAGATCTTCGCCTTCCTGAAGGAGCGGATCGCCGCAAGACCGGGCGAGCCGGTGATCGGCGGCGCCTGGGGCAGCGAGCCGGGCGCGCTGATCGGCAGGCTCGATGCGCTGCAGGCGCTCGACGCGGCGACCGGCGAGGTGCCGGTGCTGCTCTACGACGAGAGCCATCACAATCTCTGGGCCAATACGGCGGCGATGAGGGCAGCCGGGCTCTCGGCCGACACGCCGGACGTCGCGGACGGCACCATCGTGAGGGACCGCGCGACCGGAGCCCTGACCGGGCTGTTCCTGGAGGAGGCGAAGCAGCTCTTCAAGGACTTCGTCCGCGAAGTGCTGCCGCAGACGCCGGAGCGCGAGATGCAGGCCGCGCTCGCCGCCGTCGCCAAGCTCAATCGATACGGCATCACGGGCTTCCACGAGGCCGCGACCTCGCGGGTTTCGCTGGACGTGCTTCGATCGATCGATCGCGCCGGCCAGCTGTCCGCCTGGTCCGTCTGTTCGCTGCCCCATGCGCCGTTCAACGGCGAGGACGGCGCGGGCGAGGCGTTCTGGACCGAGGGCGAGGGCTATCGCAGCGAACAGATCTTCCCGACCTACGCGAAGTTCTTCCTCGACGGCGTGCCGCCGGCGCGCACCGCCGCCTTTGTCGAGCCCTATCTGCCGACGCCGGACGGCCTGCCCGGCGGCCATGGCGACCTCTACTATACGACCGAGGAACTGGCCGGGCTGATCGAACGCGCGGAGATGCTGGGGCTCGCCTCGAAAATGCACGGCAGCGGCGATGCCGCCGTCCGGCAGGCGCTGGATGCGATAGCCATGGTTCGCGCCGTCCGTCCCGGGCCGGCGCCGCTCCATCACATCGCCCATGCGAGCTTTCTCGTGCCGGAGGATATCGCCCGCTTCGCGCCCCTGAACGCGGTCGCCGATCTCTGTCCGGTCTTCTGGTTCCCGACCTCGACCTCGCTGGCCTGCCTCGACGTGCTCGGTGCGGAGCGCACCAATCGCTTCTGGCCCAACAAGGACCTTCACGATGCGGGCGCACTGCTGGCGGCGGGCTCGGACTGGCCGGTCGTGCCGGAGCCCAATCCGTGGATCGGCATCGAGGGCATGATCACCCGCGCTAATCCGATGGGAGAAGTGAAGGGCGTCCTGGGAGCGGATCAGGCGCTCGACCTCGATACCGTGTTGCGAATCTATACGGCCAATGCCGCCCGCGCGATGGGCATCGGCCATCTGGCGGGCACGCTGGCGCCGGGCATGTCAGCCGATATCGTGGTGCTCGACCGCAATCTGTTCGAGATCGCGCCGACGGAGATCGGCCGGACCGAGGTGGTCATGACGCTGTTTCGCGGCCGGATGGTGTATCGGACCTAGATGCATGATCTCAGCGGCGCTGCGGTGCTACCGCAGGACCGGCCGAGGAGCTGTCAGCGCGCCAGCGCGGCCGTGCGGTCGAGCGCGGATCCGAGCCCCTTCAGCGAAATGGTCAGGACGGTTGGCTGGCCACCGTCCGGTACGATCCGCGCCTTCAGCACCGTTCCGCCACGCAGCGCCGCGGACTGGCGGACATCGAAGCTGAGCGGGACGAGGCAACCGCCCGGCAGGCAGGTGCGGAACCGTAGTGTCTGGCCCTGCGTCTGGTCGTCGATCTGCAGCGCGACGCCCTGATCGAGCACCAGCCCGAACGGCAGCAGCAGCGCGCCCTCGATCCGGTCACCCGTGGGGGCAAGCTCCATGGCGATGACGCGCTGGCGCGTCTGCTGGTTGGTCTGTTCCTGGGTCGCGCCGCAGCGCTTGGCCGATCCCTGCACCATGCATCCCACAACCCAGTCGCCGTGCGTTTCCTGCAAAGAGGTCGCGCCGCCCGGCAAAGCGGCTGCGGGCTGCGCCGCCGCAGCAGGTGCGGGAAGCGGGCGGGGAGCCTGAGCTTCGGCCGCGGTCAGGACGGTGAGCGATGCGGCGAGCCCTATGGAAAGGGCGAGCAAAGGGTGGGGCGCGGTCATCGTGGTACCCTTGCACAGTTCGGTGGTCGGCGCCTGCCGCGAGGCATGCGTCAGAACCGGAAAGCGGCATTGGCGCTAGTCCGCCAGCCAAACGGCGAGCGTAGCCGCGCCTGCATTGCCCAGAGCGCCGTTTCTCTTGACGGGCTTCCCTGTCGTAACGGTCCGGATGCCACGCAGCGGCGCCCGTTGTCTTCTCATTAAGCGCAAACGGGCTCGGATAATCGCGCCCCCGGAGCAGGGGCGGTCCACGGCGTTCCGCCGGCCCGTCACCCGATGTCAGGGCGGACTGCCGAGGGTATCCCAGGGGCGATCAGCGGCGCCGGCGAGGGTCTTGGCGCCCGCGAGGTGAATGCGCACCGCATCGCGAACGATGTCGTCGAGCCGTTCGGGGGTCGGTGTCAGATAAACGAAACGCCGGATGGCCAGGTAGAAGATCCGCCCGTGCAGACCCCAGGCCATTTCGAGCTCGCGCTCGGTGAGTTCCGTGCCGGCGGGCAGGTCGATGCCGAGTTCCCGGCGCAATTCCTCGCAGGCGGGACGGATGATCTCGTCCCGGACGATGACGAGATAGCGCTTGGTGATGTCGAACGAGCGCAAGCCGGAAAATACGAAGATGCGGACCCAGTCATGGTCGAAAACCCGCTCGACATATTCGAGATAGAAGCGGGTCAGGCGGGCTTCCAGCGTCAATGACCGGTCGCGGATGAGCGGTGCCCAGGTGGGGCTCCAGCGGCTGAGATAGATGTGCTCGTAGACGCGCTCGATCAGCGATTCCTTGCTCGGGAAATGCCTGTAGATCGCGGAATGCGTGATGCCCATGCGCTTGGCGAGCTCGCGCGTCTGGCCCTCGAAGCCGTGCTCCGCGAAGAAGCGCACGGCTTCCTCGAGGATGAATTGCTCCCGGTCCGCCGCGCGCATGTTGCGCCTGCGTGGTTTGCTCGCGTCGCCTGCTGCCCCTGTCGCCATCGTCCGGCTCGAATCTGCCCGGTTGCCTCTGTCGGCACAGGGGATAGCGCAATGCGAAAAAGTGACCAAGTGGTCATTTCTAGTTGACGCCAGCTCATCCGCATGCTTCGAATAATTTGAAAGTGACCAGATGGTTACAAATCTGGCAGGAAACGTCATTGAGGAGTCCGGGCGTGAAAGCACGCGCCTTCCGCTATGTGCGCCCCGCAACGATCGCGGAGGCCTTTGACGCCTTCGCCGAGGCCGGCGGTGAGGCGAGCTATCTCGCGGGTGGCCATAGCCTTGCGCCGGCGCTCGCCCTGCGGCTCCAGGCGCCCGACGTGCTGATCGACATCGCCCATATCGGCGCGCTGCGTGGCATTGTGCTGGACGGCGATAGCCTGCGCATCGGGGCGCTGACGCGGCATGCCGAGGCGCTGACCGACCCGCACATCGCCGCCCATGCCCCGCTGCTCAGGATGGCCGCGCCGCATGTCGCCCACCCGGCGATCCGCAACAGGGGCACGCTCGGCGGCAGCGTCGCGCTTGCCGACCCGGCCGCGGAATTTCCGGCGGTCATGCTGGCCATGGGCGCGGAAATGGAGATCGCTGGTCCCGACGGACATCGCCGCGTGCCGGCCGAGGCCTTCTTTCTCGACCTCTACCAGACGGCGCTCGAGCCGGGAGAATTGCTGGTGGCGTTCCACGTCCCGATTGCCCGGCCGTCGCATCGCTGGGCCTTCGATGAATTTGCCCGCAGGCGCGGCGACTATGCTGTGATCGGGGCCGGCGTGATGCTGGACATGGACGGCCCGACCGTCGCGGAGGCGCGCATCGCCTTCCTGTCGGCAGCCGCGACGCCGGTTCGCGCCCGGCAGGCGGAATCGTGCCTCGCCGGCCGCCTGCTCGACGCCGGCGCGATTGCCGATGCACAGCAGGCGCTCGCCGGCGACCTCGATCCGCCGGACGACGAACAGACGCCCGCCGCCATGCGCCTGCATCTCGGGCGCGTGCTGCTTGGCCGCCTGCTCGGCGGGCTGATCGACAACGCGGCGGTGGCGGCATGACGATCACCGCTTCCGTCACGCTCACCATCAATGGCGAGGACGTCACCCGCGAGATCGAGCCGCGCGAGACGCTGGCCGATTTCCTGCGCCGAGACATGCAGCTCACGGGCACCCATACAGGCTGCGAGATGGGCGTTTGCGGCGCCTGCCTGGTGCTGGTCGATGGCAAGGCGACCCATGGCTGCCTCGTCTTCGCCGTGCAGGCCGAGGGCTCGACGGTCGAGACCATCGAAGGCTTGAGCGAACGCGGCATCATCGGCGACATTCAGGCGGCGTTCCACGAGCGCAACGCGCTCCAGTGCGGCTTCTGCACGCCGGGCATGCTGGTCACCGCGCACAGCATGCTGGCGCCGCCGGGCGTTCCGACGCGGGAGGAAATCCGCGACGCGCTGTCGGGCAATTACTGCCGCTGCACGGGCTACGAGGCCATTGTCGATGCCATCGAGGCGGTGGCCCGACAGCGTGCCGGCGAGGAGGTTGCGGCATGAACGCTCCTCTCGGCGCCCTCGACCGGCCCAATTCCTATATCGGTCGCTCGGTCTCGCGTCCGAACGCCAAGCGCCTGCTCGCGGGCAAGGGGCGCTACGTCACCGACCTCGTTTTGCCGCGCATGGTCCATGCGGCCTTCCTGCGCAGTCCCTACGCCCATGCGCGGATCGTCTCGGTCGACGCCGAGGCGGCCCGGACCATGCCGGGTGTCCGGCTGATCGCGACCGGCGGGGACCTCGCGCGCATCTGCCAGCCATGGACGGGCACGCTCGACCATTTCAAGGGCATGAAATCGGCGCCGCAACTGCCGCTGCCGGTGGGCAAGGCGACCTGGGCCGGGCAGGCCGTGGTCGCCATCGTCGCCGACACGCGCGCGCAGGCGGAAGACGCGGCCGAGGCCGTCATGGTGGAGTTCGAGGAACTGCCGCCGGTCATCGACATCGATGCCGCGCGCGAGCCGGGCGCCGACCGCGTCGCCGAGGAGCTCGGCGACAACATCTGCTTCCACGCGAAGCTCGACACGGGGGGCATCGACGGCCTGTTCGCCACTGCCGCGCACGTCGTCGAGGAGGAGTTCCTGTTCGGGCGGCACACCGCCGTGACGCTGGAGCCGCGCGCGATCCTCGCCGATTACGAGGCGAGCGAGGAGCGCCTCACCGTTCATCACGCGACGCAGACCCCGTTCCAGTTTCAGGATCTCTATTCGCGGCATTTCGGTATCCCGGAAGCGCAGGTGCGGGTCGTCGCTCCCGATATCGGCGGCTCGTTCGGCATGAAGCTGCACGTCTATCACGAGGACATGGCCGTGGTCGGCCTGTCGATCCTGCTGGGCCGCCCTGTCAAGTTCGTCGCGGACCGCATCGAATCTTTCGTCTCCGACATCCATGCGCGAGACCATCGCGTGCGCGCGCGCATGGCCATCGACGCGGCCGGCACCATCATCGGCATGGATGTCGACGACGTCACCGCCATCGGCGCCTTCTCGACCTATCCGCGCACCAGCGCGGTCGAGGGCAATCAGGTGATCCGGCTGATGGGTGCGCCCTACCGGTTCGGCAATTACCGGGCGGAACTGTCGGTGGTGTTCCAGAACAAGGTGCAGACCAGCCAGTACCGCGCCGTCGGCCACCCCATCGCCGCTGCTGTCACCGAAAGGCTGGTGGACATGGCGGCGGCGAGGGCGGGCCTCGATCCCGCCGTCATGCGCGAGCGCAACCTGATCGCGGACGATGCCTATCCTTGCGAGTCGCCAACCGGCTACCGGTTCGAGGCGCTGTCGCATCAGGAATGCCTCGCCCGCCTCAAGGCCATGATGGACTATGACGGGCTGCGCGCCGAACAGGCGGTGCTGCGGGCGAAGGGCATTCATCGCGGCATCGGCATTGCCAGCTTCGTCGAGATATCCAATCCGAGCCCGGCCTTTTACGGCATCGGCGGCGCCCGCATTTCGGCGCAGGACGGCGCGGTGGTGAAGGTGACCCCGTCCGGCGAGGTGCGCTGTCTGATCTCGGTGACCGAGCAGGGGCAGGGGACCGAAACCATCATCGGCCAGATCGTTGCCGACCAGCTCGGCGTCGCGCGCGAGAAGGTCCGGGTCATCACGGGCGATACCGAGGTGACGCCGCATGGCGGGGCGACATGGGCATGTCGCGGTGCGGGCATCGGCGGCGAGACGGCGCTGCGCGCCGCGCGCGCTCTCAAGGCCAATGTGCTGAAGGTCGCGGCGGCGATCCTCCAGGCCCGCACCGACGAACTCGACCTGCTGGATGGCTGGATCGTCGACGCGGTCGGCCAGCAGCGGCTGTCGCTCGCCGATGTCGCGCGCATTGCCTATTTCCGCTCGGACACACTGCCGCCGGGCACGGAAGCGCAGCTCACCGTCGCCCATCACTTCGCGCCGCAGGGCTATCCCTTCGCCTTCACCAACGGCATCCAGGGCTGCCACGTGGAGCTCGACGCCGAGACCGGTTTCGTCAAGATCCTGAAGCACTGGGTGGTCGAGGATTGCGGCCGCATCATCAACCCGCTTCTGGTGGACGAGCAGGTGCGTGGCGGCGTCGTGCAGGGGCTCGGCGCGGCCTTCTTCGAGGAATGCCTCTACGACGCGGCCGGACAGCTCACCAACGGCTCGCTCGCCGACTACCTCGTGCCCATGGCCTGCGAGATGCCGGATATCGAGATCGACCATGTCGAGACACCCACGCTCGACACCATTCTCGGCGCCAAGGGCTGCGGCGAGGCCGGCACGGCCGCCGCGTCGGCCGCGGCGCTCAACGCCGTCAACGACGCCATGACGCCCTTCGGCGCGACCATCGCGCAGATACCCATGACCCCGGCCCGCCTGCTCAGGGCACTGGGACGCATATGAGCCGACACAACGAGAGCAGACATCAGGAGGAACGAATGACCACGATGATCAACAGCCGCTTCCCGTCACCGTCGCGCCGCACCGTGCTGATGGCAGCCGGCGCCAGCCTCGTCGCTGCCCCGTGGGTGGCGAACGCGCAGGGCGCCGATACCGTCCGCATCGGCTTCCCGACGCCGCTGACCGGCCCCTTCGCGGCCGAGGCGCGCGATCAGGTGCGCAGCGCCGAGCTCGCCGTCAAGCTGATCAACGACAAGGGCGGCGTCGCCGGCCGCAAGGTCGAGCTGCTGGTGCGCGACGACAAGCTCAATGCCGGCGAGGCGGCGACCCGCACGCTGGAACTGATCGAGAAGGACAAGGCCCATGCCATCGTCGGCGCGCTGTCGAGCGCCGTCCAGCTCGCGGTCAACGAGGTGACGCGCGCCCGCGGCGTCATCTACGTGTCGATCAGCCAGTCCGACACTATCAACGAGGTCAAGGATTTCAGCCGCTTCACCTTCCACGAGGCGCTGAACCCGCACATGACCACAGCGGCGGTGGCCAAGCACACGTTCAAGCGCGGCTCGAAGGTCGCCTATCTCGTCGCCGACTACGCCTACGGCCACGAGATGCTGCGCGGCTTCAAGCGGGCGCAGGCCGCGCTCGGCGCGGAGAGTGTCGGCGAGATCCTGCATCCCTTCGGTGCACCCGATTATTCGACCTTCATGCCGCGCCTGCGCGCCATGCGGCCGGACATTCTGTGCATCGCCAATTTCGGCCGCGACCAGGCCAATTCGATCAAGCAGGCGGTCGATTTCGGCATGAACCGCAACGCCCGGATCGTGGTGCCGGTGCTGCTGCACAACCAGCGTCTCGCCATCGGTCCGGACGCCTTTGCCGGCGTCGTCGGCGGCGCCAATTACTACTGGGGCCTGGAGCAGTCCATTCCCTCGGCCAAGGCGTTCAACGACGCGTTCCGCGCGGCCCATGGCGGCGCTGTCCCGACTGACTACGGCGCCTATGGCTTCACCGGCGTCTATTCGCTGCTGCTCGCCATGCAGGCGGCCGGCGGCACCGACACGGACAAGGTCGTCGCCGCGCTGGAAGAGCTGAAATACGACGTCGCCAAGGGCGCGCAGAGCTACCGCAAGTGCGATCACCAGTCGATGCAGTCGGTGCTGGTGCTGGAATCCAAGAAGCGCGCGGACATGAAGGGCGATGCCGACCTGTTCAATGTCCTGGCGACCGAGCCGGCCTCGGAAACCATGCTTCGGACCTGCTCCGAGCTCGGCTTCCCGGCCTGACGCGCAGATTACTCCCGCCGCAAGGAGCCCAGGGCCCGCCATGGACGCCGAACTCATCGCCATGCAGCTGTTCTCGGGGGTCGCGCTCGGCGCGATCCTCATCATGGTCGCGCTCGGCCTGTCGATCATTTTCGGCATGCTGGGCGTGGTGAACTTCGCCCATGGCGCGCTGTTCATGGTCGGCGCCTATGCCGGCCTGTGGGTCGCCTCGCTGACCGGCAGCTTCTGGTGGGGGCTGCTGATCGCGCCCCTCGCGATCGGCGCCTTCGGCATGGCCATCGAGTTCCTGCTGATCCGGCCGCTCTACAAGCGCTCGGTGGACGATCCGCTGCTGCTGACCTTCGGTCTCGGCTATGTGCTGGTCGAGGCGGTGCGCATCGTGTTCGGCAGCGACGGCATACCGTTCGAGACGCCGGCACTGCTGTCGGGCGTCGCCGATCTCGGCATCGGCTTCTTCCCGGTCTACCGGCTGTTCGTGGTCGGCGTCGTGGCGGCGGTGCTCGTGCTGCTCTGGCTGTTCCTCGAGAAGACCAAGTACGGGTTGATCGTCCGCGCCGGCGCGCGCGATCCGCTGATCATGCGGGTTCTGGGCGTCGATATCGGCAGGGTCTGGCTCATGGTCTTCGGCCTCGGCATCGGGCTGACCGCGCTCGGCGGCGTGCTCGCCGCGCCGATGCGCAATGTCAGCCCCGAAATGGGTGCGCTGGTGCTGGCGGAGGCCTTCGTCGTCACGGTCATCGGCGGCATGGGTTCGCTGATCGGCGCGGTCGTCGCCGGGTTGCTCGTTGGCGTCGCGGTCAGCATGACCGCGCTGTTCGCGCCCGAGATGGCGACCATCGTGATGTTCGCGCTGATGGCGCTGGTGCTGCTGGTCAGGCCGCAGGGCCTGTTCGGCCGCGCCGTGGCCGGGCATTGAGGGGAAAGCTCCGATGACCTCCCAATCCTCGCCGCTCCCCGTCATGGCCGCAGCGGCTGCACGGCCCGCCGGCCTCGTCGCCACGCTGACCGCCTGGCGCGTGCCGCTGACCATCCTCGCGCTCTGCCTGCTGCCCTGGGTCCTGCCGTCCAAGGCGCTGGCGGTGAACGTGCTGATCTACGGGCTGATCGCCGTCGGCTACAACCTGCTGTTCGGCTATACGGGGCTCCTGTCCTTCGGCCACGCGGCCTTCTTCGGCGCGGGCGCCTATGCCACCGGCATCGCCATCGGCCAGTTCGGCCTGCCGTGGTTCGTCGCAGTCGCGCTTGGCGTCGTGTTCGGCGGCGCGCTCGCGGTGGTGATCGGCCTTTTGTCGATCCGCACGCGCGGCATCTACTTCTCGATGGTGACGCTCGCGCTGTCGCAGCTCGTCTACTACGCGGCGCTGCAGGCCTCGTCCTGGACCGGCGGCGAGAATGGCCTGCGCGGCTTCACCGTCGCGAAGATCTCGCTGTTCGGCGTCGCCGTCGATTTCCTCAACCCGGTCGCGAAATACTATGTGCTGATGATCTTCGCGGCGCTCGCGCTATGGCTGGTCTCGCGCATCCTCAACTCGCCCTTCGGCGCGGCGATCGAGGCGATCCGCGAGAACGAGACGCGCGCGCGCGCCTGCGGCTACGACGTGGAGCGCACCAAGCTCCTGTCCTTCACGCTCTCGGGGCTGATCTGCGCGCTGGCCGGAACGATGTCGGCGCTGCACCTCGCCATCGTGCCGCTCGACACGCTGCACTACCACACCTCCGGCATGATCGTGATGATGACGCTGCTCGGCGGCGCGGGCTCGTTCTTCGGCCCCTTCGTCGGCGCGCTCGCCTTCCTTCTGATGGAGGACGTGATCTCGCTGTGGACGTCGCACTGGCAGATCGTCGTCGGCTCGGTGTTCATCCTGTTCGTGCTGTTCCTGCCCAAGGGCATCTGGGGCACGGCGCTCTCCTGGAGGGCCGGACGATGAACGCGCCTCTGCTCGCGGTCGAGAATGTCGGCCGGCGCTTCGGCGGCTTCGTCGCGCTCGAAGGTGTGACGGCGTCGTTCGAGCCGAACAAGGTGACAGCCATCATCGGCCCCAATGGCGCCGGCAAGAGCACCTTCTTCAACGTCCTGTCCGGCGTGCTGCCGCCCTCGACCGGCTCGATCCGGTTCAAGGGACAGGACCTGACGGGGACGCCGCAGCACCGCTTCGTCCATCTCGGCATCGCCCGGTCCTACCAGATCACCAATATCTTCCCGGATCTCAGCGTCCACGAGAACGTCCGCGTGGCGGCGCAGGCCTTCCGGGCGCGCTATGACATCTGGACCGACCGCAGCCGGCTGCCCGAGCTGGACGACAAGGCCGATGCGGCGCTGGCGGCCGTCGGACTGTCTCAGCAGCGCGGCGCTACCGCCAAGTTCCTCGCCCACGGCCAGCAGAGGGCGCTGGAAATCGCCATAGCTCTGGTGGCCGAACCCGAACTCCTGCTCCTCGACGAGCCGACCGCCGGCATGGGCCCGGAGGAGACGAAGGACATGGTGGCGCTGATCGAGAAGCTGGCGGCCGACCGGACCATCCTGCTCGTCGAGCACAAGATGAAGATGATCCTCGGCCTTTCGGACCGCATCCTCGTGCTGCATCACGGCCGCCTGATCGCCGACGGCACGCCGCAGCACATCCAGGCGGATTCAGAGGTCCGCCGCGTCTATCTCGGACAGAACGATGGCTATGCTTGAGATCAAGGGCCTCAACGCCTGGTATGGCGCCAGCCACATCCTGCACGGCGTGTCGCTGCGGGTGGACAAGGGCGAGATCGTCGCGCTGGTCGGCCGCAACGGCGCCGGCAAGACCACAACCATCCGCTCCGTCATGGGCCTGATGCCGCGCGCGGCCGGCGAGGTCCGTTTCGACGGCACCAGCCTGCTGCCGCTGCCGGCTCATGCACGGTTCGGCCGCGGCCTCGCCTACGTACCCGAAGAGCGCCGCATCGTTCCCGGGCTCACCGTTCGCGAGAACCTGCAGCTCGGCCTCGTGGCGAGCCGCGCCGGCATCGACGAGAAGCAGGCCATCGACGAGATCGCCGAGAGCTTTCCGCGCCTGAAGGAGCGGCTCGACCAGCAGGGCACGACGATGTCCGGCGGCGAGCAGCAGATGCTGGCCATCGCCCGCGCCATGATCGCGCGTCCCAAGATGATCCTGCTGGACGAGCCCTCCGAAGGCATCATGCCGGTCCTTGTCGAGGAGATGGGCGTGCTGTTCCGCCGCCTGCGCGATTCCGGCGTCACACTGCTGCTCGTCGAGCAGAACGTCGAATGGGCGCTGAAGCTCGCCGACCGGGCGGTGATCATCGACCAGGGCGAGGTCGTCCACGAGAGCAGCGCCGCGGCGCTGCTCGCCGACAAGGATATTCAGGAGCGCTACTGCGCCGTCTGAGTTTCACGGGAGAGGATCATGGATATTGTTGGCGAGCACCGCATCGCGGCGCCGCGCGATCTCGTCTGGCGCGCGCTGTTCGACGTCGAGACGCTGAAGCGCTGCATTCCCGGCTGCAAGGAGGTGGAGCAAACCTCGCCGACGAGTTTCGCCGCCAAGGTGCAGCTCAAGGTCGGGCCGGTCTCGGCGACCTTCTCCGGGACGGTCGAACTCACGGACATCGACGCGCCGGCCAGTTGCCGGATCGTCGGACAGGGCAATGGCGGCATTGCCGGATTTGCCAAGGGCAGCTCGCAGGTGCGTCTCGCCGAGGATGGCGACGGCACGATCCTGACCTACGAGGCCAAGGCCGAGATCGGCGGCAAGCTCGCGGCGCTCGGCAGCCGCCTGATCGTCGCTACCTCGCGCAAGCTTGCCGACCAGTTCTTTCAGGCTTTCGCCAAGGCGCTGAGCGAGGTCAAGGTCTGACCTGAGCCCGCAGGATCGCCCGGCATCACCACGCAAGGCCGGAAGGCCGCTCGACCAGAGGCCAGTAGTCGGGGTTCCTGCGGCGATAGGGCGAGACCGGCCCCTCGAAGCGGACGGCCGCGGACGTCCGCACGTAGATGATCTCGGCGGCAACGGGGGCAAACCCCGTGTGAAAGTGCTGGATCGACTTGACGCAGACGATGGACTTGTCGTCGAGACTCAGGCCGAGGCTGGTGAAGGCGTCGGGGTGGAGCGTCTGCGTGCGCCTTTCGCAGAGAACGATGTCGATGCCGTCGGCTTCCACCCAGGCCGCCGCGCCGAGAGGCGTTCGCTGGCCACCGACCGAGGCTTGGCTGTGCGTCTCGGCAAGCGCCCGCACGACGACGTCCAGATCGAGGGGCGGGCCTGAGTGCGGCCCGAGCTTGCCGCCGATCCGCAATTGCAGCCGGCCGCCGACGCCCGAGGCCCGGCACACTGCCACCGCCATGGGATCGTAGTGCAGCCCGCTGACGGCTCCCGAGACGCGGCGCCGGACGAGCTCGCGGAGAAGGTGAGTGCTGTCGCCGCCCGCGCCGGCGCCGGGATTGTCGGCGGTGTCGGCGACAACGACCGGGCCGCGTTCCGCCCGGAGCGCCTTGTCGATGCCCTCGACCTCGTCCAGCGTGATGCGGCGTGTCTCATCGCGCATATCCCAGAGCTGCCGCGCGAAGGCTCTTGCCTCGCTGCGCGCCAGGTCAGCATCGCCATCGGAATAGACGAGCATCCGCGATCCGAGGTCGGGAATATCGGCGAGCGCGAAGCCGTGGCAGAAGCTCACCGATGCGACGGCCGAGCCATCGGCCTCGCGCGCCCTCATCCTGCCGACGAAGTCCGCCATGGGCTGGTTCACCGTCGGCCAGACGTTGAGCATGTGGCAGTCGCACACGCCGGCCACGGGCCTCAGGCTGCCGCCGAGGACAAGGGAGGCGAGATCGTAGAGGCGGCCGGCGGTCTCGACGATGTCAGTATGGGGATATTCCTTGTAGGCCACGAGCAGGTCGGCCGATGCCACCATGGCGGGCGTCAGATGGCAGTGCGGGTCGAGTTCCGCGGCAATGACGACGGCCGGGCCGACGTGCTGCCGCAGCGCCGCCAGAAGCTCGCCTTCGCAATCGTCCTGCCCGTCCGCGATCATGGCGCCGTGGAGGTTGAGCAGGATCAGGTCGCATCGCCCCGCCGCGACGACATCGGACAGCAATCGCTGCCTCAGTGTGTCCCAGGCCGCGCGGGTTGTCGTGCCGCCCGGTTCGGCGAAGGCCATCAGCCCCTCGACGATCACGTGGCCATCGGCCTCGGCGCGCTGCCGCCAGACATGAAGCGGTGCGGTGAAGTGGCTTGGCTCGCGGGCGGTCGCGTCGCCGTGATGGAGGCCGCAGGCCTTGAAGTCGGATAGTCCGGTGGGCACCGGCGAGAAGGTATTGGTCTCGGTCGCGATGCCGCCGATGAAGATGCGTGCCACTGAACGCTCCCGGATTCCGGCTGCCGCCAACGGCCACGGCCCGACCAGAAGAGCGTAGGAGCAGCGCCAGCGGCGGCCAAATTCAAACGACCCGCAATCTCATTCACTGAACGAATGAGCCATCGCCGCCTGCATGCCCGCCAACCCGGAAGGGCTATTGTGCGATGCAATCAAAGACATAATCCTGGGTTATCAAGTTCGGTGCCCTTTGAATTTGCCAAGCCTGCCGTCTCACCGGACTGTCGCCGTGCTGCGGATTTTGGGCGCGGCGGCACCGAACCAGATGGGGGGACCGATGAAGCGTTTGCTCTGCTCGATTGCACTTTTGGCCGCAAGTTCCATGGCGACGCAGGCGGATGTCATTCATGCCACCTGGGGAGGCGGGGGAGCGGTCACCCTGCGCGAGCATCTGCAGGCCCAGTTCACCCAGCGCACCAACATACCGACGCGCGTGGTCGAAGTGCCGAACACCGCCGGTGCCGTGCGCTCGCCGACGGCCTCGCAATACAACGTCGTCGACCTGACCTATTTCGAGGCGGTCGGCCTCGCCCGCACCAATCTCGTCGAGGCCTTCGAGGATTCCGAGTTTCCGGCTCTGCGGAACATCTCGCCCGAACTGATCGTGCGCAATCGACAGGGGAAGATCGTCGGGCTGGCGACCCACTTCGCCTACTACGCCATCGCGTTCAACACGACGCTCGCCAAGGCATCGGACTTCGGCTCCTGGAACGACCTCGGCGATCCGCGCTGGAAGGGCCGGCTGGCGGTGACACGCCCCATCTATGCCTCGTCCTACGACCTGACGATCCTGGCGCGCGCGAATGGCGGCGATGCCCGCAACATCACGCCGGGGCTTGAGCCGCTCCGCCGCGTCATCGGCAATGCGCTGACGACCTACACCTCGCTGGCGCATATGAACACGCTGCTGGCGCGCGGCGAGGTTGCCGCCGTTCCCTTCTATTCGACCCGCGTCTGGCATCTGCGCAAGCAGGGGCAGACGAACATCGACATGGTGATCCCGCGCGAGGGCGCGCTGATGCTGCCCTACGTGGTCATGGTGCCGAAGGGCGCGTCGGACCGCGCGCAAACTGTCGCCTATCTCAACGAACTCATCGATGCCCAGGCGCAGGCGCGCCTCTCGGCCCATACCGGCGCCATCCCGACCAACAATCAGGCGGTGCTGCCGAAGGAGATCGAGGAGAGCCTCGGCATGACGCGCGCCCAGCTGATGGAGCGCATGTACGTGCCCGACTGGAACGTCATCGTCACCAGCCACGAGGACCGCATCAACCAGATCGAGCAGATGGTGGCGGCGTCCCGGCGCTAGGCCGGAAGCCGCAGGTCCCCCCAGCACAGTCCCGACCGAGAGCATAGCCGTGACCATGCCAGTATCCGCACAGCCCCCGGGGCAAGACGCTTCAGCCCCGGGCAGCATCGAGATCGCCGGCGTGTCGAAGCGCTACGGCAATGCGGAAGTGCTCTCGAACGTCTCGCTGGGGATCGATCCGGGAAGCTTCGTGACGCTGCTCGGTCCGTCGGGCTGCGGAAAGACGACCCTGCTGCGGCTGATCGCCGGCTTCATCGAGTCCGATGGCGGGCGGATCCGGATCGACGGGCGCGACATGACGGGGCTGGCGCCGCAGCAGCGCCCCATCGGCATGGTGTTCCAGAACCTGGCGCTGTTCCCGCATTTCTCCGTCGCGGAGAACGTCGCCTATGGCCTGAAGCTGCGCCGGCTCGAGGCGCGCGAGATCGCGTCCAAGGTCGAGCGTTTTCTCGATCTCGTCGATCTCGCAGGCCTCGGCGACCGCAGGATCTCCCAGCTCTCCGGCGGCCAGAAGCAGCGCGTGGCGCTGGCGCGCTCGCTGGTGCTCGAACCCTCAATCCTGCTGCTCGACGAGCCGCTCTCGGCGCTCGACCTGCAACTGCGCAAGCAGCTTCAGGTCGGCCTGAAGGACATCCAGAAGGCGCTGCGGACTACCTTCGTCTTCGTCACGCATGATCAGGAGGAAGCGACCCTGATGTCGGACAAGGTGGTGGTGATGAGCGCCGGGCGCATCCAGCAGGCCGGCGCTCCGCACGACATCTATGTCAGCCCGGAGAACCTGTTCGTCGCCAAGTTCATCGGCGACCTCAACGAGATTCCCGCGAGGATCGCGGCCGTCTCCGATGGCCGCATGGCGCTCGAATCCGCGCTCGGTCACATCGAGGTCCCGCGCGCGGCGGCGCGAGGTTTCGAGCCCGTGCAAGGCAAGGCGTGCAGCCTCTGCCTCCGACCCGAAATGCTGGAGGCGAAGCCTGCTTCGGCGCTTCCTGCCGGAGGGGCGGTGCAGGTCAAGGCGCAAGTGGTCGACCGTTTCGCGGTGGCCGGGGCCACCCGGCTGCTCCTCACCTGCGGCGAACAGCGCCTTTCGACCGTCGCGATGACCCACGCCGCCGCCTATCTGCCCGCGCCCGGAGAGATCTGTCAGGTCAGTTTCGATCCCGGCCATGTGCAGGTGTTCGAGCCGCTTGGCGCCGACATGGCGAAAGCCTTCGGAGAGCGGGCGTGATCACCCAGGAAAAATCCTCGCCGGGGACCGTGCTGCTCATCCTGCCGGTGCTGGTCCTGCTCGTGCTGTTCTTCGGGTCGGTCATCCACCTGTTCAGCAACGGCTTCTACGACGACGGCGAGTTCTCGACGCGTTATTTCCGGCAGATCGTCAACCGCTCCGACTATCACATGGTCTTCCTGCGGACCGTGGTGTCGTCGCTCGTGGTGGCGGTGCTTTCGGTCGTGCTGGCCTATCCGATTGCGCTGTTGCTGTGGCGGGCCGACCGCTGGCGCAACACGCTGCTGATCGTCGTCCTGGTGCCCTGGCTCGTCAGCCTCGTGGTTCGCACCTATGGCTGGATCGTGCTGCTGGGGCCGCGCGGGGTGATCAACGAGTTCCTGGCCTGGCTCGGGATCATCGAGTCGCCGGTCAAGCTTATGTTCAACGATCTCGGCATCATCATAGGCCTGACCCACGTGCTGGTGCCGTTCGCCGTCATCTCGATTCTCGCCTCGCTGCTCGAGATCGAGAGCAATCTGGAGGAGGCGTCGGGCATTCTCGGCGCCAGCGCCTTCCAGACCTTTCGCCACATCGTCTGGCCGCTGTCGCTGCCGGGAGCATTCACGGCCCTGATGGTGATCTATCTTGCCTGTATCGGCGCCATCGTCACGCCGATCCTGCTGGGCGGAATGACGCATAATTTTGTCGGCTCACAAATCTACCAGGAGGTGATGTACACCTTCAACATGAGCAAGGCGGCAGCCTGGTCCATCTGCCTTCTGGGGCTGAGTTTCGTATCGCTGCTGCTGCTCAAGTCGATCGAGCGCCGGCTGCTGAAGGGACGGAACTGATCATGGTCCAGCGCACAAGCACGATGCGGCTCCTGGGCATCGCCCTGCTCCTGTCGCTCCCGGCCCCGATCATCATCGTCGCGGGAGCCTCGTTCAACGGCGGCGGCTACATCCAGTTTCCTCCCGACAGCTACAGCCTGCGCTGGTATGTCGAGACCTTCACCGATCCGCGCTGGCCGCGGGCTTTCGCGGTCAGCCTCGGCATCGCGGCGGCGACGGCGGTCATCATCTCGGCGGTCAATTTCATGGCTGCCTACTATGTCGTACGGTATGCGCCGCGGATCGCATCCGCCCTCGAACTGGCGATCTTCTCGCCGTTGTTCTTTCCGCATGCGGCGATGGGCGTCGCCATGGTCGCGATGGTCGGCCAGTTCGGGCTGCTCGGTACGGCGCCGGGCATCATCCTCGCCCATCTCGTGATCACCCTGCCGTTCTCCTACCGCCCCATTCACATCGCCATGCGCAGCATCGATCCCGACCTGATCCGTGCGGCCAACGTGATGGGCGCCAGCGAATGGCAGGCCCTCCGCGACATCGTGCTGCCGCTCTGCCGTTCGGGCATCCTCACCTCGCTGCTGTTCGCCGGCATCATCTCCTTCGACGAGGTGACCGTGACGATGTTCCTGATCGGGCCCAACATCACGACGCTGCCGGTGCAGATATTCTCCTTCGTGCAGGATTCGGCATCGCCGGTGCTGGCGGCGATTTCGACGATCAGCGTGCTCGTGACCTTCGTCGCGGTCATGCTGCTCGACAGGTTTGCCGGCCTGACCTTCTTCGTCCGGCGCGACGCGGCCTGAGGCGGCGCGCGGTCCGTCAGGCGAGGCGCATCCGCAGGCTCGGCCCGGCGCGCGGATCGTCGCCGGCGATCAGGGCCGCCATGCGGGCTTTCAGATGGTCGAGGAACGTGTCGGTCAGGGCTGACCGCTGCCGGCCGCGCGGCAGGATCGCATTGTAGGTGAACTCGATCATCGGCTCGAACCGTCTGGCGCAGAGATCTGGCCAGAACCCCTGATGGACGCTCATCGGCTCGACGATGGCCGCGCCCATGCCGCGCGCGACGAGGGCATTGGCCTCGACCGAGGAAAACACTTCGCAGTTCATCCGTCGCATGATGCGCTGCTGCTCGAAGACCGCATCAGTCAGATGCCGCATGCGGCTGTTGCGGGTGAAGGAGATGAAATCCAGCCCCTCCAGCGCCTGCGCCGTGATCACGTCGAGCTCGGCGAGCGGATTGTCCCGCCGCACGACGCAGACGGCCTCGGCGTGGAACAGCGGGAAAGTCGTCAGCGCCGGATGCTGGAAATGTGTCACCGAGAAGCCGACGTCGATGTTCTGGCCGAGCACGTCGTTGCCGACCGAACTGGAGACGTTGAGCGAGATCGCCACGGTGGGATGTGCTTCCGCGAAGTCCGCTACCGCATCGGCGACCAGCGTGTGCCCCAGCGAGGCTGCCGACACGATCCGCAACTCGCCCGAGCGCAGGTTGCGGAGGTCCTTGGCGAAGCGCTCGACATCGGTCAGCGATTCGAACAGGCGCTTGACCTCCTTGTGCAGCAGATGCGCCTCGTGGGTCGGGAGCAGGCGCTTGCGCTGGCGCTGGAACAGCTTCAGGCCGAGGTCGATCTCGAGCCCCGCGAGAATCTTGCTCATGGCCGGTTGGGAGAGGCCCATCCGTTCGGCCGCGGCCGTCACCGTGCCGGTCTCCATGAACAGGTTGTAGGCTTCGAGCTGGCGGTGGGTGATGCGCATGCGATGACCCGGGGGCGATGAGGGATCGACATAACAGCAGCGAATGAAATGCGCCGCAAAAGAAATTTGCGGCACGTTGGCGAGAACGGGATGATTGCTGCGGTCTGGTGCGAAGTGCCAGACACAGCATGCCTCGAAGGTGCGGCTGCGGCTTCGGAAGACCCTCCTTCCAACGCCGACCGTCATCATAACTCTGGGCATGTTTATGCGAATGACTGACTGGACCGGATCGCATGAACAAGCAGATGCAAGCCTCCCTGCCGCTCTGGCCGGATCGATTTGTGGCGAGGCTCGCGGCCTTGTCCGTGGCGGAGCGCCACAAGGAAATGGAGGCCTATGCGTTTCCGCGGAACATTCACGCTCTGCTCTGCGAGGCGGCGGATGAGTGCCCGCAGGCGCTCGCCTGGAACTTCTTCGAGACAGGGCAGACCATCACCTATGCCGAACTGCGCCGGCAGGTCGACCGGATGGCCGCAGCGCTGTCGCGCTTTGGCATCTGTCATGGCTCCCGCGTCGGTGTCATGCTGCCGAACTGCCCGGACATGCCGCTGGTCTGGCTGTCGCTCGCGCGGATCGGCGCGGTGATGGTGCCGGTCAACCTGCGCTATACCGGGCGTGAGCTGGCCTATGTGCTGGGTGACGCCGAGGCCGAGTTCCTGGTCATCGACGAGGACAGTGCCGGCCAGTGGCAGGAGGCGGTCGAACTCGCCGAGCCGGGTGCATTCCCCTCCAACGACCGGTTGATCCGGCTTGCCGCGGCGCCTGCGGGCTCACGCCTGCCGGCGAGTTCGCCGACGCTCGCCGACCTGCTCGCCGCCGTTCCCGCCGATGCCTGCTACGACGGCCCGCAGCCGGCGTCGGGCGACCTCATGAACATCCAGTATACGTCGGGTACGACCGGCTTCCCGAAGGGCTGCATGCTGACACAGCGCTACTGGCTCGGCGCCGCCTTCGTGAACGGCATGCGGGACGCGCGCCGCTACGAGCGCGTGCTGGCCTCGACGCCGTTCTTCTACATGGACCCCCAGTGGCTGCTGCTCCTGTGCTTCTACCAGCGCGCCACACTGCACGTCGCGCAGCGTCAGAGCGCCAGCCGGTTCGCGCAATGGCTGCGCGACCACCAGATCCACTTCTGCCTGTTCCCCGAGATCGTTTTCAAGCAGCCGGACCATCCGGACGACGCGAAGACGGCGCTGCGCCGCGCCAACATCTACGGCCATCGCAAGGACATCCACGCGCTGCTGCGCAAGCGGTTCAATGCCCCGGCGATGGAGGCCTTCGGCATGACCGAGATCGGGCCGGGGCTCTACATGCCGCTGGACGCCGAACACATGATCGGCTCGGGCTCCTGCGGCATTCCCGCGCCGTTCCGGGAGGCGCGGGTGGTGGACGAGAACGGCGCGGACGTGCCGCGCGGCGAGATCGGCGAACTGGTTATTCGCGGCGAGGGCCGGATGCTCGGCTACTACAACCGGCCGGACGCCAACGCCGACAGCTATTTCGGCGACTGGTTCCGCACCGGCGACCTGTTCCGGCAGGACGAGGCCGGCTACTTCTACATCGTCGGCCGTCTCAAGGAGATGGTCCGCCGGGCCGGCGAGAACATCGCCGCGCGGGAGGTCGAGACGGTCCTGCGCAACATGAGCGAGGTCGAGGAGGCGGCGGTCGTGGCGGTTCCCGACGATCGCCGCGGCGAGGAGGTCAAGGCCTACATCCAGCCCGCTTCCGGCGTGGCGCCGGACGAGCGGCTGGTCGAGGCGATCTTCGCTCATTGCGACGCCACTCTCGCCTCGTTCAAGATCCCTCGCTACGTCGCCTTCGTCACCGACATGCCGCGCACCGCGTCCCACAAGGTCGCGAAGAAGGAGCTGACCGCCGGCCAGCAGGATCTGCGTGTCGCGGCGTTCGACAGGGTGGATGGAGTGTGGCGATGACCAAGCCGCTGTGGAGCCTGAGCGTCAGCGAGTTGCAGCCGCGGCTCGCCTCGGGAAGCCTCAAGGCGGAGACGCTGATGGCTTCGGTGCTCGACCACGTCGAGATGACGGGCGCGGCGGTCAATGCCTTCGCGCATGTCGCCGGCGATGCGGCGCTCGCGGCTGCCCGGCAGGCCGATCTGGACCGCGAGGTTGGCAAGTCTTGCGGACCGCTCCACGGCATTCCCTTCAGCGTGAAGGATCTTCTCGCCGTCGAGGACATGCCGCACGAGAACGCCTCTCACGCATTTGCCGGCGACATCGCGACGGCCGACGCGGAGGCCGTGAGGCGCCTGCGAGCGGCCGGAGCTATTCCCTTCGCCAAATCGACGACCCCCGAATTCGGTCACAAGGTGCTGACCGACAGTCCGCGCCACGGCATCAGCCGCAATCCCTACGACCTGACGCGCAGCTGCGGGGGGTCGAGCGGCGGCGCCGGCATTGCGACGGCCATGGGTTTCGGCCCGATCCACGTCTCGACCGACGGGGCCGGCTCGGGCCGCATTCCGGCCTCGTGCTGCGGTGTCGTCGGGCTGAAGCCGACCTGGAGCGCGGTGCCGCACGAGACGACCACGGACCTGTTCGGCTCGCTGACCTGCATCGGCCAGATGGGGCGAACGGTCGGCGACGTGACGGCAATGTTCAATGCGATGAAGGGCCCGGATCGTCGCGATCCGTGGTCGCACGGCGGCAGTGCCGATCCGGTCGCGCTGCCGCGCGACCCGGTGGCCGGGCTCGCCGGCCTGCGCATCCGCTATCTGCCGCGCACCGTCAACGAATGGCTCGATCCCGAGGTCGAGGCGGCGGTCGGCGACAGCGTTGAGCGGCTGGTCGCTGCGGGCGCGCGCCTGGTCGCGCCTCAGGCCGAGCCGGTCTTCGACATCGCCTCTGCGCTGGTGCTGATGCGCGCCTATCAGGCTGCGCGGTTCGGCCACCTGCTGGCCGAGTTCGGCGACCGGATGGATCGTACCGCCCGGCTCAGCCTGACGCCGCAGCCGGAGCTTCATACCTACGACCGTCTCAAGGACGCGGCCCGCGCCCGCACCGACATCTTCCGGAGCGTCGAGGCGCAGCTGGCCGATGTCGACGTGGTGATCACCCCGACGGTGTCGACACCCGCCCTGCCGGTGGAGCAGCAGGCCGACGGGCCGCTCATCGTCGACGGCATCGACCGCGGGCCGCTGCGGCAGTCCTGGTACCCCTACACGATCCCCTTCAACGCCAGCGGCCATCCCGCCTTGTCGGTGCCGGCCGGTTTCTCGGCGCAGGGCCTGCCGATCGGCCTGCAGATCTTCGGGCGCTGGCACGACGAGGCGAGGCTGCTGGCGGTGGCCGCCGCCGTGGAAGCTCTGAGACCCTGGGCGCAGCGCTGGCCGGCCACGGCGGGCATGGAGAAGTTCTCATGATCATCGACTATGCCAGCCGGCCCCCCGTTCCCGAATTCGGCCCGAAGGGCGCGGGCCATCTCGCGCGCTATCGCGAGGTCTATTCCCGAAGCGAAGAGGCGGCGGAGAAGCTGCAGGGCGACCTTGCCGGCTACCTCGCGGAGTACGACAAGGCCGGCGTCAGCCACGTCTGCATCAAGGCACGCGACCTCGAGACCACCTACGGATGGCGCATCAGGAACGAGGACGTCGCCGAGTTCTGCGCGCAGCAGGGACCGCGCTTCATCGGCTTTGCCGGGGTCGATCCGAACAAGGGCATGACCGCGGTCCGCGAGCTGGATCATGCGGTCCGCAATCTCGGGCTCCGCGGCCTCAATCTCCAGTGCTTCGAGCACAAGCTGGCGATCAATGACCGCAAGATGTACCCGCTCTATGCGAAGTGCATCGAGCTCGACATCCCCGTGAACATCCATTGCTCGATCAATTTCGCGACCTCGACCTACATGAAGCTTGGCCACCCCATGCTTCTCGACGAGGTGATGGTCGACTTTCCGGAGCTGCGGGTCTGCGCCTCGCCGCCGGGCTTCCCGTGGGTGCACGAGCTGATCGGCGTCGCGTGGCGGCACGCCAATGTCAGGATCGGGCTGGTCGCGGTCCGGCCGAAATACCTGACCGTCGCGGGCTCCGGCTATGAGCCGCTGCTGCAATATGGCCGCACCATCCTCAAGGATCGCATCATCTTTGGCAGCGCCTATCCGCTCGGGCCGATCGGGCGGGCCGTTGCGGAGATCGACGCGCTGCCGATCGAGGACTCGGTCAAGCAGCTCTGGATGCACGACAACGCCAAGGCGTTCCTGCGACTCTGAGCCGGCTTGGCCCTGCGAGCGTACGGGCCAGCCGATCCGTCTCCCGCATCGCTGCGCACATCTGACCTGTTGACGACGGCGCCCGCTGACCGCGACACCTGTCGCTTGCGTCCCGATTCCGATAGCTTCCTCACGAGCCGTGATCCGGTGCGACTGGCCAGCGAAAGCCGCTGGTCAGGCTGGCTCCATTTGTTCGATTGAACTGGTTCTAAATCCGTCCAGCCAATCCCTCATAGCCTGCAAGAACTGCGATCCATAACAATTATAGCGCAGGCCAGAGGATGCAATGATGGACCACCTTTCCGAACAGGAAGGCGATCTGCTGCCGGCTGACTACCGTGCAGCCGCTCTTCGCATCTCGACGATTTCGGAGCCCTGTGCGCGTGTCCGGCGCGATCAGGACCTCCTTGCCGTCTCGATGGACCTGCTCCATCGGGTGACGGCGCCCGCCTGACGACCCGACAGCCGCCGGAGCCGCGCCATGCAGGTCCTCTTTTCCATTCTCGGACGCGCCGCCCAGGCAGCGGTGATGATCCTGATCGTCATCGTGCTGAACTTCGCGCTGATCCATCTCGCGCCCGGCGACCCGGCCGAGGTCATTGCCGGCGAAATGGGTGGCACCAACGCCGAAGTCCTGGCCCAGCTGCGCGCGGCATACGGGCTCGACAAGAGCTTCATCCATCAGCTCTGGCTCTATATGAGCCACGTGCTCTCCGGCGATCTCGGCCAGTCCTTCTATTTCAACGCGCCGGTGCTCTCGCTGATCCTGCAGCGCCTGCCCGCGACCTTGCTGCTGGTGATTTCCGCCATCCTGATCGCGATTGTGGTTGGTACCCTGCTCGGCGTGATGGCCGCGCGCCGCCCCAATGGCTGGGTCAGCAACCTCATCACGGTTCTGTCGCTGGTCGGATTCTCGGCGCCGGTCTTCTGGACCGGCATCCTGCTGATCCTGCTCTTTGCCTCGGCCATACCGATCTTCCCGGTGGGTGGGATGCGTGACGTTGCCCGCCTCGATGCGGGCTGGTGGGCAGGCACTCTCGACGTGCTGCACCATCTGGTTCTGCCGGCATCGACGCTCTCGATCATCTACATCGCCCAGTACAGCCGCATGGCGCGTGCGAGCATGCTCGAGGTGCTCGGCGCCGACTACATTCGCACGGCGCGCGCCAAGGGCGTTCCGGAGCGGCTGGTCGTCTTCAAACACGCATTGCGCAACGCGATCCTGCCCATCGTGACCATTGTGGGACTGCAGTTCTCCAGCGTGCTGGCCGGCGCCGTTCTGGTCGAGGCGGTGTTCGCCTGGCCGGGACTCGGCAGCCTTGCCTACATGTCGATCCTGCGCCGCGATTCACCGACCCTGCTCGGCATCCTGCTGTTCTCGGCCGTCGTCGTGATCGTCGTGAACATGCTGACCGATCTCGCCTATCGCCTCATCGACCCGCGCATCAGGGCCAATTCATGAGTCTCATCGCGCCAGACCTCAACGATGCCGACAAGGCCGTGGACATGCCCGCGCCGGCGGCCAGCCCGGCCCGCGATGCCTGGCGCATGTTCCGGCGCAATGGGTCGGCCGTGGCGGGGCTCGTCATTCTGGCGGCCTTCCTGCTGATGACGCTGATCGGCCCCAAGCTCTACCCGGTCGATCCGTTCGACATCGTATCGGCCCCGCTCTCGCCGCCCGGCGAGGAAGGGGCGCTGCTCGGCACGGACTATCTCGGGCGCGACATCACCGCCGGCATCGTCAATGGCGGCAAGGTCAGCCTCGCGGTCGGGCTGATCGCCGCCGCTCTGACGATGACGATCGGGGTCACGGTCGGGGCGCTCGCCGGCTTCTACGGCGGCATGGTGGACCGGGTGCTGATGCGCCTCACCGAGGTGTTCCAGGTCATGCCACCGCTGCTGCTCGCCATGGCGATCGTGACGATCTTCTCGCCGACGCTGTGGAGCGTTGCCGTCTCGATCGGCATCGTCAGCTGGACCAGTTCCGCGCGACTGACGCGGGCGGAGTTCCTGCGCATCAAGGGGCTGGAATATGTCAAGGCGGCGCGCTCGATCGGCGCCCGCAACCGCAGGCTGATCTGGCGCGTGGTGCTGCCTAATGCGCTGCCGCCGCTGATTGTCTCGGCAACGCTGACGACCGGCGTCGCCATCCTGTTCGAAAGCGGCCTCAGCTTCCTCGGGCTCGGCGATCCCAACCTGATGAGCTGGGGCCGGATGATGGGCGGCAACCGTCCCTACATGCTCGACGCCTGGTGGGCGGCCACCATTCCCGGCGTCGCCATCTTCCTGACCGTGCTCAGCATCAGCCTGATCGGCGACGGACTGAACGAGGCCTTCAACCCGAGGCTCCGAGAGCGATGACCCGCGAACCCCTCCTGCGTGTCGAGGACCTGAACGTCGTCTTCAAATCACGGTCGACCGAGACGCGCGTTCTCCACGACGTCTCGTTCGACATCGCGGCGGGCGAGACGGTCTGTCTCGTCGGCGAATCCGGCAGCGGCAAGAGCATGACCGGGCTCGCGCTCATGGGGCTCGTGCCGCAGCCGAACGGCATGATCCGCAGCGGCAGCATCCGGCTGGAAGGCGAGGAACTCGTCGGGGCCACGCCGCAGCGGCTCCTGCGCATGCGCGGCAAGGATATCTCGATGATATTCCAGGAGCCGATGACGGCGCTGAACCCGGTCTTCACGATCGGGAACCAGATCGCTGAAACGCTACGCCTCCACGAAGGTCTCGATCGCAAGACGGCGCTCAGCCGTGCGGTGGAACTGCTTCAGGCCGTCAGCATTCCCGCGCCCGAGCAGCGCGTTCACGACTATCCGCACCAGCTGTCGGGCGGCATGCGCCAGCGTGCGATGATCGCCATGGCGCTCGCCTGCCGGCCGAAGCTGCTGATCGCCGACGAGCCGACCACGGCGCTCGACGTCACGGTGCAGGCCCAGATCCTCGATCTCCTGAAGGAGATCCAGCAACGGTTCGGAACGGCGATCCTGCTGATCACGCACGATATGGGCGTCGTCACCGACACTGCCGACCGCGTCGTCGTCATGTATGCCGGCCGCAAGATCGAGGAGGGCCGGGCCGACGCCGTGCTGGCGCGGCCGCAGCATCCCTACACGAAGGCCCTGATCGCCTGCATCCCGCATTTCACCACCGGGACGGAACGCCAGCGTCTCGAGGAAATCCCGGGCATCGTGCCGCCGCTGAACCGCCTGCCGCCGGGCTGTTCATTCGCGCCGCGCTGCGCGCATGCCATGCCGCGGTGTCGCCAGGCCATTCCGCAGGCCTGCGCCGTCGCTCCCGATCATGCCGCCGCCTGCTGGCTCCTCGACGACGTGTTGGTCCCATGAGCCCGATTGCCGATCCCCCGCTTCTTCACGTCTCGGACCTCAAGGTCCATTTTCCGCTGCCACGGCCGCATCCGTTCGCGCCGCAACGGACCGTCCACGCCGTCGATGGTGTGAGCTTCTCGCTGCCGCGGCGCACGACATTCGGCATCGTCGGCGAAAGCGGTTCCGGCAAGACGACCACCGCCCTTGCGGTGATGCAGCTGATCACCGCCACGAGCGGGTCGATCGAGCTGGATGGCACCGACCTCACCACGCTGAGCGGCGAGTCGCTGCGGCGTGCGCGCCGCCGGTTCCAGATGATCTTCCAGGATCCCTATTCGTCGCTCAATCCGCGGACCCGGGTCGGTGACATCGTGCGCGAGCCGCTCGATCTCATGGAGGTCGGGGCACCGGCGGAGCGCGCCGATCGCGTCACCGAACTGTTCCGACGGGTCGGGCTTCGGCCCGAACAGCTGGCCCTGTTCCCGCATCAGTTCTCGGGAGGCCAGCGCCAGCGCGTCGGGATCGCGCGCGCGCTCGCGAGTCGTCCCGATCTCATCGTTTGCGACGAGCCGGTATCGGCGCTCGACGTGGCGATCCAGGCCCAGACCCTGAACCTGCTGGTCGAACTTCAGCGGGATTTTGGCCTCTCCTACCTGTTCATCTCTCACGATCTCCGCGTGGTCCAGTATCTCTGCGACCAGATCGCGGTCATGTATCTTGGCCGCATTGTCGAGCTGACCGATCGTAACAGCCTGTTCGCGCAGCCGCTGCATCCCTACACGTGGGCGCTGCTGTCGGCGGTGCCGGGCGCAAGCGGCGGAAGCAGGCAGCGGGTGCGCCTTCAGGGCGACCCGCCGAGCCCGATCATGCTGCCGCGCGGCTGCCGGTTCGCCGGCCGCTGCCCGTTCGCGGAGGAGCGGTGCCGCCGCGAGGAGCCGCAGCTGCGCCAGGTCGCGGGCGGCCGGAGCGTCGCGTGCCATCTCGTCACGGATAGTGGCGAGGCACCGCATCACGCGCTTCCGGCCGATGCCGACAGTCCTGTTTAGGGAAAAGCGGCATCGGCCGCCTGAGGCTAGTCGAGACGACAGACCAGGGCGGGTTCAAGGCCCGCCGAGAGGTCGCCGCGATGCGCGCTGGGGCTGACTAGTTCGCTACTGCAGGGCGGCAAAGCCCCGCTGAAGGTTGGCGGCATCAAATTCCGCCGCGACCGCGATGGCGACGAGGCGGGTCTTCGGCGCGACATCCAGCCGGTGGTCCGCGTCGAGGGTCCAGCGGCGGCCGACCATCTGCAGCAGCATGGGCCGCGACGGATTCTCGTCGGTTAGCACCAGGCCCTTGAGCCGCAGTACGTCCTTCGGAAGTCCGTCGAGGAACCGGGCCAGGGCAGCCCGGGGCACCGGCTTGTCGGCGGACAGAGTGCAGGTCGCGAACAAATTGGCATGCCGCCGGTCATGGTCATGACCGTGATGATCATGGTGATGATCGGGGTCGTTGCAGTCCGGTCCATGGCAGCAACTGCCGGTGCCGGATGAGGGCGGGGCGGTCGCGAGCGCGTCGAGGTCGCGGCCGGCATCGAGCACGAGCTCCCCGGGCACGCTGGCATTCACCGCCTCGATGACGCGCGCATCGGGAGCCAGTCGAAGCAGCACCTCGGTCGCGTCCCGCCGGTCGATTGCCGAGAGCCTGTCGATCTTGTTCATGATGATCAGGTCGGCAGACTGAAGCTGCTGCTCGACGACATCGCCGACATATTTGTCGCGAACCAGATCGGGAAGGCGTGGCGCGTCGGTCAGCACGACCACGGCGTTCAGTTCCAGCGAGGCATCAAGCGTGGCGAGCTCCGCGATGCGGGCGGGGTCTGCGACGCCGCTCGCCTCGATGACGATGTGCTCGGGCCGCTCGGCCTGTTGCATGACGCCGATGAGCGCCTCGACGAGGCTGTCGCCGATGCTGCAGCAGATGCAGCCATTGGACAGGTTCACCGTGTTGCCGTCATGGCTGGCGATCAGCTCGGCGTCGATGTTGATCTCGCCGAAGTCGTTGACGAGAACGGCCAGCCGCTGATCGGTGTGACGCAGCAGGTGGTTCAGCAGCGTCGTCTTGCCCGCGCCCAGAAAGCCCCCGATGACGGTGACAGGCGTCCGCACCACGGTCAGGTCCTCGGCGCCGGGAATATGCGGCCGCCAACCACCGTGCCCCAGACACGCACATCCTTGAGCGCCTCAGGGTTCACCTCGGTGGGGTCGTCCTCGAGCACCGCGAAATCGGCGAACTTGCCGACCTCGATGCTGCCGATATCCGCGTCCATCTTGAGAGTGTAGGCCGCGCCGAGGGTCATTGCACGCAGCGCGTCCATCACCGAGATGCGCTGCTCGGCGCCGAGGACCCGCCCGGACAGCGTCTTGCGGTTGACCGCGCACCACGCCGTGAAGAGCGGGCCGATGGGCGTGACGGGAGCGTCGCTGTGCATCGCGAAGGGGACGCCCGTGGCAAGCGCCGTGGCGCAGGCGTCGAGCCGGTCGGCGCGGTCCGGTCCCATCGTGTGGGCGAGGTGCGCGTCACCCCAGTAGTAGATGTGGTTGGCAAACAGATTGACGCAGACCCCCAGCGCGGCCATGCGCCTGAACTGGGCGGCGCTGGCCATCTGGCAATGCTGCAGCGTGTGCCGGTGATCGCGGCGCGGGACATCCGCCAGAACGTGCTCGATGGCGTCGAGCGCGGCCTCGGTGGCCTCGTCGCCATTGGTGTGAATATGCACCTGCAGGCCAGCCTCGTGATAGCGCTTCACGAGCCCCTTCAGTTCGTCGGGAGCGATGTACCAGAGGCCGTTCTTGCTGCCGTTGAAATAGCCCGGCCAGCGCAGGCGCGCGGTGAACCCCTGGATCGATCCGTCGGCGATGAGCTTCACGAGACCGAAGCGGAGCTTCGACGAGTTGTAGCGCTGCAGGCTGCCGATATAGGCGACGGCGTCCTCGCGGGTGTGGGTTCCGCGAAATGCCGGAACCAGCCGGATCGGAAAATCGTCTTCGGCGGTGACCGACCGGAAGGTTTCGACGGTTTTCTCGGAAAGGTCGTTGTGCAGGTCGGTCGCGGTGGTGACGCCGGTCATCTGCGCGGCCTTGGCGAAGCGGCGGACGGCATCGGGCCGGTCGCCGAGGTCGGCAAGGCCGGTGCCGCCGATCGCCTTGGCGAGCATGAAGCGACCGACCTGACCGGCAAACTCACCCGTCAGCCTGCCTTCGGAATCGCGCAGGATGAATTCTGAATTGGTGCTGGGCGTGATGCCTGCCTTTTCCATCACGAGGGAATTGGCATTAATGATGTGGCCGCTCGCGTGCTGCACGACGACCGGCCGTGTCGTCGATACCCGGTCGAGATCCGCCGCAGTCAGACGCCGCTCGACGAACAGGGGATCGAAGCCCCAGCCGGTCAACGTCTGGTCGGGCGAGCCGAGGCGCGCCTCGGCTTCCTTGAGCCGCGCGATCAGCGCTTCGATGGTGCCGACCCCCGGCCACGCCTTGCCGTCAGGATCGCGGCGCTCGTAGGAGCCAACATAGGTATGGTCCCAGACGAGCCCCTCGAACGCGTGGCTGTGGCCCTCCACCATGCCGGGCATCAGCACCTTGTCGGCGAGGGTCATGTCGACGTCCCGCTTGCTCCAGCCCCGGAGGTCGTCGAGCGAACCGACACCGAGAATGCGCCCGCCCCGTACCGCGACATGGGTCGCGACGGGCCGATCGGGGTTCATGGTGATGATCTTGCGTGCCTTGTAGATGACGGTCTCGTCGAGCACTTGAAGTCTCCCCGCGGATGCGCAAGCTGGACAGTGCCGAACGGGCGGCAAATCCGGCCGCGGCAGGTCAGCCTAGGGCGGCGTTCGGCGGCGCCGATAGGGCCAGATGGCCGCCTTCGGTGAGGCCACGTGCCCGCCATCACGTGGTCGCGACGGACCGGCCCGGCACCGCGTTGCCATGGCTCGCACCGGCCGCCGCAAGGCGATGCGATCGTGGCAGGCCGCCAGGCCGTCTGGTCCCATAGGTCTTGGAAATCTGGGCCTACAATCGCCCGCGCCCGGCTCAATACCGTTGCCGGCCTGCGGCATAAAACAACCAGAGCGCAGAACAGGGGATTATCAATGGGACTCCTTTCCAGGCGAGAATTTGCCCTTCTGTCAGCCACTACGAGCGCTGCTCTTGCCGCCGGTCTCGACTGGGCCTCGGCGCAGTCGCCGCGGCGCGGCGGCACGCTCATCATTCCCGAAGCTGGCGGCGGCGCGCGGCATCTTAATCCTGCGGTGCAGTCGGGCGTCGCGACTGCCGTTCCGGGTACGCAGATCTTCGCCAGCCCGCTGCGCTTCGACGCAAACTGGCGGCCTCAGCCCTACCTCGCCAAGAGCTGGGAGATGGCTGCCGACGGCAGGTCGCTGACGCTGAAACTGGTCGAGGGTGCGACCTTCCATGACGGCAAGCCGATCACCTCGGAGGACGTGGCGTTCTCGGTGATGACGGTCAAGAAGTACCATCCGTTCCAGCAGATGTTCGCGCCCGTCTCATCGGTCGAGACGCCGGACGCGCACACCGTGGTAATCAGGCTCAGCAGGCCTCATCCGGCATTGCTTCTGGCGATGTCGCCGGCCCTGTGCCCGATCCTGCCGAAGCATGTCTTCGATGACGGCGTGGACCTGAGGAACCATCCGGCGAACAGCGCTCCCATCGGCTCCGGACCGTTCAAGCTCGTCGAGTTCAAGCGCGGCGAGCACACCATTCTGGAGCGCAACGACAAGTTCTTCATTCCGGACCGGCCGCTGCTGGACCGCATCATCTTTCGCTACATCAACGACCCGACCGCGATCATGCTCGCCATGGAGCGGAGCGAAGCCCACATGCTGCCCTATCTGTCGGCTCCGCGGGATACGGCGCGACTGGCCCGGAATGCTTCCCTCTCGATCTCGGACAAGGGCTTCGAGGGCATCGGCGCGCTCACCTGGCTGGCCTTCAACACGCAGAAGGCCCCCCTCGACGACAAGCGCGTGCGTCAGGCCATCTGCTTCGCCACCGACCGGAATTTCATCCTGAAGCGCCTGCTCCTCGACCGGGCGAAGGCGGCAACGGGTCCGATCGCGCCCAATTCGCCCTTCTATACGGCCGATGTCGAGAAGTACGAGCTGAACCTCGACAAGGCGAACCAGCTGCTCGAACAGGCCGGCCACAAGCGCAAGGCCGACGGGACGCGCTTCACCCTGACGGTGGACTATTCGCCCGGCAACGAAGTGGTGAAAAGCACCGCCGAGTATCTCAAGCCGCAGCTCCGGAAGGTCGGGATCGACGTCCAGGTCCGCACCTCGCCCGATTTCGCGACCTGGGCGCACCGGGTCGGTTCGTGGGATTTCGACTTGACCCTCGACACCGTCTTCAACTGGGGCGATCCGGTGATCGGCGTCGACCGGACCTATCTCAGCACCAACATCCGCAAGGGCGTGATCTGGTCCAACACGCAGGGCTACAACAACCCGCGGGTCGACGAACTGCTCGCCAAGGCGGGCATCGAACCGGATCTCGCCGCCCGCAAGGCGCTCTACGCCGAGTTCCAGAAGATCGTCGTCGACGATGCGCCGATCTTCTTCATCAACACGCTGCCCTATGTCGGCGTCTTCCAGAAGACTCTCGGCGGTCTGTCGACATCGATCTGGGGTGCGATGTCGCCGATGCACGAACTCCACTGGACCACGCCGCCGCGCTGACGTGACAGTTAGCCGTGCGGCGCTGAACGTCGCCCGGTTAACCCTTTGCCATGGGGCTTGGCTGCGACGGTTCTTGTCGAGCCCTCCCGCCAAGGCACGCCGAAGTCGGCAGTCCGAACTGGCCGCAGGGCGAGGCTGCGCGGCCCCTCAAACCCGACCGCGCCGGTTGTCACTGGCGCGTTGTGCTTCCCGCCATGACGCTGGTCACCGCGATCATGTCGTAGACATCCTCGGCGCTGCAGCCGCGCGACAGGTCGTTGGCCGGCTTGTTGAGCCCCTGCAAGATCGGCCCAATTGCCTTCGCACCGCCGATCCGCTGGGCGATCTTGTAGCCGATATTGGCGGCGTCCAGATTGGGGAAGACCAGCACGTTGGCCTCGCCCTTGGTGACCGAGCCGGGGGCCTTGGACGCATTGATCGCTTCGACGAAAGCAGCGTCGAACTGCAACTCGCCGTCGATGGCGAGGGATGGGTCGGCGGCACGCGCCAGTTCGGTCGCTTGCACCACCTTTTCGACGCGCTGATGGACCGCGCTGCCATTGGTCGAGAACGACAGCATGGCGACCTTCGGGATTTCTCCGGTCAACGTCGCTAGCGAGTGCGCGGTGGATAGCGCGATGCTCGCGAGTTGAGCGGCGTCGGGTTCGACCACCAGGCCGCAATCGGCGAAGGCGAAAGCGCCCTTCTTCGCGTGATGAGGCTCGCACAGCATCATCAGGAAGAAGCTCGAAACAAGTGCTGCGCCGGGCGCCGGCCCAATGATCTGGAGCGCCGTCCGCACCGTGTCGGCCGTCGTTGCGACCGCACCGCCGATCGTGCCGTCGGCATCGTCCAGCCGCACCATCATGGCCGCATAGCCGAGCGGATCGCACATAGCGCGGCGTGCTGCCGCCTCGTCCACGCCCTTGCTCTGGCGCAATTGGTGAAAGGCGGCGGCATAGCTGTCGAACTTCGGCGAGGCCGCGGGATCCTCGATGGCAAGGTCGGCCGCGCTCGCGCCCTCCTCGGCGAGCAACCGCTGCACCACATCAGAGCGGCCGAGCAGCGTGATCCGGGCAAGGCCATCGCGGGAGGCGCGGACCGCGCCCTTGACGATCCGGGCGTCTTCGCCTTCCGCCATGACGATCCGGCGCGGATTGGCGCGGGCCGCGTTGATGATGGTGTCGAGTGGTTTCATGGCCCCGGTTCCCTGGAGGCTTACGCCAGAACGTGCAGTCCGATGAGAATGACGGCGGCGAGGAACAGTGTTTCGGCGACGATCAGGATGACCGCCTGGCGTCCGACCTCGAGGATGCTCTTGAGTGCCGACTTCAGGCCGACCGCGGCGATGCCGAGCAGCAGCGCCCAGCGCGAGGCATCGGCTGCCGCCGTCGCCACGGGTTTCGGCACGAGGCCGAACGAGTTCAGCGCCGCGAGGACAAGAAAGCCAAGCACGAAGCCGGGAATCAGCGGCGGCCGCCTGCCGGCCTGCGTTTCGTCGCCACCCATGCGGCTGACCGCGAGCGACAGGACCAGGACGATGGGTGCCAGCATGGCGACGCGGATCAGTTTCACCAGCGTCGCCGTCTCGCCGACCCTGTCCGAGACGGAGAAGCCAGCGCCAACCACCTGGGCGACGTCGTGGATGGTGCCGCCGAGGAAGATCCCTGCAGCCCGGTCATCGAGGGCAAGGATTTGGACGGCGACCGGGTAGGCGATCATGGCGATCGTGCTGAGCACGGTCACGGCAAGCACGGTGAAGAGCAGATTGCGTTCGGAATGCGGGCCCTTGGGCAGAACCGCGGCGATGGCGATCGCCGCGGATGCGCCACAGATGGCCACCGATCCGCCGGTCAGGATGGCGAGACGCCAGCCGCGGCCGAGCAACCTCGCTGCGACCAGTCCGAACAGCATGGTTCCGGCCATGGCGAGAACCAGCAGCGCGATGACGCGCGGGCCGAGGCCGACGAGCAGATCGACGCTGATGCGGACGCCAAGGAGCGCCACACCGAGGCGCAGCACCTTCTTGGCGGCGTAGTCGATGCCCGCGACGCATTTGCCCTGCTCGCCGAGGAACTGGAGCGCGATGCCGAGCAGCAGCGCCATGAGCATGGCAGGCGCGCCGTGATGGTCCGACAGGAACTGGGCGGCGACGGCAACCGTCGCGCAGACGAGCAGTCCGGGAAAGTAGCGTGCGGCCCAATCGGCGATGCGCCACGACCGCGCCGGCTGGATGTCCTGATCGACGCTCATGGTCCGGCCTCCTGGCCCGCCCGTCATGCCCTCGGGAATTGCCACTGCCCCCAAGGGCAGGACCCATGGCTCCGCATGGCCGTGGCGCAGCGCCGGAGTTAGCGGCGCACGGCTCGTGCATCATGCAGGGCGATGCGGAGCGGCCGTGCCGCTCCGCTGTTCGATTGCGTCAGAAGGGGCGCTGGGGTCGCATGTCGGCGCGGTCGATGCCCGCGACGGCGACGGGCTTCTTCATGGCGTCACGCCGGAATGGCTCGCCCAGCTCCTGGTTCAGCATCACCTCGATGAAGGTGGTGACACCTCGTGCCTGTTCCTCGCCGGCAACCTTCAGCGCGGCGGTGAGCTCGGCCTGCGTCGTCACGACGACACCCTTCAGGCCGCAGCTGTCGGCGACGCGCGCGTAGCTGAAGTTGGGATTGAGCTCCGTGCCGACGAAGTTGTTGTCGTACCAGAGCGTCGTGTTGCGCTTCTCGGCACCCCACTGGTGATTGCGGAAGATCACCATGGTCACAGACGGCCAGCCCTCGCGGCCGATCGAGGTCATCTCGTTCATCGAGATGCCGAAGGCGCCGTCTCCGGCGAAACCGAACACCGGAACGTCCGGGCAGCCGATCTTCGCGCCGATGATCGCCGGGAAGCCGTAGCCGCAGGGGCCGAACAGGCCGGGCGCCAGATATTTCCGGCCCTGATCGAACACCGGATAGGCATTGCCGATCGCGCAATTGTTGCCGATGTCGGTGGAGACGATCGCATTGTCCGGAAGGCCGGCCTGAACGGCCCGCCAGGCCTGACGCGGCGACATGCGGTCCTTGTCGCGGGCGCGCGCCTCCTCGTTCCAGCTGGTGCCGGGATCATCGTCCTCGTGATCCATGGACGACAGCATCTGGAGCCAGGCGGACTTGGTGCGATGGACCAGCGCCTTGCGCTCGGCCCGGCCGGCATCGCCGGCATTGCTCGACAGCTGTTCGAGCAGCTGCTGAGCGACCTGCTTGGCGTCGCCGCAAATGCCGACGGTGATCTTCTTGGTCAGGCCGAGGCGGTCGGCATTGATGTCGACCTGAATGATCGCGGCATTGCGGGGCCAGTAGTCGATGCCGTAGCTGGGCAGGGTGGAGAACGGGTTGAGGCGCGTGCCGAGCGCCAGCACCACGTCGGCCTTGGAGATCAGATCCATCGCGGCCTTGGAGCCGTTATAGCCGAGCGGGCCCACCGCCAGCGGGTGGCTGCCGGGGAACGAGTCGTTGTGCTGGTAGCCCGAGCAGACGGGAGCGTCGAGGCGTTCGGCGAGCGCCGCGGACGCTTCGATCGCGCCGCCGATGACCACGCCGGCGCCGTTCAGGATGACCGGGAACTTCGCCTCGGACAGCAGCTTGGCGGCCGCGGCGATCGCCTCCTTGCCGCCTGACGGGCGCTCCAGCTTGACGATCTGCGGCAGCTCGACGTCGATGACCTGCGTCCAGAAATCGCGGGGAACGTTGATCTGCGCCGGAGCTCCGCCACGCAGCGCCTTCTCGATCACCCGGTTCAGCACTTCGGGAATGCGCGAGGCCTCGCGGACCTCCTCCTGGTAGCAGACCATGTCCTGGAACAGCGCCATCTGCGGCACTTCCTGGAAGCCGCCCTGGCCCATCGTGCGGTTCGCCGCCTGAGGCGTCACGAGCAGCATGGGCGTGTGATTCCAGTAGGCCGTCTTGATCGCGGTCACGAAGCCGGTCACGCCCGGGCCGTTCTGGGCGATGGCCATCGCCATGCGGCCGGTGGCGCGGCTGTAGCCGTCGCAGATGATGCCCGCATTGGCCTCGTGGGCGCAGTCCCAGAAGGTGATCCCGGCCTTCGGAAACAGATCGGAAACCGGCATCATCGCCGATCCGATGATGCCGAAGGCCTGGTCGATGCCGTGCATCTGCAGGACTTTCACAAAGGCTTCTTCAGTGGTCATCCTCATCGGAGGCTTCCTTCCGTTTGATTTCAGCGTCTTTTTCCGGACTCGGCCGCCGGGGCAGGCGTCAGAGCATTTCGTCCTTGAGGTAGTACCAGCGGTACATCGCCCGCTGTCCCAGCCTGCGGAAGGGCGTGAGCATGCCGTGGCTCGGGAGAGGGGAGGTAAAGATCGGCAGATCCAGCCCCTGTCCTTTGCCGGCTACCAGCTGCGCCATGCGGCGGCCGGCCTGCGCGGAATACATGACGCCGTTGCCGCCATAGCCGAGCGCGTAATAGATCGTCCGTGCCGGATCCGGCTGGAAGATGCGCGGCATCATGTCGTGGCTGACATCGACCCATCCCCACCAGGAATAATCGATGTCGATGCCACGCAGCGCCGGGAACTTGCGCCAGAGACCCTCGATCAGCGCGTTCAGGTGCTTGGGGTTTTCCGCGTCGGCGCCGGTGATCGCGCTGCGGCTGCCGATCTGAACGCGTCCGTCCGGCAGCTGGCGATAGTAGTGCCGGAGGGTGCGCGTGTCGGTCAGCACCAGCTTGCTCTTGAAGTTGCATGCCTGACGTTCGGCTTCGGTCAGGGGGCGCGTGACGATCGAGTTGGACAGGATCGGCATCAGCCGGTGGCGCGTCAGATCGTGCATGCCGGGGGCGGTGTAGCCGGCCGTCGCGATGGCCACGGCGCGGGCGCGCACGGTGCCGCCGGGGGTCGTGAGATAGTGGATGCCGTTGCGGGTCTGCCATCCGGTGACGGGACTGCCGCTGTGGACCTTGGCGCCAAGGCGGCGGGCCATGCCGAGATAGCCGAAGGCCAGCTTGGCGGCATGGACGCCGATGCCGTCCGGCTCCCACATGGCGCCGGCGGCTTCCTCGTCCCGCAGATGGTCGCGGTGGACCTCCTCGCGCGACAGGATGCGGGTGCCGTAGCCGAACGTCTCGTTGAGAAGGCGCGATTCCGCCTCCAGCTTCGGCATGATCGTGGCGCGGTGGGCGATGAACAGGTGGCCGCCATCCTCCGCCTCGCAGTCGAACTCCCCTGAATTGATCAGGTCGCGAAAGAGGTCGAAGCCCTCGGCGATCTCGGCGTGCAGCTTCTTGGCGACATCGACGCCCCAGCGCTCGATCCACTGCGACCGCTTCAGCCGCCCGGCCGAAATCTGCGCCTGCCCGCCGTTGCGGGTGCTGCACCCCCAGGCAACGCGGTTGGCCTCGAGGACCGTGGCCTTGATGCCATGCTCTTTCGCCAGATGGATCGCGCAGCTCAGCCCTGTATAGCCCGAGCCGATGATGGCGACATCCACGTCGATGTCGGAGGTGACGGGACCATCGTCTTGGGGCGCGTCGCCCGCCGTGTCGATCCAGTAGGTCGGGGCATAGTCGCGATTGCGGCCGGGACCGGGATCGACCACGGGATCGTAGCGAGGATCGTAGCGATCCGGAGCACGATTGGGGCGGAGCAACAGGTCTTCCATTGGCACAATCCTCGCACCCCGCACGGGCGCGGCCGGCTTCGACTAGCGCGCTGCCAAGCAGCGCGGCAGCGGTCACTGCCGAGGATCAGGCTAAAGGGAAACGGCTGGGTCCATAGAGCCAGCATGCGCCGAACTATTGCGCCAGCCCCGAGTACCGGCGCCTGTCCGCGAGGGTCACCGCAGTTCGTCGACGAGCTGGGCGAGAATGCGGATGCCCGGGGTGATACGGTTGGCGGCGATGGAGGAGAAGCCGATCCGCAGATAGTTCAACGGCGGATTCTCGCCGGAGAAGAAGACGTCGCCCGGTTCGACAAGGACGCCGTTCAAGGCAGCCCGGCGGGCGAGTTCGCGGCTGTCCAGCCAGTCGGGGCCCCTGGCCCAGACCGAGGAGCCGCCGGCGCCGAACGAACACTCGAACTGGGGAATGTAGGTCGCCAGCGCGTCACGCATGATCGCGGCACGGTCGCTCAGCGCCTCGGCGCTGCGTCGCAGCAGCCGGTCGAAATGGCCGAGGGCCAGAAACAGGGCGAGCGCGCGCTGGTTGTTCATCGGCGCGTGCCGCATCATCAGGCGCCGCAGCGCCCGCGCCTCGCGGATCACCGCGGCGGGCGCCACGATGAACCCGAAGCGCAAGCCGGGCGCGAGCGTCTTGGAGAGGCTCCCGACGTAGAGCACGCGTCCAGTCGTATCGAGCGCGCGCAGAGACTGCACGGTGTTCTGGGCCAGTCCGAAATTGCTTTCGTAGTCGTCCTCGATGATGAGCAAGTCGCGCTGCTCGGCCAGCTGGAGCAGGGCCGCGCCGCGCTCCGGCGCCAGCGTCACGCCCGTCGGGCATTGTCGGCTCGGCGTCAGGAACAGCAGACGGCAGTCCCTGGGCACGGCCTCGACGACGACGCCATTGGCGTCGATCGGAAGGCGGCGCAGATTCGGGGTGCGCAGCGAGAAGATGTTGCGGGCGTCGGGGTAGCCGGGCTCCTCCACGCCGACCACTGTCTTCTGGTCGACGAGCAGCATCGACAGCAGATACAGCGCCTGCTGGGCGCCAAGCGTCACCATGATTTCGTCGGTGCCCGCCCAGATGCCGCGGCGTGGCAGGACGCGGGTCCGGATCTGTTCGATCAGCTGCGTGTCGTCGCCGTCGATCCGGTCGACGGCCCAGTCGCGGATCTCGGCGACGCTCAGTGCCTCGCGCACGCATTCGCGCCAGTTGTTGGTCGGGAACAGGGCGGGGTCGAACTGGCCGTAAAGAAACGGATAGGGGTAGCTCAGCCAGTCCTGCGGCTTGACGATGTTGCGCCGGAGCGAGGGCCTGAGCGACAGGCGCTCGGACCAGTCGAGGTCGCCCGCGGGTCGCCCGGTGCCGCCGGGGATCGGCAGCGATGTCGATTGCCGGATGAAGAAGCCCTGGCGCGCGCGGGATTCGAGAACACCCTCCTCGACCAGTTGCTCATAGGCGAGAAGAACGGTGTTCCGCGCGACGCTCAGCGTTTCGGCGAGGCAGCGGCTCGACGGCAGCGGCGTTTCGGGCCGCAACCAGCCTTCCGAAGCCGCGCCGATGACCATCTCGCGCAGCCGCTTCTGCAGCGGCCGCCCGGAATCGGCGGTGCGGTCGAAGAGCGTGCCCCAAGACAGGGAGTCCAGCCGGCGAGCCACGCGATCAGTCCCTCCGCGCTTACCGGCGAGAATTGTTCGCGCGGGACGGGGAGGCCGTCAATCGTCTGGTACCATGAATCGCTGGAGGCTGGTCCCATAGGGGCCACCAGTCCCCGGCTGGCTCTATGCCGCCTGAACCGGCCGGTCCTTGCGGTAGGCGCTCTTGGAGGCGATGAGGTCGCCGTCGAAGGCGAAGACATCGAGGCCGTTCACCTCGACCTTCTGGCCGTCGCGCCGTGTTCCCGCGAATAGCCATTCCGACAGGGCGACATCGCCGGCAATCGTGTGTCGCAGGATGGTCCAGGACACGTCGGGCATGTCGGTCCAGACCGCCACGAAGGCCGCCTTCACCGCATCATGCCCCGTGAAGCGACGGCCGTGAGCCTCGGGTCCGACAGCGGCATCGAAGACGATGCCCGGCGTGAAACAGGCCATGACGCCCTCGGCATCGTGCCGGTTGAACGCGTCGAACAGGCGCTCGAGCAGCACCTCGCGGGCCGGTTTCGCTGCTGCATTGCTCATCGTGGGCACTTTCCCTGATCTGTCATCGGACGAGGCTCCGTCTTAGCCTCGCTTCGCGGACGGGGCGAGAGCCAGAACGATGGCAACGATGCGACCAGATCGGCCAGGGCCGATGCCTCGGCTCAATGGGCGGCGGCTGCCACAGCCTTCGGCCGGCGCATCAGCGGCACCAGGAGCAGCATCGCGACGAAGAGCACGGTGAGTGCGAAGAAGACGTCGCCGAGCGCCATCACGAAGGCCTCGCGCCGCACCATCGCGGCCATCTGCTTGATCGCCGCCAGCTCGGCATCCGAGCCCAGAGACTGGAATTGCTGCGTGAGGCCGGCAAGCGTCTCCTCCGCGCGCGGGCGCCCCCACGCGACGGATTCCCGCAGCCGCTGCATGTGCAGGTCGGTGCGATGGTTGAGCAGCGAATTGATCAGCGCCAGCCCCACCGCGCCGCCGAGATTGCGCGTGAGGTTGTAGAGCCCGGCCGCATTCTTCATCCGCTCCGGCGGCAGCGTGCCGAGCGACAGGTTGTTGATCGGCACCATGCAGAGCATCAGCGCCGCGCCGCGCAGGATCTGCGGCACCAGCAGTTCGCCGAAGGTCCAGTCCTTGGTCACGAAGGACGCCTGCCAGGTGCCCGCGGCGAACAGCAGGAAGCCGATCGCCATCATCACGCGCAGGTCCATCCTGGTCGACAGGCGGCCGACGATAGGCGCCGAGATGAACATGACGATGCCGGTGACGAACATGGTCTCGCCGATCATCAGCGCCGAGAAGCCGCGCACCCGGCCGAGATAGACCGGGTAGAGATAGGTCAGCCCGTAGAGGCCGATGCCGCAGATGAAGGAGGCGAGGCAGCCGGTCCAGAAATTGCGGTTGCCGAAAGCCGTCAGATCGACGATCGGCACCTCCTGCGTGAAGGCGCGCCAGAAGAACACCACGGCGCCGACGATGCAGGCGATGGTGAATGCCAGGATCAGGTGGTCCTGGAACCAGTCCTTGGCCGGGCCTTCCTCGAGCACGAATTCGAGGCTTCCGAGAAATACCGCCATGGCGGCGAAACCCAGCCAGTCGAAGCGGCGGAGCAGGGCCGGCTCGGGCTTGTCGAAGTCGACGAGCCGCCAGACCATGGTGCAGACGACGATGCCGGCCGGCACGTTGATCAGGAACAGCCAGTGCCAGGAGAACAGGTCGGTGAGATAGCCGCCGACGGTCGGCCCGACGGTCGGGGCGAGCGTCGCCACCATGCCGATCATCGGCGAGACGATGGCGCGCTTCGACGGCGGGAAGGCGGTGAAGGCCGTGGCGAAGACGGTCGGGATCATCGCGCCGCCGAGGAAGCCCTGCAGCGCGCGCCAGATGATCATTTCGGTGATCGAGGTCGAGAGCGCGCACATCAGGCTCATCACCGTGAAGCCGGCGCAGGAGATGGTGAAGATGACGCGCGTCGACAGCGCGCGCGACAGCAGGCCCGACAGCGGGATCATGATGACCTCCGCGATCAGGTAGGAGGTCTGGACCCACGAGATTTCGTCGGCGCTGGCCGACAGGCCCGCCTGAATCTCGGCGAGCGAGGCCGAGACGATCTGGATGTCGAGGATCGCCATGAACATCCCGAAGACCATGGCGAGGAAGGCAAGGAGGCGCGGCAGGGGTATGCGATCGGTCGCCGCTGCGGCGGCAGGCGGGCTGTCGGCGGTGGCCGCGCCAGCGCTCACGGGGCCGACCGGGCGGCGAGGGTGGCGCCGTCATCGGTGCCGGCGGCGACGGGACGCGTCGCGCGATCGACGGTGCCGACGCGGGCCGGCGCAGCGCCGGTGTCGGTGCGGATCGACACCACCACCGACATGCCCGGGCGCAGGCGGCCTTCCTCGACCGCGCGCGCGTCGAGGCGGATGCGGACGGGAATGCGCTGGACGATCTTGGTGAAGTTGCCGGTGGCGTTCTCGGGCGGCAGCAGCGAGAACTGCGCGCCGGAAGCCGGCGATATGCTGTCGACCCGCCCCGCGATGGCGCGCCCGGCAAAGGCGTCGACCGCAACGCTCGCCGGCTCGCCGATGGCGACGCGCGCGAGCTGGGTCTCCTTCAGATTGGCCTCGACATAGATCGAGGCCGTATCGACCAGCGCCAGCAGGCGCGTGCCCGGCTGGACGAACTGGCCGACCTGGACGGCGCGGTTGCCGACGACGCCGTCGATCGGCGCGCGGATCAGCGTGAAGTCGAGATCGCGGCGGGCGCGGTCCAGTGCGGCTTCGAGCTCGCTCTTCTGGCGCTGGGCTTCGGCGAGCTGCGCCTTGAGCACAGCCTCCTGCGCCTCGGCACCGGCGACACCTGCCTTGGCCTGTTCGATCTGTGCCTGGTTGCGGTCGCGGTCGGCGCGGGCTGTGTCGAGCGCGGCCTGGCTGGCGAATTCCTGCGAGACGAGGCGCTGGGCGCGCGCCAGCGCCGCGGCGACGCGGGGGGTGTCGGCTTCGACCATGCCGAGCTGCGCCTTCGTCTGCGCGATGGCCGCGGCCTGCGCTCCGATCTGCGTTTCCATCCGCCGGATCGTGGCGTCCTGTGTCGCGACGCGCGCGGCAGCCGACTCGACCGCGATCCGGTAGTCGCCGTCATCGAGCCGCGCCAGCACGTCGCCAGCCTTCACGGCGGCATTGTCGCGGGCCGTGACCTCGGTGACGTAGCCCGAGATCTTGGCGGCGAGAACCGTGGTATCGGCCCGCACATAGGCGTCGTCCGTGGAGACGATGAAACGGCCGTTGACGTACCAGTCGTGGCCATACCAGCCGGCGGCGGCCAGCGCGCACAGGCCGACGAGCACGACCAGAAGCCGCCGCCGCCTGCGGGGCGGAGCGGTTGCGGCGGACTGCTGTGGCGAAGCTGGAGCGTCATCGGCGCGCACCGAAGGCGCGGTCCCGGCGGCGTCAGCCATCGGATACCTCATACAAAAATCAAACTGAACCGTTCAGTTCATTCTTGACTTATACCCCTGCCGCGACGACTACAAGGGGAGGAGTGCGCTGGCGGTACATGGGAGGTCGGCACAAGTGAGTGATCTCGGGTTCGAGGACATGGCGGTCGCCGGCCCGGAGCGGGCCGAGACCGATACGGCCAAGCGCCGGCAGATCCTCGACGGCGCGCGTCGCGTGTTCTTCGAGCGCGGCTTCGAGGCGGCGAGCATGGACGCGATCACTCGTGCGGCCGGCGTCTCAAAGGCGACGATCTACGCCTATTTCCCGAGCAAGGAGCACCTGATCGCCGCGCTGGTCGGCATCGAGAAGCGCGAGCAGGCGGAGCGCTTCATCGAGCTCGTCGCCGAGGATCGTCCGGTCGCCGAGGCGCTGACCACCGTCGGCGCGCGCACCATTCTCGCCATGAGCCGCCCGGAAGCCGTGGCGCGCCTGCGGCTGGTGGTCGGCATCGCGCCGCGCATGCCCGAGATCGGGCGCGCCTTCTACGAGGACGGGCCGATGTTCGCGACCCGCCGGCTCGGCGAATATCTCGCGCGTCTGGTGGCCGAGGGTCGGATGACCGTCGATGATCCCGACCGCGCGGCGCGCCAGTTCCTCGATCTCTGCCTCTCGGAGATGAGTCGGCGCATCATCTTCGGCCTCGAGACCACGATATCCGAGCGCGAGGCCCGCGATCACGCGCGGATCGCCGCCGAGGTCTTCCTGCGCGCCTATCCGCTCGAAGCGCCCGCAGCGGGCTGAGTTCCCACGCTTTCCCGGCATTGCGGGCGGTTCACCGGCCAGCGGGCCCGTCTCCATCCTGGTCCTGCACGAGGAAGGCTCGTCCCGGGTCGCCCGAGACGAACCCTGACCGGCCGGCTAGGGCACCGCCGGGCCTCGTGAGCGAGACCCGGCAGCACGATCAGCGAGGCAGCATCACTGCTGCGGGGCGAATGGCACGACGAAGCCGCCGCCTTGCGCCGGAGCGGCCGGCGGGAAGGCTTGCGCGAGATAGTCGAGCAGCACCTTCCGCATCTCGGCATCGGGAGGCGGCATGTTGTGCTTCTCGGTCATCCAGGTCAGCGTCTCGTCCCACCGGGGCCGGTCCATGCCCTGACGGCCGACCACCTTCATGGAGTGGCAGCCGATGCAGTAGCCGAACGTCTCCTCCCGGCCTGGAAAGTCCGGAAGGCTCTCCGGAGTTTCCTCCGGCTGGGCCCTGCCCGGCGACGAGGCCAGCACGACGCCGACGGCGGCAGCGGCCAGGAGCAGCGACAGTTTCCGCATCGCTATGCCGCCAGCACGGCAACGCGATGGAGCGGATTGGCGCCATAGCCCTGCGGGTTCCAGTTGGTGGCGACATGCGGCTGGCTGATGCCCCGGGAATCGGTCGCCCGGACCCAGAGTTCGAAATAGCCGGCGGTGGGAAGCTCGACCGAACCCGACCAGCGCACCCAGTCGTAGCGGTTGCGCAGCGCCGCCATCGTCATGGCGTGCCAGCGCTGGCCGGCGTCGAAGGACACCTCGACCTTCGATACCTCGTGGTCGCCGGCCCAGGCGGCCCCGCGCAGGTCGAGCCGGCGCGTACCCGCCGCGATCCGCGTGCCGTTGGCCGGGGCGGTGATGATCGAGCGCAGGGGCATCGACGTCATGTCGGCGAAGTTCGTCTTGCCGTCGACATTGGAGCCCGGAACGATCGGCACGGTGGGCACGCGATAGGACGTGCCGCCCATGCCCTGACCGTCATGCGGCGTGCTGCGGACGAGGACGCGGTTCAGCCACTTGGACGAGAGCGAGGCCGGCCATCCCGGAATGATCAGGCGCAGCGGCCCGCCATGGATGTGCGGCAGGGGCTGGCCGTTCATGGCCCAGACGATCAGCGAATGTGGCTCCAGCGCCTTGTCGATGGGCATGCCGCGGGAAATGGCATCCTTGGTCGTGTCGCCCGACAGATGCGGATCGGCGCCGAAATGCCCCGTGAACTTCGCGCCGGGCTTGAGGCCCGCCGCCTTCAGGACGTCGGCGAGCCGGACGCCGGTCCATTCGGCGCAGCCGGCGCCGCCATTCTGCCACTGATTGCCGCGCGCGGCGGGCTGGTAGAACGAGCGGCCGTTGCCGCCGCATTCCAGCACCATGCGGAACGTGTGGACCGGGAATCGCGCCTTGAGTTCGGCAACGGTCAGCGTCAACGGCTTGTCGACCTCGCCTTCGATCTTCAGCTGCCAGCCATCGGCATTGGTGGCCTCGTCGGGGATCTGTCCGTTGTTCCGGACGAAGAACTTCGCGATCGGCGTCGTGTCGTCGTCGAGCAGCGCCTCCGGCGTCTCGGCCACGAGCGGCCGGTCACCGAGCAGTCTCAGGCTGCGGTCCTTGCCGGGATAGTCGAAGGCCGGCGGGGCGGCTGCCGGCCGGCTCGCGGGGGCGCTGGCCTGTGCCTTCACCCGGCCGGTGCCGGCGAGCCAGGCCGAGCCGCCGGTCAGGAGGCCAATCGTCGCGAGGCTCGCGCCCATCATGCCGCGCCTCGACGGGCCGTCGGCACTGGTATCCGTTCTTTCGTTGCTGCGCTGAGACATATTCTCGCTACGCATGGCGTTTCTCCCGAGGGGACATGTTCCCCGCCTGTGAGAGACGCGGCGCAGCTTCGATTTATTCCATTGTGGCCGAAGATTTTCCGGCAGGCCGGCCGCGCCTCAGCCGGCGCAACTGGACGGTGGACCGGGGCTCTCCGCCAGCCGCTCCTCGGGCGCCGACGCGGGTCCGCGTACCGCGCGCGCGACCAGCGTGGTCAGCTGCTCCAGCCGCGCCGGAGCGATGCCCTTCGCCATGACGGCATAGCCGGTCCGGCCCTCGCTCCAGACACGAATCGAGATGTCGGTCTGATCGGCTGCCACCGGCCTGTCGGGGATGCCGGCCATGGGCGGACCGATCCAGATCCCGACCCGGCAGCCATTGGGCCCGATATATCCTGCAAGCATGCCGCCGGTCCGGTTTCGCGGATCGAGCGAGACATGGACGAGGCGCATCGCGGCGGTCGAAAGGTCCGGCAGGCCGTCGGCATGCAGCCCGGCCGCGGCGAGAACCGGGTTGTCGTGCGGACCCGGGACATCGTGCAGCAGCCACTGGCGGTGGGCGGCGACCGCGTCGCCCAGAGCGGCCTCGAGCACGGCCGCGGGACGCATCGAGCCCATCCGGAGGCCGGCCAGCGCCACGACGACAAGCAGCGTCGCGGCGATCGCGAGCGCCCGGCGAAACCGGGTTGCGCCCGCCGGCAGCGGCGTGAACGGCGGGGCGATCTCGGCAGGACCGATGCGGCGGGATGCGGCACGCAGGCGGGACAGGGTCGCGGCGCGCGCCGCCAGCGCTGTGTCGCGCGCGATGGCGGCGGCCACCTGCGCTGCGGCTGCCGGTTCCAGCTCGCCATCGACATAGGCGTTCAGCATCTCCCAGGAGATGCCCGTCACCACATCGTTCCCGTTCGCCTCACGCGACATGCCGGCGCCCCGAATGGATCGGACGAATGTTCTGGCCCTCGATGGCTTCCAGCAATGCAAGCCTCGCCCGGCTCAGGCGGCTCATCACCGTGCCGGTGGGTACGGCAAGGATCTGCGCGGCCTCTGCATAGCGAAAGCCGGCGAGATCAACCAGTTCGATGACCTCGCGATGCTGGCCGTCGATGCGTTCCAGCGCGCGGCGCACCGTGAGGTCGGCGATCAGCCGGTCGTCGAAGCTCCAGAGTTCCGCGCCGGTCGGCCCGAGCGTGGCATCGTCGCCGGGCGGCAGGCGCTGCCGCAGCTGATCCACCCAGGCGTTGCGGAGAATGGTGTAGAGCCAGGCGCGCAGGCTCGCCTCGCTGTCGGGGCCGCGCGGAGCGGCGAGCGCCTTGACCGCGCAGGACTGAAGCAGATCCGCGGCCTCGTCGCGGTTGCGGGTGAGCCGGTGGGCATAGGAGAACAGCCGCTGCCAGTCCTGCCGGAGCGTCGCCTCGATCCTTGCGCGCAGGTCCCTCGTCCCCAGCATCCACACCACCTGTCGCGCGGGCAGGCCGCGATGACGACCATTTCGACAAGCACGCCCATTTGCAAGGGCTGAAGATGTCCTTCAGCCGGGCCGAACCCCGAACCTGTGGAGCGGACCGCGCCGCCGATCATGAACCCGGCGCCGGCGCGCACCAACCTCATGGGCGGCATGCGGGAATGTCGCCGTGAACGTCCGGGAGCGCGCGCGTCGGAACCCGATCGCCTGAGCGCGGCAGGCGTCCGCCAGCGCGGATCAGGTCAGCGAATGTCTGGGAAGAATGGTGCCGCGGAAGGGATTCGAACCCCCGACCCCATCATTACGAATGACGTGCTCTACCAGCTGAGCTACCGCGGCCAATGCGGGCGCCTTGTAGCCGCAGGTCCGGGATTTTGCAACACCGCGCACGGGCCTTCCTTCCCGCCGGTGGATGACCCGCCATGCCGGCCTCGCGAACGACCCGCGGGTCAGCCGGGCAGGAAAGCCGTGCGCCCGCCCGCCTCCACGACGGTTTCCACAGGAGCGCCGTAGAGCGCGGCGAGCTGCTCGGAGGTCAGGATCCTGCTCGCAGGTCCTGCCGCGATCACCGCGCCGCCGCGCAGCAGCGCCACGCGGTCGGCATGGCCGAGCGCCTGGTTCGGGTCGTGGGTGGTGAACAGGATGCCGAGGCCGTCGGCGGCGAGGCGGCGGACCTGGCGCATCACCTTGCCCTGGTTGCCGAAGTCGAGACTGGCGGTCGGCTCGTCGAGGACGACGAAGCGCGGCTCCTGCGCGAGCGCGCGCGCGACGAGCACCAGTTGTCGCTCGCCGCCGGAAATCATGGTGGTGGGTCGCTCGGCGAGATGGGCGATGCCGAGCCGGTCGAGCATGGCGCGGGCGATGTCGCGGTCGCGCGCCGTCGGCCGCGCGAACAGCCCGCCATGGGCCGTGCGGCCCATCAGCACGACCTCGAAGGCGGTGAAGGCGAAGGTGCCGCCATGGGCCTGCGGCACATAGCCGATCAGCCGCGCCCGTTCGGGAATGGTCAGGGCGGCGAGCGGCCGTCCGTCGAGCGTCACCGCGCCGCCCTGCGGCGGGATCAGGCCGAGCAGGGTCTTCAGGAGGGTGGTCTTGCCGCCGCCATTGGGGCCAAGCAGGGCGAGGACTTCGCCCGACCTGACGGCAAGCGAGACGTCGCGGCCGACCGGGTGGCGCGGGTAGCCGAAGGCGAGGCTCTCGGCGGCAAGGTTCACGACCAGCCTCCGCGCGCGGTGGCGAGCAGCCAGATGAAGAAGGGCGTGCCGATGACGGCGGTGAGGATGCCGAGTGGCACCTCCACCGGCCCGATGGTGCGGGCGAGCGTGTCGATCAGCAGGAGGTAGCCGCCGCCGAGCATGGCGCTGGCGGGGATAAGGCGGCCGAAATCGGGCCCGACGAGGAAGCGGGCGAGATGCGGCACGACCAGCCCGACCCAGCCGATAATGCCGGCGGCCGCCACGCTCGCCGCCGTCACCAGCGTCGCCGCCGCGACGATGACGAGGCGCAGCGGCCCGGTCGGCAGGCCGAGGGCGCGCGCCTCTTCCTCGGGCAGGGAGAGCGCGTTCATCCGCCAGCGCAGCGCCACCAGCACAGCCGCGCCGAGAATGACCGGCGCGATCAGCGGCACGAGGTCGCGCGCATTGGCCGCCGACAGGCTGCCGAGCAGCCAGAAGGTCATGGCCGGAAGCTGGTTGTAGGGGTCTGCCAGAACCTTGATCAGCCCGACGCCGGCGCCGAGCAGGGCGCCGACGACCACGCCGGTCAGCACCAGCGTCAGGATGGGATCGCCCGAGCGGATGGTCGAGCCGACCGCATAGACGGCGGCAACAGCAAGGAGCCCCCCGGCGAAGGCCGCAGCCTGGATGCCGAAAATGCCGAAGGACAGGAAGATGCCGAGCACCGCGCCGAGCGCGGCGCCGGAGGAGGCGCCGAGAATGTCGGGCGAGACCAGCGGATTGCGGAACAGGCCCTGGAAAGCCGCGCCGGCAATGGCCAGCGCCGCGCCGCAGGCGAGCGCCGCCACGACGCGCGGGCCACGGATCGAGAACACCACGGCCTCGACGGAGGGCGGCAGGCCGGAGGGGGTTCCGGTCGCGCGGGACCAGAGGGCGGTCGCGAGCTCCGGCAGGGTCACCGGATACCGGCCGACCGCAAAGGCGACGGCGATGCCGGCCACCAGCACGGCGAAGGCGATGGCGCTGCCGCCGAGGGCGCGGGTCTGCATGATCAGCCGCGCCCTTCCAGCACGCGGTCGAGCTGTGCCTCGCTCGGCGTGACCTGGTAGAACAGCGTGTAGAAGTCGCGGGTCAGGGCGCGGATGTCCTCGGGGAACAGCGCGGGGTAGAGCAGCTTGGCGAGCCACCAGAGGCCGGCCATGCGGTTCACCGAAGGCGGGAAGTCGACCCAGCCGAAAGGCAGTTTCGGCGAGAGGTGGACGCGGCCATCGCGCACGGCCCTGACGCCGGCCCAGGCCGGGTCCGAACGGACACTGGCGGCGAAGGTCTGGTCGATGGTGACGATCACCTCCGGGTTCCAGGCCAGCACCTGTTCGAGCGAGACATTGGCGAGGCCCGATCCCGCCGCGCCGCGCGCGACATTGACCGCGCCGAGAAACTCGACCGTCTCGACATTGATCGAGCCGGCAAGGCCCGTCTCGAGGCCGCGCGGCCCGCGGGCGTAATAGACCCGGGGGCGACTGTCGGCATGGACCTTCTCGATGCGCGACATCAGCGAGCCCATCGTGTCGTCGCACCAGGCGGCGAGCTGGGCGGCGCGGCGCTCGCGGCCGGTGAGCTGGCCGAGCGTGCGATAGGTGCCGGCGGTCGCATGAAAGCTGCCGTCGAGCAGAGCATAGGGAATGCGGGTCTGCTCCTGCACGCGGTCGGCCAGTTCCGCGAAGGTGCGGCGGACGGAGCCGGCGTCGAGGATCAGGTCCGGCTTCAGCGCCAGGACCAGTTCGAGATTGGCGGTGTTGCCGCGTCCGGTGATGCGGCCGACCTCCGGCCGGGAACCGATCTCCGGAAGCAGGAACTCGCGCTCCTCGGACCGGTTGGCGCGGGGCCAGCCGATGAGAAGATCCGGGGCCAGCGTGTAGAGCAGGATCGCGGCTGGCGGGCCTGCCGGGAAGACGCGTTCGACACTCGCGGGAATCGTCACCTGACGCCCGGCGCCGTCGACGACGAAGGGCGTGCGGGCAAGGGCGGGGGCCGCCAGTGCGGCGCCCGCGCCTGCGATCATCAGTCGGCGGTCGATGGCGGGCATGATGGCGGCGCCCTGTTTCCCGTCTGCGCGATGGTGCCGGGGAGACTGGCACGCCGCCCCGGCGTCCTGAAAGGGGCTGTTGGCCTCAGGCCGTCTCGAAATCGCCTTTCTGCGGCGGGGCGAGCGGGCGGAACTGGCTCCGGTCTGGCTTCAGGTCGACGAGCGGCGTGCCGTCGAGGCAGTCGAGGCCGGCGACCTCGAGAACCGGCCCGTCGACCCGCAGGAGGCGCACCACCGACGTGCCGATGGGATTGGGCCTGACCGGCGAGCGCAGCGAAAAAATGCCGCGGCCGGTGCCGTCGTTCTTCGGGCTCTGGCGGACGAGGTCGCGGCGCGACTTGTCGAGCCAGTAGAGGACTTCGACGCGCTCGTAGGCGGCGATGCCGTCGAGGCCCTCGATCCAGGGCTCGAACAGCTCGATGCGGCAGACCGGGCCATCCTCGCGCCCCTGCCGCGGGCATTCGAGCCGCAAGGTCCAGGGCGTGCGGATGGTGCCGATGAAGACGAGGCCGGCATCGGTGGCCGGCGGCATGTCGACGGCGACCTCGCCCGCCCTGATCTCGTTCTCGCGGACCATGGCCGTCAGTCGACGGCGATCATCACGTCGGACGCCTTGACGACCGCATAGGCGGTCTGCCCGACGGCCAGCTTCAGTTCGTCCACGGCCGCATTGGTGATGGCGGAGGTGACGATGGCGCCGCCGATGTCCAGCTTCACATGGGCGGTGGTCGCGCCCTTGGTGATCTCGACGACCTTGCCCTTGAGCTGGTTGCGCGCGCTGATCTTCATCGGTCCGCTCCTCATGCCGTCTGGCGGCTGCGTTAGGTATCGATGGATACAACGCCCGATGGAGGGAGACAACGCCTGTAGCGCGTGCCCGGCATGGCCGTCACGGATGGATGGTGCTGACCTCGCGTCCGACATGGCGGCGCATCGTCGGATCGGTGGCGGCATGGTCCTGGTTGGGCAGGATCGGCAGCATCGAGAAGGACAGGCGCGTCTGGCCGTAGACGATCGCGGCGATCCGGGCAGCGGAGGCGAGCGCGGCGCTGACGCATTTGCCCTCGCGCGTGCGCCCCTCCGCGCAGACCGGCTGGGCTTCGGCGGAGGATGAGAGGGCGAGGGCGAGGACGGCGGCGGCAAGGGCGGTGACGGCGCGGGACTTCATGGCGGTTCCCCGTTCAATAGGTGATCGTTCCGCCGAGCGACACGGTCCAGCCCGTGAAGCTCATGGCGGGAATGGCGGTTCCCGGGAACGGCCCGAGGAAGGGATCGACGACATCCGGGCGGCTGTGCTGATGCACCCAGAAATGCTCGGCGCGCAGCGTCAGCGCGGCGTTCTGCGTCACCTGATAGCGCGCCGAGCCGCCGACGGCCCATTTGGACTTGGCGGGCGAGAACGCGCCGGAGGTCGGGATGTAGGCGTTGGCGTCGCGGTTGAACCAGCTGACGAAGGCCCCGACCATCCATTGCTCGGTGAGGCGGTAGCTGTGGTCGAGACGCAGGCGCACCGCATTGCTGTTCGAGTTGAACGCCTCGCGCACCGCCGCCGGGATCGCGGGATCGAAGATGAGGTTCGGATTGGTGCGGCTGAACGAGGCCGACAGCGTGGTGTTGTGGTCCGGGTTCCACGTGTAGCCGGCCGAGGCGGTCAGGGCGATGGTCTCGCCCGGCCGGTTGATGTAGGCGCCGTCGATCCGGGTCGCGGTGTTGATGATGTAGGTGGCGCCGGCCTTGATGAGCAGCGCCCCGAGCATATGGGCGACCTGCAGAGAGGCCGACGACGACGAGCCCGGCTGCATCCGGTTGTCGGGATCGCCGAAGCCGGTGACGGGGTCGCGCGTATAGGGCCCGCGATAGGTATGGCTGATGCTGGTGGTGAGCAGCGTGAACTCGCCGACCGGGATGTTGGCGCCGAGCGTTCCGCCGAGATTGAAGCCTTCGCCGAAATTGGGCACCTCGACCAGATCGGGGTCCATGCGGGCGAAAGAGCCCGTGCCGCGCAGATTGGCTGCGCCGGTCGGGAGATTGGCGTTGATCGAGACGAAGGGCTGGATGCCTGGCATGCCGAGATAGGTCATGGTTCCCGACACGAGCGTGTCGGTGAGGGCCGAGACGCGGCCGGCGAGGCCGCCGCCGGAATTCTGCCGCGCATCGACCCATCCCGTGCGCGCCATCAGCTCCAGCTTGAGGTCGGGATTGGGCTTGCCGACGATCTGCAGCGCCATCGGCATGTAGAACAGCGAGCCGCGGCCGGGCGTGCCGAGATCGTAGGCGACGGGCGTGCCGCGCGTGCCGGACCAGCTGGTGAACCGCGTGTCGATGTCGAACAGCATGGACCAGGCCGAGGCGGCGGTCGTCGCAGGCGCGGGCAGGCCGGGATCGGCCGCAAGCGCCGACAGCGGCGCGGTCACCAGCCCGCAGGCGATGATGGCGGCTCTCGACGCGGCTCCGGTCCGCAGCACGACGTGACGATGCACTGGCTCAACCTCTCGATAATTGCTCACTGGTTCTTTTAAAAATCGAGCGAGCGCCGCGCGCAAGTGGAGAACTGTCGGGCGTGCCCCTGCGTTGCGAACTGAGGCCGCCGGTGTTGCGCGGCGGCCTCACCTGACGGGTGCGATCAGCGGCGCATGCCGCCGCCCTGATCCGACAGGATGCCGGAACGGTTGCGCAGGCCGCCGCCGTCATTGGAGATGATGCCGGGGTTCCGGTTGCCGGGGCTGAGCAGGCCGGCGCCGTTGTCGGTGATGAGGCGGTTGCCGGTCGGCGTGACGATCGGGCGCGCCTGAACCGGCTGCGGCTGGATCCGCGATGCGATCGACGGCGTGGTCGGCCGCGGCATCTGCGTCGCCGTCGGGCGGGGCGCCTGATAGCCGGGCGAGCCGGGCATGCGACGCGGATTGTTGTCCCACGGAGCGCAGCCGGAGACGAAGACATTGACGTAGCCGCCGCAGCCGGCAGCGACCGCCGGCGTGTTGGTGGCCGTCGCGCCGAGGGCGAGCAGGCCGGCTAGGACGACGGGGCGGGATATCGAAAGACGCATGACACTTCTCCTTGAGCTTGCCAGGACGACGCAAGGCTATAATAGCTCAGTGAGCATTTCAATATGCGCAACGATCTTTGGTTGACGGGCGGATGACACCCACACGCTGCCGGCGCATTGTCTGCGCCGGAAGCCGGGCCGATTCGTCAGGCGTTCCGCAGGTCGTTCTGGGAAATGGCGAGACAGCTCATCCGTACCGACTCGTTGGCCCGGCTGTTCGAGCAGTCGGCGCGGGCGCTTCATTCGTCCGGACATAGTCATGGGCTGTTTCCAGCCCAGTGGACGGCGCTTCGCTATTTCTCGACGGCCGATCGCGCCCAATGCACGGCGATCAGCCTGGCGCGGTTCCAGGGCATGGCCTTCGGCCCGGTCTCACGGACCGTCAGGACGCTGATCGCCAAGGGGCTGTTGCGGAAGGCGGGATCGGCGGGGCGCGGCCGCGCCGAACTGCTCGAACTGTCAGATGCCGGTCGCGCGATCCTGGAGATGGACCCGCTGCGGACGATCGTCGCGGCGTTCAATACGCTGGGCGACCGCGAGCGGGAAGCATTCGCCGTCGCACTGGAACAGGTGTTGCTGGCGTTGCAGCCGATCGGCGAGCCGGAGCCCGGCGACGGCGACGCGGATTAGTGGGACGCGCCGCGCGCGACAATCGCATCGATCGTCTGGATCAGCTGGTCCTCGTCGAAGGGTTTGACGAAAACCCGCTCCGCGCCCCAGACCTCCGCGAGCGATCCGGCGGTCTCGATGGTCAGGCGCGGGCCACCGCCGGTCATCGCCAGGATCGGCAGGGACCGGTTGCTCTCGCGGATCATCTTGATGAGCTTCAGTCCATCGATGCCGGCCATCCAGATGTCCGTGACCGCCACGGCGAACTGCTTCGCTCCGAGGGCGTCGAGCGCCTCCTGGCCGGAGGCGACGCAGGTCGCGCCGTAGCCTGCGGCAGTGACCGCCGCCGCGAGCGACACGCGCACCGCCTCGACATCGTCGACGATCAGGATTTCAGGCCTGGGAGGCATGGGCTCTATCCTTGGCTGGAGGCGTGGCACCGGGGATCGCGATTGTCACGCGGGTGCCGACGCCGGGCTGGGACTGAATGTCGATGGCGGCATTCCAGGATCGGGCGATGCCATAGACGATCGGCAGGCCGAGACCGGTGCCCTGTCCGGGCTGCTTGGTGGTGAAGAACGGCTCCAGCGCACGCTGCCGGGTGTCCTCGTCCATGCCTTCGCCGTCGTCCTCGACGGAGAGCGCGAAGCCGGATGCCCGCGACCCCCTGAACAGCACGGCGATCCGCCCGCCGCCGCGCGTCGCATACATGGCGTTGGCGACGAGGTTGGCGAGAACCTGAAACGCCTCGTTCGCGTCCACGACCGGACCGGGCTCGGCGCCGGATTCGAAGGTCAGCGTCACCTTGTCCGGCAGCATGGTGCGCAGGTGCTGGATCGCGTCCGCGAGCGAGGGGCCGAGCGGGGCCCGTCGCTGCGGATCCGGTGGCGGCCGCACGCTGGTGAGCAACCCCGAGACGATGGCCGAGGCGCGCCTGCCGGAATCGGTGACGATGTCGAGGAACTTCCGCCGCTCGTCGGCCGGCGCGAACTGGCCGGCGACCCGGCGCGACAGGTTGACGATCGGATGGAGCAGGTTGTTGATCTCATGGGCGACGCCGCCGGCCAGCTGGCCGATGGCCGCCATCTTGCGTTGCTGGGCCTGCCGTTCCTCCGCCGCGACCTGCCGGGTGACGTCCGAGACGATGCCGCGCAGTCCCGGTTCCGCTTCGACGGGCCTCGCGCGAAACCGGACGAGCCGCTGGTCGAGGCGGGAGGAGGCATCGCGCAGGGCGATGGAGGCGTCGAAGCCGCTTCCGACGGCAAGGGCGGCGCTGAATCGAGCGTTGGCGTCCAGCCCGCCCGCGGAGATGTCGCGCGCGAGAATCTCGCCCACCGTGACGCCCGGCTCCAGTCCGATGGCAAGGCATGTCGGTCCCGAGGCGAAGGTCACGTGGCCGCGGCCGTCGCATTCCCAGAAGCTGTCCGAGGCACTCTCGGCGAAAGCGCGGAGCCGGACCGCCGCCTCCTCGGCGGCCTTGCGGGCGGCGCGCTCGCGCCGCTGCAGGTCGATGGCGCTGGCGACGCCCGACAGCAGCAGCGACAGGCAGGCGGCGAGATAGGTCAGGTTGACCGCAAGCGGATTGGCGCCCATGACCGGCGTGACGTCGTGGAGCATGCGCAGCAGGCCGCCGGTCAACATCGGCCCCCAGCACAGGAGGAAGACCAGCGCGCGCGGGGAATCCACGCGGTAGGTGAGCGCCACAAGCGTAAGACAGCCGGCGATCGCCGTGATGCCGATCGGGGCGACGAACCTCCGCAGCAGCGTGCTGTCGATGGCGACCGAGACGATGGCCGCGAGCGTGAGCATCAGCGCCGCCGCCGCCGCCCAGCGGACGACGACGGCGACCCTCGGATAGTGCTGCTTCACCCGCAGGAAGAGGGGTGCGTAGACGAGCATGGCGGCGAAGATCAGGAATGTGCCGCCGAACGACAGGAAGCGCCCGACCATGACCGCGCCGGGCCAGATGAAGGTTTCGACGAAGCCCTGGTCGCCGATCACATAGCCGAGATAGGCAAGGATGAGCGTCGCGAGTGCGCCAGAGAGGGCATCGCGCGCGACGATGCCGGCCGCCGCGAGGTAGATGGCAAGGCCCGCGAGAACGCCGAAGGCGATGCCGAACAGCAGGTTCTCGGCGGCATAGGCGCTGAGGAAATTCGTGTCCGAGTGCAGCCAGAGCGACCCACGCATCGACGAGGGCGTCTGGATGCGCAGATAGACCGTGCGCCCGGCGACCTCGCCGGTCGGCAGGCTCAGCGCCGGATAGCGTGTCGGCCATGCAGCTCCGGTCGCGGTCTGGCCGGTGCGCCATTCGAGAATCCGCCAGCCCGCGCCCGCCGGCACGAACAGCGTCATGGCCCGCACGCGCGGCTCGCGCAGCGCGAAGACGCGGTCGTCGCCGGAGCCGTCGGCCACCACGGGCACGGCGACGCGCAGCCAGAGGGCCGCGCTGGACGAGGGCGACGGGCCGTGGTTCGGCGCACGGGTGCCGCTGGCCGCGGTGAAGGCCGCGCCGGGGGCGGTCACGTCGGCAATGCCCAGCTGGCCCGTCCGGTCGAGCAGGTGATCGGCGATCGGCCCGATGAAGCGCGCGCCTTCCGCGGCACTGGCCGCCGCGACCGATGGCATCAGCACCAGCCAGAGGACCGCGACGAGCGCGGCGATCCGCATCGGCCGCCGGGCAACGGCACCGGATATCCGGCGCGCGCCACGGGGCGGCGGAACGGAGGCGGCACTCGGCGGCGGACCTGCAGCGGCGATCGTCACATCGTGATCGGAGGCAATGGGACTGGCTCCGGATCGCGGTGGCGCGGGCCGGCATTCCCCAAGGGAACACGAAAAGCCGGCGCGCGCCAAGAAAAATAGCTCAGTGAGCCGCCATGCCCGCGATGCGCCCGACGCAAGCCGGGCTTACGCCACCGGCGCCTTGTCGCCTTCGCCGAGGGGGCGCTGCATGAGCACGCAGTCGACCCAGCGGTTCAGCTTCCAGCCGATGGAGGGCAGCACGCCGACGACGGTGAAGCCGGCGGCGCGGTGGAGCGCGATGGAGCCGTGGTTGCCGAGGTTTCCGATGACCGCGATCATCTGGCGGTAGCCGCGCGCGGCGCATTCATCGATCAGGCGGTCGAGGAGGGCCTTGCCGACGCCCTTGCCCTGCGCGGCGGGCGACACATAGACCGAGTTCTCGACGGCGAAGCGATAGCCCGGCCGGGTGCGGTAGGCGCCGGCATAGGCATAGCCGACAACGGCGCGGTCGATGGTCGCGACGAGATAGGGATAGCCACCCGAGAGGATGGCGGCCTGCCGCTTCGCCATCTCGACCTCGTCCGGCACCTCGTATTCGAACGAGGCGATGCCGTCCCGAACGTTCGGGCCGTAGATGGCGGTGATGGCGGGAATGTCGGCGGGGGTGGCGGGGCGGAGCGTCAGGGCAGACATGGTCGTTGCAGACATGGGTGTTTCGCTGGCGGGTTTGTCATGGGCAGCATTGTCGAAGTCGAATCGACAAGGATACCGAAACGGAACATCAGTTTTTTGCGGCGCCGTCCTCAAATGAGTTGCCAGCTGCGATGTGTGATCGATACAAGGCGAGGCGCATGGTCAGTAAACTGATACCTTGTCGATGAGCCAGAACGATCCGACAGTCGATCCGACGCCGCGATTGTCGATCATCGCGCCCTGTTACAATGAAGCAGAGACCATCGTTGAATTCCACCGCCGCGCAAGCGAGAGCGCGCGCGGGGCCGTGGGCGACGCATACGAACTGATTATCGTCGATGATGGCTCGAGCGACGGGAGCTGGGCGCTCATCCAGCAGCTGTCTGGCGATGGCGGGCGCACGGTTGGCGTCAAGCTGCGGCGCAACTACGGCCATCAGGCGGCCGTGACCGCAGGCCTTTCGCTGTCGTCAGGCCGGCGCGTGCTCCTGATCGATGCCGACCTTCAGGACCCGCCGGAACTCCTGCGCGAGATGATGGGCCTGATGGATGGCGGTGCGGAGGTCGTGTACGGCAAGCGGCTGGAACGCGAACGCGAGACCGTCTTCAAGCGCGCTTCGGCGGCGGTCTTCTACCGGCTGCTGGACAGGATTTCGTCCATCGATATTCCCGTTGATGCCGGTGACTTTCGCCTGATGGACCGCCGGGTGGTCGATCTCCTCCTCGCCATGCCCGAGCAACATCGCTTCACGCGGGGACTGGTCACCTGGATCGGCGGCCACCAGGTGCCCATCGAATACAATCGCGATGCGCGCTATGCGGGCGCCACCAAATATTCCCTGCGCAAGATGGTGCGCTTCGCGGCCGATGCGATCACCGCATTCTCCGTCCAGCCGTTGCGCATTGCGACCTGGGCCGGCTCGTTGACCGCCTGTTTCGCGCTCGCACTTCTGGTCTACAGTCTGACGCAGTGGGCACGGGGCCTGGTGGTCGATGGCTGGACGAGCCTGATCATCGCGGTCAGCGGGCTTTCCGCCGTGCAACTCGTCGTGCTCGGCATCATCGGCGAGTATCTCGGGCGACTGGTGACGGAATCCAAGCACCGGCCGCAATATCTCATCGATGCCGTTCAGGCTCGCGGGCGGGAGACGCGCTTGCCATCCCGCGCTGTCGACGCCGATGCGCCGTGGCGGCAGGCGCTGCTCGCGAACTACACCGCCCCGGCGGGTCCGGCGGCGAGCGACCAGTCGACCGGTTCCGTCGCCTCTATCCGCGCCATCGCCGGCTGACACCATGACTGGTGGCAGGATTATCCGGCAGTTCGGCCGCTTCTCGGGCGTGGGCCTGGTCAATACCTTCGTGGATTTCGCCGTCTTCGCGTTGCTGCTGCGCGTCTTCGGCGCCCCGCCGCTGCCGGCTCACATTGCTGCCTATGCATGCGGTACGGCCAACAGCTTCCTGATGAACGGAACGCTGACCTTCGGCCGGTCGCTGCGCGACATCATGCATTGGCGGATCACCGCATGGTTCGCGATGGCCGTGGCGATCCAGCTGGCCCTGACCTCCCTGGTTCTGGTCGCGGCTATCGGGCTGGGAGCTTCGCCCTATGTCGCGAAGGCCATCTCCATCGCGGTCGGAGTGGTCGCCAATTTCGCGATGTCGCAGCGCATTTTCGCGCCCGGCGGACCTGTGCCCGGCGCGCGCAAGGACCAGTAGAATGCAAGTGCGGACGAGAGGATGGACATGACGAACCATGCCGATCGCGGCAATGGCGCACCGGGGCTGGTCATCCTCGCGCTCGCTGTTGCCTTCGCCGCCGTGGTCCTGCCCGTCCTGCTCGTGCGCATGCCGATCCTCTGGGATTTCCCCAACCACTTCGTGCGGATCTGGGTTCTGCTTGGCCTGGCCGAAGGCACGCCGCTCGCGGCGATCTACAAGGCCGACTGGTCGCTGGCCTGGACCAATATCGGGATCGACCTCGTGGCCGTTCTGCTCGGCAAGTTGTTTCCCGCGCAGGTCGTGGCGGCTCTGCTGGTCGCGCTGGCGCTCGTCAGCGCTCCCGTCGGGGTCATAGCACTCAACCGCGCGCTCTATCCGGGCTGGCACTGGTGGCACGTCGCAGCGGTCATGTTCGCATGGAACTTCGTGATCGTCGGCGGTCTGCTGAGTTTCCAGATCGGCCTGGGCCTGGCCCTTCTGGCGGCGGCACTTGAAGGCCGCCTCGCGCCGCGACCGTCCTGGCAGATCGTGACGATTCGTCTCGCGCTGGCCGCCGGCATCATGACCGTCCATGTCTTCGCGCTGGTCTTCTATCTGTTTCTGCTGGCGGCGATCGCCTTCGGGCCGAGCCTTGCGCCCCTTGCCACGGCCGCCTCCCGCCGGGCGAGCCTCACTTCGATGATCCGGACCTCATGGCCGTGCCTCGCGCCGGCCGTCCTGCTCATAGCCTTCGCGCCGAAACTGCCGGGCGCTCATGTCAACGCGGCAGCCGGCGAAGGCGCGCGCTTCACGGATAGCGCGATCTCCTTCCCGCAGCCGACGGTGCTCGAGCATCTCTCCATCATGCTGACGCCACTGAAGACCTACGACCTTCTGGCCGATCTCCTTGTCGTCGCAGTCGTCGCTTCGGTGCCGCTCTACGCACTGTGGCGCCGCCGGCTCGACATGCATGCGGGACTGTTCGGCATGAGCGTGATCCTGTTCGTGCTCTGCCATTTCATGCCGTCCTTCGCCGCCGGCACGGGCTTCATCGACAAACGGCTGCCGGCGATGGCGGGGCTCATGATGGCGGCGTCGGTGCGGCCTCGGATTCCCGCCACGACGCGAGGGCAAACCATCGTGCTTGCGGTCATGCTGCTGGCGGTACTGGCTCGCGCGGCCTGGATCGGCGGCATCTGGATCGAGCGCCAGCGCGATGTCGACGCGATCGAGCGGGCGTCTGCATCGATCCCGCCCGGTTCGGCCGTGCTGCTGGTCGAGAACTTCTCGGGGTCGGTCTCCGACCCCAGCGCGCCGCTTGGCCGCTATGCCCACGGCGAGCCGATCTTCCGGCATCTTCCGACCCTGGTGGCGATCTGGCGGCAGTCCTTCGTGCCGACGGTCTTCACCGCAGCCGGAAAGCAGCCGCTGCGCGTTCTGCCGCCGTGGATCGACATCGCCGTGCCGGAGGGCGGCATGCCCCGTGTCGAGCAACTCGATGACCCGGCGGCTCTCAAGGACTTCCACTATCTCGCCGACTGGCGGCGCCGGTTCCAGTATGTCCTGCTGGTCAACGGCGACATGGCCAATATCGGCACGCAGATCGAGCAAGTGCCGGGATTGCGGCTGATCACGAATCAGGGCTTCGCGAGGCTCTACCAGATCGAACGATAGCAGCGCGCGGCCGGGCGCGGTTCAGCGCTTGGCGTGGCGGTGGCTGATGGCTTGAAGGATGTCAGGAAACGCGCACGAAGCGGCGGACGCGGGTGCGCGGCTTGGCGATGCGGCGGGTGACGGTCACGCCGCGATTGGCCACCTCGATGCGGCGGTCCTGCGTCGGCATGAAGAAGCGCGCCGTTTCGGACGCGCCATCGACCTGGACGAAATCGGCATCGAGAGCGCGCATGAACGACTTCACCGATCCGAAGGTCATGCCGCGTCTCCGCCCGTATGGAACCAAACGATAATGTTTGGAGCGGGAGAAGGGATTCGAACCCTCGACCCCAACCTTGGCAAGGTTGTGCTCTACCCCTGAGCTACTCCCGCATCCGGGTACCCGCGGCAGCCGTGGCGGCCGGGGAGGCGGTTCTATGCCAAAGGATGCCGGCGATTGCAATGGGCGCTGCAAGACTTTTTTGCCGGCGGCTCCACAGACAGTTCCGATGCCCGCTTTGACGGGGTGGCGGGAGGTTGGTTATCTGCGGACCGGCGGCGGCCGGACAGCCCCCGCAGAGGCCGCAAGCGGCGCGGGGGAATGAATGGGATTCGGTTACGTCGCGCTGCCGCCTGTCGAACGCTACCGGCTGGCCAATGTCACGGTGCCGGTGGTCCTGGCGAGGAATGGCGGCGAGCTTGCCGGCAATGGCGACGGGCTGGCGCGCGCCGATATCGTCATCGCTTCCGGCAGGATCGAGGCGGTGACGCCGCCCGGCGCGACGGCGGTCGAAGCCGTCGATCTCGACGGCGGCATGGTGTTCCCCTGTTTCGTCGATGCCCATACTCATCTCGACAAGGGCCATATCTGGCCGCGCGCGGCCAATCCCGACGGCACGTTTCCGGGGGCGCTGGAAACCGTCGGGGCCGACCGCGCCGCGAACTGGTCGGAGGCCGATGTCCGGGCCCGCATGACCTTCGCGCTGAAATCCGCCTATGCCCACGGCACGGCCGCGATCCGGACCCATATCGATTCGGTGGCGGACCAGATCGACATTTCCTGGCCGCTGCTTGCCGAGGTCCGGGAGGAGTGGCGCGGCCGGATCGACCTTCAGGGCTCCTCGCTCTGCGGCATCGATACGGCGGTCGAGCCGGGCTATTTCGATCGCATGGCCGGGATGCTGAAGCGCCATGGCGGGGGCTTGGGCTGCGTCACCTACATGTCGCCCAGCCTGCCGGGCGGGCTGGAGGCGATCTTCCGCACGGCGCTCGACAATGGCCTCAGGCTCGATTTCCACGTCGACGAGACCATGGACCCCGCGGCCCATTCGCTGCGGCTCATCGCCGAGGCGGCGATCCGCTTCGACTGGCGGGGACAAGGCAATGGCCGGATCGTCGTCGGGCATTGCTGCTCGGTCGCGGTCCAGCCGGAGGACGAGGCGGCGCGCACGCTCGATCTGGTCGCGAAGGCGGGCCTTGCCGTCGTCTCGCTGCCCATGTGCAACATGTATCTGCAGGACCGGCAGGCGGGCCGCACGCCGCGCCGCCGCGGCGTGACGCTGCTGCACGAAATGAAGGCGCGCGGCATTCCCGTCATCGTTTCCTCCGACAATACGCGCGACCCCTTCTACGCCTATGGCGACCTCGACATGCTGGAGGTCTACCGCCAGGCGACCCGCATCCTGCATTTCGACCATCCCGTCGCCGACTGGCCGATGACGGTGACGGGAACACCGGCCGATGTCTGCGGGTTTGAGGGCCGGGGCATGGTCGGGGCCGGCCAGCCGGCCGATCTCGTGGCGTTCCGCGGCCGGACATGGACCGAGCTGCTGTCGCGCCCGGAGGCCGACCGCACGGTCATCCGCGCCGGCCGCGCCATCGACACCAGCCTGCCCGACTACCGCGAACTCGATCATCTCTGGAGCTGAGCCCATGCCGTCCGAGACCGACACGCCGGAGACCCCGAGGCCGCGCTACGATATCGATGGCCTGAAGGCGAAGCTTTCCGGCATCAAGACCGAGGACAATCCGGCCCTCGTCCGCCAGAAGAGCCGCGACTTCTACTGGTACTCGCCGACGCTGAAGCGCCAGCTCGACCACGTGGCCGGCGACATCATCGTCTCGCCGGCGAGCCAGCAGGAGGTGGTGCGCGTGCTGGCGGCGGCCTTCGAGCTGGGCATTCCCGTGACGCCGCGCGGCACCGGCACCGGCAATTACGGACAGGCCATGCCGCTGTCGGGGGGCATCGTCCTCGACCTCTCCGGCATGAACAAGGTGCTGGCGGTGCAGCCCGGCCGGTTCGTCGCCGAAGCCGGCGCGGTGATCGCCGAGATCGACAAGGTGGCGCGGCCGCAGGCGCAGGAAATCCGCATGCACCCGTCGACCTATGCGACGGCGTCGGTCGGCGGCTTCATCGCCGGCGGATCGGGCGGCGTCGGCTCGATCACCTGGGGCGGCCTGCGCGATGCCGGCAACGTCATCCGGCTCAAGGTCGTCACCATGGAGGCGAGCCCGCGGGTGCTGGAACTGACCGGCGACGACCTCGCCAAGGTCGCCCATGCCTATGGCACCAACGGCATCATCACCGAGGTCGAGATGCCGCTCGGCCCTTCGTACAAGTGGGTGGACCTGTTCCTCGGCTTCGACACGTTCGAGCGCGCGGCGGCTTTCGCCAGCGAGCTCGGCGAGCAGGACGGCATCGCCAAGAAGAACATCGCCGTGGTGGCCGCCCCCGCGCCGCAGACCTATTTCCTGCGCCATCAGGACTACATGGTACCGGGCAAGCACGTGGTGATCGCGATCATCGCCGACTTCGCGGTGGATGCGGCCCTGAACTTCGCCAAGCGCCAGGGCGCCGAACTGCTGCTGCGTTCCGACAAGATCGACGAGGACGAGCGGCGCAAGATGCCGCCCGGCTTCGAACTGACCTGGAACCACACGACGCTGAGGGCGCTGCGCGTCGATCCGGCGATCACCTACCTGCAGGTGCTCTACCCCTTCCCCGATCAGGTGAAGCTGGCGACCGCCATCCACCAGAAGTTCGGCGACGAGGTGGTCGGCCATCTCGAATTCGTCCGCTTCGACGGCAAGGTAACCTGCTTCGGCCTGCCGCTGGTGCGCTTCACCACGGAGGAGCGGCTGGAGGAGATCATGGCGATCCACGAGGAGATGGGCGCGCCGATCTTCAACCCGCACCGCTACACGCTGGAAGAAGGCGGCATGAAGCAGACTGACGAGGTGCAGCTTGCCTTCAAGAGGGAGGCCGACCCGCAGGGGCTGCTCAATCCCGGCAAGATGATCGCCTGGGAGGATCCGAGCTACGACTACAAGTCGGGCAAGACGTTCCTGTTCAAGAGCCTTGCCGACGCGGGCGTCGCGCCCTGATGCGCGTCCTCGTCCTCTACTGCCATCCGAATCCGGAAAGCTTCGGCGCGGCCCTGCACCGGACGGTGGTGGAGAGCCTCGGCGCGGCCGGCCATCAGGTCGATGACTGCGACCTCTATGCGGAGGGCTTCGACGCGGTGCTGTCGCGGGCGGAGCGCGTCGGCTATCACGACCTCGCCACCAATACCCAGCCGGTTCAGGCCCATGTCGACCGCGTGCGCGCCGCCGAGGCGCTGGTGCTGGTCTTCCCGGTCTGGAACTTCGGCTTCCCGGCGCTGCTGAAAGGCTATCTCGACCGCGTCTTCCTGCCGGGCGTGTCGTTCGGGCTGGTCGACGGGACGACGCAGGGCATGCTGACCAATATCGGCAAGATCGGCGTCGTCACCAGCTACGGCGCGACCTGGACGAAGGCGACACTGCTCGGCAATCCGCCGCGCAAGTTCTGCACGCGCTCGCTGCGGGCGGTGACGCGGTTCAAGGCATCGGTGGACTATCTCGCGCATTACGACATGAACCGCTCGACGCCGGAGACGCGGGCGGCCTTCCTCGGCAAGGTCACGCGCCATTTCTCGCGGTTCTAGGGTCGGGTTGATGAGCCGGCTGATACTGTCACGCTCCTGTCACCTTTCCCGGAGAAACATGCGCCGGCTGCACAAAGGCGGCCGAAGCGGGAGCGGCCGCGCCGTCCCGGCCCTGGGGGGATTGCGATGAGTCGCACGAAGGACGCAGCCGACGCCGGTCGGGAGCCCTACCGCAAGTCGATCGGCGCCCATGTCCAGCATGCGGCCCGGCTGCACCGGGCGCTGGTGGCGCGCAAGCTGACCATCCTCGGTCTTTATCCGGGTCAGGAACAGGTTCTGAAAATCCTCGCCGACGGCGGCGACATGACCATGGGCGACCTCGCATCGGCGCTCAGGGTGCGTCCGCCGACCGCCTCCAAGACGGTCGGTCGCCTCGCCGCGCAGGGACTTGTCGAGCGGAAGAATCCAGGTTCGGGCGACGGCCGGCTGGTGCGCGTCGGCCTGACGGAGGCCGGAGGCGAGAAGGCGGCGGCGCTGGACGACCTCTGGTTCGCCGCCGAGGACGAGATGCTCGCCGATCTCGACGGCAAGGACGTCAAGCGTCTGCGCAAGCTGCTGCGCCGGATCGAGAAGACCCTCCTGCCGCACACGGCCGACGATCAGGCCGACGAGGAAGACGAGCTCGAAGAGGCGTGATCCTCCGCAGAGTTTTTGTCCTATCGTAAGAATTTTATCCTTGACAGCGTAACGCTGGTCCGATAGGTTTCCGGCACGTTCGGCAACTGCGCCGGTGCCGCCCCGACGCGCTGTCAGTCCTTCGGAGCCATTGCCCGATAGGCTTCGATCACCTGCGAATCGTCTCGGCTGCCAAGCCCCATGCCGGAGGCGGCGAGAAAGAGCTGGTGGGCCGCCGCCGCCAGGAACAGCGGCGCGCGGGTGGAATGGCCGGCATCCAGGACGATGCCGAGATCCTTGACGAAGATGTCGACGGCCGAGGTCACCGGCGGATCGTCCATCAGCATGCGCGGGCCGCGATTGTTCAGCATCCAGCTGCCCGCCGCGCTCGACCCATAGATGTCGAGCAGCACTTTCGTATCGAGGCCGGCGCGCTCGCCGAGCGCCAGCGCCTCGGCCGCCGCCGCGATATGCACGCCGCAAAGCAGCTGGTTGATAGTCTTCACCATGGCGCCGTCGCCGGCCTTCTCGCCGACGTGGAACAGGCGCGAGCCCATCACCTTGAGGATCGGCTCGGCGGCGGCGAAGACGCTCGTCGGGGCTGAGGCCATGATGGTGAGCGAACCGGCCTCGGCGCCGACGACGCCGCCGGAGACCGGGGCGTCGACGAAGCGGCGCTGCGTCGCCTCCACCTTCGCGCCGATGGCGGCGGCGCGCGCCGGGGCGCAGGTGGCGCAGAGGATGACGATGGCACTGGGGGCCAGCGCATCGAGCGCGCCGGCCTCGAACAGCACGGCCTCGGCCTGATCGGCATTGACCACCATGAGGACGAGAGCGTCGGCCCCGGCGGCCGCCTCCTTCGCGGTGGCGAAGGGCGTGCCGCCGTTCGCCTTAAGCCAGTCGAGCGCGGCCGGATTGACGTCGGTGCCGTGGACCGCGTGACCGGCTTTGGCGAGGTTCGCCGCCATCGGCCGACCCATGGCGCCGAGGCCGGCGAAACAGATGGTTGCCATCGGAAAGATTCCTGATCGGGTGCCTGCTTGGAACATGCCTCGTCGTCCTGCCCGGCCTTGTGCCGGGCATCCACGAATTTTCGCCAGTTGTCGTGCTCAAGTCGCGGATGGCCGGCAAAGCCTCGGCGCTTAAGCGCAAGGACGGCGGCCCGAGGCCGCCTATGCCCGGCCATGACGAGAATCCGTTTCTGCCGCTATTCCTTCACCGCGCCGGTCATGGCCGAAACGTAGTGCTCGACGAAGAAGGCGTAGAGGATGACGAGGGGCAGCGAGCCGACCAGCGCGCCGGCCATGAGCGAGCCCCAGCGGAACACGTCGCCGTCGACGAACTCCGAGACGATGGCGGTGGGCACCGTCTTGTTGGGGTTCGAGGAGATGAAGGTCAGCGCGTAGATGAACTCGTTCCAGCACAGCGTGAAGGCGAAGATGAAGGCCGAGATCAGGCCGGGGATCGCCAGCGGGATGATGATCTTGACCATGATCTGCCAGCGGCTGGCGCCGTCGATCAGCGCGCATTCCTCCAGCTCGTAGGGGATGGTCTTGAAGTAGCCCATCAGCAGCCAGGTGCAGAACGGGATCAGGATGGTCGGGTAGGTGAGGATCAGCGCGAAGGGCGTGTCGAACAGGCCGTAGAAGTGGATGATGGTCGACAGCGGGATGAACAGGATGGAGGGCGGCACGAGATAGGCGAGGAAGATCAGGCCGCCGACCGTCTGCGCGCCCTTGTAGCGGATGCGGGTAATGGCATAGGCGGCGAGAACCGAGGCGATGATCGACAGGAAGGTGGCGCAGACCGCCACGAACATCGTGTTCCACAGCCAGGTCGGATAGTTCGATTCGAACAGCAGCTTGTAGACGTGCCGGAACGTCGGCTCGCTCACCCAGAGCGGGTTGCCGCCGTGGAGGTCCAGGAGGTCCTGATCCGGTTTGATGGAGGTGATGACCATCCAGTAGAACGGGAACAGCAGCACGACCATGATGACGATGAGCGGCATGTAGACCGTCACCGTCTTGCGCGGCAGGCTCTCCAGATAGCTCATGCCCTCGGAGTGGTCGTCCCTGGCGGGCGCGCGCGCTGCCGTTGCCAGGGCCGCTGCGGTCTTCGGATCGGTTCCGGCGGTGGCGGTCATGACAGGGCTCCGTCGGCGGAAGGGATGCGGCTTGCGGAGAGGGTGCGGACTTTAGTCATTGTTCTCTCCCTGCTGCCATTTGCGGCCGATAGCCGCCGGTTTGCCGGCCGGCGTCGCTGACAGGAATGCAGCGCCCTCGATCAGTCATTGTTCTCTCCCTGCTGCCACTTGCGGCGCTGCAGGCCGAACCACGAGAACATGATGGCGGCGAGCAGGAAGGGCACCATGGAGATGGCGATGGCCGCACCCTCGCCGAGGTTCCCGCCGAGAATGCCGCGCTGGTAGGAGAGCGTCGCCATCAGGTGCGTCGCGTTCACCGGCCCGCCGCGGGTCATCGCCCAGATCAGCTGGAAGTCGGTGAAGGTGAACAGCACCGAGAAGGTCATGACCACCGCGATGATCGGGGTGAGCAGCGGATAGGTCACATAGCGGAAGTTCTGCCACTTCGACGCGCCGTCCAGCGTCGCGGCCTCGTAGAGCGAGGGCGACACGGTCTGCAGGCCGGCGAGCAGGGTGATGGCGATGAACGGGATGCCGCGCCAGATATTGGCGAAGATGACCACGCACTGGGCGAGGAAGGGGTCGCCGAGCCAGTTGATGGGCGAGCCGCGGTCGAGGATGCCGAGCTTCACCAGACCCCAGGTGATGACCGAGAACTGGGTGTCGAAAATCCACCAGAAGGCCACCGCCGAGAGCACGGTCGGCACGATGAAGGGGATCAGCACCACCGAGCGGATGAAGGCCTTGAACGGCAGGTTGTTGTTGAGCAGCAGCGCCAGATAGAGGCCGATGGCGAATTTCACCGCCGAGGCGAAGAAGGTGAAGACGAGGGTGAATATCAGCGCGCGGATGAAGTCGCTGTCATCGCTCAGCCATTCGAAATTCTCCAGCCCGACGAAGCGTCCTTCGCGGCCGATGCGCGCGTCGGTGAAGCTCATCCACAGGCCCTTGCCGAGCGGATAGACCAGGAAGAGCACGAGGAAGGCCATGGCAGGGACCATGAACCAGAAGCCCAGCCAGTTGCGGTTCACCTTGAGCTGTTGCCACGCCGAGGGCTCGCCCGGAGCGGGGCGGGCATCGGAGCGTGCGATCGCGGCGTCGGCCATGGGATTCTCCGGAAGACTGCGGGCACGGGGACGGCGAGAGCCGCCCCCGTCCGGGTCGATGCGGGCGGCAGGGCCGCCCGGTCCGTCAGCGATAGATGCGGCGGAGCTGACGCTCGGCCAGCCGGATCGCGCCTTCCACGTCTTCCTTGCCGGTGCAGTGGTTGGCGAACAGATCGACCACGATGAAGTCGGCGATGGCGGTCGCGGCCTTCTCGTTGATCGGTCCCTTGTAGCCGGCCGGGAAGGAACGCTTCGCCGATTCACGGAACACGCGGGCCTTCGGATCGCGGGTCCAGACCGGATTGGAATCGTAGGCGTTCAGCATGTGCGTGAGGTAGCCCTCGGCCGCCTCCAGCCACGGGTTGTACTGCTCGGCTTCCAGGATGAAGGCCATGAAGGCCTTGCAGGCGTTCGGGTAGCGCGAATAGGTCATGCCGAACATCGGGAAGGCGAGCTGGATCTCCGCCGGCCTGCCGAGCGGGCCGGTCGGCCAGAAGGCGTGATCCATGTCGGCCGCGATCTCGCGCTGCTTGGCGTCCTGCGAGATTTTCGCAGCGGCATAGATCGAGATGCCGTTGGCGGTCAGCGAGATTTCACCCGAGAGGAAGGCGCGGTTGTTGTTGGAGTCGTTCCACGCCGCCGTGCCCGGGATGAATGTTTCGTAGAGCTGCTTGGCATAGGTCAGCGCCGCGCGGGTCTCCGGCGAGTTGATGGTGATCTTTTCCTGCTCGTCGACCTGGGCCGCGCCGTGCGACCAGAGCAGCCAGTGGGCGAAGGCATTGCCGTCGCCGGTGGCGCGGCCGAGCGGGAAGCCGACCGGCGTGCCCTTGGCCTTGAGCGCCTTGGCCATTTCGAGGAAGCCCTTGGTGTCGGCCGGAACCTCGTTGAAGCCGGCCGCCTTGAGCATGGAGATGCGGTAGTTGATGTAGCCGCCATTGACCGCGACGGGGATCGAGATCCACTTGCCGCCGGTCTTGCCGTAGGCCTCGGCGAGCGGCACCCAGCCGCCATACTTCTTGCCGAGATAGTCGGCGACATCGCTGACATCGAGGCACTTCTGGGGAAAGAGGTGCGGCACCGAATAGAGCGACCAGATGAGGTCCGGGCCGGTGCCGGTATTGGCGGCGACGGAGGCCTTCGGCTGGACGTCGTCGAAGCTCTCGCTCGACACGTTGACGCGCACGCCGGTCGCCTGGGTGAAGGCGGCGACCATCTTGTTGAACTGGGCGTCCTCGGCCTCGACGAAACGCCGCCAGCGCAGGAGGCTGATCTGCGCGCCCTGTTCGGGGCGGAACGGCGAGGCCTGCGCCCAGGCGCGGGCCCAGTCGGTGAGGCCGGAGCCGGCAATGGCGCCGGCGGCGGCGGCGCTCTTGACGAGCGAGCGGCGGGTGATCGAAGTCATGGTCGGTTTCCTCCCGATGGACGCCGGAGCCCGTCTCGTGCGGACCTTGCCGGAATGGATAGGGCGGGTTTCGTCCCGCGGTTTATGATTGCGCGGCCGGCGGTCAGTGCCGGGCGATGGTCTGGCCCGACGTCTCGTCGAACAGATGGGTGACGCGCCGGTCGGTGCCGAGGCGGATGCGGTCGCCGGGCTTGAAATCGTGGCGCTCGCGGAACACGGCGGTGACATCCTGGCCGCCGAGCTTGGCGACGACCTGGATCTCCGAGCCGGTCGGCTCGACGACGATCACCTCGGCCTCGGCGCCGGCTTCGTTGTCGATGAGGAAATGCTCCGGCCTGACCCCGAAGACCGCCGGGCGGTCGGTGGAGCCGGCGGGTGCCGTGCCGAGCGGCAGGCGGGCGCCGCCCTCCATCACGAAGCTCTGGCCGTCGATGCGCCCGCGCAGGAAGTTCATGGCGGGCGAGCCGATGAAGCCGGCGACGAACATGTTGACGGGGTTGTCGTAGAGGTCGAGCGGCGCGCCCATCTGCTCGACGACGCCGTCATGCATGACGACGATCTTGTCGGCCATGGTCATGGCCTCGATCTGGTCGTGGGTGACATAGACCGTGGTGGTCTTCAGCCGCTGGTGCAGTTCCTTGATCTCGGTGCGCATGGCGACGCGCAGCTTGGCGTCGAGGTTGGACAGCGGCTCGTCGAACAGGAACACCTGCGGGTCGCGGACGATGGCGCGGCCCATGGCGACGCGCTGGCGCTGGCCGCCGGAAAGCTGGCGGGGAAAGCGCTCGAGCAGGTGCGAGAGATTGAGGATCTCGGCCGCCCGCTTCACCTTGGTGTCGATGTCGGCCTTGGGCGCGTTCCGGAGCTTCAGCGAGAAGCCCATATTGTCGCCCACCGTCATGTGCGGATAGAGCGCGTAGTTCTGGAACACCATGGCGATGTCCCGTTCCTTCGGCGGCACGTTGTTGACGACGCGCGAGCCGATGGCGATCTCACCGCCGGTGATGTTCTCGAGCCCCGCGATCATGCGCAGAAGGGTCGACTTGCCGCAGCCGGACGGGCCGACCAGCACGACGAATTCGCCATCCGCAATGGGAACCGACACACCGTGGATGATCGCGGTCGAGCCAAACGATTTCCGGACGTCGCGGATGTCCACCGATGCCATGCTGATCCTCCCGTGGGCCCGCAGACCCGAAACCCGCCAGTGGCCCTTGACCCGGGCTCTGCGATCCGATCCGGTGTGCCCGGACACGGCTGGCGCGCTTTGACGCTGGCAGTGTGGCCACGCGAAAAATCGAAATCAAGCCTCGTTCGGGCTTGGCGGCTTAGAAATTTAATCGTTTGAAGTTTGCCCGATTCCCGATGTTTTGGGGTGGCGCAGACCGCGGAACGCGAGGGGAGCGACAGATGGTGAAGCCGGACCTGCTGATGACCGGGCCGATGATGGCGATGATCCAGGAGCAGCTCGCCCAGCGCTTCACGGTTCACAAGCTGTGGGAGGCCGCCGACAAGGAAGCCTTCCTGCGGCAGCTCGCGCCGAGCGTCGTCGCCGTCGCCTCGGGCAGCCACGTGCCCTGCGACCCCGCGCTGATGGGCCGCTTTCCGGGGCTCAAGATCGTGTCGAGCTTCGGCGTCGGCTATGATCATGTCGACGCGGCGTGGGCCGGCCAGAACGGCATCGTCGTCACCAACACGCCCGACGTGCTGAACGAGGAGGTGGCCGACACCGCTCTCGGCCTCCTGCTCTGCACCATGCGCCAGTTTCCGCAGACCGACCGCTACCTGCGCGCCGGCAAGTGGCTGGAGAAGCCCTATCCGCTGACCACCACGCTGCGCGACCGCAAGGTCGGCATCCTCGGCCTCGGCCGGATCGGCAAGGCCATCGCCAAGCGGCTGGAGGCCTTCGGGCTGCCGGTGGTCTATCACGGCCGCAGTGAGCAGAAGGACGTGTCCTACCGCTACTACCCCTCGCTGGTGGAGATGGCGAAGGACGTCAACGTGCTGATGATCGTCGCGCCCGGCGGGGCCTCGACCAACAAGATCGTCAACAGGCAAGTGCTGGAGGCGCTCGGCGCCGACGGCGTCGTCATCAATGTCGGCCGCGGCACGGTGATCGACGAGGCGGCGCTGATCGAGGCGCTGAAGGCCAAGACCATTCTCTCAGCCGGCCTCGACGTGTTCGAGGACGAGCCGAAAGTGCCGGCCGAGCTGATCGCCATGGATCACGTCGTGCTGTTCCCGCATGTCGGCTCGGCCTCGGTCCACACCCGCAACGGCATGGCCCAGCTGGTGGTCGATAACCTGGTTTCATGGGCGGACGGCAAGGGGCCGCTGACGCCCGTCGCCGAGACGCCGTGGCCGCCGAAGGCGTGAAATCGGGCCATTGAACTCAAGGCGCGCCCGCTGCCGTTATGGCCGGGCTTAGGCGGTCTTCGGCCGGACGCCGAGGCTATGCCGGCCATCCACGACTTGAACACGACGTTTGAAAGCAATGCGCGGATGCCCGGCACAAGGCCGGGCATGACGACGTGAGTTGCCGAAGCCGCTCGTCTCCAGTCTCGAAAACTCTTACGCGGCCTCGACCACCAGCGTCGCGCCGTCGAGGCCGCGAACCCTGACGCGCGTGCCGGACGACAGGTCCGGACCGGAGACGGCCCAGACCGAGTCCGCAACGCGGATGCGTCCACGCCCGGCCTGGATCGGCTCGTCGAGCACGAATTCGCGGCCGATCATCGCCTCCGGGCGACGGTTGAGATCGGGACGGTCGCTGGCCGAGCCGTTGCTGGCCTTCATGACCTTGAACCAGCCGTAGAGGCTGATCAGCGAGAAGGCGGCGAAGACCGCGAGCTGGACCTGCCAGACGGCATCGACCATCAGGAAGATGACGCCGGTGAGCGCGGCGGCGAGGCCGAGCCAGATCAGGAAATAGCCGGGCGCCAGGATCTCGGCGGCCATCAGCGCCGCCGCCAGCGCGATCCAGGCCCATGCGCCCCACGAGGCGATGGTTGCGACGATCATGTCAGCCTCCCGAAGTCGGAACGCTGCCGCCCCGGCCGACAGGCCGGGCCGGCGGCGCCGCATCGCTGCCGAAGGCCTGCTTGGCGATCTCGCCGATGCCGGAGAGCGAGCCGAGAATCTGCGTCGTCTCGACGGGCAGGATCAGGGTCTTCTGGTTCGGCGAGCGGGCCAGCGCCTCCAGCGCCTTCAGGTATTTCTCGGCGACGAAATAGTTGATCGACAGCGCGTTGCCGCCGGCCACGGCCACGGACAGCATCTCGGTCGCCTTGGCTTCCGCCTGCGCCTGCCGCTCGCGCGCCTCGGCATCGCGGAAGGCGGCCTCCTTGCGGCCCTCGGCTTCGAGAATCTGCGACTGCTTCTCGCCCTCGGCCTTGAGGATTTCCGACTGACGCTGGCCTTCGGCCTCGAGGATCACCGCGCGCTTCTCACGCTCGGCCTTCATCTGGCGCGCCATGGCGGCGACGAGGTCGTTGGGCGGCGCGATGTCCTTGATCTCGATGCGGTTGACCTTGACCCCCCACGGCGATGCCGCGTGGTCGACGACACGCAGCAGGCTCTCGTTGATCTGGTCGCGGTTGGACAGCAGCGCGTCGAGGTCCATCGAGCCCATGACGGTACGGATGTTGGTCATGGCGAGGTTCATCAGCGACTGGTCCAGCCGCGTGATCTCGTAGGAGGCGCGGGCGGGATCGAGCACCTGGAAGAACACCACGCCGTCGACCGTCACCTTGGCGTTGTCCTTGGTGATGACCTCCTGGCTCGGCACGTCGAGCATCTGCTCCATGACGTTCACCTTGTGGCCGATCCGGTCGATGAAGGGGACGATCAGCGACAGGCCGGGCGGCAGCGTGCGGACGTAGCGGCCGAACCGCTCGACGGTCCACTGATAGCCCTGCGGCACGGTCTTGATGCCGGCGAACAGGAACAGGATGACGAGGATCACGAGGCCGATGAGGGCGATGTCGCTGCCGATGAACGGGAACATGAAGTCTCTCCGGTGAGACGGCGAGCCTAGTCCGGCCGGAGCCGGGGCTCAATGACGCGCGGGTGCGGGCCGGCCCGACGGGCAGGCACGATGCGGCAGGCTCAGGTCAACAGATGGAGATTGCGCGGCCGTGACGCACGGGGCGCGGGCCTGTTTCCGGGCCGGCTGCGCCGCGATGCCACAGGCCGCTTGACAGGACGGCGGACTGGCTTCACGTTATTGCAAATGACTTGCAACAGCGTTTCAGCAGAGACTGGGAAACACGCCCGATGAGCCAAGGTCCGACCCGTCGAATGGTTCTCGGCGCAGCCGCCGCGGCGGCGCTGCCGGCACCGGTGTTCGCGCAGGGCGCACAGACGCTCAATATCGTCGCGACCACCTCCATGCTGGCGGATACCGTGAGGATGCTCGCGGGCGCGCAGGTGCGCGTCGAGGCGCTGATGGGCGAGGGCGTCGATCCGCACCTCTACCGCCCGACCCGCGCCGACATCGTGAAGATGACCCAGGCCGATCTCGTCATCGCCCACGGGCTCAATCTCGAAGCGCAGTTCCGCGAGACGTTCACGCAGCTGGCGCGCCGCCGGCCGGCGGTGCTCGCCGCCGAGGCGATCCCGAAGGAGCAACTGCTGAAGGACGACGAGGTGCCGGACAAGCCCGACCCGCATGTCTGGATGGACCCGAAACTGTGGGCCGTGGTGGTCCGCTCGGTCGCGCTCGCGCTGGTCGGGGTCAACGTGCCCAACCGGCGCAAGGTGACGCCCGATCTGGAGCCGACGCTGGCCAAGGTGGAGGCGCTCGGCGTCTATGCCGGCGAGGTGCTGTCGAGCGTGCCGGCCGAGCGGCGCGTGCTGGTGACCGCGCACGACGCCTTCAACTACATGGCGCGCGCCCACAATCTCGAAGTACACGGCATCCAGGGCATTTCCACCGAGAGCGAAGCCGGCCTCAAGGCCATCGAGGCGACGGTCGAGCTGGTGGTGTCGCGCAAGATTCCCGCCGTCTTCGTCGAGAGTTCCGTCTCCGACCGCAACATCCGCGCGGTCATCGAGGGCGCGGCCCGGCGCGGCCATCAGGTGAAGATCGGCGCCGAGCTGTTCTCCGACGCCATGGGCAAGCCCGGCAGCTACGAGGGCACCTATGTCGGCATGATCGACCACAATGTCACGGCCATCGCGCGGGCGCTCGGCGGCAATGCCCCCGAAAAGGGCATGTCGGGCCGACTGGCCCATACCGGCTGATGGAATGACCATGCTTGCGCGCACGCCCCCCGACGCCATGCCCGTAGCCGCCCGGACGCATGTGCGCGACCGGCTGGTGGTGGAGGGCCTGTCGGTTTCCTATCGTGGCGTCCCGGCGCTGATCGACGTGACATGGAGCGCGCCGGCGACAGGGCTGACCGCGATCGTCGGCCCCAACGGCGCCGGCAAGTCGACGCTGATCAAGGCGATCCTCGGCCTCGTGCCCTCGACCGGCCGGATCACGGTCGGCGGGCGGCCGTTCGACGAGGCGCGCGACATCACCGCCTACGTGCCGCAGCGCGCTTCCGTGGACTGGGACTTTCCGGCCACCGCGCTCGACGTGGTGCTTCAGGGCATGGTGCGCGAGACCGGCTGGTTTCGCGCCTACGGCAAGGCCCGCCGCGACCGGGCGCTCTCCCTGCTCGATCGGGTGGGCCTTGCCGACCTTTCCGGCCGCCAGATCGGCCAGATGTCGGGCGGGCAGCAGCAGCGCGTGTTCCTGGCGCGCGGGCTGGCGCGTGACGCCCGCATCCTGTTCCTCGACGAGCCGCTGGCCGGTGTCGACGCGGCCTCCGAGCGGATCATCCTCGACGTGTTCGATGCGCTGGAGCGCGACGGCCGCCTCGTCATCTGCGTCCATCACGATCTAGGCACGGTGGCCGAGCGCTTCCGCGATGTGCTGGTGCTGAACAAGAAGGTCATCGCCGCCGGCCCCACCGGAGAAGCCTTCACGCCGCAGGTGCTCGCCCGCGCCTATGGCGTGCCGCTGGCCGTCTGAGGCCATGGCGTTCTGATCATGGACCGATTTCTCGCCGATCTGCTGCGCGTGCTTACCTTCGATGCCGGCTTCAACACCTCGGTGGTGATGCTGGGCTCGGCCGCGCTCGGCTGCGCGGCGGGCGCCGCCGGCACTTTCGCGATGCTGCGCGGACGCACGCTCGTCTCCGATGCCGTCGCCCATGCGACCCTGCCCGGCATCGCGGGCGCCTTCCTCGTCGCCGCCCTGATCGGACGGCAGCCGCGCGAGGCCGGCTGGCTGATGGGCGGCGCGGCGATCGCCGCCTTCCTGTCGCTGGCCGCCATCGAGTGGCTGGGGCGCCGGCCGAAGGTCGGGCCCGACACGGCGACGGCGGCGGTGCTCGCCTGCGGCTTCGGCCTCGGGCTCGCGCTGATGTCGCTGGTGCAGACGCTGACGGTCGGCCGGCAGGCCGGCCTGGAAACGCTGCTGTTCGGCTCGGCCGCCGGCATGCTGCCGGGCGAGGCCTATGCCATGGCGGCGCTCGCCGCGCTGGTGCTGCTGGTGATCGGCGCGGTGCTGAAGGAACTTTCGGCCGTCGCCTTCGATCCCGATTTCGCGCTGACCGCGGGTCTTCCCGTGGCGCGGCTCGACGCGCTGGTGGCGCTGGTCTGCGCGGTGGTCGTGGTCGCGGCCCTGCCGATCGCCGGCTTCGTGCTGGCCGTCGCGCTGGTGGTGATACCGCCCGCGGCAGCGCGCTTCTGGTCGGACCGGGCGGGAATCGTCGTCAGCATCGCGGCTGCGATCGGCGCTGTCTCCGCCTTCTCCGGCGCGGCGCTCTCGGCGGTTCTCTCGGATACGCCGACCGGGCCGGCCATCGTTCTCGTGGCGGCGGCGATCTTCACGATGAGCCTCCTGTTCGGCCGCGCGCGCGGCCTCGTGGCGGGGCGCGCGTGATGGCCGAGTTCTGGACCGTCGATTTCGTGCCGCTCACCGCCGCGAGCCTCGCCGCGCTCGCCTGCGCGCTGGTCGGCAATCTCCTCATCCTCACCCGCCGCGCCATGGCCGCGGATGCGCTCAGCCATTCGGTCGTGCCGGGCGTGGTCGTCGCGGTGGCGCTGACCGGGCTGACCGGCAGCGTCGTCGTGCTGGCCGGCGGCCTTGTCGCGGCCTTCGCGGCAAGCGGGCTCGTCGCCTTCCTCACTCGCGTCGGGCGGGTCGAGCCGGGCGCGGCGCTCGGCATCGTCTTCACCTCGTTCTTCGCCTTCGGCATCCTGATGCTGGAATGGACCGGGCTCTCGCATACCGGCTTCGACATCCACCACGTCGTCACCGGCTATCTCGAAGGGCTGATCTGGGTGACCGGCGATGGCGGCGAGAACCTGTCGCTGTTCCAGAAGCTCGCCACCCTGCCGCAGGTGGTCACCGAACTGGCGCTGGTCCTGGTGCTCGTCTCGGCCATCCTGTTCGCGTTCCGCAAGGAACTGGCGCTGCTCGCCTTCGACCCGGTCTTCGCGCGGGCCACGGGACTGCCGGTCGGGCTGCTGGAGGCGGCGCTGCTCACCGCCACGGCGCTTGCCTGCACGGCGGCGTTCAAGTCGGTCGGCGTCGTCCTTGCCGTGGCGATGATCGTCTGCCCGCCGGCGACCGCGCGCCTGCTCACGACACGGCTGTCGCAGCAATTCGCGCTCTCGGCGGTCATCGCGCTCGGCTCGGTGCTGGTCGGTTATGTCGCGGCGGTGGCCGGCCCCGGCCTGTTCGGCTCGCCGCTGGCGCTGAACGCCGCCGGCACGATCGGCGCGACCGCCGGCCTCGCCCTGGTGGCGGCGGCCGCTCTCAGGGCGCGCGCCTGATCCAGAGCAAATCCGGCCCGGCCGCGGCGGTCTATCACCTTCCAAACGTTCCAGTTCAGGCGTATCACCCGCGGCAAAGACGGATCGCGAGTGAACGATGCGAGAGATGAGGCTCCCCCCCGGCCACGTCCCGGTGAAATCCGGCAAGGTCGGCATTCTGCTGATGAACCTCGGCACGCCCGACGGCACCGACTACTGGTCGATGCGCCGCTACCTCAAGGAATTCCTGTCCGACCGCCGCGTCATCGAGACGCCGCGCGCGATCTGGTGGCCGCTGCTCAACCTGATCATCCTGCAGCGCCGTCCGCAGAAGAAGGGCAAGGATTACGCGACGATCTGGAACCGCGAGAAGGACGAGAGCTTCCTCAAGACCATCACCCGCAACCAGGCCGAGAAGCTGGCCGAGGCGATGAAGGGGATAAGTGGCGACATCGTCGTCGACTGGGCCATGCGCTATGGCAATCCCGCCATCAAGCCGGCGGTCAAGCGCCTGCTCGATCAGGGCTGCGACCGCATCCTCGCCTTCTCGCTCTATCCGCAATATGCGGCGGCGACGGTGGCGACCGCCAACGACCACCTGTTCCGCGCGCTGATGGGCATGCGCTGGCAGCCGACCATCCGCATCGCGCCGCCCTATCAGGACGAGCCAGCCTATATCGACGCGCTGGCGACCCAGATCCGCGAGCATCTCGCGAGCCTCGACTACGAGCCGGAGGTGATCCTCGCCTCGTTCCACGGCGTGCCGGAAAAATACGTGCAGGCCGGCGACCCCTATTACTGCCACTGCCACAAGACCTGGCGGTTGCTGCGCGAGAAGCTCGGCATGAGCGAGGAGAAGCTCATGATGACCTTCCAGTCACGCTTCGGGCCGGACGAGTGGATCAAGCCCTATACCGACAAGACCGTGGAGGCGCTGGCCAGGAAGGGCGTCAAGTCCATGGCGATCATCGCGCCGGGCTTCTCGGCCGACTGCCTCGAGACGCTCGAGGAGCTCGACGGCGAGAACCGCCACATTTTCGAGGGCAATGGCGGCGAGAAATTCACCTACATCCCCTGTCTCAACGATACCGATCTCGGCATGGGCGTGATCCGCGCCGTGGTGGAGCGGGAGCTGAAGGGCTGGGTCTGAGGCTCAGCGCGGCAAGGCCTCATCCTCCCGTGCCCACAGTTCCAGACGGTCGAGGACGGCGACGAGGCTTTTCCCGCGCGCCGTCAGCTCATAGGAGACGCCGCGCGGATAGCCGCGCAGGTTCCGGCGCGCGATCAGGCCACGCCCTTCGAGCCCCGCCAGTCGCTCGGCCAGCACTTTCGCAGTGATGCCCGGCAGATGCTGCGCCAGCAGGCCGTGCCGCTTCGGTCCGGACTTCAGATGCCAGAGGACCAGCGCATTCCAGCGATGGCCGAGAAAGGCCAGCCAGTCCTCGACCGCGCAGTCGGGCGGGCGACGCGGAACCGGTTCGTCCAGGACGAGGTGCAGCGCGGACAGGGCCTGCATGCGCGTTCCTTCCCGTTTGGATAGCAGCAAGTCCATGTGGTCTGTGCCTGTCGCCTCAGCAAGGAGACGACCATGTTCGCAGTCACCAAACCCGCCGCCATGAACGAGATGTTCGCGCGGGCCTTCAACAGCCGCAGCATCGACAATCTTCTGGCGCTGTACGAACCCGATGCGATCCTGAAAACGGACGCGGGCGATGGCTTCGCCGCGGGCCTGGCCGCGATCGGCGACGCGCTGTCGCAACTGCTGCTCGCGCCGGGCACGATGCGGTCGGCCAATGCCTTCTGCCTGGTCCACGGCGACATCGCGCTTCTGAGAGCCGACTGGAGCCTCAGCGACGGCGACCGGCTGATCGCAGCGGGAAGCTCGGCGGAAATCGTGCGCCGCCAGTCCGATGGCAGGTGGCTCTATTTCATCGACCATGCCACGGGCGCGAGCGCGGAATCCGCGGCAGCGCCCGAGGCCACGAAATACTGAGGGCGCCCGCGCGGAGCCCTATGGAAACGGCGGGCGGCGAGACGGGCTGCCCGCCCAACCATCGGCTTCATCACTGGCATTCGACATGAAAAATCTCATCCTCGTCCACACGCCGCGCGTGCTGCTCGGCCTCCTGTTCCTCGTCAGCGCGGTGGACGGCTTCTGGTTCATCTTCAGCGGCAATCACCTCATCCATCCGCCGACCTCGGACAAGGGCAAGCAGTTCGAGCTGGCGCTGCAGGCGTCGGGCTTCTTCTGGCCGTTCCTGAAGACAATCAACCTCGCCGGCGCGTTGAGCCTTCTCTTCAACGTCGCGCCGGCCCTCGGCCTCGCGCTGATCGCGCCGGTCATGGCGACGATCGTGCTGTTCCACGCCTTCCTCAATCCGCAGGGCCTGCCGGTCGCGGGCATCCTCGTGGTGCTCGGGCTGATGCTGGTCTGGGCCTATCGCGACCGCTACGCCGCGATGTTCCGCTGAGGGCGGGAGGCGGCCCGTCGTGGCCGCCTCACCCGACCGGCCGGGTGTCCTCGATGACCTTGCCGTCATTGGGCAGGGAACCGGGCTTCACGGCCTCGACCGCGCCCTTCAGCTTCATCACGGCCTGAAGGGTCTCGCCCACCTCCTGCGTGAAGCCGCCGGCGCGCGAGCGCGTCTCTGCCTTGAGCACCATGGTGTCGGCCTCGCCGTTGCGCGAGACGATGAGACGCGCCTTGCCGATCTCGGGGTGGCGCTTCAGCACCTCCGCCACCTGCTCGGGCCGCACGAACATGCCCTTCACCTTGGCGGTCTGGTCGGCGCGGCCCATCCAGCCCCTGATGCGCGTGTTGGTGCGCCCGCAGGGGGAGGGGCCGGCCATCACGGCGGTCAGGTCGCCGACCGCGAAACGGATCAGCGGATGGTGGGTGTCGAGCACTGTGATGACGACCTCGCCGACCTCGCCGGCCGGCACCGGATCGCCGGTGCCGGGGCGCACCACTTCGAGGATGATGTCCTCGTTCAGCACCATCCCCTCGCGCGCCTCGGTCTCGTAGGCAATGACGCCGCATTCGGCGATGGCATAGGTCTGGTAGGCATCGACGCCACGGCTGGCGATCTCCTTCTGGAGCGAGGCCGGGAACGCCGCGCCGCCGACCAGCGCCTTCTGGATCGAGGAGGCGTCACGACCCTTCTCCTTGGCGGCGTCGAGCAGGATCTTCAGGAAGTCGGGCACGCCGGAATAGGCGTTCGGGCGATAGGCCTCGATCAGGTCGAGCTGCGCATCCGTATTGCCGGGCCCGGCGGGAATGACCGCGCAGCCGACCGAGCGCGCGCCGGAATCGAAGCACCAGGCGCCCGGGGTCAGGTGGTAGGAGAAGGTGTTGAGCACGATGTCGCCGCGGCGGAAGCCGGCCGCCGTCATGGCGCGGGCGACGCGCCAGACATCCTGGCCGATGGGCTCCGGCTCGAAGATCGGGCCCGGCGACATGAACAGCCGGCCGAACGAGCCGGTCTTGCCGGGCATCAGGCCGCCGAACGGCAGGTTCGCCTTCTGCAGCGCGGGTAGGTCGGACTTGCGCTGGATGGGCAGGGCGGCGAGCGCCTCGCGGGTGTTGATCGCGCGCGGGTCGATCTTGCCGAGGTGCCGCTTCCAGGCCGGCACCTTCATCACCGCCGCCAAAACCGCCGGCAGCCGCTTCATCAAGTCGCGCTCGCGCGCCTGAGGCTCGCGCGTTTCGCGCTTGTCGTGATGCCCAGCCATGGTTGTCTCCCTCTGCCCCGATTATCCGGTCCGTTGAGGGAGAGTCCAAGCCCGTCTTAGGTCCGAAGGAACACGGAGGCGGGCGGTATCAGTTTCTGTGCACCGGACCCCGGCACCGCCATCTGTTTCAGGATGGGTCGCCCCCGGTCCAGCCGCAGGCCGCGAGCCCGGCGCGCATGTGATCGGGCGGCGGCGCCTCGGCGTGGATCGGCGGGCGTTTCGGATCGAAGGGGATTTGGATGGCGCGTGCCATCAGGTGCAGGCCGGGGCCGCCATGGCGCGGCGCCGTGCCGTAGATCGTGTCGCCGAGGATCGGAAACCCTAAGGCCTGGCAATGCAGGCGGAGCTGATGGGTGCGTCCGGTGACAGGTTCGAGCGCCAGCCATGTCCGGCCGCCGGCCTGACCGAGAACCCGATAGCGCGTCAGCGCCGGCTGGCCTTTCGGGTCCACCTTCATCCACCAGCCGCGCTTCGGGTCGCGCGGGCTCATGGCGAGGTCGATCTCGCCTTCCCCGGTCGCCGGGCCGCCTTCGACGACGGCCCAGTAGGTCTTGTCCACCTGATTGGCCTTGAACAGCTTGCCGAGCCGCTCCAGCGCGCGGCGGTGGCGGCCGAGAACGAGACAGCCGGCCGTGTCCTTGTCGAGGCGGTGGGCGAGCTCGGGATCGCGCGGCAGGCCGAAGCGCAGCACCGAGAGATGGTCGGACAGGTTCTCGCCGCCGCCCGGTCCCTTGTGGACGGGCAGGCCGGCGGGCTTGTTGAGGATCAGCACGCTGGCGTCGCGGTGGATCAGCCGCGGGATGAGGCCGAGCGGATCGGGCGGGACAGGATGGTCTGGCGATGTCATCGCCGCCCTTCTACGACAGCTTGTCCCTGTGCGGGAGCCCGCCCGCGACCGGGCACCATCGCGACGATGCCTAGCCAACCCGGTCCATCCGGCCTACATGGCGCTTGTTGCGACAATCGCAAATGCCAGCCGACCGCTTTCGTGAGAACCGCCTGCCCATGACCGACCAGCCGAAGCCCGACGAGCCGAAACGGCCCGGATTCTTCAAGCGGCTGTTCGGGCAGGAGGAACAGGCGGCGCCGACGGTTCCAGCTCCGGTCGAAGCCGCGCCCTCGCCCGCCGCGCAGAAGAAGAAGTGGTGGCAGCGGCTGAAGGAGGGGCTGTCACGCACCTCGTCGAAGCTCGGCACCGGCGTCACCGACCTGTTCACCAAGCGCAAGCTCGACCATTCCACGCTTGAGGAGCTGGAGGACCTGCTGATCCAGGCCGATCTCGGCGTCGATACGGCCGCGCGCGTCGCGGGCGCGCTGGGTCAGGGCCGCTTCGGCAAGGACATCTCGCCGGAGGAGGTGCGGACCATCCTGGCGGACGAGATCGAGGCGATCCTGTCGCCGGTCGCAAGGCCGCTGGCGGTTGAGGGCGCCAAGCCGTTCGTCATCATGGTCGTCGGCGTCAACGGCGCGGGCAAGACCACGACCATCGGCAAACTGGCGCAGAAATACCGTGCCGAGGGCCGCTCCGTCCTGCTCGCCGCCGGCGACACGTTCCGCGCCGCCGCCATCGACCAGCTCAGGATCTGGGGCGAGCGGACAGGCTCTCCGGTGGTCGCGCGGCCGCAGGGATCGGATTCGTCGGGCCTTGCCTTCGATGCGCTGAAACAGGCGCAGGAGGAGGCGCGCGACATCGTCATTCTCGATACGGCCGGCCGGCTGCAGAACAAGGCCGAGCTGATGGCCGAACTCGAGAAGGTCGTGCGCGTCATGCGCAAGGTCGATGCGACCGCGCCCCATGCGGTGCTGCTGGTGCTCGATGCCACCACCGGGCAGAACGCGCTGACGCAGGTCGAGGCCTTCGGCAAGACCGCCGGCGTCACCGGCCTCGTCATGACCAAGCTCGACGGCACGGCGCGCGGCGGCATCCTCGTCGCGGTCGCGGCCAAGACCGGCCTGCCGGTTCACTTCATCGGCGTTGGCGAGGGCGTTGACGATCTGGAGCCCTTCGCCGCGCGCGACTTCGCGCGGGCCATTGTCGGGCTGGAGGAGGCCTGAGGACGGGTATTGCCCTGCACGACTGAAGTGCGTCCTTCGAGGTTCGTCCGCTTCGTGTCTTGGTATGAATTGCGATGCTCAAAGCTGGTTCATAGCTTTGGAAGCGGTGACGCCGTCGCACCTCTCCCCGCCGGGGAGAGGTGATGAGGTTCCGTCGGCGAAGTCAGCGGCAGCGGCGCTCGACCACCCGGCAATGGCGGCTGCGGTGCCGCTCCACAGGCGCCGCGCGGGCATGCGGCGCGGGCTGGAAGTAGAAGGTCTCGGGCGTCACGACCGGGCGATAGACCACCGGGCGGTCATGGCCGAACCAGCCGAACCAGAACGGCGTCGCGATCGCTTCGCCCGCGGGCAGCGCGAGCGTCAGAAGGGCGGCGGCCAGCGTGCGGGTCATCGCGATACTCCGGTACAGGCCGCCATCCTCGCAGATCATGGTGACCAATCGGTTGACGGCCGGCCGCCGGCGCGGCTGCGACGGCGGCGGGCCTGACGCCGGGAGCGCAAATGGCCTAAGGTCGCGCCATGAGTGGACGTGACAACCGACCCGAGGACGACCGGCGGCGGCAGGACGAGGCGGAAAGCGCGCTTCGCCGCGTGCATCAGGATTCCGCGCCGATCCTCGATTCCGCGATGCAGCGCGGCGCGGATTTCTTTGCGGCGCGCGGCGAGAGCACGGATCCGGCGGAGATCTGGGGCAAGCGGGTCGGCCGCATCCTGTCGGTTGCCGTGGGCATCGGCTGCCTGATCTATCTCTATTTCACCTACATGCGCTGAAGCCGATGCCCATCACCAACGACGACCTCGCCGCCCTCAAGGCGCCCGATCTCGACGCGTTCGAGGCCATTGCGCACAAGGCCTACGAGGGCCTGCCGGAGGATTTCCGCGCGCTCTGCAAGGACCTTGTCATCCGGGTCGAGGATTTCCCGACGGAGGAGGTGCTGAAGGAGATGGAGGCGGAGACCGATTTCGACCTGCTCGGCCTGTTCCAGGGCATCGGCATGCCGTTCCAGTCGGTGCAGTCGTCCGGCGTCATGCCCAATATGATCTGGCTCTACCGCCGGCCGATCCTCGACTACTGGGCGGAGCACGACGAGACGCTCGGCGCAGTCATCGCCCATGTCCTCGTCCACGAGATCGGCCATCATTTCGGCCTGTCGGACGATGATATGGAGGCCATCGAGCGGCGGGCCGACTAGATTCGGCGCCGATGCTTCAAGGCCGGTCAGTTCAAGGGAGCCATGACATGACGGGGAAGGCGATGGCGGCCGAGGCCGATGCGCCGGTTCTGCTCGCCGGCGGCAATCCGCAGATCGCCAAGGGCTACGGCGACGAGCCCGTGCAGGCCTATATCGCGGCCATGCCGGGCTGGAAGCGGGATGTCGGGCAGCGCCTCGATGCGCTGATCACGCAGGCGGTGCCGGGCGTGCGCAAGGCGGTGAAATGGAACTCGCCGCTCTACGGCGTGGAGGAGGGGCGCTGGTTCCTCGGCGTCCACTGCCTGACCAGATATGTGAAAGTGGCCTTTTTCCGCGGCGCGGAGCTCGATCCGGTGCCGCCCGTCGCCTCGAAGCAGGCGCATGTGCGCTACTTCCACATCCACGAGGGCGACGCGCCGGATGAGGCGCAGATCATCGACTGGGTGCGGCAGGCGAGCCGCCTGCCCGGCGAGAAGATGTGAGGCTCGCGGGCTGAGTTCCGGAAGGTGGTTCCGTCATGCTCGGCACAGGGCCGGGCATGACGACAAGGTCGTGCAATCGCTCCAGCGGTTTGCGCTCGGCCAGCCGGAACGCGTCAGCCCTTCTTCCCGAACTTCCACCACTTCTTCTTCTCTTCCGGCATCTCGGTGCCGGGTGGCGGCGGGGCGACGACCTTGCCGAAGCTCTCGAAGAACTCGCCCGCGAGCTTCTTCGCGGTGGCGTCGATCAGGCGCGAGCCGAGCTGGGCGATCTTGCCGGAAATCTGGCTCTTCACGTCGTAGGTGAGGATGGTGACGTCGTCGCTTTCGGAGGCGAGCTTCACGGTCGCGCCGCCCTTGGCCATGCCGGCAACGCCGCCATTGCCCTCGCCCGAGATCGTGTAGCCGTTCGGCGGGTCGATGTCGGAGAGCGTGACATTGCCGGAGAAGCTCGCCTTTACCGGGCCGATCTTCAGCACCGCCTTGGCGGCGAAACCGTTGTCGCCGACGCGCTCCATGCTCTGGCAGCCGGGAATGCACTGCTTCAGCACGTCGGGGTCGTTGAGAGCCGCCCAGACCACTTCGCGCGGGGCCTCGATGCGCTGCGTGCCGGTCATGTCCATGGAAGCGTTTCCCGAGAATGCGAAGACTGGAGGGGTTGAGACTAGAGCATGATCCCGACACGTGGGAACCGGTTTTCGGACGGCGCCGCGCGCGCCCGGCAAAGGCCCGGCGACTGTGCCCTGCCGAGCCGGTCAGGCACCGGAGGGCTTCTCGCCGGTGGGAAGCTCGACCGCCTTCAGGGCGTCGGCGAGGCGGGCCTTGGCGGAGCCGGGCTTCAGCGGCTGCTGCTGGCTCTCGTGCGGGGCCCAGCCGGACAGAGTGACGATCTGGAACGTCGCGCGGATGCGCCCGTCCGGGTCGGCGAAGCGCTCGTGGTAGATCGCCGCCATGCGCAGCAGCGTCGCGCGCTTCAGCGGCCGGCGGATGCGGTCGGCGAGCGGGTTGGTCGCGCCCATGGCGCGCAGGTCGCGCATCAGCGCGAAGACATCCGCGTAGCGCACGGTCAGGCGGTCGGAATCGGTGACGGGCAGTGCAAAGCCGGCGCGCTGCAGCAGTCCGCCGATGTCGCGGACGTCGGCGAAGGGGGCGACGCGCGGCGACAGGCCGCCGTCGATCTCGCTCTCCGCCTCGGCGAAGGACTGACGCAACTCGGTCAGCGTGTCGCCGCCGAGCATGGCGGCGAGGAACAGGCCGTCGGGCTTCAGGGCGCGGCGGACCTGCACGAAGACGCCGGGCAGGTCGTCGACCAGTTGTAGCGCAAGACCCGAGACGACGAGGTCAAGGCTGCCGGCTGCGAAAGGCAGCATGTCGGCATGGGCGACGACGACAGGCGCGGCGCGCCTGTCGCCAAGGGCGGCCACCGCCTCGGTGCCGACGGGCATGGGGCGGCCGCGGCCGGCGAGCGCCGTGCGTACCGCATCGGTCGGGGTGGCGAGGTCGACGATGGCGCGGAAATCGCGCTGGACGAGGTCGAGCCGGTCGGCGAGATCCTCCGCCACGTGGCGCAGCAGGAAGTCGGCCGGCTCGGCGCGCGCCGCCCGCAGGCGTCGCAGGCCCATCAGCTCCCGGTCGAAATGGCGCGGCGCGGTCATGGCCCGCATATGGCGGCTCGGGCCCCATGCGTCAAACCGGCCATCCCGTGGAACGCTTGCAGGCCGGCGGCGTTTCCCGCAACAGTCGCGATGGGCAGATCGGAAGGAAATTCATGCTGAAGGCAGCGCGCGTCGTCTGGGACGCCACGGAACGCTTCCTCGCCGACGACGGCTGGGCCATCGCCAGCCATATCGCCCTGAACGGGCTGATGTCGCTGTTCCCCTTCCTCATCGTCGTCACCGCGCTCGCCGGCTTCCTCGGCTCGAAATCCTATGCTGACGAGGTCACGCGCATCCTGCTGGAGGCCTGGCCGGAAGTGGTGGCGCGGCCCATCGCGCACGAAATCCACACGGTGCTGACCACTTTCCGCACCGACCTGCTGACCGTCGGCGTGTTCCTGTCGGTCTATTTCGCCTCCAACGGCATCGAGGCGCTGCGCACGGCGCTCAACCGCGCCTACGAGGTGAAGGAGACGCAGTGGTGGTACATCTGCCGCATCGAATCCATCGCCTATGTGGTGATCGGCGCGGCCGCCCTGCTGCTCATCGCGGTTCTGGTGGTGTTCGGCCCGCTGATCTGGGCGACCGCGGTCAGGCTGGTGCCCTGGCTCGGCCCCTTCGGCTGGGTGGTGCTGTTCGCGCGCGTCGTGATCGCCTCGGTGGTCATCGCCATCGCGCTGACCATCGTCCACCTGTTCCTGCCGGCGGGGCGCCGCCGCTTCCAGGACGTGCTGCCGGGCATCGTCGTGACCATGCTGCTCTGGCTGATCGGCGGCACGCTGTTCGGCAGCTATCTCGCGAGCTTCGCGCAGAACTACGTCAACACCTATGCGGGCCTCGCCTCGGTCATGGTGGCACTGGTCTTCCTCTACTACACGGCCGCCATCTTCGTGTGGGGCGGCGAACTCAACGCCGCGATCTGGCGCGCGCAGGGCAAGATCGTCTAGGCCGGCGTGGCGCAGGGAAGGACAATGCGATGAACGATCTGGCATCCCGCCCGCTGCGGCTGGGCATCCTCGGGGCCGCCAACATCGCCCGGGCCTTCACGGCGGGCGTGGCTCCCTCGAAGGTCGTGACCGTCGCGGCGGTGGCGAGCCGCGACACCGGCAAGGCTGAGGCCTTCGCCAGGGAATGCGACATTCCCCGTTCCGTCGGTTCCTACGAGGCCCTGCTCGCCGATCCCGAGATCGACGCGATCTACAATCCGCTGCCGAACTCGCTGCATGCCGAATGGTCGATCCGCGCGCTGGAAGCCGGCAAGCATGTGCTCTGCGAGAAGCCGCTCGCGATGAATGTCGGCGAGGTGCGCGCGATGTTCGCGGCGGCGACCAAGGCGGGCCGCCATCTGGTCGAGGCCTATCCCTATCGCGCCCAGCCGCAGACGCTGAAGCTGCGGGAGCTGCTGGCCGAGGGCGCGATCGGCAAGGTCAGGCTGATCCGGTCGAGCTTCGGCGTCGCCTTTTCCGATCCGGCCAATATCCGCCTGATCCCGGATGTCGGCGGCGGCTCGCTGCTCGATGCGGGCAGCTATTCGGTGAGCCTTGCGCTGCTCGCCGCCGGCGAACGGCCGGCGCGCGCCCATGCGATGGCCGCGTGGGGCGAGACGGGCGTCGATCTCAGCGTCGCGGCCACCCTCGTCTTCCCGAGCGGCGCGCTCGCCCAGATATCGAGCAGCTTCGCGACGGCGTTTCATCGGCATGCGCTGATCGCCGGCGATGCCGGCTGGATCGAGACGACCTATCTCAACCATCCGCCCATGGGCGGCCCGCCGGTGCTTTCGATCCGGCGCGGCACGACGCTCGGCATCCCGGTCGAGACCATCGAGGTTGCCGGCGGAAACGGCTTCCTCGCCGAGGCCGAATCGTTCCGGGACATGATCCTGGAGGGCCCGTCGCGCTGGACCGGCGCCACGCCGGAACAGTCGGTCGATATCGCCTTGACGCTCGACGCGATCGCCAGGAGCGCGCGATCCGGGGCGACGGTCGATCTGGCGGCGTGATGACGGGCGCAGCGGGGCCTACACCGTCCGGAGCGCGGTGATCGGGTCGAGCAGGCTGGCGCGCTTGGCCGGATACCAGCCGAAGAAGACGCCGATCAGGCCGGAGAACAGCACCGCGCCGATGACGGCCTGCGGCTCCACCAGCAGCGGCCAGCCGAGGCGCGTGGAAATGGCGAGCGCCGCGCCGAGGCCGGTCGCGATGCCGACGATGCCGCCGATGGCTGCAAGCGAGGTCGCCTCGATCAGGAACTGGCGCATGACGTCGCGGCGGCGGGCGCCGACCGCCAGCCGGAGGCCGATCTCGCGGGTTCGCTCGGTGACGCTGACCAGCATGATGTTCATGATGCCGATGCCGCCGACCGCGAGCGAAATGGCCGCGACCGCCGCGAGCAGCAGCGACAGGGTGGTGGCCGCGCCGGCCGCGGTGTTGGCGATCTCGGTGAGGTTGCGGATCTGGAAGTCGTCTTCCTGCCCCGGCTGGAGGCGGTGGCGCTGGCGCAGCAGCTGGCGCATCTCGTCCTCCGCCTGCGCCATGCTCTCGCCTTCGCGGATCTTGACGTGGATGGTGCCGACCGCGCGGGCATTGGCGCGGTTGACGCCGACGAGGCGCTGGCGGGCGGCGGCCAGCGGCACGAAATTCGTGTCGTCCTGGTCCTGCCCGATCATCGACTGGCCCTTGGCCTCCATGACGCCGATGACGCGGAAGGGCACGGCACGGATGCGCACGGTCTCGCCGATGGGATCGACGCCCTCGCCGAACAGGTTGCGGGCCACCGTCTGGCCGAGGATCACCACCTGCGCGCCGCGCTGGATCTCCTCCGGCTCGAACAGGCGGCCGGTGGCGTTGGTCCATTCGCGCGCCTCGAACCAGCCGAGATCGACGCCGACGACCTCGGTGAACCAGTTGTTGCCGCCGGCGACGAGCTGCGTGCGCGTGCGGCTGTTCGGGGCGGTGACTTGCACGGCGGGGATTTCCGCCTCGATGGCGCGGGCGTCGTCCTCGGTGAGCGAGGAGGAGGCGCCGAGACCGAGGCGCACGCCGCCCTGGGTGACATTGCCCGGCAGGATGATGAACAGGTTGGCGCCCAGCGACTTGACCTGGCTCAGCACCCGCTCGCGCGCGCCGCCGCCGATGGCGACCATGGCGATGACCGCCGCGACGCCGATCACCATGCCGAGCATGGTCAGCGCCGAGCGCAGCTTGTGCGCGCGCAGCGCCGAGAGGGCTTCGCGGATGGCTTCGAGCAGGCTCATGGCGGGATCATAGCATTTGCCGGCGCGGTTGCGCATGAAAGCTTGGTAATCGGCCGGGCAATGCCGGCCCATGCATCGCCGCCGCTTCCCGTCACACGGGCGTTCGGCTAAGGGCTTAGCGAAAGCCTGCCCGAGGAACGCCGAGAGAGCCCATGGCCAAGTTTGTCCCGCCCGTCTCCCCGCTCGCGCCGAAGACGGTGCCGACCCTGCCGCCGATCGACGGCGTGACCATGGCGACCGCCGAGGCCGGCATCCGCTACAAGGGCCGTACCGACGTGCTCGCCATCGGGCTTGCCAAGGGCACGACGGTGGCGGGCGTCTTCACGCGCTCCAAATGCCCCTCCGCGCCGGTCGACTGGTGCCGGGCGAACCTTGCCGGCGGCAAGGCGCGGGCCCTCGTCGTCAATTCCGGCAATGCCAATGCCTTCACCGGCAAGAAGGGCCGCGATGCCGTGGCGCTGACCGCGAAGATCGCGGCCAAGGCGGCGGGCTGCAAGCAGTCGGAAGTGTTCCTCGCCTCGACCGGCGTCATCGGCGAGCCGCTGGACGCGAGCAAGTACGAGGGCGTGCTGGACACGACCTTCGCTGGGGCCAAGTCGAGCGGCTGGCTCGATGCGGCAAAAGCGATCATGACCACGGACACGTTTCCGAAGGTCGCGACCGCCACCGCCAAGCTCGGCGAGGCGACGGTGACGATCAACGGTATGGCCAAGGGCGCCGGCATGATCGCGCCAGACATGGCGACCATGCTGTCCTTCGTCTTCACCGATGCGCCGATCGGCGCCGAGGCGCTGCAGGCGCTGCTGTCCAAGGGCGTCAAGACCACTTTCAACACGGTGACGGTGGACAGCGACACCTCGACCTCCGACACCTTGATGCTGTTCGCCACGGGCACGGCGGAAAAGCTCGGCGCGCCGGTCATCGAGAAGGCTTCCGACCGCCGGCTCGCCGGGTTCAAGAAGGCACTGGACGCCGTGCTCGCGGACCTTGCCGAACAGGTCGCGCGCGACGGCGAGGGCGCGCGCAAGCTCGTCCACGTCGTGGTGAAGGGTGCCGTCTCGAACGCTTCCGCCTTCAAGGTGGCGAAATCCATCGCCGATTCGCCGCTGGTGAAGACCGCCATCGCCGGCGAGGACGCCAACTGGGGCCGCGTCGTCATGGCGGTCGGCAAGGCCGGCGAGCCCGCCGAGCGCGACCGGCTGTCGATCTCCTTCGGCGATGTCCGCGTCGCCCACGAGGGCGAGCGCGACCCCGCCTATGACGAGAAGGCGGCGAGCGCCGTGATGAAGAAGGACGTCATCACGGTCACCGCCGATCTCGGCCTCGGCAAGGGAACGGCCAAGGTCATGACCTGCGACCTGACCAAGGACTACGTCGCGATCAACGGCGACTACCGGTCGTGACGCCAATCGTTACAGCGGATGTCTGCGTTGTGACGATCGCCCGCCATAAACGTTAACTTCTGGCCGCTACAAGGATGGTGCCATGACCGTGAAGCTCGTCTTCGTGGCGGCTTGCGCGCTGGTCGATCCGGATAACCGAATCCTCCTCGCCGAGCGCCCCGCCGGCAAGCCGCTCGCGGGTCTTTGGGAGTTTCCCGGCGGCAAGGTCGAGCCGGGGGAGAGGCCGGAACAGACCCTGATCCGTGAGCTTCGCGAGGAGCTCGGGATCGCGGTCGAGGAACCCTGCCTCGCCCCGCTGACATTCGCCAGCCACGCCTACGAGACCTTCCAGCTGTTCATGCCGCTGTGGGTCTGCCGGAGGTGGGAGGGAAGCGTCCAGAGCCTCGAAGGTCAAAGGCTCGCCTGGGTGAAGCCCGGGCGGCTGAGGGACTATCCGATGCCGCCCGCCGACGAGCCCCTCATTCCCTTCCTCACCGAGCTGCTCGGCGAGGCGCGCGACTGACAGGAGAGGCCAGGATGGCTTTCAGCTTTCGCAGGATGAAGGCCCTCGGCCGTCGCTTTGCCGCCGATGCGGGTGGCGCCACCGCGGTCGAATATTCGATGCTGGCCGCCGGAATTGCCGGGGTCGTCATGCTGACCATCTATTCGATCGGCGAGACGGTCGAGACGAATTTCTACGGCAAGCTGGTCGGCAACTGGAAATAGGGCTCGCCCGACTTCGGTGGCGCAACGAAAAGGCCGGGCTCGCGCCCGGCCTCTTGCATTTCACGGAGGGCCGCTCAGGCGAGGTACTGGCCGCCGTTGATCGTCAGCGTCGAGCCGGTGATGAAACCGCCCTCGTCGGAGGCGAGGAACAGCACCGCGCGGGCGATCTCGTCGGCTTCGCCGAGCCGGCCGACCGGGATCTGCCCGATGATCGCCTCGCGCACCTTCTCCGGCACCGCCATCACCATGTCGGTGGCGATGTAGCCGGGGCAGATGGCATTGACCGTGATGCCGGCCTTCGCGCCCTCCTGCGCCAGGGCCTTGGTGAAGCCGAGGTCGCCGGCCTTGGCGGCGGAATAGTTCGCCTGGCCCATCTGGCCCTTCTGGCCGTTGATCGAGGAGATCGTGATGACGCGGCCGAACTTGCGGTCGCGCATGCCGGTCCAGAGCGGATGCGTCATGTTGAAGACGCCCGAGAGATTGGTGTCGATGACTTCCTTCCACTGGGCAGGGGTCATCTTGTGGAACATGGCGTCGCGGGTGATGCCGGCATTGTTGACCAGCACGTCGACCGGGCCGACTTCGGCCTCGACCTTGGCGATGCCGGCGGCGCAGGCCTCGTAGTCGGCGACCGACCACTTGAAGACCGGGATGCCGGTCTCGGCCTTGAAGGCGGCGGCGGCCTCGTCATTGCCAGCATAATTGGCGGCAACCTTGTAGCCGGCTGCCTTCAGCGCCTTCGAGATGGCCGCGCCGATGCCGCGCGAGCCTCCCGTGACCAATGCGACCCGTGACATGCAGTTCCTCCCTTAGGGTTTCCTCTGGATAGACGATTCGCCGGCCCCGTCATCTCTTGTGTGACGAGTTGTTCCAGCCTGTCGTTTGGGATGCCGGGAGGCGGCCCGCCGCCTCCCGTCTGTCGGTATTTGCGCTCAGCGCTCGATGCACATGGCGACACCCATGCCGCCGCCGATGCACAGCGTGGCGAGGCCCTTCTTGGCGTCGCGCTTCTGCATTTCGTGGAGCAGGGTCACCAGAACGCGCGCGCCCGAGGCACCGATGGGATGGCCGATGGCGATGGCGCCGCCATTGACGTTCACCTTGTCGGTGTCCCAGCCCATGTCCTTGTTGACCGCGATGGCCTGTGCCGCGAAGGCCTCGTTGGCCTCGACGAGATCGAGGTCCTTCACCGACCAGCCGGCCTTTTCCAGCGCCTTGCGCGAGGCCGGGATCGGACCCGAGCCCATGATGGCCGGGTCGACGCCGGCGGTCGCCCAGGACCTGATCGTGGCCAGCGGCTTCAGGCCGCGCTTGTCGGCCTCGGCCTTGGTCATCAGAACGACGGCGGCGGCGCCGTCATTGATGCCCGAGGCATTGGCGGCGGTCACCGTGCCGTCCTTCTTGAAGGCGGGCTTCAGTTTGGTCATGGCGTCCATGGTGGCGCCGTCGCGGATGTACTCGTCCGTGTCGACGACGATGTCGCCCTTGCGGGAGGCGATGGTCACCGGAACGATCTCGTCCTTGAACTTGCCGCCCTTCTTGGCCGCCTCGGCCTTGTTCTGGGAGGCGACGGCGAACTTGTCCTGCTCTTCCTTGGTGATCTGCCACTTCTCGGCGACGTTCTCGGCCGTAATGCCCATGTGGTAGCCGTGGAAGGCGTCGATCAGGCCGTCCTTCAGCATGGAATCGACCATTTCCAGGGCGCCCATCTTGGTGCCGTTGCGCAGATGCGCCACGTGCGGGGCCTGGCTCATGCTCTCCTGGCCGCCGGCGACGATGATCTTGGCGTCGCCGTTGGCGATCTGCTGGAGGCCGATGGCGACGGTGCGCAGGCCCGAGCCGCAGAGCTGGTTCAGCGCCCAGGCGGTTTTCTCGGCGGGGATGCCGGCCTTCATCGCGGCCTGACGGGCGGGGTTCTGGCCCTCGCCGGCGGTGAGGATCTGGCCGAACACGACCTCGTCCACCTCGTCGGGCTTCACGTTGGCGCGCTCCAGCGCGGCCTTGATGGCGACGGCGCCGAGCTCGTGAGCCGGCAGGCACGACAGGGCGCCGTTGAACGAGCCGACGGGGGTGCGGGCGGCACCGACGATGACGATGTCCTCGGACATGCGCTTCCTCCAGTAAATGGCCGCCGGGCCCGGCAGCGAGGGGTCCCGATGACCATGTCTACGGCACGGCGGGCCTGTCAACCGCGCCTAATTGCCAAGGAGCCGTGCGGGATGCGGCAGGGCGGCAGCGGCGCTGCACAAAACCGTGGCAGCGCGTGCAAAAAAAACCTATCGTGACGAAATCATGGCGTCAGCGGGCACGGCACCGCAGAACGAATGCCAGGGGGAAAGATGGCGAAGAGCGGTCCGGTCACCATCAAGAAATACGCCAACAGGCGGCTCTACAATACGGGAACCTCGACTTACGTGACGCTTGAGGATCTCGCCTCGATGGTGAAGTCCGGCGAGGATTTCCTCGTCTACGACGCCAAGACGGGCGAGGACATCACCCGGTCCGTTCTGACCCAGATCATCTTCGAGCAGGAGAACAAGGACGGGCAGAAGATGCTGCCGGTCTCGTTCCTGCGCCAGCTCATCCGGTTCTACGGCGACTCGATGCAGCTGCTCGTGCCGCGCTATCTGGAAATGTCCATCGACTCCCTGTCGAAGGAGCAGGACAAGCTGCGCCAGCAGCTCGCCTCCACCCTCGGCGTCAATCCGCTCACCGCGCCCTTCGAGCAGCATATCCGCCGCAACATGGAAATGTTCGAGCGGGCGTTCTCGATGTTCTCGCCGTTCGGCAAGCGCGAGGACGGCAGCCCGGCCGAGGCGCCCGCCGGAGAAGCGGCTCCCGAGCCGCCCGCGGCTGCTCCGGCCTCCGAGGCCAGCGACCTCGACGAGCTGAAGAACCAGCTCGCTGCGATGCAGAAGAAGATCGAAGGCCTGTCGCGGAAGTGACCGTCAGGCCCTGATCGCGGCGGGTTTTGCCGCCGCGTGCCACGGGCGATCTTCCAGCGCCGCGCCGGTGTGGTTGCCCTGAAGGTAGTCGCAGCCGAGCGCCGCCAGTTCGCGCGCGACTTCCTCGGTCGGCACCCATTCCGCCACGGTCGACAGGCCCATGTGCTGCGCGAGCCCGAGCAGGGTCCGCACGAAGTGCCGGTCGTCCTCGCTGCGGTGATAGTTCTCGACGAAGGGGCCGTCGATCTTGACGCAGTCCACGCCGAGCCTGCGCAGGTTGCGGAACGAGGTGTAGCCGGCGCCGAAATCGTCCATCGCGACCCGGCAGCCGAGCCCCTGCACCTTGGCGACGAAGCGGCGTGTCTCGTCGACATCGGCGATGGCCGAGGTCTCGGTGATCTCGACCGTCAGCCGGCCGGCGGCGCCGGCATTGGCGCGCAGCTGCGCCTCCAGCGCCCTGATCCAGGCATGATCCATGGTGGTTGCGGGCGAGACGTTGATCGACAGGTTCAGGGTGGGCGACCCGGCCAGTTCGGCGATGGCGAGTTCGAGGACGCGGGCGTCGATCAGCCTGACGAGGCCAAGCTTTTCCGCCAGCGGCACGATGGTCGAGGCCGGCAGCAGCGAACCGTCGGGCCGGCGGATGCGCAGCAGGCACTCATAGGACGAGACACGGCGGTCCGGTCCCGCCGCGACGATCGGCTGGAAGGCCAGGCCGACGCGCCGGTCGTTGAGCGCGGCGACGATCTCGTCGGTGACCCTGAGGTTCTCCCGGCGCTGCCGGTCGCGCTCGAGGTTCGGCACATAGGCCTGGAAGGCGCCGCGGCGGCGCGCCTTCACCCCGTCCAGCGCTTCCTGTGCGCGGCCCATCATGGCGGCGAACGAGGAGGCGTGGCGCGGCGCGATGACACCGCCCATGGTGACGCTGACCGCGATCGGGCCCGCCGCAGTCATGAACACGTCGTCGCGAACGACCGACAGGATGCGGTCGGCGGCGATGGCCATGTCCTCCGGCTGGCAATTGCGCATCAAGAGGCCGAACTTGTTGCCGGAGAGCCGGCCCAGCAGATCGCCGCCACGCATGCGCGTGCGGATGCGCCGGCCGACCGCGGCGATGATCGCATCGGCGATGTCGAAGCCGTAGGCATCGTTGACATGGGCGAGATTGTCGACGGCCGCGACGATGAAGCCGATGGAGCCGCGCACCTTGTGGGCGTCGTCCAGCGCCTCTTCCAGCACCTCGCAGAAGCGATGACGCGACAGCTGGCCGGTCAGCGGGTCGATCTCGCTCGCCTCGATCAGGCGACGGCGGGTCTCGTAGCGGTCGGTGATGATGCGCACCGCGCCATGGGCGTGCAGGGGGCGGCCGTCGGAGGACGCGAACCAGCGGCCGGTATCCTCGATCCAGTGAATGACGCCGGGCTGCGGGGAAACCGCGTATTCGATCTCGTAGGCGACGCCGTCGCCGCGATCGACCTGCGGCGAGTTGACCACCGCCTCGTAGCGGCCGGAGGGGGACTCGGCAGCCAGCAGCTGCGCATAGGCGCGGCCGGTGCCGAAGCGGGTGAGATCCTCGACGCCGAACAGGGCCGCCGCGTTCGGGCTCCAGGTCAGGCGATCCGAGGGCACCGCCCATTCATAGGTTGCCGTACCGACGGAAGAGAGAATGGCGTCTGCCGCGCCGTCCGTCGCTGGCGCCGGGTTCGGTGCCGATGTGTCGCCTGCCAATGCCACGCTGCTGCCCAATGCCATTGCCGCCCCGATCACGGCGGTCATCAGACGGCAAAACGGTGAAGGAAACGTATCGTTACGTAAGCTTCACGCTTTCGACGCAACGAACGATACGAAAAGCACGAAATCGGCGCGCGATAAGCGAATTTCTGTGCCATTTCGATACGGCCGTTAACCGGCCCGTAACTTGCTATTCACTCGTCGGAGGCGGATCATCTGTACCGCCCGGACGATCGGAGGCCGCAATGGCGACCGTCAACGGAGCAGGCAGGGCGTCGTCGGTTCGCTGGAGGCGCCGCTTCGCCGAATATCTCGGCGGCCGTCGGAGCCGCGCCGCGACCGACTGGCAGGGGCCGGCAGCGGATGCGCGCGTGACCGTGATCGACGCCGTCGCCACGGAAGAGCGATCCGGTCGCCAGGATAGGGGGCGCAGGCCGCAGGCCGCCTTCGTCGCCCAGTTGCTCGCCGCCCGCCTCGACATGCCCCAGTCGCGCAGCAATCGCCGCGCGGGCATGGATGAGGCCGATGCCAGCTATCAGGCTTCCGATCCAGCAGCGCGTGGCACGCGTCGCGGCGCCATCCTGCGTCGCGACATCTGAAACTGCTCAGTATCCCAGCGCGAGCCCGTCCTTGCGCGCGTCCGAGCCGCCGACGAGGAAGCCGGACTTCTCGATGCGGATCATCTGACCGCCACCGATCGGCTTGGTGGTGACCTCGACGTCGTGGCCCATGGCGCGGACCTTGTCGATGGTCGCCGCCGGCCAGGTCGGCTCAATCGTGGTCCGCTCGCCCTCGAAGAAGGCGCGGGGCGAATCGATGGCCGCCTGCGGGTCCATGCCGTAGTCGACCGTGTTCAAGGTGACGTGGGCGTGGCCGGTCGACTGGTAGCTGCCGCCCATCACGCCGAACGAGCAGGTAACCTCGCCCTTTTCCAGCATCATCGCCGGAATGATCGTGTGCATCGGCCGCTTGCCCGGCCCGATGCAGTTCGGGTGGCTGTCGTCGAGATTGAAGCTGGAGCCGCGATTCTGCAGCAGGATGCCGGTTTCCGGCGTGCAGATCTTCGAGCCGAAATGGTGGAAGATCGAGTTGATGAACGACACCGCCATGCGGTCGCGGTCGACGATGGTGCAGTAGATCGTGTTGGTGCCGGGCGGCGGCGGCATGAGGCGGGGGGTGCGCTTGCCGGGGTCGATCATGCCGGCGAGCGTCCTGGCGAAGCTCTTGGACACCAGCTGGTCGACGCTGACCTTCATGTGGGCGGGGTCGGCGATATGCGTGTCGCGCAGCGAATAGGCCAGCCGCGACGCCTCGATGGTCAGGTGCAGCCGCTCGGGGGAAGTCGGGTCGAGGCTGGCAATGTCGAACTGTTCGAGGATGTTGAGAATGATCAGCGCCGTGATGCCCTGGCCGTTCGGCGGCAGCTCGGCGACGCCGGTTCCCCTGTAGTCGCCGATGACCGGCGTCTCGACCGTGCCGCGATGGGCGGCGAGATCGTCCAGCGTCAGGAGGCCACCCTTGGCCTGCACCGTCCTGACGATGTCCTCGGCGACGCGGCCCTCGTAGAAGCCCTTGGCGCCGTGCTTGCCGATCTCCTCCAGCGTCGCGCCCAGTGCCGCGCTGGTCATGCGTTCGCCGGCCGACGGCGCGCGGCCATCCAGCAGGTAGTGACGGGCAGCGCCCGCATCCTTCGCCAGCGCCGGAGCGTCGGGCGCCCAGTCGAAGGCGACGCGCGGCGTCACCGGCCAGCCTTCCTTGGCGTAGCGGATCGCCGCCTGCAGCACGCGGCCGAGGTCGAAGCGGCCATGGGTCCTGAGGATGGTCTCCCACGCCTCGATGGCGCCGGGCACGGTGACGGCATGGACGCTGTCGGGAGCGACGGACGTCAGGCCCTGATCGCGCAGGCGGGCGGCGGTGACGGCCTTGGCCGCGCGGCCGGAGCCGTTATAGCCCCAGATCGGCTTGCCCGGCTTCGAGATCAGCGTGAAGCAGTCGCCGCCGATGCCGGTCATGTGCGGCTCGACAACCGCCATCACGCCGACGGCCGCGATCGCGGCATCGGCCGCCGTACCGCCAGCCTTGAGGATGTCGATCGCCGCAGCGGTCGCCAGCGGGTGCGAGGTCGCCGCCATGGCTTCCGTGGCATAGGCGGGAGAACGGCCGGGACGATGGAAGTCGCGCATCTGGAACGTCAATTCAATGTCCTCCCGGACCTTGGCCCGCCAGCTTGGCCGGCAGCCATGCTTCTCGATTGTGGCAGACCTAACACAAAGACGCCGGGCTTCGCCACGACCCGGCGGGACAGCGTTCCGTGCACCGGACGCAGGGCTTGGTCCCTATCGGGGCATGGTCCATGATCGCTACCCCGCCGAAGGTGACCCTCCCGGAGTTTTCATGACTGCACTGACCCTTGCCCAGGCCCGCACCATTGTCGATGCGGCCCTCGCCCATGGACGCGCCAATGACTTCAAGCCGATCGGGGTGGTCGTCGTCGATGCGCGCGGAGCGGTGAAGATGACGGCCATCGAAGACGGCAATGCGCTGCTGCGCGCCGATATCGCCCACGGCAAGGCCTATGGCTGCGTCGCCGTCGGGGTCGGCGGCAGGACCTTGCAGAAGATGGCGCTCGACCGCCCGCATTTCATCACGGCCCTCGGCGGCCTGACGCGCGACCGGCTGACCCCGGTGCCGGGTGGCGTGCTGATCCGCGATGCCGCAGGCACGCTGCTCGGAGCGGTCGGCATTTCCGGCGATACGTCGGACAATGACGAACTGGCCGCGCTGGCCGGCATCGAGGCAGCGGGCCTCAGGGCCGATACCGGGGCCTGAATCACTCCGTATCTTTTCCTGACGCGTTTCTTTGCGCGAGCGGTGCCTGCTTCGCTTGAAGACGCTCTCGCTCCAGACAACAAAAAAGCCGGTCGCGAGACCGGCTTTCGTTTGACCAGCCCGGCCGGAGGCCAGGGCGGACGACATCAGTCGTTGGTCGACATCAGTCGTTGGTCGACGTCTTGGGCTTCAGGATCTGCTTGCCGCGATACATGCCGGTCTTCAGGTCGACATGGTGCGGGCGGCGCAGGTTGCCGGAGTCCTTGTCCTCGACATAGGTCGGGGCCTTGAGGCCGTCATGCGAGCGGCGCATGCCCTGGCGCGAGGGCGAGGTCTTTCTTCTCGGAACGGCCATGGAACTCTCTTCTGGCGTGGCCGGGGACCGAAGGCCCGCGCGGCGGCGAAATCTCTGAGACGCGGGCCTATACACGCTTTTGCGCGGCCATGCCAGAGGCAATCTGGCGTCGGTTTCTCAGCCCTTCCAGGCGAATTGCAGCAGCAGCGTGCGCTGGAGGAAGGAGAAGTTGTTGTCGGAGACGATGGTCAGGATCGTCTCGCCCTCGGCATTCCGATGGGTCGCGAGCCCCTCCATATTGTCGATCTGGCCGGTCATGTCCGCCGACATGACGATCGGCCCGTCCACCGTCGCGCCCGCCCGGATCGCCGCGAGGTCGATGCGGCGGATGCGGAAGGCGACGCCGCGCCAGGCCGAAAACCAGCGCTCCAGCAGCAGAAGGTCGCCGCTGGGCAGGAAGGCGAGGTCGGTGACGTCGAAATCGTTGGTGCGCTTGACGAAGACCTCGGCGGGGTCGCCACGGCCGATCAGGAAGGCGCGGATATCGCCGGTGGCGTTGAGGCCGCGCTCGGAGACGGCGAGCAGCGTCCCGGCCAGCGGCGAGGGGCGGGGCAGGATGCCGAGCGCCTCGATGCCGCGGTTCGACGGCAGGCGGTTGTTGCCCATCGGCACGGGCATGGGCGCGCCGCGGGCATTCAGCCCGTCGCGGCCGAACGTGTCGAAGCGGAAGATGCGGTGCGTGCGCTCGACGCCGATCCAGGCCGTGCCGCCCTCGATCCAGAGCGATTCCGTGTCCCAGTTGCCGGTGGACGCCAGTGGCCGCCCGTTGGGCCCGAGGATCGGCGCCATGCGCGCCTGCGACAGGCCGGACAGCTTCGGCCCCTCCATGTCGACGCGGGCGGTGAGCCACTGGCCCTTGTCGCTGATCGCGGTGAGCCGCTGCCCCGTCGCATCCATGCGGATGGAGGAAAAGCCGCCGAAGGCGCCGTGATCCGACTGCAGTTCGAGCCCGCCGCGAAATTCCAGCTGGCCGAAGCGGGTCTTGCCGTTGTCGGACGGCATGAAGGCGTTGATCGGGAACGAGCGGACGACGATATCCGCCGCCGCCGGCACGCCGCGCTGCTGCGCCGCCGCGACCCGCGGGAAGGCGCCCGCGACGGCCAGGCCGCCGGCGAGACCCAGCGCCCTGCGTCGGTCCATCAGGCGACCTTGCGGCGGGGCGGCTGCGGCGTGCGCGCGCCTTCCGGCGCGTTCTCGTCGAAGAGCTCCGCCAGCTTCTCGGTCATCGCGCCGCCGAGTTCCTCGGCATCGACGATGGTCACGGCGCGGCGATAGTAGCGCGTCACGTCGTGGCCGATGCCGATGGCGATGAGCTCCACCGGCGAGCGAGTCTCGATCTCCTCGATCACCCAGCGCAGGTGCCGCTCCAGGTAATTGCCCGGGTTCACCGACAGGGTGGAATCGTCGACCGGGGCGCCGTCCGAGATCATCATCAGGATCTTGCGCTGTTCGGAGCGGCCGAGCAGGCGCTTGTGGGCCCAGTCGAGCGCCTCGCCATCGATGTTCTCCTTCAGGAGACCCTCGCGCATCATCAGGCCGAGATTCTTGCGCGCGCGGCGCCAGGGCGCGTCAGCCGCCTTGTAGATGATGTGGCGGAGGTCGTTGAGGCGGCCCGGATTGGCCGGCTTGCCATTCTGCAGCCAGAACTCGCGGGCCTGCCCGCCCTTCCAGGCGCGGGTAGTGAAGCCGAGGATCTCGACCTTCACGCCGCAGCGCTCCAGCGTGCGCGCGAGGATGTCGGCGCAGGTCGCGGCGACGGTGATCGGCCGGCCGCGCATGGAGCCGGAATTGTCGAGCAGCAGCGTCACCACCGTGTCGCGGAACTTGGTGTCGCTCTCCTGCTTGAACGACAGCGCCGCCATCGGGTCCATGATGACGCGCGGCAGGCGGGCCGGATCGAGGATGCCCTCTTCCAGGTCGAAGTTCCACGAGCGGTTCTGCTGCGCCATCAGCCTGCGCTGCAGGCGGTTGGCGAGCCTCGCCACCACCGGGCCGAGGTGGGAGAGCTGCTTGTCGAGATAGGCGCGCAGCCGGTCCAGTTCCTCGGCGTCGCAGAGGTCCGGCGCGTCGATGATCTCGTCGAATTTCGGCGTGAAGGGCTTGTAGTCCGGCCCCTTGCGCTCGTTGCCCTGCGATTTCGGCCGCCACGGCTCGGAGGCGTCCTCGGCGTCGCCGAGATCGTTCTCGTCGGGCAGTTCGGCGGTTTCCGCGTCGGAGGCCTCCTGAGCGCCGTCGGGCGACTCGTCGGCCATCTCCTCGGCGTCCTCCATCTGCATGCCTTCGGAGGATTCCTCGTCCTGGCTGTCCGGGCTCTCGCCGGATTCCGGGCTCTCCTGCTCCTGGCTGTCGGAATCGTCCTGATTGTCCTCGTCGTCGGAGCGGCCCTGCTCGTCGCCCATGTCGAGCGAGGTCAAGAGGTCGCGGACGGCCTTGCCGAAGGCGCGCTGGTCGTTCTCGAGGCCGACGAGGTTCTCGAGGTTCTTGCCCGCCTTGGCCTCGATGGTGTCGCGCCAGAGGTCGACGATCCTGGCGGCCTCGGCCGGCGCCTTCTGGCCGGTCAGGCGCTCGCGCACCATCAGCGCGAGGGCATCCTCGATCGGCGCATCGGCCTTGTCGGTGATGTCCTCGTACTTGCCCATGCGGTGGTAGTGGTCTTCCAGCCGGGCGGTGAGGTTCTTGGCGACGCCCGCCATGCGATTGGAGCCGATGGCCTCGATGCGGGCGTTCTCCACTGCCTCGAAGACGGCGCGGGCCTGCTGGCCGTCGGGCAGAACCGAGCGGTGGATCTTGGCGTTGTGGACGGCGAGGCGCAGCGCCATGGCGTCGCCATGGCCGCGCACGACGGCGGCGTCCTTCGGCGAGAGCTTGCGCGGCGGCTCCGGCAGGCGCGCCTTGTCGCCGGCGAGGCCCGGCTTGTCGGCTGCATAGGTGACTTCGAGGTCGCGCCGGGCGATGGCGCGCATGCAGGAGGCGACCGACCGCTTGAAGGGCTCGGTCGGGCTTTCCTTCGTATTCGGCTTGGCCTTGGAATTGGAGCTCACGCAAGATCCTTTTTCAGCCAGATGCGGCGATGCCCGGGCGGAAAGTCGTCCAGTTCGCCGAAAACCTCATAGCCAAGCTTCTGGTAGAAGCCGTCGCCCTGGAACGAGAACGTGTCCAGATAGATATGGGTCGCGCCCCGCTTCACCGCGATGGCCTCGGCCTTGGCGATCAGGCCGGTGCCGATGCCGGTTCCGCGCAGCGCCTCGTCGATCCAGAGCAGTTCGACGAAGCACCAGTTCCACGCGGTATGACCGACGAGGCCGCCGCGGATCGCGCCATCCTCACCACGGGCCGAGACGGCGAAGCGTTTCCACTTCGTCTTGCCGGCCCTGGCCGTGTTGTAGGCGACGAGGCCCTTCAGCACCGCTCGGGCGGTCTCGCCGAAGCGGGCTTCCTCGACGATGGCGAGGCCGGCACTGGAGATTTTCGTCCGGCCGGCCACGCTTCGTCTCCGAACCCGCTCAGCTCAGCGCCACGTTGACCGCGCTCTCCGGCAGCTCCTGCCCGAAGCAGCGCTGGTAGAACTCGGCGACGAGGGTGCGCTCGAGTTCGTCGCACTTGTTCAGGAAGGTCAGGCGGAAGGCGAAGCCGATATCCTTGAAGATGTCGGCGTTCTCGGCCCAGGTCAGCACCGTGCGCGGCGACATGACGGTCGACAGGTCGCCGTTCATGAAGGCGTTGCGGGTGAGGTCCGCGACACGCACCATCTTGTTCACCTGATCGCGACCCTCGGCCGTCTTGGCGAAATTCTTCGCCTTGGCGAGGATGATGCCGACCTCGTTGTCGTGCGGCAGGTAGTTCAGCGTGGTGACGATGGACCAGCGGTCCATCTGCGCCTGGTTGATCTGCTGCGTGCCGTGATAGAGGCCGGTCGTGTCGCCGAGGCCGACCGTGTTGGCGGTGGCGAACAGGCGGAAGGCGGCGTGCGGGCGGATCACGCGGCTCTGGTCGAGCAGGGTGAGGCGGCCCGAGGATTCCAGCACGCGCTGGATGACGAACATCACGTCCGGGCGGCCGGCATCATATTCGTCGAAGCAGAGCGCGACATTGTGCTGGTAGGCCCAGGGCAGGATGCCGTCGCGGAATTCGGTGACCTGCTTGCCGTCCTTCAGCACGATCGCGTCCTTGCCGACGAGGTCGATACGCGAGACGTGGCTGTCGAGATTGACGCGGATGCAGGGCCAGTTGAGGCGGGCGGCGACCTGTTCGATATGGGTCGACTTGCCGGTGCCGTGATAGCCCGAGACCATCACGCGGCGATTGAAGGCGAAGCCGGCGAGGATCGCCAGCGTCGTCGCCTTGTCGAACAGGTAGTCCGAATCGAGATCCGGCACATGATCGCCGCCTTCGGAATAGGCGGGGACGGTCATGTCGGAATCGATTCCGAACACCTTGCGCACGGAAAGGGTGGTATCCGGGAGGCCGGACACTTTTTCAGCCTGCACTGTCACGAAAGAAACCTCCGATGCCGCGACGGGCGCGGCGAGCCACGTCTTGATGTGATCGGAGCAACCTTACCAGATCGCAGCGCACGCCCGGAAGGGTGCCCTTTGCGGGAATGCCATTCGCTTTTCTGATGGGCGGGATTCGCGCAGCGCAGAGGCCGCGTCAGCAGAAGCCGACGGATTTCAGGTAGTTATAGGCCTGAATGATCTCGCGCAGCTTGTCCTCGCGCGAGCGGTCGCCGCCATTGGCGTCGGGATGATGCCGTTTGGCGAGCTCCTTGAACCGCGCCTTGATCTCCACGGCGGTCGCGTGGATGTCGAGATTCAGCGTGTCGAGAGCCTTGCGCTCGGCATTGCGGATCATCCGGCCTTCGGGCTCGGCCGCGCGTTCGCTGGCATGGCGCCACTCGGCGCCCTCGAACATGCCGAAGGGATCGCGCGCCTTGCGCGGGTCGAAGCGGGTTTCGGCCCCCTCGCGCCGGCCATCCTTGTTCCAGGCGTTGACGCCGATGTTCCAGGTCGGGCGGTGGCCGGTGATCGCATCCTTCTGGTAGGCCGCGACCGCGGCGTCGTTCATGCCGGCGAAGTAATTGTAGCCCGCATTGTACTCGCGGACATGGTCGAGGCAGAACCAGACGAACTGTCCCTCGTGGTCGCGGCCGAGCGGCGCGCGATGGGTCGCCTCGCACTTGCAGTCCGCATGCGCGCACACGCGCACGCCCGGGCGCGCGGCCGCGCGGCGGTCGTCCTCGGGCTTGACGCGGATGCTGTCGAAATAGGGCGAATGAGGCTTCATCGGTCCAGGTTCGAATGGAGTCGGCAATTATGAGGGCCCGCGGTTAACGGGACAAGGCGAAACGGTCGCGACGGCGCTATTCGAGGCCGAAACGCAATGCCGCGGCGGCGGCCACCGGGCCGAGCACGCAGGCGAACAGCGACAAGGCGAGGAGCACAACGAAAGGCTGGCCGAAGGGCAGCGGCCCGACGATGCCGGCCGTCGTCGCCGCGACACCGAAGATGAGCACTGGAATGGTCAGAGGCAAGACCAGGATCGCCATCAGCAGCCCGCCACGTCTGAGACTGACCGCCAGCGCCGCCCCTACCGCGCCGATGAGGCTGAGAGCCGGCGTGCCCACGGCGAGGGTCAGCGCCACGACGCCGAGCGCCTCGGGCGGCACGTTGACGAGAAGGCCGAGCACGGGCGCGGCGATCACCAGCGGCAGGCCGGTGGCGATCCAGTGCGCGGCGGCCTTGGCGAGGACGACCAGCGGCAAGGGCGTCTGCCCCATCATCAGGAGGTCGAGCGAACCGTCGTCGGCATCGGCCTGGAACAGCCGGTCGAGGCCGAGCAGCGTCGCCAGCAGCGCGCCGATCCAGAGGATCGCCGGGCCGATGCGCGCGAGCAGGTTCATGTCCGGCCCGACGCCGAAGGGCACGATGGTGACGACCGCGAGGAAGAAGACGATGCCGGTCATCGCGCCGCCGCCGACGCGGACCGCGAGGCGCAGGTCGCGCATGAACAGGGCCGCGAGCGGGCGGCTCATGGGGCGGCCCCGAGCGCGAGTTCCCGCGCGGCGATGCCGAGCGGCATGTGGGTGGCGGCCAGCAGGACGCCGCCGGCGGCGACATGCTCCGCCATGATGGCGGCCAAGAGCTTCTGGCTTGCCGCATCCAGCGCCGCGGTCGGCTCGTCCAGCAGCCAGAGCGGGCGTTTCGCGGTGAGCAGCCGCGCGAGAGCCAGTCGCCGCCGCTGGCCGGCGGAGAGATAGCCCGCCGGCAGATCGGCGAGATGGTCGAGGCCGAGGCGGGCGAGCGCCGGCCGGACTTCGCCCCCGCCGCCGAGGAAAGCGGTCCAGAAGTCGAGGTTCTCGGCGACGGTCAGCGACGGCTTGAAAGCGTCCTGATGGCCGCAATAGTGCGCCTGCTCGCCGATGGCGGCCTCGGGATCGCCGCCTTCCAGCGCGACAGTCCCCTCATCGGCGGGCACCAGCCCTGCGATGAGGCGCAGAAGGCTCGACTTGCCCGAGCCGTTCGGTCCGGTCACCTGCACCGCCTCGCCCCCGGAGGCGGCGAAGGACAGCCCATGGAACACGGTGCGGCCACCGCGCCGGCAGGTCAGGTCGGTGGCGACGAGGCGGAACATACCAGGCTCTTACGCGACGAAAGGGTGATCTGCGAAGGGGCTATAACGGGTTCCTGCCATATAGCGGGTTGATTGGAATCCCTCTATAACGCGCGCGATCGGCCGCCGCGCCTTCCGCGTCATTTGACTTCGCCCGCCTTGGGCGCGATGTCGGCCTCCGCTTTTCGAGGGGATCATCGCCACATGTCGGTCGACAGTTTCAAGGCCCGGAAGACGCTGCAGGTCGGGGACAAGTCCTACGTCTATTTCAGCCTCGTTGAAGCCGAAAAGAACGGCCTGAAGGGCATTTCGGCGCTTCCCTTCTCGATGAAGGTGCTGCTCGAGAACCTGCTGCGCGCCGAGGACGGCCGCTCGGTGACCAAGGCCGACATCGAGGGCGTCGCCGCCTGGCTGAACGACAAGGGCAAGGCCGGCAAGGAAATCGCCTTCCGTCCGGCCCGCGTGCTGATGCAGGATTTCACCGGCGTTCCCGCCGTCGTCGATCTCGCGGCCATGCGCGACGCCATGAAGGCGCTCGGCGGCGACCCCCAGAAGATCAACCCGCTGGTGCCGGTCGATCTCGTCATCGACCACTCGGTCATCGTCGACGAGTTCGGCACGCCGAAGGCCTTCAAGCAGAACGTCGACCTCGAATATGCCCGCAACGGCGAGCGCTACCGCTTCCTGAAATGGGGCCAGCAGGCGTTCAAGAATTTCTCGGTGGTGCCGCCCGGCACCGGCATCTGCCACCAGGTGAACCTCGAATACCTCTCCCAGACGGTGTGGACCAAGGACGAGGACGGCGAGACCATCGCCTATCCGGACACGCTGGTCGGCACCGACAGCCACACGACCATGGTCAACGGCCTGGCCGTTCTCGGCTGGGGTGTCGGCGGCATCGAGGCCGAGGCCGCCATGCTGGGACAGCCGCAGTCCATGCTGCTGCCCGAGGTCATCGGCTTCCGCCTGACCGGCAAGCTGAAGGAAGGCGTCACCGCCACCGACCTCGTGCTGACCGTCACCCAGATGCTCCGCAAGAAGGGCGTCGTCGGCAAGTTCGTCGAGTTCTTCGGCGAGGGCCTCGGCAACATGACGCTGGCCGACCGCGCCACCATCGCGAATATGGGTCCGGAATACGGCGCGACCTGCGGCTTCTTCCCCGTCGACGGCGAGACGCTGAACTACCTGACCACGTCGGGCCGCAAGCCCGAGCGCATCGCGCTGGTGGAGGCCTATTCGAAGGCGCAGGGCATGTTCCGCCTCGACGGCGCCGCCGACCCGGTCTTCACCGACACGCTTGAGCTTGACCTCGGTCAGGTCGTGCCGTCCATGGCCGGCCCGAAGCGGCCCGAGGGCCGCGTCGCGCTGGAAGCCGTCGGTGCCGGCTTCGTCTCCGCCATGGAGACCGACTACAAGAAGTCCGCCGAGATCTCGCGCCGCGTCGCGGTCGAGGGCCGTGACTTCACGATCGGCCACGGCGATGTCGTCATCGCCGCCATCACCTCCTGCACCAACACGTCGAACCCGGCCGTGCTGTTCGCCGCTGGCCTCCTGGCGCGCAATGCGGTGGCCAAGGGCCTGAAGTCGAAGCCCTGGGTGAAGACCTCGCTCGCTCCCGGCAGCCAAGTCGTCGCCGAATATCTCGCGGAGTCCGGCCTGCAGACCGACCTCGACAAGCTCGGCTTCAACCTGGTCGGCTTCGGCTGCACCACCTGCATCGGCAATTCCGGCCCGCTGCCGGCGGAAATCTCGAAGGCCATCAACGACAGCGGCCTGATCGCCGCCGCCGTGCTCTCCGGCAACCGCAACTTCGAGGGTCGCGTCTCCCCCGACGTGCAGGCGAACTACCTCGCCTCGCCGCCGCTGGTCGTGGCCCATGCCCTCGCCGGCACGGTCAATACCGACCTCACCAAGGAGCCGCTCGGCACGGGTTCGGACGGCAAGCCGGTCTATCTGCGCGACATCTGGCCGTCGTCGCAGGAGATCAACGCCTTCATCGCCAAGCACGTCACCAACAAGCTGTTCCAGTCCAAATATGCCGACGTGTTCAAGGGCGACGAGAACTGGGGCGCGGTGCAGGCTCCCTCGGGCCAGACCTATGCCTGGGACGATGGTTCGACCTATGTGCAGAACCCGCCCTATTTCGTCGGCATGGGCATGAAGCCGGGCGCGATCACCGACATCAAGGGTGCGCGCGTTCTCGCCCTGCTCGGCGACAAGATCACCACCGACCACATCTCGCCGGCCGGTTCGATCAAGGCGGCGAGCCCGGCGGGCAAGTATCTCATCGACAACCATGTCGAGGTGGCCGACTTCAACCAGTACGGCACGCGTCGCGGCAATCATGAGGTGATGATGCGCGGCACTTTCGCCAACATCCGCATCCGCAACCACATGATGGGCCCGAACGGCAAGGAAGGCGGCTTCACGATCCACTATCCCTCCAAGGAGGAGATGCCGATCTACGACGCCGCGATGAAGTACCGCGCCGAGAAGGTGCCGCTGGTGATCTTCGCCGGTGTCGAATACGGCAACGGCTCGTCGCGCGACTGGGCTGCCAAGGGCACCAATCTGCTCGGCGTGCGCGCGGTGATCGCCCAGTCCTTCGAGCGCATCCATCGCTCGAACCTGGTCGGCATGGGCGTCGTGCCGTTCACGCTCGAGGAAGGCACGACCTGGGCCTCGCTCGGCCTGAAGGGCGACGAGACGGTGGCCATCCAGGGCCTGGAGACGGTCAAGCCGCGCCAGAAGATGGAAGCCGAGGTGACCTTCGCCGACGGCACCGTCAAGAAGGTGCCGATCCTCTGCCGCATCGATACGCTGGACGAGATCGAGTACTTCAAGAACGGCGGCATCCTGCAGTACGTGCTGCGCGATCTGGCTGCCTGAGGCCCTGATCCGGTCGCACCGCGCGGCGTTTCGTTCGCCGCGCGGACGTCGGCCCGGCCAGCGGGCCGTTACATGCGGGACCGCGTTCTGCAATCGATTGAGTTTCACGCCGACTTGCGTGATTTTCACCCAACCGTGAGTAGCCTTGGCCGCGGCCGCGAGACTAGAACGGCCGCAGCATATCGTTGGGTGGAATTGAGATCGGGGCGGAATCCGATGGTGTTCGGCAAGGCATGCGGCGGATTGCTTCTGGCGCTCGTCTCTTTTGCCTCGGGTACGGCAGTGGCGACGGAGCGTCCGCGCGCCGTGCTGGAACTGTTCACCAGCCAGGGCTGCTCGTCCTGCCCGCCGGCCGACCGCTATCTCGCCGACCTCGCCGACCGGCCCGACGTGATCGCGCTGACCTTCGCCGTCGATTACTGGGACTATCTCGGCTGGCGCGACACGCTCGCCAACCCGTTTCACGCCAAGCGGCAGAAGGCCTATGCCTATGTCCGCGGCGACCGTCAGGTCTATACGCCGCAGATGATCATCAACGGCATGGGCCATGCCATCGGCTCCGACCGCGTCGCGGTCGAGCGGTCGGTGACCCAGACGACGGGCCATGTCGGCGTGCTGGCGGTGCCGGTCAACGTTTCGGTAGCCGGCGACAGCGTCACGGTCCGACTGCCGGAGCAGACCAATCCCTTCGTCGGTCCCGACAATCCCGCAACCGTCACGCTGCTCGGCGTTTCATCGCGCCAACCGGTGGATATCAGCCGCGGTGAGAACCGCGGGCAGACCGTGACCTATCGCAATGTCGTGCGCGCCCATGCCAGCCTTGGCGAGTGGAGCGGCGCAGCCCGGACCTTCACGGTCTCCAAGCGCGATCTCGTCGGCGCGGAATGCGAGCGCGTGGTTGTCCTGATCCAGGCCGGCACGCCGCGCCGGCCCGGCGCGATCATCGGCGCCGCGATGGCTCAGGCGCAATAGGCGCCCGGCTTTTCCGGTGTCGCATCGATGCGAAGCGGCACCCACTTCGCCTCAAACGGCCTTATGCGCGCGCCAGCCAGACGATGTCCGGCGCCACGATGCCCGGCACGTCCTCTTCCTCGATCCGCCGGACGGCGGCGACCGAAACGAGACCTTCGGCCTTCAGCGGGCAGATGCCTTGCCGGACAAGCTCGCGGCCGAGGCTCTTGCGAACCGTGAGCGCTGCCGTCTCGGCCGCATCGGCTTCGACGAACCTCGTGGCGGCAAACTCCGAGCCGGCGGCAAGTGCCGGTTCACCGCGCGCTTCACAACGATACCAGGGCATGATCCCGTCCAGTCCCAATCCTTGGCCGCCGGTTCAATCACCAGAGAGTTGAAAGAACGTTGACAGCTTTGCTTAACCATTGACGCGCATCTGTGCGTCTGGTGGGTGAGTGTCCCGGGACGAGGTAACGGTTCGATGGCTGAACGCGCGCTGAAGGATTTCGCCATGTTTCCGCCGCGACGGGCTCTGCTCGTGGGCGGCGGGTCGTGGCTCTTGCTGGCCGGCTGTTCCTCGCCGCCGGTCCAGCCGTCGCAGCCGAGCTTCTACCGCAATCTCGCGCAGGCGGGCGCGCGCGTGGATGCCGCCATGGCGGCCGAGATGATCTCCGGCTACCGCCGCAACAACGGCCGCGGCCTCGTCGCGGTCGATCCCGTTCTGATGCGGGTGGCGGAGGCGCAGGCCAATGCGATGAGCGGGGCCGATCAGGTCGGCGTGCGCTCCGGGCCGCTGGCGACGCGGCTCGCCGGCGTCGGCTTCCGTCATGGCGAGGCGGTGGAGAACAATTCGGCCGGCTATCTGACCCTCGCCGAAGCCTTTTCCGGCTGGCGGGACTCGCCGCCCCACCGCGCCAACATGCTGAACCCCGCCGTGACGCGGATCGGCATCGCCACCGGCTACCGGCCGGGCTCGCGCTATCGCGTGTTCTGGGCGCTGGTGCTGGCGGAGCCGCGCGCGACCGCCTGAAGGTAGCAGGCTCGCAGCTACACCTATCGTCATGGCCGGGACAAGGCCGGGCATGACGCTATTCCGTCGCTTCGGGCAGGTCGCCTAGGTCGGATCGCCGGAGGTCAGATACCAGTCCATGATCTCGCACCCCTGCATGAAGACGACGTCCGGGCGGGCGGCGAGTTCGGCGAGCAGCGCCTCCAGAACCGCGATCCGGTGGGGCACGCCCATGATATAGGGGTGGATGGCGAAGGACAGAACCTTCGCGCCGCCGAGCGGGCCTTCGCTCCGCGCCTCGGCGATCAGCCGGTCGGCCTGCGCCAGCGTCCGGCTCAGGAACTCGTCGGCCCGGTGATGCTGGATCATGATCAGCGGGATGTCGTTGAGCTCGACCGAATAGGGCATGGTCAGCACCTCGCCCGCGCTCGTCTTCAGCCGCGCCGGCAGATCGTCGACCACCCAATCGGCAATGTAGCGGATGCCTGCTGCCGCGAGATGATCGGCGGTCTCCAGCGTCTCGGTGAGGCCCGGCCCGAGCCAGCCGGCGACGGGCTCGCCGGTGAACGAAGACAGCGTCTCCACCGTCCGGCGGATCATCGCAGCCTGGTCTTCGATCCGGTGGGTCGGCACCTGGTGCCAGCCATGGCCCATGAACTCCCATCCGGCATCGCGCGCCGCGCCCGCGATGCGCGGATAGTCGACGGCGACCGAGCCGTTGATCGACAGCGTCGGGCGGATGCCGTGCCGCGCGAAGGCCTCCGCGAAGCGCCAGAAGCCGACGCGCATGCCGTATTCGTGCCAGGCCCAGTTGGCGATGTCCGGCTGGAGCGCCGCGCCTGCCGGGGCGACCAGCACCTGCCGGGGCATGGGGTTGTCGATCCGCCAGTTCTCGACATTCACCACCGGCCAGACGGCGAGGTGCTTGCCCTCGGGCAGGGCTATGCGCGGCCGGTCGATGGCGGCCGTGTAGGCGAGACGTTCCTCGGGGCGGAGCGGCTGGGTCATGCGATGCACGTCCATGAAAAGCTCGTCTCTGCGTCACGCCGCCTTCTTGGCATGATGGCTGTGGAGCTTCGCGCCAAGCTCGCGGCGGATGTCGTTGAACTCGGGGCTCGCCACGTCGCGCGGGCGCGGCAGGATCAGCGGATTGTCGCTCTCGATGCGGCCGGGGCCGGGCGTCATCACCACCACGCGGTCGGCGAGGAAGATCGCCTCCTCGATGGAATGAGTGACGAAGACCACGGTCAGACCCGTGCGCTGCCAGATGTCGAGGAGCTCGTCCTGCAGGCGCTCGCGGGTCATGGCGTCGAGCGCGCCGAAGGGCTCGTCCATCAGCACGATCTCGGCATCGTTGGCCAGCACGCGGGCGATCGCCACGCGCTGCTTCATGCCGCCGGAAAGCTGATGCGGATAGGCATTGGCGAACTTGGTGAGGCCGACCAGTTCGACGAACTTGTCGACCGTCTCCTTCACCACCGACCGCGCCAGCCCCCGCGAGGCCGGGCCGAAGCCGATATTGTCGCGCACGGAGAGCCAGGGAAACAGCGCATAGTCCTGGAATACCATGCCGCGCGTCGGGTCGGGTCCGGCGATGGGCGTGCCCCACATCAGCGCCTCGCCGGATGTCGGCTGCTCGAAGCCGGCGATGATCCTGAGCAGCGTGGACTTGCCGCAGCCGGACGCGCCGATCAGGCAGACGAATTCGCCCTTGCGGATGGTGATGTTGGCGTCGTGCAGCGCGTTGATCGTCTGGTCCTGCAGCTTGAAGACCTTGGAGACCTGCCTGATCTCGATGATCGGCGTTTTCGATTCAGCCATGATGGGTCGGGCTCCAGGCGAGCAGACGGTTGCCGATCATCACGACGATGCGGTCGGAGATGTAGCCGGCTATGCCGATGATGATCATGCCGCAGATGACGAGTTCGGTGCGCGACAGCGTGCGTCCGTCCATGATGACCGCGCCGAGGCCCTGCGGGACGCCGGTCATCTCGCCGACGACGATGACGAACCAGGCGAGGCCGAGGCCGAGGCGCAGGCCGGTGAAGATCGAGGGCAGGGCGGCCGGCAGCACCACCTTGTAGAACTGGGCATTGCCTTGGCATCCCAGCATGGACGCAGCCTCGAACAGCTTCGGGTCCACCGAGCGCACGCCAAAGATCGTGTTGAGCAGGATTGGGTAGAAGGCGCCGAGGCAGACAAGGGCAAAAGCCGAGCGCGGGCCGAGGCCGAACAGGATCATTGACAGCGGCAGCCAGGCGGTGACGGGGATCGGCCGCATCACCTGCAGGAACGGGTCGAGCACCATCCGCGCGGTCGGGATGCGGCCGATCATCAGGCCGAGCGGCAGGGCGAAGAGCGCCGCGAGCGCGAAGCCGCCATAGACCCGGCCCATCGAGGCCAGAAGGTGCGTGACCAGCGTGCCGGAGAAGGCATCGTCGTAGATGCCGCCCCAGGCGAAATCGATCATGTATTCGCCGACCTCGTAGGGAGTCGGGATCAGGCGGGTCCAGCGCTGGGTCGTCGCGACCTGCCAGAAGGCAAGCAGCAGCGCGGGCACGATCAGCGCCAGCGCGGCCGGTTTCAGCCGCTCCCACGGGCTCTTGCCCGCCGGCCGGGCAACCGGCACGGAGGCGGGCGGCGCGCCTGTCTCCACCATCGCCATGGCCAATTCTCCTGTGCTTCTCGTCAAGGGTGAGCGCCGCCCGCGAGGGTCGCGGGCGGCGCGGTGTCGGGGCCGATCAGGCCGTGGCGATCTGGTCCGAGAATTTCGGATTCAGGAACTTGGCGAAGTCGGGCAGGGCGCGGATCTGGCGCAGCGACAGCATCTGCTCGGCATAGGTCTTCGCCTGCTTCTGCACGGTCTCGTCGAGCTTCCAGACATATTCGATGTTGTTGGCCCCGAGGGCCTGCTCCACCGCCGCCTTGTTGGCGCCGAGGCGCTGCACGGTGGTTTCGGCGACCAGCGGCTTGTTGGCGTTCATGAACTCCACCGCCTGGCGGTGGATCTTCAGCATGGTGACGATCAGGTCGGGGTTCCTGGCGACCGTCTCCTCATGGGTGCCGAAGATCATGTTCAGGCCGCCCATGGCGGTGCCGTAGGGATATTCGACAAGCTGGCCGACGCCCGAGGTGATCGAGAGGGCCGGGCCGGGTTCGGCGCCGACATAGGCGTCGATGTCGCCGCGGGCGAGCATGGCGTGCATCTCGCCGAAGGGCACGCGCACCGCTGTGACGTCGCGGATGGAGAGCCCCTCCATGCGCAGGCGCTCCATGATGAAGACCTCCTGCGTGGAGCCCGGCCAGATGCCGACGCGCTTGCCCTTGAGGTCCTTGACCGCGCGCACGTCGGAGCCTGCCTTGGAGATGACGCCCATGCCCTTGTTGGAGAGGGCGCCGACCACCACGACAGGCTCGCCGGCAGCGCCGCCGAGGATGGCCGCCGCGATGCCGAACGTGCCGAAATCGACCGACTTGGTGACGACGGCGTTCTTGCCGTCGGTCGGCGAGTCGAAGGTGATGATCTCGATCTTGGTGCCGGCCGGCGCGAAGCGCTCGTAGAAGTGCGGCGGCATGGAATGGATGAGGCGCAGCGCGCCCATCTTGATCACCCGCTGCTGCGCGCGCAGCACGCCGGGGGCCGAGAGCGTGCCGGCGGCGATGCCCGCACCGATGAGGAAATGACGACGACGGATCATGGCGTGGCTCCTGTGGAAGGGGCGGGACGGATGGCGCCCGCCGGTCTCTGCTTTCGGCCGGACTGGCCCCGGCACTCGTTGTCGGATGCGATGCGTGGTTCTGCGGTCCTGCTCATGCGGCCCTGCCCGCGAGATGGGCCATGAAGGCGCGCCAGCCGCCGTGGGCGGTGATCTCCTCCGCGCCGACGAGGCCCTCCGGTTCGGCGAGGAAGCCCTTCGGCGTCGTGCCGTCGGCAAGGCGCAGCGTGCCGATGCCCAGCGGGCTCGGAATGGTGTTGACGAAGGTACCGAAGCCGGCTGGCGGCAGAGCCCAGACCTCGCAGGCGATCGGCGCGCCGGTGCCGTCCGCGACGCGGATCAGGCCCGGCCGCTTCGGGGGGCCGCCGGCGAGCGCATAGAACCGGTAGTCGGCGGTGGTCGTGGCCGCGCGGCGGAAGCTTGCGCCGAGTTCGGTCAGTTCGCGATTCAGCGGCATGCCCGACAGGTGCGCGCCGACGACGACGATCTCGATAAGGTCGGACAATTGGGTCTCCATCATGCGGCGGCCGGGCGGGTCGCGCCGCGCCGTTCGGCGGCTGGCATCTCGAAGGCGGCGCCGAGGCGCGCGAGGGCGGCGTCGCTGCCACGCGGGCCGACGAGGGTGAGGCCGGCCGGCAGGCCGTCGCTCCGGAACGGCCCCGGCACGGCAAGGGCCGCGAGGTCGAGCAGGTTGACGAAATTGGTGTAGGTGCCGAGCCGGCTGTTTGGGCCGATGGGGTCGGCCTCAAGTTCCGCAAGCGTCGGGAAGATCGGCGCGGTCGGCACCGCCAGCGTGTCGATCCGCGCCCAGGTCGGCTCGGTCGCGCGGCGCAGTTCCGCGAGGCGATAGAGACCCTCGAAGGCGTCGGTCGCCGAGAACCTGCCGGCATTGCCGACGATGGCGCGGGTCACCGGATGGACGTTGCCCGCATTGGTCGCGAGAAAGGCGCGGATCGCCGCGTGGCGCTCGGCGACCCACGGGCCGTCATAGAGCAGCCTGGCCACGGCGAGGAACGGCGTCAGGTCGATCTCGACGATCTCGTCGACCAGCGGCTTCAGGTGGGCGAGAGACGCCTGCCAGGCAGCCTCGCCGGCGTGATCGCCGAAGAACATCAGGCTTGCCGCATCCGGCACGCCGAGGCGGCGGGGCAGCGCGGCTTCCGAGGGCATGTCGGTCGCGACCGGTCGCGAATAGTCGTCTCCCGCGTCGAAGCCGCGCATGACCGCATAGGCCGCGAAGGCGTCATCGACGGTGCGCGCGAAGACCGAGACGCAGTCGAGCGTGCGGCAGGCCGGCACCATGCCTCGCGCGGAGATCGCGCCGACCGACGGTTTCAGTCCGACGAGGTCGTTCAAGCCCGCGGGCACGCGGCCCGACCCCGCGGTATCGGTGCCGAGCGCGAAGGCGACGATGCCCTGTGCGACCGCGACGGCCGAACCGGAACTGGAGCCGCCCGGCACGCGGGCGGGGTCGAAGGCGTTGCGCGGCACGGGATGGGGCGTGCGCACGCCGACGAGGCCGGTGGCGAACTGGTCGAGATTGGTCTTGCCGATGACGAGGGCGCCTGCGGCAGCCAGTTTCTCGACGGCGAAGGCGGAGCGCTCGGGAGCATAGGCGAATGCCGGGCATGCGGCGGTGGTCGGCATGCCCGCGACGTCGATATTGTCCTTCACCGCGCAGGGCACGCCCCAGAGCGGGTAGCGCACGGGATCGAACGCGGGCAGATGCGCGGCGGCGGCCTGAACATCCGCTTCCGGCGCGAGGTGCAGGAAGATGCCGGGATCGCCGACCGCGCGGATGCGGGCATAGGCAGCCGCGACGACCTCCGCCGGTTTCGCTCCGGCGGCATAGGCGCTGTGCAGTCCGGCAATGGTGGGCGCGCTGTTCGGCATGGGCTTCCGGCGTGACGTGACGCGGAGCCTTCGCAACCGACGTGCCAAGCGCCTGCGGGCGGGGCGAGCAGGCGGGACGAAGCGCGGGGAGAGAACCGGAGACCCCTGCGAAAGCGCTGGAGATTCAAGGCCTGTGGGGCTTGAATCGTCGCCACACCGTGAATGTCGGCACGGTGCGTGGGGTGGGGCTATGCCCGCAGAATTGTATGCAACTATGCGGATGTTGGCAAAAATAGCCTAAAAATTAGGCTGTCTGCCCTAAGACGATGCTGCATCCGACGTCTTTGCCAGGACGTCCCAGGCTGCCGCCGATCGCGCGATATGGGCACGCATGGCCGCCGCCGCGCGTTCGCTGTCGCCGCGCTGGATCGCCTGGATGACCAGCCCATGCTCGTGGTGCGAATTGGTGAGGCGGTCGCGCCCCTCGAACTGCGCACGCCGGAACGGCGCCAGCCGCCGCCGCGTGGCGGATGTCAGGTCGGCGAGATAGGCGTTCCCGGAGCCGCGATAGATCGCGACGTGAAAGTCGATATTGGCGCGGCTATAGGCGTCGAGGTCGCCGTCGCGCACCAGCGCGGCCATGACGCGATGCAGCTCGTCGAGTGCCTGCCGGTCGGCGCTGTTCATTCGGATCGCGCATTGCCCGGCGCAGAGCGCCTCGAGTTCGCCCATCACCGCGAACATGTCCCGCAGCTGCTGATGGTCGGGCTTGGCGACCACGGCGCCGCGATGCGGCCTGATCTCGACCAGCCCCGACGACGAAAGCTGCCTCAGCGCCTCGCGCACGGGCGTGCGCGATACCGAATACTCCGTCGCGATCTGCACCTCGTCCAAAGGCGCGCCGGGCGCCAGCCGGCCCGAGACGATGGCGTCGGCAAGCCGCGCCTGCAGCGCTTCGGAGCGCGTTGCGCGGGTCAGGGGCCGGGCGCCGGCGGCGGACGTGGCGGTCATGGCCGGCTCAGGGCAGGATCGACGGCAGGGCGAGGCGCAGAGGCCCGATCTGCAGCCGCCCATCGGTGGCGCGCAGGTTGAACAGGCGGGCGGGCTTGCCGTCGATATCGGTCGGCCGGCTCGCCATGGTCAGCGCGCCGGCGGCCAAAGGTCCGAGCGAGGCGCGCATGCCGGTGGCATCCAGCGCGGCATCGATATTGGCGACACGCAGCTCGATCTCGCCATCCGGCTTGCCGTCCGGGGTCAGCCGCACGACGCCCTTGGCCTGCCCGAGCGCCGCACCCTGCTGAACCTTCAGCAGCACGATGTCGAGCGAGCCACCGGCCGCCTGCCATTGCGGCAGCGGCAGGACCTGCGGCCGGCTCGGCGTGCGCAGAAGCTTGCGCGCGACGACCTGAAGCTCGGCATCCACCGGCCCGGTCGACTGCGCGCCGAGCAGCGCCTGCTTCAAGTTGGCGACGATGTCGACGCTGACGGGGTCCGTGCGGTTAGGCCGGGTGTGGAACTCGGTGCGCTCGGCGCGCAGCAGCGGCTGGCCATTGCGCTGGACGGATAGTTGCTCGATCACCGAATTTGAGCTGTCATAGCCGCCGATGACGAGCTGGGCCGAGGCCTGGGCGAGGCTCCAGGAGGCGGTCAGCACGGAGGGGTCGCCTTCGGCCACCATGGTCAGCGGTCCGGTCGCCTCGGTGATGACGTGGCCGGGGCTCCAGATCTGCGAGACGACCTTCAGCCGCTCGAACCGGAACGTGCGATACGGGCGCGTCTCGTCGCGCAGCTCCACGACCGGCTTGGCGCAGTCGATCTCCAGCCGGAACGGATAGCCGCCGCTCGTGCGGTTCTGGCATTCGATGACGCGGCCATTGGCCGCCTCCGCCGCCAGCCACCGCTGGATCAGGTCTTCCGCCCGGCTCGATCCCCAGTGCCAGATGGCGGTCCAGCCGCCGACTGCGACGGCGAGGGTGGCGACCGGAATGAGAATCGTCCTGAGACGCGGCATGGGAGAGGTCCGGTCCTGAGCTTGCTTTGCGGGGGCCGGCTCTATAGCAGAGCCCGCGCCCTTCGTCCTCACGGCTAGCATGTGCCATGGATCACGAGAACAGCGAACTCTGGGTCTTCGGCTACGGCTCGCTCATGTGGCGGCCGGGCTTCGACTATGTCGAGCGCGTGCCGGCCAGGCTGATCGGGCTGCATCGCTCGCTTTGCGTCTATTCCCATGTCCATCGCGGCACGCCCGAGCGGCCGGGTCTCGTTCTCGGCCTCGACCGGGGCGGCGCCTGCCGCGGCATCGCCTATCGCGTGGCGGCCGAGAAGCGCGGCGCGACCATCGCCTATCTGCGCGAGCGCGAGCAGGTGACCTCGGTCTATCTGGAGGTGTTTCGCCGGGTCACGCTGGAGCGTCCGGGCGGCCTGGCAGTCCGCGCTGTGACCTATGTGGTCGACCGCGGCCACACGCAATATGCCGGGCGGCTGTCGCTGGACCAGCAGCTGCACATCGTGCGGCAGGGCCACGGCCAGTCGGGCGCCAATCCCGACTATGTGAAGAACACCGTGCAGTCGATCGAGGATCAGGGTTTTCGCGATGCCGGCCTGCACTGGCTGGCGGCGCGGCTTTGAGGCTCAGAGCGCCTCGCCGCGCAGCAGCCGCGGCACGTCGCCGGTGATCCCCGCCGCCTGACGGACGAAGAAGCCCTTGAGGGCGGGCATGCGGTCCACGAGGCCGAGGCCGAGGTCGCGGATCGCGCGCAGCGGTGCCGAGCCGTTGGAGAACAGCCGGTTGAGCCCGTCCGTGGTCGCACCCATCAGCGCCGTGTCGAAGCGCCGCCAGCGCTGGTAGCGGGCAAGCACGTCAGGCGCGCCGGGATCGAGGCCGAGGCGCATGGCCTCGGCGATGCACTCGGCCAGCGCGGCCACGTCACGGAAGCCCATATTGATGCCCTGACCGGCAATCGGATGGATGACATGGGCGGCATCGCCGACCAGCGCCAGTCGCGGCGCCACGAAGTCGCGCGCGACCTTGAGGCCGAGCGGATAGGCGGCCGGCTTGTCGACGACCTCGATGACGCCGAGGCGGTGGCCGAAGCGGGACTCGAGTTCGTCGAGGAACAGGGCCTTGGGCAGTGCGCAGAGCCGCTTCGCCCGCTCGGTCTCCTCGGTCCAGACGATGGAGGAGCGGTTGCCCTTCAAGGGCAGGATCGCGAAGGGGCCGGCGGGAAGGAAATGCTCCTCGGCGCGGCCGTGATGCTCGTATTCGTGGGCGACGGTGCAGACGATGCCGGACTGGCCGTAATCCCAGCCGACCGTGCGGATGCCGGCCATGTCGCGGAGCCGCGAGCGGCCGCCGTCGCAGGCGACGAGCAGGCGCGCGGTCAGGCTCCCGCCATCCGTGAGGCGCGCCGTGGTGGCGGCCGCACCGGCGGTGAAGCCGTCCACGCCGGTAGCGGTCAGCGTCACGCCCAGCGCCTCCGCGCGGGCACGCAGCGCGCGGGTGACGACGGCGTTCGGCGCCATCCAGGCGAAGGGCTCGCCCGGCGCGACCTCGCCGGCGAAGGTGAGGAAGACCGGCCGGACCGGGTCCATCGTGCGGCTGTCGGTGACGACCATGTCGAGGATCGGCTGGGCTTCGGGCTCGACCTGTTCCCATGCGCCGAGCGTCCGGAACATCCGGCAGGCCGCGGCCGCGAAGGCGGAGGCGCGGCCGTCCTCGGCGGGCGGAGCGGCCAGGGCCGGGTCCACAACGGCAACCGTCGCGCCGGTCCCCAGCGCGTCCTTGATCGCCACGGCGAGGCACAGGCCGGCAAGGCCGCCGCCGGCGATGACAATGTCGGTATTGGGGAGCTTGGCCGTCATGGCGCCGGTCTAGCGCATTTCGCGCGGGGTCGCGAGGCGCTTGGCAGGCGGACGGGTGATTCCGGAAGCCAGATCAAAGTGGCGGACCGGCTGCAGGCCGGAATCAATACTTGCTGGCGGGATCAATATTCGGGGGGATCGATACCCGGTGGCCGCAGATGGCGTGGACAGTGCCCGAAGCCGACCGCGCTGCGGCCGCGTCCGTGCAACAGGAGGCGTCGCAGGTCTGCAAGGGGCCACGGAATCGCGGCCGAACTCATTTACCGCTGCACGTCGCGACGACGCGCAGCGCCGAAACCCCGCCGATCCGGCCTCAGGCCCGGACCGCGAGATTGACCGCCTTCGGACCCTTGCCCCGCTTGTCGGGCTCGAGTTCGAACGACAGTTTCTGACCTTCCGCAAGGCTGGCGAGACCCGAGCGCTGGACAGCCGAGATATGGACGAAGATGTCCTTGCCCCCATCGTCCGGCTTGATGAAGCCGTAGCCTTTTTCGGTGTTGAAGAACTTGACGGTACCCGTCATCGACATGCCGGTCAGCCTTTCCGAATGCACTGCCGGTTCCGCACAATTGCGGACCTGGGAGAGCTCCGGACCAGGAATATCCGCGATGTTCCGGGCCCTGGACGAGACCGGACCGCCGCCAGATCCTTGCCGCCCGGATCTGAGAGCCACAAGAAGCGTAACCCGGAAATTCAGGGATGCACAGCCCCCTTTCGTTGAATCAACGAAGGTTTCGCTGCGTCAATGCCGCCGTTGTTCGCGGTGCCAAAGAAGACGTCGCACAGGGTACGTTCGATATACGCCAAGTGGTCACGTTCTCGTCAGTCGTGCAGATGGCGAGGCGCTCGCCGCCGGCCGTCCTGAGGCAGACGGTCTGCCCGACGCGCCAGTCCTGCCCCGACGCCCGGCAGGTGCAGGGCGGAAGTTCGACGGGCGATCCGGGCGTGAAGGGCTGGCGCTGGGAAACGAGCTGCGGACGCGGCGAAACGGCATCCTCGGCCGCAACCGGCGCTGCGGCCAGAACGACGGCGGCAATCAGGAAAGCCGAGCGGCGCATGGCGCAAGCCTAGCACCGACCGGCCTCGCCTCCAATGGAGAAGCGACTGTCAGAGAGGTGGATCAGCGGGTTTTCCGGCCGGCGATCATGTAGTTGACGTCGGTGTCGCGGGTTTCCGCCCAGCGGTCGCGCAGGAGATCGTACCAGACGCCGGTCCGCTCGAACGCATCGATGCCGCCGGCGGCCATTGCCGCATCGAGCTCGCCCGGCGTGACGAACTTGTTCCAGTCGTGGGTGCCGCGCGGCAGCCAGCGCAGCACATATTCGGCGCCGACAATGGCGAGCGCATAGCTCTTCATCGTCCGGTTGATCGTCGCCATGACGAGCAGGCCGCCTGGCTTCACGAGCCTCGCGCAGGCTTCGACGAAGAGATCGACATCGGCGACATGCTCCACCACCTCCATGGCGAGCACGATGTCGAAGGCTTCTCCGGCCGCGGCGAGTTCCTCGGCCGTCGCCTGGCGATAGTCGACCGGCACGCCGGAGCCGACGGCGTGAGCCTTCGCGGTCTCGACATTGGTGGCTGCGGGGTCGATGCCGACGACCTCGGCGCCCATCCGCGCCAGCGGCTCCGACAGGAGGCCACCGCCGCAGCCGATATCGAGCACGCGCAGGCCCGCGAGCGCGCGCGGGGATTTCTCGTCCAGCCCGAATTCAGCGATGGCAAGGCGGCGGATATAGGCGAGCCGGACCGGGTTGAACTTGTGCAGCACGGCCATCTTGCCGGACGGGTTCCACCATTCCTCGGCAAGGCGCGCGAACTTCTCGACCTCGGCGGCATCGAGGGTCGAGGGGGTGGCGCGGTCGGCGCTGATTGCGGCTCCGGTCATGGCGACCTCGTCTTGGACATCCGAAGGGATAGACCCGGATGCGTTGCCATACCCCCGATCGGCCGTTATGCATACGCGCCTTTTCGACCCCGGGGGCGCAGATCGCGCCGGATAGCCAGTCATGCCTCGCCTCGTGATGAAGTTCGGCGGAACCTCCGTCGCCAATGTCGACCGCATCAAGAATGTGGCGCGGCATGTCAAACGCGAGGTCGAGGCCGGTTATCACGTCGCCGTGGTCGTCTCCGCCATGTCCGGCAAGACCAATGAACTGGTGGCCTGGTGCAAGGAATCCGCGCCATTCTACGACCATGCCGAATATGACGCGGTCGTCGCCTCGGGCGAGCAGGTGACGTCGGGCCTTCTGGCTATCGTCCTGAACTCGATGGGCCTCAAGGCCCGGTCCTGGCAGGGCTGGCAGGTGCCGATCATCACCGACGAGGCCCATTCGGTCGCCCGCATCGCCGACATTCCCTCGGCCAATCTCGACGCCGCTTTCGCGGCGGGCGAGGTCGCGGTCATTTCCGGGTTCCAGGGCGTCACCCGCGGCACCGGCCGCATCGCGACGCTGGGGCGGGGCGGTTCCGACACGTCGGCCGTGGCGATAGCCGCCGCCATCCATGCCGAGCGTTGCGATATCTACACCGATGTCGACGGCGTCTACACCACCGACCCGCGCGTCGTGCCGAAGGCTAAGCGGCTCGACAAGGTCGGTTTCGAGGAGATGCTGGAAATGGCGTCCCTCGGCTCCAAGGTGCTGCAGGTCCGCTCGGTCGAGCTGTCGATGATCCATGGCGTGCGGACCTATGTCCGGTCGTCCTTCGATGACCCCGACAACCCGCAGCTCGGCACACTCATCTGCGACGAGGAGGAAATCGTGGAAAAGCAGGTCGTCACCGGCATCGCCTTCTCCAAGGACGAGGCGCAGGTGAGCATCCGCGCCGTCGCCGACAAGCCGGGCGTGGCCGCCGCCATTTTCGGCCCGCTGGCCGAGGCCAACATCAATGTCGACATGATCGTGCAGAACGTCTCCTCGGACGGCGCGACCACCGACATCACATTCACCTGCCCCGGCGCCGATCTCGAGCGCGCCCGGCGGGTGCTGATGGACGCCAAGCACTCGGTCGGCTTCAAGGCGCTGGAGACCGCTTCGGACGTGGTGAAGCTGTCGTGCATCGGCGTCGGCATGCGCTCGCACGCTGGCGTTGCCGCCCGCGCCTTCCAGGCGCTCGCCGACAAGGGCATCAACATCCGGGCGATCACCACTTCCGAGATCAAGTTCTCGGTGCTGATCGATGCAGCCTATACCGAGCTTGCGGCGCGCACGCTGCATTCGCTCTATGGGCTCGACAAGGCGGCCTGAAGCCGCCCCGCCCGTGGGGAGGAGCGGCATGGCGCAACGGGCGCGCAGAGGGGCACGGGCGGTGGTCTCGAGCGCCCTCGGCTCGGTGGCGCTGGCCCTCGTCGCGCCGCCGACGCTGGCCGACAATGCCGCACTGACCATCCCCTTCACCGTCACCCGGCCGGCCGGCGAGGGTCCCTTCCCGGCAGTCGTCATCCTGCATGACTGCTCGGGCCTCGGCCCCGGCTCCTCCGGCGCGCCCTGGCGCTGGTCCTCGGAGCTGATGCGGCTCGGCTATGTGACGATCTGGCCGGACAGCTTCTCCACCCGCGGCTTCCCGCGCGGCGTCTGCACCGAGCCCGGCCGCGAGAGCGTCCGCCCCCGCTTCCGCGCCGCCGACGCCTATGCGGCTCTCGCCCATCTGCGCACCCTGCCCTTCGTCGACTCGCGCCGCGTCGCGGTGATGGGCGGATCGCACGGCGGCTCCTCGACGCTCGCCAGCATCGTCGCCTCACCCGCCAATGCCGAGCGCGCCAATCCGGGATTTGCCGCGGCGATCGCCCTCTATCCCTCCTGCAGCTTCGGCTACGGTGAGTTCGTCGTCGAGCGCGGCCGCGAGCCAGGTAGCCCCATCAGCGGCTATCGCGGCACCTTCCGGCCGCTGGCCCCGATGCTGATCCTCACCGGCGAATTGGACGACTGGACCCCCGCCGAGCCCTGCCGGCATCTCGTCCGCAGCGCCGAGGCGGCCGGGCTTCCCGCCACGATCAAGATCTATCCCGGCGCCCACCATTCCTTCGACAGCGTCGCGCCGGTGCGCCATGTCGCCGAGAGAATCAACATCAACGCGCCCGGCGGCCGGGGCGCCACCACCGGCGGCAACCGCGAGGCCTGGGCCGACGCGCGCGTCATGGTGCGCGACTTCCTTGCCCGTCATCTGGCTCCGCAACCGCGCTAGGACCAATCGTTTCCGCGTCTGGGCTGCAGCCGGCGGGGGATCGATGGCAGGCCCGCTACGGTCCAGCCTTTGCAAACGGCATCGTGGACCTTAATGGTGGGTCAGCGGCGCCCGTTCGCCGTTCCGTTGCAAGTCCCTGAGGGCTGACAGGGCCCAGATCGAGACCAGTCCGATGCGTCCGGCATTCGGCGGTCCGCGCCTTCTGCTTCGTCGCCTTCGCGAGGTGATGGCGGAGCAGATCTCGGCGCAGGAGCGCCTCGACAAGATCGTGGTTCTGATCGCGGCCAACATGGTGGCCGAGGTCTGCTCGGTCTATGTGCTGCGCGTCGACAGTACGCTGGAACTGTATGCGACGCAGGGCCTCAACCGCGAGGCCGTCCACCTCACCGTCATGCGCGCCGGCGAGGGCCTCGTCGGCCTCGTCGCCCAGACGGCCGAGTCGCTGAACCTGTCGGACGCCCAGGAACATCCGTCCTTCTCGTTCAAGCCGGAGACGGGCGAGGAAATCTTCCATTCCTTCCTCGGCGTGCCGATCCTGCGCGGCGGCAATACGCTGGGCGTGCTGGTCGTCCAGAACCGGGCGCACCGCAAATACGAGGAAGACGAGGTCGAGGCGCTTCAGACGACCTCGATGGTGCTCGCCGAGATGATCGCCTCGGGCGAGCTCTCCGCGCTCGCCCTGCCGGGTCAGGAACCCGCCGCCCGCCGCCCGCTGCACCTGCCGGGCGAGGGTCTCGCCGACGGCGTCGGGCTCGGCCATGTCGTCCTGCACGAGCCGCGCATCCAGGTCACCAAGCTGATCGCGGACGATCCCAACCGCGAAATGGCGCGGCTGGAGGCGGCGATCGAGTCGCTGCGCGCCGAGATCGACGACATGCTCGACAGCGAGGACGTGGCGCGCGGCGGCGAGCACAAGGACATTCTGGAAGCCTACCGCATGTTCGCGCACGATCGCGGCTTCGTGCGGCGGCTGAAGGAGGCCATCGGCACCGGCATCACCGCCGAGGCGGCGGTGGAGCGCGTCCAGTCGGACAACCGCGCGCGGATGATGCGCCAGACCGACCCCTATCTGCGCGAGCGGATGCACGATCTGGACGATCTCGCCAACCGCCTGATGCGCCAGCTCACCGGCGAGAAGCCGACCGCGCGCGAAGACCTGCCGGAAAACGCCATCGTCGTCGCCCGGCACATGGGGCCGGCGGCGCTGCTCGACTACGACCGCTCGCGGCTGCGCGGCCTCGTTCTGGAGGAGGGCGGTGCCACCAGCCATGTCGCCATCGTGGCGCGCTCGCTCGGCATCCCGACCGTCGGCCATGCCGAGAACGTCACCAGCCTCGCCGACCCGGGCGATGCCATCATCATCGACGGCGCCACCGGCGAGGTGCATCTGCGCCCCACCGGCGACGTCGAGAGCGCCTATGCCGAGAAGGTGCGGTTTCGCGCCCGGCGGCAGGCGCAATATGCCGCCATCCGCGACATGCCGGCCATCACCAGGGACGGCGTCGAGATCAAGCTGAACCTCAATGCCGGCCTGATGGTCGATCTGCCGTTCATCAGCGAGACTGGCGCCGCCGGCATCGGCCTGTTCCGCACGGAACTGCAGTTCATGGTGGCGAATTCGCTGCCGCGCATCGCCGAGCAGCTCGACCTCTATCGCAAGGTGCTGGATGCGGCCGATGGCCGGCCCGTCACCTTCCGCACGCTCGATATCGGCGGCGACAAGGTGCTGCCCTACATGGACGTGGTGCAGGAGGAGAATCCGGCGCTGGGCTGGCGGGCGATCCGCCTTGGCCTCGACCGGCCGGGCCTCCTGCGCAGCCAGGTGCGCGCCATGCTGCGCGCCGGCGCCGGCCGCGAGGTCCGCATCATGTTCCCGATGATCGCGGCGGCCGAGGAGTTCGACCAGGCCAAGGCCATCGTCGAGCGCGAACTGACGCATCTGCGCCGCCACGAGCACCGCATGCCCGACCGGGTTCAGGTGGGCGCGATGGTTGAGGTGCCGGCGCTGCTGTTCCAGCTGGACGAACTGCTGCCGCGTGTCGACTTCCTGTCGGTCGGCTCCAACGACCTCGTTCAATTCATGTTCGCGGTGGATCGCGGCAACAACCGCGTTGCCAACCGCTTCGACGTGATGAGCCCGCCGATCCTGCGCGCCCTGCGCCTGCTGGCGCGCAAGGGCCAGGAATACGGCAAGCTGGTCACGCTCTGCGGCGAGCTCGCTTCCCGGCCGCTGGAAGCCATGGTGCTGGCCGGCCTCGGCTACCGGTCGCTGTCGCTGTCGCCCGCTGCGGTCGGGCCGGTGAAGTCGATGATCCTCGAACTCGACCTCCGCCGGCTGGCCGCTGTTCTGGATCCGCTGATCGAACAGCCCAAGGAGGGCGGCCCGTCGATCCGCGAGCGGCTGCGTCATTTCGCCGAGGCTGAAGGCGTGACGCTCTGATGCTGCCGACCCAGAAGCTGGATGCGCTGGTCGACCGGCGGGCGCTGGTCGAGGCCGAGCTTGCCGCCGGCGTCGATGGCGAGCGCTATGTTGCCCTGTCGCGTGAGTTCGCGGAGCTGTCTCCGGTGGTCGAGGCGGTCGAGGCCTATCGCGCGGCGCTGGCCGAACTGGCCGACATCGAGGCCATGCTGGGCGACGGCGGCACCGATGCCGAGATGGCGGCGCTGGCGCGTGAGGAGAAGCCGGCGCTCGAGGAACGGGTGACCGATCTGGAGCACCGGCTGCGGCTCGCTCTCCTGCCGAAGGACGCGGCCGACGCCAAGAACGTCATCATCGAGATCAGGGCCGGAACGGGCGGCGACGAGGCCTCGCTCTTTGCCGGCGACCTCTACCGCATGTACGAGCGCTATGCCGCCCTGCAGGGCTGGTCGGTGGACGTGATCTCGCTGTCGGAGGGCACGGTCGGCGGCTTCAAGGAAATCGTCGCCGAGGTGAAGGGCGCGGGCGCCTATGCGCGGCTCAAGTTCGAGAGCGGCGTCCATCGCGTCCAGCGCGTTCCGGCGACCGAGTCGGGCGGACGCATCCACACCTCCGCGGCGACCGTCGCGGTGCTGCCGGAGGCCGAGGAGGTCGATGTCGCCATCGACGAGAGCGATCTCAGGATCGACGTCATGCGGGCGCAGGGAGCGGGCGGCCAACACGTCAACAAGACCGAGTCGGCCGTGCGCATCACCCATATCCCGACCGGGACGGCCGTGCTGGTGCAGGACGAACGCTCGCAGCACAAGAACAAGGCGCGCGCCATGGCGATCCTGCGCTCGCGCCTGTTCGACGAGGCGCGGCGCAAGGCCGATGCCGGCCGCGCGGCGGACCGGCGGACGCAGGTCGGCTCCGGCGACCGTTCCGAGCGCATCCGCACCTATAATTTCCCGCAGGGGCGCGTGACGGATCACCGGATCGAACTGACGCTCTACAAGCTGCCGGAGATCATGGCGGGAACGGCGCTGGGCGAGATCATCGACGCGCTCGTCGCCGACCATCAGGCGGGCCTCCTTGCGCTCGAGGGCACGGCGTGATCGAGGCCGGCACGCCGCTGCGCGAGGCCCGCAAGCGGCTCGCCAGGGCCTTTGCGGAGGCCGGGATCGCGGAGGCCGAACTCGACGCGCGCCTGATCGTCAGGCACGCCTCCGGCATCGATCCCGCCCATCCCGGACGGGCTGCCGATGCACTGCTCGACGTGGCTTCGGCCGGGCGCCTCGCGGGTTTCGCCGAACGGCGCATTGCCCGCGAGCCGGTCGCGCGCATCCTCGGCGAGCGCGAGTTTCACGGGCTGTCCTTTGCCCTCAATGCCGCCTGCCTGATCCCGCGCGACGATACCGAGGCGGTCGTCTCCGCCGCGCTCGACGCGACCCCACGGGAATGCGCGGCGCGCGTCCTCGACCTCGGCACCGGGCCGGGGACGATCCTGCTCGCCATCCTCGCCGAGCGGCCGCTGGCGCGGGGGCTCGGCATCGATCTCTCCGAGGAAGCGCTGGCCGCCGCCCGTGCCAATGCCGAGGCGCTCGGCCTCGGCGCCCGCGCCAGCTTCGCGGCCGGCGACTGGACCACCGGCCTCGACGGCCCCTTCGACCTGATCGTATCGAACCCACCCTACATTCCCTCCGCCGACTGCGAGGGGCTCGACCGTGAGGTGCGCGACCACGATCCGCGACTTGCCCTCGACGGCGGCGTGGACGGGCTCGGAGCCTATCGCGCCATTCTGGGTGGCTCACGCCGCCTGCTGGCGCCCGGCGGCGCCGTGGCGCTGGAGCTCGGCATCGGTCAGGCCCATCCGGTCGCCGCGATCGCGCGCGAGGCCGGGCTCAATATCAAGGCGTTGCGCTCCGATCTCGCCGGCATTCCCCGCGCGCTGGTTCTCGCAGCGCCCTAGCGATCAGGGCTGCGGCAGGCCGAAGACGAAGGCACGATACTCGGCCGAATCGGTGAAGCCGACATCGAGGATCATCGCCACCACCACGGCAATGCTGGTGCCGGCCTCGTTGCGATAGACGTCCGTCACGCGCGCGGAGAGGAAGCACGTCTTCGGCGGCAGGACATAATCGACCACCGCGCTGCGCTCGCGGAAGACCTCCGGCGCCCGGCTTGCCGCCGCGCGGTCGTGCTCCGGCACTTCCGGTGTCAGCCTGACGGTCAGCGGGAAGGTGACGGCCGCCTCGCGTTCGCGACAGCTGGCGTTCGGATCGTCCGGCACCGGCATGGTGGCGGTGATGGTGTATTTCAGCGAGACGCCGGGATGGGCGCCGATAATGTCCGGCCGCTCCATCACGCGCACCGGACCGCTGGTATCGGAAATGTCGGTGATGGCGCGCCCGCCGAGGCGGCGGCCGGGATCGATCAGCCGCAGGGCGGCAAGCGGCTGCCGGCCATTGGCGCGCACCCATCGGCGGATGACGTCGGTGGACGCGGTCTGCGGGTCGTCCTCGCTGAACTGGAAGCCGCGGATGCCGGCTCGCCGCAGGTCGCCTTCGGCGCTGTCGAAGGTGAGCTGGGTCGCGCCGCGCGGGAAGCCGGGCGCCGAGCGGTGGGTATCTCGCTCGACCACGTCGATTGCGAAGGCACCCTTCTCGTTGACGCCGTCGCCTCCCTCCTGCTCGAAGCCGAAAAGCCGGCCGTCCGGCGAGAAGCCGAGAATGTGCAGTTCGGGGGCGGATCCGAGTTCGCGCGCGGGTGCGGCGGGCGCGATGGCCAGAATGGCGAGTGCCACGGCGGCGGCAGTCGGAATGCGGATCATCGATGAGGTCCGGAGCAGGTAAATTCGAGCCGACCCTATGCCCGAACCTCCTTTCGCTGCCATGCCTCGGCAGCAGGCCCGCCATTTCGAGGATGTCTGCCGCCGGCCACGGCAAAACAAAAACCCCCGGCCGAAGCCGGGGGCTTGATAGGGATGCCGGGATGGCGTGCCGGTTACTCGTTGCGCGAGCCGAGCAGCGACATCAGGAACTGGAACATGCCGACGAAGTCGATGTAGAGCTGGAGGGCGCCGAAGATGGCGGCCTTCTGCAGGATCGAGCCGTCGGAGGCATAGGCCAGGCTGTAGATGTACTCGTTCTTGATGTTCTGCGTGTCGTAGGCGGTGAGGCCCGCGAAGACGAGAACGCCGACAACCGAGATGATCCACTGCAGCATGGTCGAGGCCTGACCGGTGAAGGCGGCGATGCCGATGTTCACCAGCGAGGCGATGATCAGGCCGAACAGGCCCATCATCAGGAAGGTGCCCATGCCCGACAGGTCACGCTTGGTCGTGTAGCCCCACAGCGACAGCGCGCCGAAGGACGCCGCCGTGATGAAGAACACGCGGGCGACCGACGAGTGGGCATAGACGAGCAGGATGGTGGTCATCGAGACGCCGACCAGCGCCGCGTAGACCCAGAACGTGATCTGGGCGGCCGGCGCGCTGAGCCGGTCGGCCCGGAACGACAGCAGCATCACCACGCCCAGCGGGGCGAGGATGACCACGAACTTGAACCAGCTCGTGAACAGGAAGGCGCCGAAGGGCGTCAGATACTGGCCGGCGCGGATGGCCATGGCGCCGCGCGCCGTACGGGCGGCGAGGCTGGCGTCGCCGGTGACCGACAGCATGTAGATGCCGAGAGCGGCGAAGCCGGTGATGGCCAGGCCGATCATCATGTAGTTGTAGACGCCGATCATGTACGACCGCAGACCCTGGTCGATCTGGGCCTGCTGGACCGCCGTCGGCTGCCCGTAGCCGTAGCCACCATAGGCCTGAGCGTTCGGATCGTAGTGCGACATGGAAGAACCTCTGGGTTTCCCTCATCGGCGAGCGCGCCAATGGACGCTGCTCTCCTCGCTGCCAAATATGGCTGAGCCCACGGCGGAAACAAGGCCGAACTTCCGGAAAACCCAGTAATTCCGGGCTTACGCGTCCCTTTGTCGCAATGCACCGGACGCTTTCCGTACAGCGGAAACAGACCTGTCCGGCCTTGGCACAGGGCCTCACATGTTGCGCAGCACGGGGGCCGGCTTTTCGCCGAGCGCGCGCCAGGTGCCGACGAGGCCGAAGCCGACCGTCAGCACCACCGCCAGCAGCACGATGCCGAGCGCGGCGAGTGGCGCGAAGGCGAAGGGGATGTTCATGACCTGCGTGGTGATGACCCAGGCCGTGACCGAGCCCGCGGCAAGCCCGAACAGCGCCGTCACCGTGCCCAGAATGGCATATTCCGTCGCATAGGTGCCGATCAGCATGGGCCGCGTCGCGCCCAGCGTCTTGAGGATCACTGCGTCGTAGACCCGGGCCCGGTGGCCGGCGGCGATGGCGCCCGCGAGCACCAGGATGGAGGCGATGAGGGTCACGAGGCTGGCGCCGCGAATGCCGGCGGCGATCTGAGCGGCGAGCTGGCCGACCGCCTCCAGCGCGTCCTTGACCCTGACGGTCGTCACCGCCGGGAAGGCGGCCGCCGCCTTCTGGAGCAGGGCGATCTCCTCGGCGGCATTCTTCTGCGTCTGGAAGGTGAGCGTCGCGAGGTGGGCGTGCGGCGCGCCGCGGAAGGTGTTCGGCGAGAACACCACGATGAAATTGATGCCGAGATTGTCCCACTGGATCCGGCGGAAATTGGCGATGCGGGCGGTGATGTTGCGGCCGAGCACATTGACCGTCACCTCGTCGCCGACCTTCAGGCCGAAGCCGTTGCCCATGCGCTCGTCGAAGGAAACGAGCGGCGGGCCGCTATAGTCGGCCGGCCACCATTCGCCCGTGACGATCTGCGAGCCCTGCGGCACCGAAGGGGCATAGGTGATGCCGCGGTCGCCGCGCAGCGCCCAGGCGATGTCGTCGCGGGCGCGGATTTCCTCCACCGGCCGGCCGCCGAGGCGCACGAAGCGGCCGCGCAGCATCGGCACCCGGTTCAGCTCCGCGTCGGGCGCTTCCCGTCCGATGAAGGCATCGAAGCGCTGGGCCTCGGAATTGGCGATGTCGACGAAGAAGAACGATGGCGCGCGGGCTGGCAGCGCCTGCTCGATCTGGCGGCGGAAGCTGGCATCGACCAGCGCGATGACCGCGAGCAGCGTCAGGCCGAGGCCGAGGGAGAGCACGACGGCGGGGGTGAGCGCGCCCGGCCGGTGCAGGTTGGCGATGGCGAGGCGGAGGCCCGTGCGGCGCGGCCTGGGCAGGCGCGCGGCTCCTGCCATGATCGCCCAGGCGACGAGCCGCAGCGCGACGAAGACGGCGGCGGCTCCCGCCATGAAGCCCATGGCGAGGCGCGGGTTGAACGAGGATGCGACCGAAAGCGTGACAAGCGCCGCCAGCGCGCCGCCGGCAAGGAGGAGATAGCGCAGACGTGGCAGACGATGGCTGATGTCAATCACATAACGAGACAACATTACCACCGTGCCGGCTGCAAGAAACACGTAACGCCAGCGCGGCATACGGCGACCCATCGCGGTGTCCCGGACAAGCGCTTCGCGCGATCCTGCCGGTGTGAAATAGTGCCGCTGCGGCAGGCGCCGCTCGCCGTCCACCGTGTCGCGGAACAGGGCGGAGACCGGTACGTCATGGGCGCGGCCGAGCGGCCAGAGCGCGAAGGCCAGCGCGACGAGCAGACCGTAGGCAGCGGCCACCGCGAGTTCGGACGGGTGGACCGAGGCGTCGACCGGCAGCGGCAGGATTGCCCCGAACAGGCCGGCGACGGCGCCCGGCAGCAGCGCTCCGGCGACGAGGCCGATGGCGGTTCCGACGATGGCCAGCACGCCGATCTGGGTCAGCGTCGCGGCGAAGACCGTGCCCCCCGTCGCGCCTAGCGCCTTCAGCGTGGCGATGTCGTCGCGCTTGCGGTCGACGAGGCTCGCCACCGCATTGGCGACGCCGACGCCGCCGACCAGCAGCGCGGTGAGGCCGACGAGGGTGAGGAACTGCGAGAAGCGCTGGACCTGGTTGGCAAGTTGCGGCGAGGCGTTCATCCGCGAGCGGATTTCGAAACCGGCCTCCGGAAAGCGGCGCGTCATGTCCTCGGCCGCGCGGCGTACGTCGGCATCCGAGGCGAGGCGGTCGTCGAGGCGCAACTGGTACATCCAGCGGATCAGGGAGCCCGGCTGGATCAGCCCAGTGGCGCGAAAGGCGTCGAGGGAGAGGATCAGGCGCGGGCCGAAGCCGATGCCGGCGGCGAGCCGGTCCGGCTCCTGTCGGATGATGCCGGCAATGCGGACGGTGAGGTTGCCGAGGATCAGGCTGTCGCCGGTCTTGAGGTCGAGACGGGCGAGCAGGGCCGGCTCGACCAGCACGCCATACTGGCCGTCGCGCTCCGCCAGCGCCTCGGTCGGGCCAAGCGGCGGCTCGGTCTCCAGCGCGCCGACGAGGGGATAGAAGGCCGGCTCGACCGCCTTGATCTCGACCAGCGCGGAGCGCGGGGCCGCGCCCGGTGGCTCGACCCGCGACATGGCGCGGGTGGTGGCCATGGTGGCCGTCGTGCCCTTCTGGCGCAGGGCCTGGACCACCGCTTGCGGCAGTTCCTGGTGGATCACCTGAAAGGAGGCGTCGGCGCCGAGGATGACGCGGCCCTCGCGGGCGAGGCCGTCGACGAGGCCGCGCGCGAACGAGCCGACGCCGGCAATGGCGGTGACGCCGAGCGCGATGCAGGCGAGGAAGATGCCGAAGCCGCGCAAGCCGCCGCGCAGTTCGCGCAGGCCGAGGCGGATGGCGACGGGCAGGCGCGCCGGCCGCGCGACGAAGGCGTTCAAGACACGCGCTCCGCCATGCGGATGTCCTCGACGATGGCGCCGGAGCGCAGGCGCACGACGCGGTCGCACCGCTCGGCCAGCGCCCGGTCGTGGGTGACGAGGATGAGCGTCGCGCCCCGTTCGGCCTGTTTGGCGAACATCAGTTCGATGATCGAACGCCCCGTCGTCTCGTCGAGATTGCCGGTCGGCTCGTCGGCGAACAGGATTTCCGGCTTGCCCGCGACCGCGCGGGCGAGCGCGGTCCTCTGCTGCTCGCCGCCGGACATCTGCGCGGGATAGTGGTCGAGGCGGGCGCCGAGCCCGACGGCCTGCAATTCGGCGGCGGCCTTGTCGAAGGCGTCGCGGTCGCCGGCGAGTTCCAGCGGCACGGCGACATTTTCCAGCGCCGTCATGGTCGGGATCAGGTGGAAGGACTGGAACACGATGCCGGCATGCCGGCCGCGGAAGCGGGCAAGGCCGTCCTCGTCCAGCCGGGTGATGTCCGTACCGGCAACGGCGATGGTTCCCGCGTCCGGCCGTTCCAGCCCGGCCATGACCATGAGCAGGGTCGACTTGCCCGATCCGGACGGGCCGACGAGCCCGACGCTTTCACCGCGGGCCACCGCGAGCGAGATGCCCTTGAGGATGTGGACGCGCGAAGCGCCCGAGCCGAGCGACAGCTCGACCTTGTCGAGCAGCACGGCGGGAGAGGCATCGGCTTGGCGGTTCAGGGCATCCATCGCGGCGCTTCGGTCCATTTCGGCATTGCAACAAGGCACGGCCGATCCTAGATGGCAACGGGTTGCCGGCTTGGGAAGGGAACGGACATGCGACACTTCGTGACCGCCCTTGTCGTTGCCCTGGCGCTTGTTGCCGCCCGCCCGGCCGAGGCGCAGGCCCCGCGCGAGATCAGGATCGTCGCGCTCGGCGACAGCCTGACCGCCGGCTACCAGCTGCCGCCGGGCGATGCCTTTCCGGTGAAATTGCAGGCGGCGCTGAGGGCGCGAGGCCATGCCGTCTCGGTGGAGAATGCCGGCGTCTCTGGCGACACCTCGACGGGTGGGCTCGAGCGGCTCGACTGGGCGATCGGCGACGATGTCGATGCCGTGATCCTGGAACTTGGCGCCAACGACGCCCTGCGCGGCATCGACCCCGCGGTGACGCGCCGCGCGCTCGACGAGATTCTGACCCGGCTGAAGGCGCGCAACATTCCGGTTCTCGTCGCCGGCATGCTTGCGCCGCCCAATCTCGGCCATGCCTATGGCGAGGCCTTCGGCCGCATCTTCCCGGAGCTCGCCGGAAAGCACGGGGCGCTGCTCTACCCCTTCTTCCTCGACGGCGTCGCGGCGACCGCCGGCCTCAACCTCGCCGACGGCATGCATCCGAATGCCCGGGGCGTCGACGTGATCGTCGAGCGCATCGTGCCCAAGGTCGAGGAACTGCTCGTATCCGCGAGGGCGCGGCCGCGAGGCTGATGCGCTCCGACGCTCCCCCAGCCAGGACATTCCCATGCAGACCCGCCCCCTCGGCCGCACCGGCGAGACCGTCACCGCCATCTGCCTCGGCACCATGACCTTCGGCGAGCAGAACAGCGAAGCCGAGGGCCATGCCCAGATGGACTATGCGGTCTCGCGTGGCGTGACCTTCTTCGACACGGCCGAGATGTATTCCGTGCCGCCAAAGGCGGAGACCTATGGCTCGACCGAACGGATCATCGGCTCCTGGCTCAAGGCGCGCGGCAAGCGGGACGACATTTTCCTCGCCTCCAAGGTCGCGGGTGCCGGCCCGTCCGACTGGCTTCGGCCGGACAAGGCGCCGACGCGCCTCACGCGCGCGCAGATCACGACAGCGCTCGAACAGAGCCTGAAACGGCTCGGCGCCGACCATATCGACCTCTACCAGCTGCACTGGCCGGACCGCCCGGCTCCCTTCGGGGCCAATCCGACCCGCTTCGATGCGGCCCTGTGGCAGGCGCGCGCGGGCGAAACGGCGATCGCCGAGCAGCTCGAGGCGCTGGACGGCCTCGTGAAGGCGGGCAAGGTCCGGTTCATCGGCCTCTCCAACGAGAGCGCCTGGGGCACGATGTCGTTCCTCAAGGAATCGGACGTGCGCGGGCTGCCGCGGATCCAGACCGTGCAGAACGCCTATCATCTCCTCAACCGCACCTATGAGACCGCGCTCGCCGAAGTCGCCTTGCGCGAACAGGTCGGCCTCCTCGCCTATTCGCCGCTCGCGCAAGGCTTCCTGACCGGAAAGTACCTCGACGGCGCCCGCCCGCCCGGTGCGCGCGTGACCCTGTTCGACCGGCAGCAGCGCTACCAGAAGCCGGGCTCGGAGGCCGCGGTGCGCGACTATGTCGGGATCGCCCGCGAGTTCGGTCTCGATCCCGCCGCGCTGGCCATCGCCTTCGTCGCGAGCCGGCCGTTCGTCACCTCGGCGATTGTCGGCGCGACATCGCTGAGCCAGCTCAAGACGGCGATCGACGGCGGTGAAACGGTCCTTTCCGATGAGATTCTGGCGCGGATCGACGAGGTTCATCAGCTTCGCGGCAATCCCGCTCCGTGAGGGCGGCGAGGGCGATTAGCAGAATCCGCTTGGAATCCGGCGCTGGACCCGCTAATTTGAGGTTATGGGATTCGATGCGGTCCGGGGTCATATCCGCGCATCGAACATCGATATCGAACAGGTCTGGTGGGGCTGATCACGTCGGAGGCGCGGCGCAGGGCGCGCGGCGATCCGATCCCGGAAGAGGACTAGGCGCGCAAGGCGCGCGGAAGGCCGGGCAGATGCCCGCGTCCTGGAACCCGATAGATCGTTAGGATTGCCGCTGAGCGGTGGAGCCGGGCACGCAAGCCCCCAAGGCTCCGCTCATGGTGGCCGGATGAGATGGACGCGCCGCGCAGATGCGGCCGCCGCTTGAGGAGGTCGATAAAGGACCGACATGAGGAACGGCAACAACAAGCGTATGCGCGGCCGCAACAATCGCGGCGGCGGCAAGGGTCCGAATCCGCTGTCGCGGAGCTACGAATCGAACGGACCGGATGTGAAGATCAGGGGCACGGCCCAGCACATCGCCGAAAAATACCTTCAGCTCGCGCGCGATGCCCATTCGTCCGGCGACCCGGTCGCGGCGGAGAGCTATCTGCAGCATGCCGAGCACTATTTCCGCATCATCGCGGCCGCCCACGAGGCGCAGCGCCAGCAGCAGCCGCGTCCGGATGGCCAGCCCGTCGTCGAGGACGAAGGGGATGAGGACGACGACGACGATTTCGCTTCGCCCTTCGACAAGCGCTTCGAATCGCCCGTCTTCGTGCGTCCGGAGCAGCCGCCGCAGCAGAATCAGCAGCCGCGCGGCGATTTCGGCGGCGGCCAGCGCGACTATCAGGGTCAGGGCCGGGATTATCAGGGCGAGCGCCGCGATTTTCAGGGTGGCGAGCGTCGCGACTTCCAGGGCCAGAACCGCGACCGCGACCGCGACCGGTTCCCGGACCGGCAGGATCGTCCGCGTTTCCAGGATCGGCAGGACCGGCAGGACCGTCCGCGCTTCCAGCAGGACGCCGCCAGCGGCGAGCAGCCGGACGTTCAGGGTGCCGCGCCCGAGGGTGAGGGCCAGCGTCAGGACGGCCGCCCCTATGAGAGCCGCCGCGAGCGGTTCGAGCGCCGCCGGGCCGAGCGCTTCGCCGAGCGGCAGTCGCGCCGCGAAGGTTCCGGTTTCGATCAGGACGAGGGCGGCGAGGCGGGTGAGGCGCCGCGGATGACCGGCGACCGGCCGGCCGCCGAGCGGCCTCCGGTCGATCGGTCCGCGGGCCGCGAGGAGGAGACGGGGGGCCTTGGCCTGCCGTCCTTCATTACCGGCGGGGCCGTGTCCGCGCCTGCTCCGGTTCAGGCTGACGACGAGGCGGCGCCCGCCCCGCGTCCGCGCAAGCGCAGGACGCCGCGGGTCGAGGACGACGCCCCGGTGGAGGCCGCCGAAAAGACGCCGGCGGCCGAGTAAGCCGGCTCATGACCTGAGTTGCAAAAGGGCGCGTCCGCCGGGCGCGCCCTTTTTGCTGCCCGGCCCGCTTTTGCCGGCCGGCATGGCAATCTCCCGTTCCGGCCGCTTGCCCTCGCGCCGCGCTTGGCGGTAAAGCGCCGCAGCAGCAAATTTCCGAGGATACGGCCATGGCCACGCACAAGCTTCTCATCCTGCCCGGCGACGGCATCGGCCCGGAGGTGATGGGAGAGGTCGAGAAGGTCGTCGGCTGGTTCTCCAAGCAGGGCATTGCCGGCTTCGAGACCGAGCGCGGCCTCGTCGGTGGCACGGCCTATGACGCCCATGGCGAGGCCATTTCCAATGCCGACATGGCGCTGGCCCAGGCCGCAGACGCCGTGCTGTTCGGCGCCGTGGGCGGGCCGAAATGGGCCGACGTGCCCTATTCCAAGCGCCCCGAGGCGGGTCTCCTGCGCCTGCGCAAGGACCTCGGGCTGTTCGCCAACCTGCGTCCGGCGATCTGCTTCCCCGCGCTGGCGGCGGCGTCCTCGCTGAAGCCGGAAGTGGTCGAGGGCCTCGATATCCTGATCGTTCGCGAGCTGACCGGCGGCGTCTATTTCGGCGAGCCGAAGGAGATCGTGACGCTCGAGGACGGCCAGCAGCGCGCCATCGACACGCAGCTCTACACGACCTCCGAGATCGAGCGGATCACCCGCGTCGCCTTCGAGCTCGCCAAGACCCGCCGCAACAAGGTCTCCTCGGCCGAGAAGCACAACGTCATGAAGTCCGGCGTGCTCTGGAAGCAGGTTGTCACCCGCGTCCACAGGGAAGAGTTCGCGGATATGGAGCTGGAGCACGTGCTGGCCGACAACTGCGCCATGCAGCTCGTGCGCTGGCCGAAGCAGTACGACGTCATCGTCTGCGACAACCTGTTCGGCGACATTCTCTCGGACGTCGCGGCTATGCTGACCGGCTCGCTGGGCATGCTGCCCTCGGCTTCGCTCGGCGCCGAGGACCCGGCAACCGGCAAGCGCAAGGCGCTCTACGAGCCGGTTCATGGCTCGGCGCCGGACATCGCCGGCAAGGGCGCGGCCAATCCGATCGCGACGATCTCGTCGTTCTCCATGGCGCTGCGCTATTCGTTCAAGCTGGTGGAGGCCGCCGACATGCTCGACAAGGCGGTGACCAACGTGCTGGCGAGCGGCCTGCGCACCGCCGACATCAAGTCCGCGAATACCCATGTCGTCGGCACGACGGCGATGGGCGATGCGATCGTGAAAGAGCTCCAGCGCCTCGCTGCGTGAGGCGTCTCAGGTCCGGAAGTCGATGTTGAGGCCGGGCTTGGCCATCTGCTTCGGCTGTTTCGACGTGCCGATGGTGGCGGTGAAACCTTCCATCCGCGACAGATGCTGGCGCGCTTCCGGCGACAGGGTCACGGTGACGCCGGCCACGCGCGTGCGCGGGGCGGCTTCCGTCCGGGCGGGAGCTGCCGCCTGGCCCGTGGCGGTTCCGCCGGCTCCGGCAGGGCCGACGGGGTTCGGACCGATCTGACCAACGGCCATGTGCGCCTCCATCGTGGTTCGGCGCGCACCTTGGGCTTTTATGGTTAATGAAGGGTGAATCCGCCGTCTTGCGGCGGATCAGAGCCGGTTCGTACGCAGGGCCGGACGGCCGCCGCGCTCGGTCATGCCGGCGGGCGCCGCGGCCGTCGGCGTGCCCGAGCAGGCCTCCTGCCGGCGCAGTTCCGCGCGCGCGAAAATGCTGGCGACAGCCGGATCCCGGAGGCCGACGGCGAAGATGCGGTCGGCGAAGCAGGTCGCCTCGGCGCGGCTGACGATTTCCGGTCCGGCATTGCAGGTCCATGCGGCGATACGCAGGCCGGCATCCGGTGCGCGCACGAGGAAGGCGAGGCAGGCCTTGGCGCCGTCATCGCCGGCCAGCATGACGTCGGCGGTCGCGGCCGCACCGAACTTGGTTTCCAGCGGCAGCGGGTTGGCGCTCACGCGGGCGGTCAGGCCAAGATCGGAAAACAGCGCCGACAGCTCGTCGGCGGCCGATGCCGGGTCGAGTTCTCCGCGATCGACCACCACGGCGGCGTGACGCCGGCCGTCGGAGGCCTCGCCAAACTGAAAATGCTCGCGCGACAGGCCGTCGGAGCGACGCAGCACGGTCATGCGCTGGCCGAGCGGGCGCCAGCGGGGCGCATCGACGTCGAAGCCGGCATGGCGGGTCGCGACCGCGCGCCAGACAGGTGCCGCTTCGACCGGGTCCGCCGCCTCGCGCAGCTCCGTCGCATGCTGCCCGCCCGCGCGCGCGGCGAGCGACAGCGCGGCGATCGGCAGCCCGACAATGGCGCCGAAGACGACGGCGAGCGCGACGGTCCGAACGGACATGCGCTCGCGCATCGGCACGGTGGCTCGTCCCCCAAGGCGCATCGGCAACCTTCCCCAATCCCTCGGGGCCATGATGGGGGGCAGCCGTCTGGGCCGCGTTGCCGGACATGGTTGATGCCGGGTGAATGCGCATCGTGGTGAAGGTTTCGTCACCGCGCGGACCACCGCCGCCGCAAGCGTTGCGCCGCCGCAACATCGGGCGGAAACCCGCGTGTGGACGGGGAATGACTCGTTGACTCTGATTGCGGTTTTTTCTGACTTGGCAACTGCGAAGAAACCGCAGCCGCGGATTCCTGGTGTCATCCGCCGGGAACTGAAAGGCGGCGTGGGAGAGGGTCATGGGGACTGGAGTCATCCGGCGGCTGGCGGCCGCCGCGGTGGGTGCGTGCGCGCTCGCCGGTATCGCGGCGCCGGGCGCGGCTGAAGCCCGGGACGTCATCAGGTTCACGGCTGCAAGCGCCGCGCCGGGCACCATCATCATCCGTAATTCGGAGCGCAGGCTCTATTTCGTGCAGGCCGACGGCACGGCGATCCGCTATCGCATCGCGGTCGGCCGCCCGTCCGAGCAATGGCTCGGCGAGACGGTGGTGAACGGCCGTCACGTGCGTCCGGCCTGGTCGCCGCCCGCCGTCGTGCGGCGGGCCAATCCGGCGCTTCCCGACGTCATTGCCGGCGGCGCGCCGAACAATCCGATGGGCGAGGGGGCCCTGACGCTGGCGGGCGGCGAATATGCCATTCACGGCACCAGCGCCGGCATGCGCCGGTCGATCGGCACGGCCGCTTCCTTCGGCTGCTTCCGCATGCTGAACGAGGATGTGGTCGACCTGATGAATCGCGTCGGCGTCGGCACCCGCGTGGTGGTGACGCGCTGAATCAGATGCTCGGAGGGGAGCGCTGAAGAAGGCCCGGCCGCAAGGCCGGGTCTTCTGCTTTTCAGGCCCGCAGCTTGTCGACCCAGTCCCGCGCCAGACGGATGTCGGCCTGGGTCAGGCTGTGTCCGGCGGGCAGCACTTCGTGATCGATGCTGGCGCCTGCCGCCTCGAACCGCCGGGCGAGCTCCGCGGCGTTGGCTTCGGGGATGATCGGATCCATCGCGCCGGTCAGCATCAGGATCGGCTTGCCGGCAAGGTTCGGCTTCTGCGCGTCGGCCAGCGGCATCATGGCGCGGATTAGGACCGCGCCGGCAAGCGCCTCCGGCCGCAGCAGCAGGAGCGCCGCCGCGATGTTGGCGCCGTTGGAGAAGCCGACGGCCAAGGGCGCCGCGAGGCCGTGGCGCTCGCGGGCTTCCGACACGAAATCGGCGAGCTCGTTCGCACGGCGGATCACGTCGGCCTCGTCGAAAACGCCTTCGGCCAGCCGCCGGAAGAAGCGTGGCATGCCGTTTTCCAGCACCTTGCCGCGCGGCGAGACGACAGCCGAGCCGGGGGAGATCATCTGGCCGAGCGGAATGAGGTCGTTCTCGTCGCCGCCGGTGCCGTGCAGCAGCAGGAGCGGCGGCCGCGAGGCATCCGTGGCGGGCAGGTGGCGATAGGTGAACGAGGGAGCGGTGGCGACGGTCATGGCGACCTCCCGAAGGCGCGCGACTGCGCGGCGATGAGGTGAATGGCTCCCCGCGCCGGATGCGCGGGGAGCGTCATGTCTCGTCAGGCGAGGGCCGGCAGCACGGCCTCGATGCGGCTGCGCTGGGCCTCGTATTGCGGCGGCAGCTTCAGGCCTTCGCCGAGGCTTGCGACCGGCTCGTCGACCGAGAAGCCCGGCTCGTCCGTCGCGATCTCGAACAGCACGCCGCCCGGCTCGCGGAAATAGACCGAGCGGAAGTAGTTGCGGTCGCGCTGCGCGGTGACGCGCTGGCCGTGGGTTTCGGTCAGCCTCTTCACCATCGCCGCCTGCTCCGCATCGTCAGCGGCGCGGAAGGCGATGTGATGCACCGAGCCCGCACCCTCGCGCCCGGGGAGGAAGCCGCCGGCCGAGCGGACATCGACGATGCCGCCGATGGCCGTGTCGGCCGCGCGGTAGCGCACGGTCGTGCCCTCGCGGCCGGCCTCGGCAAGGCCGAAGACGTCGCTGAGGATCGCGCCGGTGCGGCTGCCCTCGTCGACCAGCAGGCTGACGCCGTGGAAGCCACGGATCGCGTGCTCGCCCGGAATGCCGCCGCCGGCCCAGCCCGGCTCGTCGCCGATGCCGGCCACGCAGACCAGCGACAGCTTCATGCCGTCGGGATCGGAGAACGGCAGAACCGTCTCGCCGAACCGTCGCGTGATCGTCTCGTGCGGAACGCCCTTCTCGACGAAGCGCTGCGCCCACCAGCCGAGCGAACCCTCGGGTACGCGGAGCATGGTCTCCTGCGTCTGGCCGATGCCGATCCGGCCGGGAGAGGCATGCTCCCAGGGGAAGAAGGTCAGGATCGTGCCGGGCTGGCCGCTCTCGTCGCCGTAATAGAGGTGATAGGTGCCGGGATCGTCGAAATTGACGGTCTTCTTGACCAGCCGCATGCCGAGCGTGCCGACGTAGAAATCGACATTGCGGCGGGCCGGGCCGGAAATGGCGGTGACGTGATGGATGCCGTTGCGGGTCATGGTCTCATCTCCCGGCGAGGCGGAGGCCTCGTGTGTTGGAGACAAGATAGGAGCCGCCGGCGGCGGCGCTATTGCGAATTCCTTGCGCTTACGCAATCGGATTGTGCAAATCTCACGGTAATGAATTGCGAGATTGCGGGCGCCCGCTACTTCTTCGGGAAGACGTAGATGAAGGTGGCCATCTCGGTCTCCGGCGTCTTGTCGGGGTCGCGGACATATTCCTCGACGAAGGCGTCCTCGGCGGCAATGCCGCGCTCGTCGAGATGGTTGGTGATCTCGTCGTAGGTCTGTTCCATCGTGTCGTAGCCGCCGTGATGGACGAAGCGGACCGCGCGGCCCGCGGGCGTCTCGCCGGGCTTTGCCGGTGCCAGACGCGCGGGATCGCCGTCGATCCGCGTGACGGGCAGGATGGCCTCGTAGTCGACCTGGTCGTCGGAGGACGAGACGAAGCGGATCATCGGCGGGCCGGAGGCGGTCAGCCCATTGGCGCTGGCGATGCGGGTGAGCTGCTCGATCGCCTTGCGGAACGTGCCGTAGAGATCGTCCCAGGTGGTCTTGCCGGGCAGGACGATGGCGGGGCGCGCCTCCAGCGTCACCTCGTCGCCGAAGCCTGCGCCCTGCACGACTTCGTCGGAGGGGAGCACGGAGGCCGGCGCATCCGGCGCGGCGGCGGGGGGCGCAGCCGGCGTTGCGGGTGCGGGCGGCGCGGGATCGGCAGGTGCGGCCGGCGTCGGCGATGGCGCGCGCTGCGTCTCGGCGGGCGGCGCAGCGGGCGCCTGAGCGAAGGCTGTTCCCGCCGTCAGCGCCGCTGCCGCAAGAATGCCCCGGAAGACCGTCGTGACGAGAGCCGTCATGGCCCGCCCATCCTTCGCCTGCACCAGCGCCCAGCGCCGGCCATTTTGATGCGCGGCACGATAGCCTATATAGGAAAGCCGCATCGTGTCCCTTTCATCACATTGACGCACCAACTCCGTCATCGGATCACGGCCCGACGAGAGCCCCGTGTCATGAGACCAACGTCATGAGCCCCCTCGCAAACCATCCGTTCTGGAAGATGAACGGCGCCGGAAACGAGATCGTGGTGGTCGATCTGCGCCGGTCGAGCCATGTCGTGACAGCCGCCGAGGCGCGGGCTATCGCGGCCGACGAACGCTCCCGCTTCGACCAGATGATGGTGCTGCACAAGCCGCGCACGCCGGGCACGGCCGCCTATATCCGCATCTACAACACCGACGGCTCGCAGGCAGGCGCCTGCGGCAACGGCACGCGCTGCGTCGCCTGGGTGCTGACCGAGGAGAGCGGCGGCGACCATCTGGTGGTCGAGACCGTCGCCGGCCTGCTCGACTGCCGCCGCACCGGGCCGCACGCCTTCTCCGTCGACATGGGCGAGCCGCGTTTCGGCTGGCAGGACATTCCGCTCGCCGAGGAGTTCCGCGACACCCGCGCCATCGAACTGCAGATCGGGCCGATCGACGCGCCGATCCTGCATTCGCCCTCGGTCGTCTCCATGGGCAATCCGCATGCGGTGTTCTGGGTCGACGATCCCTACGCCTTCGACCTGCCGAAGATCGGGCCGATGCTGGAGAACCATCCGATCTTCCCGGAGCGGGCCAACATCTCGCTCGCCGCCGTGAAGGCGCGCGACCACATCGTGCTGTGGGTCTGGGAACGCGGCGTCGGCATCACCAGGGCCTGCGGCTCGGCGGCCTGTGCCGCGCTGGTCTCCGCGGCCCGCACCAAGCGGACCGATCGCGCCGCGCGCGTCTCCCTGCCCGGTGGCGAGCTGTTCGTCGAATGGCGCGACGACAACCACGTCATCATGACCGGGCCGACCGAACTGGAGCATACCGGCACGTTCGAGCCGGCCCTCTTCGCGACGGCCGCCTGAGAATGGGCGCGGTCGATGACACGATCCGGGTCGTCACGTTCGGCTGCCGGCTGAACACCTCCGAGTCGGAGGTGATGCAGAAGCTGGCCTCTGAGGCCGGCCTCTCGGAGACCATCGTCATCAATACCTGCGCGGTGACCGCCGAGGCGACGCGGCAGGCGCGCCAGACCATCCGCCGCATGAAGCGCGAGAATCCGGACGCCCGGATCGTCGTGACCGGCTGCGCGGCGCAGACCGAGCCCGAGATGTTCGCGGCGATGGCCGAGGTCGACCGGGTCATCGGCAATGACGAGAAGATGAAGGCGGCGGCCTGGGGCGAGGTGCGTGCAGCCCTGTCGCGAGGGCCGGATTTCGGTCTCGCCTCGTCGGAAAAGGTCGCCGTCAACGACATCATGGCCGTGCGCGAGCAGGCGCTGCACCTCGTCGACGGTCTGACCGGGCGCTCGCGGGCCTTCGTCCAGGTGCAGAACGGCTGCGATCATCGCTGCACCTTCTGCATCATTCCGTTCGGCCGCGGCAATTCGCGCTCCGTCCCGATGGGCGAGGTGGTCGAGCAGGTCCGCAAGCTGGTCGAGAACGGCTATCGCGAGGTGGTGCTGACGGGCGTCGACATCACCAGCTACGGGCAGGGCCTGCCGGGCGAGCCGAAGCTCGGCGCGCTCACCAAGGCGATCCTGAAGCATGTGCCGGAGCTGGAGCGGCTGCGCATCTCGTCGATCGATTCCGTCGAGGCCGATCACGACCTGCTCGACGTCATTGCCGGCGAGGCGCGGTTCATGCCGCACCTGCATCTCTCGCTTCAGGCCGGCGACGACATGGTGCTGAAGCGGATGAAGCGGCGGCATCTGCGCGCCGACGCCATCGCCTTCACGACCGAAGTGAAGCGGCTCAGACCCGACATGGTGTTCGGCGCGGACATCATCGCCGGCTTTCCGACCGAGACGGAAGAGATGTTCGCCCGCTCGCTCGACATCGTCGGCGAATGCGACCTGACGCATCTCCACGTCTTCCCGTTCTCGGCCCGTCCCGGCACGCCGGCGGCGCGCATGCCGCAGGTCGCCCGCGACGTCGTCAAGGAGCGCGCGCGCCGCCTTCGCGAGCGCGGCGAGACCGCGCTGCGCGCCCATCTCGACGGCATGGTGGGCCGTGGCTACCGCGTGCTGACGGAGACAGCCGGCATGGGCCGCACCGAGCATTTCACGCCGGTCAGGCTCAACGCGCCCATCGAGCCCGGCGTCATCGTCGACCTGACCGTGACGGGCCACGACGGCCGCGAGGCCATCGCGGCCTGAACGGCGTCAGCCGCCGGCTGCCTGCCGCACGAGCGGACCGTACTTCTCGGCATCGCTGGCGAGTTCCGCCTGGAAGGCCTCGGGCGTCGAGGTCACGAGGTTCACACCCTGCTGCTCGAAGCGCTGGCGGATGTCGGGCGCGGCCAGCGCCTCCTTGATGTCGCGCGCGATCTGGTCGATCAGCGGCTTCGGCAGGCCGGCCGGGCCGAGCACGCCGAACCATGCATCGTAGGCGAAGTTGGCAAGGCCGGCTTCCTTGAAGGTCGGCACGTTCGGAAGCTGTGCCATGCGCGCATCGCCGGTGACCGCGAGGGCGCGGATGCGGCCGGCCTGGATCAGGTCGCCGCCGACGTTGAAGAAGGTGAAGCAGAAGGCGGAATCGCCGCGAAGCACGCTGGTCTGGCTTTCCGGCATGCCGCGATAGGGCACGAGCTGCATCTGCGTGCCGGTGGCATGGCGGAACACTTCCGCCGCGATGCCGGTGGAACTGCCGAGGCCGGCGGAAGCATAGTTGAGCTGGCCGGGGCGAGCCCTGGCCGCCTTGACCAGATCGTCCACGGTGCGGATGTCGCCCTCGGCCGGCGCGATCATGATCGACGGCATGGACGCGACCTTGGCGATGGCGACGAAGTCCTTCACGGGATCGAAAGTCGCGTCGCGGTTGACCGCGCGGATCACCACGTGGCCGTTGGAGGTCAGCATGAGGGTCAGGCCGTCGGCGGCGGTGCGCGCGACGCCGCCGGTGCCGGCGATGCCGGGGCGGTTCTCGACGATGACCTGCTGGCCCCACTTCTCGCGCAGCTTCTCGGCGAGGGAGCGGGCGAGGATGTCGGTCATGCTGCCGGCCGAGAAGGGCACGATCAGCCGGACCATCTGGCCGGGATAGACCTGGGCGCGGGCGCCCTGGGTTCCAATGAATGCGCCGGCCGACGCTGCGCCGGCGCCTATGAGCAAGCCTCTGCGATCGAGGGGCATGGGGGGATCCTCCAGGTCGTCGTCATTCTTATCGTTGGTCCTGACATGCCGTTTGCTCAGGCCGCCGGTTTCGGCAGCGGCATGGCGAGCAGCACGACCACGGTCCTGTTCGTTTCGTTCTTCAGGGCGCGGATTTCGTTGGGGGCGATGCGGCAGCTGTCCCACTGGCGCAGAACGGCCGTCTCGCTGTCGGTCTGGATGGTCAGCTCACCGTCGAGCACGACATAGATCTTCTCCTCCGGCGAGGCGGAGGGGTCGATATGCCCGCCGGGCAGAAGCTGCGAGACGCCGAGCCACATGGTTTCCGAGGGGCCCGCCTCGCGGCCCTGCATGCGCAGCATCCGCATGTCGTGATGGCCGGGCGACTGGTAGGGCTTCAGGTCGGCGAAGCGGTTGACGTGCATCGGATCACCCGTTGGGCAGGAAGACGACGCGGTCGCGCGAGGCGCCGAGTACCGCGATATAGGCCTCGCGCGCCTTTTCCAGCGGGTAGATGGCACGCTGCTCGATGGGGAAGGGTTTCAGTGCGCCCGATGCGAAGCCGGCTACGAGATCGCGCAGAACCTCGGCCGTCGCCGTCGAGGACAGCGCCAGCGTGTCGATGCCGACATAGGTATGCCGGCCGCGGTAGAAGGCGAAGATGTCGAAAGAGACCGGCTGCTTCACCGATGCGATCAGGATCATGCGGCCGGTGACGGCGAGCGATTTCGTGCCTGCCTCGTGATAGGGCTCGCCGACCGTGTTGTAGACGATGTCCGCACCACGCCCGCCGGTCAGCTCGCGCACGCGCGCCGCGACGTCCTCGGACGCGGCATTGACGACCGTGACAGCGCCGCTGGCATGGCCGGCATAGCCCTCGTCCTTGCGGACGACGCCGATGACCTTCGCGCCCTGCCACGTGGCGATCTGGGTGGCAGCCTGCCCGACCTTGCCGTTGAGGCCGAGGATCAGCACCGTCTCGCCGGCCTTTGGCATCCCTGCGCGGCGGAAACCTTCCTGCGCGGTGACAAAGGGCACGCCGATGCCGGCGGCTTCGGCGAGCGAAATGTTTGCCGGCTTCTCGACCAGTGCCGACGCCTCGACGACGAGGTGCGAGGCATGGGTGCCGTCGCGGCGAATGCCGAGATCGCCGGACGAACCGAAGACTTCCCTGCCGACGAGACCGGCCGGTCCCTCGACGACGATGCCGGCGAAGTCGCGGCCCGGCGTGCGCGGGAACACGGCATAGGGCATCATGCCGATGGCGGCCTTGGCGTCGGACGGGTTGACGGCCGCGGCCCGCACCTCGACCAGCACGTCGTCGGCGCTGCGGCGAGCCAGTGCCACGGCTTCGACCGCCGGTGCGACCGCCTCGATGGTTTCGGCCTTGGCGGCGAGCCGGACCGCGCGCATGGCCACGGTGGCTTCAGCCTTGATTTCGGTGACGACCGTCATGGCGTCCTCTTGTCACGCGGCCCGCGAGGGCAGGTGGAAAATGTCGCGCGCCTCGTCGGTGGTCGCGACCTGGGCGCCAAGTTCCTCGACGATGCGGCGGGCCTTCGCGACCATGGCGGCGTTGGACGGGGCAAGGACGCCGCGGTCGAGCATGACCGCGTCCTCGAGTCCGGTGCGGGCGTGCCCGCCAGCGAGGACCGACTGCGCTACCATCGGGAAGGACGAGCGCCCGGTGCCGATCACCGTGAACTCAGTATCCGCCGGCAGCATGTCGCGGGCATAGAGCACGGTCTCCGGCGTCGGCTGGAAACCGTATTTCACGCCCATGACGAAGGAGGCGATGGAGGGGCCCGAGATCGAGCCGTCCTTCAGCAGATCGTGCATCAGGGCGATGTCGCCGGAATCGAACAGTTCGATCTCCGGTTTCACGCCCGCCTCGCGGATGACTTTGGCCATGCGGCGGACATTGCCCGGCGTGTTGATGACGACCTGCGCGCCGGAATTCATCGTGTTGAGGTCGAGCGTGCAGATGTCGGGCTTCAGCGCGGCGATGTGCTCGACACGCTTCTCCGGAACGACCAGCGTGGTACCGGGTCCGGCGACCTTCGGATCATCCTCGGAGGGTACGAAACGTCCGCCCGGGCCGGTCGTGATGTTGAGGATCAGCTTCGGGTTCTTCGCGCGGATGCGGGCGACCACATCGCGATAATATTCAAGCTCCATCGAGGGCTTGCCCGTGCCGGGCTCGCGCACGTGGATATGGGTGACGGCAGCGCCTGCCTCCGCCGCGCCGAGGCAGGCCTCGGCGATCTCCTCCGGCGTGATAGGCAGGTGCGGCGTCTGGTCGGGAGTGGTGAGGTTGCCGGTCACCGCGCAGGTGATGACGACCTTGTTCCGCATGGGCCTCATCAGGGTTCCCTCTGCCTTGTCTTCGTTGGCGATTGGGGGCGAGAGCCCCGGATGTCAGAGCGCCCGGCCGCCATCCAGAAGGATGATCGAGCCGGTCGAATAGGTGAGATGGGTGGCGCAGGCGACGATGGCGCGGGCGCAGTCATCGACCGTCGCGACGCGCCTCAGCGGGATGGTGGGCGCCAGCTTGGCGAGCTGTTCGGGCCCGCGTCCCGGCACGAAATCGGTGTCGACCGCGCCGGGCGAGACGCTCATGACGCGGACGCCCGGAGCCAGCGTTCGGGCCAGCGCCTTGGTCAGCGTGTCCATGCCGGCCTTGGAGGCGGCATAGGCGATGTTGGAGCCCTGTCCGGTCAGGGCGGCGAGCGAGGAGACGTTGACGATCAGCCCGTCGCCGCTCGCTTCCAGCAGCTTGCGGAAGACGCGGACGGCGGCGAACTGGCCGCGCCAGTTGACGCGGAACATCTCGTCGATGAAGTCGTCGGTCAGCGCGTCGAAATCGTTGGCCGCGACCGGCTTCGTGTAGCCGGCGGAATTGACGAGGATGTCGCAGCGGCCGAGCCGCTTCTCGACCTCGGTCGCAAGGGCGGCGAGCGTCGCGGTGTCCTCAACGGTCGCGCTGGCGGCGAAGTGGCCGGATCCGGGCAGGCCGGCAATGGCCTTCTCGCCCGCTGCCTTGTCCGAGCGGTAGGTGACGACGACGGTTGCGCCTTCGGCGGCGAACAGGCGGGCGCTCGCCGCGCCGATGCCGCCCGAGCCACCGAGAACGACGGCAACCTTGCCGGAAAGGCTGGATGCGCTCATGCGCTGTCCTTCACTTGATCGGGGGAACTGGGAGCACGGCTTCACCCGGCTCCATCACGAAAGTGTAGTCGAGCGTGTAGCCGTCGCCGTCCCTGGCGAAGTCGCCGATCAGCGAGCGGGTCACGCCGAACACGGCGTCACTCTCGAGGTGCTTGTCGTCGTCGACGAAGACCTGGGTGATCAGCGTCTTGAAGCCGGGCTTGTAGATCAGGAAATGGATGTGTGCCGGACGATAGGGATGGCGGTTCTGTGCCTCCAGCATCCGGCCGACGACGCCATGGGTCGGCACCGGATAGCCCGCTGGCTTGACGGAGGTGAAGGCGAAGCGGCCGTCCGCGCCGGTAACGAACTTGCCGCGCAGGTTCATGTCGGCCTGGCTCTCGTCCTGGTTCTCGTACATGCCGATGGGCGAGGCCTGCCAGACGTCGACCTCGGCGCCGGCGATGGGCTGGCCCTTGCCGTCGCGCACGAGGCATGAGGCGACGAGCGTCGCGCCGGGCGTTTCGGACCGCAGGATCGAGCCGCCGTTCTCGGTGCGAGGCGAGTGCATCCGCCAGAACGGGCCGAGCAGCGCGGCGGCCGTCTCCGTGTTGCCGCCATTGCCGTTGTTGAGCAGGCAGACGAGGGTCGAGAGCCCCACTGCGTCGGAGGCCAAGACGGCCTCGTTGTGGGTGTCGTTGGTGAACTGGCCGAGGCCGACCGCGTACTCGATCGCCTTCTCCCATTCGGGCTCGGTCAGCCGCACTTCGCGCGCGAAGGCGTGCAGGTGGCGAACCAGCGCCTCCATGATCTCCTTGAGGCGCGGATCGGCCGTTTCGGCCATGGCCGACAGCACCGCATCGGTCACCTGTTCCTGGCGCTCGATGATCATCGTTTCTCTCCCTGCCGCAGGTCTATTGCAATCGATTGCAATGGTCAAGCCGGCGCGCATGGATGCAGGGCGGCCGACGACAGTGCCGAAGGCGCGGAGTCACGGCTTCCGACCCCGGGTTGCGGCCTCCGCGCGGGGCCATGAGGCGCGCGGCAGTCGGGACGTGCGGAAGTCAGCAACCTGCCGCGAACCTGGGGCGCTGCATCCCCCTCGGAGTTCGAGGCGGGTAAAGTGGGTCTTGGACGGGGCGCACTGCTCGGGTTGCTCGGGGTTCCGTTGTCGAACGTCATCCAGTTGGCGATCTTGCGGGCAATTGAACCGGCACGGGTCGCGCAGGCGGCGTACCCGCCGAGACGAGTAGCGCCGGACCATGTCCGGGGTTTTCCTTTTTGCGCCGAGGATGCGCGGGCACGCAAAGAGGCCGGACCCTTGGCAGGCCCGGCCTCGTGATCAGCGGTTGGCGCGGTGCGCCGGGAAACTCACGCGGGCTCGGCTAGGCCCGCCGTATCAGCCCCGCGACCACCGAGACGACGAACAGCGCGATCGCGACCCAGAACAGCATCTGGGCGCCGCTCATGGCCGTGCCGGCGACGCCGCCGAAGCCGAGGAAAGCCGCAACCAGTGCCACGACGAGGAAGATGACGGCCCAGTGAAGGAGGCTACCCATGACTGTTCTCCTGACGGTCTCGGTCCTTTCGATGGTGACGGCGGGATGGCCGTCTCGACATCGCAATGTTCGCTCGGCGACGTGCGATGGGGCGGCGAAACTCCCTCCACCCGAAGCTTTGGCCGACCGGTCGATATTTCCTGCCCGCGCCATGGGAACGGAAAGCCGGCAGGCGCGTTAGTGTCGAGGTCCGATGTCCGGGCGAGCGCCCGTGCGCCATCTGAACCCTCGCCCCGCCTTGCCACGCCGGGATTTCGTCCCCCCATTCATGAATGACGATCTGATCCAGCTCGCCCCAGACGTACCGACAGACAGCTACCGCCAGCGCTTGAGCTCATTGCGGACACGCCTTCTGCTCCTAATCGCCGGCATCACGATACCTCTTCTCGCGCTCACCATCGGCGCGGTATGGCAGACACACCTGAGCGAGCGTGCGCGTGTGGAGGCGCGGCTCGTCGATGTCGCGCGCGCCACCGCGGCCAGCATCGACAGCGAGATGCGGTCCGTGGAGATCTACCTGCGGGTTGTCGCGACATCGTCGTCGCTGGCGGGCGGAGACTGGGTTTCGGTCTATCAGCAGACGCGCCAGTCGGCGCCATCCGGAACGCATGTCGCCGTCTTCGACGACCAGGGCCGGCGCATTCTCGGTTCGGCCTTCCCGCTCCCCGCCACGCTCGCCGCCGTTTCGCCGGAGGCCGCGGCGGGCTTCACGCGCAGGGCCCTGGCCCAGACCGACATCGTGGTGTCCGAACTTGTCGAGGGCCAGGCTGGAACCGCGCCGGTGATACTGGGCGGCATTTCCGCCAGCACGGGAGCCGGACAGCGTGTCGTCGTTGCGCTGATCATGCCGGCCGCTCTGCTCGCCGACGCGCTGCGCGACCAGAACATGCCGCCGCACTGGATCTCCGCAGTCGTCGACACCCGCGACATCGTCGTCACCCGCTCGCGCGAGGCGGAGCGCTTCGTCGGGACGCGCCTGATCGGTCCGATCCGCGACAGCATGCGCAACCAGCCCGACCGGCTCGCCCGCACCGCGGCGGCTGACGGCACGCCCGTCGTGTTTGCTTTCGCCGCCGCGCGGGTGAGCGGCTATCGCACGGTCATCGCCATTCCCGAGCAGGTGTTCGGCACGGCATTCCTGTCGACCATCGGGCCCGTCGCGGCCATCGGGATCAGCCTCATCGCCGCCGCCATGGGCATCGCCATGCTGGCGTCGAGCCGCATTCTGTCGGCGGTTCGGCGCGACTATGCCGTCGAGGAGACCCGACGATCGCGCGACGCCGAGTCGCTCCGCGAGATGGATGAGGAGCTCCGGGCCTCCGAACGTCGCTTCCAGACCATTGCCGACACGGTCCCGCAGCTCATCTGGTCGGCGGGTCCGGACGGTCGGCACGACTATTTCAACGACCGGTGGCATGCCTTCACGGGCATGGCGCCCGGCATGGTCGCCGCGACTGCATGGAGCGACTACGTCCACCCGGACGAGCAGCGCCGCGCTGTTGCGCTGTGGAACCAGTCGCGTGCTGCCGCAGAGCCTTTCGAGTTCGAATGCCGGCTTCAGGGGGGCGACGGCAGCTTCCGGTGGTTCGTGGTGCGCGCCGTGCCGATCTTCACGCGCCAGGGCGGCATCGAGCGCTGGCTGGGCAGCGCCACCGACATCCACGACCGCAAGCTGGCCGAACGGGCGCTGGTCGGTGCGCAGGTCCAGCTGGAGGCGCGCGTCTTCGAACTTGAAGCGGTCTATCAGTTCGCGCCGGTGGGGCTGGCCGTCATCGACCGCTCGATGCGTTTCCTGAGGGTCAACGCCGCGCTTGCGTCGATGGCCGGCGGCCCGGTCGCGGCGCAGGGCGGCAGGACCGTCGCGGAGGTCATGCCGCAATTCGTCGAAACGCTGGAGCCGGCGATCCGGAGGGCGCTGGCGGGCGAGGCGGTCGGTCGCCTCGAACTCATCGGAAGCCCCGACGGCGATGCGTCCCGCCGGCGCGTCTGGCAGGCTGATTTCTATCCCGTGCGACAGGAGGCGGGCGAGGTGACCGCCGTGGGCGCGATCATCGACGACGTCACCGCCGAACACGAGGCCGAGGCCGCGCTCGCCGGGGAGAAATCGCGGCTGGAACGCCTGATGATCTTGGCGCCCAACCTCATCTACATCACCGACTTCGAGCGCCGTCGCAATGTCTTCATGAACCCGCAGATCTACGAGGCGCTGGGCTACGCGCCGGCCGAGCTCTCCGGCCGCAGCATCAGGGCGCTCAACGAGCTCGTGCATCCGGACGACTTGCAGGCTCTGACCGATCTCAGCCTGTCGGTGCGGCGGGTCGCCGATGGCGAGGTGCGCGAGGCCGAGTACCGCATCCGCCATGCGGACGGAGACTATCGCTGGTTCCTGATCCGCGAGACGCCGTTCGACAGGGATGCCGAAGGCAAGGTCGTGCAGGTGCTCGGCACCGGCCTCGACATCACCGCCCGCAGGGACGCGGACGAACACCAGAAGGTGCTCATTCGCGAGTTGCACCACCGCGTCAAGAACGTTCTGGCGACGGTGCAGGCCATAGCCTCGGCCACGGGACGTTCGGCCAAGACCTTCCAGGAGTTCCGCGACGATTTCTCGGACCGGCTCGTGTCGCTCGGCCGCACCCACTCGCTGCTGACCCGGGAGGCTTGGGCGGGCGCGGGCCTGCACGAGATCCTCAAGAGCGAGCTCGAACCTTATCTGGACGATGCCGGGCGCGTGACGATCGACGGCCCCGGCGTGGAAATCCCGCGCGACATCGTCGTCGCCGTCGGCATGGCCGTGCACGAACTGGCCACCAATGCGGTGAAATACGGCTCGCTGTCGGTGCCGAAGGGGCGCGTCCATGTGGCGATCGAGACCGATGACGCGCCGGTCGAGCCGAAGCTCATCATGGTCTGGACCGAGAGCGGCGGGCCGGAAGTCAGGACGCCGACGCGCCGCGGCTTCGGCTCCTTGCTGCTCAACCGGCTGCTGTCGTCGCAACTCGGCGGCGAACTGGCGATCGACTACCGACCGGAGGGCATCGTCGCCCGCGTCGAGATCGTGCTGCGCGCCAGCGACCGGACCTGACGAACGGGAACCAGGGGCCTGTCCGGGTGTTGTTCGGACATATCGCTCCCCTTCCCGCGATGCGGACCTCTCCAGACTTGAAGCCGCTTGTGGCGGCTTGATTTTTGCGCGGTGCCCCGCCCGTTGCTGCTAGGCTTGCCGCGCAAGGCGAGCCTCGCGTCCCAGACATCGAGACCGGTCATGGACCTCTTCATCCGCCACGTGACCACCTACACCTATTCCGTCCCCGTCACCTTCGGCCCGCACCGGCTGATGATCCGCCCGCGCGACAGTTTCGATGTCCGCATCCTCGACACCCGGATCGACGTCTCGCCCGCCGCCAGCCTGCAGTGGATGCACGATGTCTACGGCAATCCTGTCGCCATCGCGACCTTCCAGGAGCCGAGCGACAGGCTGGAGATCGCCAGCGGGCTGGTTCTGCGGCGCTATGCATCGGCCTTCCCCAGCGCCCGCGACGGGATGAAGGCGCCCTTCGCCCCGCACTATTCCGACGGCGAGCGCATCGTGCTGCAGCCGTTCATGGCGCCCGCCAGCGAGGACGAGGACGGCGCGCTGGTCACGTGGATCGGCGAGATTCTGGCCGATCAGTCCGGTGATCCCGATCCGCTCCAGCGCCTGTCTTACGCCATCCATTCCGGCTTCGGCTATTCCGTGCGCTTCGAGGAAGGGACGCTGGCTCCGGGCCAGACCATCGCCGCGCGGGCCGGTTCGTGCCGCGACCTGGCCTGGCTGTTCATCGAGGCGGTGCGCAGGCTCGGCTATGCGGCCCGTTTCGTCAGCGGCTATCTCCACAACCAGGGCAATGATGATCCCGCCAACCGCGCGGCGGTGGGACTTACCCATGCCTGGGCCGAGGTCTTCGTGCCGGGCGACGGCTGGGTCGAGTTCGACCCGACCAACGCGCTGGTCGCCGATCCCCATCTCATCCGCATCGCGGTGGCCCGCGTGCCCGGAGATGCTTCGCCGGTCGCCGGCAGCTTCACCGGCCCGTTCGGCGCGCAGCTCGGCCTGGCGGTCGGCGTCGACATCTCGCGCGCGGTGAGCCACGCGGACGTCGCCTGACTGCAAGGATCAGAGCGGCACGTGCCACTCGCCGAGCGAGCGCCCGCCAGCAGACCTCGCCAAGGTCGCCTCCAACTGGCGCAGCAGGCCATGGACGACGCGAGTGTCGGCCGCATCCGGCACATCGGCACCGGTCTCGATGGCCAGCAGCATGCCCGCGGCGCCGTCGGGACTGACCGCAATGTCGATACGCGCCTCGCCATCGGCGCGCTGGATGGAGCCAGCTACCTCGACCACCAGAAGGCCGAGCGGAATGGCGCGGTCGATGACCAGCGCGATGCCTTCCGGCGCGGAGACGGAGACCCACGGCGTGCCGGAGCGCATCAAGCCGGCCAGCATGGCGGCGATCTCGTCCAGCATGGGGCGCAGTTCGACCGGCCGCATCTCGCCCTGCGCCAGCGCATGCCGATAGGCGATGGACAGCACCTGAACCTTGGCCTCGACCTCCGACAGGACACCGCGATGGAAGTCGCCGTGTTCGCGCCGCGCAAGGCCCAGATAGCTCTGGACCACCTGCAGGCTGTTCTTCACCCGATGATGCAGTTCGCGCACGAGATGGCGGTTGGCGCCGACGGTTGCGTCGAGCTTCTCGAGACGATCCGCCTGTTCGGCGGTCAGGCGGTTGAACGCCTCCGACACGCGCCGGATGTCCTCGGGCATGGCCGGGTCGACGGGCGCCGGCTTCGGGGCCTGCGAGGTGCTGGCGACGGCGGCCGCCTCGATGCCGCGGATCCAGCGGATGAGGTTGGAATCGATCGCGAGCGAATAGGCCGCGAACAGGACGGCCAGCGTGACCAGTGGCGTGAGCAGCAGCGCGACGAACTGGAGGAAGGCGGCGCGCTCGGCGGCCTGGTCGAAGCGGGCGAGGATGTAGAGGTCCGGCATGGCGACCGCCTGCGCCGCGAAGGCGGCGCGACCGCCGCCGCGGCTGACGCCTTCCCAACGGGTCGTCCCGGTGCCGGTGAACTCCTCGCGCGGCAGCCAGGAGGGGTCCTCCTCCGGCGCGCCGCGCGCGATGATGACCTGATCGGGGGTCTGGATGAGGCCGACGACCACGCCGGGAGTTATCGTGCCGAGGTCGAAGCTGCGGTCGAGGGTGGCGGAATCGACGAGCAGCAGCGCTTCGATCGGACCACCCACCGCCGTTGCGTCCTGACGCGCGTGGACGCCGAGAAAGCGCTTCTGCCCGATGAGGATCTGGCCGTAGCGGCTGTCGGCAAGGTCGGTGCCGATCCAGCTCGCGACCCGCTGTCGCTGACGAAATGAGGTCAGGATCGCGCCCAGCGTCCCCGGGGTGATCTCGACGCCACGGCTGGCCTGACAGGCGGGCCTGTCGCCGACCCGGATCGAGACGAACTCGAATCCGGTTGCATCCTCGACGATCCGGCTCGCGATCGCGTCACAGACCGCTGCGCCCTCGCTTGCCTTCACGGCCGCCATGGCGGTGAGCAGGGAGCGAAGGGTCTCGCGATACCAGATGCGGGTGCGGACCGCGAAATTGCCGACCGTCTGGACCTGCGTCGCCTCGATCGAGGCCAGGACCGATCGATAGGTCACCGTCGCCGTGACCGCCGCGACCACCGCGATCGGCAGGACGACCAGCACCATCAGCGCCAGAAGACGAGCCCGGACGGTGCGGAACGCCATGACTTTCACCGATCAGGTGCGCGCGAGATCCGCTGGCGAGGAGCGGATCACGGCCGTGCTGTTGCGGTCCGGTCCGATGTCATTGACGCTCGAGATGCCAAGGAGGTCGGCGAGCCGTGCCCGCGCCCGATTGACCCGGCTCTTGATCGTGCCGACGGCGACACCGCAAATCTCCGCGGCCTCCTCGTAGGACAGGCCGCTGGCGCCGACGAGGATGAGGACCTCGCGATGCTCCTCCGACAGCTTGGCGAGCGCCACGCGGAAGTCGGCGAGGTCGAGCGCGCTCTCCTGCTCGCCGGAAACCGCCAGACGCTGGGCGTAGGTGCCGTCGCTGTCCTGCACCTCGCGGCCGCGCTTGCGATAGAGCGAATAGTAGGTGTTGCGCAGGATGGTGAAGAGCCAGGCGCGCAGGCTGGTGCCGGGCTGGAACTTGTCGGCATTGCCCCAGGCTTTCAGCATCGTGTCCTGCACGAGATCGTCGGCCTGCTGGACCGAGCCGCAGAGCGAGACGGCGAAGGCGCGCAGGTTCGACAGTTCGGCGATCAGCCCCTCGCGGAAGTCATTGCTGATCATCGCGACGCTCTTTCGCTTCCAGCTCGGCCAGGAGGACGAGCAGCCGATCGGGGATCGGCGCGCTGATCAGGTCGTCGTAATGCGCCTTGAGCGACTTGCCGATGGCATCCTGAATCCGGGAGTCGAGTACGATGTCCTGGCCATCGTCATCGCTTTCGCGATCCTCGTTCTGTTCGGGCAAGGCACCCATCGAATTCTCCACCAGGTGCGCCGGCGAGGCGCCGCCGATCCAACCCAAAACGTGCCGACAATGGCATGGTTCCCTCGATTCAGAAAAATAAAAAGCTTGCTTCGACAAGGGGTTCCGAGGTGCCATTGGCCGGTTGGACGGGAGAGCCAAAGATGACGATCGCTGCGGACATTGCACCGCACATTCCCTATCTCCGCCGTTTCTCCCGTGCACTCGGCGGCAGCCAGGCGGGGGGCGATTCCTATGTCGTCGCGACGCTCGAGGCGCTGATCGCGGACTCTTCCGCCTTCCCGCGCGACGTTCCCGCGCGCATCGGCCTCTACCGGATCTTCCTGAATCTGTGGTCGTCCACGCCGGCCAACATGGCGCTGGTCTCCAGCACTCCGTCCCGGGCCGGACCCGTGGAACGCAATCTCGACGCGCTGACCCCGCGGCCGCGTCAGGCCTTCCTGCTCCGCACCGTGGAGGGGTTCAGCCTGGACGACGTGGCGCGCATCCTGGAAGTGGACGTGGCCGACGCCGAAGACCTGATCGGCCGTGCTGGCCGCGAGATCGCCGAGCAGGTGGCGACGGACGTGCTGATCATCGAGGACGAGCCGATCATCGCGCTGGACATCGAGACGCTGGTCAAGGAACTCGGCCATTCCGTCACCGGCATCGCCCGCACGCACAATGAGGCGGTGGCGCTCGTCGCCCAGCACCGGCCTGGGCTGGTGCTCGCCGACATCCAGCTCGCCGATGGCTCCTCGGGCCTCGATGCCGTGGCCGAGATCCTGCAGTCGATCGACCTGCCGGTGATCTTCATCACTGCCTATCCGGAGCGCTTGCTCACCGGCTCGCGGCCGGAGCCTGCCTTCCTGATCACCAAACCGTTTCAGCCGGACGCCGTGAAGGCGGCCATCAGCCAGGCCCTGTTCTTCGGGCGGAATCCCGAGCGCCGGGTGGCGTAACTCACGCCATCGCGGCACCGGCGCAGCGCAGTCAAAAACGATTCAGAATTTCGCGATATGGGCAGGAACAACTCCGCCATGGTGGCGGTTATCGTAACGTAAGGCCGGCCGTCCCATGGGCGCCCGGCCGGCCGGAGGGGCTTCCATGATCTCATGGACGGTATCGGCCATTGCGACCGTTCTGATCGGAACGGCGGTTTTCGGCGGCTTCCTCGCTGTGACCCCGGCCATTCTGGACGTCGCCATGGTCACTCTCGCGGCCAGCGGATCGCATATGGTGATGGGGCTGCTCGAAAGCCCGGATTGAGGGCGCTGGGTTCCGCGGACAGTCGGTCAGATCGTCCTCGACGCCACAGCATCCACGGGAGGGTCCTCGCGGACACGGCCCGTTAAGTGGATGTCGATAACATTTTCGCCGGGCGCAGATCGCACTACGGCGAACGGGTTGACGGGGGCATGGCGAAGGCACGCCACGCGACGTTAGGTGAGGCGGTATGTCGAGGCAACGCATACTCATCGTGGAGGACGATCCGTTCATCGCGATGGATATCGAAGCGGCGGTGATCGACCATCTGGGCGACCAGACGGAGATTCTGCTGGCCGACAGCCTGCGGACGGCGAGTAGCCTGGCCGACGATCAGGTGCATATGGCCCTGCTCGATGTCGACGTCATTGGCGGAAAGACCTTCGAGATCGCGTTGTCCCTGCATCGCAGGGGCACGCCGTTCGCCTTCGTTTCCGGCTCTCTGCCGGCTGACCTGCCACATGAACTGCATGGGGCGGCTTTTGTTCGCAAGCCCTTCCACGCGCGCGACATCCTCTCATTCGTGAAATCAGCGCTGAACCGCTCGTCGAACGACAATGAGGACCAGCCCGCCGCGGACAACTGACCCGCCCGCCGCGGCGGATTGCGGCTCGCATGGCAGGGCGCATCGGCTCGGGCATCGCCGCAAGTGCAATCATCATCCCGGGAGGTGGGGAATGGCATTCGCGCGTCCGTCGTCGTTCGCCATGGCACTGATTGTCGCCAGCGGCGCAGCGCTTGCCCAGCCGACCGCGCCCGAAGGAGAGCGCGCATGGGCGCGCATCGAGCAAGTGCTCACCTCGCCGCGTTGCATCAACTGCCATCCGGCATCGGATCGCCCGACGCAGACGGATGCCATGCATCCCCACCGGATGAGCGTCATTCGCGGGCCGAGCAATCATGGCGCGCCCGGGCTGCATTGTTCGGCCTGCCACCAGGAGCGCAACAATGCCGCGAGCGGCGTGCCCGGCGCGCCGCACTGGGGCCTGGCGCCTCGCTCCATGGGCTGGGTCGGACTGTCGTCCGGCGACCTCTGCCGGCGGCTCAAGGATCCCGCCGCCAACGGCAACCGCACGGTGGCCGACCTCGTCAAGCACATGGCGGAAGATGCCCTGGTGCTCTGGGCCTGGCAGCCCGGCCGCAACGGCCGCGGCGAGGAGCGAAAGCCGCCGCCGCTGACTATCGCCGAACTGGGCGAGGCGCTCGGCGCCTGGGCCGCCGCAGGCGCGCCCTGTCCGCAGTGACGACATGTCTGGTTTGGGATGGTGCCCTAGCCGTCTCCGCAGAAACTCGCCATCACGTTGAAAACGCGGAATGAAAATTCGCTCGCCGAAGGCGAGGGCCAACTTTCAGGCCAACATACCGTGGGTCTAGACTGCCCTTCCCGCGGCCGCTGATAGCCGCTGATAAGTGCAAACCCGGATGCGATGCCCGCTGTCCCCGGCCCGAGAGAAGTGTGCGATCGGCCAGATATCCACATGATACCCTCTGGCCATTGCGAGCAAGCGCAGGTTGCGCGATCCTTCTGCCAACGGGGGGACTACAATGGCCGACGAAGAGCCGACGTTTAAGCGTCACGTCTTGCTGAACTGGTTCGTTTCGAAATCCGTGACTAGGGCGCCACAGGAGCATTCTCCGCCGATCCATGGCGCGGAAGAGTTGCTGTCTTACATCGATCACCGTCGCAAGCTAGGCCATGCCGTCGAGTTCCACGGCGCAACCGACGATCCTGACGATGGTCGACGAATAGCGGGCGGCAAAAAGTTCGACTTCATAAGGTTGCGTGACCTGCGCATCACGTCGGCGAATGGCCGGCGCTACGCGGACCTGCTGGTCGAATATGTCAATCAAGCAGAGCGAAGCTTTCCAGTAGTCAATCTCGATACCTACGAAGGGAGAGAGGTCGAAGCCGATCGCGACGAGCGAGGGGCTGCGGCAGCGCATGTTATTGTTCGGCTTCCCCAGGCGAATGAGTATGAGGATGGACAATATCGGTGCGCCATAGAGGCCGTTCACTCGGTAACCCGCAGCGATATCGCGATGTTGCTTTCGCGCCAGCTCCTCCGCGTGGCACGAGATCGCGAATTCAACTTCTCGGTTGAAATCCCGCCAAAGGGAAAAGCCCGCGGACGGGAGAAGGCGTATCGGTATCACCCTAAAATCGACCTTCTGGCCGACGTCGGTCGTGCATTGGATGCGGCAACCTCCCCCAAGAGGACGCTTTCTCACATGGTGTTCGTCAATCGATCCGAGCGACAGGAACTGGCGGGAGCCACATCGGTTATCGACCGCGAATACACGGCCAGTGTCGAGGTCAAGGTTTCGGCCAAGGAGGCTCCCGCCGACGAAGGCGAGCGTTCGGGATGGTGGACCAAGTTGCGGCAGACCTGGGAAAACCGCGGGTACGAAACCCGTGTGTACTATCGGAGTGTAGGTGGCGGAATGCTATCAGGTGAGGTCCAGCACCGCGATATCGAGGGAGCTGCTGACTTGGTGCTGTGCCCCCGTGAGCTAGTTGACATCCCTGGCGAAGCGAAGCGTTGGCGCGCCACATTTTGCGAGCAAACGCTCGGTAAACTGCGAGAGCTTGTGGATCGAGACGAGCTATGGTCACGCACCAAGTAGGGCTAGAGGACGTCAGGCAGGGAAGGGCAAAATCCCGTCTCCGTCTTCTCGCGCCTGTACGCTACTTGGCGATCTATCATCCCGAGAAGCGCCGCTACGATTTCATTGTTCCGGGCGCGGTCGCGGCCGTGACGTTCGCCATCTTTGTCTTTCTGACCCCTTCACCACCCGTGTTCGGCGAGAGCGGGCTTCTTAGGTTTGCGAGAGATTTCCTCATTATGGCTGTGCCCTTCATGGTCGGCGCGTTAGCAGCCGTCGCGATGGGGGCGCCTGGGCAGCATCTTGACCGGCGTCCGATGGGCGCAGAACTGATGCTTGATGGCGAGGTGCTGACGCTCCGTCAGTTCACCTGCTACATGCTCGGTTATCTCTGCTTTGTCGGTATGGTGACCCTCATAGCCGTCGTAGCCGCGACCCTGCTTAAGGACACCGCGGTCCATTGGCTCAAGGCTACACCCACCTTGATGAGGATCGTTCGTTTGGGTGGGGTTGCCTCGATGTCGCTGCTTTTCTCAATCCTGGCAGTCACGGTATTTTGGGCGCTGTATTTTCTGACGGACGTCGTCAATCGCGGTGCGAAGATTTTCCCGCCGCCGGAACCGCCGAGGTAGCCATCAAGCCCACTCGCGCGCATCGCCAAGCGGGAAGCGGCCCTGCCTCGTCAGGATAGGCGGCGGCGGGCTCCTCGGAACGGAAAGTTGCGCCAGATGTCGGGGGCTACGCGCGGCCGCCGACGCTGTACGGTCCCTGCGAAATCGTAGGGACCGTGTTTTCCTCATCGCCCCGCGGGTGGACCATACCCCCGGCATTTGACGCAACTTATCTCTCCCTAGGGTCCCCAGCAGGAGGGGGCGTCGATCCCGCGGCAAATGCCGGTCATCGGCCTTCCGAGGGTCCTCATCAGGGAGGGAATGCTCAGCCCCCCAATTCGCCGTCGCGCGTCGCCTGAAGGGCCACCACCACCCCTCGGCGCGGGAGCGGCCTTCCCCCGCCATTTCGCGACCGTCGCGCGCCCGATGGCCCGCCGCAGGAGGGGATCGCGAAGCGGCCCGCAGCGATGATAGATACGGCGATCATCGTCACGGGAGGCACGGCATGGCAGGGCAGAACGACCACCGCGCCGGCGCGCTCACGGCGGACAAGATCGTGCTGGCGGCATTCCTCCGCGGGCGAGGGAAGACGCATGGCCAGATATGCAAGGAACTGGACGTCAGGAACGAGGCCGCGCTGATCACGGTGCTGAAGGCTCATGGCGTCCCCGACCACGTCGTTCCGGCCGGGATGCGGGAGGTCCGCGCTCACGTGAGCAACGCCCGCCATGCGGATATCGCCGCCATGGTGAGACAGGCCGGCTATGAGCTGGAGGCCGGCGTCGGTGAGTTCCTGGCGATCACGGCGAAGGATCGCAGCATCCGTGCGACGTTGACGCGGGCGAAGCGCTGACCACTCGCCAATTTCGCGACCGCTAGAACTGCCTTGCAACGGCCGGTAGCGCGGGTATCCGGCGAGGCGCGTGCTGCTGCCACGATCCGGCAGCAGCGCACGTTCGGTTCAGTTTATCTGCGCGAGAAATCGAGAGCAGATCGCTGGCGTCAACGCATCAGGAGAGACCAATGACGCGCACCATGACCCAGGTCGAGCAACTGGAGAACGAAATCGACCACCAGAAGCGGATGATGGACGCGTATGAATGGCATCGTCGGGTGATGGAGGAATACCAGGGACGGCTGGAGCGCGTGCTGACCCAGGTCCGCGACGCGGAAGGCCCGTTCGCTGGGGCCGCGGCCGACGCGCTACGCTCGAGGCCCTGATCAGCGCACCACGGCCACCAGCACCACCGCGAAAGCGAACATGCAGCAGATCAGGGCAGCAAGCCGCCGCTCCACCCGCTTGAAGGCGGCCTCGAGATCGGCCTTGGTCGCGACATCGCGCATCACGCTGCTCCCTTCGGCTTTCTACCGCGCCTCTTCGCCGGGGCGTACAGCTCGCGCTCGAGGCGAGCCTGCTCCTCGGCGAGGAGATCGGTGTAGCGCATCCGCGCCCGCATGAGGTCCATGAAGGCGCGGGCTACCTGCTTGGACAGCGGCTCCAGCTCGTTCACATCGACGGTCACGGGTGCGCTCCTCGGCGAGATGCGGAAGGTGACGAGGCGGGGTTCACGGGGCTCCGGGGTGAAATTCTTCGCACGTCCGTCGCGGGCTATCATTCTATAAGAATAGGGGGCGACGAACCTGCGAAGAATTACCAGATCCGCGATCTCCCGGCGACGGATTTGAAGCGTCCTCGCGGACACGCCGGCCTCGGATGCGGCGGCGGCCGTAGATGAGGCTTGCTTGAGATATTCCCCGCGCTCCACCGCGCCCGCCCTGCGACGGCGAGCTTCGGCATTCCGCTTGTCCCTCTCCCGCTTCTTGTCCTCGGCTATGGCCCGCCGGCGGCGTTTGCCGGCATCGCAGGCCCCGATGGTCTGGACCGCGAGCGCGGTGCGCTCCTCGAGATGAAGGCCTAGATGATGGCCAGCCTGGTCCGCGGTCCACTTCCGCGGCTCGTTCACCGCGAAGCCGACAATCGCGTCGCGCGTGCCCGCCGCCATGGCCGGAATGTTGAGATCGATCCACTGCGCGATGCGGTTCGGCTCGCGGATGTGGTGAGCTGCGAAGATCGCATAGGCGCGGCTCACCTCATTGTCGCCGAGCGCGGCCACGCCGTGGCGATGGCGAATGATGCGGGCGAGCTCGTCCAGGCGCTTCTTGCAGAAGCTGGCCGTGGATCGCAGTGCCGCGGGCGCCTCGCTGAGGATGGCCGCGCCGACGCGGACCCGCTCGCCACGGAGGGGCACGACACGGGCGCGCCTCGCCTCCTCGGTCATGCCGCTTGCTCCAGCGCGGCGGCGGCCGCCTCTTCATCTCGCCGGAGCCGTAGAGCCCGGACCTCGCCGACGATCCAGTTCGTGAGCCGGCGGCGGCGCTTGCCGCGCACCTCCGTTCCCTTCAGCGCGCGATGGATCACCACCGCGCCGACCTCTGGCGGATAGATCGCCATCACGCCGACGATCCGGTGCAGCTCTGCGGCGAGGCGCGCGATGTCGTCGTGGATCGTATCCTGGCCAGCCTCGCTCATGCGGCCCGTTCCTTCGGCTTGCGCGCCGTGATCGCCATCAGCTCGGAAACGACCGCGTCAAGGCGGTCAGTGTCGGCGGCTGCTGCCGTGCCGATGGCGCTCCGAAGAAGGGCCTGCCAGGTTTCCTTGCGCGCTCCCACGCTCGGCTCGCCGCGGGCACTGCGAGCGTCCTCCATTTTCTCGATGACGGTTTCTGCCTCCAGTTCGGTAAGCGACGACATCTGTCGCTGATTGGCGAGCCTTGTCATGTCCCGGAGGAGCCAGACGACCAGCGCCAGGTTGTGGCCGGCGCGGCTTCCGACAGGGCTCCGCAGAACCGTATCGACCGCGTGTTCCTCGATCGGCTCTAGGGGCTTCCCATTGTCATCGAGCCAACCGTCCAGGATGCGACGGGCCCTCATCGCCTCTTCGATTGTGAGCGCCCTCATGGGGACACCTTCGCGACAGCCTTGGACCAGTTCTGGCGGTCGCGCTCGGCGACGCGTACCTCGGCAGCGGTGCGCAGCTTGGCGGGATTGGCTGACAGGCGGGGATGGGCCTTCAGCAGCGCGCGCATCTCGGCTTCGACGCGGGGATTTTCGTTGGACATGGCAAACTCCTCAGGTTGGGGTGATGCGGCGGCGCCGACGACGCCGCCACGCAGGATCAGGCCGGGGTGAAGCGCTCGAGGATCGGCCGGTCGGCTTTGGTAAGCGGCGGTTGGGGTGGCGCCAGCATCGCGGCGATGTCCCGCAGCGATGTCTCGGGATTGTCGATGGAGACGGACGCCCGGTAGCGCTCCCGGCGGAATGGCCGAAGTTCCACCTGCTCGGAACCGCCGCTGCCGCCGATCACTCCCTGAGCGGTTGTCAGATAGCCGGTCCGTCCATCATCGTAAGGCTGGACACGTGCGGCGTAATCGTCTGAGAGACGGCGGCCGGAATGGGGCCGGCACCAGCAATTGACGATGCGCGCGTCAACGATCTCCTCGTCTGCCGCTAGCCGGCCGCGAATAATGACATCGGGATCGGCGATACGCGTCCCCCCGGCAGGCAAATCGTTGTTCGCCTCTTCGATCAGCTCGTGTGCTTGGGCCATCCGCTCGGCGAGCTGCCGCGCGTCGGTGCCCAGCCGCTTCCAAATCGCCGGCATCTCCTTCAGCAGGGCATCGTGAAGAGCCCGCGCGCGGTCGTAGCGCTCCTGCCTGACCGCCTCGGCTTCCGCCGCCTCGGCGTCCGCCAGCCGGGTCCGCAGGCCATCCAACAGGATGCCCGCGTGCTCGATCTCCCGGCGCGCGGTGGCGAGCGCGGTCTCGGCGGCGGCGACCTTGGCCGCATTGCCGGACAGGACCGCGACGCGGCGATCCTCCTCTGCCTGCGCCAGCGCCGTCTCGCGCTGCGCCTGGCCGCCGGCGAGCGTGGATATTTCCGCGGCGATGTCGCTCGCGCTGGCCGTCTTCGATCCGTAGATGCCGACCGCCTTGGCGAATGCGGTGGCTGCAGATTTCATGCTCATGGGTGCTCCATTGACCTGGTGGAGTGGCCCGCCGCGCCCGATCCTCCAGAGCGCGGCGGGCTCGCTACGGGGGCGCCACCGATCGCCCCCGCGCGATGGGTGCGGGGCGCTAGCCCCAAGAAAGGTTGCTGTCCGCGAAGGTGCCCTCGAGCGCCGTCCGCACTCGGTCGCCGATCTGGTCCATGATCTCGGACGCATTGCCTCCAGTCACATGGATGGCGCCGATGAGCGGACCCCTGAACGTCACGTTGCGGGTTTGGCTACTACCCCTGCGACCACCCTCAGAAAGGCCGCCAGCGGCCTCCGCTGAGTCACGCAGGGCATGGTTGGGGATGATGGAGCCGTTCGCGCCGGGCGAGAACAGCTCCGGGCCGGCCTCGCCGACGGTGTAGAGCTGGCCCGCCGACACGGGGCCGCCCGACATCCGCCCCGGCGCATCGGGTGCCGCCGGCTGCGGACCGGCCGGGGAGCCGGCTGAGGCACGGGCCGCGCGGGCAATCGCTTCGCCTATCGCCGCGCCGGCCGCGCTCGCTGCCGACGTGGCGCCCTGCGCTCCTGACGCAACCCCCTGTCCAATCTGAGCACCGGCCTGTTCGCCGGCCTGGCGTGCGCTCTCGCCCCAGCTGCGAAACGCCCCGGACCCGTCTGAGCCGAACCCGCCGCCCGTGCTGTGCTCACCGTCCATCGGGCCGAAGCGCTGATCGCGTTCCGCCCGCTGAATGCGCTCCGCCTCCTGCCGCCGCGAGCGGCCGCGGTTGTGAACATCGCCGTCGCCGACGCCCTTGAAATAGTCGGCGAACTGCGAGCCGGCGAAACCGAGAGCAGGGATCGCGGACAATCCGATGCCGACGCCCGGCAGGAACCGGGCAACGCCACCCAAAAGGCCGCCGCCCGCGGCCGCGCCGCCACCTCCGAGCCCCAGCGCTGATCCAATACCGCGCAGGGTGAGCCACCCGGCCGCGAGCCCCGCCGCGCCGACGCCGAGGGCAGCTCCGCCCGATGCGTAGGGCGCGATTGCCGGGTTCTTGTTGATCCACTGGGAGATCGCGTTCAGTGACCCGGCAAAGGCATTCAGCGCCGGCAGCACTGCGGTTACGATCGGCTTCGACAGGTCGGCGACGGAATTGCGCAGCTGCGCCATCACGCCCTCGAACGCCACGAAGGGATCGCGCGCCGCGTCCCGCTCGACATTCTCGGCGCCGCGGGCCTTCTGAAGGCGCTCCATGAACGCTTCGATCTGCCCCATGTCGCCGAGCATCAAACTGAACAGGGACGACCCGCGCCGGGCGGAGAACAGGTCGTTGAGCCGCCGGTTCAGCGTGCCCCGCTGCTCGGCGGAGATATCCTGCGAGAAGTCCCCCCGGCCATATGCTTCCGGCAGCGCGCCTTCCTGAATGAGGCGAGGCACCAGGTGCTTCTTGGCCCATTCGTATGGGTTCGCGAGATAGAGCGGTTCATCGACCAGGCGGCCGCGATTGGTCATGCGGCCGCGCCGGTCACGCTGGACACCCTCGCGCAGGCCAAGGCTGTCCTGCTGACTGAGATTGCTGTCTGAGCCGCCGCGAAAGAAATCCAGCTGCTGCTCGATCGTCGCGGCGGTTCCGCGCCCCATCGCGAAGTTCTGGAACGCCGTCATGAAGTCTGTGCCGGTCCGGTGACCGCGCTGCTGCGCGATGATCGCTGGCGCGACCTTGGCCAGGAAGTCGTCGCTGAAACCGCGGGCCGCCGACCCGCCGGTCTGCATGAAATTCACGTAGTCCTGCGCGGTCACGGCGCGGCTATCGAGCTGACGAGCCCGCAGATAGGCATCGATCAGCGCCTTCGTGGAGCCGACATCACGCGAGCGGCCTGCGAGGTCGATAAAGCGCGAGAAATACTCCATCTCGCGGTCATCGGCGCGCGGTCCAAGGATCGTCTGAAGCGCTACGCGGCCCCGAAGATAAGGCTCGGCGAGCTCGTTGACCTTGCCGTAATCGCCGACATTGGCGAGCAGGTTGCGCATCAGCTCGCGGATCTGGACATGGTCCTGTGACCGATAGGCGGGCATTGCCGACAGGCGCCGCGCCGTGGCCTCGATGTCCGCGGCCTCGGCGGGCGTGGCGCCCTGATTGGAAATGCGCAGATCCTCGCGCGAGCTCTCGGCGCCCTGCGTGATCGCATACCGACCGCCTCGCGCGATGCGCGGACCGGTCACCGCGCCCAGCGTCGCAGCGGCGAGCGGCGCGGCCCCCGTGGGCCGGGTCGGATGGCTCACCGGCGCCGGCACGACGATGGGCTGGCGCGCGGCATTGCGAGCCGCGGCGATGTCGGCGGCGATCCGGCCGCGAAATCCCCGGTCGTGCTCTATCCGGATACGGATCGGCGCGGCAGCCTCCGCCCGCAGGGCCGTGATGGCCGACCTGGCGCGCTGGATCTCTCGCTGCGCCCCCGTTGCGGCCGCCTGCGCGTCCTTCAGGCTGCGCGCCACATCGCGCCCGCCGGTGCCTCCCTTGCCGAAGTTCCGCAGGTCGCCATCCGTCGCCTTCAGCCTGTCGCTGAGCGCGCGCAGGCCCGGTGTGACCAGATCACGAAGGCGAAGAATGACCTCGCCGAGAATGGTTCTGGCCATGATCAGCGCTCCGCGACGATGCGAGCCGCCAGCCGATCAATGAAGAGCGGCCGGCGGAAAGCGCGGGGGTTCCGCCGAATGTGCTCGGCGGCGTCGATCTCGAACTGTCGGACCGAAGAGGTCAGATCAGGGCGAAGTTCACCGGATTGGATCGCCAGCTGGATGGCGTGCATGGTCGGCGAGAGCAACCACATGGGTCACCTCCTGAGCAGCGGGATGATGGTCCTGGCGAGTTCGATGGAGAGCCGGCGCTCACGCTCGCGGGCGATGCTGCGGGCGTGCCCATAGAGCTCGCCCAGCTCGTCCCAGCGGAGGTCGTTCAGCTCTCCGAGGCCGGAGATCTCGGCTCCGACGACGGCGATGACGGCGAGAGCGCTTCGGGGATGGAAGCCGGGACGGCCCTCAGCCGTGGCGGCAAAAAATCCAGCACCGCCGCGGCGATGGCATCGGCGTCCTCCGCGAGAAGGTCGTCCATGTCACCATCGGCGAGGAACTGGCCGCCAGGCGTACGCACCATCGGGGACGGCGCCTGCGGATCGTCCGACCATTCGCGCATCTGGCGCACGGTCGGCTTGTAGACGTGGACCTCGGCGCAGGTTTCGCCCCTGAGGGTGGCCGTGAACGCGAGCGGGACGGCCTTGAAGATGCCCGGTGCCGTCATGTCAGGCGGCCTCATTCTCGAGGGATGAGATGAAGCGAGCGATCTCGCTCTCCTTCACCATCGTCAGCCGGCCGAGCTTCACGGTCTTGATCTTGCCGTCGCGGGCAAGGTTCCACGCGAGCGACTTGCCGATGCCGAGGCGTTCGACGCACGCCTTCTCAAAGGGCAGCAGGCGGGTTTCGGTCTGCATTTGTCACCATCCTCCACTGTATCTCTCTGCGCCGTCGTCAACGGCTCGACACGGGGGAAGATGCGAGGTTGGTCCGATCGAAAAAACGCAATTGATGCGCTACTTGGGGGGAACTGGCCGCGGTCGCTTTTTCGGTGCACCTTTCAATGGCTTAGCGCCCGTCGCACGATACCAAATGGCAACAGCACGTTTGATCGATGCATGACGAAATGAAGCCATGAGATCGTCGTGCTCCCCGGCCCGGGGGTGGCGTTTTCTCAGAGGGCGGGTTGCGATTTCTACGAACGTCGACATCGCCAAACTGTCCCGTACATCTAGATGCATCCCACTCCAAATCTCGATGAACGGCATGACCATCGCCATCTCCGGCGAGATGTCCGTCGACCGAGCTTTTTCCTCGAGGGACAAAGGCGCGATCTGGTCTTCTATCGTCGCGGCCACTGTATCGAGGCTTGGTCCAATGTGCTGCCGCCAGTCGCCGAAGGTCGGAAATGGTTTATTGGCCCAGTCAAAGGGCAAGGAATGGCCCGCAGGCGGGTGGCACGGCTGATGCTTCGCGCCTTCTAGGAAAGACAGCGTTCGCCGGATTGCCGTCAGCGCCGTTCGCGCTTTCCGTTCTTGCCACATCTCTCGCCGCCGCCCGGCGGCGCTTGAAAGTTGATCGAGCGCATAGTCTAGGCGGAGCCTGAGATGGCTATCTAGGGTTTCCCGGCGTAATAGATCGCGCCGGCGCAATATCGGCGCGACAATGTCGATCAGAGCTTGAATATGGTCTTGATCGCCATAGACATATCGCTTCGACATTGTAGTTTCCGCTAGGCTGGCCCGGCGCGAGGCCGGGCCGGTTGTTTCTCAGCCGGCAACCGCCGGCACAACTTCACCATCCCCGCACTTCTGCAGCCATGATGTCCGCCAGAAGGGATGCCATCTCGATGGACGCGCTATTGGCGATCTCGCTCGGGTTGGCGATCCAATTCTCTACCGTGTCTGAGGTGCATGCTGCGGCGGATATGGCCTTCACCCGGAAGCCCGCCGGAGTGGTGGCCCGTAGCGACGTAGCCCTGTCAATGAGCACGTTCAACTCGCTCGCGATCCGATATTGCTCGGCTTCCGCCCGCTCTGCCTCACGCGCAAGGCCGGCGGCCTCAATCGTTGCGTCCAACTGCTCCTGAGCCGCGACGATCTCCCGCATGCGCTCCGCGGCGCGATGCTCGATTTTCGAGGGGCGCCCGTTGGCGACCGCGTGGTCGTGGGAAATCAGTTTCGGACGCAGTGCGGATGCTGCGTCGGGCCCATATGCGAGACGTGGAGGCTGGCGGGATACCGTAAAGCAGTCGATCCGCTGCCGTAGGTCTGGAGGAAGATCATCCGCATCAGCCGGCTGCACGAAGAGGGCTTGCGGCCGATGGTCATGTTCGAACTGAGCGGCCGCGTCCTGCGCCTCCACCATCACGACGGCAGCGGCACGTTCCTCCGCTGCCAGCCGCTCAAGCGGTTCGCGTAACGCCAGCAGTTCGGCATCGGGATGCAATGTGCTGGCTGAAGCCGGCACTGCCATCACTGCGGCCATAGCCAGTCCTTTGACCGCGGCGCGGCGGTCGGGCATTTTGGAGGTAGTCATCTGTCGGCTCTCCGGCTCGATGTGGTGATGATGGCCCGGCCGGCGCTGCAACGCTTGCCGGGCCGCTATATCAGCGGGTCATCCCGCCGATTTCGGGAAGGGCAACACCTTCGCGCCGTCCCTCAATTCATCAAGATGGTCGGCCCATGCCTGAGCCATCCTAACGCGCTCGTCCCAGTAGGCGCCGCGGACGTAGGCGCGCCGAACTTCATTCTCATCCTGATGAGCGAGCGCGCGTTCGATAGCGTCGGGCGACCATTTGCCACTCTCATTCAGCAGGGTCGCCGCCATGGCGCGGAACCCGTGCGCTGTCATCTGATCGGGGTCATAGCCGAGCCGGCGCAGCGCGCCGTTCATCGTGTTTTCGCTGATTGGCCGCGTGACGACACGCACACCGGGGAAGACGAGGCCGCCAACGCCATGCCCGGTTATGGGGTGGAGAGCCTTCAGGATCTCGACCGCCTGGCGGGCAAGGGGAATGCGGTGCTCGCGGCGCATCTTCGTGCGCGCGGCCGGGATGGTCCATACAGCCGCCTCGATGTCGAACTCTTTCCATTCGGCGAGGCGCAATTCACCCGGCCGGGGGAACAGCAACGCCATGAGCTGCAAAGCTGCTCGCGTCGTGGCCTGCCCATCAAAGCCTTCTATGGCGCGCATCAGGCCGCCGACCTGCTTGGCGTCGGTGATCGCGGCACGGCTCTTTGCCTTTGGGATGGTCAGCGCGCCGCGCAGCGCGACTGTGGGGTCATTCTCGGCGCGCGCAGTGGCGATGGCCAGCCGAAAGACCTCTCCGATGATGGACCGCAACCGTAGCGCCGTGTCGAACTTCTGGCGGCGCTCCACGGCCTGTAGAACGCCAAGCACCTCCGCCGACGAAATCTGCGAGATCGGACGATTGCCGAGGTCCGGCCGGGCGAAGCTCAACAGCCACTCGTTTTTCGAGATCGTGATCTCCGCCTTGCCCTCGCGCCGCTTCTTGGCGATCAGGTCGTCCGCGACAAGCGAGAACGTATTGCCGGCCGCTTCCCTATTGGCCAGCTTCGCGACCTTCTTCAGAACGCTCGGGTCCTCGCCCCTGGCAAGCTGGTCCTTCGCAGCGGCCCGCCGCTCCCGCGCGTCCTGAAGGCTGATCTCAGGATACCGGCCGATCGCGAGCTTCTTCTGCTTGCCGTTGAAGCGATAAGCCAGCCGCCAGAGCTTCGACCCCTCTGCTGTCACGTGGAGCTGAAGGCCACCACCATCAGAGAGTTTGACCAGGCGACCGGCCGCTTTCGCATTCCGGATCTGCACATCGGTCAGCGCCATGATGGCCTCGCGTTGGCTCGCAAATCAGAGCCTGTTGGCTTGATGCGCGTGAGAAGGCCAACGAATGTCTCGGATGTCAATGGAGGGAGGCGGACCACGTTGGCGGCGAAAATGCCAAAAAGCCTGCGCTTCCTTTTGATCGGAGGGCCATCCCGGAGACTGGTGGATGGGTTAGTGGTGCCCCTAGCCGGGATCGAACCAGCACTCCTTGCGGAACTCGATTTTGAGTCGAGCGCGTCTACCAATTCCGCCATAGGGGCAACGGGCGCGGACTATAGCCATGGCCCCCGGGCGGTCAACACACCAGGCTCCATCCGCTGGCCTCACGCCTTCGGGAGTTGACTCCGCGCCTTGCCGGGCGTTTCTCGGGGCCATGAGCGACAAGCCCGTCTTCACCACCGCCGTTGCGGTCGATGCGCCGTCGGCCGCCATCGAAACGCCGAGGAAAGTGCTTCCGGAGGCCGCCAAGCGCGCGCTGGCCGAGGCTGCCGAGCGGCGTGCGGCGCTCGACGCCAAGGCGAGGGAATTGGCCGCCAGTGCCGAATTGCATGGGCGCGGCGGCGCCGATCCGGTCCGCTACGACGACTGGGAGGTCGGGGGCATCGCCGTCGATTTCTGACGCCGGCTGCCCGTCGCCTCACGCCTTGTTCTTGCGCTCGCGCAGTTCGGCGAAGACTTCAGCGGCCGGTCTGCCGGCCATGCCGAGCGTCGCGGCGATGGCCGCATCGTCGGCGCGCAGGAAGGGGTTGGTCGCCTTCTCCCGGCCGATCGTGGTGGGCAGGGTCGGCAGGCCCGCCTCGCGCAGTTTCGCGACTTCTTCGGCCCGGGCCTTCAGCGCGGCATTGTCCGGATCGGCCGTCACGGCGAATTTCGCGTTGGACGCGGTGTATTCATGGCCGCAGAACACCCTGGTGTCGTCGGGCAGGGCGCGCAGCACCTTGAGCGCCTCCCACATCCCTCCCGGCGTGCCCTCGAACAGCCGCCCGCAGCCGAGCGAGAACAGCGTGTCGCCGGAGGCGAGGATCCGATCGGTGGGAAAATGATAGTTGATGTGCCCGACCGTGTGACCGGGCGTGTCGATGATGTCGGCGGCCAGCGAGCCGAACGTCGCCTTGCCGCCGGGAGCGACCTTCTCGTCGACCAGCGGGATGCGATGCGCGTCGGCGCCGTTGGCGACCACGCGGGCGCCGGTCGCCTGCTTCACCTCGGCGATACCCTGCACATGGTCGGCGTGATGATGGGTGACGAGGATGTGGCTGATCGTCCAGCCCTTTTCCTTCGCCGCGGCCAGCACGGGCGCCGCCTCGGGCACGTCTACCGCGGCCGTCTTGCCGGTGACGGGATCGTGGATCAGCAGGCCGAAATTGTCGCTGAGGCACATGAACTGGTGGGTCTGGGCGGTCATGGCGTTCTCCGGGCATTCACAGGTGCGCGTTTATCACATTGCCTGCCGCCCCCGGGCAATCCATTGTCCAATGACCGCCCGATACCGCTGAAGCAGCCCGGTCTTGTCCGACGTCATCGACCTTCGCGCCTTCTACACCTCGCAACTCGGCACCGTCGCGCGCCGGATGGTGAGCCGCGCCATCCGCACGCACTGGCCTTCGGCAAGGGGCATGACGACGGTGGGGCTCGGCTATTGCACGCCCTATCTCGGCCTGTTTCGCGACGAGCCCGACCGTTCGCTCGCCTTCATGCCGGCGCAGCAGGGCGTGATCCACTGGCCGACCGCCCGCCCGTGCCGCTCCGTGCTGGTCGAGGACCACATGCTGCCGCTGCCCGACGCGGCGGTTGACCGGCTGCTCATCGTCCACGCGCTGGAAGTGTCCGACGACGTGCAGGCGCTGCTCAGCGAAGCCTGGCGGGTGCTGGCGGCTGGCGGCCGCGTGCTGGCCGTGGTGCCGAACCGCCGGGGCCTGTGGGCCCAGCGGGACAACACGCCGTTCGGGCAGGGCCGGCCCTATTCGGCGCGCCAGCTCACCGAGCTGATGCGGCAGTCCTCGTTCACCCCGGTCGCCTGGAGCCAGGCGCTGTGGGTGCCGCCGCTGAAGAAATCGCTGATCCTCGGCTCGGCGATCGCCTGGGAGCGGATGGGCTCCGCCCTGTCGCTGCCCTTTGCCGGGGTGCATCTGGTCGAGGCGACCAAGCAGGTCTACCGGCCGGCTGCGGTCAGGCGCGAGGACAGCGTCCGCATCTTCAGGCCGGTGCTTCAGCCGACCCCCGCCGCGCGCGAGCAGGCGGCGATGCGGCATACCGGGATGTCGCCATGACCGGCGGCGCGGAAGTCACGGCGAAGCCTCGCCGGGTTGGCCGGCGGCTCGCGCGCATCGCCGCGGTGCCGCTGGTTCTTGCTCTTGTCGTCTATGCGGGCTTTCAGGTCAGCCCCTGGCCGGGAGCGTTGCTGGTCCGCGCGGTGTTCGGCATCGGCGATGCGCGCACTGTCGCGGCGTTGCAGAAGCACATTCCCACCGGCATCGCCGCCCATATCGATGTCGCCTACGACCCGCGCGATCCCGACGGTCGGCTCGACATCTATCATCCGCAGGAAGGCACCGCGCCGCTGACCACCATCGTCTGGATCCATGGCGGCGGCTGGGTGTCCGGCGACAAGGCGCAGATCGGCCCCTATGCGCGCATTCTGGCAGCGCGCGGCTTCACGGTCGTCTCGGTGCAATATTCCATCGCCCCGGAGGCGCGCTATCCGACGCCGGTGCGCCAGGCGATGGGGGCGCTGGCCCATCTCAGCGCGCGGGCGGCCGCCTATCGCATCGATCCCGGCCGCATCGTGCTGGCTGGCGATTCCGCCGGCGCGCAGATCGCGGCGCAGACCGCCGCCGTCATCAGCTCGCCTGACTATGCGCGGGCGGTAGACATCACGCCGGGCATCGAGCGTCGGCAGATCATCGGCACACTGTTGTTCTGCGGCGGTTACGACATCGAGGCCGCGCGCGGCGGCGGGCTCGGCGGCTGGTTCGTCCACACCGTCCTCTGGGCCTATAGCGGCCGGAAGGACTTCCTGTCCGACCCGGTCTTCCGGCGCATGGACGTGACGGACCATCTGACCGCGGCCTTTCCGCCGGCGTTCGTCTCGGCCGGCAACGGCGATCCGCTGGCGCCCCAGTCGGTCGCGCTGGCAAGGCGGCTGGAGGGACTGGGGGCGAGGGTGGAGCGGTTGTTCTTCCCGGCGGACCACAAGCCGGCCCTGCCGCACGAATATCAGTTCAACCTGGACAATGCGGACGGGCAGATGGCGCTGGAGCGGACCGTCGCCTTCCTGAAGGGGCTCTGAGCCTTCAGCGTCCCGGCAGCTTGGACTTCAGCACGAAGAGCAGTTCGGCGATCTCCTCGTCGGAGAGCAGCGAGACGCGGCGCGCCAGCAGGTTGGCGAGTTCGGTCGCCTGCGGCGACAGACCGGACGTGTCGATGACGATGCGCGGATGGGAGATTTCGGCGAGTTTGGCCAGTTCCTCGGCATCGTCCCAGATGATGCCGAAATAGGCGATGATGCGCTGGACCAGATACCAGCTCGGACGTCCGCGCTTGCCGTGTTCCAGCGCCGAGAGATAGGCGGCGGAAACGCCGATGGCCTCGGCCATGGCGGTGAGGGTGGCGCCCTTCTCCTCGCGCAAGCCGCGCACGCGGGCGCCGAAGGGCGTCATCTGCGCCTGGCCTCGACGATGGCGAGGGCGGCGGCAAATGCCTCCTCGATGCCGAGACGCGTCGTGTCGAGGGTGATTGCGTCGGCGGCAACCGCCAGCGGCGCATCCGCGCGGGCGGAATCGCGGGCGTCGCGCTTCTCGATATCCGCGAGCACGGTGCGGTAGTCGGCGTCGCTGTCGGTGAGTTCGCCGCGCGCCACCAGCTCGCGGAAGCGGCGGCGGGCGCGCTCGGCCGGGGTCGCCGTGACGAACAGCTTGGCCTCGGCTTCGGGGGCGATCACCGTGCCGATGTCACGCCCGTCCAACACCGCGCCGCCCGGCTGGCTCGCGAAGCGGCGCTGCAGATCGAGGAGGGCCTTGCGCACGGGGCCGTGCGCGGCGACGACGGAAGCCGCCTCGCCCGTCTCGCGGGTGCGCAGCCTTTCCGGGTCGAGGTCGGCGAGGTCGAGATGCTCCGCGATAGTCGCGGCGATCTCGACATTGTCCAGCGGAAAGCCGCGGTCGAGCATGATCCGCCCGACGCCGCGATAGATCAGGCCGGTGTCGAGATGCGGCAGGCCGTAATGCGCGGCGATGCGCTTCGCCAGCGTGCCCTTGCCCGAGGCGGCCGGACCGTCGATGGCGACGATCACGAGAAATCCGCCCCGAGGCCGCGCATCAGGCCGGTGAAGTCCGGGAACGAGGTCGCGATGAACGCGGTATCGTCCACGGTCATCGGCTGCGTCGTGCCGAGGCCCATGACCAGGAAGCTCATGGCGATGCGGTGGTCCATGTGGGTTTCCACCGTGCCGCCGCCCGGCACCTTGCCATTGCCGGCGACGATGAGGTCGTCGCCCTCGATGGTGTGATCGACGCCGGCCGCCGCGAGGCCGGCCGCCACGGCGGCGAGCCGGTCGGATTCCTTCACCCGCAGCTCGTGCAGGCCGCGCATGCGCGTCGGCCCCTCGGCGAAGGCCGCCGCGACAGCGAGCACCGGATATTCGTCGATCATCGAGGGGGCGCGATGCGCCGGCACGTCGACGCCGGTCAGCTTCGAGCCGCGCACGCGCAGGTCGGCGACGTCCTCGCCGGATTCGACGCGCGCATTGAGGATCTCGATTTCGGCGCCCATCTCGACCAGCGTGGTGAACAGCCCGGTGCGCAGCGGGTTCATCATCACGCCGGTAATGGTGACGTCCGAGCCCGGCACGATGGCGGCGGCGACCATCGGGAAGGCGGCGGAGGAAGGGTCGGCGGGAACGATGACGGGGGCCGGCTTCAGTTCCGGCTGTCCCACGAGGTCGATGCGCCGGCCATGCTCGCCATGCGGCGTTACCGTCACCTCGGCGCCGAAATGGGTCAGCATCCGCTCCGTGTGGTCGCGCGTCGCTTCCTTCTCGATGACGGTGGTGACGCCCGGCGCGTTGAGACCGGCGAGCAGAACGGCCGATTTCACCTGCGCGGAGGCCACCGGCGATTCATAGACGACCGGCACCGCGTCCTTTGGTCCCTGCGTGGTGATCGGCAGCCGGCCGCCCTCGGCCTGCGAGACGACGGTGAGGCCGAACAGCTCCAGCGGGTCGAGCGCGCGGCGCATCGGGCGCTTCCTGAGCGAGGCGTCGCCGTCGAAGGTCGCGCGGATCGGGTGGGCGCCGACGACGCCCATCATCAGCCGGCAGCCGGTGCCGGAATTGCCGAAGTCGAGCGACTCGGCCGGCTCGACCAGCCCGCCGACGCCGACACCATGGACCGTCCAGGCGCCGGGGCCGGTCTGCTCGACCCTTGCGCCGAGCGCCCGGCAGACCTTCGCGGTGTTGATCACGTCCTCGCCCTCGAGCAGGCCGGTGATGGTGGTCTCACCCACCGTGAGCAGCCCGAACATCAGCGCGCGATGCGAGATGGACTTGTCGCCGGGCACCTGCACGGTGCCGGTGAGGGCCGCTCCGCGCCGGGCGGTCAACGGAGTCCTGGTTGCCGATGTGCTCACTGCGCCTCACCCATTCTCGACAAAACTCTCAAGCTGCGCTCTATCCCGCGCCGCAAGCCTCTTGACAAGCGGGGGCTGTGCGTCCAACTCACCGCCTTCCAGACACAGTCCGACTACTCTTCAAGGAGTCCGCACGTGGCGAGACCCGAACTCGGCGTGAAGCGTATCTGCCCCACGACCGGCAAGAAATTCTACGACCTGAACCGCGACCCCATCGTCTCGCCCTATACGGGCGAGGTGCTGCAGCGTGCGATGTTCGAGCCGGCACGTCGCGGTTCGTCCGCTGCGGCCGCGGCTGCGGCCAAGGCCGCTCCGAAGCCGGCCGACGAGGAAACCGAAATCGAGGCCGAAGACGCCGAGCTCGTCAGCCTCGAAGAGGCCGATCAGGAAGAATCGGCGCCGGCCAAGGGCGCACCGGTTGATGACGACGTCGACGTCGAGGTGGAAGACACCGGCGACGATGACGACGACACCTTCCTCGAGGAAGACGAGGACGAGGACGGCGGCGACGTCTCGGACCTGATCGGCGACGCCGGCGACGACGACGACGAGCAGTGAGGCCCGATGCCGGAGCGGGCCTTCCGTTCCGGCCGCCTCTTGCGGAATGGCGCGCCAGGGCGTATGTGAAGCGCGACTTCAGTCACATGCACCCTCATCGATGGCTATCGTGAGAGTGGGTTCCTTCGGGGGCCCGCTCTTTTTGCATCGGCCGCCGCGAGGGCTCAATCTTCGGAGCGCCGATTGACCGCGGAAGAACCGCGCCTGACCCAGGATACGCGTCTCATCGTCGAGACCGGTGCGGCCGCGCGCGTCGCTGCCATCGTCGAGCCCGTGCTCGAGGGCCTCGGCTTCAGGCTGGTGCGCGTGCGCCTGTCGGGCTCGCAGACCGGCGGCTCGACGCTGCAGATCATGGCCGAGCGGCCGGACGGCACTTTCACTATCGACGATTGCGAGGCGACCAGCCGCGCGCTGTCGCCGGTGCTCGACGTCGAGGACCCGATCGCCGCCGCCTACAATCTTGAGATTTCCTCGCCGGGCATCGACCGGCCGCTGGTTCGCCCCAGCGATTTCGACCGCTGGGCCGGCTACGAGACGAAGGTCGAGATGGCCGTGGCGCAGAACGGCCGCAAGCGTTTCCGCGGCTTTGTGCTGGGGTCGGAAGGCACCAAGGCCAAGCTGAAGCGCACCGACGCCAAGGCCGACGAGCCGGCCGAGGTGCTGCTGCCCATCGAAGAGATCGGCGAGGCGCATCTCGTGCTGACCGACGATCTCATCCGCGAGGCGCTGCGCCGGGCGAAGGCCGCCGGTCGCGCCATGGACGACGAGGACGAGGAATTCGACGAGGACGGCGAGGATGCCGCCGAGGACGAGCCCGAGACCGACGATGTCGTGCTCGTCCGGCCGGCGACGCCGCGCCCCGTCCGTGCCGATGCCGCGCCGAAGAAGATGAAGACCCATCCGCACCCGGGCCGGAACGCCGGCGGGGGGCAAGGCCCGAAGCCGAAAGGCCCCGGCCGTTTCGCCAAACCAAAACCGACCCGCTGAAGGGGAGATAGTCATGGCCGTCTCGGCTAACCGCCTGGAACTGCTGCAGATCGCGGATGCGGTCGCGCGCGAGAAGCAGATCGACCGCCAGATCGTGCTCGAGGCGATGGAAGACGCCATCCAGAAGGCCGCGCGCTCGCGCTACGGCCAGGAGACCGAGGTGCGCGCCGAGATCAACCCGAAATCGGGCGAGATCCGACTGTCGCGCCTGCTGCAGGTGGTCGACGAGATCGAGAACGTCGCGACTCAGATCGCGACCGAGGAAGCTCGCCGCAAGAACCCGGCCGCCCAGCCCGGCGACTGGATCGCCGAGACGCTGCCGCCCTTCGATTTCGGCCGCATCGCCGCCCAGTCGGCCAAGCAGGTGATCGTGCAGAAGGTGCGCGAGGCCGAGCGCGACCGCCAGTTCGACGAATACAAGGACCGCGTCGGCGAGATCGTCTCGGGCCTGGTCAAGCGCGTGGAATACGGCAACGTGGTCGTCGATCTCGGCCGTGGCGAGGCGATTGTCCGCCGCGACGAGCTGATCCCGCGCGAGCTGTTCCGCAACGGCGACCGCGTGCGCGCCTATCTCTTTGACGTGCGCCGCGAGCAGCGCGGGCCGCAGATCTTCCTGTCGCGCACCCATCCGCAGTTCATGGCCAAGCTGTTTGGCCAGGAAGTGCCGGAAATCTACGACGGCATCGTCGAGATCAAGGCGGTCGCCCGCGACCCCGGCTCGCGCGCCAAGATTGCTGTCGTGTCGCGCGATTCGTCGATCGATCCGGTCGGCGCCTGCGTCGGTATGCGCGGTTCGCGCGTGCAGGCGGTGGTCGCTGAACTGCAGGGCGAGAAGGTCGACATCATTCCGTGGAACCCGGACATCGCGACCTTCGTCGTCAATGCGCTGGCCCCGGCCGAGGTCGCCAAGGTGGTGCTGGACGAGGACCGCGAGCGCATCGAGGTCGTCGTGCCCGATCCGCAGCTGTCGCTCGCCATCGGCCGCCGCGGCCAGAACGTGCGCCTCGCCTCGCAGCTCACCGGCTGGGACATCGACATCCTGACCGAGCAGGAAGAGTCCGAGCGCCGCCAGGCCGAATTCGAGGCCCGCACCAAGCTGTTCATGGGCGCGCTGGACGTCGACGAGGTCGTCGGCCAGCTGCTGACCTCGGAAGGCTTCCGCACGGTCGAGGAAGTCGCCTATGTCGAGATGTCGGACCTCGCCTCCATCGAGGGCTTCGACGAGGACACCGCGCAGGAGCTGCAGCGCCGCGCGCAGGACTACATTGCCCGGATCGAGGCGGAGCACGACGCCAAGCGCAAGGAACTCGGCGTCGCCGACGACCTGCGCGAGGTCGAGGGCATGACCACCGCCATGATGGTCAAGCTCGGCGAGAACGACGTGAAGTCGCTGGAGGATTTCGCCGGCTGCATTCCGGACGATCTCGTCGGCTGGTCGGAGCGCAAGGATGGCCAGACCACCAAGCATGCCGGCTTCCTCGACGGTTTCGAGCTGAGCAAGGACGAAGCCGAGGCGATGATCATGCAGGCCCGCGTCAAGGCGGGCTGGATCGAGGCGCCGGCCGAGGTGCCGGAAGAGCAGCACGAGGAGGCCGGGGCCTGAGCTCCGGACATGGAACGGGATGACGGCGGCAGGCGAGGACACGCTTGAGCTGACTCTGGACGGCGGACCCCTCGCGGGGCGCGCCGGCTCCGAGCGCACGTGCATCCTCAACCGCGTCGCCGGCGCGCCCGAGGGGCTTCTGCGCTTCGTGGTCGGGCCGGATGGCGCGGTCGTTCCCGACCTCAAGGCCCGTCTGCCGGGCCGGGGCGCGTGGGTCACCGCGACCCGCGCCGCCGTCGCGGAGGCGGTCCGGCGCAAGCTGTTCTCCCGCGCCTTCAAGCGCGAGGTTCAGGCGCCCGCGGACCTCGCCGACCTTGTCGAGCGGCTCCTGGATGCCCAGATGACGGCCTCCCTGTCGCTCGCCAACAAGGCCGGGGCTGTGATCGCCGGCTTCGCCAAGGTCGAGGCCGCGATTGCCGGCGAGGATGTGGCGGGGCTCATTCACGCGTCCGATGGCGGCGATGACGGTGTCCGCAAGCTCGGCCAGAGCCTGCGCCGCCGCTTCGGCGAGGAGGCCGCCAATGTGCCGCGGGTGACGCTGTTCACCTCGCTGCAATTGGATTTGGCATTGGGGCGCATGAATGTGATACATGCTGCGCTGCTCGCCGGCGGGCCGAGCAACAATTTTCTCGCGCGCTGTACGGCCCTCGAGGTTTTTCGCACCGGCGACATGGCCGGGCGACGACCCCCGGCTCCCGTCAACGAGCCGAAACACTGAATTCCCAAGGACCAGCCGATAGGCGCAGGACCAGACCGTATGACCGATGAGAAGACCCCCGGCGACAAGACGATCAGCCTGACGGGCAAGACCCTCAGCCTGAAGAAGCCGGCCGGACCCGAGCACAGCATGGTTCGTCAGAGCTTCAGCCACGGCCGCACCAAGACGGTGGTGGTGGAGAAGGTCTCGGCGAAGCCGCGCTCCTTCGCCCCCCAGCGCCCCGCAGCGCCGGCCGCGCCGCCGCCGGCGGCGGAGAAGCCGCGCCCCGCTGCACCGGCTGCGGCTCCAGCTGCCCCGAAGGCGCCGGCTCCCGGCATGATCCTCAGGACGCTGTCGGAAGACGAGCGCGAGGCGCGCGATCGCGTGCTGGCCGAGGCGCGCACCCGCGAAGCCGAGGAGCGCAAGGTCGCCGAGGTGGAATCCCGCCGCCGCGCCGAGGAGGACTCCCGCCGCGCCGCCGAGCGCTCCGAGCAGGAGCGCCGCCAGCGCGAGGAAGACGATCGCCATCGTCGCGACGAGGAAGCCCGCCGCCGCTCGGAGTGGGAAGCCCGCCGCCGGTTCGGCGACGACAACCGCCCGCGCAGCCTCGACGATATCGGCCGCGCCCCGCGCCAGGACACGCCCGCCGAGGCGGAGCCCCGCCAGCCGGCCGAGGCCCAGGCCCAGCCGCGCGAAGCCCGCTCCTTCGGCGACCGTCCGCCGCGTTCCGATCGTCCGTTCGGCGACCGTCCGCCCCGTGAGGGCGGTTTCGGTGGCCCGCGCGGCGACCGCCCGCAGGGAGACCGCCCGTTCGGCGATCGCCCGCCGCGTGGTGACCGTCCCTTCGGCGACCGTCCGCCTCGCGAGGGCGGCTTCGGTGGCCCGCGCGGCGACCGTCCTCCCGGCGACCGCCCCTATGGTGATCGTCCGCCGCGTCCGCAGGGCGACCGCCCCTACGGCGACCGTCCGCCGCGTCCGCCGGGCGACCGCCCGTTCGGTGACCGTCCGCCCCGCGAGGGTGGCTTCGGCGCCCGCGACGGTCGTCCGCCGCGCCTCGACGGTCCGCGCCCGCCGCGCCCGTTCGGCGCAGGTGCCGGCGCTGCCGCCAGCGCCATCCCGACCCGTCCGGAAGGCGCCGGCCCGATGCGTTCGGGTCCGCCGTCGGCCGGCCGCCCGCGCCCGGGCGGCGACGAGGATGACGGCCCGCGCGGCGTTCGCCGCGGCCCCGGCGGCAAGGCACCCACGCCCGCGACCCGGCCCGAGCGCCCGGCAGCGGACGCACCGAGCCGCACCCGTCTGACGCTGACCAATGCGCTGGAGGATTCCTCCGACCGCATGCGTTCGGAGGCCTCGTTCCGCCGCCGCGTGCAGCGCATGACCGGCCGTCGCCAGACGGAGCAGAAAGAAAAGATCATGCGCGAGGTGACGATCCCCGAGACGATCACCATCGCGGATCTCGCCAACCGCATGTCGGAGCGCGCGGTCGACATCATCCGCATGCTCATGAAGCAGGGCGCGATGCACAAGATCACCGACGTGATCGATGCCGACACCGCCCAGCTGATCGCCGAGGAACTCGGTCACACGGTTCGCCGCGTCGCCGAATCCGACGTCGAGGAAGGCCTGTTCGACCTGCCCGATCCGGAGGAGATGCTGGAGCCGCGTGCGCCGGTCGTGACCATTATGGGCCACGTCGACCACGGCAAGACCTCGCTGCTCGACGCCCTGCGCAAGACCAACGTGGTCTCGGGCGAGGCCGGCGGCATCACCCAGCATATCGGCGCCTATCAGGTGACGTCGCCGCTCGGCGGCCTCATCACCTTCATCGACACGCCCGGCCACGCCGCGTTCACCGCCATGCGCGCCCGCGGCGCCAAGGTGACGGACATCGTCGTGCTGGTGGTGGCGGCGAACGACTCGGTCATGCCGCAGACGGTCGAGGCCATCAATCACGCCAAGGCCGCCAAGGTCCCGATGATCGTGGCGATCAACAAGATCGACCTGCCCGACGCGCGTCCCGAGAAGGTCAAGACCGACCTGCTCCAGTACGAGGTGCAGGTGGAAAGCCTCGGCGGCGACGTCATCGAGGTCGAGCTGTCGGCCAAGACCGGCGAAAACCTGGACAAGCTGCTGGAGCTGATCCAGCTGCAGGCCGAGGTTCTCGAACTGAAGGCCAACCCGAACCGCTTCGCGGAAGGCACGGTCATCGAGGCCAAGCTGGACCGCGGCCGCGGTCCGGTCGCCACCGTGCTCATCCAGCGCGGCACCATGCATCCCGGCGACATCGTCGTGGCCGGCGCCGAGTGGGGTCGTGTGCGTGCGCTCGTGTCCGACAAGGGCGAGACGCTCGATCACGCCGGACCTTCCGTGCCGGTCGAGGTGCTCGGCTTCAACGGCACGCCCGAGGCCGGCGACCGCGTCGCGGTGGTCGAGTCCGAGGCGCGCGCCCGCGAGATCACCGACTACCGCCAGAACCTCAAGCGCGAGAAGGCTGCCGCCCGTCTGGGTGCCGGCCGTTCCTCGCTCGCCGACATGATGAGCCAGCTCAAGGCCGGCGCGGGCAAGAAGGAATTCCCGCTGATCATCAAGGGCGACGTGCAGGGTTCGGTGGAAGCCATCGTCGGTGCGCTCGGCAAGCTCGGCAACGACGAGGTCGCGGCACGCGTCATCCTGTCGGGTGTCGGCGGCATCACCGAGAGCGACGTGGGCCTTGCCCAGACGTCGGGCGCGGTGGTCATCGGCTTCAACACGCGCGCCCACAAGGAAGCGCGTGCGGCGGCCGAGCAGGCAGATATCGAGATCCGCTACTACAACATCATCTACGACCTGGTGGACGACATCAAAGCCGCCATGTCCGGCCTGCTCGCGCCCGAACTGCGCGAGACCATGCTGGGCAATGCCGAGATCCTGGAGGTGTTCAACATCACCAAGGTCGGCAAGGTGGCGGGCTGCCGTGTCACCGATGGCCGCGTGGAGCGCGGCGCCAATGTGCGCCTCATCCGCGACAGCGTCGTGGTCCACGAGGGCAAGCTTTCGACGCTCAAGCGCTTCAAGGACGAGGTCAAGGAAGTTCAGGTCGGCCAGGAATGCGGTATGGCCTTCGAGAGCTACCAGGACATGCGCGCCGGCGATGTCATCGAGTGCTACCGGGTCGAGGAGATCAAGCGCTCGCTGTAAGGGTCTCCTTCCAGCGCCAGGACAACGGAACGGGCGGCCGCATGGCCGCCTTTTCTTTGCGCGGTATCGGGTGGCATCATCGACCGGACGAGGGCATGAGGGGACCGGAACCGCTGTACCGCTTCGCCTATGACAGCACTTTCGCGGATTACTGCGCGCTGATGAAGGCGCGGCGCCTGCTTGGGCCGTTCGGGCGCCATGGGCGCTGGCTGCGCTACCCGTTCCTCGCCGCGATCTTCTTCTGCACGCTCTGGTGGCTTGGCGGTTTCGCGCGGCCGTTCGCGGCCTACCTCAACTGGGACGTCGCGAAGTGGCTGATCGGCCTGCTCGTCTTCATCCTCGCCGTCGATCTGTTCTTCGACCGAGTCGTCGGGCGGTGGGTCTATTCGCGCTATGCCGCGGCCGATAAGCGCGTCGAGGGCACGGTGGACGAGGACGGGCTGTCCTGGGCGGTCGATGCCTGGAGCGGGCGCTTCGCCTGGAGTGGCGTCAAGAATGCCGTCGTGACCGCCGATCACGCGTTCATCTTCATCGGCAAGCTGGAAGCGATCACGCTGGCGCGGCGCGGCATGGCGGATGCCGACTGGCAGGGCCTTCTCGATCTCCTCGGGCGGAAGCTGCCGCGTCCGCCCGTGGCCGGCTGAAACGAAAAGCGCGGATGCCGTCGGCACCCGCGCTCGTTCGTCTCAAGGGCATTGCGCTCCGGTCAGACGACCTTCAGGCTGATCTCGCCGAGGCCGTCCACGGCCGCGACCATGGTCTGGCCGCGCGTCACCGCGCCGACGCCGTCCGGCGTTCCGGAGAAGATCACGTCGCCCGGGCAGACCTCGAAATAGGTCGACAGGAAGGAAATCTGCTCGGCCACCGACCAGATCATGTCGGCGAGATCGGCCTTCTGCTTCACGACGCCGTCGACGGTCAGCGAGATCGGGCCCTTCAGCTTGTGGCCGACCTGGCTGGCCGGATAGATCGGGCCGACCGGACCGGAGAAGTCGGCGGACTTGCCGAGCTCCCACGGGCGCTTCAGCGCCTTGGCCTCGTCCTGCAGGTCGCGGCGGGTCATGTCGAGACCGACCGCATAGCCGAACACGCAATCCAGCGCCTTCTCGACCGGAATGTCCTTGCCGCCGCCGGAGAGCGCGACGACCATTTCCAGCTCGAAATGGTAGTTCGAGGTCTTGGTCGGGTAGGGGTGGTCGACCGTCTTGCCATGCGGCACCGGCTGCAGCGCGTCGGCGGTCTTGTTGAAGAAGAACGGCGGCTCGCGGGTCGGGTCGCCGCCCATCTCGCGCGCATGCGCCGCGTAGTTGCGGCCGACGCAATAGACGCGGCGCACGGGGAACAGCTTGTCCGTGCCGACGACGGGCAGGGCGGGGCGGGCGGCGGGCTCGAAGACGAAGGACAAGGGGCAAGGCTCCGGTGCGACAGGACGCGCGGTTGCCAGAACCGCTGCGCGGTGGTCATGAAGACGCGCGCAAGCTAAACTCCTGCGGCGAATTGTCCATGGCTCAGAGGCTCATGACGCATACCGAAAAGAGGCACCTGCCGCCGCTCGCCAAGCTGGCGCTGGAGATGGGGCCGCTGGTCATCTTCTTCCTGACCAATTCCTACGGCGACCGCTGGTTCGGCGTCGATGCGACGCAGCGCCTGTTCCTGGCGACCGGCATCTTCATTGCCGCCGTGCTGGTTTCGCTCGTCGTGACCTGGACGCTGGTGCGCAAGCTTCCGGTGATGCCGCTGGTCTCCGCCGTGGTCGTGACCATCTTCGGCGGCCTGACGCTGGTGCTGCACGACGAGCTGTTCATCAAGCTGAAGCCGACCATCGTCAACACGCTGTTCGGCGCGGTGCTGGTCTGGGCGGCCGCCACCGGCCGCAACGTGCTCAAGCTGGTGCTGGATTCGGTCTTCGACCTCACCGACGAGGGCTGGCGGCAGCTGACCTGGCGCTGGGCCTTCTTCTTCTTCGTGCTGGCGGCGCTCAACGAGATCGTCTGGCGCACGCAGACGACCGATTTCTGGGTCGCCTTCAAGGTCTGGGGCATCATGCCGCTGACCATGGCCTTCGCGCTCGCCCAGATGCCGCTGATCCTCCGGCACGACGCCAGCGCCGAGGACGGCAAGACCTCATGAGCGGCCGCCCGTCTTGACCCGCCGCCTGTTCTATCTCGCCATCGGGGCGCTCGCCGCGGCGAGCCTCGCTCTCGCGGTCTGGCCGGAGCTCGACCTTGCCGCCACGCGCTGGTTCTGGCGCGAGGGCGAGGGCTTCTGGCTGACTTCCCACGGCTGGGCCGCCTTCCTCCGGCGGGTGAGCATGTGGCCGACCATCGCGCTCGGCATCGCGGCCATGGTCTCGCTGATCCAGCACATCGCCTTTCCGGCGACGCGCCAGTTCATGCGCGCGCGCGCGGCGCTGTTCCTGTTCCTGACCGTCATGGCCGCGCCGGTGATCCTGGTGAACGGCATCCTCAAGGAGCAATGGGAGCGCGGCCGTCCGGTCCATGTCACCGAATTCGGCGGTCCCGGCACCTTCACCCCGTGGTGGCGTCCCGGCGACGGCATGACCTGCCGGACCAACTGCTCGTTCATCTCGGGCGAAGCCTCGGGCGCCGCCTGGCTGGCGGCTCCCGCCCTGCTGGCACCGCCGGCCGCCCGTCCCGCCGCGCTAGCGGCTGTCGCGGTCTATACGGTGGTCATTTCGGGGTTGAGGATCGCCTTTGGCGGGCATTTCCTCTCCGACACGCTGCTGGCGATCCTTGCTACCCTCCTCATCGTCGCTGCCGCCCATCACTGGCTCATCCGCCGGCCGGGGGCCGCGAGCGAAACCGTGATCGCCGAGCGCCTCGCCCGGATCGGCGAGCCGCTGCGCGCCCTTTTCGGCCGGCAGGGCTGACCGGCGGCCGCCGGCGTTTGACCTGCCTCGCTTGCCACTTGCCCGCCGCTTCTTTAAGTCGGCGGCGCAATATCGTTTCCGCTGGATCAGACCCATGGCCGCCCAGAAGTCCGTCAAGAAAGTCGTCCTCGCCTATTCCGGCGGTCTCGACACCTCCATCATCCTCAAGTGGCTGCAGACCACCTATGGCTGCGAGGTGGTGACCTTCACCGCCGATCTCGGCCAGGGCGAGGAGCTGGGGCCGGCGCGCGACAAGGCGCTGCTGCTCGGCATCAAGCCGGAAAACATCTTCATGGACGACCTGCGCGAGACCTTCGTGAAGGACTACGTCTTCCCGATGTTCCGCGCCAACGCGATGTACGAGGGCCTCTACCTCCTCGGCACCTCCATCGCCCGCCCGCTGATCGCCAAGCGCCAGATCGAGATCGCCGAGGCCGTCGGCGCCGACGCCGTCTCTCATGGCGCCACCGGCAAGGGCAACGACCAGGTCCGCTTCGAACTGACCTATTACGCGCTGAAGCCGGACGTGACCGTCATCGCCCCGTGGCGCGAATGGGATCTTTCCAGCCGCACCAAGCTGATCGAATTCGCCGAACAGCACCAGATTCCGATCGCCAAGAACAAGCGCGGCGAAGCGCCGTTCTCGGTCGATGCCAACCTCCTCCACGCCTCGTCCGAGGGCATGGTGCTGGAAGACCCGAACCAGGAAGTGCCGGACTACGTCTATTCGCGCACCGACGGCCCGGAGACGGCGCCCGACAAGCCGACCTACATCACCATCGACTTCAAGGAAGGCGACGCGGTCGGCATCGACGGCAAGGCGCTGTCGCCGGCGACGATCCTCACCAGGCTCAACGAACTCGGCAAGATCAACGGCATCGGCCGCCTCGACCTCGTCGAGAACCGCTTCGTCGGCATGAAGTCGCGCGGCATGTACGAGACGCCCGGCGGCACGATCCTCTACTTCGCCCATCGCGCCATCGAGAGCATCACGCTCGACCGCGGCGCGGCGCATCTGAAGGACGAGCTCATGCCGAAATATGCCGAGCTCATCTATAACGGCTTCTGGTTCTCGCCCGAGCGCGAGATGCTGCAGGCCCTGATCGACCGCTCGCAGCAGTTCGTCACCGGCACGGTCCGGCTGAAGCTCTACAAGGGCAATGTCATCGTCGTCGGCCGCGAGAGCCCCTATTCGCTCTACGACAAGGAACTGGTGACCTTCGAGGAGGGCGCCGTCGCCTATGACCATCGCGACGCCGAGGGCTTCATCAAGCTGAACGCGCTGCGCCTGCGCACCCTCGCCCAGCGGAACAAGAAGCTGGGATTGTAGGCGGCTCTTGCAGATCGTCATGCCCGGCCTCGTGCCGGGCATCCACGTCATTCCGCGGGTGTCGCGTTCAAGTCGTGGATGGCCGGGACAAGCCCGGCCATGACGCGATGAGGCTGTTGCGACTGTCACGAGGCCGGGGCGACCCGGCCTTTTTCATGCGTGGTGTCGGGGATCAGCGGGCGGCGGCCGGGCCGGTCTGGCCGCCGATATCGCCGACGAAACCGTTGAAGCGGTTGGCGGGGCGGGTCAGGCGATGGGCGCTGCGGCCGGTTTCGGCATGGGCGCCGTGCTCGGACTGCTGGGCGATAGCCGGGGCGGCGAGGTGGGCGGAGGCGGCGAGCGGCGAGGCGACGACCGAGGAGGCGATGCCGGCAAGGGTCGACAAAGCTGCGGCAGCCAGGAACGTGAGAGCCGACTTTCGAATGTCGATGATTGCAAACATGGCCGCCTCCCCGGTTTCGCCTCTGCAGCGATGTGCTGCGGAGTGATCATGGGTAGCGGCGACATCCGGAAAGGTTCGAAGACGGGGCGCTTTTTCTTCCGTGAAAGCGCCCCGGCTGTCAGCCGAGCTTCTTCAGCCAGCGCCTGGCCTGGGCACGGACGTTCTTCGGCGCGGTTCCGCCATAGCTGACGCGGCTCGCGACCGACTTCGCCACCGACAGGACCGAGAACACATCCGTCGTGATCCGCTTGTCGACGGACTGCATGTCGGCAAGCGTCAGCTTGTGCAGCGGCAGGCCCTTTTCGGAGGCGAGGCCGACCGCCTTCGCCGCGATGTGGTGGCTTTCGCGGAACGGGATGCCGAGCGCGCGGACGCACCAGTCGGCGAGGTCCGTCGCGGTCGAATAGCCCTGCCCGGCCGCCTTCTTCATGGTCGGGCCTTGAGCCTTCATGTCGCGGACCATGCCGGCGGTCGCGGCAATGGCGAGGGACAGCGAGGTAAGCGCGTCCATGGTCGGCTCTTTGTCCTCCTGCATGTCCTTCTGGTAGGTCAGCGGCAGGCCCTTCAGCACCACGACGATGGCGTTGAAGGCGCCGAGGATGCGGCCGACCTTGGCGCGCACCAGTTCGGCGGCGTCGGGGTTGCGCTTTTGCGGCATGATCGATGAGCCTGTCGAGAAGGCGTCGGACAGCTTCACGAAGGAGAAGGGCGAGGAGCACCAGATGACGATCTCCTCGGCGAGGCGCGACAGGTGCACCGCCGCGATCGTCGCGGTGGCGAGAACCTCCATGACGAAATCGCGGTCGGCGACGGAATCGAGCGAATTGGCCGTCGGCCGGTCGAAGCCGAGGGCTTTCGCCGTCATGTGCCGGTCGATGGGGAAGGAGGTGCCGCAGAGTGCCGCCGCCCCGAGCGGGCTCTCGTTCAGCCGCCTGCGGGCGTCCGCGAGGCGGCCGCGGTCGCGCCCGACCATCTCGACATAGGCCATGAGGTGATGGCCGAAGGTCGTCGGCTGGGCCACCTGCAAATGGGTGAAGCCGGGCATGACGGTGGCGGCCTCCGCCAGCGCCTTCTCGGCCAGCGCCACCTGAAGGTCCTTGAGCTGGGAGTCGAGCCCGTCTGCCGCGTCGCGCACCCACAGGCGGAAGTCGGTCGCGACCTGGTCGTTGCGGGAGCGGGCCGTATGCAGGCGGCCGGCCGGCGCGCCGATGATCTCGGCGAGGCGGGCCTCGACGTTCATGTGGATGTCTTCGAGATTGCGCCTGAAGACGAAGGTGCCGCCCTCGATCTCGGCCAGAACCTTGTCGAGACCCTTGCTGATCGCGGCTTCGTCATCGGAACTCACGATGCCTTGAGCGGCCAGCATGGCCACATGGGCTTTCGAGCCGGCGATGTCCTGCCTATACAGGCGCTTGTCGAAGTCGATCGAGACGTTGATGTCTTCCATCACGGCCGCGGGGCCGGAGGCATAGCGACCGCCCCACATCGTGTTGCCGGCGGTGTTGGCCTTGGTCATCATCTCGTCCCTTGCGGAGTGGAGTGAAGGTCTTGTCGCGTTCCAGAGCCATCGTGCTGGCGGCCGGACTGGCCGGAGTTCTGGGAGGCATTGCGGCCTTCTACTGGACCTCGGGCGGTGCAGGCAATGCGGGGATTGCCGCCTGTATGGCCGCGCGACCCTCAACCGCCGCCATGGCGCCGCTGGCGCGGGGCGAGGTAGCCGCCTTCAAGGTGAACCAGACGCCGGCTCTGGCCGCCAATCTCGCCTTCAAGGGGCCGAACGGCCGCGACCTGACGCTCGCCGATTTCCGCGGCCGGACCGTTCTGCTCAATCTCTGGGCCACCTGGTGCGCGCCGTGCCGCCACGAGATGCCGGCGCTCGACAGGCTGCAGGAGCAGCTGGGCGGGCCGAAATTCGAGATCGTCGCCGTCAATATCGACACCCGCAACCCCGAGCGCGCCGGCAACTGGCTGCGCGAGACCGGCATCCGCCACATGGCGAACTATTCCGACCAATCCGCCAAGATCTTCCAGGACCTGAAGGCCGCCGGGCGCGCCTTCGGCATGCCGACCACGCTGCTCATCGACGCCAATGGCTGCGAGCTCGGCTTCATCGCGGGGCCAGCGGAATGGGCCAGCGACGACGCCGTGAAGCTCATTCGCGCCGCGCTCGGCACCTGACCCGTCAGCGAAAATCATGACCGACATTGCCGCCCGCCGCGCCGCGCTCTTCCAGCTGTTCGAGACCCTCGGCATCCGCACGACCACCCACGAACACGAGGCGGTGTTCACGGTGGCCGAGAGCCGGCACGTCAAGGAGAGCATTCCGGGCGGCCATACCAAGAATCTGTTCCTGAAGGACAAGAAGGGCCGGCTGTTCCTCGTCGTGGCGCTCGGCGATGCCGTCATCGACCTCAAGAAGCTGCACGAGGTGATCGGCGCCTCGGGTCGCCTGTCCTTCGGGTCGGGCGAACTGCTGGAGGAGGTCTGGGGCGTCAAGCCGGGATCGGTGACGCCGTTCGGTGCGACTGCGGACGGCGAGGGCCGCGTCACCGTGGTTCTCGACGCCGCCATGCTCGCCCATGAGGTCCTCAACTACCATCCGCTCGAAAACACCGCGACGACCAGTATTTCACGCGACGATCTTGTGGTTTTCCTGAAGGCGACCGGCCACGACCCGCTGGTGGTGCCGGTCAGCGGCTGACGACCGAGGCCCCCCGCGGCACGCGGCGCTGCCCTGATCCAGGCGCTTTACGTGCCACGCAATGGCCTAATTTCAGCCCCCTTGAAGCCAAGAGCTGGGGCGAGCCTGCCGGTGTTGACTCGTTGCCTGATCGACGGCGTTCCGGATTCTTCAGCCCCCCAGCCCCCCGGGGTGTCGTTCCGGTCAGGTCGAGCGTCACCGGCTCTGTCCGGTGGCGATACGTTCGGTCATCCCCTCCGACACGAACGTGCGGGCCGGTGCTTTGCGCCGGCCCGCTTTTTTTCGGCGGCAAGCGCCGCGGCGACAGGGAGCCGGCGATGGTTCAGAAGCTGAGTGCCGTGCGGCGGAGAGAGGCGCTGGCCGCTCTCCATGGCTGGATCGAGGTCGAGGGCCGTGACGCGATCACGCGCCGCTTCGCCTTCAAGGACTTCTCCGAGGCCTTCGGCTTCATGAGCCGCGCCGCGCTGGTGGCCGAGAAGCTCGACCATCATCCCGAATGGACCAATGTCTACAGCAAGGTCGAGGTGACGCTCTCGACCCACGATGCCGGCGGGCTGACCGAGAAGGATGTGGCGCTCGCCAAGGCCATGGACCAGATCGCCGGCGTTTGACGGCTGTGCGCTTCGTCCGCGGCGGCGGGCCCGCTCCACCTGTCTGGTGGAGCATGTTCCGTTCCGAAAACCGGTTCCCACTTTCGGGGATCGTGCCCTAGCGGTCGCAATTCCAGGTCATCACCGGCAGGCGCGCCTCGTTCTCCGCGACGAAGCCGCGCGCCAGCCGGGCCGGCACGTCGACCTCGACCAGCCTGCTGTCGCCGAGCGCCAGCACCTGTTTCAGCACCAGCTTCTCGCCGGCCTCGAGGCGCACCACGGGCTGGCCGCCGAGCGGAGCGTCGAGCAGGTTGGCGCCGCCGGCCGCCACCTCCAGCTCGAACGTGCGGCACTGGGCGCCAGCTGCCGCGGCGGGGGCAGCAGCGCCCTCCTGCGTCGGCGGGGTGGTCACGGTGATCGGCACGGTGCGGACCATGCGCGGCGATTCGGTGCCCGTGGCTGCCGGCGGCGGAGCCGAGGTCGTCGCGCTGCCGCCACCGCCGCCGGCAGGCCAGCGGAACGTCGTCAGGCCGGCAATGCCCAGCGCCGCGACGGCCGCGACCACCAGCGCCACGAGAAACCAGCGCAGGCGCTTCGGCGAATTGTCGGGCAGGCGCACCGAGCCGCCGCCGCGCACCGTCTCCAGCTCCTTCTCCAGCCCGAGCAGGGAGGCGAGGTGGGCGATCTGCGCGTCGAGCTGATCATACCAGCCGTCGAAATCGTCGGGCGCCGGGTCGCTGGCGCGATAGGAGCGGTCGATGCCGTCGAGCGTCGTCCGCATCTCGATATGCGGGCCGGTCGGCGGGGCGCCGATATCGGTGCCGTATTTGGTGATGGCGATGGCGAGATCGTTCTCGATCCGCGCGATCACGTCGCGCAGCGCCGTGCGCGTCTCGGCATTGGTCTGGGTCGCCAGCCGCCGCAGCTCGAGCGGCGGATTCGCCGTCTGCTTGAGCTCGCCGGCCGCCCGCTTCAGCGCTTCCTCGATCGTCCCCGCCGGCCGCGCGAGGCCGCCCATCCGCCCGCCATAGGCGTCGAGCACATGAAACCGGTATCGATAGGCCGAGACGAGCGGGGCGACGTCCACGAGATTCCAGTCCGAGGTTCAGGGCATTGGAGCAAACGCCGATCCGGCCGGATCGTTCATCGCTTCCGTTTCCCTGTTGTGTCGCATTTTTATCCTGCGCGCCGCTAGCCGTTTCACCTGAAAGACGACCATGCGTCGATGGCCTTGCCGCGCATGCCGCCCGAAAGACAGCGCAATCACTTGGGATGCATCCTCGATGCTGTCGCGGCGGTCTTCCGGCAAAAGCATGTCGAAACGATGCGCGGCAGTTGCGAGGCCGAAATTCAGGTTCGGCGGCGGGGCAGCGGCATGCGCGGAACGCTGACCGGCAGGTGGCGGCGGTTTCCGAACAGGCCGACATCCGGCATCTTGAACAGCCAGACCAGCGCCGCTCCCGCGATCAGCCCGCCGACATGGGCCCACCATGCGGTGTCGCCGCCCTGCGCCGTGAACAGGTGGAAGACCTGCAGCAGCACCCAGGCGCCGAGCGCCAGCCAGACCGGAATGGTGATGGGGATGATGTTGAAGGCGAGGCCGAAGACGCGAACGCGCGGGAACAGCATCAGATAGGCCGCGAGCACGCCGGAGATCGCCCCCGATGCGCCGACCAGCGGCGCCTGCGAGCCGGTGTTCAGGACGAGATGCAGGCCGCCGCCGAGGAAGCCGCAGACGAGGTAGAAGATCAGGAAGCGGGCATGGCCCATGGCGTCCTCGACATTGTCGGCGAAGACCCAGAGGAACAGCATGTTGCCGATCAGGTGCATCCAGCCGGCATGCATGAACATGTAGGTCAGCCATGTGACCTGCGCCGGCACCAGGACGAGGTTCGGCGCCAGCGAGGCCTTGTCGGTGATGACGGCCGGGATGAGGCCGAGGCCGAGCGCGTTCATGTTGGCGGCCTGCGAGGAGACGAGGCCGGTGGTGAACAGGAAGACCGCGATGTTCAGTCCGATCAGCGCGAAGGTGACATAGGGCGTGTCGATGCGCCGGTGGGGGTTCTGGTCGGCGAGGGGGAGGAACATGGTGCAAAACTACCGTGGCCGCCGCGCCGATGTCACCGGGCAAGTCGCGTGAAGTTCGGATTGGTGCTTGATTCCATCATATAAGAAATCTATTCCTTGATCTGCGACGAGATGGACTTGACCGCCGCCGCCCTCCCGTGGCGACCTGCCAATCCGCCCTTCAGGAAACCGACATGACCGCATCGAAGCCGCCACATCTCGCTCCACGCACGCTTGCCGCCCAGGCGCTCGGCTGGGAGGAGACGGAGACCCATGCGGTGGTGACGCCGATCCATGTCGCGACCACCTTCATCCGCGATCCCGACAACCAGTATCGCAACGGCTTCATCTATGGCCGTCCCGACAACCAGACGGTGCGCCAGTGCGAGGCGGTGCTGACCGCTCTGGAAGAAGGCGCCGAGGCCATGCTGCTCGGCTCGGGCATGTCCGCCGCCACGGCGGTCGTGATGGCCCTGCCCGCGGGCGCGCATATCGTCGCGCCGACGGTCATGTACTGGGCGCTGCGCAACTGGCTGATGAACGATGCCGTCACCTACGGCTACTCGACCACCTTCGTCGATACGGCCGACCTTGCCGCGGTGAAGGCGGCGGTCGAGCCGGGGCGCACGAAGCTCGTCTGGCTGGAGACGCCGTCCAACCCGCTCTGGACCGTGGCCGACATCGCCGCGATCTCCGAGATCGCCCATGCGGCCGGCGCCATCTGCGCGGTCGATTCGACCGTCGCGACGCCGGTCTTCACCCGACCGCTGACGCTCGGCGCCGACATCGTCATGCATGCCGCGACCAAGTATCTCAACGGCCATTCCGACGTGGTGGCCGGCGCGCTGGTGACGCGCGAGGCGAACGAGTTCTGGGCGAAGGTGCGCCGCGTGCGCTCCATGCACGGCCAGATTCTCGGGCCCTTCGAGGCCTTCCTGCTGATGCGGGGCATGCGGACGCTGCATGTGCGCGCGGAGGCGCAGGCCAAGGCCGCCCTCGCGCTTGCCGAGAAGCTCAAGGCCCATCCGATGGTCGCCGACGTGCTCTATCCCGGCCTGCCGAGCCATCCCCAGCATGCATTGGCCGCGCGACAGATGCAGGGCGGCTTCGGCGGCATGCTGTCGATCCGCGTCCGTGCCGGCGAGCAGGCGGCGGTCTCCACCGCCGCGCGCGTGGAGTTGTGGAAGCGGGCGACCTCGCTCGGCGGCGTCGAGAGCCTGATCGAGCACCGCGCCTCGATCGAGGGCGCGGGCTCGCCGTGCCCGACCGACCTGCTCAGGCTCTCGGTCGGGCTTGAGGCGGTCGACGACCTCCATGCCGACATCGACCGCGCGCTCAGGGCCGCGAACGCCTGAGGCGCTTTCGAGCGAAGCGGAAACCGGTTCGCTATTCGAAGAAGCGCGGAAGTGCTCTAGGGCCGCGCCACCCAGCCGCCGGGATGGAAGGCGCGCAGCGCGCGCCAGCCGGCCCAGACCATGGCGGCCAGCAGGACGACCTGCGCGATGGCGAAGGGCGCCTCGCTCTGCGTCGGCGCGAGGCGGTTCAGCACGCCGATCTTCATGAAGGCCTGCGCGATCAGGACGAAGAGCAGGAAGTAGAGGCTGGCGACCAGCCCGGCCGCATGGACCGCGCGCCACGGGCCGGCGAAATGGAACACGTACTGCGCCGCGAGCGTCGCCGCGAGCACCGCAAGCGCGATCGCGCCGACGATGTGCGAGGGCAGGATCTGCGTGAAGGGGAACAGGAAGCCCGTCGCGCTGGTGATGACGGCGGTGACGAGAAACAGCTCGGTCCAGAGCGCCGGCAGGGCGCCCGACAGCACACGCGCGACGACGACGATGCCGGCGAAGATCGCGACGAAACTGATGATTGTGTGAAAGCCCACAAGCGTCGTCGGATTGAACATGGATGGCCCCGCTCCGTCATGAGACGCATTCAAGTCAGGCATAGGATTACCACCGGATCAAGCGCGTTCCGTTGGTGGCAAAAAGCCGCCTAGCGAGTGTTCCGATGCCTGATGACGACCGCGCGGGCCCGTGTTTAGCTGCCGGTATCTCGGGAGGGGTCATGACGCGCCGATTCATCGCATTCATTCTCGCATTCGCCTGTGGCTGCCTGCCCGCATTCGCGCAATCCGTAACCCTCGATCTCGTCAACGAATACCCCGCGACGTCGATACCGGGCGAGGCCGACTGGTTCTTCGCCGATGCGGTGGCGGCGCGCCTCGCCGGCCGTGTGTCGGTGCGCCCGGTGGCGGCCGCGCAGTCCGGTCTGCGCTCGCGCGAGCAGATCGACGCGGTGGCTTCGGGCCGGGTCGCGATGGCCAACACGTTCGGCGGCGCCATCGGCGAACTCGACCCGGTCTTTGCGATCGCGTCGCTGCCGTTCCTGACGCCGACGGTCGCCAGCGCGCAGCGTCTCTACGAACTCGCAGAGGCGCGCTACGTCCAGGCGTTCGCGAGCCGCAACCAGAAGCTGCTGTTCGTCACGCCATGGCCGCCGTCGGGCCTCTGGACCACGCGTCCCGTCGACAGCCTCGCGGCGTTGCGTTCGCTGCGGTTGCGCACCTATGACGCGACGGGCACGACCCTGTTCCGCCGGCTCGCCAGTTCGGCGGAGATCGTGTCCTTCGCCGATCTCGAGCCACGCCTCGTGGCCGGCACCATCGATGCGGTCCTGTCATCCGGCGACGGTGGGGCAGGGCGCAGGCTCTGGACGCGCCTGCCGCATTTCGCGGCGATCAGCTACGCCATTCCGCTGAGCTTCGGCACCATCAATCTCGATGTCTGGAACCGGCTCGATGCGGAGACGCGCGCCACGCTGGAGGCGATCGGCCGCGAAACCAGCGCCCGCCAGTGGCTGGCCATGACCGGCCGCGTCGAACAGAACTACGCGACGATGCGCGCCAACGGCATGACGATCGCGACGACCGTCCCGCCCGACGTGCTCGCGGCGCTTCAGGACGCCGCGATCCCGGCGATCGACGCCTGGGCCGCAAAGGCCGGGGAGGACGACCGCGCCGTCCTCGGCCGGTTCCGCAGCGAGGCGCCGCGCTGACCGGCGAACCCGGGCTCCGCCCGAGAGGTCGCCACCTTCAATGCGTCATGCCCGAACTTTCAGGCGAACTGCCACGCCCAAGTCGTGGATGGTCGGGCCAGGCCCGGCCATGACGACGAGGTCGCGGTTTTCTCAGTTGCCGCCGTCGAGCAGCCGCCGCGCGATGACCTGCGCCTGAATCTCGGCAGCGCCCTCGAAAATGTTGAGGATGCGCGCGTCGCAGAGCACGCGGCTGACCGGATATTCCAGCGCGAAGCCGTTGCCGCCGTGGATCTGCAGGGCGTTGTCGGCGGCGGCCCAGGCGACGCGCGCGCCGAGCAGCTTGGCCATGCCGGCCTCGAGGTCGCAGCGCCGGTCGAGATCCTTCTGGCGTGCCGAGAAATAGGTCATCTGGCGGGCGATCATCACCTCCACCGCCATCATGGCGATCTTGTCGGCGACACGAGGGAACGACATCAGCGGCTTGCCGAACTGGATGCGTTCCTGCGCATAGCGAAGGCCGAGATCCATGGCCGCCTGCGCGACGCCGACCGCACGCGCCGCGGTCTGGATGCGGGCCGCCTCGAAGGTCTGCATCAGCTGCTTGAAGCCCTGGCCCTCGACGCCGCCGAGCAGGTTGTCGGCCTTGACCTCGAAGCCGTCGAAGGAAATCTCGTATTCCTTCATGCCGCGATAGCCGAGCACCTCGATTTCGCCGCCGGACATGCCTTCGGCGGGGAAGGGGTTCTCGTCGCTGCCGCGCGGCTTTTCCGCCAGCAGCATGGACAGGCCCTTGTAGCCGGGCTCGTCGGGATTGGTGCGCACCAGCAGCGTCATCACGTCGGCGCGGACGGGATGGGTGATCCAGGTCTTGTTGCCGGAGACCTTGTAGGTGTCCCCCTCGCGCACCGCGCGGGTCTTGAGCGAGGCGAGGTCCGAGCCGGTATTCGGTTCGGTGAAGACGGCGGTCGGCAGGATCTCGCCGGAGGCGATCTTCGGCAGCCAGTGTTCCTTCTGCGCGTCGGTGCCGCCGGCGAGGATCAGTTCGGAGGCGATCTCCGATCGGGTGCCGAGCGAGCCGACGCCGATATAGCCGCGCGACAGCTCCTCCGAGACGACGCACATCGATTCCTTGCCGAGGCCCATGCCGCCGAAATGCTCGGGCAGGGTCAGGCCGAAGACGCCTAGCTCGGACAGCTTGGCGATGACGTCGAGCGGGATGTACTCGTTCTTCAGGTGCCATTCGTGGGCGAAGGGGATCACCTCGGCGAGCGAGAACTTGCGCATCTCGTCGCGGATCGCTTCCAGCGTCTCGTCGAGCGCCGGCTCGCCGAAATGACCGGAGGATTCCTGCTGCTGGACGAGGTCCGCCAGCCGCGCGCGGTTGGCGGCGGTATTGCCGGTGGCGATCAGCGTGTCGGCCGCGCCGGCAAAGCGCCGGGCGATATCGGCGACGGAAAGCCCGAGGTCGGAGGGACGCACCACCTCGCCCTGGCTCATCGGGATGCCGCCGAGCATCTGCGCGAGATATTCGCCGAGGCCGATGCGGACGATCAGGTCCTCGATCTCGCCGAACTTGCCGCCCGCCGTCAGCCGCTCGGCATAGGAGGCGAGCTGCCGGATGCTCTCCACATAGGTCGCCAGCCAGGACAGGCCGTGGGTGGCGCGCTGCTCGCGCTCCAGCGCCGCATTGGAGATGCGGCCGTTCTCGGTGACCAGCGCCCGCACCGAGGCAATGGCCTCGGCGAGGACCGCGTCGGCCGCGACGACTGCGCCCTGCGCGAGGTCGATGAGGCCTTCCGGCGGGTTCTTGGTGGCGAGAGCGGGGGCCATGATGTTCTCCGGCGAGACTTCTTGATGCTGCACCGCAAAATACCGGAGAAAGCGCGCCTCGCAATCCGGCGAAAGACTAGGGACGGCGATGCTGCCGGCGAGGGCCGGCTCAGCGCTGGCGCGTCGCCAGCCAGACGCCGAAGGCGGTCACCGCCATGCCGACGAGCTGGACCGGCGTCAGGGTCTCGCCGAAGGCGACATAGGCCATCAGCGCCGAAACCGCCGGCACGAGGTAGATGTAGGCGGCGGCGCGGGACACCTCGCCGCGCCTGATCAGGTAGAGAAACAGGAAGATGCCGCCGACCGACAACGCCAGCACCGACCATGCCATGGTCAGGACCAGTGTCTGGTTCCACGCCGCCTCGGGCGTGCCGAACAGGGCGAGCAGCGGCAGCATGGCGAGCGCTGCGGCGATATACTGCCAGGCGGTCGTCGTGCGCATGTCGCCGCCGGAGACGAAGCGCTTCTGGTAGAAGGTGCCGAGCGTCACCGCGATCATGCCGCCGAAATTGACCGCCAGGGGCACGGCGATGGCGCGGAAGGCGGCGGGGTCGACGCCGAGGAGCTTCGGCATCAGGACGAGCACGATGCCGAGGAAGCCGAGGGCGATGCCGGCACCCTGCCGGGCGGTGATCCGCTCGCCGAGGAGGGCGGGCGCGAGCAGCGCGGTCATCACCGGCTGGAGCCCGGCCATGATGCCGGAGACCCCGGCCGGAACGCCGTTCCGCACCGCCCACCAGACGCCGGCCAGATAGATCGCGTGCAGCAGCACGCCCGACATCATGGCATGGCCGATCTCGCGCCGGCTCTTCGGCCAGGGCGCACCCATTGCCAGGGCGATAAGCGCGATGACGGCCGCCGCCAGCGAGAAGCGCAGGAACAGAAACCAGAGCGGATCGGCGAAGCGCGCAGCAAAGCCCGCGACCACCCAGCCGGTCGACCAGGACAGCACGAAGACGAAGGGAGCAATCTTGGCGAGGACGGGCATGGACCTGCGGGAGGCGGGCGCCGCTTGCGGCATCGGCGGGGCGCGGACCGTAGATGTCGCGCTGCGAAAACTCAACAAATCCTGCGGCATTGCAGACGAGAGAGCATCAACGCTATGAAAAACAACAGATAATCCCCGCGCAATTCTTGGCCGCTAGCCGTTCCTTAACCATTCCGGCGGATGATGGGCGAACCGGAATCCGAGGAACGCCCAGACATGCCTGCTCGAATGCCTGCCCTGTCGATCCGCCTCCGCATCGCCCTCCTCGCCATCGTGCCGATCGCGGGCGTGCTCGCCGCGGGCGCGTCCGCCTGGTATGGCCAGCGCACCGCCAGCGAGGCCTTCGAGGCCTATGATGCCTATGCCGGTCTTGCCAGCGATGCGGCCAAGGTTCGCGCCGCGGTCCGCGACCTGCGTTTCGCCGCGGTCGATTTCGCCGAACGCCATTCCGACCAGGCGCTGGACACGTTTGGTCGCGCGCGCATGGAAGCCATGATGGCCCTCGGCCAGGCCCGGCAGAAGCCGCAGGCCGCCAATGCCAGGGCCGAAATCGACGGCGCGATGAAGCAGCTCGGCGACGCCGCCGGCGCCTTCGACCTCGTTCGCGTCACCATCGAGACGCTGGGCAAGGACGATACGTCCGGCCTCACCGGACGGATGAACGAATCGGTGCAGCAGCTGGAAGTGCTGGCGCGGCGCGTCGCCCAGAACTTCGACGACGGCGCCGGCATTCTCGAGCAGGTGCTGCAGATGCGCCGGCACGAGAAGGACTTCATGCTGCGCGCCCACGAACAGGATCTCGAACTGTTCCGGCAGGCGCGCACCAAGTTCATCAACGAGGTTTCGCGCTCGGTCATCGCCCCGGCTATGAAGCAGGAACTGCTCAAGGCCGGCGAGACCTACTGGCCGGCGCTGGACTCCTATGTCGAGGGCAGCCGCACCGTCGAGCAGACCGTCCAGACCCTCGACGGCATGCTGACCGCGCTCGACGGCACGACGAACAAGCTGGTCGAGGCGGCCGAGGCCGGCAAGACCCGCGCCAGCGACGCCCGCCTGTCGGCGCAGTCCGCGACCCAGACGCTCGTCATCGGCATCATCGTCGCGGTGGTCGCGCTCTGCGGCGTCGTCGCGCTGGTGCTGGGGCGGTCGATGACGCGCCAGATCGGCGGCATCACCGCCTCGATGCGCGAGCTCGCGGCCGGCGACACGGCGATCGAGGTGCCCTCCACCGACGCCCGCGACGAGCTCGGCGAGATGGCCCGCGCGGTGCTCGTCTTCCGCGACAATGCCATCGAGCGCGAGCGGCTCGCCGCCGAGCAGATCGCCGAGGTCGAGGCGCGCAACCGCCGCTCGGCCGCGGTCGACCACCTCATCCGTGGCTTCGAGGATGCGGCCGGGCGGTCGCTTCAGGCCCTGCGCGGTGCGTCCGGCGAGCTCGACGGCGCGTCCGACCAGCTCGACACCGCCTCCGGCGCGGTGACCGGCGAGGCGGCTGGCGCGACCGGCGCCATGGAACAGGCGGCGGCCTCCGTCGCTTCGGCCGCCGCCGCCGCCGAGGAACTGTCGGCCTCCATCGCCGAGATCGCCAGCCAGGCGTCGAAATCCACCGAGGTCGCCGGCACGGCGGTCGCCGAGGCCGAGCGCACCGCCCAGACGATGGGCTCGCTGGCGCAGGCCGCGACGCGCATCGGCGAGGTCGTCAACCTCATCCAGGCCATTGCCGGCCAGACCAACCTCCTCGCGCTCAACGCCACCATCGAGGCGGCGCGCGCGGGCGAGGCCGGCAAGGGTTTCGCGGTGGTCGCCTCCGAGGTGAAGAACCTCGCGGCCCAGACCGCCAAGGCAACCGAAGAGATAGCCTCGCAGATCGGCGCGATCCAGGAAGCCTCGGGCGATGCCGTCGATGCCATCGACAAGGTCAATACGGTGATCGGCGAGATGCGCCAGATCGCGGCTTCGGTCGCGGCGGCGGTGGAAGAGCAGAATGCGGCGGTCTCGACCATCGCGGAAGCGGTCAACCGGGCGTCGGACGAGACGCGTGGCGGCGCCGAGGCCATGAACCGGGTCGGCGGCACCGCGCAGTCGGCCCGCGACACGGCGGCCGATGTCCGCTCGCTGTCGGGCCGGCTCGGCGAGGAGGCGCAGGCCCTCGACCACGAGATCCGCTCGTTCCTGGATGGTGTCCGCGCAGCCTGACCGGCAGGCGACGGGGTAAAGAAAAAGGGCGGTCCCGCAGGGCCGCCCTTCTTCATGTCCGGGACTTAAGGTCCGTCAGCGCGCTGCGACGACCATGATCTCGACGGTGAACTGGGGAGCGGCGAGCTTCGCCTCGACAGTCGCGCGCGCCGGCGTGTGGCCGGGAGCGACCCAGCCGTCCCACACCGCGTTCATCTCGGCGAAGGTCGACATGTCCGACAGCCAGATATTGGCCGAGACGAGGTTCAGCTTGGAGGTGCCGCATTCGGAGAGCAGCGAGTCGATGGTCTCGAGGATTTCCTTGGTCTGCTCGGTGACCGACTTGCCGGCTGCCTTGTGGGCGACCTGACCGGCGAGATAGACGGTGTTGCCGTGGATGACGGCGCCGCTCATGCGCGGTCCGACCTGCTTGCGCTCGATGGCCATGGTTGTCTCTCCTTGAAGGCTGCCTGATCGCAGGGCCCGTTACCTAGCCTCTCTGCGCGGCGCGGCCAAGGGAAGCGCCCGCGCGGGCGGCATGCGATCCGACGTCCCATCCGGAACCCCATTGCGCCGGCCGGGGTTCAGAGCCGATGATCGCAGCTGAATCCGGAACCCCTTCATGCTCGACCGACTGTTCGCCCTGATCGCCGATATTACTGACGAGCCGCGCGAGCCGTTCCAGGAGGGCGACTATCGGGTCGCGGCGGCCGCCCTGCTGGTTCATGTGATGAGCGCGGACGGTGTTGCCGCCCCCGTCGAGCGGCAGCGGCTCGAGGCGGTGCTGTCGGCGGGGTTCGACCTGTCGGTCGCCGATACGCGCCGGCTCGTGGTCTTCGCCACCGACGCCGAGGCGGCTGAGGACAACTGGACCTCGTTCGCCCAGACGCTGGCGAGCCATCTCGACGAGGACGGCCGCCGCCGGGTCGTCGAGATGATGTGGGCCGTGGTGCTGGCCGACGGCCGGGCGCACGAGCTGGAAGAGGCGGTGGTCGAGCGCGCCGCCGAGCTGCTCGGGGTGGAAATGCCGGCGCGCTAGGCCCACTCTGCCGCGATCTCGGCTTCGAGGTCGAGCGTCGAACGCAGGCCGATATCGTCGAAATGAGCCTTGAGGAAGGTCTTCGCTGCCTTCCGGCCGGCCTCGTGCAGCTTCAGCAGGAAATCATAGTCGGTGACGACCTTGGACCCGGCCGAGAGGTCGGCGAGCGCGTCGCTGAGCGCGATCCGGTGGACGTTGATGCGGCGATACTGCCCCGGCCCCCGGCCGCGCGGCAGCTTGCCCTCGTTGACGAGGCGGCCGACGAAGGCGGCGGCACGCAACTCGCCCTGCAGCGAGGAATTGAAGGTGATCTCGTTGACGCGATTCATGATCTCCCGCGACGAGGTCGGCGTGCCCTCGCGCCGGATCGGATTGATCTGCACCAGCAGCACATCCTCCGTCTCGGTCGAGCGGTAGAGCGGGAACAGCGAGGGGTTGCCCATATAGCCGCCGTCCCAGTAGGGCGTGCCGTCGATCTCCACCGCCTTGAACAGCATGGGCAGGCAGGCCGAGGCCATCACCGCGCGGCAGGTGATGGCCTCGCGCCGGAAGACGGTCAGCTTGCCGGTGTGGACATTGGTGGCGGTGACGAAGACCTGCAGCGGCTCGTGGGCCGCAAGCCGCTCGAAATCGACGAACTGGCGGATCAGGTCCTCCAGCGGATTGATGTCGAAGGGATTGAGGTCGTAGGGCGAGAAATAGCGCTGGACCGAATTGACCCAGCTTTCCATGAACGAGCCCTCGTAGGGCATGACCGAGAACAGCCGGTCGAGCGCCCGGCGCTGCACGGCCGGCATGTTGCCGTCGCGCGAGGCGGCCTTCCAGAACCGCGACAGCCGCTCGCGCGCGGCCTTCGGCCCGCCTTCGGCAAGCCCGTCGGCGAGCAGCACGGCATTGACCGCGCCCGCCGAGGCTCCCGTGATCCCTTCGACGGCGAGGCGGCCGTCGCGCAGGATCTCGTCCAGCACGCCCCAGGTGAAGGCGCCGTGGGCGCCGCCTCCCTGCAGGGCGAGGTTGATGCGTTTCGGGCTCGGCTTCGACCTGGGCTTTGCCGGCGCCACGGTCATGTCAGGCGGCCGTCCAGCCGCCGTCGATGACGTTGTTCGCGCCCGTGATGTTCCGCGCGGCGTCCGAGCAGAGATACAGCGCCAGCGCCGCGACCTCGTCCACCTGGACGAACTGCTTGGTCGGCTGGGCCGCCAGCAGCACGTCGTTCATGACCTGCTCCTTGGTCATGTTGCGCGCCTTCATCGTGTCGGGGATCTGCTTCTCCACCAGCGGCGTCCAGACATAGCCCGGCGAGATGCAGTTGGCGGTGATGCCGAAGGTCGCAAGCTCCAGCGCCAGCGTCTTGGTGAGGCCGACGAGGCCGTGCTTGGCCGAGACATAGGCCGACTTGAACGGCGAGGCGACCAGCGAATGCGCCGAGGCGATGTTGACGATGCGGCCGTGCTTGCGCGCCTTCATGCCGGGAATGACGGCCTTGGCGAGGTGGAACGAGGCGGTCAGGTTGATGGCGATGATCGCGTTCCACTTGTCCTCGGGAAAATCCTCCACCGGCGAGACGAACTGGATGCCGGCATTGGAGACGACGATGTCGACCTTGCCGAGATCCTGCTCGGCGGTCTTCACCATGCCGGCGATCTCGTCCGGCTTCATCATGTTGGCGGGGGAGAACAGGATCTTCCGGCCGGTATCGGCGGCGAGCTTCGCGCGGATCGCTTCCAGTTCCGTAGCCTCGCCGAGACCGTTCAGCATGACGTCCGCGCCGGACTTCGCGAGCGCCGTCGCGATGGCGAGGCCGATGCCGCTGGTCGACCCCGTGACGATCGCGCTCTTTCCCTGAAGGCTCATGATACCCATCTCCTCATCGCCGCATCCGGCCGGCATGACGTGTTGTTCCTTGCCGCCGATCCTATTGCAACGCAATAACGGCGCAAAGGTGCACCGGTTTGGGCGCCTCGCGGCGACGTGATAGAAGCGGCCGACGAAGGATCGGGACCCCGTGACGATGCTGAAGACCCGCCATGTCCACGACCATGCCTGTGCCCACGGCCATCCGCCGTCGGATGCGCTCAGGGTCGCGGAGGCGCGCTGCGCGGAGAAGCGGCTGAAGCTCACCCCGATCCGCCGGGAGGTGCTGGAGCATCTGGCAGCCTCGCCGGCGCCCATCGGGGCCTACGACCTGATCGAGAAGATGCATCGCGCCAGCGGCCGCCGGCCCGCGCCGATCAGCGTCTATCGCGTGCTGGATTTCCTGCTGGAGGCGGGGCTCGCCCACCGGATCGAGAGCCGCAACGCCTATGTCGCCTGCGCGCACCGGCACGAGGCTTCCGACCTCGTGGTCTTCATGATCTGCGACACCTGCGGCTGCGTGTCGGAGGCGTCGGGCGCGCCGGTCCAGCGGGACCTTGCGGCCATCGCCAGGGGCGCCGACTTCCGGCCGGCGACGCAGGTGGTCGAGATGTTTGGCCGCTGCGGCCACTGCACCGAGCCGGCGGAGGCTTGAGGCGGCCTCAGGCCGCCTTCAGCGCCTCCACGAAGTCGTGAACCTCGGCCTGCAGCGTGCCGGCATGGGCCGCGAGGTCGGTGGCCAGCCCCATCAGGTCGCTGGCCGAGCGGCCGGTGGTTTCAGCGGCATGACCGACGCCTGATATCGTGCCGGTAACGCCGGTCGCGGCGCTCGCCGCGCGCTGGCAGTTGTCGGCGATCTCGGCCGTCGCCGAACCCTGTTCCTCCACCGCGGAGGCCACCGCCGAGGTTATCGCCTTGATCATGTCGATGGTCGTGGCGATGGCGGTGATCGATTCCACGGTCTCGGCGGTCGCCGACTGGATCTCGCTGATCTTGGCGGCGATGTCCTCGGTGGCCCGGCCGGTCTGCGCCGCGAGGTTCTTCACCTCGGAGGCGACGATGGCGAAGCCTCGGCCGGCCTCGCCGGCGCGCGCCGCCTCGATCGTGGCGTTGAGCGCCAGCAGGTTGGTCTGGTCGGCGATGGCCTTGATCAGGTTCACCACGTCGCCGATCCGGTCGGCCGCGCCCGCGAGATTGCGGATCTGCGTCTCGGTGCGCTTGGCGTCGCCCACCGCCGTCTCGGCGCTCTCGCTGGAGCGCACGACCTGCGTGTTGATCTCGCGGACGGAGGCGGCGAGTTCCTCGGTCGAGGCGGCCACCGTCTGCACGCTCATCGAGGCGCTTTCGGCGGCGCCCGCCACTTCGCCGGCCTGGCGCGAGGTTTCCTCGGCAGTCGCCGACAGGTCGCGGGCGGCTTCCTCGACGCGTGCCGACGACGTGCTGAACTCGGCGGCGAGCCCGCTCATCCTGGCGACGAAGGCCTCCGCCACGTCGTTGCGGCGGGCCAGCCGCTCGGCCTCGGCGGCGCGCTCGGCATCCTGCGCGGCGCGGGCCTCCTCGGCGGCGACCATCCGGTCGCGGAACACGACCATGGCGCCGGCCATGGCGCCAACCTCGTCCGAACGGTTGCGACCGGGAATGTCCGTGTCGAGCTGGCCCTCCGAGAGGCGCTGCATGGCGACCGTCATGCCCGAGATCGGCGTGACGATCATGCGGGCGAGCACCATGGCGATGGCAAGGCCGGCCAGCGCCGACAGGGCCGCGGCGATCAGCAGGATGGTGGAGAGCGAGTTGGTCATGCTGGCTGCCGCCGCCGTGTCGGCGGTGAGCTGTTCCGTCTGGCCGTCGATGAGGCCGCCGGCGCGTTCACCGCCAGCCGAGATCGGTCCCTGGAGCGCCGAGAGAATGCGCTCGGCGACCGGCGCGACGCGCTCGGTCAGGTGGTTCATCGGGGCGTTCCAGGTCGGGCCGGTGCGTTCGGTGATGACGATGACCGAGGCGCGGCGGATCGAGATGACGCCGACGCGCACGCGGTTCAGCGCGCGGGTCTGTTCCGCCGACATGCTGCCGGCCATGTCGCCGATCGCCTTCAGGTGCTCGTTGACCTTGGCCCAGGACTTCTCGAACTGCACCTTGTCGGCGTCGACGCCGAGATGGACGAAGCCGCGCAGGTCGCGCACCGCCGAGAGGATGCTCGACTGCAGGGCGACCGCCGTCGTCAGGAGCTGTTCGGAGGCGAGCGGATTGCCGATCTCGCGGGTGATCAGTTCGGTGAGCGCGGCCTCCAGCGGCTGGATCTGCGGTGTCACCGTCTTCTCGTAGGTGGTGAGCGCCGGGTACTGCGCCGGCGTGCCGATCAGCGCCAGCAGCGCCTTGTGGGCTTCTTCCAGCTCGGCGAAGACCGAGCGTGCCTCGGTCCATTTGGCTCGCTGCGCGTCGGTGGAGAACGAGGCGGCGAGAGTGTCCATCCGGTCGCGGCTGCTCTTCAGGCCGGTCCAGGCATATTCCCAGCGCGACAGATTGACGTCGTCCGGGGCGATCATCTGGTCGCGGAGCGCTATGCCGGTCTGCGCCAGTTCGTCGGCGATCCGCATGCCGAGCAGCGCGGTCGGCGAGCGCAGCGTCGCAACCTGGTCAACGCGCTGGGAAATTTCCGCGGCCCGCCAGAAGGAAACGGCCGCGCTGGCGGCCGCGATGACGATGAGGGCGGCAAAGCCGACGATCAGTTTTCCACGGAGATACAGTGCAGGCACGGTGAGTTCCCCATTCTTGTCGCCGGGAGGACATCAGACCATGGTCAAAATTCGGTTAAGCCCATGTCCTCAGGCGCATATCCGCCAGGTCAGGCCGGCAGCGCTCTGGCATCGGGCCGGCCGAGGGTTTATGTCGGGGCCGCAGCGGAGCAAGAAGCGATGATCCAGGGTTTTGGCGTGAAGCCCCGCCACCGGACAGCCGGCGTCATGGTCGGCCGGGGAGCCGCGGCCGTTCAGGTCGGCGGCGGCGCGCCCGTCGTCGTGCAGTCGATGACCAATACCGACACGGCCGATATCGAGGCCACCGTCCGTCAGGTTGCTGCCCTTGCCCGTGCCGGTTCCGAACTCGTGCGCATCACGGTCGACCGCGACGAGAGCGCCGCGGCCGTTCCCCACATCCGCGAGAAACTGATGCGGCTGGGCGTCGGCGTGCCGCTGGTCGGCGACTTCCACTATATCGGCCACAAGCTTTTGACCGACCATCCCGCCTGTGCCGAGGCGCTCGACAAATACCGGATCAATCCCGGCAATGTCGGCTTCAAGGACAAGAAGGACCGGCAGTTCGCGATGATCGTCGAGAAGGCGATCGAGCACGGCAAGACCGTCCGCATCGGCGCCAACTGGGGTTCTCTCGACCAGGAGCTGCTCACCCACCTGATGGACGAGAACGCGAAGGGCGCGGCGCCGCTCGATGCGCGCGCGGTGATGCACGAGGCCATGGTGCAGTCCTGCCTCCTGTCCGCCGACAAGGCGGTGGAGATCGGCCTGCCGAAGGAGCGCATCATTCTCTCCGCCAAGGTCTCGGCGGTGCAGGACCTCGTCGCGGTCTATCGCATGCTGGCCTCCCGCTCCGACTACGCGCTGCATCTCGGCCTGACCGAGGCCGGCATGGGCTCCAAGGGCATCGTCGCCTCGTCCGCTGCGCTGGGCATCCTCCTGCAGGACGGCATCGGCGACACGATCCGCGTCTCGCTGACGCCCGAGCCCGGCGGCGACCGCACGCTGGAGGTGAAGGTCGCGCAGGAAATCCTGCAGACCATGGGCATCCGCACCTTCGTGCCGCTGGTCGCGGCCTGCCCGGGCTGCGGGCGCACCACCTCGACTCTGTTCCAGGAACTGGCGCAGGACATCCAGGGCTTCATCCATGCCTCCATGCCGGAATGGAAGACCCGCTATCCCGGCGTCGAGGCGCTGAACGTCGCGGTCATGGGCTGCATCGTGAACGGCCCGGGCGAGTCGAAACATGCGGATATCGGCATCTCGCTGCCCGGCACCGGCGAGAACCCCGCCGCGCCGGTCTTCGTCGACGGCCAGAAGGTCGCCACCCTGCGCGGTCCGACGGTGGCCGCCGACTTCAAGGCCATGGTCATCGACTATATCGACAGGCGCTACGGTGTCGGCGCGCCCGCCAAGGCAGCGTCGCAGGCGGCGGAGTAGGCCGTGCCCAGCGTCGTCGTCACCGGCGTCTCGACCGGCATCGGCGCGGCGATCGCCGCCGATCTCTGCCGCCGCGGCTGGCGCGTCTTCGGCACCGTCAGGCGCATGGACGATGCCGACCGGCTCGGCGCCGAGCTGGGCGAGAACTTCACCCCCGTCATCGCCGACGTGACCGATGCCGACAGCCTGTCGCGGGCGGCCGCAACCGTGGCCGGGGCGCTGGACGGCGCCGGTCTCGACGGCCTCGTCTGCAATGCCGGCATTTCCATTCCCGGCCCGATCCTTCACCAGCCACTGGAGGAACTGGACCGGCAGTGGAAGGTCAATGTGCTCGGGCAGGTAGCGACCGTTCAGGCTTTCGGGTCGCTTCTCGGCGCACGCGAGGGTTTTGCCGGCAAGCCCGGCCGCATCGTCATGATGTCCTCCGTGTCAGGCCGGCTGTCATGGCCTGTGGTCGGCGGTTATGCGGCCTCCAAGCACGCACTGGAGGCGATCAGCCATTCGCTCCGGCGCGAACTCATCCCCTTCGGCGTCGATGTGGTCATTGTCGGCCCCGGCCCGGTTGCGACGCCGATCTGGGAGAAGTCGGCGGCGGGTGTCGACCGCTCGCTCTATCAGGCGACCATCTACGGTCCGCTGATCGAGCGCTTCGAGACGGAGGTTCTGGCGCGCGCAAGGCACGCGCTGCCGCCGCAGGCCGTGGCGGATGTCGTTCACACGGCGCTGACGGTCGACAAGCCGAAAGTGCGCTATGCGATCACGCCGTCGCCGCTGATGAACTGGATCCTGCCGCTGATCCTGCCGGCCCGCTGGCTCGACCGGATCGCCGCGAAGCGGCTGGGACTGACGCGGAAGAGGTAGCTCCGGACGCAATTCCGAAACTACCGAGATTCCTACCAGGCAGCGTTACGCTGGTCAAGGAATAAAATCATGTCATAAGATATTATACCGTGATTGCCTCGCCAGCCGCCGGCAATCCGCCCTTACCGGAACAGCAGCGACGACAGCTTGCGCCGCCCCGCCAGCGTCGCCTCGTCCATCGGGCCCCAGGCCTCGAAGAACTGGACGAGCTGCCGGCGCGCGCCGTCGTCGTCCCAGGTGCGATCGCGCTTGAAGATCTCCAGCAGGTGGTCGGTCGCCTCTTCGCGCTTGTCCTTGGCGTTGAGCGCAACGGCGAGGTCGAAGCGGGCGCGGTGGTCGGCCGGGTTGGCGGCGACCTTCTCCTCGAGCTCCGTGATCGGGCCGAGGTCGGCGGTTTTCTCTGCGAGCTCCAGCGCCGCGCGGGCGGCGGCGACGGCCGGATCGTTCTGCTTGTTGGCGGGAACCTCGCCGAGAAGGCCCTTGGCCTGTTCCAGATCGCCGGTCGCAACCGCGCAGCGGGCAAGGCCGGCCAGCGCTGCGACATTGTCGGGCTCGGCGCCCAGCACCTGCGCATAGATCTGCGCCGCGCCGGCGACATCGCCCTCGGCGAAAGCGGCATCGGCGGCGGCGACCGCCTCGGCCATGTCGGCGCCGGCCTTGCCGCCCACCAGTTTCTCGATGAAGGCGGTCACCTGGGCTTCAGGCAGCGCGCCCATGAAGCCGTCGATGCCCTGGCCCTTGTCGAAGGCGACGATGGCCGGGATCGACTGGATGCCGAGCTGGCGAGCGACATCATCGTACTTTTCGATGTCCATCTTCACGAGCTTCACCTTGCCCTTGAAGGAGCGGACCACCTTCTCCAGCACCGGGGTGAGCTGCTTGCAGGGGCCGCACCACGGCGCCCAGAAATCGACGAGAACCGGCTGCTTCTTGGATTCCTCCAGCACGTCCTTCACGAAGTCGCGGGTCGTGGTGTCCTTGATCAGGTCGCCGGAATCGACGGCAGCGGCGTCCGCGGCAGGTGCGGGCGCTGCCTGCGGCGCAGGGCTGCCATAGCTCGCGCCGTAGCTGCCGCCGAAGGTTGCGCCGAATTTCGCGCTGCCGTTGCCGCTCATGATTATCTCCCTGCACGAAGGCCCCGGCGGGGTCCCGCCTATGTCTTTGGTCGAGGCATACATGGCCGCTCGGGCTCAAAATGCAACGGAGAAATGCCGTCGCCGGCGCGGCACGCCGCCATCCCCCGGAAGGCAGGGCCGGGCTCGCCTTGACTTGGAAAGGCTCGTCTTTAGCGTTCCGGCCCAACGGAAATGGGCCGCTTTGCCGCGGCCGGGAGGATATCAGGTGACCAGAAGCGGACCGCTCGCCGGCGTGACCATCGTCGAGTTCCAGGGCCTCGGCCCGGGGCCCTTCTGCGCCATGATGCTGGCCGATCTCGGCGCTGAAATCATCCGCATCGACCGGGCGGGCCCGGCCAATTCCATTGCCGGCGACGTGCTCGGCCGCGGCCGCAGGTCGATCGCCGTCGATCTCAAGAAACCCGGCTCCACCGACCTGATCCTGAAGATCCTCGCCAGGGCCGACGGCCTGATCGAAGGCTTCCGGCCCGGCGTCATGGAACGGCTCGGGCTCGGGCCGGACGTGTGCCTCAAAGCCAATCCCAAACTCATTTACGGCCGCATGACCGGCTGGGGGCAGGACGGGCCGATGGGGCCGGCGCCCGGCCACGACATCAACTATCTCGCGCTCTCGGGCATGCTCTGGCCGCTCGGGCCGGCCGACCGGCCGCCGGTGCCGCCGCTCAACCTTGCCGCCGATTTCGGCGGCGGCGGCATGATGCTGGCGCTGGGCATGGTCGCCGCGCTCTACAGCGCGAAGTCGTCGGGCAGGGGCCAGGTGGTCGACGCCGCCATGGTCGATGGCGCTGCCGTGCTCGGCACGATGATCTACGGCATGGTCAACGAGGGCGTCTGGAAGGTGAAGCGCGCCGCCAACATGCTCGACGGTGGGGCGCCCTTCTACGGCGTCTATGACACCGCCGACGGCAAATATGTCGCGATCGGCTCGCTGGAGCCGCAGTTCTACGCCGCGCTGCTGAAGGGCCTGAACCTGACCGATCGGCGCTTCGTCAAGCAGTGGGACAAGACCATGTGGCCGGACCTGCGCGCGGCCATCGACGCGACCTTCCGCACCAAGACGCGCGATGAATGGTGCGCGCTGCTCGACGATTCCGACGTCTGCTTCGCGCCGGTCCTCGACCCCGTGGAGGCCACGACCCATCCGCACAATGTCGCGCGCGGCACCTTCGTCGCGACCAAGCACGGCCCGATGCCGAAGCCCGCGCCGCGCTTCTCCGACACGCCGACCGAACTCGCTCCGGGCTCCGCCGGGCCGGGCGCGGAGACCGGCGATATCTTGCGCAGTGCCGGCTTCACCCAGAACGATATCGATGCGGCGCTGGCCTCCGGTCTCGTCGCCGGGAGGACCTGACCCATGGCCACGACTTATGACGTCAACGAGGGCATAGCGACGCTGACGCTGGACCGCCCCGAGCGGCTCAACGCCTTCAACGAGGATCTCGTGCGCGGGGCGCTGAAATCGGTCGATGCCGCGCGTGTCGACCCGGAGGTCAAGGCGCTGATCCTCACCGGCAACGGTCGCGGCTTCTGCGCCGGCGCCGATCTTGCGGGCGGCCTTAGCCCCACGGCCGAGGGCGTCAATGCAGCCATGCGCGACCTCTACAATCCGCTGATCCTCGCGATCGACAATTTCCCCAAGCCCACCATCGCCGCGATCAACGGCGTCGCGGCCGGCGCGGGCGTCGGCCTCGCCCTCGCCTGCGACATCGCGGTGGCCGCCCGCTCGGCATCCTTCGTGCTGACCTTCGGGCCGCAGCTCGGCCTCGTGCCCGATCTCGGCGTCACCTGGTTCCTGCCGCGCGCCATTGGCCGGGCGCGTTCCCGCGCCCTCGCCCTGCTCGGCGACAAGCTCCCCGCCGAACGGGCCGCCGAATGGGGCCTCGTCTGGTCCTGCGTCGATGACGAGGCGTGCCTGCCGACCGCGCGGGCGCTCGCGGTGCGCCTCGGCCGCGGTTCTCCCGAGGCCTTCTTCGAAATCAGGCGGCTGCTCGACAAGGCCGAGACCAACGATCTCGCCGCCCAGCTCGATGCCGAGCGCGAGACACAGATCGGCCTCATCGTCCGCCCGGCCTTCACGGAAGGCGTGCAGAACTTCCTCGCCAAGAAGGCGGGCTGACGCCCCTGCGGCGTCAGGGCTGGCCCCCCGGGAACGGGGCTGGCCGGAGCCGAGTCGCGCCCTAGTATCGCTTCCGATCCGTCCGGCGCCGCAAGAGCGCCGGCGGCGAGGAAACCGCGCGACAGGGGCCGCCATGACCGAGACTTTCGCCGAGATCATCGAACGCGCCCGCCCGCTGATCGCCGCCGCGCCGGTATCCGACGCGCTCGACGCCCACGGCTTCCACAAGCAGATCCTGCCGCCGTCGATCCGGCCCGTGGATGATCGCAGCGTTCTGTTCGGGCCGGCGCGAACCGGCTCCTACACGCCGGTCTCCGGCAAGGTCGACAATATCTACGACATCGAGATCGCGCTGGTGGACGACCTGAAGGCCGGCGAGGTCTGCGTGATGGCCACCGGCGGCAATCCGGCCATCGGCCCGTGGGGCGAACTGCTCTCGACCCGCGCGCGCCACCTCAATGCCGCAGGCTTCCTCACCGATGGCGCTGCCCGCGACGTGGTAGCCATCCGCGCCATGGGCTTTCCGGTCTTCACCGGGGCGCTGTCGCCGGCCGATACGCAATATCGCGGCATGATGACGGAGAAGGACACGGTCATCCGCATCGGGGAGACGCGGATCGCGCCCGGCGACATCATCGTCGGCGACGTTGACGGGGTGGTGGTGATCCCGCGCGACCATGCTTTGCCGGTGCTCGGGACGGCTCTCGGCAAGATCACCGGCGAGCGTCACATGCGCGCCGACCTCGAAGCCGGCATGAGCCTTGCCGAGGCGTTCAAGAAGCACGGGCTGCTCTAGGACATTGTTTGAGAAGCCCCACATCCACTACGTCATGCCCGGCCTTGTGCCGGGCATCCACGAATTTTCGAGGGAAACACCCCTTCAAGTCGTGGATGGCCGGGACAAGCCCGGCCATGACGGAAAGGGCGGCAAACGGTCTCTGAGCGTCAGGCGACCGAGGACAGTTCCGGCGCTTCGGTATGGCCGGCCGACAGGTCGCCGTCGGGCAGCGCGTCGCTCCACCGCAGCTTCTTGTAGTTGAAGCCGCGCAGGATGGTCGGCTTCACGACGGCAAAATAAGGCGAGATGTCGAAGTCGCGCGGCGCGTAGAGCGAATGGTGGCGAATGTGCAGGATTTCCGCGCGCGCCGCCCGGCCGCGGACCCGCGCCTCGCCGTCCTGCGCGACCTTCTCGATCTTCGGCAGGATCGGGTAGCGCACCGATTCAAAGGCCTGTGCGATGAGCGTCGAGCAGATGGCGCGGGTGGGGTCCCCCGAGCCGAATGCAATTATCCGCCGCCGCCACCGCACCGGAATCGGCACCGGGATCAGGAAGCGCATCATGTCGAGGATGTTCTTCAGGTCGTAGTCGAGCCCGACGCGCTCGATCATGAAGCGGCAGACCGTCGTCTGGTCGTCCGGGGTCAGCCCCACGGGCCGGCAGATGCGCGTGTGGAAATCGCGATATTTCGACAGCGGCGCGGTGATCACGCCTTCGCCGAGATAGGCCTCGACCAGAACGTGCGGCTCGCCGTCAGGCTCGCAGGCGCCCTCGATGGGGCCGACATACATGGCCGCATGCGACCAGGTCGATTGCGTGAGGTATTTGATGACGGCGGATATGCGGGTGTCGCCCTCGACCAGCAGGATGTCGCCGAGCCGAAGGGCCGAGCGCAAGGCGTTCGGGTCGCTCGGCGTGGTCGGCTCGTAGCCGGGCGAGCGTTTGTCCAGGAATCCTGCGAGGCGTCGTCCGAGCGCCTCGAGCACGCGATCTCCCATGATGTCCCTCCCCAAGGGACCCCTTTTCCGAAGTCCGAGTGTCTGTCGTATCAGGTTGACAAGGGGTTCACGTTTGCGTGCCCGGAGCCGCGAGACGACACCATACGGGTGTGATAGGCCTCGATCATGGTCGGGAATCGCCGAGGACGATGAACGGAACCTTGATGAGCCGGCGGAGCCTCCTTGCCGCATCCATGCTCGCCGCCGGCGCTGGCGAGGGACGCGCGCAGCCTGCCGGTGGCATGCCATCGGAGGCCGATGTCGTGGTGATCGGCGCGGGTGCCGCCGGTATCGCGGCGGGGCGCAGGATCGCCGCCGCCGGCCGGTCGGTCGCCATTCTGGAAGCCAGGGACCGCGTCGGCGGCCGCTGCCTGACCGATACGGTGACGTTCGGCGTGCCGATGGACCTCGGAGCGCACTGGATTCATGCGCCTGCCGACAATCCGCTCGTTCCGCTGGCCCGCGCGGCCGGGTTCGGCCTCTATGACGACGCCGCGCGCCAGCGCCTCGTGATCAAGGGTCGCAATCCGCGCGAGGGCGAGTGGGAGGCCTTCGCCTCGGCATTGACCCGCACGCAGCGGGCGATCCTGGAGGCAGGGGAGGCGGGGCGCGAGGTTGCGCTGTCGGAGGTCGTGCCGGGCGACCTGCGCGACTGGCGGCCGACGATCGATTTCCTGAAGGGACCGTGGGATTCCGGCAAGGAGATGGGCGAAATCTCCTGCGTCGACTATTACAACGCCCTCGAGACGCAGGATATGTTCTGCCGGCAGGGCTATGGCGCGATCCTCGCGAAACTGGCGGAGGGCCTGCCGGTCCGCCTGGCGACGGCGGTGACGCGGATCGACTGGTCGGGCCGCGGCGTGAACGTCGAGACCCCCGCCGGTACGATCCGCGGCCGGGCGGCCGTGGTGACCGCCTCCACGGCCGTGCTCGCATCGGGCGCGATCCGTTTCGCCCCGGCCATTCCGAAACGCCAGCTCGATGCGATCCAGGCGCTGAGCTGCGGCGCCTACGAGCATCTGATCGTCCACCTGCCGGACAATCCGATGGACGCCAAGCCCGATCAGGCCTTCGTCGTGAAGGCCGACACCGCTGCCACGGCCAAGGCGCTGGCGCGCATCGGCGGCTCGGACTGGTGGTATCTTGATATAGGCGGGCGCTTCGCGCGCGACCTCGCCGCCGCCGGGCCGGCCGCGATGAAGGCCTTTGCCGCCGAGTTCATCGGCAACGAGTTCGGTCCGCATGCGCGCCGGGCGATGGGCGATGTCCACGTCACGTCGTGGACGACTGATCCGTTCATTCGCGGCGCCTGGTCGGTGGCGGGCCCCGGCGCGACGCCGCAGCGGCTGCGCCTTGCCGAGCCGGTCGGCCAGCGCCTCGCCTTCGCGGGCGAGGCGACCGACGAGGGGCTGTGGGGCACGGTCGGCGGGGCCTGGGCCTCGGGCGAGCGCGCCGCCGATCAGGTGCTGCGCTGGGTGGCGCCGCCGGCCGCGCCACGGCGCCGGCGGTGAGGGGACAGGCCGCGCCAGGAACCCGATCTTAGCGGCTCGTTAACGTTAACGGATTATGACCGAAAGGACTTGGACCGTCCGTTCGGAGTTTGCCATGCCGCGTCCTGCTCTCCTGTCTCTGGCTGTCGTCGCCGTCTCGGCGCTGGTTGCCGGCGGTTGCACGATGAACGCCCGCAGCGGGGGCGGCGATGTCACCGGCTCGGTGTCCCAGCCGCGCTACACGGAACAGCAGGCGCGGGCGGAGCTGGACGGGCTCGGCGCCCGCTACCGCTCCAGCCCCGGCGATGTCGGCAATGCCGTGCGATACGGTCGGGCGCTCAGGGCCACCGGGCAATCGACGCAGGCGGTCGCCGTTCTGGAGCGGGTCGCCATCCAGAATCCGCGGGAAATGGTGCTGCTCGGCGAATATGGCCGGGCGCTTGCCGATGTCGGCCGCCACGACCAGGCGCTGGAGGTCCTCGGCCGCGCCCATCGGCCGGACCAGCCGGACTGGCGCATCATCAACGTGCAGGCGTCCATCTACGACCAGATGGGCCAGCCGCAGGATGCGCAGCGGCTCTACAACGAGGCGCTGAAGATCTCGCCGGGACAGCCGTCGATCCTAGCCAATCTCGGCCTGTCCTATGCGCTGTCGCGGCAGTTGCCGCAGGCCGAGCAGGTGCTGCGGCAGGCGGCGACCCATCCGCAGGCCGACCAGCGCGTGCGCCAGAACCTCGCTTTGGTCATCGGCCTCCAGGGCCGCTTCCAGGAAGCCGAGGAACTCGCCCGCCGCGACCTGCCGCCGGCCGAGGCCGAGCAGAACGTCGCCTATCTGCGCTCGATGATCAGCCAGCAGAATTCCTGGTCGCAGATCCGCCAGAACGAGCGCCGCATGGCTGCGCCTCAGCGGTCAGGTGCGGCGACGCCGCCGGCCGCTGCACCGCCGCGCGGCTAACGACGACGGTCGCGGTCAGCGGGTCGGCTTGATCTCGCGTCATGGCCGGGCTTGTGCCGGGCATGACGGGTGTCCAGGTTCATTCGATCGCCATAACGAAAACGCCCGGCACGAGGCCGGGCGTTTCGTCATTCCAGCGATGGAACCGCTCACTCCGCCGCGAGCTGAACCGTCGGCGCGGCCGCTTTCACGTCGGCGTCCACATAGGGCTCGAACTTCGCGAAATTGTCCTGGAACATGGCGACGAGCTTGCGCGCGGTCGTGTCGAACTCGGCTTTGTCGCGCCAGGTCTTGATGGGATAGAGCATGTGCGGCGGCACGCCCGGCACCGAGGTCGGCACCGCGAAGCCGAAATAGGGATCGCGGCGGAAGTCGGCGCGGTTGAGCGAGCCATCGAGGGCGGAGCGCAGCAGCAGGCGCGTGATCGAGATCGGCATGCGCCGGCCGACGCCGTACTTGCCGCCGGTCCAGCCGGTGTTCACCAGCCAGCAGTCGACATGGTGGCGGGCGATGAGTTCGCGCAGCAGGTTGCCGTATTCGGAGGGGTGGCGCGGCATGAACGGTGCGCCGAAGCAGGTCGAGAAGGTCGGCTGCGGTTCGGTGACGCCCTTCTCGGTGCCGGCGACCTTCGCCGTGAAGCCGGACAGGAAGTGATACATCGCCTCGGCCGGGGTCAGCTTGGCGATCGGCGGCATGACGCCATAGGCATCGGCCGTCAGCATCACGATGTTCTTCGGATGGCCGGCGCGGCCGGTCTCCGAGGCGTTGGCGATGAAGTGCAGGGGATAGGCGATGCGGGTGTTCTCGGTCTTCGAGCCGTCGTCGAAGTCCGGTACGCGGCTGATCGGATCGATCACCACGTTTTCCATGACCGAGCCGAAGCGCTCGGAGGTCGCATAGATCTCGGGCTCCGCTTCGCGGGAGAGCTTGATCGCCTTGGCGTAGCAGCCGCCCTCGAAGTTGAAGACGCCGTCCTTGCCCCAGCCGTGCTCGTCGTCGCCGATCAGCGTGCGGGTGGCATCGGCGGAAAGCGTCGTCTTGCCGGTGCCCGACAGGCCGAAGAACACCGCCACGTCGCCGGCCGGGCCGACATTGGCCGAGCAGTGCATCGGCATGACCTTCTGCGGCGGCAGCAGGAAGTTGAGCATGGTGAACACGCTCTTCTTCATCTCGCCGGCATAGGAGGTGCCGCCGATCAGCACGATCTTGCGGGTGAAGTCGCAGGCGATGACCGTCTCGGTGCGGACGCCGTATTTCTTCGGGTCGGCCTTGAAGGACGGCAGGTCGACGATGGTCATGTCCGGCACGAAGGAGGCGAGCTCCTCGCGGGCCGGGCGGATCAGCAGGTTGCGGATGAACAGGTTGTGCCAGGCATATTCGGTGAACACGCGCGTCTTGATGCGGGTCGCCGGGTCGGCGCCGCCATGCAGATCCTGCACGAAGAGCTCGCGGCCCTTGGCGTGCGCCAGCATGTCGGCCATCAGCTGGTCGAAGGCGGCCGGCTCGATCGCGCCGTTATTGTCCCACCAGACGGTGTCGCGGGTGGTGTCGTCGCGGACGACGAACTTGTCCTTCGGCGAACGGCCGGTGTGCTGGCCGGTCTCGGCGACCAGCGGGCCGCCGGCGGAGAGCTTCGCCTCGCCGCGGGCAATCGCCTCTTCGACGAGCTGCGGCTCCAGATAGTTCCAGTGGACTGCCTTCAGGCTGGAGAAGCCGAAGGCCTCTGCCCCATGCGCCTTGTTCCAGATACCGGTCTCGGCCAAGGAATTCCTCCCCTTAGGGTCTCGTCGCGGCACTGGCTCGGCAGCACCGTATGGTGAGATGCGCTGGCGCCGGGACGGGGCCACGGCAGAGGCGATCCCCCTAATCCAAAGGCGCTTTGCCGGCAAGTCCGGTGGCCGGCATGCGGCGGTTTCAGCCCCCATTCTTTCGGGCGAGGGTGAACGGCGAGGACCGTTTCAGCTTGCCTTATTCCGCAGCCGCGGCCAAGACGCGCTGCAATGAAGCCCGGAGCGTCCCGACCCGCGACCCTGCGCAGCGCCGCCGACCTCGTCGCGGCGGGCCTCGTCGCGCCCGAAAAGGCGTCCGAAACCGCGACGGTCGGCCGGCGCTACGCCATTGCCGTGACGGCTCCCGTCGCAAGCCTGATTGCAGCTACATCCGGCGATCCCATCGCCGCCCAGTTCGTGCCCGACATCCGCGAACTCGACAGCCGCCCCGAGGAGCGCGCCGACCCGATCGGCGACGACGCCCATTCGCCCGTAGCGGGCATCGTCCACCGCTACCCCGACCGGGTTCTGCTGAAGATCGTCCATGTCTGCCCGGTCTATTGCCGGTTCTGCTTCCGTCGCGAGATGGTCGGCCCGCAGGGCAGGGGCGGGCTCGACGACGCGGAACTTGCAGCCGCCATCGCCTATATCGCGGCGCGGCCGGCGATCTTCGAGGTGATCCTGACCGGTGGCGACCCCTTCGTCCTGTCGGCGCGGCGCGCGCGGGCGGTGACGAAGGCGCTGGCTGCGATCCCCCACGTCAGGGTGATCCGCTGGCATACCCGCGTGCCGGTGGTCGCTCCCGAACGGGTCACGCCCGATTTCGTCCGCGCCATCCGCGCGCCGGGAAAGGCCGTCTATGTCGCGGTTCACGCCAACCATGCCCGCGAGTTCACGGCCGAGGCCGAAGTGGCGCTCGCCCGGCTCGCCGATGCCGGTATCGCGCTGATCAGCCAGTCGGTGCTGCTGAGGGGCGTCAACGCCAATGCCGACACGCTCGCGGACCTGATGCGCGCCTTCCTCGCCAACCGGGTGAAGCCCTACTACCTCCACCATCCCGACATGGCTCCCGGCACCAGCCATTTCCGCCTGACCATTGCCGAGGGGCGCGCGATCATGGAACAGCTGCGCGGCCGGCTCTCGGGCCTCGCGCAGCCGACCTATGTGCTCGACATACCCGGCGGCGAGGGCAAGGTGCCGGTCGGGCCGGACTATGTCGGCGAAGGCGAGGTCACCGATTTCCGCGGCGGACGCCATGCCTACCCGCCCCCACCACCGAAGGACTGATCCATGGACGTGAAGGATTCCAACGGCGCCATCCTGAAGGACGGCGACAGCGTCACCCTGATCAAGGACCTCAAGGTCAAGGGCACCTCGGTGACGCTGAAGCGCGGCACGCGGGTCAAGGGCATCCGCCTCACCGACGATCCGGCCGAGGTCGAATGCAATGTCGACAAGGTCAAGGGACTGGTTCTGCGAACCGAGTTCCTGAAGAAGGGCTGAGATCAGCCCTTCGGCTCGGGCCGGTGCCTGCCGCCCGGCCCCTGGCCGCGGCGATAGACCATGACGGTGCGCTTGAAGGTGATCACCACGTCGCCGTTCTGCGTGTAGCCCTTGGTCTTCACCGTGAGGATGCCGACCTCCGGCCGCGAGCCGGAATCGCGCTTCTCCAGCACTTCCGTCTCGGAATAGATCGTGTCGCCCTCATAGACCGGGCTCGGCAGGCGCACCTCGTCCCAGCCGAGATTGGCGAAGACGTTCTGGCTGATGTCGGTGACCGACTGTCCCGTGACCAGCGCGATGGTGAAGCAGGAATTGACCAGCGGCTTGCCGAAGCCGGTCTGGGCCGCGTAGTTCGCGTCGAAATGCGGATGGGCGGTGTTCTGGGTCAGCAGCGTGAACCAGATATTGTCGGCCTGCGTGACCGTGCGGCCCAACGGGTGCTTGTAGACGTCGCCGATCTCGAAATCCTCGAAGAAGCGGCCCTGCCAGCCGGGTTTCACGGTCATCGGTTTCGTCCTCACTCTGCGATTGTCACGGCGCGCTCGACCACGATCTCCCGGGCGTTGAGCTGGCAGCGATAGGCCAGCATCTCCACCCCGCGCGCGCGGGCGCGGTCGAAGGCCCGTCCATAGGCCGGATCGATGTCGCGGGCGAGCGCGAAACGGTCGGCCCCGCCATACTGGATCAGGAACACCATCACGGCGCGGTTGCCGGCTTCGACCATATCGCCGAGTTCATCGAGGTGCTTTGCCCCGCGCGCCGTCACCGAGTCCGGAAACTCGGCGAGGCCGGGCTGGCGCATCAGGTGGACGTTCTTGACCTCGACATAGCAGGGCGCGCGGCCCGCTTCTTTTCCAGACACATTTTGCACGCTGCTCGCGCGCTTCACTTCACGCGAACCGGTACCCACTTCGCTCGAAAATGCTGTTTGCGTCAGCACCATATCGACGCGGCTCGCCTTGCCGTAGGCCACCTCGCGGCGCAGGCCATCATAGCCCGCGAGTTCAGCGATCGTGCCGACGCGGATCGCTTCCTCGACCAGCCCGTTGGGATGGCCGGTATTGATGCCGACCATTTCCGGCCCGCGGCCGAAATCGATCTCCGCCAGCTCCCAGGAGAGCGGCAGCTTGCGCGCGGCATTGGCGGAACGCGACAGCCAGACCCGGTTGCCGGGGGCATTGAGGCCGAGCATCGAGCCGGGATTGGCGCAGTGGACGGTGACCGTCTCGCCGGTGTCGAGCAGCACGTCCGCGAGGAAGCGCTTGTAGCGCTTCACCAGCCGGCCGGAGATCAATTCGGTCGGGAACTGCATCGCGATACCGGCCTGCCCTTGAGAGTGTCGCTGCCGCAATATCCGCCCCGGAACGGGCCTGCGGCGCAAGATTTCGTTTACCTTGCCCCCGGCAGCATGCGCGAATGAGCCGATTTCAGGCGCTTCTGGGGAAGCGCGCGATGGTGTCGGGCAAGGTCTTCATCGTCATGTTCCTGTTCTTCAACGACGGGCAATATGTCCATACGGTCGATCCGATGCCGACCGTGCAGGCCTGCGAAGCCGAGGAACGCCGCCGCGTCGGGAAATACAAGGTCGACGGCACGCTGCGTTCGGTCACCGTGTCGTGCTTCAACGTCTCGCTGCCGAACACCCCGGCGTGACGGTGGTCGCCCGTGCCGTTGAGCGCGGGCAGACTTTCATCACGCCACCTTGCCGCCCAGCTCGTCCTCGATATGGGCGCGGACGATATCCTCGAAATTCGTCTCCGCCCTGAAGCCGAGCTCCGTCGCGCGTTTGGCGTTGAACCGCTCCGACCAGCCCGAGACGATGCGGATGATCAGCTCGTCCGGCTCGCGGCGCACCAGCTTCAGCGCCTTCTCGCCGCCGATCTTCCTGAGCGCCTCGAGCTGTTCGCCGACGGTCGCCGCGACGCCCGGCATGGAGAGGTTGCGCCGCCAGCCGAGCTGGGCGGTGTCCATGGTCGCCGCGTGGATGAGGAAACCGACCGCCGAGCGCGGGCTCGCATGGGTGTGCACGACATTGTCGCCGACGGGCAGGATCGCCTCCATGCCCACCAACGGCTCGCGGATGATGTTGGAGAAGAAGCCGGAGGCCGCCTTGTTCGGCTTGCCGGGACGCACGCAGATGGTCGGCAGGCGGATGCCGACGCCATCGAAGAAGCCCTTGCGCGAATAGTCGGTCAGCAGCAGTTCGCCGATGGACTTCTGCGTGCCGTAGCTGGTCAGCGGCGTATGGAAGAACTCGTCCTCGATGAATTCATGGAACGGCGCGCCATAGACCGCGATGGACGAGGTGAAGACCACGCGCGGGTGATAGGTCGCCTTGACGCCCTCCTGCCGGATCGCCTCGTAGATCTGGCGCGTGCCGTCGAGATTGATGCGGTAGCCCTTGTCGAAATCGACCTCGGCTTCGCCGGAGACGATGGCGGCGAGGTGGAAGATCACCTCCGGCCGGCCGGCGACCATCGGACCCGCTGTGTTGGGCTGCGAGATGTCCACCGCCCAGCTCGTCACCTTGCCGGCGAAGCCGGCAGGCTTCTCGGGTGCGACGACATCGACCAGCGACAGTTCGGTGACCGGCTTGCCGCCGAGATTGCCGTCCTTCACCAGCTTTTCGGTCAGCTTGCGGCCGACCATGCCGGCGGCGCCGATGATCAGGATATGCATGGCGTGTCCTCTCGTGTTTTCAAACGATTTGAGGCGAGGCTAGCGCGGGCCGCGACGGCGGGGAATGGGGCATCAGCGAAAGGGCGGGTTGCAGATTCCGCCCATGCCGAACGCTGCCCTCGCCCTCCGTCCAATTGACCTTCTGCCCGCCCCGCGCGATGGATCGGGTGAAGGGCCGCGATCAGAGCCCGCGCATTCTCGGAGGAACCATGGCGCGCGTCATCGAGGCGGAGTGGGACTATATCGTCTGCGGCGCCGGCACGGCCGGCTGCCTGATGGCGAACCGCTTGTCCGCCGATCGCCGCAACCGCGTGCTGCTCCTTGAAGCCGGCACCAAGGACGACTGGATCTGGTTCCACATCCCCGTCGGCTACCTGTTCGCAATCAACAATCCCCGTTCGGACTGGATGTTCAGGACCGAACCGGAACCGGGCCTCAACGGCCGCGCGCTGATCTATCCGCGCGGCAAGGTGATCGGCGGTTCCTCCGCCATCAATGCCATGATCGCCATGCGCGGACAGGCGGCCGACTATGACCACTGGCGCCAGCTCGGCATGACGGGCTGGGGCTGGGACGACGTGAAGCGAGTCTTCGCCAAGCTGGAGGACCATTTCCTCGGCCAGAGCGAGCATCACGGCGCCGGCGGCGAATGGCGGGTGGAGGCTCCCCGCGTGCGCTGGGACCTGCTCGACAAGGTGCGCGAGGCGGCGATCCAGATGGGCGTGCCGGCGCTCGACGACTTCAATACCGGCGACAACGAGGGCGTATCGGCCTTCCACGTCAACCAGAAGAAGGGCCTGCGCTGGTCCTCGGCGCGCGGCTTCCTGAAGCCTGTCATCGACGCGCGCAACAATCTGGAGCTCAATTCCGGCGTCCTGATCGAGAAGCTGATCGTCGAGAACGGCCGTGTCACCGGCGTCCAGTACCGGCAGGGCGGCGAGAGCGTCATCGTCCGCGCCCGGCGCGAGGTGGTGCTGACCTCGGGTTCGGTCGGGTCGGTCGCGATCCTGGAGCGCTCAGGCATCGGCGATGGCGCCGTGCTGTCGCGCCACGGCATCGAGGTCGTGAAGGAGAAGCCCGGGGTCGGCGCCAACCTGCAGGACCACCTGCAGATCCGCGCGATCTACAAGGTATCCGGCATCCGGACGCTGAACGAGACCTATCACAACCTCTTCCGGCGCGGCCTGATGGGTCTCGAATATGCCCTCCGCCGCACCGGGCCCTTGACCATGGCGCCGAGCCAGCTCGGCATCTTCACGCGCTCCGACCCGCGCCAGGAGCGCGCCAACATCCAGTTCCACGTGCAGCCGCTGTCGCTCGACAAGTTCGGCGACCCGCTGCACCGCTTCCCGGCCGTGACGGTAGCGCCCTGCAATCTCAGGCCGACATCACGGGGCTCGATCCATATCCGCTCCGCCGAGGCGACGGACGCGCCGGTCATCGCACCGAATTATCTCTCGACCGAGGAGGATCGACAGGTCGCGGCGGACTCGCTGCGCGTCACCCGCCGCCTGATGAGCCAGCCCGCGCTCGCGCCCTATCGTCCCGAGGAATATCTGCCGGGTCCGGTCATCGGCGATGACGAGGCGAGCCTCGCGCGCGCGGCCGGCGATATCGGCACGACCATCTTCCATCCCGTCGGGACGGCCAAGATGGGCCTCGCCTCCGATCCCATGGCTGTGGTGGACGAGCGGCTGAAGTTCATCGGCCTTGAGGGCCTCCGCATCGCCGATGCCTCGATCATGCCGACCATCACCTCCGGCAACACCAATACGCCGACGCTGATGATCGCCGAGCAGGGCGCGCGGATGATCCTGGAGGATGCGAAGGGCTAAACGTGCGTCAGGTCGAGGTGGCGGACATCAGGATAGCCTCGACCGTCTGCTGCACATCCAGCGCCTCCGCGAGGGTCGCGAGGTGGAAGGTCTCGCCACGCGTCATCCGGGCGACGCCTTCGAGCTGGCGCTTCAGCACGAGCGGACGAGCCTTCTCGTTCGGCAGCGCATCGGGGTCGCGATGCCAGGTGCCGTCCGGCGCGCGCTTCTCCGCCATCGACCAGTCGCAGAGCCTGACAGCGCCGGCATCGCCCTCGATCATCCAGATATTGTGATCGTCCTTCGCCGTCGTGCCGACGCTGCCGGACAGCGTCACCGGCAGGCTGCCAGCTGTCAGCGTCGCCGCGATGCGGCGCTCCGAACGGCCGGCCTCGGGGAAGTCGGCACTCGCCTTCAGGCCGGTCAGCGGACCGCCCAGGCGGCGCGACAGAAACAGGAAGTGCGACACCACCTCGCGGGTGAAGCCGCCCTGCGCCCGCGCATCCAGCCAGGCGGCCGCATCCGCCTGCCATGAGCGCGGCCATGTTGCGAAGGCGACCTCGATGGCGATGCGCCGCGGCGTGCCGATGGCGCCCTCGGCGATCCAGCGCTGCAGGGCCGAGACCGCCGGGGACGATGCGAAGGGGAAGTTGACTGCCCCCCGGCCGCCGGCTTGCGCCACGAAGGCGCGAGCATCGGCGACATCGACAGCCAGAGGCTTCTCGCAGAAGACTGTTTTGCCGGCGCTCAAAGCCATCCGCGCATAGCCGAGATGCGAGGCGGGAGGCGATGCCACGTAGAGGCAATCGCAGGCCGCGACCACCGCAGCGGCGTCGTTGAGCCGAGGCACATCGGGGAAGGCGGCGGCGATGCGCGCCATGGCATCCGGGGAGGGATCCCAGATGCCGGCGACGCGAATCGCGTCCGCCGCCTGCGAAAGGGCGGCGCCGAGAAGGCGCTCGCCCATGATGCCCGCACCGATAATGCCGAGGGCGATGCGGTTGTCGGCCATGTCAGCCACGTCAGGCCGGCATGGCGGTTTCGACGAGCTTGGCCCAGTAGCTGGTGCCGGCCGGAATGGCGCTGTCGTCGAAATCGTAGGCAGGGTGGTGGCAGGCCGCCGTGTCGCCGTTGCCGACGAAGATGTAGCAGCCGGGACGCTGGTTGAGCATGTAGGAGAAGTCCTCCGCGCCCATCAGCGGCGGGGTCTCCGCATTGACCTTGTCGTCGCCCACCACGGCCTTGGCGACCTTGACCGCGAAATCGGTCTGGTCGGCATGGTTGAACGTCACGGGGTAGCCGCGCTGGTAGTCGACCTTGGCCGTGCAGCCCATGCCCTTGGCGACGTTCTCGGCGAGTTCCTTCATGCGGGCCTCGACGAGATCCTGCACCTCCGGCTTGAAGGTGCGCACCGTGCCGAGCATGCGCAGCGTCTGCGGAATGACGTTGAAGGCTTCGCCCGCCTTGACCGAGGTGATGGAGATGACCGCGCTTTCGATCGGGTCGACGTTGCGCGCGACGATGGTCTGCATGGCAAGGCCGATGGTGAAGCCGGCCTGCACCGGGTCGATGCAGAGATGCGGCATGGCGCCGTGGCCGCCCTTGCCCTCGATGTCGATGATGAAGCGGTCGGCGGCGGCCATGGACGGGCCCTTGCGCACCGCGAAATGGCCGACCGGAATGCCCGGCATGTTGTGCATGCCATAGACCTCCTGGATGCCCCAGCGCTCCATCAGGCCGTCCTTGACCATGGCGTCGCCGCCGCCACCACCTTCCTCGGCCGGCTGGAAGATGATGATGGCGGTGCCGTCGAAATTGCGGGTCTCGGCGAGATATTTGGCGGCGCCGAGCAGCATGGCGGTGTGGCCGTCATGGCCGCAGGCGTGCATCTTGCCGGGAATCTTCGAGGTGTAGGCAGCACCGGTCGCCTCCTCGATGGGGAGCGCGTCCATGTCGGCGCGCAGGCCGATGACCTTGCCCGAGCCGTTCTTGCGACCCTTGATGACGGCGACGACGCCGGTCTGGCCGATGCCGGGCACCACTTCGTCGCAGCCGAATTCGTTCAGCTTCTTCTCCACGATCCCGGCCGTGCGATGCACGTCGTAGAGCAGTTCCGGGTTCTCGTGGAAGTCGCGCCGCCAGCCGGTGATTTCGTCGTGAAGGTCGGCGACGCGGTTGATGATGGGCATGGAACTCTCCGGAAGGGCGATGCGAAAGGCGGGAAGCTAGCGCGGCGCGGCGGATGTGGCGAGAGGGACGGCGGGATCGGTGCGATGCGGCAGGCTCATGATGAGCGCGCTAGCCGCCCGGATTGATCGGCCGGTTCAGCGTCCAGTCGAAAGTGCCGGCGTCGCGTTCGCGCACGGCCTGTTTCCAGCCGACCTGCTCGGCCCGCGTCTTGAAGTTGATGCCTTCCGGCGAGTGGCGGGTGATGCCGTCGAAAATGGTGGCGAACATCTGCGTCTGCTTGAGGCCCATGGCCTCGATCGCCTGATTGACGACCAGCTTCTGCATCATCAACTGGTTGACCGGCACCGTCGCCATCCGTTCGGCGAGAGCTTCCACCTCGGCGTCGAGATCGGCGGCGGGCACCGCCTTCAACACCAGTCCGAGCTTCTCGGCCTCGCGGCCGTCGATCTTGTCGCCGGTGAACAGCATGCGCTTCGCCCGTTCCGGCCCGAGCCGGTACACCCACATGGCGGTGGTCGGGCAGCCCCAGACGCGCACGGGCATGTAGCCGATCCGGGCATCCTCGGCCATGACGATGATGTCGGAGCACATGGCGATGTCCGATCCGCCGGCCACCGCGAAGCCGTGCACCTTGCAGATGACCGGGCGGTAGGACCGCCAGAGCGACATGAACGCCTCGGTATTCCGCATCATGAAGGCGTAGTCCTTCATGGGGTCCCAGGGCATGTCCTGCGTCGCCTGGCCGTTGCCGTTGCCTTCGGCGTAGTAGGCGAGGTCATAGCCCGCGCAGAAGGCATCGCCCTTGCCGGAGAGCACGATGACATGGACGGAGGGGTCGGCATTGGCGCGCGCCACGCAGTCGGCGAGTTCGCCGGGAACCTCGTCGTCGATGGCGTTCAGCACTTCGGGCCGGTTCAGCGTGATGCGGCCGATCCGGCCATCCTTCTCGTAGACTACCTTGGGCATGGCATCCTCCCTGCGGAGCCCCTTCGGATCGGGCTCCGTTCGGCAGGATGCTAGCGGCACTCATGCGAATGAGAGAGTGGGTCCAAGGATGGACGTGCTTTCTCGTCAGGCCCGGCCTTGTGCCGGGCATCCACGTCTTCCCTTCAACCTTGCGTTCAAGTCGTGGATGGCCGGGACGAGCCCGGCCATGACGCTTCAGAGTTTGCGATCCGGACGATCCGGAGCCAGCCGCTTGTCACGCCGGCATGCGGCTTTCCACCAGCTTCGCCCAGTAGCTCATGCCCAGCGGGATGATCTCGTCGTTGAAGTCATAGGCCGGGTGGTGGACGTTGGCCGTGTCGCCCTGGCCGATGAAGATGAAGGCGCCGGGACGGGCCTCGAGCATGTAGGCGAAATCCTCGCCGCCCATGATCGGCGTGGTGTCGCGGTTGACCGCCGCATCGCCGACGACCGCCGCGGCCGCATCTGCCGCGAAGGGCGTCTGGATCTCGTGATTGACCGTGACTGGCACGACCCGCTCGTAGACCACCCGCGCGGTTGCGCCGAACACGGCGGCCGTGCGCTCGGCGAGCTCCGTGAGGCGCTGCTCGACGAAATCGCGCACGCTGGCATCGTGGGTGCGCACGGTGCCGCGCAGCTCCGCCGTCTGCGGGATGACGTTGTTGGTGAAGCCGGCATTGAAGGCGCAGATCGAGACGACCGCGCATTTCAGGGGGTCGATGTTGCGCGCGACGATGGACTGCGCGGCCGCGACGATGTGGGAGGCGACGAGGATTGTGTCGACCGAGAGGTGGGGCTTGGCAGCATGGCCGCCCTTGCCCTCGACCTCGATGCGGAAATTGTCGACCGCCGCCAGCAGCGGGCCGGGGCGCAGGGCGAACTGGCCGACGGGCAGGCCGGGGGCATTGTGCATGCCGTAGACCTCCTGGATGCCGAAGCGCTCCATCATGCCGTCCTTGACCATGGCCTCGCCGCCCTTCTCGCCCTCTTCGGCCGGCTGGAAGATGACCGCGACCGTGCCATCGAAATTACGCGTCTCGGCGAGGTACTTGGCGGCGCCCAGCAGCATGGCGGTGTGGCCGTCATGGCCGCAGGCGTGCATCTTGCCGGGGACCTTGGACGCATGCGGCAGGCCGGTGATCTCGGTCAGCGGCAGCGCGTCCATGTCGGCGCGCAGGCCGATGACCTTGCCGGAGCCGTTGGCCCGGCCCTTGATGATGCCGACCACGCCGGTGCGGCCGATGCCGGTGACGATCTCGTCGCAGCCGAACTCCTTCAGCTTCTCCGCGACGATGCCGGCCGTGCGGTGCACGTCGAACTGGAGTTCGGGATATTCGTGGATGTCGCGCCGCCAGGCGGTGACTTCCTCGTGGAGGGCCGAGATGCGGTTGACGATGGGCATGGGAGCTCCGGGGCGTGATCAGGCGGCGAGACGGATTTCGACGAGTTTCGCCCAGTAGCTGATGCCGATGGGGATGATCTCGTCGTTGAAGTCGTAGGCGGGGTGGTGCACGCCGAACGCGCCGCCCTGGCCGATGCCGACCATGCAGCCGGGGCGAGCCTCCAGCATGAAGGAGAAGTCCTCGGCGCCCATGGTCGGCGGCTTGTCGCGGCGGACATTGTCGACGCCGACGATTGCGGCGGCGGCAAGCGCCGCGTGTTCGGCCTCTGTGGCGTGGTTCACCACCATCGGGCAACCGTAGATGTAGGTGAAGGTCGCCTTCGCGCCGAAGGTCTCGGCGGTCTTCTCGACGACCTCGCGCAGGCGGGCCTCGACCAGCGCCTGCACGTCCTTCGTCAAGGTGCGGACGGTGCCGCGCAACTCGGCGGTGTGCGGAATGACATTGTTGGCGTGGCCGGCATTGAGCGAGCCGATCGACACGACGGCGGCCTCCAGCGGATCGACATTGCGGGAGACGACCGACTGGATCGCGATGACGATCTGCGCCGCCGCCAGTATCGTATCCGCCGCCAGATGCGGCATGGCTCCGTGGCCGCCCTTGCCCTCGACGAGGATGTGGATGCGATCGGCGGCTGCGCTGGTCGGCCCGCCCCTGACGGAAAAGGTGCCAGCGGGGTCGATGCCGTTGTGCATGCCGTAGATTTCCTGGATGCCGAAGCGCTCCATCATGCCGTCGGCGATCATCTCGCGCGCGCCGCCGCCGCCTTCCTCCGCCGGCTGGAAGACGAGCGCCGCCGTGCCGGCGAAATTTCTGGTCTCGGCGAGATATTTCGCGGCGCCGAGCAGCATGGCCATGTGTCCGTCATGGCCGCAGGCATGCATCATGCCGGGAACTCTGGAGGCGTGGGCCAGGCCGGTGATCTCGGTCAGCGGCAGCGCGTCCATGTCCGAGCGCAGGCCGATGACCTTGCCGGTGCCCGCCTGGCTGCCGTGGATCAGCGCCACGACGCCGGAGCGGCCGATGCCGGTCACCACCTCGTCGCAGCCGAAGGCGCGCAGCTTCTCGGCGACGATGGCCGAGGTGCGCGGCAGGTCGAACAGCAGTTCGGGATGCTGGTGGAAGTCGCGGCGCCATTCGGTCGCCTCGTGGGCGAGGTCGGCAATGCGGTTGCTGATCGACATGAGGGGCCCGAGGCGGCTGCGAGGAAGAAGCGCCCTCCGGATTTGACGGAGGGCGCGGCGTCGGGGTCAGGCGGGCAGGCGGCTCTCGACGAGCTTGGCCCAGTAGCTCATGCCGATCGGGATGATCTCGTCGTTGAAGTCATAGGCCGGGTGGTGGACGTTCGGGCCGTCGCCCTGACCGATGAAGATGAAGGCGCCGGGGCGGGCCTCCAGCATGAACGAGAAGTCCTCGCCGCCCATCACCGGCACGGTGTCGCGGTTGATCGCGTCCTCGCCGACCACGGCGGCTGCCGCGTCGCCCGCGAAGATGGCGTTGTCGGAATGGTTCTTCGTGACGGGATAGTCGCGGTGATAGACGAGCTTGGCCGTGCCGCCGAACACCGCCGCCGTGCCCTCGACGATGGCGTGGAGGCGGGCCTCGACGAAATCGCGCATTTCCGGGGTCAGCGTGCGCACAGTGCCCTGCAGCCGCGCCGTCTGCGGGATGACGTTGTCGGTGAAGCCGGCATTGAAGGCGCAGATCGACACCACTGCGTTTTGCAGCGGATCGACGTTGCGCGAGACGATGGACTGGGCGTTCACGATGATCTGCGAGGCGATCAGGATCGTATCGACGGCGAGATGGGGCTTTGCGGCATGGCCGCCCTTGCCCTCGACGAGGATCTCGATCCGGTCGGCCGCAGCCATGAGCGGGCCGGGGCGGAGCGCGAACTGGCCGACGGGAAGGCCAGGCGCATTGTGCATGCCATAGACCTCCTGGATGCCGAAACGGTCCATCATGCCGTCATTGACCATCTCGCGGCCGCCGCCGCCGCCCTCTTCGGCCGGCTGGAAGATGACCGCGACGGAGCCGTCGAAATTACGCGTCTCGGCGAGATACTTGGCCGCGCCCAGCAGCATGGCGGTGTGGCCGTCATGGCCGCAGGCGTGCATCTTGCCGGGAACCTTGGAGGCATGGGGAACGCCGGTGATCTCGGTCAGCGGCAGCGCATCCATGTCGGCGCGCAGGCCGATGACCTTGCCCGAACCGGTATTCCGGCCCTTGATGATGCCGACCACGCCGGTCTTGCCGATGCCCGTGACGATCTCGTCGCAGCCGAACTCCTTCAGCTTCTCGGCGACGATGCCGGCCGTGCGGTGCACGTCGAACTGCAGCTCGGGATATTCGTGGATGTCGCGCCGCCAGGCGGTGACCTCGTCGTGAAGGGCCGAGATGCGGTTGACGATGGGCATGGAAACCTCCGGAAATCGAAGCGGCAACCAAACCGGAGGTAGATGCCGCGGTCAATCGACCTGCCATGCGGTCACGTGCTCTTGACGCGCATGGCTCGCCTCGGGCTCCCTCGGGCAATGACAAGCTCTCCCATGAACCTGACCAGCATCGAACTGCTCGAGCGCCTCGTCTCCTTCCCCACCGTGTCGGAGACGCACAATCTCGACTGTATCGCCTTCATCGGCGAATACCTCGCCTCGCACGGCGTGCCTTTCGAGGTGCTGCCGCAGGCCGACGGGCAGAACGCCAACATCTTCGCGACCATCGGGCCGAAGGGCGATGGCGGCGTGATGCTGTCGGGCCATCTCGATGTCGTTCCGGTGGAGGGCCAGCCCTGGACGAACGATCCGTTCAAGCTGACGCCGAAGGGCGACCGGCTCTACGGGCGCGGCGCCTGCGACATGAAGGGATTCGACGCCTGCGTCCTCGCGGCCGTGCCGGCGATGATGAAGGCCGGCCTCAAGCGCCCGATCCACATCTGCCTCTCCGCCGATGAGGAAGTGCGGATGGATGGCGCGCGCGCCATCGCCGCAAAACTCGGGGCCGACTGGCCGAAGCCGGCCGTCTGCTTCGTCGGCGAGCCCAGCCGGATGAAGGTCGTCACCGGTCACAAGGGGTATTTCGTCATCTACACGCACGTGCGCGGGCACGAGGTTCATTCCTCGAACCGCTATGCCGGCGTCTCCGCGGTCTTCGTCGCGGCAAGGCTGGTGACCTGGATGGAGGAACGCGACCTCCGCAACAAGGCCGAGGCGGAGCGGAGCGGCGGGGCGCCCTATTTCGAGCCCGGCTGGACCATGCTCCATGTCGGCCAGTTCAACGGCGGCACGGCCCACAACATCACCGCGCTCGACGCCCGGTTCGTCACGGGTATACGGCTGGTGCCGGGCGACGACGGCTTCGGCTATCTCAAGGAATACGAAGCCTTCGTGCGCACGGAGATCGAGCCGGCCATGAAGGCGGTGCACGCGGATGCGGGCGTCTTCATCACGCATCGCGTCGGCAGCCCCGCGCTTGGGCGCGAGGCGGACGGCGAGGCCGAGCGCCTCGCCCGCCGGCTGACCGGCGACAACGGCGTCCAGGTCGTCGCTTACGGCGCGGAGGCCGGCATCTTCCAGCGGGGGGGGCTGTCGACCGTCATCTGCGGACCCGGCGACATCGCCCAGGCCCACCAGCCGGACGAATGGATCGAGGTTTCGGAACTCGCGAAATGCGATGCCTTCCTCGCGGGACTGATCCGCGAGTGTTCGGCCTGAACCGGGACGCTGCAGCGCCCCGGTCCGCTTGCCGGAGCGATTTCAGCGCTGGCGCGCGATGATCCGGGCCTGGATGTTGTCGTAGACGCCCTGCGGGATGACGTTCTTGCGCGGCAGCTCGTCCTTGCCGCGATAGGGCCGGCCGCGAATGATCGCATCCGCGCGGGCCTCGCCGATGCCGGGCAGGGTCATGAGCTCGGCGCGGCTCGCCGAATTGATGTCGATGAGGTTGGCGGCGGGCGCGGTCGGATTGACCGGCGTCGTCGGCATGGGCGTGGCGGGACGCGTCGTCGGCGTCGAGGGCGCCGGCGTCGTCTGTGCGATGGCGGCCGAGGCGGCGAGGCTGATCGCGGCGGCGGCAAGAAGAGTCTTCAGCATGGGGCGGCTCCCTGATGTCGCGCCATTGGTTGCGCGGAATCAGGCAAATTCATGCCGGATTCGGGAGCATCCGGCCAGCCTTCCCTTTGGTCAGCGGCGCGCGCCGGACAGATGTGGCGGATTGACGCATGTCATGCCGTTTGTATCATAAAAGCGAACGTTCATTCACTTTTGCATTGCACCATCTCCGGCGCCGGTCTAAGTGACTGCGCCGGAGTTTCCCCCACCAATGCCACGTATCGACGACGTTCAGCGCACCGACCGGAAGGCGGCGATCCTCGAAGCGGCCGAGCGCTGCTTCGTGCGTTCGGGCTTCCACGGCGCGTCGATGAGCGAGATCTGCGCCGAGGCGGGGATGAGCCCGGGCAACCTCTATCGCTACTTCCCGTCCAAGGAGGCCATGATCGAGGGCCTGTGCGAGCGCGATTTCGAGGAAGTCGGCCAGCAATTCGCCGAACTCGCCGACGCGCCCGACATCTGGCAGGCGTTCCGCGAGCTGGCGAAGGTGCACATGGTCGAGGAGCCTCGCGAGCACTGCGCCATGTGGATCGAGAGCATGTCGGAGGTGGCGCGCAATCCGCAGATCGCGGCCCTGCGCGCCCGGATCGACGGCTTCATCCACGACAAGCTCCTGGGCGCCCTGCAGCTCGCCAAGGCGCGCGGCCAGACCTCGCCGCATGCCGATCTGGACCGTGCCGTCCAGTTTCTCATCACCTTCGCGGACGGGCTGATGCTCCGGCGCGCCCGCGACCCCGATTTCGACCCCGTATATGCCATGTCGATCATGTTCGACGTGCTCGGGGACATGCTGCTGACACCGTCCGCCGCGTCCAATGATAATGCGACCTGAGCCATCATGACCCGCTCCCTTTCCCCAATTCTTGCCCTTGTCGCGCTCGTTGCCGCTGCGCCGATGGCGCTCGCCCAGACCCGCGCGCCCTCCGTCACCGTCGCCACCGCCATACGCGGGGACCTGCGCGAGACGGTGGTCGCCACCGGTTCCTTCGTCGCCCGCGAGGAAGTGCTCGTCTCGCCCGAGATCGAGGGCCTGACGGTCGTCGAGATCCTCGCCGAGGAAGGCGACCGCGTCCGGGCCGGGCAGGTTCTGGCGCGCCTCAACCGCGAGATGCTCGACGTGCAGTTCGCGCAGAACAGCGCGCAGATCGCACGTGCCGAGGCCGCGATCGCGCAGGCCAAGGCATCGATCGCCGAGGCGACGGCAGCCAAGTCGCTGGCCGACCAGCAGCTTCAGCGCACGCGGCAGCTCCAGCAGACCGGCGCCGCCTCGGCCGATGCGCTCGACCAGCGCATCTCGGCGGCCCGGACCTCGGCGGCGCGGCTGGAATCGGCGACCAACGCGCTGGCTCTGTCGGAAGCCGACCTGGCCATGGCCCGCAGCCAGCGCCGCGACATCGAACTGCGCATCGCGCGGACCGAGATCAAGGCATCGGTCGACGGCATCATTTCGCGCCGCACCGCCCGGCTCGGCCAGATGGCCATCGGTGCCATGGGCGCGCAGTCCGGCGATCCGCTGTTCCGCCTGATCGCGCGCGGCGAGGTCGAGCTGGAGGCCGATGTCCCGGAGACGACGCTCGCCCGGATGCACCCGGACCAGCCGGCCGCCATCGACGCCGCCGGCTTCGACAAGCCGCTTGCCGGCGCCGTGCGCCTGGTTGCCCCCGAGGTGCGCACCGCCAACCGGCTTGGCCGCGTGCGAGTCAGCGTCAGGGGCGACCAGCGCCCGCCGCTCGGCGCCTTCGGCCGCGCCAGCATCGAGGTGGCGCGCTCGCAGGGCATTCTCGTGCCGCTGTCGGCGGTGATGTTCGGCCGCGCCACCACGGTGCAGGTCGTCAGGGACGGCGTCGTGGAAACCCGTCCGGTGGTCACCGGCCTGCGCGCCGAGGGCCGGATCGAGATTCGCGAAGGCCTCGCCGAGGGCGAGAAGGTGGTGGCGGTCTCGGGCAGCTTCGTGCGCAACGGCGACCGCGTGACGCCGACCGATGTCGCGTCCAGGTAAGGCGGAGACGGAGCCATGTCGTTCAACGTTTCGGCCTATTCGATCCGCCAGCCGGTGCCGTCCATCGTGCTGTTCGTGGTGCTCTGCTTCCTCGGCTGGATGAGCTACACGAATCTGCCGGTCACGCGCTTTCCGAATATCGACGTGCCGCTGATCCAGGTGACGATGACGCAGGCGGGCGCGGCCCCGGCGGAACTCGAGACCCAGATCACCAAGAAGGTCGAGGACGCGGTCGCCAACATCACTGGCGTCAAGAACGTCATCTCCAACCTGACGGACGGCGTTTCCACGACCATCATCGAGTTCCGGCTCGAGGTGAACACCGACCGCGCGCTCAACGACGTCAAGGACGCGATCGCCAAGATCCGCGCCGACCTGCCACGCAATATCGACGAGCCGATCATCGAGCGGCTCGATGTCGAGAACCAGCCGATCATGACGGTGGCGGTTGCGACCCCGAGCATGACGCTGGAGCAGCTCTCCTGGTTCGTCGACGACACGGTGAAGCGCGAGCTGCAGGGCCTGCGCGGCATCGGCCGCATCAGCCGCAACGGCGGCGTGCTGCGCGAGATCCGCGTCTCGCTCGACGCCAACCGCCTGATGGCGCTCGGCGTCACGGCGGGCGACGTGAACCGCCAGCTGCGCGCGACCAACGTGGACCTCGCCGGCGGACGCGGCGATGTCGGCGGCCAGCAGCAGTCGATCCGCACGCTCGCGGGCGCGCAGACGGTGGAGGAACTCGCCAACACCAAGATCGTGCTGCCCGGCGGGCGCGAGGTGCGCCTGTCCGATGTCGGCACCGTCACCGATCTCTACGAGGAACCGAAGAGCTTCACCCGCCTCAACGGCGAGACGCCGACGGTCGCCTTCCAGGTGTTCCGCTCGAAGGGTGCGTCCGACGTGCGCGTGGCCGCGCTCGCGCGCGCCAGGATCGACGAACTGAAGAAGCAGTTCCCGAACATCACCTTCACCGAGATCGACAACTCCGTGAACTACACCGCCGGCAACCACAAGTCGGCGATGGAGATGCTGATGGAGGGCGCCGCCCTCACCGTTGTCGTCGTCTTCCTCTTCCTGCGCGATCTCAGGGCGACGATCATCTCGGCTGTGGCGCTGCCCCTGTCCATCATCCCGACCTTCTGGGTCATGGAGATGATGGGCTTCTCGATGAACCTCGTCTCGCTGCTGGCGGTGATCCTCGTCACCGGCATCCTCGTCGACGATGCCATCGTCGAGATCGAGAACATCGTCAGACACATGAAGATGGGCAAATCGCCCTATCGCGCCTCGATGGAGGCGGCGGACGAGATCGGCCTCGCGGTCATCGCGATCTCGCTGACCATCGTCGCGGTCTTCGCGCCGGTCTCGTTCATGGGCGGCATTGCCGGCCAGTATTTCAAGCAGTTCGGCCTCGTGGTCGCGGTCGCGGTGCTGTTCTCGCTGCTGGTCGCGCGCCTCGTCACGCCGATGCTGGCGGCCTATTTCCTGCGGCCGCATGCGCACAGGGAGCCGAAGGACGGCGTCCTGATGCGCGGCTATCTCGGTTTCCTCAAGGCGACCGTCCGGTTCCGCTACCTGACGCTGCTCGCCGGCATCGGCGTGTTCGCGCTGTCGATCTGGGCGATCAAGTTCCTGCCCACGGGCTTCATCCCGTTCCCGGACGAGGCGCGTTTCGTCGTGTCCATGGAGCTGCCGCCGGGTTCGACGCTGGACGACACCCGTGAGCGGTCCGACCGGCTGGCGCGGCTGATCAAGAAGGAAATCCCGGAGGTCGAATCCGTGCTCGTCGTCGGCGGAGCCAATCCCGTCGGCACGCTGGAGGTGCGCCGCGCGACCGTCATCGTGCGCCTCACCCACAAGACCAAGCGCGAGCGCACGCAGCGGCAGATCCAGGAAGCCACCTCGCCGCTGTTCAACCAGATCCCGGATATCCGCGCCTGGTACGTCAACGACCGCGGCGAGCGCGAGGTGTCGATCATCGTGCGCGGCAACGATACCGAGAACCTGTCGAAAGCGGTGGCGAACCTTGAAGCCGAGATGCGCCAGATTCCGGGCTTCGTGAACGTCGCGGCGACCGCCGGTCTCGAGCGCCCGGAAATCCGCGTCGTGCCGAAGGCCGACGAGGCCGCGCGCTATGGCGTCACCACCGACCAGATCTCGGAAGCGGTCCGGGTCGCGACCATCGGCGATGTCGCCGCCAACCTCGCCAAGTTCAATGCCGGCGACCGGCTGGTGCCGATCCGCGTTCAGCTCGACATCGCGACGCGTGCCGATCTCGACATCATCTCGGCCCTCACCGTGACGACGGCGACGGGACAGCAGGTGCCGCTGACGGCCGTGGCCGACATCTCGTTCGGCCAGGGCCCGTCCTCGATCGAACGCTACAATCGCGTCCGCCGCGTCAATATCGGAACGGACCTCTCGGGCGGCCTCGAGATCGGCCCGGCGCTGGAGCAGATCTTCGCCCTGCCGGCGGCGCGCAACCTGCCGGCCGGCGTGTCGTTCCAGCGCGGCGGCGACGCCGAGATCATGGCGGAAGTGTTCCAGGGCTTCGCGCTCGCGATGGGCACCGGCCTCCTGATGGTGCTTGGCGTGCTGGTGCTGCTGTTCCACTCGGTGTTCCAGCCGCTGACCATCCTGATGTCGCTGCCGCTCTCGCTCGGCGGCGTCATCATCGCGCTTCTGCTGACCAACAACGCCATCTCCATGCCGGTGGTGATCGGCATCCTGATGCTCATGGGCATCGTGACCAAGAACGCCATCATGCTGGTCGATTTCGCGGTCGAGAAGGAGCGCGAGGGCATGGGCCGCACCGAGGCGATCCTCGATGCCGGCCGCAAGCGCGCCCGCCCGATCATCATGACCACGATCGCCATGGGCGTCGGCATGATCCCGCCGGCGCTCGGCTCGGGCGACGGCGGCGAGTTCCGCGCGCCGATGGCGATCGCGGTGATCGGCGGCCTGATCGTCTCGACCGTGCTCAGCCTCGTCTTCGTGCCGTCGTTCTACACGGTGATGGACGATGTCGGCCGGTTCTTCAGCTGGATCTTCGGGCGCTTCGTCGGCCCCGTCGACGAGCCGGACGACCAGCAGGCGGGCCACGGCCATGGATCGGGACATGGGGGTGGCGGTCGCCCGCCGGTGCTCCTGCCCGCCGACGCTCCGCAGGGTGGCGAGCAGCAGCGCCCGATCAGGGTCGCCGCCGAATAGGAATCCAGATCCCCGGTCCCAAAGCCGGGGAGATGGTGGAGCCCGGTGCCGGTGGGTCCGCCCCCGCCTGCGCCGGGCTCCTCTCGTTTCAGGCCCGGCTCACAGGAACAGGTCGCCGGCGGCCTCGACGCTCTCGACCACGAAGCGATAGGCCTCGTCGATCCGCGCGATGCGGCGCGTGTCGACATGGGCGACGAGGTGGTAGGTGCGCCGGATCGAGAGCTGGGGCAGGACGCGGACGAGGTCGGGCGCGTCGCGCGTGGCGTAATCGTGCAGGACGCCGATGCCGGCGCCGGCCTTCACCGCCTCCATCTGGGCCAGCACGCTGGCGCATTCGAGCCGCCGCTGGCCGGCGTCGAAGGCCGGCGGATAATAGGTCAGCGCTTCCGAGTAATGCAGTTCCTGCACCGATGTAACCATCAGGTGGCGGCGCAGGTCTTCGGGCTTCGCCGGCACCGGGCGGCGCTGGAAGTAGTTGTGCGCGGCATAGAGGCCGAGACCGTAATCGGTCAGCTTGCGGACGGTCAGCCGCCCGTCGGGCGGCGGGTCGATGACGATGGCGAGGTCCGCGTCGCGCTTCGACAGCGACATGGTCCGCTGCAGCGGCACCAGCTGGATGGTGAGATCGGGGTGGCGCTCCGCCAGCCGCCCAAGTCGTGGGGCGAGGAACAGGGCGCCGAAGCCTTCCGGCGCGCCGACGCGGATGGTTCCCGAGATCACGCGGTCGACCTGCGAGACATCGGCCTGCGCGTCGAGCCAGGCCGTTTCCATCGCCTCGGCGGCGGCGACGAACTTCTCGCCGGCGACCGTCAGGCTGACGCCGGCGGTGGAGCGGGCGAAGAGCTGCGTGCCGAGCGATGTCTCCAGCAGCGAGATGCGCCGGGCCACCGTCGCATGGTCGAGCGTCAGCGCCCGCGCGGCGGCGAGGAACTGGCCGGTGCGTGCGACGGCGAGGAAGACCCGGACGTGATCCCAGTTTGGCGTCATCCACGCATCTTACGCCAATTCACGCACAACGCATGCGCCATCTTGGCGCTTGGTTGCCGCATGGCTTCGCTCTAGGGATGGCGCCGGAATTGATGCTGGCCTGCCGCATCCTGCGGGCCGCCGCCGTTTCGCTCGACTATGCTCCCAGGGAGGAATTCCATGCGCACCTACGGTCATTTCATCGGTGGCAAGCATGTCGCCGGCAAGTCCGGTCGTACCGCCGACGTGTTCCAGCCGCTCGACGGCTCGGTCTTCGCCAAGGTGGCGCTGGCCTCGAAGGCCGAAGTGCGCGAGGCGGTGGAGAACGCCAAGGCCGCCCAGCCCGCCTGGGCCGCGACCAACCCGCAGCGCCGCGCCCGCGTGCTGATGAAGTTCCTGGAGCTCTGCGCCCGCGACAACGAAAAGATGGCCGAGCTGCTCGCCCGCGAGCACGGCAAGACCATTCCCGACGCCAAGGGCGACATCCAGCGCGGCCTCGAAGTGGTCGAGTTCGCCATCGGCGCGCCGCAGATGATGAAGGGTGAATATACCGAGGGCGCCGGCCCCGGCATCGACATCTATTCGATGCGCCAGCCGCTCGGCGTCTGCGCCGGCATCACCCCGTTCAACTTCCCGGCCATGATCCCGCTATGGAAGGCAGGCCCCGCCATCGCCGCCGGCAATGCCTTCGTGCTGAAGCCCTCCGAGCGCGATCCGGGCGTGCCGCTCATGCTCGCCGAACTGTTCCTCGAGGCCGGTCTGCCGCCGGGCATCTTCAACGTCGTCAACGGCGACAAGGAATCGGTGGACGCGGTCCTCGACGATCCCGACATCAAGGCCGTCGGCTTCGTCGGCTCGACCTCGATCGCCGAATACGTCTATTCGCGCGGCTGCGCGACCGGCAAGCGCGTGCAGTGCTTCGGCGGCGCCAAGAACCACATGATCATCCTGCCCGACGCCGACCTCGACCAGGCCGCCGACGCGCTGATCGGCGCGGGCTACGGCTCGGCCGGCGAGCGCTGCATGGCGATCTCGGTGGCCGTTCCGGTCGGTGAGGAGACCGCCAACCGGCTGATGGAGCGGCTGGTGCCGCGCGTCGAGAGCCTGAAGATCGGCCCGTCGACCTCGGCCGATGCCGATTTCGGCCCGCTGGTCACCGCCCAGGCGCTGGAGCGCGTCCGCGGCTATGTCGATATCGGCGTCAACGAGGGCGCCAAGCTCGTCGTCGACGGCCGCGGCTTCAAGATGCAGGGCTACGAGAACGGCTTCTACATGGGCGGCTGCCTGTTCGACAACGTCACCAAGGACATGCGGATCTACAAGGAAGAGATCTTCGGTCCGGTCCTCTCGGTCGTCCGCGCCAAGACCTATACCGAGGCCCTCGGCCTTGCGAACGACCATGAATACGGCAACGGCGTCGCCATCTACACCCGCGACGGCGATGCGGCCCGCGACTTCGCCGCCAAGGTCGAGGTCGGCATGGTCGGCATCAACGTGCCGATCCCGGTGCCGCTGGCCTATTACACGTTCGGCGGCTGGAAGCGCTCGTCGTTCGGCGACCTGAACCAGCACGGTCCGGACGCCTTCCGCTTCTACACGAAGACGAAGACCGTCACCTCCCGCTGGCCCTCGGGCATCAAGGACGGCGCGAGCTTCGTCATCCCGACGATGAGCTGATCGGATAGGGGCTTCGGCGGGGCGACAAGCCTTACCGGAGCCCCGCCTCCCGCGCGATCCGGTGCGCGGCCTCGTTCTCGCTGGCGAGGAAGGAGGCAAATGCCTGAACCGGCATGTCGGGGATCGTCACCCCGTGCGGCTCCAGCCGTGCCCTGACGGACGGATCGCGCAGCGCCTCTCTCACGGCCGCGTTCCACTTTTCGACGATGGCCGGATCGGTTCCCGCCTTCATCACCAGCCCGAACCACGATTTCGACGTGAAGCCGGGAACACCGGCCTCGGCCATGGTCGGCACGCCGGGCAGGGCGGCAAGCCGCACCTCGTTGGCGACGGCGAGCGCACGGAGATTGCCGCCGATCTGCTCGCGCACGTTCTGCAGGTCGCCGAGCATCACCGGCACGTGGCCGCCGATCAGGTCCTTCAACGCCGGCGCGCTGCCGCCATAGGGTGCGTGGACGATCTCGACGCCGAGCCGCCGCTTCAGCACCTCGAAGCCGAAATGGTTGGAAGCGCCCCGCCCGAACGAGGCGAAGGTGGCGCGCGCCGGATTGGCCTTCGCCCACGCGGCGAACTCCGCGACGGTCGCCGCCGGAACGGAGGGGTGGACGACGAGGACATGCGGGCTCGACGCCATCGGCGCGACCGCCACGAAGTCCCTGAGCGGGTCGTAGGGCGGGCGCTCGGCGAGCAGCGGCGAGACCAGGAAGCTGTTGGAAATGGCCAGCACCGTGTAGCCGTCCGCGGGCGCCGTCCCGACCGACTGCGTCGCGATCATCGTGCCGCCACCTGGCTTGTTCTCGATCACGAAGGAGGCGTTCCACCGCCGCGCGACATGCTCGGCGACGATGCGCGTCACGGCGTCAGTGCCGCCGCCCGCCGCGAAGGGCACGACCACGCGGATGGCGCGACCCGACTCGGGATAGGTCTGGGCCCCGGCATTGCCGGTCGCGAATGCCAAAGTGGCCGCCAGCGACAGCGTCGCGATACGAACCATGTTTCCTCCATGCGCGGCCTTTTGTCGCCGCGCCTGCCTTTGCCAGACGATTTATCCGCCCGTTGCGGCAACTTAGCCGCCGTATCCGGCATCTCGCCACGCCGCCAATCCGCATGGGTGTCCCGCGTCGGCGGGGATGACGGATGCTCCGTGATCGGCCACCAATGGCGCCGCTAGAGATTCAGGGGACATTCCGATCATGCGCATCGCCGTCGGCGGCTTCATGCACGAGACCAACACCTTCGTTCCGGAGCCGACGCCCTGGGCGATGTTCAATCAGGAGGGGGCCTGGCCGGGCTTCACCCGCGGACCGGATGTGCTGACCAAGTTCCGGCCGTTCAACATTGCCATTGCCGGCTTCATGCCCGTCGCCGAGAAGGCCGGGCACACGATGCTGCCGCTGTCCTGGTCCTTCGCGCAGCCCTCGGGCCGGGTCGAGGACGCGGTGTTCGAGCGCGCCGTCTCCTATTTGCTCGCCGACATCGCCGATGCCGCGCCGGACGCGGTGTTCATCGAACTCCACGGCGCGATGACCACCGAGACCATCGAGGATGCCGAGGGCGAGCTGCTGGCGCGTGTCCGCCGTCTCGTCGGGCCGGACGTGCCGGTGGTCGCCTCGCTCGACCTCCACGCCAACGTCACGCAGAAGATGGTCGACAGCGCCAGCTTCATGTCGGCCTATCGCACCTATCCGCATATCGACTGGCTGCAGACCGGCCAGCGCGTCGCCGAGTGGTTTGACCGCGTGGTGTCGTGGGGCCCGCAGCCGGCCCGCGCCTTCCGCCAGATCCCGTTCCTCATCCCGATCGCCTCGGGCTGCTCGATGATCGAGCCGATGAAGGGGCTCTACGCCCTGCTCGCCGAGATCGAGGCCGAGACCGGCGTCCACCTGTCGCTCTGCCCGGGCTTCCCGTCCGCCGACATCTTCGATATGGGCGCGACCGTCATCGGCTACGGCGCGTCGCAGGATCAGGTGGACGCGGCGGTCGGCCGCCTCGCGCAGGCCGTGGTTCGCTCCGAGGCGGCCTTCCTCGAACATCTCGCCAAGCCGCAGGATGAGGCCGTCGCGCTGGCCTTCTCGCGCGCGGCGCTGGTCTCGAAGCCGGTGATCATCGCCGACACGCAGGACAATCCCGGCGCGGGCGGCTCCTCGATCACCACCGGCTTCCTCAAGGCGATGATCGGTCGCGGCGCGCAGAACACGCTGATGGCGCTCTATCACGAGCCGGATATCGCGCTCGCGGCGCAGGCTGCCGGCAAGGGCGGGAGCATCGAGGTGACCTTCGCCGCCAGCGGCAAGGGGCCGGGCGAAGTGCCGCTGACCACGAAGGCGGAAGTCGTTGCGGTTTCCGACGGCCGCTTCACCGGAACGGGACCGATGGTTGGCGGCCAGCCGATCAATATGGGGCCGTCGGCCTGGCTCAGGATCGGCGGCATCGACCTCGTCGTCGGCTCGGTGCGCCAGCAGCCGCACTGCATCGCGGTCTGCACCCATCTCGGCATCGACATCAACGGCTACGACGTCATCGTGCTGAAGAGCTCGGTCCACTTCCGCGGCGACTGGCAGCCCTATGCCGATTCCGTGGTGGTCGGTGCGTCGCCGGGCGCGGCGCTTGACGATACCGGCGTCATCCCGTTCGAGCACCTGCGCCCGAACGTGCGCCGCAGGCCGATGTCGAACCAGTAGCGGCATCGTGACGCCAGCGGATTCTTCTCCGCCATGCCCGGCCTTGTGCCGGGCATCCACGAATTGTCTCTAGACCTGTGTTCAAGTCGTGGATGGCTGGGACAAGCCCACCATGACGCGAGCGAGTTCCGATGAATCGGAGCACCTCACGCATCCGGCTTCGCGATCACCACATTCAACGCCCTGAGGATTGGCAGCACGACATCGATGGCGGGCGTCGGAACCTCGTTCTCACGGGCGAAGGCCTGCACCTGCCCGACGATGGCCTCGACCTCCATGGGCCGGCCGGCGACCGCGTCCTGCAGCATGGAGGGATAACCGCCCGGGCGACCGGGGCGGGCCGGGACCGCCGTCGCCGGATCGATCTTGTCGCTGATGTCCCAGCCCATCTGCCTGGCGACGGCCATCACCTCCAGCACCATGGTCTGGCCGAGTTCGGTGATGCCCGGCGCCTCGTGCCAGCGGCCGAGCCTGAGGCGTGACAGCGCCGCGAGCGGGTTGGCGGCGATGTTGAGGGTGAGCTTCTCCCACATGTCGCGGCGGATATCCTGCGACACCGGCGCGATGAGCCCAGATTTCTGGAACAGGCCGGCAGCCTCCTCGGCGCGCGGCGAGACGCCGCCGGCCGGCTCGCCGATGATCCATTTGTTGGCGGCGGCATGGGTGACGACGCCGGGCCTGTTGATCTGGTTGGCGGAGTGGACGACGCCGCCGAGGACGCATTCCGGCCCGAGGTCGCGCCAGAGCGTGCCGCCGGGGTCGAGGAGCGGCAGCGAGCCTTCGTCGTTGATCCCTGCGTTCCACCACCAGGGAATGCCGTTGGTGAAGAACAGCGCGCGTGCCTCCGGCGCGAGCAAAGCCTTGAGCGGCGCGGCGATGGCCGGCAGCGAATGAGCCTTGAGGGTAACGACCACCAGATCCTGCTTCGGCAGGGTCGCGGGATCGTCGGTCGCGCCGGCCGGCTTGCCGCCGATCGTCTGGCCCTCGGTCTCGAGGAACAGGCCGTTGGACCTGATGGCCTCCAGATGCGCGCCACGCGCGACGACGAAGACCTCGGCATGGCCGGCCGCGATCAGGCGCGCGGCGGCATGACCGCCCACAGCACCGGCTCCATAGACGCAGACCTTCATGGATCAGCTTCCATTCAGATGACGTTGAGTTCGAGGACGGGTTCGTTCCGCAGGATGCGGCCGAAGCCGAAGACGGAGAGGTCGAGGCTGCGGTAGCCGCCATGGACGATCAGTTCGGCGGTGGCGCGGCCGGCGGCCGGTGCCTGCTGCAGGCCGTGGCCGGAAAAGCCGTTGATGAAGAACAGGTTGGCGATGTCGGGATGGGGCCCGAGAATGGCGTTGTGGTCGAGCGTGTTGAAGTCGTAATGCCCGGCCCATGCGCGCATCTGGCGAAGCTGCTCCATGGCCGGGATGCGTGTCGCCCAGGCCTGCCAGACATGGTTCTCGAACTCGTCGTGAGCCGGCTCGAAATCGCCGTATGCCGCTGGATCGGGATCGTTGTCGCCCGGACCCCAGCCGCCGATGACGAGGTCGCGCTCGGGCCTCATCCAGACGCCCGAGGGATCGACGATCAGCGGCATGTCTGCGAAGGTTTCCGGGCATTTCACCACGAAGACCGTGCGCTTGCGCGGCTCGACCGGCAGCGGAATGCCGATGCCCTGGGCGAGCTTGCCGGCCCAGGCGCCGGCGGCGAGAACCAGCGTGCCGCAGGACCGCGTCGTGCCGTCCCCGAGGGTGACGCCGGTCATCCGGCCGCCCTCTGCCGTCAGCGACGCGACCTCGCCCTTCTCGTAGATGGCGCCGGCCTCGCGCGCCGCCTTGCGGAACAGGTCGAGCAGCATGGCCGCGTCGAACCAGCCCTCGCCGGTGCGGCCCCAGGCGCCGAGCGCGATGTCCTCGGTCGAGATCCAGGGAAAGCGCGCCTTCAGCTCGTCCGGGCCGAGCAGCAGGATGTCGGCGCCCTCGGCGGCCTGCGTGCGCCAATTGGCTTCCAGCACGGCACGGCCGCCCTCGGAGGCGAGGATCAGGTAGCCGCCCTCGCGGAAGCCGATATCGGCATCCGATCCGAAGCGCTCCTTCAGGCCGCGGATCACCTCGATGCCGAAGCGGCTCATGCGGATGTTCTCGGGCGTCGAGAATTGCTGGCGGATGGATGCCGCCGACAGCGTGGTCGAGGCCTCGGCATAGGTCGGGTCGCGCTCGATGACGCGCACCGTGCCCTGAAAACCCAGCTCCTTCTTGAGGAAATATGCGGTGCAGGACCCCATGATCCCGCCGCCGACGATCAGCACGTCCGCGTGTGTCACGCTTGTTCTCGTTGGTTGCAAACTCGTTCGGAAGGACGATGGCATGCGTGCTGCATTGCAGCTAGCCTCGCCCGCACATAGCCCATCCCCGGATGAACCCGATGTCCAGCCGTCCCCGCCGATCCGCCCTCTACATGCCCGGTTCCAATGCCCGCGCGCTCGACAAGGCCCGCACCTTGGCGGCCGACATCGTGATCCTCGACCTCGAGGACGCCGTCGCGCCGGATGCCAAGCAGGTGGCGCGCGAGCAGGTGGCCGCCGCCGTGAAGCAGGGCGGCTTCGGCCATCGCGAGGTGGTTGTCCGCATCAACGGGCTGGATACGCAATGGGGCCGCGACGACCTCGCGGCTATCGCGCCGACCGGGGCGGAGGTGATCCTCATTCCGAAGGTCAATGACGGAGGGGACCTGATCGCGTCCGGCAAGGCCATCGCTGCGGCCGGCGCGCCGGAGCGGACCGCCGTCTGGGCGATGATGGAGACGCCGCTCGCCATGCTGAACGCGGGCGCAATCGCGGCGGCGGCGAAGGAGCGCTCGACGCGCCTCACCGGCTTCGTCATGGGCACCAACGATCTCGCCAAGGAGACCGGCGCGCGCATCGTTCCCGGCCGCGCCCCGATGAATGCGTGGCTGATGACCTCGCTCGCGGCCGCGCGCGCGCATGGGCTCGCCATCCTCGACGGCGTCTGGAACGAGATCGGCGACGAGGCCGGCTTCGCGCGCGAGTGCGCGGAGGCGCGCGACATGGGCTTCGACGGCAAGACGCTGATCCACCCTTCGCAGATCGCGCCGTGCAACACCGCCTTCTCGCCCGGTGAGAAGGAAGTCGCCTGGGCGCGCACCATCATTGCCGCCTTCGACCTGCCCGAAAATGCCGCCAGGGGCGCGATCCAGATCGAGGGCCGCATGGTCGAGCGCCTGCATGCGGAAATGGCACGCAAGCTCGTCGCCATCGCCGACGCCATCGCCGCGCGCGAGACAGCTGCCTGAGCCGCGACGCGGCTCAGCCTTCCGATTGGTTGCCCTGCCGAGCGGTTTTGTGAGACAGGGTGTTTCCAACAAGGAAACACCGTGACTCTCGCCGCCGACATCGACTGCAAGCAGATTCGCGAGGCGCTGGGCGCCCGCTCGGTCGTGCTGGTCGGGTTGATGGGCGCCGGCAAGTCCTCCATCGGCCGCCGCCTCGGGCAGCGGCTCGGCCTGCCCTTCGTCGATGCCGATACCGAGATCGAGAAGGCGGCCGGCATGACCATCCCGGAAATCTTCGAGAAGCACGGCGAGCCCTATTTCCGCTCCGGCGAGGTGCGGGTGGTGGCGCGCCTGCTCGACGCGGGAGCGCAGGTGCTGGCGACCGGCGGCGGGGCCTATATGAACGAGGAGACGCGCGCCCGGATCAGGGCGCAGGGTATTTCGGTCTGGCTGAAGGCCGATCTCGATGTGCTCCTGAAGCGCGTGCGCCGCCGCGCCGACCGGCCGCTGCTGAAGGCCGACGATCCCGCCGAGGTGCTGCGCCGCCTGATGGACCAGCGCTACCCGGTCTATGCCGAGGCGGATCTGACGGTCGTTTCGCGCGAAGCCTCCCACGAGGATATTGTCGACGACGTGATCACGGCGATCGCCGGCCATGTCGCCACGCCCAGGGACCCGTCCATACAATGACTTCGACTGCCGCCGTCCGTGAGCCGGACGCCGTCACCCGCGTGCCCGTCGCGTTGGCCGAGCGTTCCTACGACATCCTGATCGGGTCGGGCCTGATCGCCCGGGCCGGCGAAACCATCGCCGCGCGGTTCCCCGGCCGGGCCGTCGCCATCGTCACCGACGAGACGGTCGGTGCGCTGCATGCACCGGCGCTGGAGGCAGGGCTTTCAGCGGCCGGCATCCGCCATCACCGGGTCACCGTGCCGGCGGGCGAGGCGACCAAGCGTTTCGCCATGCTGGAGGAGGTGGTCGACCAGCTTCTCGGCCACCGGCTGGAGCGCGGCGACATCGTGCTGGCGCTCGGCGGCGGCGTGGTGGGCGATCTCGCGGGCTTCGCGGCGGCCATCGTCCGGCGCGGCATGGGCTTCGTGCAGATGCCGACCTCGCTGCTGGCGCAAGTGGATTCGTCCGTCGGTGGCAAGACCGGCATCAATTCGCGCCACGGCAAGAACCTGATCGGCGCCTTCTATCAGCCGGGCCTCGTGCTCGCCGATACCGACGCCCTCGACACGCTGTCGACCCGCGAATTCCGCGCCGGCTATGCCGAGGTCGCCAAATACGGCCTGATCGACGATCCCGGCTTCTTCTCGTGGCTGGAGACCAACTGGCGCGGCGTGTTCCAGGGCGGGCGCGACCGCGTCCATGCCATCGCCACCTCCTGCCGCGCCAAGGCGGCCGTCGTCGCCCGCGACGAGACGGAGACCGGCGACCGCGCTCTGCTCAACCTCGGCCACACGTTCGGCCACGCGCTGGAAGCGATTACCCGCTACGACGGCGCGCGCCTGGTCCATGGCGAAGGCGTCGCCATCGGCATGTGCCAGGCTTTCCGCTTCTCGGCGAAGCTCGGCCTCTGTTCGCCCGACGATGCGGAGCGCATGGCGGCGCACCTGAAGACCGTCGGCCTGCCGACCGAGGCGGCGGCAATCCCCGGCGGGGTCGGCGACGTCGACGCGCTGATGGCCGCCATCGCGCAGGACAAGAAGGTCGCGCGCGGCAGGCTCACCTTCATCCTCGCGCGCGGCATCGGCCAGAGCTTCATCGCGAAGGATGTCGACGCAGCCGCCGTGCGCGAATTCCTCGGCGAGGAACTGGCCCGGCGCTAGGTTTCGGGCGGCCAGCCGTGGCAGTGTGAGCCGATTCCGCGGCCGAGGATCCGATGGACGCCTTCGCATTGCCCCTGTTTCCGGCGCTCTTCCTGATCGCGGCCGGGCTGTTCCTCGCGGCGATGAGCTCGGCGGCGCGAACCGCCATCGCAGCCGTTTCGCGGAGCCGGATGGCGGCGCTCGAGGTTGGCGGCAACCGGCGGGCGGGGCTGGTCATTGGCTTCATGGACAAGCGCGAGCGGCTGGTCGCGGCGCTGGTGATCGGCCGCGCGGCCCTGCTGGTCGCCGTCACCGTGCTGGCCGCGAGCCTGTCGGTCGCGGCCTTCGGCGTCGCGGGCCTCGCCTATGCCGCGCTCGGCATGCTCTGCATCATCGTCGTCTTCGCGGAGGTGCTGCCACGCACGATCGCGACCCTGCGCCCGGAGCAGACCGCCCTCCTGCTGGCGCGCCCGACAGCCGCCGCCATGGCCGTGCTGGAGCCGGTGGCGGCAGCGCTCGACGCTGTCGTGCGCGGCGCGCTGCGGCTCTGCGGCATTCAGCTCGGCGCGGTCAACGCCTCGTCGGGCGCCGAGGAACTGCGCGGCGCCGTTGACCTGATGCACAAGGAAGGTTCGTTCGAGAAGCTCGACCGCGACATGGTCGGCGGCATCCTCGACCTGAAGGACCTGACCGTGCTGGACGTGATGGTCCACCGCACCAAGATGGTGACGATCGATGTCGGCGATGCGGCCGCCAAGGTGGTGCGCGACGTGCTGGCCGCCCCCTATACCCGCATCCCGCTCTGGCGCGACACGCCCGAGAACATCATCGGCGTGCTGCACGGCAAGGACCTGCTGCGCGCGCTGGCGGCGGCGGGCGGCGATGCCGCGAAGATCGACGTGGCGAGCCTCGCGCTGCCCGCATGGTTCGTGCCGGAATCGACCAGCCTGCAGGACCAGCTCAAGGCCTTCCTGCGGCGCAAGACGCATTTCGCCATGGTCGTGGACGAGTACGGCGACATGATGGGCCTCGTGACGCTCGAGGACATCATCGAGGAGATCGTCGGCGACATCCGCGACGAGCACGACGTGCAGGTCACGGGCGTGCGCCCTCAGCGCGACGGCTCGGTCAATGTCGATGGCGCCGTGCCGGTGCGCGACCTGAACCGGGTCATGGACTGGCGCCTGCCGGACGAGGAGGCGACGACCATTGCCGGCCTCGTTATCCACGAGGCGCGCTCGATCCCGGAGGCGGGCCAGACCTTCACCTTCCACGGTTTCCGCTTCCAGGTGCTGCGCCGTCAGCGCAACCGGATCACGGCCTTGAAGATCACGCCGCTGGACCAGGCCGCGGCGGCCTGATCGACCTCCGGCGGCCAGAGGTTGTAGGGTGCGATCATGACCACCGCCGACGACCGCATGATCGCGCTGATCGCCCACGACCAGAAAAAGCCCGACATGATCGCCTGGGCCCGCCGGCACCGGGCCGTGCTGTCGCGCCACGCGCTGGTCGCCACGGGCACGACGGGCTCGCTGCTCAAGGCGGACATGCCGGAACTTGACATCAGCCTGATGAAAAGCGGTCCGCTCGGCGGCGACCAGCAGATCGGCGCGCTGATCGTCGAGGGGCGGATCGGGTTGATGGTCTTCCTGGTCGATCCGCTGTCGCCACATCCGCACGATGTCGACGTCAAGGCGCTGACGCGGCTCGCCGTGGTCTACGACGTGCCCATGGCCTGCAACCTGGCGACGGCGGATCGCCTGATCGCCGGGTTCTGATGCCTATTCGCCCGGCGCGCGCGCCTCGATGGCAAGAGCATGGACGCGACCCTTCAGCTCGGCGTCCAACACCTGATTGACCATGCGGTGACGGTCGACGCGGGAGCGACCGTGGAACGCCTCCGAGACGACCTTCACGCGGAAATGGGTCTCGCCGCCCTCCCGCCAGCCGCCATGGCCCCGGTGGTTTTCGCTCTCGTCGATGACGTCGAGCGCGGTCGGGGCGAAGGCTTGCGTGAGCTTGGCGGTGATGGATGCGTGGACGGACATGATGTTCTCCCGTCCCGCCCATATCGGCGAGCCGGGCGCGGATCGCAAGCCGGCCGCCCGTCTGTCGCCTTGCAGGTAACGTCTTGGCTCTGATACATCCGCGGGCAACGAGCCTTGACGGGGGAAACCCATGCAGAAATTCACCGTGCTGACCGGGGTGGCTGCGCCGATGCGCACGATCAATGTCGATACCGACATGATCATCCCCAAGCAGTATCTGAAGACGATCAAGCGGACCGGCCTTGGCGCCGGCCTATTCTCCGAGATGCGCTTCAAGGACGACGGTTCGGAGAACCCGGACTTCGTGCTGAACAAGCCTGCCTATCGCCAAGCGCAGATTCTGGTCGCGGGCGACAATTTCGGCTGCGGCTCGTCGCGCGAGCATGCCCCCTGGGCGCTGCTCGATTTCGGCATCCGCTGCGTGATCTCCACCTCGTTCGCCGACATCTTCTACAATAACTGCTTCAAGAACGGCGTCCTGCCGATCAAGGTGACGCCGGAAGAGCTGGAAAAGCTGTTCGAGGACGCCGACCGTGGTTCCAACGCGACGCTGACCGTCGATCTGGAGGCGCAGGAAATCCGCGGCCCCGACGGTGGCACGATCAAGTTCGACCTCGACCCGTTCCGCAAGCACTGCCTGCTCAACGGCCTCGATGATATCGGCCTCACCATGGTCAAGGCCAAGGCGATCGACGAATTCGAGACCACCGCCGGCGCAGCCCGGCCCTGGATGTAACCGCGCAAGGACATGCCGCCATGGAACGCCGCCTGATCTCCACGGGATCCCCGTTCGAAAAGGCGGCGGGTTATTCGCGGGCCGTCGTGCAGGGCGGCTTCGTCTTCGTCGCCGGCACCACCGGCTACGACTACACGACCATGACCCTGCCGCCGACGGTGGAGGAACAGGCGCGCAACTGCCTGAAGACCATCGCCGCGACGCTGCGCGAGGCGGGCACCTCGATGGCCGAGGTGGTGCGCGCCACCTACTACATCACGGAAGCCGCGGACGCCGAGAAGGTCTTCCCGATCTTCGGCGAGATGTTCGGCGACATCCGCCCGGCGGCGACGCTGCTGGTGGTGGCGGGTCTCCTGAAGCCGGAAATGAAGATCGAGATCGAGGTCACCGCCGCCATGCCGGCGACGGCCGCGCCCGACGCGCTGTTCTCGTGACGCCATGAGCATCCGGCTATGAGCGAACCGACCAAGCCGAACCTCGCGGACCTGCGTGCCGAGATCGACCGAATCGATCAGGCCATGCATGCGCTGCTGATGGAGCGCGGCCAGATCATCGAGACGCTGATCGAGGTGAAGAAGACCGCCGAGACGGGCTCCGCCTTCCGGCCGGCCCGCGAGGCGGATGTGGTCCGCTCGCTGGTCGAGCGGCACAAGGGCATCCTGCCCGTCGAACTGATCGTCCAGATCTGGCGGCAGATCATCTCCACCTTCACCTATGTGCAGGCGCCGCATTCGGTCCATGTCGTGATGGGACCGGAACAGGAGAATGCCCGCGAGCTCGCGCGGTTCCATTTCGGCTTTGGCGTGCCGCTGGTGAAGCATTCGAGCCCGGGCTCGGTGATATCGGCCATCGGCCGCGACCGCGGCGATCTCGGCCTGATCGGGCTCGGTGCCGCCAAGGAAGCCTGGTGGGAGAAGCTCGGCCTGCCGGACCAGCCGATCGGCATGGCGACCGCTCCCGCCATTGCCCGCGCGGCAAGCCCGCGGCCGCCGCAGGCGCTGGTCATCGGCCATCCGTCCATCGACACGGCCGGGCTCGACACGCGGCTGGTCGCGCTGACCCTGCCGCACGCGCCGGCCGTCCATGTCGATGCGGTGCTCGCCAGCGCCGATACCGGCGCCCGGCATCATATCCTCGCCTGGGGACCGCGCGAGGCCTCCGAGGAGGAGATCGCCCGCGACGCGGCCTCGGGCCTTCCTGTTGAAGCGGCCCGCACGGTCGGTTACACCGCAAGGCCAATCGCGGCCTGACATTTTTCCCTTCTGTCCGTCCCAATCCGGTGTCGTCATGAGCTCCGAAGTCCTGCGTCCCGTTCCCCGTCCCGGTGTGATGGCCATCGACGCCTATGTGCCCGGCAAGTCGGGCGCGCCGGGCGTCGCCAAGGTCCATAAGCTCTCCTCCAACGAGACGCCGCTCGGACCGAGCCCCAGGGCGAAGGCGGCCTATGCCGACATCGCGTCCAAGCTGGAGCTCTATCCCGAGGGCTCCTCAGCAGTGCTGCGCGAGGCCATCGGCAAGCTCTACGGCCTCGATCCCGAGCGCATCCTGTGCGGCTCCGGCTCGGACGAGCTGCTGTCGCTCCTGACCAATGCCTATATCGGACCGGGCGACGAGGGCGTGTTCACCGAGCACGGCTTCCTCGTCTACAAGATCGCCATCCTCGCGGCCGGCGGCACCCCCGTCGTGGTGCCAGAAAAGGATCTCACGTCCGATGTCGATGCGATCCTGAAGGCGGTGACGCCGAAGACCAAGATCGTCTATCTCGCCAACCCCAACAATCCGACCGGCACCTACATCCCGTTCGACGAGGTCAAGCGCCTGCATGCCGGGCTGCCCAAGAACGTGCTGCTGATCCTCGATGCGGCCTACGCGGAATATGTCCGCCGCAACGACTACGAGAGCGGCCTCGAACTCGTGGCCTCGAACGAGAACGTCGTGATGACGCGCACCTTCTCGAAGATCTACGGCCTTGCGGCGCTGCGCATCGGCTGGATGGTCGGCCCGGCGCACCTGATCGACGCGGTGAACCGCATTCGCGGCCCGTTCAACGTCAATGCCGCGGCCATTGCCGCCGGCGCCGCCGCAATCGAGGATCAGGCCTTCGTCCAGAAGGCCGTCGAGTTCAACGAGACCTGGCTGCCCTGGCTGACCGCCGAGATCGGCAAGCTCGGGCTCAAGGTGACGCCTTCGGTCGGCAATTTCCTGCTGATCCACTTCCCCCGGGATGCCGGCAGGACCGCTGGCGAGGCTGACGCATTCCTCGTCTCCAGGGGTCTCGTGCTGCGGCGGGTCGCGGCCTACGGCCTCCCCGACGCGCTGCGGCTTACCGTCGGTTCCGAGGAGGCGAACCGCCATCTCGTCGCCTCGCTCGCCGAGTTCATGAAGCGGTGAGCACGGAGACCCATTTCGACAAGGTGACGCTGATCGGCCTCGGGCTGATCGGCTCGTCGATCGCGCGCGCCCTGAGGCAGGTTCCCGTCGCGGCCCATGTGGTCGCTGCCGACCGCTCGGAAGCGGTGGTGGCCCGTGTCAGGGAGCTCGGCATTGCCGATGAGGCGACGACCGATCTTGGCGCGGCGGTCGAGAACGCCGACCTCGTGATCGCCTGCGTCCCGGTCGGCGCTATGGGCGCGGTCGCCGAGGTCATCGGACCGCACCTGAAGCCCGGCGCCATCGTTTCCGACGTCGGCTCCACCAAGGGCTCGATCGTCGCGCAGATGGCGCCGCACATGCCGCAGGGCGTGCAGCTCATTCCAGCCCATCCGGTGGCGGGAACCGAACATTCGGGGCCGGATTCCGGGTTCCCGGAGCTGTTCCACGGCCGCTGGTGCATCATCACGCCGACGGAGGGGGCAGATCCCGCCGCCGTCGACAGGGTCGCGGCCTTCTGGCAGGCGCTGGGATCGAAGACCGAGGTGATGGCACCTGACCATCACGATCTCGTCCTCGCCATCACCAGCCACGTGCCGCACCTGATCGCCTACAACATCGTCGGCACGGCCTCCGACCTCGAGCAGGTTACCGAGAGCGAGGTAATCAAGTTCTCGGCCGGCGGCTTCCGCGACTTCACGCGCATCGCGGCCTCCGATCCGACCATGTGGCGCGATGTCTTCCTCCACAACAAGGAGGCGGTGCTGGAGGTGCTCGGGCGATTCACCGAGGACCTGATCGCGCTTCAGCGCAACATCCGCTGGGGGCAGGGCGACCAGCTGTTCGACCTGTTCACGCGGACGCGCGCGATCCGCCGCTCGATCATCGACCAGCGGCAGGACACGGCCGATCCGGATTTCGGTCGCGGCCGGAAATAGCCGATGACCGCCGACCAGATCATCGCCCTGCTCGACCTGAAACCGCACCCCGAGGGCGGTCATTTCCGCGAGACGTTTCGCGATGCGGCGGGCGAGGGCGGCCGGGCGGCATCCACCGCGATCTACTTCCTCCTGAAGCGCGGCGAGCGCTCGCACTGGCACAGGGTCGATGCGACGGAAGTCTGGCACTGGCACGCCGGCGCGCCGCTCCGGCTCTCGATTGCGCGGGGCGATGCCGGACCCGCCACCGACCACGTGCTGGGCGCCGACCTCGCCAACGGCCAGCGGCCGCAAGGCGTCGTGCCGCCGCATCACTGGCAGGCGGCGGAAAGCCTTGGCGACTGGACGCTGGTCGGCTGCACCGTTGCGCCCGGCTTCGATTTCGCCGGCTTCGTGCTGGCCGCCCCCGGCTGGCAGCCGGGCTCCTGACCGCTGCGGGCTTCCCATGACCGAGACCACCACCGATATCGGCCTCGTCCGCGATCTGGAGGAGCGGCTGTTCAATGCCTGGCCGGCGCTCCAGACGATCCATGTCGATGGCTGGCTGCTGCGGATGGCCGGCGGCCACACCAAGCGTTCCAATGCGGCGAGCCAGCTGCATCCCTCGACCCTGCCGGCCGACGAGCTCGCTCGCATCGTGAAGGCTGTCTATCGCCGGGCGGGCATCGAACCGATGGTGCGTGTCACGCCACTGTCGTCCGAGGGCACCGACGCGGCGCTCGAAGCGGCCGGCTGGACCTTCTACGATCCGACCATGGTGATGACCGCTTCGCTGAAGGATCGCGTCAAGCTCCAGGGCGCGGGCACGGCCGCCGTCGTCATGGCGGAGGAGCCATCCGACGCATGGATCGAAGGCGCGGCGGCGGCCTACGAGCTCGCCGACTGGCAGCGCGACATGCTGGCGGCCATCGTTTCGAACATCCGCGTCGAGGCTGCCTTCGCCACCGTCTATGTCGACAAGCAGCCGCTCGGCTACGGCATTGCGGTCGCCGAGCGCGGCTATGTCGGGCTCTACGATCTCGCGGTGTCGCCGGCCGCGCGCGGTAGCGGCGTCGGGGCGCGGATGGTCACGTCGCTGCTGCACTGGGGCCGTTCGAAGGGGGCCGGCACGGCCTATCTGCAGGTGCGCGAGGCCAATGCGAAGGCGCAGGCGCTCTATGCGCGGCTCGGCTTCTCCGAGGTCTACCGCTACTGGTGTCGCCGCCCGCCGGCGGCCGCCTGAACCAGTTTTCCCAACCCGTCATGCCCGGCCTTGGGCCGGGCATCCACGACTGACTTTCAGGGGCTGACGTTCAAGACGTGGATGGCCGGGACAAGCCCCGCCATGACGTGAAAGGCGGTGTGGCGGAGCAGCGCTTGCCTCAGCGCCGGATCAGGTCCCGCGCCGCAATCACGGAGCCGGCGACGATCAGCGCGACCGAAACAGCGAGAACGAGGCTCGGCTGCGCGAAGCCGAAGGCGACCAGCGCCAGGGTCGAGAGCACCGGCGCGGCATAGCTCGCGGCGCCCAGAATCTGGATGTCGCCGCGCTTCATGCCATTGTCCCAGAGATAGAAGGCGGCGCCCACCGGCCCGAGGCCGAGGGTGACGACGGCCGCCCATTCCATCGCGCCCGCCGGCCAGACGCTCGTCTCCAGCGCGAGATGGCAGAGGAAGGCAAGCAGCGCGGTTCCAAGGCAGAAGCCGGCCACCGCCTCGGTCGGCACGCCGGGGAGGAGCCGCGCGGTCACCGAATAGACCGACCAGAACAGCGCGCAGCCGACCGCCGCCACATAGCCGGGGAGGTGGGCGGGGTCGAAGCCGCCGCCCAGGCCGCCACGGCCGGCGATCAGCAGCACGGTGCCGGCGAGACCGAGCAGGGCGCCGAGGATGTGGTGGGGTTTCAGGCGCTGGCCCGGCAGCAGCGCCGAGAACACGACGATCAGCAGCGGCCAGAGATAGTTGAGGAGGTTCGCCTCGGCCGCCGGCGCATAACGCAGGGCGGTGAAATAGAGCGCGTGATAGCCGAACAGTCCCGCCAGTCCGTGCAGCCAGACGATGGGGGGCTGGGCGAGCAGCCGCAGACCGCCGGGTCGCGTCGCCACTACGGCCAATCCCACGCTGCCGCCGAGCGCAAAGGTCATCGCGGTCAGCTGGAACGGGGGGATCTGTCCCGACGCGGCGGTGAACAGGGCGAGAAGCCCCCACAGGCCGATGGCGCCGAACCCGAGCAGGGTGGCGGAGCGGGACGAGATGCCGGCGCTTGAAGACATGGAAGGCCCGTAACGGCAAGCGGCGACCGCTCGTGGTCGCCGTGTCGGGCTGTCGGCGCCGCTCACGGGGCGGCGCGCGCGAAGCGGATCAGCGACGGCGCTGCGGGCCGCCGGGACGGGCACCGCCGGGGCGCGGGCCGGGGGGCGGAGCATCGCCCTTGTGACGGAACACCAGACGGCCCTTGTCGAGGTCGTAGGGCGTCATCTCCACCGTCACGCGGTCGCCGACCAGCGTCTTGATCCGGTTCTTCTTCATTTTTCCGGCCGTGTAGACGATGACCATGTGGCCGTTGTCGAGTTCGACGCGAAAGCGCGCGTCGGGCATGACTTCGGTCACCCGGCCTTCGAAATTGAGGACGTCTTCCTTCGCCATAGGCTGGCTTCTCCGTCGGTGCGCCGGCGGTCCGGCACAGAAAACCCCGGCTCGGGCGGCAATGCCGCCAAATGCCAGGGTTCGCGTCATACAGAATTTGTCGACGCGGGACCACCCTCTTGCCGCCGTTACATCCGCGGTCGGCTGAATGAGGTGATCTCGCGTCTCGGGCTGAACGCTTGGCGCGGTGAAAGCCTGCCGGAAGGGGCGGCCATCGGTCACGCGAAGAACCGGCCTCGCGCTTCTCAACGCGATCGGTCGACAAAGGTTCCGGAGGGGGAGGACCATTGCCGGCCCGAACCGCATGGGCACGGGCCTGTTCAGCCTTGGAGCCTAGATGGGGATGGTTCCCGGGAATGCAAGGGGCGTCAGGTCAGGCGGCTGCGGCGCAGCATCTCGCTCTGCTCGAGCAGCGGATAGGCCGTTGCGATGATGTGGGCCGAGACACGCTTCAGGTCGCGCAGGATGTCGAGATGGATGCCGGACAGTTCGTAGGTCCAGGCATCGCCGCGGCGCACGCGCGCAAAGTGACGGTCGGTCGCCGCGCGCTCCTGCAGGCGGTAGAACTCCTTGTCCTCGACCAGCCGTCTTGCCGCCGCGACATCGCCAGAGGTGAAGACCGCGACTGCGAGCTGCAGATCCTCCAGCAGGCGGGCATGCATCTGGCCGATCTCGTCCAGCGCCTCCGCCGGCAGGGCGATGCGATTCCTGATCTGCTTGGAGGCGAGCTTCATCAGGCTCTTCTCGACGACGTCGCCGGCATGTTCGAGGTTGATCGCGAAGGCGAGGATGTCGGACTGGCGACGCGCCTCGGCTTCGTTCAGCGCCTCGCCGTCGACGGAGGCGAGATAGCGCTCGATGCTGGCGTGCAGGCGATCGAGGATGTTGTCCATCCGCGCGACCTCCGCGACGCCCTTGCGGTCGGCATTCTGGAAGACGTCCTGCGAACCGCGGATCATGGCTTCGACGACATCGGTCATGCGCAGCGTCTCGCGGACTGCATTGGCGAGCGCGACCGATGGGGTGTCGATGGCCGATGGCGACAGATATTTCGGCGTTGCGGGATCATCCGGCCGGATCGCGTCGGGGAACAGCCGGGTCAGGAGCCGCGCCAGCGGCGGCAGGACGCCGATGAAGGTCGCGGCGAGCGCGAGGTTGAAGGCGAGGTGAAAGCCACTCGCCGCCGCGCCGCCGGCAAGGCCGGCGCGCGCCAGCAGCCCGGCGATCTCTGGCAGGAAGGGCAGCGCCACGGCGCAGCCGGCCGCGCGGTTGACGAGATTGCCCACGGCGAGGCGCAGCCGCGCGGGGTCGCTGCCTGCGCTCTCCAGAACCGGGTTGAGCGCCGAGCCGAGATTGGCGCCGAGCACCATGGCAAGCGCTGCGGGAGCGGCGACGACATCGGCCGCGAGCATCGACATGACGAACAGGACGACGACGACGCTGGAATGAACCGCCCAGGTCAGCAGGGCCGCGATGGCAAGGTTCAGAAGCGGATCGCGGGTCAGCGCCGCGAACAGTTCCCGCACCGCCACGGCGCCCTCCACGGGGCGCATCGTCTCGGCCAGCAGATGCAATGCCAGCAGCATCAGGCCGAGCCCGATGGCGGCGCGGCCGAGATCGCGCACCTTGGTCCGCTGGCTCTGCTTGAACGCGATCAGGCCGGCCAGGATGAACAGCGGGAAGATCAGCGAGACGTCGAAGGAGAAAATCTGGACGATCAGCGCCGTGCCGACATTGGCGCCGAGCATCAGGGCGAGGGCCGGAACCAGCTTCACCGCGCCGTCGGCCGCGAAGGACGTCGCCAGCAGTCCAGTCGCGGTGCTGCTCTGCAAGGCCGTGGTGACCGCGACGCCCGACAGGAATGCGTAGCCGCGGTTCTTGAGGCCGCGTTCGAGAACGCGCCGCACCTCTCCACCCAGCGCCCGCATGACGCCGGTGTGAACCATGTGGATGCCCCAGAGGAGCAGCGCCACATCGCCGAGAAGGCGGATAATGACCTGGGTTGCCGACATCGCTTCGCGGGAAGCTTATCATTAGCCAGCGAAATACTTCAAGGTGCCTATGTTGCGCCGCAGCATCTGCCTCAGAGTCTGGCCCGCAAACGGTTTGAGATGCGGAATTCGTCATGCCCGGGCTTGGCCCGGGTATCCACGAATTGCTTTCCGGATCGTGTCCAAGTCGTGGATGGCCGGGACAAGCCCGGCCATGACGACAACCGGCAGCGCTTCCGCATGATGAACCAACCTCTCACGGCGGCGTCATGAGGCCTCTTGCGATCACCCCGATGCCACCAATGACGATGACCATTTCGAGCATGAGCGTGTGGAGCCGCACCGGCAGGCGTTCGAGGATGAAGCGCGCGACGAAGGCACCGGGGAGCGTCGCCAGCCCGACCAGCAGGGCGAAGATCAGCACTGGCGGCGGCAGGGCCGCGTTCCAGCCGAAGGTCGCCGCCTTGGCGATGCCGATGGCGATGGAGGCGGCGGCGTCGGTCGCGACCACGGCCGGGCCGGTCAGCCCCGCCGCCATCAGGAACGAGACGAGAATGACGCCCGCGCCGGTGGAGGTGCCGGTGACGAAGCCATAGACGCCGCCGGCGGGGATGAGCTGCCAGCCGGCAATGCGAAAGCCGACATGGGCGAGCCAGCGGCGCAGCGGCACCAGCACGATCAGCATGGCGCCGATGACCAGCGAGGCGCCGCGCTCGTCGAGCCGCGTGAACCCATAGGCCGAGAGGATGACCAGCGGCACCGACAGCGGCAGCAGCAGCGCGACCTTCCGCCAGTCGACAAAGGCGCGCATGGCGACAAGCCGGCCGGCATTGGTGAACATGGAGGAGACGGCGATAACCGGCACGACGTTTTCCGCGCCGATGACGGGCACGAGGACCAGCGGCAGCAGCAGCCCGGTGCCATAGCCGGCCATGCCGCCGACAATGGCGGCCCCGAAGGCCGTGCCGGCCACGATCGCGGCCTGGACGAGGCTGACATCGGAAAGCGCGAAAGCCATGCGGGGCGGGCCGGGAGCAGGTGCGCCGGTTCGGCGTGGACGGGCGGGCCCCGTCGTTCTAGGTTCGCCGCCTGTTCCCGTCCATCGTCATCCGCGATTCGCCGCCATGCGCGAGAGCGCCGCTTCGCCGTCGTCCGGCCCGGTCGAGACCCTGACCGGCACCATCGAGAGGGTTACGTTCCATTCGCCCGCGACCGGTTTCGCGGTGCTGAAGGTGCGCGTGCGCGGCCGGCCGCAGCCGGTCGCCATCGTCGGCACGGCCGCGACGGTCGCCGCCGGCGAGATGATGACGGCGCAGGGTTCGTGGATCAACGACCGCACCCACGGCCTCCAGTTCAAGGCGACGAGCCTCGTCACCGCGCCGCCGGCTTCGAAGGACGGTATCGAGCGCTATCTTGCTTCCGGCGCGATCAAGGGCATCGGCATCGCCACCGCCCACAAGATCGTTCAGGCCTTCGGCAAGCGCACCTTCGAGATCCTCGACAACGAGCCGCAACGGCTGAAGGAACTACCGGGCCTCACCGACGCGCGGATCAGGCGGATCACCGAGAGCTGGGCGGAGGATCGCATCGTCCGCGACCTCGGCGTGTTCCTGCAGGAGCACGGGCTTGGCCTCGGCCAGGCGGCGCGGGTGTTCCGGGCGCTCGGAACCGACGCGATCGGTCTGATCCGGCAGGATCCATACCGCCTCGCCCGCGATGTCAGGGGCATCGGCTTCCTCACGGCGGACGGTGTCGCGACCTCGCTTGGCCTTGCCCGCGACGCGCCCGAGCGCATGCGCGCCGGCATCACCTACGCGCTCCAGCAGGCGCGCGATGACGGCCATACCGGCCTGCCGCGCGGGCAGGCCGTGGAACTCGCTGCCCGCCTGCTCGATGCCGACGAGAGGCTGATCGCTGAAGCCGCGGATGCGGAAGTGGCGTCGCGCAACCTCGTCGCCGACACGATCGGCGGCGAAACGCATCTCTTCCTGAAGGAACTGCACCGAGCCGAGAAGATCATCGGCGAGCGTCTGCGCGACCTCGCGAAGGGCAGGCCGCCATGGGGCGAGATCGACCTTGCCCGCGAAGTGCCACGGGTCGAGGAGCGCACCGGCAAGTCGCTCGCCCCGTCGCAGCGCGAGGCACTGGCGACCATCCTCGCCGCAAAGGTCTCGGTCATTACCGGCGGCCCGGGCGTCGGCAAGACGACGCTGCTCGACACGATCCTCAAGATTCTCACGCGGCAGGATGTCAGCGTCGTGCTCGCGGCGCCCACCGGCCGCGCCGCCAAGCGCATGGCCGAGCAGACCGGGCTGGAGGCGAAGACCATCCACCGGCTGCTGGAGATCGATCCCGAATTCGGCGCCTTCTCGCGCGGGCGGGAAAACCTGCTCGACTGCGACCTGCTGGTCGTGGACGAGACCTCGATGGTCGACGTGCCGCTGATGCTGGCGCTGGTAGAGGCCCTGCCGGCGGATGCCGCGCTGCTGCTGGTCGGCGACGTGGACCAGCTCCCTTCCGTCGGGCCGGGGCAGGTGCTGGCCGACATCATCAATTCCGGCCTCGTGCCGGTGGCGCGGCTGACGGAGGTGTTCCGGCAGGCCGAGGCGAGCCGTATCATCGCGAGCGCCCACCGCATCAATCACGGCGAGATGCCGGAGCCGCCGGCGCCGGGCGAGGCGAGCGACTTCTACTTCGTCGAGATGAATTCGCCAGAGGACGGGCTCGCCAAGATCGTCGAGATCGTCAAGGAACGCATACCCCGCCGCTTCGGCTTCGATCCCGTGCGCGACGTGCAGGTGCTGTCGCCGATGAACAAGGGGCTGCTCGGCGCGCGCAACCTGAACATCGAATTGCAGAAGGTGCTGAATCCGTCGCAGGGGCGCTCCATCGAGCGCTATGGCTGGACCTACGCGGCCGGCGACCGCGTCATGCAGACCGCCAACGACTATGACCGCGACGTGTTCAACGGCGACCTCGGCTCGGTGCTCAGGATCGATCAGGAGGAGGGCGAACTCATCGCGCTCTTCGACGGCCGGCAGGTGGTCTATCCCTTCGCCGAGCTTGAGAACCTCGTGCCGGCCTATGCCACCACCATCCACAAGAGCCAGGGCTCGGAGTATCCGGCCGTGGTCATTCCGGTGACGACGCAGCATTACCCGATGCTGGCGCGCAACCTGATCTATACGGCGGTGACGCGCGGGCGCTCGTTCGTCGTGCTGGTCGGCGAGAGCCGCGCGCTCAGGATCGCGGTGGATGGCGGCCGCATGCGGCCGAGGACGACGAAGCTGCGGGAATGGCTGGAGGGGTAATTCTCCCGGAGTCGCATTGCTCCTCGCAGGCCCTCGACGTCATGCCCGGCCTTGGGCCGGGTATCCACGAATTCCTTGATCCGTCGTGTTCAAGTCGTGGATGGCCGGGACAAGCCCGGCCATGACGTAAAGCGTACGACTAGGCTGCCCTTCAAAACAACGGCTTCAGCGCCAGATGCGCGCCGAGGATGATCAGTCCGACGAGGAAGCAGGTGCGGAAGGTCGCGGCGCTGATGCGCGAGCGCACCACCTGACCGAACCACATGCCGGCGAGAGCAGGCAGCAGCATCCATGTCGAGAAGATCGCGGTGTCCATCTGCAGCGTGCCTTCGCGCGCAAGGCCGAGGCCGAGCGCCACCGTCGCGACGAGGAAGGTGACGCCGAGCGCCTGGACGAGGTCGTCCTTCTCGAAGCCGAGCGCCTGCAGATAGGGCACCGAGGGCATGACGAAGATGCCGGTGCCGGCCGAGACAATGCCGGTTGCAAGGCCGATGACGGGCGACAGCCAGGGCTCGGCGGCGGCGGGCACCTTTGGACGGAACGAGGAGAGGGCAAGCCCCGCATAGAGGATCAGCACGACGCCCAGCGCCACCGCCGCGTGGCCGGCAAACGAGCCCGTGATGATGCCGGAGCCGGCGAAGGTGCCGATGACGATGCCGGCGAGCATGGTGCCAAGGCGCCTGGTCAGCGACCACAGATTCGGACCGGCCGCGACCTGCCAGATGTTCGTCAGCAGCGAGGGCACCAGCATCCACGACGCGGCTTGCGCCGGCGTCACGAACAGGCTGAGCATGCCGACGGCGATGGTCGGCAGGCCGAGGCCGATCACGCCCTTGACGAGGCCGGCAAGGACGAAGACGGCGGATGCGACGGCAAGGATGAACATGTTGGCTCCCGGACTTCTCTTGGCGGGCGCTGCCGCCGGCCGTCAATCTCCCGATGCGGCCGCGTCGAAGCTTCGGCCGCGGCCGAACCGTTGTTGCGGCGGCGGGCCTTAAGGTGCTCCCATGACAGGGGGAGGCACGCCATGAAGGAAGGTCCATCCATCGCCGAGGTTGCCTCGCTGATCGGCGACCCCGCGCGCGCCAACATGCTGGGTGCGCTGATGTCGGGCCGGGCGCTGACCGCCGGCGAGCTCGCGAACGAGGCCGGTATCACCGCCCAGACCGCGAGCGGACATCTCGCGAAGCTGCGCGAGGCTGGCCTGCTGATGGTCGAGGCGCAGGGGCGGCACCGCTATTTCCGGTTGTCGGGGGCCGACATCGCACAGGTCATCGAGGGGCTGATGGGCATTGCCGCGCGCACGGGCAACCTGCGCACGCGCACGGGCCCGCGCGACCCCGACATGCGCCGCTCCCGCGTCTGCTACGACCACATGGCCGGCGAATGGGCCGTGCGCCTGTTCGAGGGCTTCGTGGAGACGGGCCGGCTGGCGCTGGCCGACGCAGCAGTGTCGCTGACACCGGCGGGCAAGGCCTTCTTCGTAGCAGAGGGGATCGATGTCGCGGCGCTGGAGAAGAGCCGCCGGCCGCTCTGCCGCACCTGCCTCGACTGGAGCGAGCGGCGGCCGCATCTCGGCGGCGCACTCGGCAAGGCCGTGCTGGATCACGCCATGGCGAAAGGCTGGGCGCGGCGGTCGGCGACCAGCCGGACGCTGACGGTGACGCCGCCGGGGCATCTCGCCTTTCAGGCATGGCTTTCGGCCGACGAGGCGCTGCGTCGCCGGGCCTCATAGATACATTCAGACACCGAAGGGCGCGACCTCCGCCACAGTCCGATCCGGAATCCAGCCTCAATGCCGGGCTCTTTTCCGCGCGTCGGTATCCGGGAGCCAGAGATCATGGCGCAGGCATTGTTCATGAAGATCGCGGCGGGCGGCAGGCGCCTTGCCGTGCAGGTCGCGATGTCGGTCGTCGCGGCCAGCTGCGCCGCGGTGATCGTGCCGCGCGTCGTGACGATGTTCGGGACCACCACGCAGAATCCGCCGGTCCGGCTGGCGTCGGGAGCACGTCTCGCCGCGCCCGCGGCCGATCTCGACGAGGTGTTCCGGCGGCAGCCGGTGCGTCCGCCCGACCGTCTCGAAAGTGCTCTGGTGGAAAAGGCCGCGGCCATCGTTCCCGTGGTGGCGACGGCGGCGACCATGCCGCGGCCGGTCGTGGCGCGCGTGGCCGAGCGCCGGCGGGTGCCGGCGCCCGTGCCGGAACCCCGGCCGCAGGCTCCGCTGGAATTTGCCGCCATGACCGTGCCGGTTTCGGCCAGTCCTCCGCCGGCAACGGCCGAGCGTCCGAAACTGTTCGGCCTGTCGCTGCCGCGCCTGCCGATGGAGGACAGGATCACCGGCGCGATCGCATCGGCGCGTGGATCGGTGGCGCGGCTGTTCAACTGAACGGCCCGCCGGCCGGTCAGCCCTTGCGGACTTCCGGCGCCGCCTTGTCCGTGGATTCCGGCTTCGCGGGGGGCGGCATCTCGCTGGCAACCGATGCCGGCGGCTCCGTTTCGCGCTTGATCTCGGAATCGCGGAACGATGCGGTCGGCATCATGACGATGCCGCGATCGCGGAACCGCTTCAGGATCGCCAGCTGCAGGTCGCTCTTCACCGTCGCGGCATATTCGACATTGCTGACGACGCCGCGCAGCTCGAACTCGATGCCGAGATCGGCGAAGCGCATCAGGAACACGCGCGGCGGCGGCTGCTGCACGATGTAGCGGTTGTCGCAGGCGGCGGCGATCAGTTCGTCGCGGACGATGTCGGGATCGGATTCGAAGCCGACGCGCACCGGGATCGCCACGCGCCCGAGCGTGTTGGAGTGCGTCCAGTTCTTGACGACGCCGGAGATCAGCTCCGCGTTCGGCAGGATGACGGTGGCGCGCTCGAAGGTCTCGATCTCGGTGGAGCGGACGGAGATCTTGCGAACATAGCCCTCCTCGCCCTTCACCACGATGGAATCGCCGACGCGGATCGGCCGTTCCGCCAGCAGGATCAGGCCAGACACGAAGTTCGACACGATCGACTGCAGGCCGAAGCCGACGCCGACCGACAGGGCACCGGCGATGATCGTGATGTTGGAGAGATCGAGGCCGAGCTGCCTGAGCGCGAGGCCCGCGACCATGGCGAACCCGGCATAACCGAGAATGGTGGCGATGGAGTTCTGCAGGCCGGCATCGATGCCGCTGCGCGGCAGAACCTGCTCGCGAATCCACTTCAGCACGGAGCGCGCCACCAGGAAGCCGATCGCCAACACCGCGCCCGCGCCCGCAATCGACAGGATGAGGTTGCGCAGATCGCCGAAGCGCAGGCCGAAGAAGGCATCCTCGAGCGAGGCGCCGGCGCCGCCGAAGCCCCAGGGGCCGAACACCGCCATGGCCGAGGCGATCAGCACGATGACGCGTAACAATCCGTCGATCAGCGTGCCGATCAGGTCGAGCCGCTCCGGCCGGATGCCGATGGCAACCGAGAGCGATCGCCCGCGCACCGTCGTCGGCCCGAACCATTCGGCGATCACCGCGTCGATGAGTGTGAGCAGCATGACGGTGGCGGCGGCGATCAGCACGACTGCGGCGATGCGGCTCGCTGCGAAGCCGGCCAGCGGGATGTAGCCGGCCATCAGGGCGATGGCGATGACCGCGAGCCCGAGCCACAAGGCGGGGCGAGTCCAGCCCCAGGCCTGCGGTTCGGTGGCGTCTTCGCCGCCCGGTTCGCTGCGCTCGGTGGTCCGGCGCAGGAACCAGTAGATGGCGCCGGCTATTCCAACAGCTGTCAAAGTGGTGATGAAGGCAGTCACCGAGACCGGCGCCACGATGACCCGGGCGAAGGCGAGCAGGACGAGCCCGGAAGCCAGGATCCAGGCCGCGCCGCGCATGGCTGCGAACACCGCCTCGGCATAGGCGTCAGTCAGCCTGACAAGCCGATAGGCCGGCGCGCCGGGAGCGAGCACGCCCTGCATGATGCCGCGCGTCAGCGAGACGATGAAGACGGCAGTCATGACTGCCGTTGGGACCAGCGGTTGGGCGCGAGGCAGGACGAGGTCGAAATTCTCGGCGATCAGCAGCACTGCGCCGACCAGCACCGGCAGGACCAGCGTGCGTTCGGCGGCGACGCGGAGCGTGGAGAGCACCCCGGCGAGCTTGGAGGCCGGTTCGTCGGCGGGATTCGCATAGAGGCCGCGCCGGCGCAGCCAGCGATAGAGGACGGTCAGCGCGAGGGCGGCGAACAGGCCGGCAAGGGCTGCCGCGGTCAGCCGGCTGTAGCCGACGACATCGGTGAGATGGCGCCACCAGTCGGTCGCGAGGAACCGGGCCGAACGCATGAAGCGCGGCAAGCCGTCGACCAGCTGGGTCCAGAAGGTTGGATCGACCACCGGCACCGAGCGCTCGAAGAGCTGGGCGGTGAAGAGCTGGCGACGGCGGTCGGTGATGCGCTCCGCCAGTTGTTCGACGCGCACCTGCTGCACGCGGATGGCGCGGACGCGGGCATCGAGGTCGGCGACGGCCTTGGTCTGCTCGTCACGCTGCTGGCGCGCTTCGGGCGCCTCGGGAGGCGCGTTGTCGGCCGGCTTCGGGCCGAGCTGGGTCAGCCGGTCGCGCGCCTCCGCAAGGCGGGGCTCGACCTGCGCCTGCGCCGCCGCAAGGGCTTCGCGAACGGGGTCGAGCCGGGCCCGGAGGTCCGACAATTCTTGATCCGACAGACGGCGCTCCAGCGTCAGTTCGGCCTGGTCGAGGCTCGCCTTGGCGGTGTCGGTCGCGTCGCGCGCGGGGGCGGCCGCCGGGGGCGGCGAGACCGGGGCCTGCGCGGCGGCCGGCAGGGTGGCAACAAGGGCGAGGCAAGCGACGAGGAGGAGGTTGAGCGTGACCTGTCGAAGGCGGTGTCGCATGGCTTTTCCGGTTGGGGCGATTCGCTGGCCGCACCATGCCACGGGAATTCCGGCCTTCCGAGGGCTGCGTCGCCGCTGGTCAGTCGCGTGGCAGGATAGGCGCGAAGGGATTGTAGGAACTGGCAGGGGGCGGCAAGGCGAGGTCGGCCTCCTGCGAGGCGTGACGGTTGATGGCGTCGAGCACGGCGCGCAGCGCGTCGCGGTCGCGCGTCACGTCACGCAGCGGGGCGGCGGCACCCGAGCGGCGGATCAGGGCCTGCGGGTCGGGCAGGATGAACGGGTCGTCCCATGGCCCCTGGACGACGAAGGGCAGTTCGAAATTCTGCTCCGCAGCGCTGCCCGACGTGGCGCGCCGCTTCAGCGTCGCGATTCCACGCATGTCGAATTCGCGGGCGGGCAGGCTTGCGACGCCCTCGACATTGACGCGCACCATCGGCCCGTCGAGCACGAGGTCGGTGGTCGTCGCGACGCCGCCGACCACCCGTATCGTCGCCGCGATCCGGTCATAGGCGGTGCGGCCAGAGCGTGCGTCGGCACCGGTCGTGGCGAGAGGCCGGCGCTCGAGCCGGCGCAGGATCGCCTCGGCGTTGAAGCCGTGGACGGCGCCCTCGACGGCAGTCAGCATCATCTGGCCGGTGGCGGTTCGGGCAAGGTCGGCCATGCTGGCGCCGCGCGCCTCGATTGACAGCTGCGTGTTGGCCGTGCCGTCGAGCCGGCGGAAGCCGAACCATTCGCCGAGGCCGAGGCCGAGTTGCGCGCGCTGGACATTGAGCGAGGCGCGCACGTCCATGTCCTCGCCGCGCGGGGCGACGACCAGCGCGCCGGACAGCGTGCCGCCATAGGCCTGAGCCTCGCCGAGCGTCACCGTCAGGCGCCCGCCGCGAGCGACGACGGCGGCCGCGGAGCGGCCGAGGCTCGCGTGGCCGACAATGACCTCGCTCGCGGAGAGCCTGAGGTCGAGGTCGATGGCGGCGATGGCGGAGAGATCGATGGGCCTGCGGTTCCAGCCCTGATTGCCGTCGGCGGTGAACCGAAGGTCGCGGAAATAGGTGGTCGCCACGACGCGGCCGGCATCCAGCGTGCCCTGCACCTGCGGGCGGGCGCCCTCGAAGCTGATCGACAGCGCGCCATCGGCGACGTTGCCGTCCAGTTCGGTATTGACCTTGGTGAAGGCCAGCGAATTCGGCTGCAGCTGGACGTCGCCCTTCAGCGCGAAGGTGCCGAAGGAGGGGCCGATGCCGGGATTCTGGCCGAGCCAGCGCAGGAGCTGGCGCAGCGATCCGGTCTCCAGCGTCATCGCGCCGGCGGCGGTCAGCGTGTCGCCGTTGGTCACGGTGCCCTCGAAGGCGCTCTTCATCGGCGCCGAGGTGACGCGCATCTTCACGCCGGTCGGCTCGGCGGTGAACAGCGCCAGCGGCCGCGCCACCACGGCATTGACCTCGACGGGCTCACCGTTCGCCGTGAGAGTGCCGGATATGTTGGCCTGCCGGTTCGGCCCCGGCCATGAGATGGCGAATTCGATGGCGCTGAGCGCGGCGCGGCTCTCGGTCTTCTCGTCGGTCACGAGCGCCTCGCCGTCGACGATCCGCAGATCGGCGACGGTGCGGGTGGTCTCGCGCGCTGCCTCGCGCAGCCGCCGGAAGGCGCGATCCCAGTTCGAGGCGCCGTCGCGCGCCACCCTCACCGCGATGCGCGGGCGGACCAGCACGTACTCGGAGATCGAGACCTTGCCGGTGATCAGCGGCAGGAGGCGGAACGAGGCGACGACGGCCTCGGCCGTCGCCTGCGGCTCGGTCGCGTCGGTCTCGGCCATCCGCACGCCATCGAGCCGGATCGAGAGCTGCGGCACGACGCTCACCGAGACGGGACCCGAAATGGTCACCGGCAGGCCCATGCGACGGGTGAGTTCGTCGGCGACGTCGCGGCGCACGGTCTCGCCCGGCAGCAAGGCCGGCACGAGCGCGGTGGCCGCGCCGAGCGTCACGATGGTGACGCCCGCGGCGATCAGAACCCGTTTGAGGGAAGAGGCAAGGCTCACACGGCGCGATCCTGCAGGGCCCGTACCCCGATAGGTGACGGGCGGCGACTATAGCGATGCTGACGTTCAGCGGAAGATGTCCGCCCGACGTGGCAAATCCATGGCCGTGGATGGAGGTGTCCACGGCACGAAAAAAGGGGAGGCCGTGACAGCCTCCCCTAGATCCGGTCGGTGGATGGGCGCGCCGGGATCAGGCCCCGGCGGCAGCCAGCAGGTTGCGGGCGACGGTGAAGTTCGCCTCCGTATTGGCGCGAATCTCGTCGACGGTGACGCCGTCGGCGGTCTCGATCAGGGTCATGCCGGAGCCGCCCTTCTTGTCGATGGAGAAGACGCCGAGGTCGGTGATCACGAGATCGACGACGTTGGCGCCGGTCAGCGGCAGGTTGCATGCCTTGAGCAGTTTCGGGCCGTCCTTGGCGACATGCTCCATCACTACGACGACCTTCTTGACGCCGGCGACGAGATCCATGGCGCCGCCCATGCCCTTCACCATCTTGCCGGGGATCATCCAGTTGGCGAGGTCGCCGTTCTCGGCCACCTGCATGGCGCCGAGGATCGACAGGTCGATATGGCCGCCGCGGATCATCGCGAACGAGTCGGACGAGGAGAAATAGCTCGTCGTCGGCAGTTCGGTGATGGTCTGCTTGCCGGCATTGATCAGGTCCGGGTCCTCCTCGCCCTCGAAGGGGAAGGGGCCCATGCCGAGCATGCCGTTCTCCGACTGGAGCTGGACGCTCATGCCGGCCGGGATGTGGTTGGAAACAAGCGTCGGGATGCCGATGCCGAGGTTCACGTAGAAGCCGTCGCGCAGTTCCTTGGCGGCGCGGGCGGCCATCTGGTCACGGGTCCATGCCATGGTCTCGTCTCCTCTCAGGCCGCTTTCGGGCGGGTGGTGCGCTGCTCGATGCGCTTGACCGCATTCGGCACGTGGACGATGCGCTTCACATAGACGCCGGGCGTGTGGATGTTGTCGCCGTCGATCTCGCCGACCTCGACGAGGTGCTCGACCTGCACGATGGTCATGCGCGACGCGGTGGCCATCATCGGGTTGAAGTTGCGGGCGGTCTTGCGGAAGACGAGATTGCCTTCCTTGTCGGCCTTCCACGCGTGGACGAGCGAGATGTCGGCGAACAGGCCGCGCTCCATCACGTATTTCTCGCCGTCGAACTCGCGCACTTCCTTGCCGTCCGCGATGATCGTGCCGACGCCGGTCTTGGTGAAGAAGGCGGGGATGCCGGCGCCGCCCGCGCGGATGCGCTCGGCCAGCGTGCCCTGCGGGTTGAACTCCAGCTCCAGCTCGCCGGACAGGAACTGCTGGGCGAACAGCTTGTTCTCGCCGACATAGGACGAGATCATCTTCCTGATCTGCTTGGTCTCCAGAAGGATGCCGAGGCCGGCGCCGTCGACGCCGGCATTGTTGGAGATGAAGGTGAGGTTCTTCGCGCCGGAATCACGCACCGCCTCGATCAGCACGTCGGGAATGCCGCAGAGGCCGAACCCGCCGGCCATCAGCGTCATGCCGTCCTTGATCTGGCCGGCCAGGGCCTCCCTGGCGGAGGAATAAACCTTTGAACTCATCTGAAATCGCCTCCCACGGGCCGCGTCCGCAGCCTCGGTTGGAATGCCTGTCGCATCCGGTGAACTGACCGGCGGACAATGGTGGATTTTCCGCGGTGCATCAAGATGAACCGCTCGTCAGGTTCGGCAGGGCCGCATCGGCCGAAATGCAGAGCCGGTCAGTAACCCAGCACGCGCGGCAGCCAGAGCGCGATGTCCGGCACGGCGACGACCATGGCCAGCGCCACGAACATGGCGAGGATCATCCACACCACCCACGGGATGGTCGCCTCCATCGGCACCTGCGCGATCCGGCAGGACACCATGAGGTTGACCGCCAGCGGCGGGGTGAACTGGCCGATGGCGATCTTCATGGTGAGGATGACGCCGAACCAGACGAGATCCCAGCCGAAGGAATTGGCGATGGGGATGAGGACGGGCAGCAGGATCAGGAAGGTCGAGACCCCGTCCAGGAACATGCCGATGATGATCAGCGCGATCATCAAAAGCGCGATGGTGCCGTATTCGCCGAGACCGAGGCCTACGATCCACTTGGCCACCGGCTCGATCACGCCGAGCGTCGAGGTCGACCAGGCGAAGACCGAGGCGAGCGCCACGACGATGAGGATGACGGCCGAGAGTTCGCCCGCCTCGACCAGCATCTCGTAGACGTCGCGGAGCGTCAGCGTCCGGTAGACGAAGAAGCCGATGAACAGGCCGTAGAAGACGGCCATGACGGCGGCCTCCGTCGGCGTGAAGGCGCCGATGCGCATGCCGCCGAGGATGACCACCGGTGCCATCAGGCCCCAGATCGCCTCCTTGAACGTGCCCCAGACGGTGAGACGGTCCTCCGTCTCGCGCATCTGGCCGCCGAAGTTCTTGATCCAGGAGATGATCAGGATCGGCACAATGATGGCGATGCCGGCGAGGATGCCGGGAAACATGCCGGCGGCAAAGATCGCGGGCACCGAAACGCCCGGCACCATCACCGCATAGATGATGAAGGCGATGGAGGGCGGGATGAGAATGTCGGTGGCTGCCGCCGCGCCCACCGTCGATGCGATGAAGGCGCGCGGGTAGCCATCGCGGATCATCGAGCGGGTGACGACCTGACCGACCGCCGCCGAGGTTGCTGGCCCCGAACCCGAAATGCCGCCGATGACCATGGCGACCAGCACGGAGACAGTGGCGAGCGCGCCGCGCCCGGCGCCGACGAGGGCCGTGGCGAAGCGCACCAGACGAAGCGCGACGCCCGTGCGGTCGAAGACCGAGCCGACAAGGACGAACATCGGGATGGCGATGAGCGGATATTTGGCGATGCCGGCATAGACGTTGGTCGGCACGGCCATGATGCTCTGCCCGGCGAGCCAGATGGCGAGCGTGCCGGCGAGGCCGAGGGCGACGCCGATCGGCACGGCGCCGAGCAGCATGACGACGAAGGCGCCGAAGAGGATGAAGCCGGTCATGCCTGCTCACCCCGTGCGAAGCGAATGATCCGGCCAAGGGCCCGGCCGACGACGGCGAGGGCGAGCAGCGGCAGCATGCCGGTATAGAGCCATTGCGGGTGGCCAAGACCCGGCGACAGCACCTCGAAACGGTACTCGTCCCAGGTCAGGCGCGCGCCGTAGACGAACAGGATGCCGAAACAGACGATCACCAGCGCCATCGCGCCGATCTCGAAGCGGGCGCGTATCTCCGGCCTTTGCAGATCGACGAAATAGCCGATGCGGATATGTCGGCCGGCGGCTACCGCCAGCGACGTGCCCAGCATGGTCACCACCACCATGAGCACCACGGAATATTCCTCGGTGAAGGCGAAGGAGACGCTGGTCAGGTAGCGGACGACCACGTTGCCGAAGGTGATCAGCGCCATGCCGGCCATGGCCGCTGCGATCAGCACCTCCTCGATCTTCAGGGGCACGCGTGTCGGCGGATTCGGCTGCTGAGCCGTCGGATCGAGTTCGGCTGACAAGGCGATGTGCTTTCAAGGCGAGAGAGACCGCAGCCGGGCGGGGCCCGGCTGCGCGCTGCAGCGACGGGCCTCAGCTGTTGGCGGCGACCACCGCCTCGGCCTTCTTGACGAGGTCGGCGCCGACCTGCGCCGCCCACTTGTCGAAGACAGGCCGCGTGGCGCGGGCGAAGGCGCGCTTCTCTTCCGCCGTCAGCGACACGGTCGCGACGCCGCGCTTGGCCAGCTCCTCCAGCGACGACTTGTCGTTGGGATCGAGGACGCCGAGGCCCTTGCGGGTCGCGCCGATCTGCACCTTTGCCGCGTCCAGCGCGCTCTGGCGGACGATCTCCTTGTCGGCGGCGGAGAAGGTGTCCCAGACGGGCTTGGCGACGTGGAACAGGCCGGCATCGACGCAATAGTTCCAGATCGTCATGTGCTTCTGGGCGAGCGCGTCCATCTTCAGGCCGAGGAACAGGTTGACCGGGTTCTCCTGTCCGTCCACCGCGCCGGTGGAAAGCGCCGGCTGCAGGTCGGCGAAGGACATCTGCACGGGATTGGCGCCGAGGCCGTTGTAGATGTCGGAGAAGATCGCGCCCGCCGCGAAGCGGATCTTCAGGCCGCGCAGGTCCGCCGGCGTGCGGATCGGCCGCTTGGAGTTGGACAGTTCGCGGAAGCCGTTCTCGCCCCAGGCGAGCGGCACCACGTCGCGGCTCTCCATGACCTTGAACAGCGCCTGGCCGACCTCGCCGTTGACTATGGCGTCGAACGCCTTGTGATCAGGCATCAGGAAGGGCAGCGAGAACAGGTTCATCTCGCGCACCTGCGGCGAGATGTTGATGGTCGAGGATACCGTGAAGTCGATCACGCCCTGGCGCATGGCGACCAGTTCGCGGGTCTGGTCGCCGCCGACAAGCTGCGAGCCGGGATAGACCTTGACGTTGATGCGGCCGTTGGTGCGCTGGGTCACCATCTCGGCCCACTGGAACGCGCCCTCCGACAGCGCGATCGGCCGGTTGCCGACCACCGAGAGCTTGTACTCGGTCTTGAGCGTCTGCGCCTTGGAAACCCACGGCGCAAAGACCATCGCGCCCATCCCCGCGACCGCCGTGCGGCGCGTCATGCGAAACCCGTTGCTGCGCTCCGACATCGGGCGCCTCCCTTCTCGATTGCGTTTCCGGACCCTTGTGAAGCCCGGGCATCTGACGGCCCGGTTGGTTGCGGGATGATGGGACGATGACAGCGGCGCTGGCAAGGGTCCTCTGACCGGAAAGGCCCGGAAGTGACGTAGCGGCCGCGTGGCGGTTCGACGGCAACGAAACGCCAAGGGAGGGTCGGAGGGAATGCAGGATTGTCGCCGTTACCGGTGGCGCATGGGGCATCGGCCTGGCCACGGCCCGCGCCGCCGTTGCCTGGGATCGGCAGGTGGCGATGGCCGACCGGGATCGCCGCGCGCACGCCGCCGCGGAAACCCTGCCCGGCATGAAGGGCAGCTATGCGGCAGTCGAGGCGAGCGGCGAGGCTGTGGTCGATGCCTGGATCGCCGCGCTCGTCACGTTCCTGCTTGGTGAGGATCGGTCCGGCCACACCACCGGACGGGCAATCGCCGCCGATGAGGGGTTCGCAGGAGCCGGGCTGACGACGCGCGCCGGCTGAATCGCGCGCCGGGGCGCCCATGCGACCATCCGCCATCGTCCAAAGGGCTGAATCGGACACCTGAGGCGCGAAATCGCATTGACCTGACCATACCCGTGAGTAGGTTGCGGCCGAGGGTCGGGCCCGTCTGGGGCCGGCATGGAACGCATCGGCGACGAAGACGGCACAAGCCGCGCGGCGCCTTCCAGGGAGGATATGGCGGTGTCGCCATCGCATTCGGCCGCGCCCGTGCGGCCGCCAGCCGCTGCTCTCGACGTTGATGGCCTCTCGCTGCAGTTCGGCGGCGTGAAGGCGCTCGACGGCGTGTCGCTGAACGTCGCCGCCGGCTCGATCACAGCGCTGATCGGCCCCAACGGCGCCGGCAAGACCTCGGCCTTCAACGCCATTTCCGGTTTCTACAAGCCGAAGACCGGCACGGTGAAGCTGGACGGCGAGGACATCACGCATGTGCCCGCGCGCGAGCGGGCGAAGCTGGGACTGGCGCGGACGTTCCAGAACATCGCGCTGTTCCGCGGCATGACCGTGCTCGACAACATCAAGCTCGGCCGCCACGCGCATCTGAACACCAATGTCTTCGACGCCTTCCTCTACTGGGGCCGCGCCAAGCGCGAGGAGATGGAGCTGCGCGCCGAGATCGAGCGCGACGTTATCGACTTCCTCGAGCTCGACCACATCCGCAACGTGCCGGTGGCGATCCTGCCTTACGGCCTGCAGAAGAAGGTGGAGCTCGCCCGCGCGCTCGCCATGCGCCCGCGCATCCTGATGCTCGACGAGCCGGTCGCCGGCATGAATCGCGAGGAGACCGAGGACATGGCCCGCGCCATCCTCGACGTGCGCGAGGAATGGGGCATCAGCGTGCTGCTGGTCGAACACGACATGGGCATGGTCATGGACATTTCCGACCATGTCTGCGTGCTGAATTTCGGCCGTCGCATCGCTGCCGGAACGCCGGCCGAGGTGCGCGCCAATCCGGATGTCATCAAGGCCTATCTCGGATCGTCGGGCGATCCGCACAAGGCGGCTGTCGAGGAGGTCGCCTGATGGCCGTGGAATTCATCGACGTGGTGGAAACGAGCCTTGCCGGGCTCGGCACCGGCGCGCTGATGGCGCTGACCGGCGTCGCCTTCGTCATCATCTACAAGGCCACCAAGGTCATCAATCTCGCCATCGGCGAGATGCTGATGATCGGCGCCTTCGTGTTCTACGGCTTCTCGGCGGGCCTGTCCTTGCCGATCTGGGCCTCCGTGCCGCTGACGCTTGTCGTCGCGGCGATCATCGGCGGCGTCATCGAGCGGACGATGATCCGGCCGCTTATGAAGGACAATCCCGTCTCGGTGTTCATGGTGACGATCGGCCTGACCTCCATCCTGATCGGCGTCGTCGAGCTGATCTGGTCGGCCGAGCCGCGGCGTCTGCCGGAGTTCCTGCCCTCGCAGCCGATCATCATCGCGGACGCCTTCATTCCCTCGAAGACCTTCTATTCCTTCCTGATCGCGGCTGCCGTGATGGCGGTGCTGATCACCGTCTTCGCCTTCTGGCGTGGCGGCATCGCGCTGCGCGCGACGGCGACGGACCGCGCGGCGGCGTCCTCGGTCGGTATCGACGTTCCCGGCGTCTTCTCGTTCTCGTGGATGCTGGCGGCCGTGGTCGCGGCGCTCGCCGGCATCCTCGTCGGCTCGGTCGGCGGCATCTCGTCGGCCATGGGCCTGTTCGGCCTCTCGGTCTTCGTCGTGGTGATCGTCGGCGGGCTCGATTCCATCGCCGGTGCGCTGGTTGCGGGCCTGTTCATCGGCTGGCTGGAAGCCATGGTCGGCCGCTTCCTCGGCGGCGAGTTCAAGCTGCTCGCCACCTTCTCGATCCTGCTCGTCGTGCTGGTCGTCAGGCCCTACGGCCTGTTCGGGACGCACGAGATCGAGAGGCTCTGAGCATGCCGCGGAAAAGTGGGAACCGGTTTTCCGGTAACGGCATGCGGGGGGCATTCTGATGCGTATCGCAACCGCAAAAGAGAGCTACGCGGCCGACGAGGGCCTGTTCAAGACCGATACGCAGCGCGTCTGGTTCGGCCTGCTGATCGCCGGCCTGCTCGTCTATCCGCTCGGCGCGTCGAACTACTGGATGTTCCTCGCCGTGCTGGTGATGATCAACATCATCTCGACGACCGGCCTCAACGTGCTGACCGGCTATACCGGCCAGGTCAGCCTCGGCCATGCCGCCTTCATGGCGGTCGGCGCCTATACGGTCGCCTTCTTCGACGGGCGCTTCGGCACGCCGGTTCTCCTGAACCTCGTGCTCGCCGGCACGGTCGCCGCCGGAATCGGCTATCTCGTCGGCCTGCCGTCGCTGCGGATCAAGGGACTCTATCTCGCCATCGCGACGCTGGCGGCCGCGGTGATCCTCGGCTTCATCTTCCTCAACTGGACGCCGGTCACCGGGGGGCTCCGCGGCCTCAACGTGCCGACCGCGCGCATCCTCGGCATCGAGATGGCGACGCCGGACCGGCTCTACTGGCTGGTCATGCCGATCTGCGTGGTGATGGTGCTGGCGGCGAAGAACCTGTTCCGCACCCGGGTCGGGCGCGCCTTCATCGCCATCCGCGACCGAGACATCTCTGCCGAGATCATCGGCATCTCGCTGCTCCGCTACAAGCTGATGAGCTTCGCCATCTCGTCCTTCTATGCGGGCGTGGCCGGCGGGCTGTGGGCCTATCTTTTCCGCGTGGTGACGCCGGAGAGCTTTCCGGCGCTCGCCTCGATCTTCTTCCTCGCGGCCGTCATCGTCGGTGGCGCGGGCACGATCATCGGCGGCATTTTCGGCGCGATCTTCATGACCATGGTGCCGGAATATCTGAAGCTGGTGGCTACGGCGCTGGTCCCCTGGTTTCCGGATGCCTCCATCTATCTCGCTCCGGTCCGCAACATCATTTTCGGCGCGCTGATCGTCGGCTTCCTGATCTTCGAGCCCATGGGTCTTGCCGAAGTCTGGCGGCGCGTCCGCCGGTTCTTTGCGCTCTGGCCTTTCAGAACCTGATCCAAACACACCGCCGCCAAGGCGGGATACACCCTTGAGGAGACAACCATGACCCAACTTTCCCGCCGTGCATTCAATGCGCTCGGCCTCGGCGCCGCCCTGGTGTCGACCGGCAGCGGCCGCGCCTTCGCCCAGGCACCGGAACTCGTCATCGGCGCCGCCAATCCCATGTCGGGCGTGTTCGCCTTCGCCGGCGTCGAGGGCTTCGAGGGCGGTCGCGATCACTTCGACTTCGTCAACAAGAACGGCGGCGTTGCTGGCCGCCGCATCCGCTACGTGAACGAGGATTCCGGCTACCGCGTCGATAATGCGGTGGCGATCTTCACGCGCATCACCTCGCAGCATCAGGTTCCGGTGTTTTTCGGTGACTCCACCGGCTTCCAGAAGGCGATCAATCCGGAACTGAACCGCCGCGGCACCACCGTCATGGCAGGCGCCTCCTTCGCCTCCGAGATCGACAATCCGCAGGCCTTCCCGAACCAGTGGATTCCCGGCCCGAACTATTCGGACCAGATGCGCGTGCTGCTGCGCTACATCGCCAGCCAGAAGAAGGGCGCCTCGGTGGTCTTCGTCCATTCGGACACCGAGTTCGGCCGCGATCCGATCGCCGCCGGCGAGGCCGAGGCCAAGCGCCTCGAACTCAACCTCGTCGAGAAGATCGTGACCCAGCCGGGTTCGGTCGACGTGTCGGGCGACGTCCTCAAGATCCGCCGCCGCAACCCGGACTTCGTGATCTTCCACGGCTACGTGCTGCAGCCGATCCCGGAATTCATGGCGCAGGCCCGTCAGGCCGGCATGACCTCCAAGTTCATGGGCACCTTTTACTCGACCGACACGGTGCTGATGAACCGCGCCGGTGCCGCCGCCGACGGCTACATGGGCGTCTCCTGCTACAACTTCGATCCGGCGGCCAGCGGCGCGCAGATGGAGGCGATCAAGGCCGCCAATGTCGGCAAGACCCGCACCCACGCCTACTACCAGGGCTGGACCAACGCCATGCTGGCGATCGAGGTCTTGCGCCGCACGCTCGCGGCTAACGAAGAACTGAACGCCGCCAACATGATCAAACACGCGCGCGCCATCCGGAATTTCGATTCCGGCGGCGTCTTCGGCGTGCCGATCACCATGACCGGCAATTCATTCCCGCACGGCCGGGTCTACCAATACAGCGCCGCCGACAAGGCGCTGAAGCCCGCCTCCGACTGGATCACCATCTCGGCGGCGAGCTGACTGACCGGCGGCCTCGCCCTCGCGAGGCCGCCGCTTTCCCTTCGGGGTTCCCAGTTTCCGCATGCTGGCGCCGGAAAGCCGGATTCCAGTTTTCCGCAGCATGCTCCGGCGGTGAGACCATGGCAGAGACGGCCGACGCGATCCTCGAGGTCAACAATATCGAGGTGGTCTACAACAAGGCGATCCAGGCGCTGCGGGGCCTGTCCCTCGCCGTGCCGAAGGGCCGCATCGTCGCGCTGCTCGGCTCCAACGGCGCGGGCAAGTCGACCGTGCTGAAGGCGGTCTCGGCGCTCCTGCCGATGGAGAACGGCCAGGTCACCGAGGGCCGCATCATTTTCGACGGCAAGCCGGTGGAGCAGGTGACGCCGCACAAGCTGGTGCGCTCGGGCCTGTTCCACGTCATGGAAGGGCGGCGCATCTTCGGCGACCTGACGGTCGAGGAAAACCTGACCTCGGCGACCTACGCCCTGACCGGCCGCGACGACGCCAGGCCCGACTTCGACCTCGTCTACCGCTACTTCCCGCGCCTTGCCGAGCGGCGCAAGTCCATTGCCGGCTATCTGTCAGGCGGCGAGCAGCAGATGCTGGCCATCGGACGCGCGCTGGTGGCGAAGCCCCGCGTGATCCTGCTGGACGAGCCATCGCTCGGCCTCGCGCCGCTCCTGGTCGAGGAGATCTTCTCGATCATCGCGCGGATCAACCGGGAAGAGGGCGTCTCCATGCTGCTGGTGGAGCAGAACGCTTCCGTTGCGCTCTCCATCGCCCATTACGGCTACATCATGGAAACCGGCCGCATCGTCATCGACGGCCCGACCGAAAAGCTGATCGCCGACCGCGACGTGCAGGAATTCTATCTCGGGCTCTCCCACAAGAGCTATCGCGACATCAAGCACTACAAGCGGCGCAAGAGGTGGCTGTCATGACCGCTTCCGCAATGACCCTCGACCTGCCGCGCGAGGCGGCCTCGCCCGCCGCCGCCGATCCGGCCGCGGCCCTGCCGACGCTGACCATCGTGCAGATGCTGAAGAAGCATGCCGCCGAGCGGGGCGACCGCATCGCGCTGCGCCAGAAGCGCTTCGGCATCTGGCGGCCGACGACCTTCGCCGAATACTGGCAGCGCGCCTGCCATGTCGGGCTCGGCTTCCGCGCGCTCGGTCTCGGCCCCAAGGGTCATATCGGCGTCATCTCCGAGAACCGCATCGAGTGGGTGCTGTCGCAGCTCGGCGCCGGCGCCGTGGGCGCGGTGACGGTCGGCGTCTATCCGACCAGCCCGTCGAACGAGGTCGCCTATGTCCTCGACCATTCCGACTGCTCCATCGTCGTCTGCGAGGACCAGGAGCAGATCGACAAGGTGGTGGAGGCGCGCGCCGACCTGCCGAAGGTGACCAGGATCATCGCGCTGGAGAACCGCGGCCTTGCCGGCTACGAGCCCGGCCTGGTCATGACCTTCGACGAGGTGGAGGCGCTCGGCCGCGCCGAATACGAGAAGAATCCCGGCCTGATCGACGAGCTGATGAAGGACCACTCGCTGTCCGACATCGCGCTGCTGATCTACACGTCCGGCTCCACCGGCAAGCCCAAGGGCGCGATGCTGTCCTACCGCAACATCCGCGCGGGGGCGAACGGGCTTCTGGACCGCTACGGCATCGGCGAGGGCTGGACGACGCTGTCCTACCTGCCGCTCTGCCACGTGGCCGAGCAGGCGACGACGGTGTTCGGGCCGATCTATTCCGGCAGCCAGGTGAATTTTGGCGAGAGCCTGCGCACCGTGCAGGAGGACCTGCGCGAGGTCGCGCCGCTCAGCTTCCTCGGCGTGCCGCGCATCTGGGAGAAGATGCATTCCGGCATCCGCGTGAAGATGTACGAGGCGAAGCCGCTGCAGAAGTGGCTCTACGCCAAGGCGTTCGCGCTGTGCGCGCCTTTCGCGGACAAACCGCGCAACCAGTGGTCGCTGGTCGAGAAGGCGAAGCATGGGCTCGCCTATGTCGCCGTGTTCCGCGCCTTGAACAATGCCATCGGGCTCACCCGCTGCCGCGTCGCCTTCACGGGCGCCGCTCCGATCGCGCCCGAGGTGATCCGCTTCTTCCGCACCATTGGCGTGCCGCTGGTCGAGATCTACGGCATGACCGAGACGTCCGGCGGCATTCTCGGCCAGACGCCGGAGGATGTGGTGGTTGGCACGGTCGGCATCGCGATGAAGGGCACGCAGGTCCAGCTCGCCGAGGACGGCGAGATCATGGCTCGCGGCGCAACCATCTTCGAGGGCTATTACAAGAACGAGGAAGCCACGAAAGCGACCATCGTCGACGGCTGGCTGCGCACCGGCGACGTCGCCGAAATGCAGGGGGGCCATCTCAAGGTGGTCGACCGCAAGAAGGACATCATGATCACCGCCGGCGGCAAGAACCTGTCGCCGACCGAGATCGAGCACGCGGTGAAATCCAGCCCCTTCGTCAAGGAGGTCATCGTCTTCGGCGACCGCCAGAAATATGTCGCGGCCCTGATCCAGATCGACATGGAGACGGTCGGCAAATGGGCGGAGATGAAGGGCATCGCCTTCACCAACTACAAGAACCTGTCGCAGGCGCCGCAGGTGGTGGACCTGGTGCGCGCCGAGGTCGACAAGGCCAACGAGACCCTGGCGCAGGTCGCCAACATCCGCCGCTTCGAGATCCTCGACAAGGAACTCGACCACGATGACGGCGAGGTGACCGCGACGATGAAGGTACGCCGCAAGGCGATCGAGGCGAAATACGCGGACGCGATCAAGCGGCTCTATGCGTGAGGCTGGAGGTCGGTGATAGCCGCGGCTTGCATCAGGCGAGTGCGTCCTTCGAGGCTCGCCCTGCGGGCCCGCGCCTCAGGATGAGGAAGGTTCAGGATTGCACAGCGGTTGTTGTGAACGCCGCCTGTCCCTTCATCCGTCCCAGATGCCAGGCACGAGCTTCCTCATCCTGAGGTGCGAGGCGATAGCCGAGCCTCGAAGGACGCACTTCGCCAATGCAGGTCTCGATCCGCAGCGAAGGTCCCAAGAAAGGTCGCGCTGGCCGACTAAGCCGCTTCCTCGACTGCCTCTTCCAGCGCCCGCGCCGCGTCCATCGGCGCCTGCTTGGTGTCGGACAGCACGCGCCCGTCCCTGAAGCGCACCACGCGGCTGGCGAAGGTCGCGACGTCCGGCTCGTGGGTGACGACGAGCACCGTCATGCCCTGCCGGTTCAGCTCCTGGAACAGCGCCATGATCTCCAGCGAGGTGCGGCTGTCGAGCGCGCCGGTCGGCTCGTCCGCGAGCAGCACCCTGGGGTCGTTGACGAGCGCGCGCGCGATGGCGACGCGCTGCTGCTGGCCGCCCGACAGCTGTGTGGGGAGATGGTGGACGCGCTCGGCGAGGCCGACCTTGCCGAGCGAGGCCTCCGCCCGCGCGCGGCGCTCCTTGCGGCCGAGCCCGGCATAGACCATCGGCAGCTCGACATTGGCCAGCGCATCCTGCCGGTCGAGCAGGTTGAACTGCTGGAACACGAAGCCGATCTTGCGGTTGCGCACCTCGGCGAGGCCATCCGCCGACATGGCCGAGACCTCCTCGCCGTCCAGCACGTAGCGGCCGGCCGTCGGCTTGTCGAGGCAGCCGACGAGGTTCATGAAGGTCGACTTGCCCGAGCCGGACGGACCCATCACCGCGACGAACTCGCCGCGCGCCACGTTCACGGAGACGCCGGCCAGCGCGGTGACCACCTGGTCGCCGAGCGTGTAGTGGCGGGCGAGATCGACAGTCTCGATCAGCGGGCGTTCGGTCACCGGATCGGCCATGGCGATCAGAACATCCGGAAGCCGCGCTGCGGGGCCGACTGGGCCGCCGCCGGCGGGCCGCCGCCGATGATCACCTCCCGGCCGGGCTCGATGGCGCCGGAGACGACTTCGGTTGTCGATCCGTCGGTCGCGCCGAGCCTGATAGCCACGGCCTGCGGCTTGCCGTCCTCGCCCACAACGAACACCCGGCCCGGCTGCCCGCCGGCGCCGCCCCTGCCGCCGTCATAGCGGGCGCGGATATCGGCGAAGGTCGGGCGCTGCGCCTCGGTCAGGATCGTCTCGATGCGCCGGGCCATGTCGGCGCGGATCTGGCGCACGCGCTCCAGCCGCTGGTTGCGGTCGAGGGAGGGGTCCGTCAGGCCGGCGAATTGCGGGCGCGCAGCGGCCACGATGGCTTCGACCTGCTCGCGCTGGTTGGCATCGAGGCCGAGCTCGGTCTTCAGGCTCTCGACGAACTCGTTCATCTGCCGGCCGCCGCCCTGCTGCTGGCCGCCGCCCCAGCCCCTGCCGATCTGCGGCGGGCCGAAGGGATTTGCGGATTGCTGCGGCTGCGGCGCTTCGGCTGCCGTCCCGGCCGGCCGCCAGCGGAGCGCCGAGTTCGGCACGCGCACGACGTTGTCGCGCCGGTCGGAGATGATCCGGAGCGTCGCCGTCATGCCCGGCAGCAATTCGCGGCGCTGGTTCTGGAACGAGATCACCGCCGTGTAGATCACGACGTTCTGGATGGTCTGCGAGCCGAGGCGCACGAGCTTCACCTCGCCGCGGAATTCGCGGTTCGGATAGGCGTTGACCGAGAAGGTCACCGGCTGCCCCGTGCGCACGCGGCCGACATCGGCCTCGTCGACATTGGCGTAGATCTCCATGGACGAGAGATCCTGCGCCACGAGGAACAGGGTCGGGGTCTGCAGCGAGGCGGCGACCGTCTGGCCGAGCTCGACCTGACGCTGGACCACCGTGCCGACCACCGGCGACTTGATCTCTGTATTGGCGAGATCGACCTCGATCTGGCGGACGACGGCCTCGCGCTGCATGATCTGCGCGTCGAAGGTGCCGAGGGTCGCCTGCGCCACCCTCAGCCCGGCTTCGATGGACTGCTTGGACGCTTCCGCCGAAGCGATCTGCGCCCGTGCGGAATCGCGTGCCGCGCGCTGGGCTTCGGCCGTGGCGCGGGCCGTGTCGATGGCGGCCTGTGCCGCGAAGCCGCGCGTGCCGAGATCGTTCTGGCGCGCGAGAATGCGCTCGGCATCGGCGAGTTGGGCCTGAACCTGCGCGAGCTTGGCCACGGCATCGAGCCGGGCTGCCTCGGCGCGGGCGATATCGGCGCGGCTCTGCTCGATCTGCGCCTCCTGCACCTGCCGGCCGGCGCGCACATTGGCGAGATCGGCGCGGGCACCGTCGAGGCGGGCCTTCACCTGAGTCGGGTCGAGGCGGGCGAGAATCTGCCCGGCCTGAACCTGCGTATTGAAGTCGGCGAGGATTTCGAGCACCTGGCCCGACACCTGCGAGCCGACCACGACGGTCGAGATCGGGTTGATCGTGCCGGTGGCGTTGACCGAAGCCACCACGTCGCCGCGATCGACCTTGACCGTGCGCCAGGCCGGCTGGTCTGCGACCGCGAAGGTGCCCGGCCCGACGAACCACCAGGCGCCGCCGCCGAGAGCGGCGAGGATCAGGAGATAGAGCGGCCAGCGGCGCATATCGGCAAAAGTCCCTCGGTTGCCGCCGAAATTACCACGGCGCGCCCGAGGGATCACGTGACAGTTTGGAAAGGATCGGCGTCTGGCGTGGCGGGCGCGCCGCCGGACTTCAAGCCGCGCATGGCGGACGTTCCGGGCGGCGCTAGGTCTGGCCATCCGGCCAGGCTACTGATCGTCTTCAGGCGAAACCGACCAGCCCCGAGCCGCCATGAGCACCCCGAAGCTAAGCCTGGTCTTCTCGATCGCCGCCGATGTCGCGCCCGCCATCGAGGTCGGCGCGACGCCGCTCGGCGAGCGCCGCCTGATTCCGATCCTCGGTGGCCGGGTCAGCGGGCCGCGGCTGACAGGCAAGGTCCTCCCCGGCGGCACGGACTATCAGTCGATCCGCGACGAGGGGCTGGCCGATATCCACGCGCGCTATGTCATCGAGACCGAGGCCGGCAGCCGCGTCTATGTCGAGAACACCGGCATACGCCGCGGCCCGCCGGACCTGATCGCCCGGCTGAAGCGCGGCGAGCCCGTGGACCCCGCGCTCATCTACTTCCGCACGGTTCCGCGCTTCGAGACCGGTGACCCGGATCTCGCGTGGCTGATGCGGTCGATCTTCGTCTGCGCCGGCACGCGCCTGCCCGATCAGGTCCTGCTGGACATCTACGAAGTCGGGTAGGCGGAGCGGGTCGCCTTACTCGATCCGCGCGCCCGAGGCCTTGACGATCTCGGCCCAGACCTTCAGGTCCGCGTCCAGCTTGGCGGCCAGTTCGGCCGGCGTCGAGGTGACGATTTCCGCGCCCTGCTGCGCAAATTTGTCCTTCATCTCCGGCGCGGCCATGGCGCGGTGCGTCGCCGCGACCAGCCTGTCGATGATCGGCTGGGGCGTGCCCGCGACGCCATAGAGCGCGATCCACAGTTCCGCGTCGAAGCCGGGCACCGTCTCGGCAATGGTCGGCACGTCGGGAACGAAGCCGTTGCGCTTCAGCGTCGACACGCCGAGGGCGCGCACGGTGCGGCCCTGGATCTGGCTGATCGCCGCCGGCAGGTTGGCGAAGGTCATCGGCACATGGCCGGCAATGACGTCAGCGAGCGCCGGGGCGATGCCGCGATAGGGGATGTGCTTGAGGTCGATGCCGGCGCGCGATTTCAGCATCTCGCCGACGAGATGGTTCAGCGTGCCGTTGCCGGCCGAGGCGTACTGGTAGAAGCCCGGCTTCTCCTTCGCCATGCGGATCAGGTCGGCGATGGTCTTCGCCTCGAAGTTCGGGTGGACCACCAGCACGTTCGGCACGGTGCCGAGCATGGAGATCGGGGCGAAGTCCTTCATCGGGTCGAAGCCCGTGCGCGCATAGAGCGCGGGGTTGATCGCCTGGCTCGCCGAGATGGTGACCAGCAGGGTGTAGCCGTCCGGCGTCGCGCGCGCGGCCGCCTGCGAGCCGAGATTGCCGCCGGCGCCGGCCTTGTTCTCGATGACGAAGCGCTGGCCCAGCACCTCGGAGAGCTTCTCGGCGACGAGGCGGCCGATAATGTCGTTGGCGCCGCCGGCGGCCTGCGGCACGACGACCGTGACCGGCCGGGCCGGATAGTCGCCTTGAGCGCGGGCAAGGCCCGGCGCGGCGAGGGCGGAGCCGATCAGCGGCAGGGCCGCGCGGCGGGTGATGGTCATGGAGCGTTTCCTGTCGGCTGGTTGCCTGTGACGTGACATGACACGGCGGCTCACCGTGCGGAAGCCAGCCCGTGCAAGCCGCGCTTGCATGGATGCAGCTTCCAGAACGGCGACGGCCGCCCCACATGGGTTTCTTTGCGGAATCCGCCGCCTCGCGCGGCGTATGGCCGCACGATCCTGTCAACGGAGCCCGCATGACCGCCAAGCTTGAACTCGGCCTCGATACGTTCGGCGACGTCACCGCCGGAGCGGACGGCAAGCCGGTGCCCCATGCGGAGGTGATCCGGCAGGTGGTGGCCCAGGGCGTCCTTGCCGACGAGGTCGGCATCGATTTCATCGGCCTTGGCGAACATCATCGCGGCGACTTCGCCATTTCCGCGCCGGAAGTGGCGCTGGCGGCCATCGCGGCGCGAACGCAGCGCATCCGCCTGGGATCTGCGGTGACCGTGCTGTCCTCCGACGACCCGATCCGGGTGTTCCAGCGCTTCTCGACGCTCGATGCCGTCTCCAACGGCCGTGCGGAGGTGATCCTCGGCCGCGGCTCCTTCACCGAGTCCTTCCCGCTGTTCGGTTTCGACCTGTCGCAGTACGAGACGCTGTTCTCCGAGAAGCTCGATCTCTTCGCCCATCTCCTGACCGGCGACCCCGTGACGTGGGAAGGCTCGACCCGGCCGCCGCTCAAGGACCAGCGCGTCTTCCCGACCATCGAGACGGGGCGCCTCAAAACCTGGATCGGCGTCGGGGGCAGCCCGGAATCGGTGGTGCGCGCGGCGCGCTATCACCTGCCCCTGATGCTGGCGATCATCGGCGGCGAGCCCGGACGCTTCCGCCCCTATGTCGACCTCTACCATCGCGCGCTCGGCCAGTTCGAACTGGCGGAACAGCCGATTGGCGTCCATTCGCCGGGTTATGTCGGCGAGACCGACGCGCGCGCCCGCGAGGAATTCTATGCCGACTACAAGCGCATGCGCGACCAGATCGGCTCCGAACGCGGCTGGCCGCCGATGCAGCGCGCCGAATTCGACCGCGAGATCGAGCAGGGCTCGCTCTATGTCGGCGGCCCCGAAACGGTGGCGCGCAAGATCGCCGCGACGGTGAAAACGCTGGGCGCCAGCCGCTTCCAGCTGAAATACAGCGCCGGCCCGCTGCCGCACGACCGGCTGATGAACGGCATCCGCCTCTATGGCGAGAAGGTTGCCCCGATGGTGCGCGACATGCTGGCGTGAGGTTGCCGCCAGCCCCTGTCAGCAGCGCGGCAGCAGACGCCTTCCGCTTTGGCGGGGGCCGGCCCATATTGCGGCCATGCCGAAATCGCCCAAACCGTCCGCCGACAAGCCCGCCGCGTCGAAGGCGGCGCGCACGCCGAAATCGAAGGCTCCCAACTCCAAGGCCTCCAAGCCGGAGCTGAAGCCGCTCGGCCCGGCGCTGGCCGACCTCCTGAATCCCGCCATCAATCGCGGCACGGCCGGCATCGGCTCGACCACGGGCTTTTCGGAGGCGCCGCAGGCCGAATTCAGGGCGGAAGCGAGCGTCACCGACAAGGCGCTGGCCCATCGGCTCGGCATTGCCGTCGAGGACGCGCAAGCGCTCGACATCGAGGACGAGATCGGCAAGTCCGGCGTCACCGCCACGGTCAAGGCGCTGGAGCGGCTGATCCAGGAGGGCCGGCCGGAGGTCAACGGCCAGGTCTGGGTGCCGCACAAGCCGGCGCGTCCCGAGAAGTGGGAAGGCGGCAAGGCCTTCCAGATCGTCTCGGACTTCACGCCCGCCGGCGACCAGCCGCAGGCCATTTCCGAGCTCGTCGCCGGCATCGGGCAGGGCGAGCGCGACCAGGTCCTGCTCGGCGTCACCGGCTCGGGCAAGACCTTCACCGCCGCGCAGATCATCCAGGAAACGCAGCGCCCGGCCATCGTGCTGGCGCCGAACAAGACGCTGGCGGCCCAGCTCTACGGCGAGTTCAAAAGCTTCTTCCCGAACAACGCCGTCGAGTATTTCGTCTCCTACTACGACTATTACCAGCCGGAGGCCTACGTTCCGCGCTCGGACACCTATATCGAGAAGGAATCCTCGATCAACGAGCAGATCGACCGCATGCGCCACTCGGCGACGCGCGCTTTGCTCGAACGCGACGACGTCATCATCGTCGCCTCGGTCTCCTGCATCTACGGCATCGGCTCGGTCGAGACCTATACGGCCATGACCTTCGGCGTGAAGGTGGGCGAGCGGCTCGACCAGCGCCAGCTGATCGCTGACCTCATCGCGCTCCAGTACAAGCGCACGCAGATGGACTTTTCGCGCGGCACCTTCCGCGTGAGGGGCGACACGATCGAACTGTTCCCCGCCCACTTCGAGGACCGCGCCTGGCGCATCGGCCTGTTCGGCGACGAGGTCGAGAGCATCGCCGAATTCGACCCGCTGACCGGCGCCAAGACCGCCGACCTGTCCTTCGTGAAGGTCTATGCCAACTCGCACTACGTCACGCCGCGGCCGACGCTAGTGCAGGCCATTTCCGGCATCAAGGAGGAGCTGAACTGGCGCCTCGACGAGCTGAACAAGGCCGGCCGCCTGCTGGAGTCGCAGCGCCTCGAACAGCGCACGCGCTTCGACCTTGAAATGATGGAGGCGACCGGCTCCTGCGCCGGCATCGAGAACTATTCGCGCTGGCTGACCGGCCGCCGGCCCGGCGAGCCGCCGCCGACCCTGTTCGAATATGTGCCCGACAACGCGCTGGTCTTCGTCGACGAGAGCCACGTCACCATCCCGCAGATCGGCGCCATGTATCGCGGCGACTTCCGGCGCAAGGCGACGCTGGCCGAATACGGCTTCCGCCTGCCCTCCTGCATGGACAACCGCCCCCTGCGCTTCGAGGAATGGGAGGCGATGCGGCCGCAGACCGTGCACGTCTCGGCGACGCCCGGCGGCTGGGAGATGGAGCAGACCGGCGGCACCTTCTCCGAACAGGTCATCCGCCCGACCGGCCTGATCGACCCGCCCTGCATCATCCGCCCCGCGCGAACGCAGGTGGACGACCTCATCGGCGAGGTGAAGGCCACTGCCGCCGCCGGCTATCGCAGCCTCGTCACGGTTCTCACCAAGCGCATGGCCGAGGACCTCACCGAATATCTGCACGAGCAGGGCGTGCGCGTGCGCTACATGCATTCCGACATCGACACGATCGAGCGCATCGAGATCCTGCGCGACCTCAGGCTCGGCGCCTTCGACGTGCTGGTCGGCATCAATCTCCTGCGCGAGGGCCTCGACATTCCCGAATGCGCGCTGGTCGCCATCCTCGACGCCGATAAGGAAGGCTTCCTGCGCTCGGAGACCTCGCTGATCCAGACCATCGGCCGCGCCGCCCGCAATGTCGACGGCCGCGTGCTGCTCTATGCCGACCAGATGACCGGATCGATGGAGCGCGCGCTGGCCGAGACCAATCGCCGGCGCGAGAAGCAGACCGCCTACAACGAGGCCAACGGCATCACGCCGCAGACGATCCGGCGGCAGATCGCCCAGATCCTCGACAGCGTCTACGAGAAGGACCACGTCACGGTGGATGCCGGCCTCGCCAAACAGGGCGCGGCGGTCGGCCACAACCTCGCGGCCGTCATCGGCGACCTCGAAAAGCGGATGCGCGAGGCGGCCGCGGACCTCCGCTTCGAGGAGGCAGCGCGCCTGCGCGACGAACTCAAGCGCCTGCGCGAGACCGAACTCGCCGTGCTCGACGACCCCATGGCCCGGCAGGAGGCGGTGGAGGACAGGACCGGCGGGTTCAGGGGCGCGAAGAAATATGGCGCGCGGGGCAATCTGCCGCCGACATCACGGGCGGCGAAGCCTGACTTGGATGCGATGGGGCCGGGCACGGACCGCGAAGTGCCGGCCGGGGCGGTGTCGAGGAAGAAGGGCGGGGGTAAGCCGGGACGGGGGTGGAGGGGGTAGGCGGGCTAATACTTCTTGTAAGTATCTTGGGCTACAATGTTCGAAACTTCGTCCTTAAAACTCCGCATGTATGAAATCGTATTGTCGATAGCACGAACAAGCTCTTCTGGCTCAACGACTTTATCTGCTCCGTGAGCAATATGATTTCTCTTTGCTAAGAGTTGTGAGTCAAGCCAATCGTTGTCGATCGCGAGGCTTTGGAAACTGCAGCCTATCACACCGCAGAGATCTTCGGTCCGGCTTGAATTTAGATTGCTTCCCGTGTCGATGCAGTCCTTAGGAAATGTGCGAAACTGTCCGGCTAAGCATTCAGAAAAATCTTGGACAATTTGAATTCTCTCTGAGTATCCTGGGCGCTTACCAAAATTCTTCTGAAAGAACTCGTGTAAAGCCATTGCTCGGAAAGATGGACTTAACTTCTCAATATTTATCTTACGGACTGCTACGTACCTGACAAAAGTTTCAGATACGAACTTGATGTGCCCTTCCCAATGAGCATAAACGAGCGGCAGCGAGGCCTTGCGCATCGTTGCCCGATAGCTTGGCTCAGTTGAACTCGACAAATGCTTCAGGTCGGACAACTCCCTAACCCGCCACGTGTGACGTTGCCCCCAGTTTCTATCCAGTCTTGAGTTCGTTCCAGCGGTTGGTTTGGCCCTGTCGGGCGGGTTGAGCGGCGTGGTCAGACGCGGTGCTATTCACGTTGCGTAGCGTCTGATCCCGCTGCGGGTGGAATGTGGCCGCGAAGTCGATCGGCGTCTGCCATCCGAGCTTCGAGTGCGGCCTTGTGGTGTTGTAGTCGAGCTGCCACCGCAAGAGCGCGGCTCTGGCCTGGGCCAGACTGGAGAACAGCGTCTCGTTCAACAGCTCGTCCCGAAGGCGGCCGTTGAAGCTCTCGATGAAGCCATTCTGCATCGGCTTGCCAGGCGCGATGTAGTGCCACTCGACCCTCGCCGCGTCGGCCCATGCCAGGATGGCGTTGGAGGTCAACTCACTGCCATTGTCGCTCACAATCATCTTCGGCCTGCCGCGCTCTGCCAGCAGCCTGTCGAGCTCGCGAGCGACCCGAACACCCGACAGCGACGTGTCCGCCACCAGTGCCAGACACTCGCGGGTGCAGTCGTCCACGATCGCCAGCATCCGGAAGCGCCTACCGTCGGTCATCTGGTCGGCCACGAAGTCCAGCGACCAGCGCTCGTTCGGTCGCATCGGGATCATCATCGGCGCACGTGTTCCGATCGCCCGCTTGCGACCGCCTCGCCGGCGGACCGTCAGCCGTTCCTCGCGGTAAAGCCGGAACAACCGCTTGTGGTTGACCTGGAAGCCCTCACGCCGGAGCAGCACATGCAGACGTCTGTAGCCGAACCGTCGCCGTTCCCGGGCGATGGCCTTCATGCGCTCGCGCAACGAGGTGTCATCCCCGCGCGTGGTCCTGTATCTCATCGTCATGCGGCAAAAGCCGCTGGCTTTACACGCCCGCCGTTCGCTCATCCCATGGGCGTCCATGAGGTGGGCGACAGCTCTCCGCTCGGCTGCGGGCGTCACCACTTCTTTCCCAAGAGATCCTTCAACGCGACGTTGTCCAGCATCGCGTCAGCCAGCATGCGCTTCAGCTTGGCATTCTCGTCCTCGAGCGCCCGCAGCCGTTTGGCCTCCGACACGTCCATCCCGCCGAACCGCGACTTCCACTTGTAGATGCTCGCGTCGCTGACCCCGTGCTTACGGCAAAGGTCCGAGACCGGGATCCCGGCCTCATGCTCCTTCAGGATCCCGATGATCTGCTCTTCCGTGAAGCGGCTGCGCCTCATGTTCTGGTCCTCTCAATAGGCCAGAACGAACTTCAAGCTGGATTATCCCAGAGGGGCAACGTCAGCTCATCTCCAGATCCTTCCGTCCTTTTTGCCGGTCATGATGGACGACATGACAGATTGGTAGGACGCCTTCGGATCGAGCTAGAGTGTCACCTAAGAGACCTAGACACCGTCATGGGGCGTCTCGACGACCGGCACGAGCACCGCGACAGCAACCGACTGCTTCGCGTCGATCGGGTCGGTAACGTGGTGAACTTCGACATGCCACAGGGGTGGCTGTTTCGCCTCCGGGGGAGAGGGGCGATAACAACAGAAGGTCGCCAGTGCACCATCGCCGCCGACTTTCGGTGCAACCTAAATCCGACGCGGTTCCTTGCTCACCAACCCGATCCCACATTAGCCCGCATCAGGGCCAGGTCCCCGATCGAGGCCCTCCGCGAGAACCAGGAACTAGCCGACGCCTTGTCCGCAACCACGTTGGACGGGAACGACAACATCCTTGTGGGTCTACAGTATGCTGGCGGTACAACTTTCGACGAGCGTCGTCGCACCTGGTGGAATGGCGTTCTGGAGATCTACTGGCACCAAATCGAGGCCCTGCTTCGTCAACGCTTCTCGGCGGACGGATTGGCAACCGTTCGGCGCCTAGACTACGTCGGTACGACCGCAGCAGAGGTCTATTGGGAGCTTGAAACCGCTGACGCAGTTTCTTGGGCGACTGCATTTCGTGATGTCGCACTAGCTGCCCATCATCAAGCGGAAGCGCGCTCCGAACGAGCGCCCTCTCAATCGGGGCGCATGAACAGCCGGTGGATCGTGATAACTCTACCGGCGGGCATTTCGATCAAAGTGTATGCGAAGACGGATCGGCGTGTCCGCTTCGAGGTGACGTTTGCGCAAGGGCGCGTAGGTCAACATGCGCGCCGGGCTGGCGCGCGAAGCTCGAATGCCTACGAGCGGCTCTCGTCTCTTTGTGATGAAGGCGCCGAGAGACTTGCTCGCGCCTATCAGGAGATCGCGCCGGAAATTGGGGTCCGTCCTCAGCTGGCCGACCTCTGCGAGTTCTTGAGCCGGTTCAATGGCGCTGTCCCAGACGAGAACAGAGCGCTGCTTCTCCGTTTGCTGCTGAACCATCGGTCCGTGGCGGTGCACAGCCAAGTGCCGCTTTCCGTCTGCCGGGCGCTGGTACGGGTAGGGATCTTGCGCCGGAGGCGTTTAGCGTCCCGAGATCATCTACAGTTCAGTCTTGAGCCTGAGTATGAGGCGCTTGCCCGCACGCTTGCCGGTGGACTGAACCCCGATGGGGAGTGACATCAGCCCCTAGCGGTGTTGACGGGCTCGGAATTCAACATCCTTCCGACCTCATCCGGCCCTACCCACCGCCGATGGCTTATGATCAGCTTGTGGATCAACCGGTGGCAACACGCGCAGAGGAGAGCCATGTCCGTGAGGCGTGTCGCCCTGGCCGCGCCCTCGGCCAAAGGAATAAGGTGATGAGCTTCGAAAATGCTCTCCTGGAGCGCGCGGTGTAGGTGGGGCTGAGATAAGCCGCAGGCCTCACACGTAAGCGTACCGCTTTCTCTCTTCGCGAGCAGTTTTCTGCGGATCGCTGGGTCGCGCTCGCGCAAGGTATGCATTCGGGTAAGCAGTCGGCCTTCAGGAAACTCCTCGATGTCGTCGACAGGGTGCGAGGCCCCTATAGCGCCTCTCCCGATCTCAGATCGCACGATCGCGGCCAGCCGCCCCAGCTCCGCAGCGGACGCCGGAGGAAACTCTTCAACGACTTTCCTATCCGTTCGCGAACTCGACAATCCGCGCTCAGGGTCTAGGGCTGACTGCAAGTTCTGGAGCTTGAGAGCTACCCCGTCTGGATTGCGAAAGCTCTCGCGCCTCATGTTGGCAGTGACCTGAGACCCTGAACCTCCTCCAGATTTGGGTAGAGTCCGTCGATCACGGAGACGGACGATGCGACCCTCGCGGTTCACGGAAGAGCAGATCATCGGGATGCTGAAGGAGCAGGAGGCCGGTGC
>JAIUOO010000037.1 GCA_020161695.1 Pseudomonadota bacterium | reverse complement strand
CCGGCCTGTCGGCGGGCTTCACCATGCCGGCCATGGCGTGGATGGCCGCTCCCCCCGCCGCGACCTGCCAGGCGATGGCCTGGTCGATGGCGGCCTGGAACTCAGCCTCCCGGCCCACAAGCGCGCCGAGGCCGTTTTCGCCCTTGGTGGTGTCGCCCTTGACGGTGTTGACGCCGAGCATGGTGAGGTCGAGACGGCCGCATGCGGCGCGCACGGCCTTCGGGTTGGTGTCGTAGGGCCAGTGCATCTCGATGGCGCGGAAGCCGGCCTTCGCGGCGGCCTCGATCTGGTCGAGCAGCGGCATGCCCTGCCAGAGAAATCCGAGATTGGCGGAAAAGCGCGGCATGGCGTGTCCTATCCCCTGAGTTTGAACGTCGCCTCGAGGTCGGCGATCTCTTGTTGGTCCAGGTGTCGAATGGTCATGCCGCGGGTCATCAGGACGAGCCGAGCGGTCTCCTCCAGTTCCTCCATGGCGAAGACGTCCGATTCCAGCGTCGTTCCGGCCACCACCGGCCCGTGGTTGCCGAGGAGCATGGCCGGATGCTCCGGGGCCTTCGCGCGGATCAGCGGCGCGACATCGGCGGATCCCGGTCGCGTATAGGCCACTACCGGCACACGGCCGACCCGCATCACCACATAGGGCGTGATGGGCGGAATGGCGTTGTCGGGATCGGTGTCCGCGAGGCAAGAGAGGGCGGTCGCGTGGGTGGAGTGCAGGTGCACCACCGCTAGGGCCGAAGGCCGGGACTCGTAGAAGGCGAAGTGAAGAGGCAGTTCCTTGGTCGGCGGATCGCCGCCGACATGCCTGCCCGCTTCATCGAGCTTCGACAGGCGCTCCGCGTCGAGAAAGCCGAGGCAGGAATTGGTCGGCGTGAACAGGTAGCCGTCCGCCAGCCGGACGCTCAGGTTGCCGGACGAACCCGGCGTCAGTCCCCGGTCGAACAGCGACTTGCCCCAGCGGACGAGGCCCGCGCGGGCCCGGCTTTCCTCGTCGGACATCGCCGCGCCGGTCATGGTCCCGCTGCTCATAGTCCCGCTGCTCATGGCGTACCCAACGCGTCGAGCGCCTTCTCGTAGAAATCGAGCGCGCCGAAATTGCCGCTCTTGAGCGCGAGCCGGATCGGCCGGGGGCCTTCCGCCGCGAGCGCCGGCACGCCCGGATCGATCTCCGGCCCGATATGGAAACGGTCGACCTCCAGCGCGGTCACCACCGCGCCGGACGTTTCGCCGCCGCCGACGACGAGGCGGGCGACGCCGGCATCGGCGAGCATCACCGCGAGCTCCCCGAAGAAGCCTTCGATGGCCTCGGCCACCTCCGCCTTGCCATGACGCTCCTGCGCCGCCTTCACCTCCGAAGGGTCGGCCGAGGAATAGACCATCGGCGCGTGGCCGATGCGCTGCATCACATGTTCGAAGGCGGCCTTCGCGGTCATCGCGCCGCTGACGACGTCGTCCGGCATGACGGCGAGGCCGGGATGCTTCGCCGTATAGGCCTTCACCTGCGCGCGGGACTGGTTCGAGCAGGATCCGGACAGGACGGCGGCTCCGCCGCGCCCTCTCGTGAAGCCCGTGCCATGGCCGGACAGCAGGCCCTTCTTGCGGAAGTTCTCGGGCAGGCCGAGGGCGATGCCGGAGCCGCCGGTGACCAGCTTCGCCTCGCCGAGCGCGCCACCGATGGCGAGCAGGTCGTCGTCGGCGACCGCGTCGATCACGGCCAGCCGGCGACCGGCCGTCGCCTCATCGGCGAGGGCGAGGCCGATGGCATCGAAGCCCTGGCGCACGACGGAGAAGGGCACCAGCCCGACTTCGCCCTTCGTCTGATGCTTGAGCCAGCGCCGGATATCCGGATCGGTCATCGGGGTGAGCGGGTGGTTCTGCATCCCGCTTTCGCTGAGCAGCACGCCGTTGACGAAGAGATGGCCCATGAACAGCGTCCGGCCGGTCGCAGGGAAGACCGGGCAGACCACCGCGACATCGGCGCCCAGCCGCTCGATCAGCGCCTCGGCGACCGGGCCGATATTGCCTTCCTTCGTGGAATCGAAGGTCGAGCAGTATTTGAACAGGATCTGCCGCGCACCCTGCGCCAGCAGCCACTCGCAGGCGGCCAGCGACTGCGCCACTGCATCGGCCACGGGGATGGTGCGGCTCTTCAGCGCCACCACGCCGGCCTCACATTCGCTCGGAGCCGGTCCGCGCGGGATGCCGACGAACTGCATGGTCGCCATGCCGCCCTTGGCGAGGGTGTTGGCGAGGTCGCTCGCGCCGGTGAAATCGTCGGCGATGCAGCCGAGAAGCATGTCGCGATACCCCGTCCTCGTGGTCGTCTCCATGGTCTAACCGTTTGAATGGCACCCGGCAAATTGTGCCGCACCGGCAGGGGCTGCCGCGCGGTGTTCGCGGGGGGCGAGTGTTTCGATATTGAAATGACTTGGCTTTTTGCTGTTCTGGCGCTGGCCCGAGGCTTGCTGATGCCATCCCGGTCATGTTTTCAGGCCGGGTGGGGCATACCGTGGCGGCATCGTCGACGACGGCAACAGGTTCTTCGCAGAGCGTCCGCACGGGCGACAGCGCGCAGCGTTCACGGTCCTTGCGGGAGGGCGGCGCGACATCGGCCTTCGCGGAGGCGCTGGACGAGCAGCAGCGCGCGCTTGGCGAGGCCGAGCAGGACAGCCGGATCGCGCGCAGTCGGCAGCAGCGCCGTTCGACGGCCCAGCCCGAAGCGATCAGCGCCACAACCGACAGCGTGGTTTCGCGCCGCCTCTCCGACGACAAGCCGGTTGCCGACGCCGATGCGATGGCCGAGGCGACGGCCGGTTCCGACAAACCCGTGGTGCCCGCGGACGCCAGCGTCGCCACGGATGCGGCCAAGCCCACGGAAGCAAAGCCTGTCGAGGGCGATCAGCCTGCGGCGGTGCAGCAGGAGGCGCCCCAGCCTGTGCCGGTCCAGACCGCCGCGCCTGCGGTCGTGGCCGCCGAGGCAGCGCCGGTGGCTCCGATGGAGGGCGAGACCCCTCAACCCGTTGCGGCTGCCGCCGCGCCGGCGCCCGTGGCGGCTCAGCCGGCGGACGCCCAGACAGCGTCTCCCGCCGCCGAGCTGACCGCCGTCGCTCAGCCGGCCGCCGCCAAACCTACGGCTTCGGAGACCGCGCCGTCGGCCACACCGCCGACCGCATCTGCGCCGGACGCGGCCGTGGCTGCTGCTGCGCCTGAGCCACAGCCCGAGATGAAGGCAGCGGCGAAGGCCGAGGCACGCCCGGAGATGCGGGCCGAAGTTCGCGCGGAGGTGCGCCCCGAGGCGCCGGCTCCGCAGCAGCAGGCCGCCGCCCCGGCGACGGATGCAGCACCGCCGCCGGCCCAGCCGCCGGCCGCCTCCGCAGGCCCGCTCTCCTTCGCCCACGAGGTGGCGCAGAAGGTGGCCGCCCAGACGCAGGCTGCCGGCTCCGTCGTTCCTGTCCACGCGCTGGCCGTCACCATTGCCGCGCGCGCGTCCTCCGGCTCGACCCGCTTCGACATCAAGCTGGACCCGCCGGAGCTCGGTCGCATCGAGGTGCAGATGACCCTCGATCGCGAGGGGCGGGTGAAGTCGCGGCTGGTGGTCGAGAAGCAGGAGACGCTGGACCTGCTCCAGCGCGACCAGCGCAACCTCGAGCGCACGCTGGCGCAGGCCGGCCTGGAGACGACCGAGGGCAGCATCGAGTTCTCGCTGAAGGACCAGGGCGGCAACGACCGTCAGGGCAATGGCGACCGTCCGGCCCGCACCTGGCAGGCGGCGGTCGAGGATCCCGATGCGACCGCAACCCTTGCGGCGAATGCAGCAACCTATTCACGCCTTGCCGCTGCGCGCGGCGGCATCGACATCCGGATCTAGGGGGAAGCCATGGCCACGACCTCCGGCGTTTCGAGCAACACCGCGACCTCGACGACATCGACCGCGGGGGCGCGGCTGTCGAACAATTTCGACACGTTTCTTCAACTGCTCACGACGCAGCTGAAGAACCAGGATCCGACCCAGCCGATGGACGCCAACCAGTTCACCCAGCAGCTGGTGCAGTATTCGCAGGTCGAGCAGCAGATCGCGACGAATTCCAAGCTCGACAACATGATCGCCGCCTTCACCGGCAATCAGACGACCGCGTCCCTGGGTTATCTCGGCAAGACTGTGACCTATGACGCGAGCACCGTCTCGCCTACCTCCACCGGTGCGACCTGGACGTTCACGCCGACCCAGGGCGGCGAGTACACCGTGCGCCCCGAAGCGGTGCTGGCAAAAATCCGGGAGTTGTAGGCGCGGATGCGGTCTGTGTGCCTCCATCACCCCTGCCCGCCTGCCGCGCCAACACAGGCCAGGACCGTTTGTCTTGCGCCATGATTTCAGCGTCGTCCTGACCGCCCGTTGTGGTGAACCGGAGGATGGAATGCTCGCCGTCGGCGCGTGGCAGGCCGAACTTGATGCCGTGCCTCAGAGCGTTCACCAGCAGGGTGGCCTGACCGCCGTTCTCAAGGGCCAGGTGTACGGGACTGATCTTGCGGAGGTGATGCGGCGGTACCGTCAGCACGGGACAGCCTTTCCCCGGCAGATCGACGGTTCGTTCTCGCTGTTGCTGCTCGATCAGGTGCAGGGCACCGTGCTGGCCGTGACCGACCGGCTGGGCACCCACAAGCTGTACGCTGTCCAGGATGGTGGGCGCGTGACGGTGTCCACGCTGCCGGACCATCCGGATTTTAGCTGGCGGCCATATCACTCCGCCGGTCTGGCCAGCGTCTTGACGAGCGGTATGCTCGTGAATCACCTGACCCTGTACGAGGGGGTACAGAGTCTGGAGCGCGCCAGCCTGCACGAGTTCCAGCGCGGCGGCATTCAGAGCTGTGCGTACTGGCAACTGCGGCCGCCGGGGGGCCTGGACCACCGTCCCGAAGCTGAGCTGCGGCAGGAGTACGCCGAACTGCTCCG
>JAIUOO010000029.1 GCA_020161695.1 Pseudomonadota bacterium | reverse complement strand
TTGACATGTTGGCTCGCCGCTTGACTGAGTACATTGGCACACCCGAAGACGACAAGTACTAATACAGTTGGCGGTCGGCGATTGAAGACCATGAGCAGGATGCTTACAAAGACGACACACGCGCCGTACTCGTTGATGCCGTCCGTGATGCCGCACTTGGTGCTACGAGCACCAGTTCTACTGCGGCGTTAGCCATTGCCAAGTCGCTCCTTCGGTCTCCCTATCCAACGCTTACTCGCGTTGGAATCTACGTTTGTGGTGAGCACTACGGCACCGTCGGGGCGGCCTTTTGGGAGTGCGCAACGGGGAGTTGGTTTCTAGAAGTTCCTTTTTGGCACGAGCTCTACTGGTTCATCAACAAGGCTTTCTCCAAGTTCTCGATCACCCAAAGGACGCAGTTCTTGAGATTTGTAGAGGAGCTAAGAGGGGATTGGTCAGACGAGTCGCGTCAAGAAGAATTGGACGGGACTCATCGGCGCGACCTCTTGCATCCGGCTTTCGGGCTGGGCGACTCGGAAGTGGATGAGAAGTACCAGAAACTGGTTGAGCGCTGGGGACCGGTACGAGAACACCCAGACTTCCACATGTATTCCACTGGCGGATGGGTAGGAGACCAAAGCCCCGTCGCATCCGATGCGCTCTTAGCCATGTCCAATGTCGAGTTCGTGGCTTTCCTCAAGCGCTTTAAACCCGATAGCCGGAGCTGGGATGGCCCGACATATCGAGGGCTCGCCTCAACGATCGCTGCATCTGTGAGGGCCAGTGACGACGGCTTCGCTGACCGCCAATCAGGCGCAGGAATATGCCTGGGACGGCAAGCGGAGCGACGGCAAGCCGCTGGGAACCCAGCCCTATACGCTCGAACTCTACCGCGGCACCGGCAGCACGGCGGCGCAGGTGGCGGTCAATCACACAGGCACCGTCTCAGCCGTCGACATGTCGACCGGCACGCCGCGCGTCACCGTCGGCACCCTGAACATCCCGATCGCGCGGCTCACCGGCATCTCGCTCTGACCGGCGGAGCGGGCCGTGGGCGGTATTCCAGCCACTGCGGAAACGTCGATATTCCGCATGTCCCGTGCGGAATCGATCAACGAAAACGTTGAGTTTCTTTGTCGATTCCCATTTAGGCCAAATTTAACACCCTGCCGGTACTCTTCGCTTCAGACGTGGTCAGTCGCGTGCGTTGTGTGAGAGTGAGAATGACCGAGCCCATGCGTCCCAGGGTGAAATATGTGATCGGGCCGGACGGCAGTCCGCTGACGATCGCTGATCTCCCCCCGCCCGATACCCATCGCTGGGTGATCCGGCGCAAAGCCGAGGTCGTGGCTGCCGTGCGCGGCGGGCTGCTGAGCCTCGAAGAAGCCTGCAAGCGCTACACGCTCACCGTCGAAGAATTCCTCAACTGGCAGGCTTCCATCGACCGTCATGGCCTCGCCGGCCTGCGCACCACGCGCATCCAGCAGTATCGCCAGTAGGCAACCTTGCTCCACGAAAAGCGCCGGCACCCGACGGGTCCGGCGCTTTCGTTCGTCTGGGCAGGCGATCAGCGCCTGATGCGCGCCGGGCTGAGCCTGAGATCGCCCACGCCGAGAGCGAGGTTGAGGCCGGTCTGCGCCTGAACCGAGAGGGGCTGCAGCGCCACCGTGTTGCGTGATCCGCCGACCAGCACGTTGGCGCCGAGGCCGACGCCCAGCGTCGCCTGTGCGCTCGCGCCGGCATATTCGCCCGCCAGCTGCCAGCGCGTGAGACGGGGCGTCGCCGCGAACACCGTCCAGGCCAAAACGCCGCGGCCGGTGACGCCCACATCGAGGCCGACGCGGGTGATGCGGCCGACATAGGCCTCGCGGCCGCCACGGCGGCGATCCGGCCGGAAGACGCAGGTCATGTCGCGCTGCGAGGCAATGATGAAGCCGACGCCCGGCGCGACGTTGCAGGTCAGCATGCCGACGCGGACGCGGCTCTGGGCATCCGCCTGCGAGGGCAGGGCGATCATGGCGCCGAGCGCGGCGGCACCCGCGATGGCGAGCGAAACGGATCGGATTGTCATGGCAGGCTCCGATGGTTGCGGGGACTGCGGTAACAATGCGCGGGCGGCCGAAAGGTTGCAGCGCGCGCGTCAGCCCTGCCCGTTTGCGGCAGCCGGTAGCCTTGCCTGCACCCACTCGGCGACGGCGGCGAAGAACCGGCCGCGGGCGGGTTCAGACGACAGCGCGAGGTCGTGAATGCCGTCGGCGATGCGCCGGATCGTAACATCCGGCCCCAGCAGGTGGGCACGACCGGCGATCTGCGTGACGTCCAGCACGCTGTCGGTGCGCAGGATCGCCTCGTGGGCGCGGTGGTTCGGTCCGCTGAGCGCCGAGCAGCAGACCAGCGACGGACAGTCGATGCCAAGACCGCGCCCGAGCTCGCCATGCCCGCGCCGGATCGCGCGCAGCCAGCCGAGCACGACCGGGAAACCGTCGATCGGCTTCCAGTCGAGCCTGTAGTCCCACTCGCCGCCGGTCGAGCTGTGCAGGCTGCGGCCATAGTGCTTGTCGAGGCCATTGATGGCGAGCTTTGGCGCAAAGGTGCCGATCCGGTCGATGGCGGCCGTCATGGGGCCGCGCAGGAACCAGTTGCCCGCGAGGTCGAACCAGGGGCTGTTCAGCACCAGAGCCTGAACCAGGCCGCTGCCGTTGCGGCGGTTAGCCCAGAGACTGGTGATCAGCCCGCCGGTGGAATGGCCCATCAGCACCAGCACGTCGTGGCCATGTTCCGAGCGGATGATCTGCACCGCCGCGTCCAGTTCCTCGTCATAGACGGCAAGGTCCGTGCAGAAATTCGGCGTCTGGTGCGGCCGCAGCGAGCGGCCATATTTGCGCAGATCCAGCGCATAGAAGTCGAATCCGAGCCTTTCCCAGTGCGCGGCCAGGTGCGTCTGAAAGAAGTAGTCGACGAAGCCGTGGACGTAGAGGACGGCGCGCCGCGACCGTGGAGAGCCCGCCCGATGAACGAGAGTCGCGACCGTCTCGCCCTCCTCGTCGGGGCGAAGCGGGATGGCGCGCGCAATCCAGTCGCCGCCGAGTATGTCGGGCGTCATGGTTCGGTCGGTCCTGCGCGGCATTCCATGGACGCGAGATTAACCGCCATCGCAACGGGCGTCACGGCCGGATGATCCGCGATGGACGAAAGGCGCGTGATATTATAACGTCCAGTGCTGATTTCCCGGGATTGCCGATCCGTGTCCGCCCACACCCATGCCTCCGGCCATGATCACCGCGACCATCACGGTCACGCGCACGATCACGGCCATCCGCATGGCCACGGGCGCGACGAGCCCGCGCGCATGGCCTCGGCCATGCTGATGTCCGCGCCGGCGCGCTTCGGCGTCGCGGCCGGGCTCGCCGTCCTGCTCTGGGGCCTCGTCGCCTGGGCCATTGCCTGAGTCGCCCATGTCCTCTGTCCGAATCCGCAACCTGACCCTCGGCTACGACCGCCATCCGGCCGTGCACCACCTCGACGGCACGATCGAGGAGGGCGCCATGCTGGCTGTCGTCGGCCCCAATGGCGCAGGCAAATCGACCCTGCTGAAGGGCCTCGCGGGTGCGATCAGCCCCTTGAGCGGCGCCATCGAGATCGCGCGCGCCGACCGGCACGCGGTCGCCTACCTGCCGCAGGCCGCCGAGATCGACCGGTCGTTTCCGATCACGGTGATGGAACTCGTCGCCATGGGCCTGTGGAAGCGCACCGGGTTGTTCGGCGGGCTGTCGAAGGCCGACCGCGCTGCCGTCGATCACGCGCTGGCGGCGGTCGGTCTCACCGGCTTCGAGCGGCGGCCCATCGGCACCCTGTCCGGCGGGCAGCTCCAGCGGATGCTGTTCGCCCGCCTTCTCGTGCAGGACGCGCGGCTGATCCTGCTCGACGAACCGTTCACCGCCATCGATGCCAAGACCTGCGCCGATCTCCTCGATCTCGTGCGCCGCTGGAACGCCGAGAAGCGCACCGTGGTCGCGGTCCTGCACGACATGGAGACGGTGCGTCAGGCCTTCCCGCAATCGCTGCTGCTGGCGCGCCGCTCCATCGCCTGGGGCCCGACCGACGAGGTTCTGACCCCCGAGAACCTGCTCGCGGCGCGGCGGATGACGGAAGCCTTCGACGATCACGCCGACATCTGCGCCGCGGCGGCCTGAACGGCGAACCATGTACGATCTTCTCATCGGCCCCTTCGTCGAATTCGAGTTCATGCGGCGCGCGCTCGTCGGCACGGTCGCGCTGTCGCTCGGCGGCGCGCCGGTGGGCGTTTTCCTCATGCTGCGGCGCATGTCGCTGATGGGCGACGCCATGGCCCATGCGATCCTGCCGGGGGCGGCGATGGGCTATCTCCTGTTTGGGCTGGCTCTGGTGCCGATGACCCTCGGCGGCATTGCCGCGGGCTTCGCGGTCGCGCTCACGGCCGGGCTGGTCGCCCGCTTCACCGCGCTCAAGGAGGATGCCTCGCTGGCCGCCTTCTACCTGATCTCGCTGGCGCTCGGCGTGATCGTCATCTCCATGCGCGGCTCGAATGTCGACCTGTTCCGCGTGCTGTTCGGCTCGGTCCTCGCCCTCGACGACCCGACCCTGCTGCTGCTCGCCGGCATCGCCACGGTGACGCTGGTCGCGCTCGCCGTGCTCTGGCGGCCGCTGGTGCTGGACTGCGTCGATCCCGGATTCCTGCGTTCGGTGTCACGCGCGGGCGCGCCCGCGCACCTCGTCTTTCTGGCTCTGGTCGTGCTCAACCTGGTCGCCGGCTTCCACGCGCTCGGCACCCTGCTGGCGGTCGGCCTGATGATGCTGCCGGCCATCGCCGCGCGGTTCTGGGCGCGCGACGTCACCGCGCTGGCGGCGACCGCCGTCCTGATCGGCGTCGTTTCGGGCTATGCAGGTCTAATGTTATCTTATAACATGTCGACACCGTCCGGCCCTTCGATCGTCCTCGTGGCGGGGGTGATCTATCTGGTGTCGCTGGTCTTCGGTCCGCGGGGAGGGCTCGTGCCCACCTACTGGCCAGCGCGACACCGGGAGGCCTAGGGCGGCCCGTCAGTAGAGGACTGCCCGCATGCTATCGCGCCGTTCCGCCGTCTCCGGTCTGTTGGCCGTGCCGTTCCTGTCCCGCGCCGGTATCGCGCAGCAGGGTCCGGTTCCGGTGGTCGCAACCTTCTCCATCCTCGCGGACATCGTGAGGGCGATCGGCGGCGACCATGTCGCCGTTACCGCGCTGGTCGGCGCGGATGGCGACGCCCATTCCTACGCGCCGACCCCCGCCGATGCCCGGCAACTGGCGCAGGCCCGGCTGATCGTCGTCAACGGCCTCGGCTTCGAGGGCTGGATCCAGAGGCTGATCCGGTCCTCCGGCACGCGCGCGAAAGTCGTCACGGCCAGCGAGGGCGTGACGCCGCTGAAGGCCGAAGGCGGGCACTCCCACGGCCATGCGCACGGTCATTCCCACGGCGCCAACGACCCTCATGCCTGGCAGAACGTCGCGAATGTGAAGACCTATGCCGCGAACATCGCCGCAGCGCTGGGCGAGGCCGACCCGGCGCGCCGCGAGACCTTCGCGGCCGCGGCGCAGGCCTATGTCGCGAAGCTCGACGCGCTCGACGCGGAAGTGAAGGCGGCGATCGCGGCCATTCCGGCCGAGCAGCGGCGCATCCTCACCACCCACGACGCCTTCCGCTATTATGCGCGAGCCTATGGCGTGGAGTTCATAGCGCTGCGCGGCGTGTCCTCGGAATCCGAACCCTCCGCCCGCGAGGTTGCCGCCATCATCCGGCAGGTGCGCGAGCGGAAGGTCGCCGCGGTGTTCATGGAGAACATCGCCGATCCGCGCTCGATCCAGCGAATCGCGGCGGAGACCGGCGCGAAGATCGGCGGGCGGCTTTATTCCGACGCGCTGTCGGAGGCCGGCGGCCCGGCCGCGACCTATATCGAGCTCATCCGCCACAATACGCGCCAGATCGTCGGCGCGATCAGCCCGGCGTGAGCGGCCATTCCGCACGCCGCACCGCTTCCTATATGATGTCCCGACCCCTTTCAGCCGGACGACCGACATGACCGACGCCGCCCCGACCGCCGCCGCCCTGAGCAAGATCCCCGTCACCGTGCTGACCGGCTATCTCGGCGCGGGCAAGACGACCCTGCTCAACCGCATCCTCACCGAGAACCACGGCAAGCGCTTTGCGGTGATCGTCAACGAGTTCGGCGAGATCGGCATCGACAACGACCTCGTCGTCGGCGCGGACGAGGAAGTGTTCGAGATGAACAACGGCTGCATCTGCTGCACCGTGCGCGGCGATCTCATCCGCATCATCGAGGGCCTGATGCGGCGCAAGGGCAAGTTCGACGCGATCATCGTCGAGACGACGGGCCTCGCCGATCCGGCTCCCGTCGCCCAGACCTTCTTCGTCGACGAGGAAGTCGGCGCGAAAACGGCGCTCGACGCCGTCGTGACGGTCGCCGACGCCAAATGGCTGCTCGACCGGCTGAAGGACGCGCCGGAGGCGAAGAACCAGATCGCCTTCGCCGACGTGATCCTTCTGAACAAGACCGATCTCGTGACGCCGGCGCAGTTGCGCGAGGTCGAGGCGCGCATCCGCGCCATCAATCCCTATGCCGTGCTGCACCGGACGCAGAAATGCGCCGTGGCGCTGGAGGATGTGCTCGGGCGCGGCGCCTTCGACCTGGAGCGCATCCTGGAGATCGAGCCGGCCTTCCTCGAGAAGGACGACGGCCACCACCATCATCACGGCCATGATCATCACCACGATCACGACCACCATCATGGGCATGACCATGATCACGGGCATGACCACGATCACCATGACCATGCCTGCGGCCCGGCCTGCGACCATCCGAGCCATGGCGGCCTGAAGCACTATCACGACGAGCACATGCAATCGCTGTCGCTGCGCACCGACAAGGCGCTGGATCCCGACCGGTTCTTTCCCTGGATTCAGGACCTGACGCAGGTCGAGGGACCGAAGATCCTGCGCTGCAAGGGCATCGTGGCGTTCAGGGACGACCCCGACCGCTTCGTGTTCCAGGGCGTGCACATGATCCTCGACGGCGACCATCAGCGCGCCTGGAAGGATGACGAGAAGCGCGAGAGCCGGCTCGTCTTCATCGGCCGGGAGTTGCCGATCGACAAGATCAAGGCCGGCTTCGAGGCGCTCACGGCCTAGGAATGGCGGCCTCGGCGGGCCCGTCGATCGAGCCCGCCTGCCTACCGGACATGAGCCGCGTCAGTCGACCTTCCAGGGGAAGGTCCAGGTCTCGGTCAGCGCCCGGTTGCCGGTGCGCAGGAAGGCCCGCAGGTTGGCGGTCTGGCCGGCCTCGCCGACCACGTCGATGCCGGCCCGGAAGCCGCGCGTCTGGGCGTTGGGCACGAGGAAGGTGCGAATGATCCGCGCCTGCGTGGCCGAGGGCACGATCTGCACCGAATCCGGGTGCGGCAGGTGGTATTCGAGGTCGCCGCCGACGAAATCGATGATGAAGCGCGTGGAATTGGGCGCGACGGTCTCGCCCGAGCCGAGCGCCACCGGCCGCGTGCGGTAGGTGTTGCTGGCGTAGCCGCCGGGATGCAGCCGCGCCTCGTTGATGGTCGAGACGATGCGATAGGCGAAGGTCAGCGTCTGTCCCTGCTCGACCGCGCGGTTCGGCACCCAGTAGGCGACGATGTTGTCGTTGGTCTCGTCGGAGGTCGGGATTTCGACCAGTTCGACCCGGCCCTCGGTGAAGCCCTCGCGCGGCTCGACCCAGTAGCTCGGCCGCTGTTCATAGGCGAGGTCGAGGTCCTGATAGTGCTCGAAGATGCGGTCGCGCTGCATCAGGCCGAAGCCGCGCACCTGCCGGTCGGCGAATTGCGAGACCTCGACGCTGCGCGGATTGCGCAAGGGGCGCCAAATCCACTCGCCGGTATCGGAGTGGATCAGCAGGCCGTCGGAATCGTGCAGTTCCGGCCGGTAGTCGTCGAAGCTGCGCCGGTCGTTCTCCGCATAGAAGAACATCGAGGTGAGGGGCGCGACGCCGAGCTTCGGGATGGCGCGGCGGGGAAACAGCGTGCAGCGCACGTCCAGCACGGTTTCCTGGGCCGGGAAGACCGTGAAGCGGAACGCGCCCGTGAGGCTCTCGCCGTCGAGCAGGGCGTAGATCACGCAGGATTGTGAATCGGCGGCGGGAGTGTCGACCCAGAACTCGCGGAAGTAGGGGAATTCCTCCTGCCCGGGGCCGGCCGTGTTGACGGCGATGCCGCGGGCCGAAAGGCCATATTTCTGGCCACGCCCGAGGAAACGGAAATAGCTCGCGCCGAGGAACGAGATCAGTTCGTCGTGGACGCGCGGATCGTTGAGCGGGTGATGAATGCGGAAACCGGCAAAGCCGAGATCGACCGGCAACGGCCGCTCGAACCGGTTGCGACCGTAGTCGAACAGCGAGGCGGCATAGGGGATCGGCGTCGCGATGCCGTCGCGGATCACGTTCACCACGACCGGCGTGCGATAGATGAAGCCGAGATGGAACATCTGCATGCGGAACGGCCCGCCGGCCTGACCGAGGAAGGACCGGTCGGTGCGGAAGCGCAGATCGCGATACTGGTCGAAGGTGAGCGCCTGCAGGGGCTGCGGCAATTCGTTGCGCGGCGCCTCGTAGGGCAGGGCGGCGAGATCGCGGGCGCGGCGCTCGACCTCCTCATAGCCGAAGCGGGCCTGCGGCTGGGGCGTGCCGGCCTGCGGGGCGGGCGGCTGGCCGTTCTGCGTCTGGGCGCGGCCGGCGGCCGGCCAGGCGATGCCTGCTGCGGCGATCAGCTTCAGGGCATCGCGGCGGGCGAAGGCAGGCAGGTTCATAAGGCCTCTGGAAACCGGTCTCGCGTGCCGGATCGGCGGCACGGCATGGGACATGCGGCCTTCCCGCGCGGCTCGTCAAGGGGCAGGGCCGGCCGGCACCGCATCGGGCTGCATCGCTGTCCGGCGCAGGGCCGTCTTGCCGGGCGGTGTGCACCTTTGCCAGTGTGCGCCACCCGACCAAGGAGAGATCAGTGGCGCCGAGAGACCTTCTGGACATGACCGGCCGTGTTGCGCTGGTGACCGGTGCCGGAACGGGCCTCGGCGCGCGGTTCTGCATGGCGCTGGCCGAGCACGGCGCTGACGTCGTCGCTGTCGCGCGGCGCGCCGAGAAGGTCGAGAATGTCGCGGACGCCATTCGCAAGGCCGGCGGCAAGGCCATCGCCGTGTCCGGCGACGTGACCGACACCGCCTCGATCAAGGCCGCCTTCGATGCCGCCGAGAAGGCCTTCGGCACCGTGGACGCGGTCGTCGCCAATGCCGGCATCGCCGAGGCCGGCCGCGCCGCGGAGATTTCCGACGACGCCTGGCGCCGGACCATGGCGACCAATCTCGACGGCGTCTTCTACACCGCCCGCGAGGCGGCCCAGCGGCTGCTGAAGGCCGGCAAGCACGGTTCGATCGTCAATATCGCCTCGATCCTCGGCTACGGGGTCGGCAAGGGCAACGCGTCCTACGCCACATCCAAGGCGGCGGTCATCCAGCTGACCCAGGCGCTGGCACTCGAATGGGCGTTCAAGGGCATCCGGGTCAACGCCATCGCGCCCGGCTATGTCGTCACCGACATCAACCGCGACTACCTGACATCGGGCAAGGGCGCGGAGATGACGCGGGACATTCCCGTCGGCCGGTTCGGCCGCGAGCACGAGCTCGACGGCGCGCTGCTGCTGCTCCTGTCGGAGGCCGGCGCATTCATGACCGGCACCACCATCACCGTCGACGGCGGCCAGCGCATCGGCCTGCGCGGCTCCTGACACGCCATTCCTGAAGGACGAACCATGATCATCGACGAGCGCACCTATACGTGCCACCCCGGCAAGGTGAAGGCATTCCTCGAGGTTTACGAACGGCTCGCCAAGCCGATCCAGTGGCCGATCCTCGGCGACCCCATCGGCTTCTTCGTCACCGAGGTCGGCACGCTGAACCAGGTCGTCCATCTCTGGAAGTACGACAGCATGGCCGATCGCGAGCAGCGCCGCGCCAGGCTCGCCCAGGCGCCGAACTGGGGCGACTATCTCGACGCCGCGACGCCGAACCTGATCCGCATGGAGAACCGCATCCTGGTTCCCACCGCCTTCTCCCCGATGAAGTGATTTCCGCGACATGACCAAGTCCATGAACGGGGCCGAGAGCCTCGTGCGCACCCTCGTTGCCGGCGACGTGACCGTCAGCTTCACCAATCCCGGCACGTCCGAGATGCATTTCGTCGCGGCGCTCGACCGCGTCGACGGCATGCGCTGCGTGCTCTGCCTGCACGAGACCGTCACCACCGGCGCGGCGGACGGCTACTGGCGCATGGTCAACAAGCCGGCCTCGACCCTGCTGCATCTCGGCCCCGGCCTCGCAAACTCGCTCGCCAACCTGCACAACCTGAAGCGCGCGCGCTCGGGCGTGGTGAACATCGTCGGCGAGCATGCGACCTACCATCGCCAGTACGACGCGCCGCTGACCTCGGATATCGAGGGCATCGCCGGCACCATGTCGCACTGGGTCAAGACCTCGATCTCGGCGAAGGACGTCGCCGCCGACGGCGCCGAGGCGGTTTCCGTCGCCATGCAGGCACCCGGCCAGATCGCGACGCTGATCCTGCCCGCGGATACTGCCTGGACCGAGGGCGCCGGGCCGGCCAAGGTCGCGGCTCCCTCTGCCCCGGCCAAGGTCGGCGACGACGCCGTCGAGGCCGCTGCCAGGGCCATCGAGGCCGGCGGCGGAACGGCGCTCATCGTGCTCGGCACCTGGGCGGTGCGCGCCAGGCCGATGGAGCATGCTTCGAAGATCGCGGCGAAGACGGGCGCCAAGTTCCGCGCCGAGGGGTCGAATGGCCGCGTCGAGCGCGGCGCGGGCCGGGTCGCCATCGAGCGCATCCCCTATCCGGTGGATGTGGCGCTCGCCGCGACCAAGGGGGTCACGCACCTGATCCTCGTCGGTGCCAAGGCGCCGGTCGCCTTCTTCGCCTATCCGAACAAGCCGTCGCTGCTTTATCCGCCGGAGGCCCAGGTGGTGACGCTGGCGGAGCCTTCCGAGGATGCCGAGGACGCGCTGGCGCGGCTCGCCGACCGGCTCGGTGCGTCGAAGGAGACGCCCGTCCTCAACAAGCCCGGCCGGCCCGACCTCATTCGCGGCGACCTGTCCCATGAGGCCATCGCCGCCGTCGTCGGCCATCTGCTGCCGGAAAACGCCATCGTCACCGACGAATCGGTCACGACCGGTCGCAACTTCTTCCGGGACACCCATGGCGCTCCGCCCCACGACTGGCTGTCGCTGACCGGCGGCGCCATCGGCGAGGGCCTGCCGCTGGCGGTCGGCGCTGCCGTCGCCTGCCCGGACCGCAAGGTTGTCGCGCTTCAGGCCGACGGCTCCGGCATGTATTCGCTGCAGGCGCTCTGGACCATGGCGCGCGAGCGGCTGGACGTGACCGTCTGCATCTGGGCGAACCGCACCTATGCGATCCTGAAGGGCGAACTCGCCAATGTCGGCGCGGAGAACCCGGGCCGGAAGGCTCACGACATGCTGTCGCTTGGCGATCCCAATCTCGACTGGGTGAAGCTCGCGGCGGGCATGGGCGTGGAAGCGACCCGCGTCGATACGGCGGAGGGCTTTGCCGACGCCTTCGCGGCGGCCAACAAGCGCCGCGGCCCGTTCCTCATCGAGGTGCTGAACTGACGGGCTCGCGCCCGCCGGCTCCCTGCTTCATGATGGCCGCGTGACCGAAGCGCCCGCCAGTGCCAGCCCCACCTTCGTCGTCCGCTATCTGCGGCTGCTGGCGGATGCGGGGTGGCGCGTGGCGCTGCACGTCGTGCCCTATGCGGTGGCGGCCGGCGTCATCACCGAGGGCTTCCTGCGGCTCCGGATCGTGCTGATCTGGAAGCTGCCCCTGGCTCTCACTGTGGTCGCCTGCCTGCATCTTGCCGTGCTGCTGGGCGCCCATGTCGCCATGCTGCGCGCGCTGGGAACCGATGCGGCCGTGCCCCCCGTGCGCCATCACCTCCGGGTCGCGGGGCGGATCACCGGCGAAAGCGCGCTGATGCTGCTGGTGGTCTTCGTTGCGGCGCTCGCCATGGTCGGCGCGCTCGATCTCTCGGTCGCCGCGACCGACCCGCCGCTCAATGCGACCTGGCCGGGTCTTGTCCTGCGCGGAACGGCAATCCTCGCGACGCTGATGGTGATGACTGTGCTGCTGGCGGGAGCCATGGCGCTGGCCGCCTCATTCGACGGGCGCTCGGTCGGCTTCGCCGGCGCCGCGCGACGGCTGCTGGTCCACAGCGAACGGACGGCCGGCATTCTCTGCGCGGTGATCGGGGCGGGAACGCTGACCGCTGTCCTGACCGCGACCGCGCTGCACACCGCGAGCCTCCAGCCGCCGATCCTCGGCGCGGCTCTCGCCAAGGCGGCCGGCTATCTCGTCGCGATCATCGCATTGTCAGTCGGGGCCGCCGCGATGGCGGCGGCGGACTGAACGGGTCAGTCGGCCCGGCGGCGCAGCCTGACCACGACATCGACGCGGGCAACCTCGTAGCCCTCGGGGGCGGCCGGCAGCCTGTCCACGGCCACGTGCGGGCCGGGAATGTCGAACACCGTCGTCTCGCCATCGACGATGAAATGATGGTGGTCGGACAGATTGGTGTCGAAATAGGCCTTCGACCCGTCCACCGCGATCTCGCGCAGCAGGCCGGCCTCGGTGAACTGGTGCAGCGTGTTGTAGACGGTCGCGAGCGACACCGGCACGCGCGCCTTGGTCGCCTCGTCGTAGAGCATTTCCGCCGTCACGTGCCGGTCGCCCTTGGCGAACAGGATCCAGCCCAGCGCCATGCGCTGACGCGTCGGGCGCAGACCCACTTCCCGCAGCATGGTGCGGACGTCGTGGATCGGGCAGCCGGTCTTCTGGAGCAATGTCACGCGGTCCTGGGCGGACAGCTTGCCTTCGGCCGGTACGGCCGGCTCATGGTGAGTCCGGTCGATCAGGGTGCGAATGGTCATTGTATATTCTAACAATTCTAAGAACGGTTTCAGTCATTCATTCTAAGAACAGTTCGATCCGCCTGCAAGTCGTTCGCAAACACCACTGCCTCTGCGCCTCCCTCGAAGGGCCGCCGCGGGCGGTGGCCGGGGCCCGCCGCCTCCAGCCATGTCCGGTTAGGCCATTTGCCCGGCGGAACCCGTGTGTTAGAGAGCGCCGATCATGCCGGCCGGGCCGGCGAACAGGGGCGGACGCAACAGCACGATGACCGAGCGACAGTCGAGCTTTACCTACGAAGAGCTCCTGGCCTGCGGCCGGGGCGAGCTGTTCGGCGCCGGCAATGCCCAGTTGCCCCTGCCGCCGATGCTGATGTTCGACCGTATCGCGTCGATCGGCGAGACCGGTGGAGCGAACGGCAAGGGCCATGTCGTCGCCGAGTTCGACATCAAGCCGGACCTCTGGTTTTTCCCCTGCCATTTCAAGGGCGATCCGGTCATGCCGGGCTGCCTAGGCCTCGACGCGCTGTGGCAGCTCACCGGCTTCCATCTCGGCTGGCTCGGTCTTCCGGGCCGCGGCCGGGCGCTGGGCGTCGGCGAGGTGAAATTCTCCGAGCAGGTGCTGCCGACGACGAAGAAGGTCGTCTACGGCGTCGATATCAAGCGCGTGTTCAAGTCCAAGCTGGTGCTCGGAATCGCCGATGGCTGGTTGGAGGCTGACGGCAAGCGCATATATGAGGTCAAGGATATGCGTGTCGGCCTGTTCGGGTCGGCCGCCTGATTCGCCCATCGATGGCCGCGCTCCGGCGCGGCAAGCACCAGAAAGAGGCCCTCATGCGCCGCGTCGTCGTCACCGGAATGGGCATCGTCTCGTCCATCGGCAACAACACGAACGAGGTTCTGGCATCGCTCCGCGAAGCCAGGAGCGGCATCGCGCTCGACCCGTCCTTCACCGAGCACGGCTTCCGCAGCCAGGTGTCCGGCAAGCCGACGCTTGATCCGGCGAGCATCCTGGACCGCCGCGCCATGCGCTTCCATGGCGGCGGTTCCGGCTGGAACCATGTCGCGATGGATCAGGCGATCCTCGATGCCGGCCTCGAGGCCGCCGACATCTCCAACGAGCGTACCGGCATCGTCATGGGCTCGGGCGGTCCCTCGACCCGGGCGCTGATCGACGCCTACGAAAAGGCCAAGGAAAGCAACAATTCCAAGCGCGTCGGGCCCTTCGCCGTGCCGAAGGCGATGTCCTCGACCGCTTCGGCGACGCTTGCCACCTGGTTCAAGATCAAGGGCGTCAACTATTCGATTTCCTCGGCCTGCGCGACGTCCAACCACTGCATCGGCAATGCCTACGAGCTGATCCAGTGGGGCAAGCAGGACATCGTCTTCGCCGGCGGCTGCGAGGAGCTGGACTGGACGCTGTCCGTGCTGTTCGACGCCATGGGCGCCATGTCGTCGAAGTTCAACGACCGGCCGACCACCGCCTCGCGCGCCTATGACGTGAACCGCGACGGCTTCGTCATCGCCGGCGGCGCCGGCGTGCTGGTGCTGGAAGAGTACGAGCATGCCAAGGCGCGCGGCGCGAAGATCTACGGCGAGATCGCCGGCTATGGCGCGACCTCGGACGGCTACGACATGGTCGCTCCGTCGGGCGAGGGCGGCGAGCGCTGCATGCGCCAGGCGCTGGCGACGGTGAAGGCCAAGGTCGACTACATCAATCCGCACGGCACCTCGACGCCGGCCGGCGACGGCCCGGAGATCCAGGCGATCCGCAATGTGTTCGGCACCGGCGACAAGAGCCCGCCGATCGCCGCCACCAAGTCGCTGACCGGCCATTCGCTGGGCGCGACGGGCGTGCAGGAAGCGATCTATTCGCTGCTGATGATGAACAACGGCTTCATCTGCGAGAGTGCCCATATCGAGGAGCTCGATCCGGCCTTCGCAGACATGCCGATCGTGCGCAAGCGGATCGACAACGTGAATCTTGGCTGTGTCCTGTCGAACTCCTTCGGCTTCGGCGGCACCAACGCCACCATCGTCATGAAGCACGTGGATGCGTGACGTGACACGGGCGGGCTCCGGCCTGTCACCGGCCGGTCGCAGTTCCATGGCAAGGCTCGGGGGATCGTCCCCTCGCAGTGAACGGCCATGTGGACAGACCGGTTTGCGCATCCCCAGCTTCGGGTCGTCGGTTGCGGCTCGGAGCCTGACAGCGAATCGAGGAGGTCGCGCGTGACCGCACTGATGAAGGGCCGGCGCGGCCTGATCATGGGAGTGGCGAACGACCACTCCATCGCCTGGGGCATCGCCCGCACGCTTGCCGCCCATGGCGCCGAGCTTGCCTTCACCTATCAGGGCGAGGCACTCGGCAAGCGCGTCCGGCCGCTGGCGGAGAGCCTCGGCACGCCCATCGTCATTCCCTGCGACGTGGAGGACATCGCCAGCGTCGATGCCACCTTCGCCAAGCTGGCCGAAGTCTGGGGCGGGCTCGATTTCATCGTCCATGCCATCGGCTTTTCCGACAAGAACGAGCTGAAGGGCCGCTATTCGGACACCACGCGCGAGAATTTCTCGCGCACCATGGTGATCTCCTGCTTCTCGTTCACGGAAGTCGCCAAGCGCGCCGCGGCGCTGATGCAGCCGGGCGGCTCGATGCTGACGCTGACCTATGGCGGCTCGACCCGCGTCATGCCGAACTACAACGTGATGGGCGTCGCCAAGGCCGGCCTCGAGGCTTCGGTTCGCTATCTCGCCGCCGATTACGGTCCGCTCGGCATCCGCGTGAACGCGCTGTCGCCCGGGCCGGTCCGGACACTGGCGGGGGCGGGCATTTCCGACGCCCGCCTGATGTTCAACTTCCAGAAGCGCCACGCTCCGCTGCGCAAGACGGTTTCGCTCGACGATATCGGCGGCTCGGCGCTCTACCTGCTGTCGGACCTTTCCGGCGGCGTCACCGGCGAGATCCATCACGTCGATTCCGGCTACAACATCATCTCCATGCCACGCCCGGACGCCCTGAAGACCCTCGACGCCGCCGAGCAGGCGGTGGAGGACGCCGCCAGCCGCGCGGCCGGGCAGGCGGCGGAGTAGAGTTGGGCCGCGTGCCCACGCGCCTTTGGTTGGCGCTGGTATCTCCGAAGCCCCGTCTCGCAGCTCATCCGGCAGCGCTCTTCAACGCGCCTCGCGCTAGGGGCGAAGTCATCGGGGGCCTGCGTGAGAGGCTGGACAGTCGCTACCAGTTGCACGCCGCGCGGACGTCTCGAAGTGCGCGCTCGATGCCCGAAAGGTTGAACGACGCCTCCACGCTTCGCACCAGCCGGTTGGATATTCGGATGTGCAATTCGGACGCGCGTGCCAATCGACGACTAACGACGAGGGCTGACGGGTGATTAAAAAAACCTAGAGAAGATCGGTCGTCCGATTGCTGCCAAGCGTTGGAGGTAATGGGCTGATCGTTGTCAATTCGATACGTGACCGTGTTTCCAAACGTCGAAACGAACGGGATTCTAATCAAATATATAAAGAAGGTGGGGCGCCCCTCTTTGCAACGGAAGTGCAGGCCAATCGATACATCGCGATGTAGATTGCCTGCAATGTGAACCTCACCAACGGGCTCCTCGAGTTCAGCGACAACGATACGGCCTCGTGTTATCCGATCTCGACGATCGGAAAGCCGCCATCGCTCCAGTAGAGCGTCCGTTTCTTGGGAGCCCGTATTTCGTTCGGCTGTAGAGGATTGCCTCGCATTACTGGAATCGGCCGCTGGTGGCGGCAATGGTCTTGGATTAGGTGTGGGAGCCTCCAAGGGTTGTGCACCAGCCAAGTGGATCGAAAGCACAAGATAAAACAGCAGCGCAGGTAATCCAGATCCAGACACGGCCACGCTCCCCCTAGGCTGAAGCCTATCACGCTGCGCAACCAAGGCGAGTGCTAGGCAGTAGTTCGAACAAAAAAAGGGCGGCCCCGCTGGCCGCCCTATCTCCGTCCATTTGATCCAAGCGAGGACGGATCAGTCCTTGGCGCGCTCGGAATAGGAGCCGTCCTCGGTCATCACCACGATGCGCGTTCCGATGCCGATATGCGGCGGGACGGTGGTGCGCACGCCGTTGGAGAGGACCGCGGGCTTGTAGGACGAGGAGGCCGTCTGGCCCTTGGTCACCGGCTCGGTATCGACCACTTCCAGCGTCACGCGCTGCGGCAGTTCGATGCCGACGGCATTGCCCTCGTAGACCGAGAGCTTCACTTCCATCTCGCTCTGCAGATAGGGCTTGGCGTCGCCGAGGATGTCGTCGGGAACGGCGATCTGCTCGTAGGTTTCCTTGTTCATGAAGTGGTTCCCGTCACCATCCGAATAGAGATAGGTGTGGGGACGGTCCTCGACATAGGCGCGCTCGACCATCTCGGTGGTGCGCCAGCGCTCGGACACCTTCACGCCGTCGGACAGGCGGCGCATGTCGACCTGGGTGACCGGGGTGCCCTTGCCGGGATGGATGTTCTGGGCGGAGACGATCAGGTAGAGCCTGCCGTCGACTTCGAGGATGTTGCCCTTGCGGACGGAGGAGGCGATGACCTTCGGCACGGAAGTGGTCCTTGGGATTTGCGAGCTTTGGGATTTGCGGGATGCAGCCCGCATGATCTATCGGGCCGTCGCATAGACGAATTGGCAGATAAGCGCCACCCCTGCCCGGAAACCGGCGGGTTCAGTCGCGGAACCAGACGACCTGCGTGGTCGAGGCCAGCAGCTTCCCCGAATCGGACCAGACCTCGCCTTGCTGGTCGAAGAACTGGCCGCCAAAGCGCATGGAATCGGCTTTGGCCAGCACCGGGCGGGTACCCTGGGCAGCCAGTTCCTCCGATGTCGCGTGGAAATAGGAGGTGATCGACACGGTGCCGGCAGGCGTCCGCGTGCCGCGCACCTGGAAGATGCGGACAATGAACACGTCGCAGATCGCCGCGAGCGACAGATAGTCGAGCGGGCGCGCGGGATTGTCGGCGACCCAGAGCACGGAGCGGGCGGATTGCGGTTCGGCATGGGCCGCGCCGGGAATGAAGGGCGGCCCCTCGGTGTAGCGGAAATCGTAGCGCGACAGCCAGGCGAGCGGCGGCTTGCCGGTGAGGATCGGCAGGGCGTCGGCAGGCGGCACGGCCGGCATGGTGGCGGACTGATGCGCCCAGGTGGGCGAGCGCACCGCGCAGACGACGGTGGCGTTGGCAGCAATCGTCTCGCCCTGCCTCAGCTCGACATAGAGATGCTGCACAGAGCGTCCGGACCGGATTTCGCGGACCGTGACGGCGAATTCGCCGTCCGCGATCGCGGCGCAGAAATTGACGGTGAGCGCCACCGGTTCGCCGATGCGCCGGTCATGCTCCAGCGCCGCGCGCAGCAGCAGCGCTGCCGTCGTGCCGCCGAAGGGGCCGACCATGTTGGCATAGGCCGGCGAGGTGCGGCCGGTCAGCGTGCCGTCCGGGCCGGGCGTCAGCAGGGTGGCGGCGTCGAGCGGGTGGAGATCGGCGAGACTGTCGGACATGATCGAACCGGCGGCTGTTTCGTGTTGTTGCACGATACCCTATGAGGAGCGCCGCGACGGCCGCAATGACGCCGAAGGTCATGGGTCGCGGTGCGGACGGAGCGTGCGATGACCGAGACGACTGCCTCGCCCTGGTGGGATGCCAGCCGCCATGCCGACCGCCGCCCCTTCCTTGCCGCGCGCGGGAGGATCAAGGCCGCCATGCGCGGCTGGTTCGGCGACCAGGGCTTCGCGGAAGTGGAGGCCGGCATCCTGCAGGTTTCACCGGGCAACGAGGCCCATCTCCACGCCTTCGCCACCGAGGCGGTGACAATCGATGGCAAGCGCGCGCCGCTCTACCTGCACACCTCGCCGGAATTCGCCGCGAAGAAGCTGATCGCGGCCGGCGAGACACGCATCGTCGATTTCGCCCGCGTCTTCCGCAACCGCGAGCGCGGCCCGCTGCACCATCCCGAGTTCACGATGGTCGAGTGGTACCGCGTCGGCGAGACCTACGAGCGCCTGATGGCCGATTGCGCCGAGCTTCTGGCGCTTGCCTGCGAGGCCGCCGGGCGCCATGCGCTGGTCTGGCGGGAGGCCGTCGTCGATCCGGCCCTGGAGCCGGAGCGCGTGACGCTGGCGGAAGCCTTCGACCGCCATGCCGGCATCGACCTTCTCGCGACGATATCGCCATCGGGCGAGACGGACCGCGAGGGGTTGGCAGCGCGGACGAGACAGGCGGGTATCCGCGTCTCCGACGACGACAGCTGGGCCGATATTTTCTCGAAAGTGCTGGTGGAGCGGGTCGAGCCGCGCCTTGGCTTCGGCCGGGCGACCATCCTTTGCGAATATCCGGTCAGCGAGGCGGCGCTTGCGCGCCCCAAGGCGGCGGACCCGCGCGTCGCCGAGCGGTTCGAGCTCTATGCCTGCGGCGTCGAACTCGCCAATGCCTTCGGCGAGTTGACCGATCCCGCCGAGCAGCGGCGACGCTTCGCGATCGAGATGGCCGAGAAGCAGCGCATCTATGGCGAGAGCTATCCGATCGACGAGGACCTGCTGGCCGCGCTCGCCCACATGCCGCCGACCTCCGGCATCGCGCTCGGCTTCGAGCGGCTGGTCATGCTGGCGAGCGGGGCGCGCCATATCGAGGATGTGATCTGGACGCCGGTGCCCGACCTGCTGTCCCTGTAGAGCATGATCTACTCCGAAAACCGGTTCCCACTTTTCGCTTCGCGGTCCTTCGGATCGGGATCATGCTCAGCCGATGACGGGGATATGCGGCGCGGCCGTGCGCGGCAGGATTCCCGACAGGCGCGGATCGTCGACCACCTCGATCTGGCGCGCGAAGGGGATGAAACCCTGACGCCGGTAGAAGGTCAGCGCCGCGGGATGGTCGAGCGTGCAGGTGTGAAGCCAGACGCGCCGCGTCTCGCCCCGCCATGCCAGGTCCAGCGCCGCCGCCATCATCGCCCCGCCGAGACCCTTGCCGGTGGCGTCCGGCCTCAGCCCGAAAAAGGAAATCTCGACATCGGCTGCGTCGCGCCGGTCGAGTTCCACAATGCCGGCCTCCTCGCCGTCGGCCATCGCCACATAGGTCTCGTTGCCGGGGCGGTGGAGGATCGCGGCCAGCTCGGCTTCGGTCATTTCGAGGCGCGAGAACCACAGCCAGTCCTCGCCGATGGCGCGGTAGAGCGCGCGATACCAGCCGATATCCGGACGCTCCATCACGCGAAGGGTGATCCGGTCCGGGGGAGCGGCGGCCGGCGGTCGCTGGTGCATCTCCAGATGGGTGACGACGGCGGCGATCTTGCCGGTGGGCAGGTCGGTATAGCCGTCGAGACTGAGGGCGATGGTCATGCGCTCACCGGCCGACCGCATAGCCCTGCATGCCCCGTGGATTGGCGGCCGCCTTCAGGCGGATGCCCTCCTTGCGCGCGCCCGTGAGGCGGCCCTCGGACCATGCGCCGCCGATCTCGACCTCGTGGCCGCGCCGGCGCAGTTCGTCGATGGTCGTTTGCGGAAAGCGGTTCTCCACCACGATGACGCCGGGGCGCGAGGTGCGCGGCCAGAACGAACCGGGGAAGTGTTCCGTGTGCCAGGCGGGGGCGTCGATGGCCTCCTGCAGGTTCATGCCGGCATGGACGTGGCGCAGGAACATCTGGGGGATCCACTGGTCCTGCTGGTCGCCGCCGGGCGAGCCCCAGGCCATGTAGGGCGCACCGTCGCGGTAGGCGATGGTGGGGGTCAGCGTCGAGCGCGGGCGCTTGCCGGGTTTGAGGGCCGCCGGGTGGCTCTCGTCCAGCCAGAACATCTGGGCGCGCGAGCCGAGGCAGAAGCCGAGGTCCGGAATGATCGGCGAGGATTGCAGCCAGCCGCCGGAGGGCGTCGATGACACCATGTTGCCCCAGCGGTCGATGATGTCGAAATGGACGGTGTCGCCCCTCGTGCCGCCGCTCTCGTGGGTCTCGATCTCGCCGACGGTCGGCTCGCCCGCGCCGGTCGCGCCGACCGCCACGCGCTTGCCGGACGAGACGCGCGCATCGACCTTGCCGCCGGCGCCCGCAATGGTGCCCGGGCGCAGGTCCAGCGAGGCGCGGTCGGTGATCAGCTTGCGCCGCTCGTCATTGTAGGCGTCGGACAGCAGCGTCTCGATCGGCACGCCGACGAAATCCGGGTCGCCGTAGAAGGCCTCGCGGTCGGCGAAGGCGAGCTTGGCTGCCTCGGTGACCAGATGCACGAAATCGGGGCCCGCCACGTCCATGCCGTCGAGGCCCATGCCCTTGAGCAGGGCGAGTTGCTGGAGACAGACGAGGCCCTGGCTCCAGGTCGTCGGCTTGAACACCCGGTAGCGGCCGTAATCGTAGTGGATCGGCGCCTCGACGCTGGCCTTCCAGTTCGCCATGTCCTGCCCGTTCAGCACGCCGCGATTGTGCTGGCCGGTGACGTCGTAGACGGCTTCGGTGCGGCAGAAGCGGTCGATGGCCTCGGCGACGAAACCCTGGCTCCAGACGTAGCGGGCGCGGGCGATCTCGTCCTCGCGCGTGCCGCCCTCGCACTCCCTGAGGACGCGCTCGTAGGTTTCCGCGAGCTTGACGTTGGTGAACAGGTCGCCCGGCTTCGGCACCGCGCCGCCGGGCAGATAGATGGCCGCCGACGTAGGCCAATGGTCGCGGAAAAGCGCTTCCACGGTCCGGATGGTGGCGGGGATGCGCTCGACCAGCGGATAGCCGTGGCGGGCATAGGAGATGGCGGCCTCCAGCACGTCGCGTGGGCGCATGGTGCCGTAGTCGCGCAGCATCAGCATCCAGGTGTCGAATGCGCCGGGAATGCAGGTTGCGAGCAGGCCGGTGCCGGGCACGAGGTCGAGACCGAGCGAGCGATAGTGCTCGATGGTCGCGCCGGCCGGGGCAGGGCCCTGGCCGCAGATCACCTCCACGGCCTCCTTCTTCGCGTCGTAGAGGATGACCGGCACGTCGCCGCCGGGCCCGTTGAGGTGCGGTTCGACGATCTGCAGCGTGAAGGCCGCGGCGCAACCGGCGTCAAAGGCATTGCCGCCACGCTCGAGAATGCCCATGGCGACGGCCGAGGCGATCCAGTGCGTGGTGGTGACGACGCCGAAAGTCCCGTCGATCTCGGGACGCGTGGTGAAGCGCGGCGCGCTCATGATGCTCTCCAAAAATAGCGCAAGTCAGCCCCTGAACGCGCCGCCGCCATCGACGTCCAGCACGGCGCCCGAGACATAGCCGCAGGCGGGCGAGGCGAGGAAGGCCGCCGCATTGGCAATTTCCTTCGGGTCGATCAGCCGGTTCAGCGGCAGGCCGGTCAGCATCTCTTCCCAGCGGTTCTCGTCGCCGAATTTGGCCTGCGCCTGCTGCTTCGACAGCGAGATGATCCGGTCGGTGCGGGTCGCCGCGGGATTGATGCCGAAGACGCGCACGCCCCATTCCTGCGACTTGCCGCCGACCGCGCCGGTGAAGGCCATCAGCGCGGCATTGCCGGCGCCGCCGCAGACATAGCCATAGCGCGGCGTGCGCCCGGCCATGCCGATGATGTTGACGATGACGCCGGTCTTGCGGTCCTTCATCGAGGCTAGCGCCAGCTTGGTCAGGTGGATGTAGCCCATCACCTTGAGCGACCAGGCGTGTTCCCAGGTCTCCATGGAGAGATCGAGCAGCCCGCCGCCGGGTATGGCGCCGGCATTGTTGACGAGAATGTCGACGTCGCGGTGATTGGCCCAGAGCGCCTCGCGGTCGGCCGGGCGGGACAGATCCGCCGCGGCGATCTCGACCGGCCCCTGATGGCGTGCCTTGAGACCCGCTGCGGCCGCCTCCAGCCGCTTGATGTCGCGCGCCACCATGATCACGTGGGCGCCCTCGGCGGAGAAGACCTCGGCGCAGGAAAGGCCGATGCCCTTCGACGCGCCGGTGACCAGCACCTTTTTGCCTGCAAGCCCGAGTTCCATGGCCGGCTCCCTCGTCTCACTCGCCCTTGAAGTTCGGCAGACGCTTCTCGAGGAAGGCCTTCTGGCCTTCCTTGTAGTCGGCGGAATCGAAGCACTTCGCCACCAGCGCATCGACGGCGGCGTCGTCCTGCTCGGCTTCCGGCTTCGACAATTCCACCAGCGAGCGCTTGATGGCCGCGAGCGTCAAGGGGGCGTTGGCCGCCACCGTGTCGAGATAGGCTTTCACCTCCGCCTCGAAGCTGTCGCGCGGCCAGGCCCGGTGGATGACGCCGGAACGCTCGCCGTCGGCGCTGTTCAGGATGCGCGCGGAGATGAGGATGTCGGCCACCGCCGCCATGCCGATCTTCTTGATCATCATCTTGACGCTGGAAAAGCCGTAGCCGAGGCCGAGCCGCGCCGCCGGGACGCGGAAGCGCGAATCCGAGGTGGCGAAGCGCAGGTCGCAGGTCAGAGCCAGAGCGCAGCCGCCACCGAAGCAGATGCCGCGGATGACCGCGACGGTCGGCTTCGCAGCGTCGTGGATCGCCGCCATGCCTGCCGCGACCGCGCGATCATAGGCGCGCACAGCGTCCTCGCCGGTTCGCTTCTCGCCGAACTGCGAGATATCGGCGCCCGCGCAGAAGGCCTTGTCGCCGGCCCCGGTGACGACGATGACCCGCACCGAGCGGTCGTCCTCGGCCCGCTTCACGAGGCCGGGAACGCTCGACCACATGTCGAAGGTCATGGCGTTCATCTTCGCGGGCTGGTCGATGGTCAGCGTCGCGACGCCGTTCGACGCCTCATAGCGCACGGTGGGCTGGCTCAAGGCTTGTCCTTTCACACGATCTTTGCGTCACGCAGCCGGGCGATCTCGCCGGCGTCGAAGCCCGCTTCCGCGAGCACTTCGTCGGTATGTTCGCCAGCCTCGGGAATGGCGGTCTCGATGGCCGGCGGCGTGCGCGACATCTGCAGCGGCTGGGCGATCAGGCGGATGTCGCCGCGCGCATGGTGCCGGATCGGCACGGCCATGCCGAGATGCTCGACCTGCGGGTCGGAGAAGACCTCGTCCATCCGGTAGATCGGGCCGGCCGGCACGCCCTCCGCTTCCAGCCGTTCCAGCCAGTCGGTGGTGGTGCGCGTGCGGAAGATGTCGGCAAGCAGGGCCATCAGCTCCGGCCGGTTGCGGAACCGCAGCTTGGCCTCGGCATAGTCGGGATGGGCGACCAGATCCTCGCGCTCGATGGCGCGGCAGAAGCCCTTCCACTGACCCTCGCCGCCGACGCCGACATTCACATGGCCGTCGGAGGAGGGCAGGACGCCCATGGGGGTCGCATGGGGATGGTCGTTGCCGGCCTGCGGCGGCACCCGGCCGTCGACCGTATAGGCGGCGGCCTGGAAGTCGCACATGGCGATCTGGGCCTGCAGCAGCGAGGTCTGCACCCACTGGCCCTCGCCGGATTTCTCGCGCTCCGCCAGCGCCACCAGAATGCCCGTCGCCGCATAGATGCCGGCGGCGGAATCGGCCACGGCGATGCCGGCGCGCAGGGGCGCCTCGCCGGGGAAGCCGGTGACGCCCATCAGCCCGCCCATGCCCTGCGCGATCTGGTCGAAGCCGGCGCGCGTGCGATAGGGGCCGGTCTGACCGAAGCCGGACACCGAGGCGAGGATGATGCGCGGATTGACTGCCCGCAGCGCCTCGTAGCCGATGCCGAGGCGCTCCTTGACGTCGGGACGGTAGTTCTCGACGACCACGTCGGCCGTCTCGACCAGTTTCAGGAAGACCCTGCGGCCCTCGTCGGTCTTCAGGTTGAGGGTGAGCGAGCGCTTGTTGCGGTGCAGGTTCTGCATGTCGGAGCCGTGGCGGTCGCCGAGGATCGCCGCGTTCGAATCGAAGCCGGCGGGAGCGTCGATCTTGATCACGTCGGCGCCGAAATCGGCCAGGACGCGGCAGCAGGTCGGACCCGCGCGCACGCGCGTGAGGTCGAGAACCCTGATGTGGTCGAGTGCTGTGGAGGGGCGCGGTCGCGGCATGTCCTGTCCGGCACGGAACGTCGGGCCGGCAGACTAGGATTGTTTGGCGGCCGACGGGAAGGGGACAGTCGGCATGACAGCACCTTGCCGCCGCATTCCCTCAGAGGCGCGCGGCAAAGGCCTTCAGCGCGGCGTTGAAAGCCTCGGACTGCTCGGCGTGGGGCATGTGGCCGGCATCGGCGATGCTGACGGCCGCTCCGCGCGGCGCGTGGGTGGCGATCCAGGCGGCGACCTCGGGCCGGTAGAGCCGGCTGCGCGCGCCCGCGAGCGCGAGGACGGGAGTATCGAGCTTTCGGATCGTCTCGCGGTGATCGGCCCCGACGAGAGAGCGCCACAGATGCGCCATGACGGCCGGGTCGCGCGCGGCGATCACCTGCCGGGCATGCGTGACGAGGTCTGCCTCCGCCTCGCGGCCTTCTGCGAACAGGGCATCGGCGATTTTCGGCGCGTAGCGCGGCCATCCCGCCTGCATCCGTTCGGCGGCCGCAACGGCCTCGCCGAGCGACTGTCCATCGGCGAGCCCGAGGCACCAGCCGGGATCGTTGGCCACCTTCGGCGTCATGTCGACCATGACCAGCCCCGCGATGCCGGTCGAACCATGCCGCGCCAGATGGTCGAGCGCGACTGTGGCGCCCATCGACCAGCCGACGAGGAGGGCCGGGCTGTCGAGGCCGGCCAGCAGCGCGGCGAGGTCCGCGGCCAGATCGGCGATGGACAGGACGCCCGCCGCTTCGCCGGTGCGATGGCCGGCCTGATCGGGCGCGATCACCCGGAAGCCCTCGCCCGCAAGCCGGTGCTGGCCGGCGAAGAACGAACGGTCGACCGACCAGCCGTGCAGGAAGACGACGGGCCGGCCGGTGCCGATGTCGGTGAGCGCGCGGCCGGTCACGTCAGGCCTCGATCGCTGCATCGACATCCTTCACCAGCACGAGCGCGCGGCCGGTGGCGAGCGTCCGGCCATCGGCATCGGTGAGCGTGGTCGCGAGGTCGCAGAGATGCTTGTCGGGCCGCAGCCGCGTGATCGCGACATTTGCCGTCACACTGGCGTCGAGCGGCACGGGAACGGCGAAGGTCAGTTCCTGCTTCAGGTAGTTCGTGCCGCTGCCGGGCAGCTCGACGCCCAGCAGGTAGGAGAACAGCGCGCCGATCAGCGGTTCTGGGACGTCACGGATCGTCTCCGGGGCGACGCCGGCCAGCGAGGCGAAGGCGGCGATGTCCTCCGACGTGTAGCGGCGGGTCAGGCTGGCGCTGTCACCGACCTTCATCGCCGCCTCCAGTGGTGATGTCGGCGGACGCCTCGCAGACGGTCTCGCCGTCGCTCTCGCGGACGATGCGCAGGGCCAGCCGCGCGCCATCGGCGGTGGTGCTTTCCACGATGCCGGAAAAGACCAGCGCCTCGTCCGCGAAGGCGGGTGCTGGGAACATCAGGGTCTGGGCCGTCTGGCGCGTGCCGGGCATGTGCCGGCGCATCAGGCCCCAGAGGACGGTGTAGAGCAGCATGCCATGCGAGACGGTGCGGCCGAACCGCGTGCGGGCGGAGAAATCGGCATCGACGTGAATCGGATTGTCGTCGCCGCTGACCCTGGCGAACAGGTCGAATTCGGCCTGCGTCAGCGCTCGCGTCTCGGAGAACAGGGGACCGGCCGCGATCATCGCGAACCCTCCGCGACGATGTTGCGCAGCACGTGCTTCTGGATCTTGCCCGCGGCGGTGCGCGGGAAGTCCTCCACCAGCGTGATGTGCTTCGGCACCTTGTAGCCGGCGAGATTGGCGCGAGCGTGCTTTCTGATGTCCTCGACGCTTGTCGCGGCGCCCGGCCGGAGCAGGATCACGGCATGGCCGACCTCGCCCCAGGTCGTATCGGGAACGCCGAGGACCGCCGCCTCCAGCACGGCCGGATGGGCGTGCAGGACGATCTCCACCTCGGCCGGATAGACGTTCTCGCCGCCGGAGATGAACATGTCCTTGATGCGGTCGACGATGAAATAGCAGCCGTCCGCATCCCGCCGCCCGACATCGCCGGAGCGCAGCCAGCCGCCCGGCGCGAAGGCCTTTCCGGTGGCCTCGGGATTGTTGAAATAGCCGGGCGTGATGCCGGGGCCGCGGAATAGCAATTCGCCGCGCTCGCCCTCGGCGACGTCCTCTCCGTCGACGTCGACGAGGCGCACCTCGGCGAGTACCTGCGGCTTGCCGACCGAGCCGATCTTCTCCACCGCATGGGCCGGGTCCATCAGGAAGACGGTCGGTCCCGTCTCGGTCATGCCCATGCCGTTGCAGACGGTGACGCCGCGGTCGAGGAAGGCGCGCAGCATCGCCTCGGGCATCGGCGCGCCGCCGCAGCCCCAGTGGCGCACGCGCGAGAAATCGGTGGTGGCGAAGGCCGGATGCAGGCTGATCGCCTGATAGATGGCGGGCACGCCGAAGAACAGCGACAGCCGGCCGCGCGCGATCAGGTCGATCACCACGTCGGGCTCGAATTTCGGGATGATCCGCGAGGTGCCACCGGCGATGAACACGGGCAGGGCGTGCAGGTTGATGCCGGCCGTGTGGAACAGCGGCAGGAAGTTCAGCGTGTCGTCGCCTGCACCGAGCCCGGTCGCCTGCTGGATATTGACATAGTTGGCGAGCGCCATGCCCGGCGTCTGGATCACCGCCTTGGGCTTGCCGGTCGTGCCGGACGTGTAGAGCAGGTACCAGACCCTGTCGGTCTCCCACGCTTCGGCGGGGCCGGAGGGGCGGAGTGCCCCGGCGCGTTCGGCCTCGTAATCCGCGAAGGACAGGACCGGCACGCCGGACAGGGAGCCGGCGAGCGCGGCATTGGCCTCGTCGGCGAGCAGAAGCTTGGCGGCGCAGTCGGCAAGGATTGGCGCGAGCTCGGCGGGCGTCTGCCGCCAGTTGAGCGGCACGAGGATCAGCTTCGCCTTGGCGCAGGCGAACAGCAGCTCGAAGAAGGTCGCGCCGTTGTGGCAGAGCACGGCGACGCGGTCGCCCTCGGCGAGACCCCTGGACAGGAGCAGGGCCGCGCCGCCGGAGGCATTGGCCTCCATCTCGGCGAAGGTGAGGGAGCGGCCGGTCGCGATTTCCTCGAATGCGACGGCATCGGGCGAGAGGTCCGCGCGGCGGCGGCAGATGTCGGGAATCGATCTCATGCGGCCCTCGCGAGGAAGCGCGCCATGCCGGCCTCGGTCTCGTCGGTTTCGATCAGGTCGAGGAAGCGGCTGCGCTCGCGTTCGAGCCCATCAGCGACGATGCGCAGCCGCTCGGGCGGCATCAGGAGGGCGCGCGTGGCCGCGAGGCTCGGGCCGACCTTGTCGCGCAGCGTGGCGTGCCAGCCGGCAATGACCGCCTCGAACTCGTCCTCGGCCGGAGCCGCCTGCGCGATGCCGAGCGCCACGGCTTCGCCCGCGCCGATGCGGCGGTTGAGCATCTGGATGGCGCCGGCGCGCGCGGGGCCGATCCGCTCGGGCAGCAAAGCCGTCCAGCCGCCATCGGGGGAGAAGCCGACATCGACATAATAGGACTGAAGGAAGGCGCGCGGCCCCATGGCGACGAGGTCGCTGGCGAAGACGAGGCCGCAGGAGCCACCGGTGACCGGGCCATGCACCGCCGCGATGACCGGGCAGGGCAGGACGAGCAGTTTCAGGATGGCCTGATTGAGCGCGCCGACGAGGCCGGCGGCATAGGCGCGCCGGGCGCCGCGCGGCAGGCTGGCGAAGGCGGCGACATCGCCGCCGGTCGAGAAGGAGCGGCCCGCGCCGCGCAGCACCAGAATGGCGGGCGGCGTTGCGGCGAGGCTGTCGAGCGCCGCGTTGAGGGCGTCCATCAGCTCCGGCACCAGCGCATTGTGACGCGCCGGGCGATTGAGCGTCAGCGTCGCGACGCCATCCGCGACATCGACCGGGGCGAGGGCCTCAGGCATGGCAATCTCAGGCATGGCTTTTGGGCCCGATGCCGTTGGCGACGAAGTCGAAGGCTGCTTCGGCGACCGCTTCGAGCGGCACGCTCTCGTCGTAGAGCGAGTAGCGCCGGCCGATCATGTCGTGGACACCCATCAGGGCCCAGGCGCGAACCTCGGCGTCGCCGGGAGAGATTTCGCCCCGCCGCGCGGCCTCCTCGAGACCACCCCGGTAGCCCTCGGCGAATTCCTCGTAATAGGCGCGATGCACCGCGGCATCCACGAACTGCGATTCGGCGACCACCCGGTAGAGATTGGGATTGTCCCGGATGAACTGCAGGAAGGCGAGAATGCCCTTGCGCTCCGCAGCCAGCCGGTCCGGCGCGCCGACGATCGCACGGCTCAGATGGTGACGCAGCCGCCGGCCCATCAGCAGGACCAGTTCGCGCAGAACGTCCTCCTTGGAGCGGAAATAGAGGTAGAATGTGCCTTGCGCGACCTCGGCCTCCGCCGTGATCGTGGCGATGGAGGCGTCCGAGAAGCCGCGCACACCGATCTCGCGTTCGGCCGCGTCGAGAATCTTCTGGCGGGTGCGTTCCCCGCGCTTGGTCTTCGGCACCGGCAGGGGGCCAGCCGGATCGATGTGGGCCATGGCGTTTCCGTCATCGGTTCTTCGCCGGATGGGCTCAGAACCGCCTTCCCGCTTGACGCGTTTCGGTGACGAGGCTAGCGTCACATGAAACATGACTCAAGTGTCAGTTTTGAATTTCTGGATCAGGGAGGATCCCATGCTGAGGAAGACGCTGGCGCTGGCTTCGGCCTCGCTCGCACTGGCCGTGACGGCGTTCGCCGGTCCGGCCGCCGCGCAGACCCGTGACGTGAAGATCTGCCTCATCGCCGGCCGCACCGGCGCGCTGGAGGCCTATGCCAAGCAGACCGAGGTCGGCTTCATGATGGGCCTCGAGTTCCTGACGCGCGGCACCAATCAGGTCGGCAACATGCGCCTGCAGGTCATCGTGAAGGACGACCAGCTGCGCCCCGATCGCGGCAAGGCGCTGCTCGAGGAATGCTATAACGACGACCGCGCCGACATCGCGGTGGGCACGACCGGCTCGCCGGTGGCGCTCGCCATGCTGCCGGTGGCCGAGGAGGCCAAGAAAATCCTCATCGTCGAGCCGGCGGTGGCGGATTCGATCACCGGCGCGCGCTGGAACCGCTATATCTTCCGCACGGGACGCTCGTCCTATCAGGACGCGCTGGCCGCGGCCGCCTCCGTGCCGGAGAACGAGGATGTGTCCATCGGCATGATGGGCCTCGACACCGCCTTCGGCCGCGACGGCGTCGCCGCTTACAAGGCAGCCCTTGCCGCGCTCCGTCCGCGCGCCCGCATCGTCGCGGAGGAATATGCCGCCGGTAACACCGCCGACTTCGCGCCCTTCGCCGAGCGCCTGTTCGCGGCGCTGCGCGACCGTCCCGGCAAGCGCATCATCGGCTTCATCTGGGCCGGCGCGCATCCGATGGCGAAGTTCGTGGACATGCGGCCGGAGCGGTTCAACATCGCGCTGGCGCCGGGCGGCAACATCCTGCCCGCGATGAACGCCTGGAAGGCTTTCGCCGGCACCGAGGGCGGCATCTACTACTACTACGACTTCCCGCGTAACCCGATGAACGACTGGCTGAAGGCCGAGTACCAGAAGCGCCACGGCGCGCCGCCCGACTTCTTCGTTGCAGGCGGTTTCGCAGCGGCCGCCGCGGTGGTGGCGGGCCTCGAGAAGGCCGGCGCTCCGGACACCGAGAAGCTGATCGCCGCCATGGAGGGCATGACCTTCCAGACGCCGAAGGGGCCGATGACCTTCCGCCGCGAGGACCATCAGGCGATGCAGGAAATGTATCACTTCCGCATCCGCCCGAACGCCCGCGACAACGACCTCCTCGATCTCGTGCGCACCATCCCGGCGTCGGAAATGCCGCTGCCGATCACCAACCGCCGCACGAACTGACCGGACGAAGCGATTGCGGCCGGGGTGAAAGCTCCGGCCGCGACCGCACCGTTTCGTCATCCCCGGCCGACCGAGCGCAAGCGAGGGAGGGGAAGGGGATCCAGGCCCTTCTTCGCGCATCCACTGCCCTCGGTGCCGGACCTCCTTCCCTCGGCCTTCGGTCTCGCCGGGGGTGACGGGTGGCGCTGGCCCGGCCAACCGATGACCTCCGCAGCCGAGACATTCATCGCGCCATGCCCCCCGTCCTTGAAACGCGAGACCTGACGATCCGGTTCGGCGGCCATGTCGCCGTGGACAGCGTCTCCTGCGCCTTCCATGCCGGTACGCTGACGGCCATTGTCGGGCCGAACGGCGCGGGCAAGACCACCTATTTCAATCTGATGTCCGGCCAGCTCACGGCGACGTCCGGCACGACGATGCTCGACGGCGAGGACATTTCCACGCTCGGCGCGGCCGGACGGGCGCAGCGCGGCATCGGCCGCGCTTTCCAGATCACCAACCTCTTTCCGAACCTGACCGTGGCGGAGAATGTCCGCCTGGCGGTGCAGGCGCGCGGCAAGGCGGCGGCGAGCCTGTTCTCGCTCTGGTCGCGGCACCGCGACTGGATCGACAAGGCCGACCACTATCTCGAACAGGTGAATCTCGCCGGCGTGCGCGACACCGTCGCCGCCGCCCTGCCGCACGGCGACAAGCGCAAGCTGGAGGTCGCGATCATGATGGCGCTGGAACCCCGCGTCTTCATGTTCGACGAGCCGACGGCGGGAATGTCGGTGGACGAAGTGCCCGTCATTCTCGACCTGATCCAGAAGCTCAAGGACGAGGGGACCAAGACGATCCTGCTGGTCGAGCACAAGATGGACGTGGTGCGCTCGCTCGCCGACCGCATCGTGGTGCTGCACAACGGCCGTCTCGTGGCCGATGGCGAGCCGGCGGCGGTGATCGCCTCGCCGGTCGTGCAGGAGGCCTATCTGGGACAGGCGCCCAAGGCGGAGGCCGCACATGTCTGAGCCGCTGCTGAGCCTTCAGGGCGTCCACACCCATATCGGCCAGTATCACATCCTTCAGGGGGTGGACCTGGTCCTGCCGAAGGACGGCATGACCGTGCTGCTCGGCCGCAACGGCGCGGGCAAGACCACCACGCTGCGCACCATCATGGGGCTGTGGCAGCCCTCGCAGGGCACGATCACCTTCGACGGGCGCTCCATCGGCGGCATGCCGACACCGGATATCGCCCAGGGCGGCATCGCCTACGTTCCCGAGACCATGGCGGTCTTCGCCGACCTGACGGTTGCCGAGAACATGACGCTGGCGGCGCGCTCCGGGCCGGTCGACGCCGCGCGGCTCGACTGGATCTTCGGGCTGTTCCCGGCGCTGAAGAAGTTCTGGCAATTGCCGGCTGGCGTCCTTTCGGGCGGGCAGAAGCAGATGTTGGCCATCGCCCGCGCCATCGCCGAGCCGCGGCGGCTGATCCTCATCGACGAACCGACCAAGGGCATCGCCCCGGCCATCATCGAGGCGATGATCACGGCTTTCGCGGAGCTGAAGCGCGAGACGACGATCCTGCTGGTCGAGCAGAACTTCCGCTTCGCCGCGAGCCTCGGCGACCATGTCGCGGTGATGGATGACGGCCGCATCGTCCATCGCGGCGCGATGGCCGATCTTGCCCGCGACGAGACCCTGCAGCAGCGCCTGCTCGGCCTGTCGCTCGACGCGCATCAGTGAGGGCGACGCGATGACCATGGCAACGACCTCGACCCCGGCCGAGACCCTCCCTTCGGTGAAGTCGGATTATCTGCCGATCCTGCTGCCCATCGTGCTCGCGGCCGCGGCGCTGCCCTTCATCGGCAATCCCGTGACCTGGGTGACGCTGACGGTCGCCGCGCTCGCCATGGGCATGATGATCTTCGTCATCGCCTCGGGCCTGACCCTCGTCTTCGGCCTGATGGACGTGCTCAATTTCGGCCACGGCGCCTTCATCGCCGTCGGCGCCTATATCGCGTTGTCGGTGCTGGGCCTGCTGTCCGGCTGGGTGCAGGTGGATTCGCTCGCCTGGAACCTGATGGCGCTGGGCCTCGCGGTCGTGGTCGCCATGGCCGGCACGGGCCTGATCGGCTGGGCCTTCGAGCGGGTCATCGTCAAGCCGGTCTACGGCCAACACCTCAAGCAGATCCTCATCACCATGGGTGGCCTGATCGTCGCCGAGCAACTCATCCACGTCCTCTGGGGCGGCGACCAGAAGGCCATGGCCCTGCCGACGGCGCTGCGCGGCGCCATCGTGGTCGGCGACTTCGCGGTCGAGAAGTTCCGCATCCTCGCCGTGATCGTCGGCCTCGTCGTGTTCGTCGCGATGATGCTGGTGCTGAACCGCACAAAGATCGGCCTCCTGATCCGCGCGGGCGTCGAGAATTCCGAGATGGTCGAGGCGCTCGGCTACCGCATCCGCCGGCTGTTCGTCGGCGTGTTCGTCGCCGGTTCGGCCCTTGCGGGGCTCGGCGGCGTGATGTGGGCGCTCTACCGCGAGACGCTGACCGCGGCGATCGGCGGCGACATCATGGTTCTCGTCTTCATCGTCATCATCATCGGGGGCCTCGGCTCGGTCGGCGGCTGTTTCCTCGGCGCGATCCTCGTGGCGATGATGGCGAACTACACGGCCTTCCTCGCGCCCAAGATCGCGCTCGCCTCCAACATCCTGCTGATGGTCGCGATCCTGATGTGGCGGCCGCAGGGCCTCTATCCCGTCGCCAAGCGGTGAGGGCGCAACGATGCTGAACAGCCTCCTTTCCGGCGACTACCCGAAGAGCCGCGTCCTCTCGGGCGTGCTCGTGGCCATCCTCGTCGGCCTCGCCTTCGCGCCGTTCCTGTTCTCGGGGGCGGCCGCGATCAACACGGCCGCCAAGATCTGCATCTTCATCGTGCTGGTGGCGAGCTACGACCTGCTGCTCGGCTATACCGGCATCGTCTCCTTCGCCCACACCATGTTCTTCGGCATCGGCGGCTATGGCGTCGGCCTCGGGCTCTACGCCTTCGGAGCGAGCTGGGGCGTTCTGGCGATCGGCATCCTGATCGCGCTCATGGTGGCGGTCGTCCTGGCTTTCCTGATCGGGCTCCTGTCGCTGCGCGTGCGGGCGATCTTCTACGCGATGATCACGCTGGCGGTTGCTTCGGCCTTCCTGATCCTCGCGACGCAGTTCTCCGAATATACCGGCGGCGAGGACGGCCGCTCCTTCTCGGTGCCGCCAGTGCTGCGACCGGGCTTCCGGCTGTTCGAGGCGCCGGTCTTCGGCGTGACGATCAACGGGCGCATCCTCGCCTATTATCTCGTCTTCATCTCGGCGGTCGTCCTGTTCCTGCTGGCGCTGCGCGTGGTCAATTCGCCGTTCGGGCGCGTGCTGCAGGCGATCCGCGAGAACGACATGCGCGCCGAGGCCCTCGGCTACCGCGTCGTCTACTACCGTACGGTCGCCAACTGCCTCGCCGCCGCGATGGCGGTGCTGGCCGGCGCGATGAGCGCCATCTGGCTGCGCTATACCGGCCCCGACACGACGCTGTCCTTCGCCATCATGCTCGACATCCTCCTGATGGTGGTGATCGGCGGCATGGGCACGATGTATGGCGCGGTGGTCGGCGCGACGCTGTTCATCGTGGCGCAGAACTACCTGCAGAAGCTGATGGGCACCGCCTCGGCCGCGACCGAGGGCATCCCGCTGCTGCCGAAGCTCCTGCACCCCGACCGCTGGCTCCTGCTGCTCGGTGTCCTGTTCGTGCTCAGCGTCTATTTCTTCCCCACAGGTATCGTGGGACGGCTGCGCGGCGAAAAGCGGTAACCCGTTATCGCGTCATGTGTTTTCGCTCTACCGGCGAAACTTCCAAAGGGGCTGGCCGGTTATCCGGGCAGTCAATCCGAGGGAGGATTTCCGATGAACCGGGACCGTGCCGAAGGCAACTGGAAGCAGCTCCAGGGCAACGTCAAGGAGCAGTGGGGCCAAGCTGACGGACGATAATCTCGACGTCATTGCCGGCTGCCGCGACCAGATCGAGGGCAAGCTCCAGGAGCGCTACGGCTACGCCAGGGACAAGGCGAAGACCGAGATCGACATCTGGTACAACAGCCGGAACTGGCTGTCGTAGCGGCGCAATCGCCGATCATTGCCGAAGCGGGACTTCCCGGCTCTCGTGCCGTCGCCCCACAGGCCCGCCCGGTTCGCCGGGCGGGCCAATTTTGTTGCCGTCCGATATTATTACAGTATTTCAATTGGTTATGGAGCATTCGGTGCGCCTTCCCGGCGCTCCCACACGGATTCGTTAACGCTTCGAGCTGCTCCCGGGGAAGGTCGGGCTTGACGTTTTTCTGATAAGTGATAAATTTCCAAAATCATCAGTCATCAATTTTCAGGCCTCACCAACCGACAGCCATGACCCTCAAGACCCGCCTCACCGCAGACGAGACCCGCGAGCGCATCCTCGAAACCGCCGAGGAGCACTTCCGCCGGGTTGGCTATGGCAAGACGGCGGTCGCGGACATTGCCGGGACGCTCGGCATGAGCCCCGCCAATGTCTATCGGTTCTTCCCGTCGAAATCCTCGATCTGCGAGGAGATCGCCAGCCGCCTTCTCGACAATTGCCATGAGCATCTGCGCGAGATCGTCGCGGAGAAGCAGGCGCCGGCCTCCGAGCGTCTCGCGCGGATGACCATGACCATCCACCAGTTCAACAAGTCGCAGATGTTCGACGAGAAGCGGCTGCACGACATGGTCGAAGCGGCCATCAAGGAGAACTGGCACGTCATCAAGGCCCATCTGGAGACCCTCGTGGCGCTGTTCGCCGAGGTCATTCAGGACGGCATGGCGGCCGGAGAGTTCGTCGTGCGCGACCCGGTCGAGGCCGCCTGGTCGTTCAAGCAGTGCCACGTCACCGTTTTCCACCCCTCGCTGATCGAGCAGTGCGCGACGCTGTTCGACCTCGACGAGCAGACCCGCCGCCTGACCCAATTCGCAATTCGCGCTCTGAAAGTCTGAGGACAGCCCTCATGTCGTCCAGCGTCTTCGGTTCTACCTCCCCCGCCGCCATCCGCTCCATGGCGCTCGTCTCGCTTCTGGCCCTCGGCCTTGCCGCCTGCACCGACGGCAATGCAAGCACCGAGGCCAAACCGGAGGCGGCAGCCCGCGCCGTGGTGACCGAAACGGTCACCTATGGACCGCGCAACCGCGAACGCAGCTTCGTCGGCACCGTGCGCCCGCGCATCGAGAGCGATCTCGGGTTCCGCGTCGCCGGCAAGATCGCCGAGCGGCTGGTGCAGCAGGGCGAGCGCGTCACCCGCGGCCAGCCGCTGGCCCGGCTCGACGCGGCCGACCTCACGCTCCAGCGCGAGCAGGCCGAGGCCGAACTGACCGCAGCGCAGGTGAACCTCAATTCCTCGCTGGCGCAGGACAAGCGCACGCAGGACCTGCGCGTCGCCGGCTGGGCGACGCAGGCGACGCTGGATACCCAGCTCGCCCGCAGCGCCGACGCCCGTGGCCGTCTCGACCGTGCCCGTCGCGCCCTGGACCTCGCCGACAACCAGCTTGCCTATGCCGCGCTCGTTGCCGATGCAGACGGCGTCGTGACGGCGACCCTGGCCGAGCCCGGTCAGGTGGTCGCGGCCGGCACGCCGGTGATCCGCCTTGCCCGGTCGGGCGAGCGCGAGGCCGTGGTCGCCATCCCGGAGGCGCTGATCGAGCATGTGCGCACCGGCCAGCCGACCGTCTCGCTTTGGTCGAATGCCGGCAAGACCTATCGCGCCACCCTGCGCGAATTCGCCGCCTCGGCCGATCCGGCGACCCGGACCTTCCAGGCCCGCTTCACCATTCAGGACGCCGATGACGGTGTCGTCATAGGTATGACGGCGACCGTCGCGGTCGGCGAGCCCGCGTCCGCCCGCGTGGCTCGCCTCCCCATCTCCGCGCTCTATTCGGAAGGGCGCGGCCCCTCGGTCTTCGTGGTCGACGCGGCCACCGGCAGGCTGACGCTGAAGCCGGTGACGGTCGCCGGCTATGACGGCCGCGAAGTGCTCATCGCCGAGGGCGTCGCCGAGGGCGACAAGGTGGTCGCTCTCGGCGTCCACAAGCTCGACGAGAGCCAGCGCGTGCGCGTCGTCGCCAGCCGCTGATCCGCATTTCGGGCGCGCCGCCGGGCGCGCCCGCCATTCATCCGCACCAACCGCCATCCTTCCTCGCGGAGCGAGCCCCCATGTCCGCCGCACACGACAGCCACGATCCGAATCTGGTGCGCAACAACTGGTCGCACTGGGCGGTGACGCACCCCGCGCTCGTGCTGTTCATGATCCTCGCGCTGGTCGCGGGCGGCGCCTATTCGTTCATGCGGCTCGGGCGTGCGGAAGACCCGGCCTTCACCATCAAGGTGGCGATCGTCACCGCGATCTGGCCCGGCGCCACCGCCCGCGAGATGCAGGACCAGGTGGCCGAGCGGATCGAGAAGAAGCTGCAGGAACTGCCCTGGTTCGAGCGGGTGCAGACCTATACCAAGCCCGGCTTCACGGCCATGCAGGTGTCCTTCCGCGACCAGACGCCGGCGCGCGACGTGCCGCAGCTGTTCTACCAGCTGCGCAAGAAGCTGGACGACATCCGCGCGGACCTGCCGGCCGGACTGATCGGCCCGAACGTCAACGATGAATATGGCGACGTCGATTCCGTGCTGTTCACGCTGACCGGGGATGGCGCCTCCTATGCCGACCTCAAGCGCTATGCCGAGGCGCTCAAGAGCCGCATGCTGCGGGTGCCGAGCGTCACCAAGGTCAACATCTACGGCGCGCAGGACGAGCGCATCTTCGTCGAGTTCAGCCACGCCAAGCTTGCGACGCTCGGCGTGCCTGCCTCGGCCATTTTTGACAGCCTCCAGCGCCAGAACGCGGTCGTGCCCGCAGGCACGATCGACACCGGCGCCAACCGCGTGCCGCTGCGCGTGACGGGCGCGCTCGACGGCGTCGCTGCCGTCGCCGCGACGCCGGTCGACGTCAACGGCCGCATCTTCCGTCTCGGCGACATCGCGACGGTGACGCGCGGTTTCGTCGATCCGCCGACCTATCTCATCCGGCAGGAGGGCGAGCAGGCCCTGCTGGTCGGCGTCGTCATGCAGAAGGGCGGCAATATCTCGCAGCTCGGCCACGACCTTGCGGCCGCGCGCGAGGAGTTCCGCCGCGAACTCCCCGCCGGCATCGAGCTCGGCCAGATCGCCGATCAGCCGCACGTCGTCGAGACGGCGATCTCCGAGTTCATCAAGGTGTTCCTGGAGGCGCTGGCGATCGTGCTGTTCGTCTCCTTCGTCTCGCTCGGCTGGCGCACCGGCATCATCGTGGCGCTGTCGGTGCCGCTGGTGCTGGCGGTGATCTTCATCGCCATGTTCGCGCTCGGCATCGACCTGCACCGCATCTCGCTCGGCGCGTTGATCATCGCGCTCGGCCTGCTGGTCGACGACGCGATCATCGCCGTGGAGATGATGGTGGTGAAGATGGAGCAGGGCTGGGACCGCCTGTCGGCCGCGGCCTATGCCTGGACCTCGACCGCCTTTCCGATGCTCACCGGCACGCTCGTCACCGCCATCGGCTTCCTGCCCGTCGGCCTCGCCAATTCAGGGGTCGGCGAATATACCGGCTCGATCTTCTGGGTGGTGGGCATCGCGCTGATCGTGTCGTGGTTCGTCGCGGTGATCTTCACGCCCTATCTCGGCGCGAAGCTGCTGCCCGACTTCCACGCCATCGAGGAGCGCAAGTACCAGCGCCGTCTCGCGCGCGCCGTGAAGCGCGGCAAGCCGGCGCCCCAGCGGGTCGATCATTCCAATCCCCACGCCCTCTACGAGACGCCGACCTACAACGCCCTGCGCCGCGTCATCGGCTGGTCGGTCGATCACAAGTTCCTCGTCGTGACTTCGACCGTCGTGATCTTCGGCCTGTCCATCGTCGCCTTCGGCCGGGTGCAGCAGCAGTTCTTCCCGGTTTCCGAGCGCACGGAACTGTTCTTCCAGATGCGCCTGCCGCAGGGCACCGCCATCACCGCTTCGCTGGAAACCGCCAAGCGCGCCGAGACCATGCTGAAGGGCGACCAGGACATCGCCACCTACACGACCTATGTCGGCCAGGGGTCGCCGCGCTTCTGGCTTGGCCTCAATCCGCAGCTGCCGGACGAGTCCTTCGCCGAGATCGTCATCCAGGCGAAGACCCTGGAAGGCCGCGAGCGCGTCAAGGCGCGGCTCGAGCGCGAGGTCGCGGCCGGCGCGCTGTCGGAAGCCCGCGTGCGCGTCGACCGCTTCAATTTCGGGCCGCCGGTCGGCTTCCCCGTGCAGTTCCGGGTGATCGGGCCCGAGCCGCAGCTGGTCCGCGAGACGGCGGTGAAGGTGCGCGAGATCATGCGCGCCAATCCGAGCGCCCGCGATCCGCACCTCGACTGGAACGAGCAGTCGCCCTCGGTCCGGCTTGTGGTGGATCAGGACCGCGCCCGCTCGCTCGGCCTCAACGTGCAGGATGTCGCGCAGACGCTGCAGACGCTGCTCTCCGGCGCGACCGTCACCACGGTGCGCGACCGCACCGAGAAGGTCGACATCGTCGCCCGCGCGGTGCCGTCGGAGCGCGTCGATCTCGGCCGGATCGGCGACCTCACCATCATCGCCCGCGGTGGCGTGCCGGTGCCGCTGGCGCAGGTCGCGCGCATCGAGTTCCGGCAGGAGGACCCGATCCTCTGGCGGCGCAACCGCGACCTGACCATGACGGTTCGCGCCGACGTTGCCGACGGCGTCCAGCCGCCGGTGGTCAGCGCGCAGGTTCAGGAAGCGCTGAAGGGGCTCATCGCCAGCCTGCCGCCGACCATGCGCATCGAGCAGGGCGGCGCGGTGGAGGAATCCGCCAAGGCCAATGCCTCCATCTTCGTGCTGTTCCCGATCATGCTGCTCGGCATGCTGACCGTGCTGATGATCCAGCTCCAGTCCTTCTCGCGGCTGGCGCTGGTCTTCCTCACCGCCCCGCTCGGCATTGTCGGCGCCGCCTTCGCGCTGAACCTGCTGAACGCGCCCTTCGGGTTCGTGGCACTGCTGGGCCTCATCGCGCTTGCCGGCATGATCATGCGCAACACGGTGATCCTGGTGCAGCAGATCGACGAGGAAGTGGCCGCCGGCTACTCGCTGCACGATGCCATCATCGAGGCGACGGTGCGCCGGTCGCGGCCGGTGGTGCTCACCGCGCTCGCCGCCATCCTCGCGATGATCCCGCTGGCCCGCTCGCTGTTCTGGGGGCCGATGGCGATCACCATCGGCGGCGGTCTCGCCGGCGCGACGCTGCTGACGCTGCTGTTCCTGCCGGCGCTCTACGCGGTGTGGTTCCGCGTCAAGCCGTCACACAAGCAGCCGAAGCAGGAGCCCGGCGATACCGCGGAACCGGCGCCCGCGCTGCGCATGGCGGCCGAGTAAAGGCTACAGTCGGGTCCAAGAACGTTGGAACCAGGGACGATGCCCGGCCTCGCGCCGGGCATTTCCGTTCAGGGCGCGAAGATCAGGAACACGTAGGTCGCGAACAGGACGAGGTGGACGACACCCGGCAGGATGTTGGTGCGACCACCACCGAAGGTGACGAGGCTGACACCGAAGGTCAGCACCATCAGCACGATGTCGCGCGTCTCCAGGCCGAGGCTGAGCGGTTGGTTGAGCACGATGGCAACGGCGCAGACGGCCGGGATCGTCAGGCCGATGGTGGCGAGCGAGGAGCCGAGCGCCAGATTGATGCTCTTCTGCAGCTCGTTGCGCTTGGCGGCCCGCAGCGCCGCAAGGCTCTCCGGCAGCAGCACCATCATGGCGACCAGCAGGCCGATGATGCCGATCGGCGCGCCGGCGGCCGCGACGCCGAGCTTGACCGTCTCGGCGAAATGCTTGGCCAGCAGCACGACGCCGACCAGCGCCGCGACGAGCAGGACCACGCTGATGGCCACCTCCCGGTCGCTCGGCACATGGGCATGCTCATCAGCCGTGGTCGTGCCGTCGTCGGACAGGAAGTAGTCGCGATGGCGCACCGTCTGCACGTAGAGGAATATGCCGTAGAGCACGATGGTAGCCACCGCGACGAAGACCAGCTGGGTGACGTTGAAGGCGGCGCCCGGCGCGCTGATCGTGTAGTTCGGCAGGATCAGCGTCATGGTCGCCAGCGGCATGAGCACCACGAGATAGGCCCGCGCGCCTGAAATGTGGAAGCCCTGCTCGCCGTATTTGAGGCCGCCCATGATGATGCAGAGGCCGACGAGCCCGTTGCAGACGACCATGATGACGCCGAAGATCGTGTCGCGCGCGAGCGTCGGCGAGCCGTCGCCTGCCAGCATGATCGAGATGATCAGCGAGACTTCGATGACCATGACGGCGATGGTCAGGACCAGCGTGCCATAGGGCTCGCCGGTGCGGTGGGCGACGACATCGGCATGATGGACGGCGGCGAAGACCGCAGCGCCGAGAATCGCGAACTCGACGATCGGCCAGACAGTTGCCGAGCCGGGAATGGCCTTGATCAAGTCGGGGAAGACGGTGGCCGCTATTGCGACGCCCAGCGCGACGACGGGTGTGATGAACGCGGTCGGGTGTCGGCTCGCCGGCATGAGGCCTCGTGCAGTTCGGAGGTGGGTTCTTCGTTCTGAACAGCGGGGCGGATCAGATCAACAACGAATTTCCGCCGCGCCGACGTGACAAAACGTAACGGGATGCGGCGAGCCGCCGCGCATCAGGCTTCCAGAGCGGCACGGATTGCGGTGATGTCGGCGAGCGATGGCAGGCTCGCCTCGTTGCCGAGATGCTGGATCGAATGGGCGGAAGCCGCCCGCGCGAAGCGGAAATGCTCCTCCCAGGGCGCATCCGGCTGCGACAGGTACGAGTAGCAATAGGCGCCATGGAAGATGTCGCCCGCGCCGTTGGTGTCGACCACGCGGGCGCGCGGCACCTTCAGCGCCGCCATCTCGCGTTTCTCGCCGCTCTTCTCGATCCAGACGATGCCGCGCTCGCCGAGCGTCACCGCGCCGACGCTGCAGCCGCGGGCATGGAGATAGGTCAGCATTTCGTTGGGGGTGAGCTCCATCTGCTCGCAGAGGCGCTCGGCGACCACCGCGACATCGACGAATTCGAGCAGTTCGTGGGTGTTGGAGCGCAGGCCGCCGCCGTCGAGAGAGGTGATGATGCCCTTCTCGCGGCAGGCCCGGGCATAGGCGATGGCCGCGTCGGACTGGTGGCCGTCGAGGTGCAGGAGACGGCAGCCGTCGAGGTTCAGCGTCGGGTAGGGGTGCAGGTAATTGTCGTCGCGGGCGCGCAGGATGGCGCGCTTGCCGTTGTTCGGGATGACGAAGGACAGCGACGACCGCTTGACCGGCCGCGGGTGGATGAACACGCCGTAGCGGGCGGCCATGTCGGTGAACATGCGGCCGAGCCAGTCGCCGGCCAGCGAGGTGAGCAGGTCCGGCGCCACGCCGAGCTTGGCGCAGGCGAAGGCGGCCGTCACCGCATTGCCGCCGAAGGAAACCGCATAATCCCTGGCGACGGCCTTGTCGTCGCCGGTCGGAATCTCGTCCGCCAGCAGCGTGACGTCGATATAGGTCTGGCCGATGAAGAGCGCTTCCATCCCGGTAGAGTGGGGGAGCGGGCCCGGGGTGTCCACCCGCGGCCGGGTTCCCGGCCGGCAGGGTTTCGCGAGGCGCGGGGCTGGTCGGTCAGACGAAATCGGCGCGCATGGGCGTGAACGCGTCGAGCAGTTCGCCAGCCTCGAGGCAGACGACGCTGTGAACCACACCGGTCGGCACGATGTAGCAGTCGCCCGCCCGGATGATCGAGGTGCGGTCGCCGATGGTCATCTCGAAACTGCCGGACAGGACCATGGTCGACTGGATGTGCGGATGGCTGTGGGGCGCTCCGATGCCGCCCTTGTCGAAGGCGACGCGGACCAGCATCAGGCTCTCGTCCCAGGTCAGCACCTTGCGCTTCACCCCGCCGCCGAGCTCGATCCACGGCACGTCGCGGTCGTGCAGGAAGATGTCGGTCCCACTGGCGCCGGTCACTTCAGGTCCCCGACATTGACCATGTCCATGTCCGTATAGTCCTGGTTGTCGCCGCCCATGGCCCAGATGAACGAATAGGCCGAGGTGCCGCAGCCGGAATGGATCGACCATGGCGGCGAGATGATCGCCTGTTCGTTGGCGACGATCAGGTGGCGCGTTTCCTGCGGCTCGCCCATCAGGTGGACGATGCGCGCCGCCGCCGGCAGGTCGAAATAGAGATAGGCCTCGCAGCGCCGGTCGTGGACGTGGGCCGGCATGGTGTTCCAGATATTGCCGGGCTTCAGCGTGGTGAGGCCCATGACCAGCTGGCAGGTCTCGACCAGTCCGGGAAGGATGTACTGGCGCACCGTGCGCAGGTTTGCCTGTTCCTGGCTGCCGGGCTCCATCGCCTTCGCATCGGCCTCGCCGACCAGCACGGTCCTGTGGCGGGCATGGGCGGGCGTCGAGAACAGGTAGAATTTCGGCGGGTTCCGGGGATCGTCGGCGTGGAAGGTCACCTCGCTCGTGCCCATGGCGACATAGAGCATGTCGCGCAGCTTCACCTCGAAGCTCTCGCCGTCGCAGACGACGCGGCCGGAGCCGCCGATATTGCAGACGCCGAGCTCGCGGCGGGTGAGGAAGGTCGGCTGGCCGATGGTCGCCTTGTCGGTCTCCAGCCGAAGGGCCTTGGCGACCGGCATGGCGCCGCCGATCACGATGCGGTCGACATGGCTGTAGGTCAGCTCGACGACATCCGGTCGGAACAGGCTCTCGACCAGGAAATGCGCGCGCAGGGCGGCCGTGTCGTAGTGCTTGACGGCCTCGGGATGCGAGGGATGTCGGACGGCGATGGTCATGGCGAACCCCGGTCGATGCGGCAGGTCAGTGGAACAGTTTCGGCAGCCAGAGCGAGAAGGCCGGCACGTAGGTGACGAGCAGCAGCACGGCGACCGAGGCGCCGTAGAAGGGCCAGATCGTCTTCATGCTCTCGCCAATGCTGATCTTGCCGATGGCGCAGGCGACGAACTGCACCGAGCCGACCGGTGGCGTGTTGAGGCCGATGCCGGCGTTGAGGATCAGGATCACGCCGAAATGGATGGGATCGATGCCGAAGGCCTTCACCACCGGCAGCAGGATGGGCGTCAGGATGATGATCATCGGCGCCATGTCCATGAAGGTGCCGAGGAACAGCAGGATCACGTTGATCAGCAGCAGCATGGCGATCGGATCGTTGGTGATCGACTTCATGAAGGCGACGGTCTGGGCCGGCACCTGCAGGAAGGCCATCAGCCAGCCGAAGGCAGCCGCCGTGCCGATGACGAGCAGCACCATGGCCGTGGTGCGCACCGCGCCCGAGGTCGCCTCGAGGAAGGCCTCCCACGACAGCTGCCGGTACACGAAGATCGTCACGAGCAACGCATAGACCACGGCGACGCAGGAGCTTTCCGTCGCCGTGAAGACGCCGGAGCGCACGCCGCCGAAGATGATGCCGATCAGCAGGATGCCCGGCAGGGCGACCACCAGCGTCTGCGCGACCATGCGCCAGCCGGGAAAGGCCTCGGCCGGATAGCCGCGCGTGCGCGCCACGAAATAGGCGGCCACCATCAGCGAGCCAGCCAGCATCAGGCCGGGCACGATGCCGGCCGTGAAAAGGTCGGCGATCGACAGGTTTCCGCCGGCCGCCAGCGAATAGATGATCATGTTGTGCGACGGCGGGATGAGCAGCGCGATGATCGCAGCGTTCGCCGTGACGTTCACCGCGTAGTCGGCGTCGTAGCCGCGCTTCTTCATCTGGGGGATCATCAATCCGCCCACCGCCGATGCGTCGGCGACGGCCGAGCCGGAAATGCCGCCGAACAGCGTCGCGGTCACGACGTTCACCTGCCCGAGGCCGCCGCGGATATGGCCGACCAGCGAGGCCGCGAACGAGATCAGGCGCTCGGCTATGCCGCCGCGGATCATCAGGTCGCCCGAATAGATGAAGAACGGGATCGCCATCATCGCGAAGGCGTTCATTCCGGAGTTCATCTGCTGGAAGACGACCACCGCCGGCACGTCCATGTAGAAGACCGTCGCCAGCGAGGCGATGCCGAGGCAGAAGGCGATCGGCATGCCGATCAGCAGCAGCACGGCGAACGTGCCGAAGAGGATCGCGAGTTCCATCGTCAGATCTCGCCCGTGCCGTGGTCGAGGGACACCGTGTCGTCGGTGCCGGTCAGGATCATCAGCAGCCGCTCGACCGAGAACAGGACGATCAGCGCGCCACCGGCGGCGATCGGCACGTAGTCCCAGCCCTGGCTGATGCCGAGCATCGGCGTCAGGCTGCTCCAGGTGCCCGCCGCGAGCTGGGCGCCGTAGACGACCATGGCGACGCCGAAGCCGACCAGCAGCGCTTCCGTGACCACCTTCATCGCGAGGCGAAGCGGCGGAGGCGCGGCGGCCAGCCCGATCTCGAAGCCGATATGGCTGCGCTCCCGGACGCCGACCGCCGAGCCGAGCAGGATGAACCACGACATCAGCAGCAGCACGGCCGGTTCGGTCCAGGTCGGCGTGTCGTTGAAGACGTAGCGGCCGACAATGCTCCAGAACACCAGGACGGTCATGGCGACGACGCCGAGCCCGGCAAGGAGGAGGGCGGCCCGGCTGATCCAGCCGGCGACCGGATCGAGGAGTTTCAGGACGGCGACCATGCGATTATCGAACCTGACATTGCTCGCAGCGCGGGGAGGCGAGGCGCCCGCCGCGCACTCCGCGCGGCAGGCTCCCGGTTCAGGCAGGCGTCAGGTCGTCGCCTGGATCCGGGCGACGAGGTCCTTCATCTTGGCGTCGGTGACGAAGCGGTCGTAGACCGGCTTCATCGCGTCGATGAAGGGCTGCTTCTCGACCGTGTTGATCTGCGCGCCGCCGGCGCGGACCTTGGCCTCGGACGCCTTCTCCCGGGCGTCCCAGAGCTCACGCATTTTGACGACCGATTCCTTGGCCGCCGCGCGGATCAGCGCCTGGTCGGCGGCATTGAATTTGTCGAAGGAGCGCTTCGACATGACCAGCACTTCGGGGCTCAGCGAGTGCTCGGTGAGCGAGTAGAACTTCGAGACCTCGAAGTGACGGGTCGATTCGTAGCTCGGCCAGTTGTTCTCCGCGCCGTCGATGACGCCGGTCTGCAGGCTGGTATAGACCTCGCCGAAGGGCATGGGCGTCGCATTGGCGCCGAGCGCCTGAACCAGCGCGACGAACATGTCGGACTGCTGGACGCGGATCTTCATGCCGCGCATGTCGGCCGGCGTGTTGATCGGCCGCTTGGAATTGTAGAACGAGCGCGAGCCGGAATCGTAGAAGGCGAGGCCGACGAGGTTGTGCGGGGTGAAGTCGTTGAGGATGGAGTCGCCAATGGCGCCGTCCATCACCTTCCGCATATGCGCGACCGACCGGAAGATGAACGGCAGCGAGGGCACGTTGGTCGAGGCGATCAGATTGTTGAACGGCGCCATGTTGATGCGGTTCATGTCGATGACGCCGAAACGCGTCTGGTCGATCGTGTCGCGCTCCTGGCCCAGCTGCGCCGAGTGGAAGACGTTGATCTTGATGCGTCCCTGGCTCCGCTGCTCGAGCAGCTGGCCCATGAACTTCACCGCATCGATGGTCGGATAACCGTCGGGGTGGATGTCGGTGGAGCGGAGCGTGATTGCGGCCTGTGCGGAAGCCGGGCCGACGATGGCGGGCGTCGCGGCGAGCGCGCCCGCGGTGGACATGAAGGTGCGGCGTGTGAGCATCTGGGTATCCTCCCGGTCGAAACGACGGTCCCTCTTGTCGTCGGGAACCTTGAGATCGAAGCCTTGCGACAAGGTGTGGCTTCCTGACCGGGATTCAGTCTAGTATGCACTTGTATGGAAGTTCAAGGGCCGTGACGATGGATGTTGATTTCGCGCCTCGCACCGAAGCCCGCCCGCCGGAAAGCGCGGCGGCGCGCGTTGAGCGGGCGCTGCGCGAGAAGATCATCGACCTGACCGTCCGGCCCGGCGAGCGATTGTCGGAATCGGAGATTGCAGAGCGTTTCTCGGTGTCGCGCCAGCCGGTGCGCGAAGCCTTCATCGCGCTGATGCGGCAGGGCCTTGTCGACGTGCAGCCGCAGCGCGGCACGGTCGTCGTGAAGCTCTCCGTCCGGCGGATGCTGGATGCGCGTTTCATCCGGGAGGCGATCGAGGTCGCCATCGTCCGGCGCGCCTGCGAGCGCTTCGATCCGCATTACCGCAACCGGGCGCTGGCGCTGATCGACGCGCAGGCGGAAGCCGCCGCGACCGGCGATCATCGCGGCTTCCAGCAGCTCGACAGCCTGTTCCATGTCGCGCTGGCGGAAGGTGCGGGCTGCGCCGAGGCGTGGAACGCCATCGAGCTGCAGAAGGCCCATATGGACCGGGTCTGTGCGTTGACGCTGCACGTGCCGGGCTCGGCCGAGCCGCTGGTGGACCAGCATCGCGAGATTCTCGCGGCCATCGACGCCGGCGATGCCGAGCGGGCGGTGGCGGCGATGAGCCATCACCTCAACGAGATCCTGAAGGCCGTCGCCGGCATCGAACTGAAATTCGCGGAGCTGTTCGAGTAGGGGGCCTCAGCTCACCTCCTCCAGCGCCTTCTTCAACCGGCGCAGGATCACGCCGCGCGCCCGGTCGTCGGCGGCCCTGTCCAGCGTGTCCTTGAGGTCGAGCAGGAAGGCGGCGGAATCGTTGTGCCAGTCCTGCCCCCTGGCGCGCTCCGGCTCGATCCGGCGCGGCGTCGCGGACAGGACCAGCCGGACGCTGCCGGGCGCGATCTCGAGGATGTCGTCGAGATGCGGCGCCACCACCCGCTCGGGCGTCACGACCTCCGCCCCGACCACCGGCACGAAGGCGGCGATGGCGCGCTCCTCGGCATGGACGAGGGCGACGCCGCCGCGGATGGGCTGGCGCGCCTTCAGCCAGTCCAGCACCTCGGCCCGGTCGGCATGGCCGGAATAGCTGTCGATGGAGCGGATCTGCGCCTTCACCCTGACGGCATCGCCATGGATCGTCACGGTCGGCGCGCCGTCGAGCAGGATGCGGCCGAGCGTGCCCTCGGCCTGATAGCCGACGAACAGGACCGTGGTGGACGACCGCCACAGGTGGTTCTTCAGGTGGTGGCGGATGCGGCCGGCCTCCGCCATGCCGCTGGCCGCGATGATGATGTGGAAGCCGCGAAAGCGGGCCAGCGACTTGCTCTGGTCGGCGCTCTCGGTGAAGCGCACGAAGGGCGAGTTGGTGAGCCGCGCCAGTGCGCCGCCTTCCTCCAGTTCGCCGGCATGGCTGCGGAACACCTCGGTCGCCTTGATGGCGAGCGGCGAGTCCACGAAGACCGGCGCATGCGGGATGGTGCCGGCCTCCATCAGGTCGATCAGGTCGGTGAGGATTTCCTGCGTGCGCTCGACGGCGAAGCACGGGACCAGCAGCGGGCCGCCGCGCTGGGCCGCGGCCCGGATCTCGCTGGCGAGCAGCGTGCGCCGGTCGGCAATGGTCGTGTCCGGGCGATCGCGATCGCCATAGGTCGCCTCGCAGACGACGAGGTCGAGGCCCTGCGGCCCGTCGGGATCGGGATGGAAGAGCTTCGCCTCGGGGCCGAGGTCGCCGGACATGAGGATGCGGACCGGCTCGCTGCCAGCCTCCGCGACCTCGATCTCGATGGAGGCCGAGCCGAGGATGTGGCCGGCATTCCACCAGCGCGCCTTCACGCCGTCGCCGAGGTCGAGCCAGGCGCCGTAGTCGACCGGTCGGAACTGCGTCATGCAGGCGACGGCGTCCTCGGCGGTGTAGATCGGTTCGACCGGCGGCTCGCCACCGCGCGACCGGCGCCGGTTGAGCTGCTCGACCTCCATCTCCTGGATATGGCCGGAATCCGGCAGCATGATCGCGCAGAGTTCGATGGTGGAGCGCGTCGCGTGGATCGGGCCATGGAAGCCCGCCTTGGTGAGTTTCGGCAGCAGGCCGGAATGGTCGATATGGGCGTGGGTCAGCAGCACCGCATGCAGGCGGTCCGGCTCATAGGGAAAGGGCCGATAGTTCAGCTCCTTCAGCGTCTTGGAGCCCTGGAACATGCCGCAATCGACCAGAATGCGCCGGCCGTTGGCTTCCAGCAGGTAGGAGGAGCCGGTGACGACATGGGCCGCGCCCAGGACATGCATACGGACGGGCATGGGTCTGTCTCCTCAGGTCTCGTTGCGGCGTCAGGGCTGGACGAGCGGCCGGTCCGGGGCGATGCCGTCGGCGGTCGCGATCAGCTTCCAGATGGCTTCCGGCGTGTCGGCATAGGCGAGGAGATCGAGATCTCCCGGCGCGATCATGCCGGTCTCCACCACCGCGTCGAAGTTGAACACCCGGTGCCAGTAGGCGCTGTCGAACAGCACGACCGGCACGCGCCGCATCTTGCCGGTCTGGATCAGGGCGAGGATCTCGAACAGCTCGTCGAAGGTGCCGAAGCCGCCGGGGAAGACCACCAGCGCATTGGCGCGCATGGCGAGGTGCATCTTCCGCATGGCGAAATAGTGGAACAGGAAGGTCAGTTCCGGCGTGGAATAGGCGTTCGGCTCCTGCTCGTGCGGCAGGCGGATGTTGAAGCCGATGGAGGGCGCGCCGGCTTCGGCCGCGCCGCGGTTCGCGGCCTCCATGAGGCCGGGTCCGCCGCCCGTGGCGATGACGTTCTCGCGCGGGGCCGCGCCCGCATTCAGAGCGCCGCCATGGGTTGACGCCAGGCGTCCGAACTCCCGCGCAGCGGCATACCACCCCGCCTGCTTGCCCGGTCCGTTCTCGCGCACGCGGGCGCTGCCGAACACCACGATGGTCGATTTGACGCTCCAGCGCGCAAGGGCCTGCTCGGCCTTGGCATATTCGAGCAGGAAGCGGACGCCGCGCTGTTCCTCGGCCAGCAGGAAATCCTGATCGAGAGCCGGGAGGCGGAACGAGGGGGAGGCCATCTGGGCCGCGTTCGGCCCCGGGGGCGGTCTGGTGTCCTGCATGTCGATCGCAATCTGCCTGTCGGACAGAAGAATCTAGGGCGCAAAGCGGCAATCCGCCAGCCGCCCCGGTTGCAGGCGCCGGCGGCGGCTGCCATGCGCGCCGCGCGGTCTGGTCGTTCCGCCACGATTGTGGTTCTGTGCCGGCCCTGTTCCGTCGGGCGGATCGACCAGCGCCCGCAACGAGATGCGTTCGAGGAGGCGAGGCCCATGACCACCGTATTCCGCAACTTCATTGCCGGCGAGTTCGTGTCGCCCGCCAAGGCCGCGCCGAACCTCAATCCGTCGAACACCAACGAGGTGGTAGGCGAATATGCGCAAGGCACGGTGGAAGACCTGAAGGCGGCGGTCGCCGCGGCGAAGGATGCCTTCCCGGCCTGGAGCCGCTCCAATCCGCAGCTTCGCTACGACGTGCTGATGAAGGCCTCGAACGAGGTGATGGCGCGCAAGGAGGAGCTCGGCGCGCTGCTGTCCCGCGAGGAGGGCAAGACCCTGCCCGAGGGCATCGGCGAGGTGGCCCGCGCCGGCCAGATCCTGTCCTTCTTCGCGGGCGAGGCGCTGCGCCTCAATGGCGAACTGGTCAATTCGGTGCGTCCGGGCGTCGGCATCGAGATCACCCGCGAAGCCGTCGGCGTCGTCGGCATGATCACGCCGTGGAACTTCCCCATCGCGATCCCCGCCTGGAAGATCGCGCCCGCGCTCGCCTACGGCAACACTGTCGTGATCAAGCCGGCCGACCTCGTGCCGGGCTCGGCCTGGGCGCTGGTCGACATCCTCAACCGCGCCGGCCTGCCGAAGGGCGTGCTGAACATCGTCATGGGCCGCGGCTCGGTGGTCGGGCAGGCGATGCTGGAGCACCCGGACGTCGCCGCCATCTCGTTCACGGGCTCGGTCGCGACCGGCCGGCGCGTTGCGGCCGCCTGCGTCGCCGCCACGCCGATGAAGAAGGTGCAGCTCGAAATGGGCGGCAAGAACCCGCTCGTCGTGCTCGATGACGCCGACCTGTCGGTGGCGGTCGAATGCGCCGCCAACGGTGCCTTCTTCTCCACCGGGCAGCGCTGCACGGCGTCCTCGCGCCTGATCGTCACCGAGGGCATCCACGACAGGTTCGTCGATGCGCTGACCGAGCGTATGAAGGGTCTCGTCGTCGATGACGCGCTGAAGTCCGGCACCCATATCGGCCCGGTGGTCGATGAATCGCAGCTCGGCCAGGACGAGAAGTACATCGCCATCGGCCGCGACGAGGGCGCGAAGCTCCATTGGGGCGGCGAGCGGCTGAACCGCGACAATCCCGGCTTTTATCTTCAGCCGGCTTTGTTCACCGAGGTCACCAACACCATGCGCATCGCGCGCGAGGAGATTTTCGGACCGGTCGCGGCGGTGGTGCGCGCCAAGAGCTACGACGAGGCGCTCGCCATCGCCAACGACACCGAGTTCGGCCTGTCCTCGGGCATCTGCACGACCTCGCTGAAATACGCTTCGCACTTCAAGCGCAATTCCGAGGCGGGCATGGTCATGGTCAACCTGCCGACGGCGGGCGTCGACTATCACGTGCCGTTCGGCGGCCGGAAGGGATCGAGCTACGGCCCGCGCGAGCAGGGCGCCTATGCCCGCGAGTTCTACACAACGGTGAAGACGGCCTACACGCTGGCGTGAGGCAGACTGGCCGGAGAGTTGGAAGGGCGGGCCAAGGCCCGCCCTTTCTCGTTCACCCCAGCAGCTGTCCGCCATCCGCGGTCACCGTCTGCGCGGTCACCCAGCTGGCATAGGGCGAGGCAAGGAACAGGACGACGTTGGCGATTTCCTCCGGCGTGCCGAGCCGGTTGAAGGGGATGGCCGACAGCACCTTGTTGTAGAGCGCGGGGTCGGCGGAGCGCCGCGCCTCCCAGGTGCCGCCGGGAAACTCGATGGAGCCGGGCGCCACGCAGTTGACGCGGATGCCCTTCGGTGCGAGGGCCGCCGCCTGGCTGGTCGTGTACTGGATCACCGCCGCCTTGACCGCCGCATAGGCCGGTGTGCGCGTCGAGGCGCGATAGCCGGAGATCGAGGCGATGTTGACGATCGAGGCGCCCTTGGCCGCCTCCAGATAGGTCAGCGCGGCGCGGCTCGCGCGCACCGTCGCCATGACATCGACGTTCAGGCCCTTCTCCCAGCCGGCCTCGTCGTCGCCCATGCCGAAGCCGGAGGCATTGTTGACCAGCACGTCGATGCCGCCGAGCGCCTTGGCCGCGGCGGGGATGTAGCCGGCAATGGCCTCGGCGCTGGCGAGATCGCAGGGCGCATAGTGCGAGACAACGCCACGGGCGGCGATCTCGGCCGCCGTCGCCTTCAGTCCGTCTTCCCCGCGCGCGCAGATCGACACGCCGGCGCCGGCCGCCGCGAAGCCGAGCGCGATGGACCGCCCGATGCCGCGGCTGCCGCCGCAGACCACCACGCGCTTGCCCTTGAAATCGAATGCCATGAGCCGTCCCCGTGGGGCACGTCGCCCCTTGCGGGCGATCCTGTCATGGAGGCCGCGGCATGTCCCGGCCGCGAGCCTCGCCCCTGCCATGCATCCGGGGCCCACCCGTTCGGGCGATGCCCGGGCTCCAAGGTTCCTGTTGCCTTCGCGCGCGGGCAGGTCTTGAATGCGGCCAACAAACATTCGCGCGAGTATGTTTTCGCGCGGCGAGGAAGCGACAGGCAGGGAGGGCGCCTCAGGCCCGCTCCCGTTTTGAGGAGGCTGGCCCATGGAGCTGAGGTTCACCGACGAGGAGATCGCCTTCCGCAAGGAGGTTCGCGACTTCATCGCCGAGAAGCTGCCGAAGGCGCTGCGCGAGAAGCTCGCGAGCGGTCACCATGCCTCCCGCGACGACATCGTCTTCTGGCAGCGCACGCTGAACGAGAAGGGCTGGGGCGTCGCCCATTGGCCCAAGGCCTATGGCGGCACCGGCTGGAGCGCGGTGAAGCAGTACATCTTCCTCGAGGAGATGATGATGGCGCCGTCGCCGCCACCGCTCGCCTTCGGCACGTCGATGGTCGGCCCGGTGATCTACACGTTCGGCTCCGACGCGCAGAAGAAGCGCTTCCTGCCGCGCATCGCCAATCTCGACGACTGGTGGTGCCAGGGCTTCTCCGAGCCGGGCGCCGGCTCCGATCTCGCCGGCCTCAAGACCAAGGCCGAGAAGGTCGGCGACCACTGGGTCATCAATGGCCAGAAGACCTGGACCACGCTCGGCCAGCATGCCGACTGGATCTTCGTCCTCGCCCGCACCGACTCCACCGTGAAGAAGCAGGAGGGCATCTCCTTCATTCTCGTCGACATGAAGACGCCGGGCATCACCGTGAAGCCGATCCAGACGATCGACGGCGGCCACGAGGTCAACGAGGTGTTCTTCGATGACGTCAAGGCGCCGCTGGAGAACCTCGTCGGAAGCGAGAACAAGGGCTGGGACTATGCCAAGTTCCTGCTCGGCAACGAACGCACCGGCATCGCCCGCGTCGGCATCTCCAAGCAGCGCATCGCCAAGATCAAGGAGATGGCGGGGATCGAGCAGAGGGGCGGCCGGCCGATGATCGAGGACATCCGCTTCCGCGAGAAGATCGCGGCGGTGGAGATCGAGCTGAAGGCGCTGGAGATCACCCAGCTGCGCGTCATCGCCGGCGAGGCGAAGCGCGAGAAGGGCAAGCCCGATCCGGCTTCCTCGGTCCTCAAGATCAAGGGTTCCGAATTGCAGCAGGCGACGACCGAACTCCTGATGGAGGTGATCGGTCCGCATTCGGCGCCCTATACGCCGGACGAGCCGGGCACCAACGAGCCGCCGATCGGGCCGGAATGGGCCCAGACCATCGCGCCGACCTATTTCAACGTGCGCAAGGTCTCGATCTACGGCGGCTCCAACGAAATCCAGAAGAACATCATCGCCAAGGCGGTGCTGGGGCTTTGAAGCCCGTCGCCTCTAGCGAGGCGCTTTCTCGTCGTCATGGCCGGGCTTGTCCCGGCCATCCACGAATTCCTTCAACGTCGTGTTCAAGTCGTGGATACCCGGCTCAAGGCCGGGCATGACGGACCCTCACAATTCAGCGCCACGGCGCGCCGCGGGATCAGACGGACAAAAGTCATGGATTTCGACCTCTCCGAAGAACAGCAGCTGCTCAAGGACTCCATCGGCAGCTTTCTCGCCGACACCTATGACTTCGAGAGCCGCAGGAAGATCGCGGCGCAGCCGGGCGGCTACAGCCGCGACATCTGGGCGAAATTCGCCGAGCTCGGCCTGCTCGGCCTGCCCTTCGCGGAGGAGGATGGCGGCTTCGGCGGCGGCGCGGTCGAGACCATGCTGGTGGCCGAGAGCCTCGGCAAATATCTCGTGCTGGAGCCCTATCTTGCGACCGTCATCCTCGGCGGCGGCGTGCTGAAGCGGGCTTCCGCCGCGCAGAAGGCCGAGCACATCCCGGCCATCGCCGACGGCTCGCGCACATTTGCCCTGGCGACCACCGAACGGCATTCGCGCTACGACCTCAACGACGTCACCACGACGGCGAAGAAGGACGGCGATGCCTACGTGCTCGACGGCGAGAAGGCGGTCGTCGTCAACGGCGGCACGGCTGATTACCTGATCGTCTCCGCGCGCACGGGCGGCCAGCGGCGCGACAAGGCCGGCATTGGCCTGTTCATCGTCAAGGGCGATGCGCCCGGCGTCAGCCGCCGCGATTCCGTCACCCAGGACGGCACGCACGCGGCCGAGGTGACGCTGTCGGGCGTCAGGGTCGGGGCGGATGCCGTCATCGGTGATCCCTCCGGCGGGCTCGCCATTCTCGAAGCCGTGGCGGACGAGGCCATCGCGGCGCTGTGCGCCGAGGCTGTCGGCGCGATGAGCGAACTGACCGACGTCACCGTCGACTATCTCAAGCAGCGCAAGCAGTTCGGCATCAATATCGGCTCGTTCCAGTCGCTTCAGCACCGCGCGGCCGAGATGTTCGTGGCGCTGGAGCAGGCGCGCTCCATGGCCATGTTCGCGGCCATGACGGCGGCGACCGAGGACCCGGTCGAGCGCCGCGCGCTGGCTTCGGCGGCCAAGGTGCAGATCGGTCGCTCCGCCAAGTTCATCGGCCAGCAGGCGGTGCAGCTCCACGGCGGCATCGGCATGACCATGGAGTACAAGGCCGGCCACTACTTCAAGCGGCTCACCATGATCGACACGCTGTTCGGCGATGCCGACCATCACCTGTCGGCGGTCGCGGACTACGGCAAGCTCGTCACCGCCGCCTGATCCTTCACGTTCTGCCAACCATATGCGGGGCTCGCGATTTTTTCGTCGCGGGCCCCGAACCTTTTCGGCGGTGGCTGCGACTGATGGAGGACCGGGGCATCGGGCCCCACCTGAACCTTCACCGGAGACGCGCCATGACCCGCTTCAAGACCCTCGCCCTCGCCGCCGCTGCCGCCGCCACCCTGTCGGTGGGCGTCGCCTCCTCGGCCCAGGCCGGCCCCTTCCATCATCACCACCACCGCGGCATCGGCTGGGGCGTCGGCGCCCTCGCGGCCGGCGTGATCGTCGGCGGCGCCATCGCCGCCAGCCAGTCCCGCGCC
>JAIUOO010000028.1 GCA_020161695.1 Pseudomonadota bacterium | reverse complement strand
TGCGCGAGGCGGTGAGTGAGGGGCAGGCTGGCACTGACCTCGCTGCGTCGATTCGTGCGCGCGTCGCGGGGCTCGGTGGCGTCGAGCTCGAACTCCCAGCACGTGAGCCGGTTCGCGAACCGCCGCTGGTCGACTGACGTGCTCGTTCTCGACACCAATGTCCTCTCGGAGCTGATGCGCCCGGGGCCAGCGCCGACGGTGACGACGTGGCTGGCGCTCCAGACGCCAACCGACGTCTTCCTCACGGCCATCACCGAGGCTGAGCTCAGGTACGGCGTTGCGTTGATTCCCGATGGACGCAGACGCAGAGCCCTCGAGCGCGTGGTTGACGGAATCATCAGCGAGGACTTTCGCGGTCGAGTGCTCCCGTTCGACAGTCAGGTCGCGCCTGCCTACGCGCGCATCGTCTCGGAGCGGCGCGCTGCGGGAAGACCCATCAGCCAGCTCGACGCGCAGATTGCAGCCATCGCGTTCACGCACGCCGCCACGCTCGCGACCCGCAACGTTCGTGACTTGGAGGGGTGCAATCTCGAGCTCGTCGACCCGTGGACAGAACGTGACTGACCTCCAGATGCTCCTGTTGCCGGTGCTCATGCTGCTGGGTCTCTTCTGGCTGAAGAGAGCTGCTGCGTGAGTGGTGGAACGGTCTGACCGTCTGAGGTGTGCTGTCACGATGCGCAGCGCACTCCTGTTGCTGGTGACTTCGTTCACGGTTCACGCTGCTCCGGCCATCACGGTGTTCGCGAGCGATGACACGGGCGCCGTCGAGGGACCGCCGCCGAAGACGCTGAGTCAGAGCGTCAGCCAGCACGCGCTCTCTCCCGACGGCCGGTGGGTCTTCTCGATGGAGGCCGCGGGCCTGGTCGTGCGTTCGCTCGAGGGTGGAGCGCCCGTCACGCTCGCGGCTCCCGGAGCGCGCTTCGCCGTCACGCCCGACTCGAAGTTCGTCGTCACGTTCGACACGGCGTTCACGCGGCACCCGCTGGCCTCGAAGGACGGCAAGGCCACGCTCGCGAGGGGGCTCACGCTGTTGCCGAACGCTCCGTTCATCGTCTCGAACACGCAGCTCGCGTTCGTCGCGGCCGAGGGTTCTCTGCAGGTCGCCGACCTCGTCGAAGGCACGGCCCGGCCGCTGTCGGTCGAGCCGCCCGAGGACAGGCGCTGTCACACCGGCAACGCCGTTCCTTCAGCCATCTCGGATGATCAGAACTGGCTGCTCTTCCAGCACGGCTGTGGGTTCGACGTGATTCGCACCGATGGCAGCAAGACGCGCGAGCTCGGGTTCTCGTCGGCTCGACTCGTGGGCACGCTCGTCATCGGCGACCTGGGACCGACGAAAGACGGCGAGGCCACGCAGCTGAAGGTGATGGAGCTGAACACCGGCGCGAAGTGGTTCATCGAGGGCGTTCGACTGCACGCGCGCACGGTGCGAATCCCCGGCACCGAGAACGTGCTGATGCTCGACGACAAGGGGCGCGTGCTGTTCGTCGAGCTGCGACCAAAACGCGTGAAGGTGCTGCGCGACGTGACGCCGCGCGCGGGCGATGCCCCGGCGGGCGCCGCGCAGGCGCCCCAGGTTCAGGCGCCTCCTGCCCCGTCGTCTCCCGCGCAGACAGCTCCCTCCCCGGCCCAGCCGCGACCTGCCCAGCAGGCGCAGACGCCGCCCCGACCCGCGCCGCGGCCGCCGGCATCCGTCGACCTGCTGCCCGACAACGAGGACCTGCGCGAGCGGGTCGGGTCGATGCGCGAGAAACTGATCCTCGCGGCGAAATCCGGGAACATCGAGCGCCTCGGCATCGTGTTCCAGACGAACGAAACGATGCCGGTCTTCGCACGCGGCGGCGAGCGCGACCCCATAGCGTTCTGGAAACAGGCCTCGGGCGACGGCAACGGCCACGAGATCCTGGCGATCCTGCTCAACATCCTCGACCTGCCGCCTGCCCTGATCAACAAGGGCACGCCGCAGGAAATGTATGTCTGGCCCTATCTCGCCCATGTGCCGCTGGCCAACCTGACGCCGCAGCAATCGGTCGATCTCTACCGGCTGATGACGGCGCAGGACGTGCGCGACATGCGCACGCTGAACGCCTGGGTGTTCTGGCGGCTCGGCATCGGGCCGGACGGCACGCTGCACTATTTCCTGGCCGGCGAGTGATCCGCCGGCGCGCCGTCACTTGCGCTGGAGGCTCTGCAGGATGCCCCGCAGTTCCGCGCCATAGGTCTGCTCGCCGTCCTTGGAGCCCCAATAGGTCAGGACGACCGCGGCCGAGGGGCTGACGACGAAAACGGAAACACTGATCTCGATGTTCTCGTCGTCCTCGTCCTTGCCGGAATAGGCCAGGCTGACGGCCTCGATGCCGTTGATCTGGCCGGCACTCTGGCGCTGGGTCGATGCATCGATCCTGACGCCCTGCTCCACGAGGTAGGACAGGGTCTGCTTCACAGCATCCTCGACATTCGCGGCGCTGGCGGGCCGGACGGCGACATAGATCTCGTCGTCGGCGCTGGTGGCCTCCACCCCGCGCTCGGTGACGGTCGGCGACCAGGCATCAGGCAGCGTGACCTGGGCGATGGCCGGCGAACCGAGCTCGTAGGTCGCGGCGGCAGCTGGAAGAGCGGCGAGACAGACGGCGGCAAGGGTTGCGAGCAAGGCAGTGACGACGGCGCGCATGGAACCTGTTCCCCGGATGGACAAGGCGCCAGATTGGCAGCAGACGCTGCTGCCTGTCGTCTCATCCCGCGCAAGGACCGACGTTTCCTCCAACCGGCGCGTCAGGGCGGCGCGTCGAGCACCAGCGCGGTCCAGGAAATGTCGGAGCGGCCCAGCATGTCCGGATAGCTGGCCATGTGGCGCGCGGCGAAGCCATGGCCGGCGGCGAGCGCGGCCGTTTCCTCCCCCGACACGTCGAACATCTGGCGGCCCGGCGGCACGGGGCCGTGGCGAAGCGTCATGAACAGCCGGCCGCCGGGCGCGGCCAGCGCAGCGAGGTTCGCCATGGCGCGCGTCCGCTCGCCGGCGCCGAGATGCATCCAGACGGCGGTCAGGAAGATCGCATCGAACCGCTCACCGAGCGCCATCACGGCCACAAGGTCGGGCAGCATGTCGTCGATCCAGGCAATGCCACGGCCGGCATGCAGCCTGTGGCCATGGGCGCGCAGTTCCGCCGTCGGCTCGACCGCGGTCACCGCGAAACCGCGCGATGCCAGCGCCGCCGCGTCGCGGCCGGTTCCCGCGCCGATGTCGAGAGCGCGACCCGGCGGCGGCAGATGGGCAAGGATCGCCGCGTGGACCTGTTCGAAGGTCACGCTTTCATACTGGGCGGCGAGCTTGTCCGCCTTCTCGGCATAACCGTCGGTCGAATTGCCCTGTCTCACGTCGCTGCCTTCCTTCACCGGCCATATGGGATCGTCCCGACGATCCGCCAGACGCAACAAACCCGGCCGAAGGGCCGGGTTTGCGGATGAACGATGAAGGCGCAGGGGCGCCGCGCGCACTCAGTAGCGGGCGACGACGGCCGAAGGACCGGTCGAGAACAGGTAGCTCACGCCGACCCGGGCCGTGTGGGTGTCGATCTTGTGGCGGGTCTGGGCGCCCGCCACGCCAGTCGTCGCATAGGTGCGCCCGCCGTAATTCGCGTAGAGATATTCGGCGCGAATTGCGACGTTCTGGGTCACGGCATAGGCCAGACCCGCGCCGACCGTCCAGCCAAGGCGGGTGCCGCCAAACTGCGTCGCGGGAGCGCAGACATCGCCAGGTCCGAAAGCGGTGCAGCCCGTCGTATTGATGAAGGCGAGGCCGCCGGTTGCGTAGACCAGTGCGCGATCGATGGCGAAGCCCGCCGTGGCGCGGACGGAGCCGTCCCAGTTGCCGCGGATGCGGGCGACGCGGGGGCCGGAATTCACGAAGGTCTCGCGGCTGGCATTGCCGAGCCAGGACAGGTCGCCCTCAAGGCCGAGCACGAAATTGTTCGCGAACTGATGGCGGTAGCCGACATGCGCGCCAAGCTTGAAACCCTGCGGCGTGGCGGATCCGAAGAAGACCGGGGCGCCGGGATAGGAAATGTAGCTGGGGCCGGCCCAGTAGCCGACATCCGCGCCGGCATAGAAGCCGGTCCAGTTGAAGACCGGAGCCGCGATGGCGGCCGGCACGGCAACACGCTGCACGCCGAGGTCGGCGGCGCCAGCCTGGCCGGCAAGTGCGCCAATGGCGGCGAGTGCGAATGCGAACTTCTTCATGGTCAGGTCATGCTCCCAGCGGGCATCGCGCCCGATTCCGTTGGGGAATCCCATATCATGCTACCGGAGTCCCGCACGCAGAAAACCGCAAGAAGACGGCTTTCCCTACGGAATGTTGCAACATTGCCACTCTGGGCGGCCGGCCTCGCCCCCCGAGGGCAGTAGCCGACGACTATCGCTGGTCCTGGAACCGCACGGGCTGCCCGCCCGACGATGTCACAAGGTCGCCTTCCCACATGACGCGGCGGCCGCGAATGACGGTGCCGACCGGCCAGCCAGTGACCTCGACGCCGTCATAGGGCGTCCACTGGCTCTTCGAGGCGATCCAGCCATTGGTGATGGTCTGCCGCCGCTTCAGGTCGACGATCGTGAAATCGGCGTCGTAGCCGGCAGCGATGCGGCCCTTGCCGGCGATGGCGAAGATGCGCGAAGGGCCCGCGCTGGTGAGATCGACGAGGCGCTCCAGCGTCAGCCTGCCCGCGTTCACGTGGTCCAGCATGGTCGGCACCAGCGTCTGGACGCCGGTCATGCCCGAGGGCGAGGCCGGATAGGTCTTGGCCTTCTCCTCCAGCGTGTGCGGCGCATGGTCGGAGCCGAGCACGTCGACGATGCCCTGTTCGATACCCTTCCAGATGCCGCTCCGGGCGCGCTCGTCGCGGACGGGCGGGTTCATCTGGGCGAGCGTGCCGAGCCGCTCGTAGCAGTCGGGGGCGACGAGGGTCAGGTGGTGCGGCGTCGCCTCGCAGGTCGCGACATCCTTGTGCTGACGGAGATAGTCGATCTCTTCCGCCGTGGAGATGTGCAGGACGTGGATCTTGGCGTTGAAGCGCCGGGCGATTCCCACAAGGCGCTCGGTGCAGGTCAGCGCCGCGATCTCGTCGCGCCAGACCGGGTGCGAGCGCGGGTCGCCCTCGATGCGCTCGCCCTTGCGCTCGCGCAGGCGGAACTCGTCCTCCGAGTGGAAGGCGGAACGGCGGCGCGTGTTCTTCAGGATCGAGGCGACGCCCTCGTCGTCCTCGACCAGCAGCGAGCCGGTGGAGGAGCCCATGAACACCTTGATGCCCGCCGCGCCCGGCAGGCGCTCAAGCTCCGCGACGTGGGGGGCGTTCTCGTGCGTGCCGCCGACCCAGAAGGCGAAGTCGCAGTGCATGCGGTCCGTCGCCCGCTTCACCTTGTCGGCCAGCGCCGCCTCGCTGATGGTCAGCGGATCGGTGTTCGGCATCTCGAAGACGGCCGTCACGCCGCCCATCACGGCCGCACGGGAGCCGGATTCCAGGTCTTCCTTGTGGGTCGGACCGGGCTCGCGGAAATGGACCTGGCTGTCGATCACGCCGGGCAGGATGTGCAGGCCGGTGCAGTCGACCACCTCGCCGGCCGACCCTTGCGAGAGGTCGCCGATGAAGGCGACGCGCCCGCCAATGACGCCGATGTCGCGCTGGCTGCGGCCGTCCTGATTGACCACCGTGCCGTTCCTGTAGATCACGTCATAGTTCGGCATGGCATCCTCCCGGCAGGCGGCCGGGCCTTGCTCCCGGCGCGGCCTCGCTTATGTCGGAGAACGACAACGGTGCCAAGCGAACGAAAGGCATTCCGATGCAGACGGCATTCCTGCCCGAACGCGGCGTCATCCGTCTCACCGGCGAGGATCCCGCGAAGTTCCTGCAAGGGCTCGTCACCTGCGACGTCGAGGCGATCCCGGCCGGCGAGGCGCGGTTCGGCGCGCTGCTGACGCCGCAGGGCAAAATCGTCGTCGACTTCCTCATCGTCGCGGTGCCGGACGACATGGGCGGCGGACTGATGATCGATGCGCCGCGGGCGCTTGTTCCCGACCTCGTCCGCAAGCTGACCTTCTACCGCCTGCGCGCCAAGGTCGTCATCGAGGACCAGTCGGACCAGCTCGGCGTCACGGCGCTCTGGGGCGCGGAAAGCGCCCCGGAAACAGGCGGCATCGTGGCGCGCGACCCACGCCATCCCGCGCTCGGCTGGCGGATGATCTCGACCCTCCCGATGGAGGCCTTCGCCGATCCCGGCGCCTGGCATGCCCACCGCATCCGCATCGGCATTCCCGAGGGCGGCCGCGACTTTGCCTATGGCGACGCCTTCCCGCACGAAGCCGACATGGACCAGTTGGCCGGCGTCGATTTCGCCAAGGGCTGCTATGTCGGGCAGGAGGTGGTGAGCCGCATGCAGCATCGCGGCACGGCGCGCACCCGCGTCGTTCCCTTCGCCTATCCCGACCATGCGCCGATGGAAGGCATCGACGTGATGGCTGGTGGCAAGGCCGTCGGCACGATGGGCTCGGCGGCCGAGGGGCGGGCGCTCGCCAAGGTGCGGCTCGACCGGATCGAGGATGCGCTGGCGGCCGGCGAGGCGATCACGGCCGGCGGCATCGCGCTGACGCCGTCGAAGCCCGACTGGGCGCGGTTCGCCTGGCCGGGCGAGGCTGCCGCGACGGCCTGATCAGCCACCCAAAACGCCGAAGGCGGCGGGTTGCCCCACCGCCTCCTTCCGCCGTGGCGGAGCGATTACCAGTAGCGGCGCACGCGCTCGCACTCGCGGGTGACGTTGTAGACCTCGTAGCGACAGTTGGTCGTGGTGGCCGTACCGCCCTGGGGCGTCGCGCGGCCGCGCCGCGGCGGGATCTGGATGTTCGGCGCATCGACGAGGCCGGGGACGTCTCCGCCACCGCCACCGCCGCCGCCACCGCCGCCACGGGCGAGAGCCGCGCCGGACATGGCGCCGCCGACGACGAGGGCAAGGGCACCGGCCACTGCAAACCTTCTGGACATGGACATGGTCATTTCCTCTTCGGTTTCGGCGGTCCCGGCACCCTTGCCGCTCGCCTGATGACCGTCAGTCGCGGCGGCCGGAGAAGAGGTTCAATGGCGCGTTCGCAAGCGTCCGGCCCCCTGAGGCGCAAAAGGAAAGGGCGGCGCCGTGAGCACCGCCCTTCGCATGACCCCTGTGGTCGGGCGAGATCGCTCGCCCGGCGCTCACATATGGATGGCGCGCTTGTCGATGGCGAGCGCCGCCTCCTTGACCGCTTCCGACATGGTCGGGTGGGCGTGGGTGGAGCGGGCGAGGTCTTCCGCCGAGCCGCCGAACTCCATCAGCACCACGGCCTCGTGGATCATCTCGCCGGCCCCGGCGCCGAGGATGTGGACGCCCAGAACCTTGTCGGTCGTGGCATCCGCCAGCACCTTCACGAAGCCGTCGGTCGTGCGGTTGGCGCGGGCGCGGCCGTTCGCGGTGAAGGGGAACTTGCCGACATTGTAGGCGATGCCGGCGGCCTTCAGGTCCTCCTCGGACTTACCGACCGAGGCGACCTCCGGGTAGGTGTAGACCACGCCCGGAATGCAGTCGTAGTTCACGTGGCCCGCCTTGCCGGCAATGATCTCGGCGACGGCAATGCCCTCGTCCTCGGCCTTGTGAGCGAGCATCGGCCCGCGCACCACGTCGCCGATGGCATAGATGCCGGGGACATTGGTCTTGAAGTGGCCGTCGATGACGACGCGGCCGCGCTCCAGCGCGACGCCGACGCCTTCGAGGCCGAGCCCCTCGGTGTAGGGACGGCGGCCGATGGCGACCAGCACCACGTCGGCCTCGACGGTCTGCGCTTCGCCGCCTGCGGCCGGCTCGACCGTCAGCGCCACGCCCTTCTTCGACGGCTTCGCGCCAGTCACCTTGGCGCCGAGCTGGAAGGTCATGCCCTGCTTGCCGAGCAGGCGCTGGAACTGCTTGGCGACCTCGCCGTCCATTCCGGGAAGGATACGGTCGAGATATTCGATGACGTGAACCTCGGCGCCGAGGCGGCGCCAGACCGAGCCGAGTTCGAGGCCGATGACGCCCGCGCCGATGACGACGAGCTTGCCCGGCACCTTGGCGAGTTCGAGCGCGCCCTCGGAGGAGACAATCTGCTTCTCGTCGATGGCGACGCCCGGCAGCGGCGTCACGTCCGAGCCGGTGGCGATGACGATGGACTTCGCCTCGACCTCGGTGACCTTGCCGTCCTCGGCGGTGACCCTGACCTTGCCCGGCGCGGTGATCGTGCCGGTGCCGAAGTGCTGGTCGATCTTGTGCTTCTTCATCAGGAAGGCGACGCCGTTGACGTTGCCGTCGATGGTCTCCTGCTTATGGACCATCATCTGCTTGAGGTTCAGCTTCGGCGCGGGCACGTCGATGCCGAAGGCCTTGAAGCCGTGGCCAGCCTCGTCGAACAGTTCGGAAGCGTGCAGCAGCGCCTTGGACGGGATGCAGCCGATGTTCAGGCAGGTGCCGCCATGGGTCTTGCGCTTCTCGACCACCGCGACCTTGAGGCCGAGCTGGGCGGCGCGGATGGCGCAGACATAGCCGCCGGGGCCGGTGCCGATGACGACGAGATCGTAGGACATGGATCAGTTACTCCGGAAACGGATAGGCGTGGCGCTCAGAAGCGCCCGCCGGAAGCGTTGATGAACGAGCCGGTGCAGTAGGAGGCTTCCTCCGACAGGAGCCAGAGCGCCGCGCGCGCGATCTCCTCGGGGTCGCCGATCCGCTGCATCGGAATGGTCGGGCGGATGCGCTCGACCCGGCCGGGATCGCCGCTCGCCTCGTGGATCTCGGTGGTCACCATGCCGGGACGCACCGCATTGACGCGAATACCCTCCATGGCGACTTCCTTGGCGAGGCCGATGGTGAATGAATCGACCGCGCCCTTGGTGGCGGCGTAGTCGACATATTCGTTGGGGCTGCCGAGGGTGGAGGCGACGGAGGAGATGTTGACGATGCTGCCGCCCTTGCCGCCGCGCCTGGTCGACATGCGCCTGACAGCCTCGCGGGCGCAGAGGATGGTGCCGACGACGTTGATGGCGACGATCCGCTCCAGACGCTCGACGGTGTAGTCCTCGACGCGGCCCGACTTCGAGACGACGCCGGCATTGTTGATCAGGCCGGTGAGCGTGCCCATGCGATCGGCGGCCGCGAAGATATGCTCGACGTCGACCTCGGCGGAGACGTCGCCGCGCACCGCGACGGCCTGGCCGCCGTCGGCATTGATGCGCGTGACGACGTCGGCCGCCGCCTCGGTGTCGTTGGCATAGTTCACCACGACGCCGTAGCCGTATTCGGCGGCCAGCAGCGCGCAGGCGCGGCCGATGCCGCGGCTCGATCCGGTAACGACGCAGACGCCCTTGGACATGGTGTTCTCCTGGTTGGGCGGCCGGCGCGGAGCCGGCCGCGCCGATCAGAGATCCATCACGAGCCGCGCCGGATCCTCAAGGCTCTCCTTGACGCGCACGAGGAAGGTCACGGCTTCCTTGCCGTCGACGATCCGGTGATCGTAGGAGAGCGCCAGATACATCATCGGCCGGATCTCGATCTTGCCGCCAATGACCATCGGCCGCTCCTGGATCTTGTGCATGCCGAGGATGCCGGACTGCGGGGCATTGAGGATCGGCGTCGACATGAGCGAGCCATAGACGCCGCCGTTCGAGATCGTGAACGTGCCGCCCTGCATTTCCTCGATCTTGAGCTGGCCGTCGCGGGCGCGCCTGCCGAAATCGGAAATGGTCTTCTCGACCTGGGCGATGCCCATCTGGTCGGCATCGCGCACCACCGGCACGACGAGGCCCTTGTCGGTGCCGACGGCGACGCCGACGTGGCAGAAGTTCTTGTAGATGATGTCGGTGCCGTCGATCTCGGCATTGACCGCCGGGATGTCCTTCAGCGCCTGGACGCAGGCCTTCACGAAGAAGCCCATGAAGCCGAGCTTCACGCCGTGCTTCTTCTCGAACAGGTCCTTGTACTGGTTGCGCAGCGTCATGACCGCCGTCATGTCGACCTCGTTGAAGGTCGTCAGCATGGCGGCCGTGCTCTGCGCCTCCTTCAGGCGGCGCGCGATGGTCTGGCGCAGGCGCGTCATCTTCACGCGCTCCTCGCGCGGCGCGTCCTCGGCGCTGGAGGCCGGACGGGCAGCGGCCGGAACCGGAGCCGCGGCGGGGGCCGCCGACACGCCGGTCGCGATCGCCGCGAGCATGTCGCCCTTGGTCACGCGGCCATCCTTGCCGGAGCCGGCGACGGCCGAGGCGGCCACGCCGCTCTCGGCGGCGAGGCGGGCGACGGCCGGGCCGTTGTCAGCGGAGGCCGCCCTGGCCGGCGCGGGAGCCGCCTTCGGGGCTTCGGCCTTGGGAGCCTCCGCCTTGGGAGCGGCGGCCTTGGCGGGAGCGGCAGCTGCCGCACCCTCGGCGATCTGGCCGAGCAGCGCCGAGACGCCCACCGTCGTTCCGGTATCGGCGACGATCTCCGCGAGCGTGCCGGAGGCCGGCGCATTCACCTCGAGCGTCACCTTGTCGGTTTCGAGTTCGACCAACGGCTCGTCCTGCTTCACGGCCTCGCCGGGCTTCTTGAACCACTTGGCGACGGTCGCCTCGGTGACGGATTCTCCAAGGGTCGGAACGCGAATCTCGGTGGCCATTGTGCAGTCCCTTGCGGGCCTCTCTCATCTCGATTTCAAACGGGCCGGCGCGGCATCCGCGCCGGGCGGAATTCAGGCGAAGGCTTCGTCCAGGAAGGCCTGGAGCTGGGCGTTGTGGCGCGACATCAGGCCGGTGGCGGTCGCGGCGGAAGCCGGGCGGCCGACATAGCGGGCGCGCTTCGACTTCGACCGGGCCGTGCCCAGCACCCATTCCAGATAGGGTTCGACGAAGGTCCAGGAGCCCATGTTCTTGGGCTCCTCCTGGCACCAGATCACCTCGGCGTTCTTGAACCGGGAAATCTCGTGGGCCAGCGCCTTCAGCGGGAACGGGTAGAGCTGCTCGACGCGCATCAGATAGACGTCGTCGATGCCGCGCTTGATGCGGTCCTCGTAGAGGTCGTAGTAGACCTTGCCCGAGCACAGCACGACCCGCCGGATCTTCTTGTCGTCGACCAGCTTGATCTCCTGGTTCGGCAGGATCTGAGCGTCGTCCCACAGCACGCGGTGGAACGAGGTGCCCGCCTCCATCTCGTCGAGCCGCGACACAGCCCGCTTGTGGCGGAGCAGCGACTTCGGCGTCATCAGGATCAGGGGCTTGCGGATCTCGCGCTTCAGCTGCCGGCGCAGGATGTGGAAGTAGTTCGCCGGCGTCGTGCAGTTGGCCACCTGCATGTTGTCCTCGGCGCACATCTGGAGGAAGCGCTCCAGACGCGCGGAGGAGTGCTCGGGCCCCTGCCCCTCATAGCCATGCGGCAAGAGGCAGACGAGGCCCGACAGGCGCAGCCACTTGCGCTCGGCCGAGGAGATGAACTGGTCGAACACCACCTGCGCGCCGTTGGCGAAGTCGCCGAACTGGCCTTCCCAGAGGGTCAGCGCGTTCGGCTCGGCGAGCGAATAGCCATACTCGTAGCCGAGCACGGCCTCCTCCGAGAGCATCGAGTTGATGACCTCGTACTTGGCCTGGCCCTCGCGGATATTGTTGAGCGGCGTGTAGCGGGCTTCCGTCTGCTGGTCGATCAGCACCGAATGGCGCTGCGAGAAGGTGCCGCGCTCGCAGTCCTGGCCGGACAGGCGCACGCGATGCCCCTCGTCGACGAGGCCGGCGAAAGCCAGAGCCTCGCCGGTCGCCCAGTCGATGCCCTCGCCCGTCTCGATCATCTTGCGGCGGTTGTCCATGAACCGCTGGATCGTGCGATGGGCGGTGAAGCCCTCCGGCACGGCCGTGATCGCCTTGCCGAGCTCGACCAGCTTGGCGTGGTCGAGCCCGCTCTCGCCGCGGCGCGGATCGTCATCGGTCGACAGGCCCGCCTTGAGGCCCGCCCACTTGCCGTCCAGCCAGTCGGCCTTGTTCGGCTTGTAGGACTGGCCGGCTTCCATCTCTGCGTCGAGACGCTGGCGCCAGTCGGCCTTCAGCTTGTCGATCTCGCCTTCGGTGATGATGTCCTCGGCGACGAGCTTCCTGGAATAGACATCCAGCGTCGACGGCAGGCCGCGGATCTTCTTGTACATCAAGGGCTGGGTGAAGGCCGGCTCGTCGCCCTCGTTGTGGCCGAAGCGGCGATAGCACCACATGTCGATGACCACCGGCTTCTGGAACTTCTGCCGGAACTCGGTCGCGACCTTGGCGGCGAAGACGACCGCTTCCGGATCGTCGCCGTTCACATGGAAGATCGGCGCCTCGACCATCTTCGCCACATCCGAGGGATAGGGCGAGGAGCGCGAATAGCGCGGATAGGTGGTGAAGCCGATCTGGTTGTTGATGATGAAATGGACCGAGCCGCCGGTGCGGTGGCCCTTCAGCCCGGACAGGCCGAGGCACTCGGCCACGACGCCCTGGCCGGCAAAGGCGGCATCGCCGTGGATCAGCAGCGGCATGACGGCCGTGCGGTCCTCCGGCGAACAGCCGTGCTGATCCTGCTTGGCGCGCACCTTGCCGAGCACGACGGGATCGACGATCTCGAGATGCGACGGGTTGGGGGTGAGCGACAGGTGCACCTTGTTGCCGTCGAACTCGCGGTCCGACGAAGCGCCGAGGTGGTACTTGACGTCGCCGGAGCCTTCCACGTCGTCGGGGGCGTAGGAGCCGCCCTTGAACTCGTGGAACAGCGCGCGATGCGGCTTGCCCATGACCTGGGTCAGCGTGTTCAGGCGGCCGCGATGGGCCATGCCGAGCACGATCTCCTTCACGCCGAGTTGGCCGCCGCGCTTGATGATCTGCTCGAGCGCGGGGATCATGCTCTCGCCGCCGTCGAGGCCGAAGCGCTTGGTGCCGGTGTAGCGGATGTCGAGGAACTTCTCGAAGCCCTCGGCCTCGACCAGCTTCTGCAGGATGGCGCGCTTGCCCTCCTTGGTGAAGGTGATCTCCTTGTCCGGCCCCTCGATGCGCTCCTGGATCCACGCCTTCTGGGCGGGATCGGAGATGTGCATGAACTCGACGCCGAGCGTCTGGCAATAGGTGCGTTCGAGGATGCCGACCATCTCGCGGATGGTCGCGAATTCGAGGCCCAGCACCTTGTCGATGAAGATGGGACGGTCGTAGTCGGCCTCGGTGAATCCGTAGGAGCGCGGGTCCAGCTCCTCGTGGGTCTTCGGCGGGTCGAGGCCGAGCGGGTCGAGATTGGCGTGCAGGTGGCCGCGCATCCGGTAGGCGCGAATCAGCATCAGCGCGCGCACGGAGTCGCGGGTCGCCTGCTGCACCTGCTCGGCCGAAATCTCGCCGCCCGAATCCTTGCCGGACTTGGCCTTGTCGGCCGCCTTCGCCTTGATCTTGTCGCCGACCGCCTTCTCGATCGCGGCCCAGTTGCCGTCGAGCGCCGAGATCAGTTCGCCATTGGCCGCGATCGGCCAGTTGGGGCGCGCCCAGGAGGGCCCCTCGGCATTCTTGACCACGTCGCCCTTGTCGTCGCCGAGCGACTTGAAGAAGGCCTGCCAGTCGGCATCCACCGAGGCGGGGTTCTTCTCGTACTGCGCGTAGAGGTCCTCGATATAGGCGGCGTTGCCGCCATAGAGGAACGAGGTGAGCGCGATGGTCTCGTCTTGGCGTGCCATGATCGGTTCCCGCAGCGGAGCACCCATATGGCGCTCCGGTTTACGCTGTGCAGAAACGCCCGGAGGCGTTCCCTTCAATGGTCGAACCCGGCCCGAAACGGGCCGGGTTTGTGGTCGAAATCAGTCTCAGCGCTTCTTCTTCAGCACTTCGACCAGGGTCTTGCCGAGGCGCGCCGGCGACGGCGAGACGCGGATGCCGGCGGCCTCCATGGCCGCGATCTTGTCCTCGGCGCCGCCCTTGCCGCCCGAGATGATCGCGCCGGCATGACCCATGCGGCGGCCGGGAGGCGCGGTGCGGCCCGCGATGAAGCCGACCATCGGCTTCTTGCGGCCGCGCTTGGCCTCGTCCCGGATGAACTGGGCGGCGTCTTCCTCGGCCGAGCCGCCGATCTCGCCGATCATGACGATCGACTCGGTCTTCGGATCGGCGAGGAACATCTCCAGCATGTCGATGAACTCGGTGCCCTTGACCGGGTCGCCGCCGATGCCGACTGCGGTGGTCTGGCCGAGGCCCTCGCTCGAGGTCTGGAAGACAGCTTCATAGGTAAGCGTGCCGGAGCGCGAGACAATGCCCACCGAACCCTTGCGGAAGATGTTGGCCGGCATGATGCCGATCTTCGACTCGCCGGCGGTGACGACGCCCGGGCAGTTCGGGCCGATCAGGCGCGACTTGGAGCCCTCGAGCGAGCGCTTCACGCGGATCATGTCCTGCACCGGGATGCCCTCGGTGATGCAGACGATCAGCGGGATCTCTGCGTCGATGGCCTCGCAGATGGCATCGGCGGCGCCCGGCGGCGGCACGTAGACGACGGAAGCATCAGCACCGGTCTTGGCACGCGCCTCGGCGACCGTGTCGAAGACCGGCAGGCCGAGATGGACCTGGCCGCCCTTGCCCGGCGCCACGCCGCCCATCAGCTTGGTGCCATAGGCAATGGCCTGTTCCGAGTGGAACGTGCCGTTCTTGCCCGTGAAGCCCTGCGTGATGACCTTGGTCTTCTTGTTGATCAGAATGGACATTCCATACTCCTGTGCGACCCGGCTCAGCCGCGTGCGATGAGATTGGTGAGCCAAGGGCCCGCAACGAACGATCCGGCAAAGACGGCAGCGCCGAGCAGCGCCACCCACTTGCCGATACTGCGCTTCTCTTCGAGAAGGTCGGTGATGAAGGTCCCGGCGATGTCGGACCCGTCGGGCACGACGCGACGGACGAGCCGCCGGACGAAGGCGCTGGGGATCGCGTCCACGGTCCGTCCCACGAGAGCTTCGCCGGTCTTCACCGCGCCGCTTTCCCTGACGGTCGTGTATGCGCCCGTGGCCTGCAGGCGGGAGAAGGCCCGGACGGCGATCCCGAAGCAGATGAACTGGATCAGACCCCAGACGAGAATCGCCAAGCCGATCACAGCAATCAGCGCCGTCACCATCACCCGACCCTCGACACCCGCCTGACGCTACCGAACACCTGAGACGACGCGCGGACCCGACCGGGCCCGCGCGCCGGTTTCACGTCACTTCTTGCCCTTGGCCGGAGCCTTGGCGGCAGCCTTGGGAGCAGCCGCCTTCTTGGCCGGAGCCTTCTTGGCGGGAGCAGCAGCGGCCTTGGCCGGAGCCGCGGCAGGAGCAGCGGCCTTGGCGGGAGCCTTCGCCTTGGCCGGAGCCTTGGCGGCGGCCTTCGGGGCGGCGGCCTTCGCCGGAGCCTTGGCAGCAGCCTTCGGAGCCGCGGCCTTCGCCGGAGCCTTGGCGGCAGCCTTCGGGGCCGCGGCCTTCGCCGGGGCCTTGGCAGCAGCGGCTTTCGCCGGAGCCTTGGCCGGAGCCTTGGCCTTGGCCGGAGCCTTGGCAGCGGCAGCCTTCGGAGCCGCGGCTTTCGCCGTCTTCTTGGCGTCCGCCTTGGCGGCGGCAGCCTTCGCGGGGGCCTTGGCCGCGGCCGGAGCCTTGGCCTTGGAGGCGGACTTGGACGCGGTCTTGCTACCCGTAGACTTGGATGCTGCCTTGCTCATTGTCTTCCTCTCTGGTTTTTTGGCGTCAGGCCGCTTGGCCGTAGCCTTCGGGGCCTTGGGCGGCGTGCTGCCCCCCTTGCCGCCGTTGCGGACCGCACTGACGATCTTCTGGGCGGCATCGTCCAGATCGTCGGCCGGGATCACATTGAGCCCGGACGTGCGGATGATCTGCTTGCCTTCCTCGACGTTGGTGCCTTCGAGGCGCACCACCAGCGGCACCTTGAGCCCGACCGCCTTCACCGCGGCGATGACGCCGCGTGCGATGACGTCGCACTTCATGATGCCCCCGAAGATGTTGACCAGGATGCCCTTCACGTTGGGGTCGGCGGTAATGATCTTGAAGGCCGCCGTGACCTTCTCCTCGGACGCGCCGCCGCCGACATCCAGGAAGTTCGCCGGCTCTTCGCCGTAGAGCTTGATGATGTCGAGGGTGGCCATTGCGAGGCCTGCGCCGTTGACCATGCAGCCGATCGTGCCGTCGAGCGCGATATAGGCGAGGTCGAACTTCGACGCCTCGATCTCCTTGTCGTCCTCCTCGGTGATGTCGCGGAGCGACACGACGTCGGGGTGGCGATAGAGGGAGTTGGAGTCGAAGGAGACCTTTGCATCGAGGACCTTGAGCTGGCCCTGCTTGGTAACGATCAACGGGTTGATCTCGAGCATCTCCATGTCCTTGGCGACGAACGCCTTGTACAGGATGCCCGCGACCGCCTCGGCCTGCTTGGCGAGATCGCCGGTCAGGCCGAGCGCCTTTGCGATGGTGCGGCCGTGATGGGCCATGTAGCCCGTCGCGGGATCGACCGAGAAGGTGAAGATCTTCTCGGGCGTGTCGTGCGCCACCGCCTCGATGTCCATGCCGCCTTCGGTGGAGACGACATAGGCGACGCGGCCGGTCTCACGGTCGACCAGCATCGAAAGATAGAACTCCTTCGCGATGTCGGAGCCGTCCTCGATGTAGAGCCGGTTGACCTGCTTGCCGGCAGGGCCAGTCTGGATGGTGACGAGGGTCGCGCCGAGCATCTGCTTGGCGAAAGCCTCGACTTCCTCGATCGACTTCGCCAGGCGGACACCGCCCTTCTCGCCGGCCGACTTTTCCTTGAACTTGCCCTTGCCGCGACCACCCGCGTGGATCTGGGACTTCACGACCCAGAGGGGACCACCGAGCTTCTTGGCTGCGTCCTTGGCCTCGGAGGACTTGAAGATGGCGATGCCGTTGGAAACGGGAGCGCCAAACTCCTTCAAGAGCGCCTTGGCCTGATACTCGTGGATATTCATCTGGAACCCTTGTGTCTGGCGGCCCGCCCGCCCTGAAGGTTTCGAGGCCGCTCGACGGGCAGCCGCTTGATTGCGACTGCCGTGGACGCGAACACCACAAAACGCTTAAACCGCGATGGTTACCCAACCGTCGACGACGATGCGTCGACGGCCATTGTCGCAGTACGCTGACGCGTACACCTACTCGACGCGCACGATCGCCCGGAAAAAGAGCGATTACTTGGCGAGATCGGGGGCGATGGTCTTGCAGGCGTCGACGAGGCCCTTCACCGAAGCGACGGACTTCGCGAACATCTCCTGCTCGCCCTTGTCGAGCTCGAACTCAACGATCTTCTCGACGCCGCCGGCGCCGATCAGCACCGGAACGCCGACATACATGTCCTTCACGCCGTACTGGCCGGTCAGATAGGCCGCCGACGGCAGGACGCGCTTCTTGTCCTTGAGGTAGCTTTCCGCCATCGCGATGGCGGAGGCGGCCGGCGCGTAGAAGGCCGAGCCGTTGCCGAGCAGGCCAACGATCTCGCCGCCGCCCTTGCGGGTGCGCTCGACGATCGCGTCCAGCTTCTCCTGCGTCAGCCAGCCGGACTTGACGAGCTGGTTCAGCGGCACGCCGCCGACCGTCGAGTGACGGACCATGGGAACCATGTCGTCGCCGTGGCCGCCCAGCGTCCAGGCGTGGATGTCCTCGATGGAGACGCCCGTGGCCTCGGCCAGGAACAGCTCGAAGCGCGACGAATCCAGCACGCCGGCCATGCCGACGACCTTCTCGGCCGGCAGGCCCGAGAATTTCTGGAGCGCCCAGACCATGGCGTCGAGCGGGTTGGTGATGCAGACGACGAAGGCGTTGGGGGCGAACTTCTTGATGCCCGCGCCGACCTGCTCCATCACCTTCAGATTGATGCCGAGGAGATCGTCGCGGCTCATGCCGGGCTTGCGCGGCACGCCGGCGGTGACGATGCAGACGTCGGCGCCCTCGATGGCTTCATAGGAGCCGGTGCCGCTCATCTTGGCGTCGAAGCCCTCGACGGCCGACGCCTGCGCGATGTCCAGCGCCTTGCCCTTGGCAGTGCCTTCCGCGATGTCGAACATCACGATGTCGCCGAGCTCTTTCAGGCCGGCCAGGAGAGCCAGGGTTCCGCCGATCTGGCCGGAGCCGATCATCGCGAGTTTCTTGCGCGCCATGGAGGGGTCTTTCGCTGAATGGTGTTGCGGTCGCGGAGGCTCCGCTTGCGACACCTCGATATCCAGAATTCCAGCGCCCTTTCAAGCTGTGCTTTGATTCGTCATATCCGTGTGACGTGAGTCGCGCCCGCCGTCAAATATCGGCCCAGGCGGAGCGCGGATTTCTGCCCCTGCCTCAAGGCTTTATCGACCCCTGTTGCAGCTGTGCCGCACCGTCTTCGGCACTGAGGGGCGTCAGGGCGCCGGCGCAGCCCGACGCCGCCCTGTTTCGCTGCAATGCAGAATCACGAACTAACAAATTACAAATTTTGTAATATGTAACAACACCGCGAGAAAGGCGGATTGCGGGCCGGGAACACTCCAGACGGGGCGCCTGTCGCTACACGCCGCCGGCGACGAGAGTGCGGACGGCCGCCCGGATGATGACGGCATAGCGCTGTTCCAGCTGGCTGCGGGGCAGGTCGCGGGTTTCCATGACGAGCACGGGATGGACGAAGCGCTGCATCGCGTCGGCGACGAAGGCGGCCGCCCGCTCCTCGTCCTTCACCTGGAAGGGGCCGGCGAGCCCTTCGTCGATGATGGAGGCCAGAAAGGCCCTGAGGCGCGCCCTGTGCGCCATCACCGTGTCGCGCCGCCCCTCCCAGAAGGTCGCGAAGGCCGCATAGATGGCGGGATCGCGGTCGAGGCCGTCCCGCTGCGCCTTGGCCCATGCGACGAGGAAGCGTTCGAGCTTGTCGTCGGCGGGATCGGGAGCGCTCGCGATATCGCCGAGCATGACCTCGACGCTGCGCGCCCAGGCGACCACCACCGCCTCGACGAGGCCCGCCTTGGAGGGAAAGAAGCGATAGACGTTGGCGTGGCTCATGCCGGCTTCGCGCGCGACCCCCACCACCGTCACCTTGTCGGGCCCGAAGCGGCGGATGTGCTCGGCGGCGATGGCGATCAGGCGCGCCTCGACGCGGTCCTCGTGCGGCGGGGCGGCGACGAGCGGCCGGCGCACCGGTCAGGTCTCGACGATGCCGCCGGTATCGGCGGACAGATGCTGGCGGCGGGCGTGGGGCAGAGCCAGATAGTCGTCGGAGCGCATCTCGATCAGCCGCGACGCCGTGCGATGGAACTCGAACTCCTCGGTTCCCGTCTCGGACAGGTAGAGCCGGTGCGGCTCGTCGCCGGCGCTCGCCACGAGCTTGACCTGATTGTCGTAGAGGGCATCGATCAGGATGATGAAGCGCTTGGCCTCGTTGCGCTTCTCCAGCCCCCGCATGACCGGGATCCGGTCGATCAGCACCGTGTGGTACTGGTGGGCGATGGCGAGATAGTCCAACCCGCCGAGCGGCTTCTCGCAGAGCTCGGCAAAGGAAAAGCGCGCGACGCCGTGGGCCTGCAACGGCACCGTCACCTGCCTGCCCTTGACCGTCAGTTCGGCCGACTCGCCCGCCGCGCCGCCGGTCAGGCGCTGCCAGGCCGTGTTCATCGCCGCGTCGGCCTCCGGCCCCGCCGGCGTGATCCAGACCGGCTGGCCCGCCAGCTTCTCCAGGCGGAAATCCGTGCGCGATTCGAGCTTCACCACCTCCATCCGCTCCTGCATCAGCTTGATGAAGGGCAGGAACAGCGCGCGATTCAGCCCCTCGCGGTAGAGCAGGTCCGGCACGACGTTGGAGGTCGCGACCACCACGACGCCCTCCTCGAACAGCCGGCCGAACAGCCGGCCGAGGATCATCGCATCGGCGATGTCGGTGACCGAGAACTCGTCGAAACAGAGCAGCCAGGCTTCCTCGGCGAGATCGGCGGCAACCGGCGCGATGGGGTCGTCGCCCTTGACCTCGCCGGCCTTCAGCTTCTGGCGATAGGCGTGGATGCGCTCGTGGACATCCGCCATGAACTCGTGGAAATGGGCGCGGCGCTTGCGCTTGACCGGGCTCGCCTCGATGAACAGGTCCATCAGCATGGTCTTGCCGCGGCCGACATCGCCCCAGACATAGAGGCCGCGAACCGGCTGGCGCTTCTCGCCGCGCGAGAACAGCCAGGCAAGGGCGGTCGATTTGCGGCGGGTCAGCCGATAGTCCGCCAGCTCAACGTTCAGCGCATCGAGCCGCCTTGCGATGGCCAGCTGCGCGGCATCAGCGGAAATCTCGCCGGCATCGACCAGCGACTGGTATCGGTTGAGCACTTCGGCCATGGAAACCAGCCAATAAAGGCCGGCTCCCGCGCCCGCAAGCGGCACAGGGGCGCGCAAGAGCATGCGAAGGCATGCAAATCCGCCTGTGCGTCCCTCCTTTGTCTCATTCCAGACTCGTTGCGTCGCAGCGTCCCGTCCCTTAAACAGACCGGTGATTTCCGGCGGCGCCCGATCGCGCACCCGCCGCCCGCCCGAGGTTGCCTTCCATGGCCGATTCAAAGCACGTGATCGAACGCCCGCTTTCGCCGCATCTGCAGATCTATCGGCCGATGCTGACGATGATGATGTCCATCGTCCATCGCATCACCGGCTGCGCGCTGTTCTTCGGCACGATCCTGATGCTCTGGTGGCTGATCGCCGCCGCCACCGGCCCGACCGCCTACGCCACCTTCCAGTGGGCCGCCGGCTCGCTCATCGGCCGGCTCGTGCTGTTCGGCTACACTTGGGCGCTGTTCCATCACATGCTCGGCGGCATCCGCCATTTCATCTGGGACACTGGCCGCGGCTTCGGCGTCAACGAGCGCGAATGGCTCGCCCGCGCCTCGCTGATCGGTTCCATCGCCCTGACGATCCTGATCTGGATCGTCGCCTATGCCGTCCGCGGCGGCGTCTGAGGAGGTTCCGCCATGTCCGAAGCCAAGAGCTCCATGCGCACCCCGCTCGGCCGCGTCCGCGGCCTCGGTTCCGCCAAGTCCGGCACCGAGCATTTCTGGATGCAGCGGGTCACCGCCGTCGCCAACGTGCCGCTGACCATCTTCGTCGTCGGCCTGATCATCTCGACCGCCGGCTCCAACTATGCCGCCGTGAAGGCGACCCTCGGCTCGCCGATCGTCGCCATTCCGCTGATCCTGTTCGTGATCTCGGTGACCTGGCACATGCGGCTGGGCATGCAGATCGTCATCGAGGACTACGTGCCGGCCGAAGGCACCAAGATCGTCCTCCTGCTGCTGAACACCTTCTTCTGCGTGACGGTCGGCCTCGGCTCCGTCTTCGCCATCCTGAAGCTTGCCTTCGGCGTCTGAACGCCGACCTGAGACTGGAGCTCGACCATGGCTCAAGCTGCCGCACCCTCGACCGCCGGCCGCGCCTACGACGTGACCGACCACACCTATGACGTCGTGATCGTCGGCGCCGGCGGCGCCGGCCTCCGCGCCGTCGTCGGCTGCGCCCAGGCGGGCCTGCGCACCGCCTGCATCTCCAAGGTGTTCCCCACCCGCTCGCACACGGTCGCGGCGCAGGGCGGCGTCGCCGCCTCGCTCGGCAATATGGGCGAGGACCAGTGGCAGTGGCACATGTACGACACCGTCAAGGGGTCGGACTGGCTCGGCGACCAGGATGCCATCGAATATCTCGTCCGCAACGCGCCGGCCGCCGTCTACGAGCTGGAGCACTGGGGCGTGCCCTTCTCGCGCACCGAGAGCGGCAAGATCTACCAGCGTCCGTTCGGCGGCATGACCACCCATTTCGGCAAGGGCACGGCCCAGCGCACCTGCGCGGCGGCTGACCGCACCGGCCACGCCATGCTGCACACGCTCTATGGCCAGGCGCTGAAGAACAATGCCGAGTTCTTCATCGAGTATTTCGCCATCGACCTGATGATGGGCGAGGACGGCCGCTGCCTCGGCGTCGTCGCGCTCAAGATGGACGACGGCACGCTGCACCGCTTCCGCGGCCGCCAGACGATCCTCGCCACCGGCGGCTATGGCCGCGCCTATTTCTCGGCCACATCAGCCCATACCTGCACCGGCGACGGCAATGCCATGGTGTTGCGCGCCGGCCTGCCACTGCAGGACATGGAGTTCGTGCAGTTCCACCCGACCGGAATCTACGGCTCGGGCTGCCTGATCACGGAAGGCTCGCGCGGCGAAGGCGGCTACCTCACCAATTCCGAAGGCGAGCGCTTCATGGAGCGCTATGCCCCCTCGGCCAAGGACCTCGCCTCGCGCGACGTCGTCTCGCGCTCCATGACCATGGAGATCCGCGAGGGTCGCGGCGTCGGCAAGAACAAGGACCACATCTTCCTGCACCTCGACCATCTCGACCCGAAGATCCTGCACGAGCGCCTGCCCGGCATCTCGGAAAGCGCCAAGATCTTCGCCGGCGTCGACGTGACCAAGGAGCCGATCCCGGTCATCCCGACCGTCCACTACAATATGGGCGGCATCCCCACGAACTATCACGGCGAGGTGCTGACCAAGCTGAACGGCGACCCCGACGCCGTCGTGCCGGGCCTGATGGCCATCGGCGAGGCGGCCTGCGTCTCCGTCCATGGCGCCAACCGCCTCGGCTCGAACTCGCTGATCGACCTCGTCGTGTTCGGCCGCGCCGCGGGCCTGCGCGCTGCCGAGACGGTGACGCCGGGCGAGAAGCACCAGGACCTGCCGAAGGACGCCGCCGAGATGGCCCTGTCGCGTCTCGACTATTTCCGGCACGTCTCCGGTGGCACCTCGACCGCCGAGATCCGCGACCGGATGCAGCGCGTCATGCAGTCGAACTGCGCCGTGTTCCGCACCGGCGAGGTGCTCCAGGAAGGCAAGAAGCTGATCCACGAGGTCTGGCAGGGCGCGTCCGATATCGGCGTCACCGACCGCTCGCTGATCTGGAATTCCGACCTGATCGAGACGCTGGAATTCGACAACCTGATCTCGCAGGCGGTCGTGACCATGGACTCGGCCGCGAACCGCGAGGAAAGCCGCGGCGCCCACGCCCGCGAGGACTTCCCGGACCGCAACGACAAGGACTGGATGAAGCACACGCTCGCCTTCGCGGACACCGAGAAGAAGACCGTGACCATCGACTACCGTCCGGTCCACACCTACACGATGACCAACGAGATCCAGTACATCGAGCCCAAGGCCCGCGTGTACTGAGGTCCCGTCTGGACTGAAGGCACTCTTGGAACCGGCGAGCGCCATCGACTGGGACGCTTTCGGCGGCTGGGCGATGACGGCGGCGCTGCTGATCGCCGTCATCGGCGTCGTCTGGTTCGTCCGCTGGCGACGTGACCCGAAGGGCTTCGCAGAAACATGGCGGCGAGGCCCGGCAAACGGCTCCCATGCGAGCCACGGAACCGGCGGAAAAGGCCCCGGCGGCGGCCGCCCCTGAGACCGTTCCGGACATGTTGATGCCGCTCTCGGGTTGACGGCAGCCGCCTGAGCCTGCACATGCGCGGCCTCCGGCATTTGCGAAGATCGGAAGGCCGCACTTGATCATCCTCGGCTTCTACCAGTCGCACGACGCCTGCGCGGCCCTCTACGACGACTACCGCTGCATCGCCTCGGTGGCGCTCGAGCGCGCGACGCGCATCAAGACCGACGGCTATCGCTTTCCGGCCGAAGCGGTCGCGGAATGCCTTGCCCATGCGGGTCTGAAGGCCAGCGCCATCGAGGCCGTCGCCTATCCGCGCATGCGCTATCCGGTGGCGGACGTCCGCCGCTCCGCCCTGCCCTTCGGCGGACTGCTCCCGGTCAAAAAGCTCGATCCGATCGCGCCGCTGCGTGCGGGCAAGGTGCAGTCGCTGGCCGATCTCGTCGATACGCAAGCCTTCGCCGCGCGCCATGGCTGGCCGGCTTCGGCCAAGGCCTTCTTCTACAACCACCACAAGGCGCATGCGCTGGCGACCCTCGCGCACATGCCGGCCGACGACGTGCTGCTCTACACCTCCGACGGCGGCGGCGACGACATCTTCTATTCCGCCCGCGTGCTGAAGGACGGCCGGCTGATCGACCTGTTCGGCGGCGAGGCCGACACGCTTGCCCGCCGCGTGCCGCAGCGCCCCGGCGACAGCCTCGGCAAACTCTACGCCTATGTCACGGAGGCGCTCGGTTTCCGGTCGCTGCGCCACGAGGGCAAGGTTCTGGGGCTCGCCGCCTATGGCAAGCCTGTCCACGCGGAGCGGTTGACCAGCCTCTACGCCGTCTCCGACGACGGCCAGATTCACTGTTCGCTGCCGCGCTGGCGCATCCGCATGCTGGTCAACGGCCTCGCGAAGAAGACGGCCCGCGAAGACATGGCGGCAAGCGTCCAGCAGACGCTGGAGACGGTGACGCTGGCGGCGCTGGCGAAGATGCTGGCGCGGCATCCGGTCCGCAATCTCGGCCTGTCCGGCGGCGTCTTCGCCAATGTGAAGCTGACCCAGCGGATCGCCGAGCGCTTCGACCTCGACGAGGTCTTCGTCTATCCCGCCATGTCCGACCAGGGCGAGGCCGATGGCGGCGTTCTGGAATTCCTGCTGGAGCGCGACGGGCTCGACACCTGGCTCCGACACCGCGAGCGGCTCTCGACCGTCTATCGCGGCCGCGACTACTCGGCCGATGTCGAGCCGGTCTTCTCGTCCGGCGCCGTCAAGCGCCCGGTGGCCAGCGCCGTGGAGGAAGCCGCCGACCTGATCGTCGCGGGTGAGACGGTCGGCACCTATCTCGGCCGTATGGAATACGGGCCGCGGGCCCTCGGCGCGCGCTCGATCATGGCCAGCGCCGTCGACCGCACCATCAACGACTGGCTGAACAAGCGCCTCGACCGCACCGATTTCATGCCCTTCGCGCCCGTCGTCCTCGCCGAGCGCGCCAAGGACCTGTTCGACCTGCCGGACGAGCTCGCCTACACCGCGAACTTCATGACGGTGACCTGCAACGTGAAGCCGGAATGGCGCGAGCGCATCCCGGCCTGCGTCCATGTCGACGGCACGGCGCGGCCGCAGCTCATCCACCGCGACCAGAACCCGGTCTATTACGACGTGATCGCCGCCTATGAGCGACGCACCGGCATCCCCGCCGTGATCAACACCTCGTTCAACGTCCACGAGGAGCCGATCATCAACAAGCCGGAGGAAGCCCTGCGCGCGCTGCGGGAAAAGCGCGTCGACCACCTCATCTCCGAGGCGGCGATCTGGTCGCTGAAGGACTGACGCGGCACGGAAACGCTCCGGCCTCGCCGCCGCCGTCAACGCGACATATTGAGACGGCGATATAGGCTGCATCCGCTACCGGAGCCGCCATGCGCCGCCTCGTCCGCCCCTTCATCGTCCTTGCCGCCCTCGTCATCCTCCTGGAGACGTGGATCTGGGAGCGCGTCGGGCCGATCATCGCCCGCTTCGTCGATATCCTGCCGCTCAAGGCGCTGAAACAGGCTATTCACGACGGCATCCAGCGCCTGCCGCCCTATGCGACGCTCGCGGTCTTCGCCATTCCGGCCATCCTGCTGTTCCCGTTCAAGCTGGCGGCGCTAGCGCTGATCGCGCGCGGCCATCTGATCCTCGGCGGCGGCGTGTTCTTCCTCGCCAAGGTGGTCGGCGTCGGCAGCGCGGCCTTCCTGTTCGACGCCTGCAAGCCGAAGCTGATGCAGATTCCGCTGTTCGTCTGGGCTTACGAGCACTGGCTGCGCTGGCTCGCCTGGGCGCATCATCACATCGACCCGATCAAGGAGCGCATCCGGCGCGTCACGCGCATCCTGAGCGGCGGTCGGCCGAACCGCGCACTGCGCCTCCTGCTGCGCTTCCGCCGCTCGCGACGCGAGCGGATGCGTGCGACCAGTGCGCCGGCCAGCGCCTGAACCCTCTCAGGCCCTTGGATGGGCACTCTCATAGACGCGCAGCAGCGCCGCCGTATCGACCTCGGTATAGATCTGCGTCGTCGATAGCGAGGCGTGGCCAAGCAATTCCTGTATCGAGCGCAGGTCGCCGCCCCGTCCGAGCAGATGCGTCGCGAAGGAATGGCGCAGCGCGTGCGGCGTCGCCGTTTCGGGCAGGCCGAGCGCGCCGCGCAGACGCTGCATGGCGAGTTGGATGATGCGCGGCGACAGCGGCCCGCCCTTCACGCCGACGAAGAGCGGGTCGTCCGCGCCGCGCGCGAAGGGGCAGAGGCGACGATAGTCCGCGATGGCATCGGCGACCTTCGCGATGACCGGCACCTGCCGGACCTTGGCGCCCTTGCCGAGCACCGTGACCTGCCCCGGTCCTCCCGGCAGCGGCGCATCCTTCTGGCGGAGCCCGAGGGCCTCGGAAATACGCAGGCCCGAGCCGTAGAGCAATGCCAGCACGGCGGCATCGCGCGCGATGACCCAGAGCTCCGCATCGTCATGCTCGCGCGTGCCGGCCGAGGCCACCCGGCGCGCGGCGGCAACGTTCAGCGGGCGCGGCAGGCGACGCGCCGCCTTCGGCGTGCGGACGGCGGAGAAGGCGGCCATGCGGCCCTCGCCCTCCCGCTCCAGGAAGCGCGTGAAGGAGCGCACCGCCGCCAGCGCCCGCCCGATGGAGCGGGCATCCAGCCCGTCCGCCCGGCGCCTGGCCATGAAGGCGCGCACGTCGCGCGGCGCGGCCTCGCCCATCGCCTTGAGCGAGACGGCTTCGCCATTATGTCCGGAGAGAAAGCCCAGGAAGACGCGAACGTCGCGGCCATAGGCCTCGAGCGTCTTGGGGGAGAGCCGCCGCTCGGCGCCGAGATGGCGCAGCCAGCGGCCCATCGCCGTCACCGTGTCGGATGCGGCGCCGGGGACGAGCGCGTCGGCGGGAAGGTCGAAAGCGGCCATGGCATCAGCCTGCCATGGCCCGGTTCACATGGCGTGAACGGTCAGTCGGCGCCGCCCTTGCCGAGATCGCCCATGTGCTTCTGGATGTAGAGCTGCTCGCCGATGGTCTTGATGACCTCGAGCTGCGTCTCCAGGAAGTCGATATGGCCTTCCTCGTCGCTCATCAGCTCGATGAACAGGTCGCGCGAGGGATAGTCCTTCACCGTCTCGCAATAGGAGGCGGCCTCCTGATAGAGCTTGCGCGCGCCGATCTCGGCCTTCAGGTCGCAGCCGATGATCTCCTTCACGGTCTGGCCGATCTCCAGCGGATCGAGCACCTGCAGGTTCGGGTGACCTTCCAGAAACAGAATCCGGTCGATGAATTTGTCGGCGTGAACCATCTCCTCGATGGATTCCTTGCGCCAGTACTTCGCGAGGTCGTTGAACCCCCAATTGTCCAGCATGCGGTAGTGGAGCCAGTACTGGCTGACCGCGGTGAGTTCGCTCCTGAGGCCCTTGTTGAGATATTCGATGACCTTCTTGTCGCCCTTCATAGCCGCCTCCGCTGGCAATTCCGCTAGGGTCCTGCGACCCGACGCCAGTTTAAAATCATTCTAGATATGGAAGCAAGCGCGTTCGACCTGTGCCGGGAGAGGTCGCAGGGCACATTGTGCCGATTGTCGGATCAGTTGTCCCGCCTATTCGGCCGCGACGAGATGCTCGACCTCATGGTGCGCGCAGGCGCCCATCGGGCAGGTCTTGCAGGCGGAATCGGCGCCGGCCTCGCGCATGATGGCGCGGATGGTGCGGGCGCAGCGGCCACAGTTCGGGCTGCAGCCGAGGCAGGCATAGACCTCACCCACCACTTTCGGACATTCCGGACCGTCACCAAGGCAAGCCCGGATGTCATGGTCACTCAGCACATTGCAATGGCAAACGATCACTGCGGGCCCTCGGCGCGGCGCAACGGGGCTGATCGCCTTTGTTGACCGCATCTGTCAGCTTTTTAATTCGGGTCCCGTTCAAATTCAATCAAGAGCCAGCACATTAGAGTCGTTGTAGAAAACGCCGCAAAGCTCCGCGCCGCCATTCCAAATGCCGCTGGCCCGGATTCCGCTCACGTGATCTTTGATCTGCATCACCGGCATTCCCTTGGCGCGCGCCGCGCGCTAGGCCATCGGCATGAACCCTCCCCGCTACGCCGACGTGCTGATTCCGGTCGCCGTCGACCGGCCCTACAGCTACCGTATCCCGGACGGGATGGAGCTCGCGCCGGGCGACGTCGTGGCCGTGCCACTCGGCCCCCGCACGGCGCTCGGGGCCGTCTGGGCGCTGCGCGACCAGCCGGGCGGCGTCTCGCACAACCGACTGAAGGACATCGCCTACCGCTATGACAGCACGGCCGTGCCCCATGCCGTGCGCCAGCTCTGCGACTGGATCGCCGACTACACGCTGGCCCAGCGCGGCATGGTGCTGCGCATGGCGCTGCGCCATCCCGACGATCTCGCTCCCCCGAAACCGCGCATCGGCGTCCGGATCACCGAGGCGCAGCCAGGGCGGATGACCCCTGCCCGCCGGAAGGTGCTGGCGGCGCTGGCCGACGGCCTCGCGCGCGCCAAGGGCGAGGCCGCCCGCGAGGCGGGCGTCTCGGGCGGCGTGATCGACGGACTCGTCGATGAAGGCGCGCTGGAGACGATCCTGCTGCCAGCGGAATCCGTCGCCGAGCCGCTCGATGCCGACTATGCGGCACCGGCGCTCAACGCGGCGCAGCAGGCAGCCGCCCTGCATCTGCGCGACGCGGTCGCGGCGCGCGCGTTCAGCGTCGCCCTGCTCGACGGCGTCACCGGGTCCGGCAAGACGGAGGTCTATCTGGAGGCCGTAGCCGAGGCGCTCGGGCAGAACCGGCAGTCGCTGATCCTCGTTCCCGAGATCGCGCTGACCACGCAGTTCCTCGACCGCTTCGCCGAGCGTTTCGGCCATCGCCCGGCCGCCTGGCATTCCGGTGTCGGCGCGACCCGGCGCGGCCGGGTCTGGACCGGCGTCGCGGCGGGCGAGGTGCCGGTGGTGATCGGCGCGCGCTCGGCGCTGTTCCTGCCCTTTGCGGATCTCGGCCTGGTGATCGTCGATGAGGAGCACGAAGGCGCCTACAAGCAGGATGACGGCGTCCACTATCATGCGCGGGACATGGCGGTCGTGCGCGCGCGCCTGCACGACATCCCCGTGGTCCTCGCCTCGGCGACGCCGTCGGTCGAGAGCCGCGTCAATGCCGACAAGGGCCGCTATGCCCGGCTCGTCCTGCCCGAGCGCTTCGGCGGCCGGGAGATGCCGAAGATCGCCACCGTCGACCTCAGGACCGCCGGCCCCGCGCGCGGACGCTGGATCGCGCCTGCGCTCGAAGCCGCGATCCGCGAGACCAAGGAGGCCGGCGAGCAATCGCTGCTGTTCCTCAACCGGCGCGGCTATGCGCCGCTGACGCTGTGCCGCACCTGCGGCGAGCGTGTGCAGTGCCCGAACTGCTCGGCCTGGCTGGTCGACCACCGCTTCCGCCGCCGGCTGGTCTGCCACCATTGCGGCTTCAACATGCCGCCGCCCGATCATTGCCCGAAATGCGAGGCGGTCGACAGCTTCGTCGCCTGCGGTCCCGGTGTGGAGCGGCTCGCCGAGGAATGCGCGACGCTGTTCCCGGACTCGCGGCTGCTGGTCCTGTCCTCCGACATGGCCGGCGGCATCGAGCGCATCCGGCAGGAGATCGAGGCGGTGGCGCGCGGCGAGGCCGATATCGTCATCGGCACGCAGCTCGTCGCCAAGGGGCACAATTTCCCGCATCTGGCGCTGGTCGGCGTCATCGATGCCGATCTCGGATTGTCGAACAGCGATCCGCGCGCGGGCGAGCGCACGTTCCAGTTGCTCCAGCAGGTGGTCGGCCGCGCGGGCCGCGCCAAGGACGGTTCGCGCGCGCTGATCCAGACCCACCAGCCGGACCATCCGATCATCCGCGCGATCGTCCGCAGCGACCGCGAGGGCTTCTACGCCGCCGAGATCGCCATGCGGGAAGAAGCACGCCTGCCGCCCTTCGGCCGGCTCGCGGCGCTGGTCGTGTCGGCGGAGGCGCAGGCGGATGCCTTTGCCTATGCGCGCGCGCTTGTCCGTTCCGCCCCGCCGAGCAGCGATGTTCAGGTGCTCGGCCCGGCCGAGGCGCCGCTCGCGCTGGTGAGAGGTCGGCACCGGGTCCGGCTGCTGGCGCGCTCGGCGCGGGCCTTCGACCTGTCGGGGTGGATGCGGGGCTGGCTGTCGCGGGTCGAGGCTCCGCGCGGCAATGTCCGGCTCGAAATCGACGTCGATCCGCAAAGCTTCCTTTAACCAAGGCGTCCGCACGGCGAGATTGCGGCAGGCCTCGTTGAACCGAACCGGAGGTTGCCGCGACCCATGGTCATAGCCGGGGCAAGGAGCCTGCGGCACTCACGACGAGGACCCAGACCATGACCAACTTCCGCAAGTTCGCGCTCACCGGCGCTCTCGCTCTCGCCCTCGGCTCGGCCTTCACCGGCCTCGCCAACGCCCAGGCCGCCGGCGGCGGCGGTGGCGGCGGCGGTGGCGGTGCCAGCGACATCGCCGCAACCGTCGAAGCGCCGGTCACTCACGCCACGGTTCCGGGCGGCCCGACCCGCGGCGGCAACGCCCCGCAGGCCCGCGAAATGAACTGCGGCTACGAGCTGTTCCGCGGCCGCTACTGCGAGCCGACCCGTCGCTGATCCAGCGACCGGCAATACGACCCGAGGGCGGTGGGGAAACCCACCGCCCTTTTCGTTTGGCGTGATCGTTGCGGCAGGGCCCGACGCCCCATTGCAGGCCATGACTGACGGGCAGGTTTCGTCGGTTGGAACGGTTGATGGCGGCGACCGACGCTCGGCGGGATTTCACGAACTGCCGACAGCCAGCCCGTCCGCCCCTGCCTCGTCCGGGGCCTGCCGGTCAGGTCGGAGCCTCAGCATCCGCCGGGCTCCGGCCCGCCGGGATCAGTCCTTGGCTTCGATCTTGCCGGGCTCCACCTGCTGCGGCACCACGGCCTGCGGCGGCACCGCCATCGGCGGCACGGTCGCCTGACGCGGCCCCTGCTGCGGGGCCTGCGCCGTATCCGTTCCGGGAACAGCCGGCGCCTGCGCCGTGTCGGGAGCCGGCACGGCGGGCGGGGCGGTGACCATCGGCGTGGCGGGCGCCGCCTGCGGCACGGCCGCATTCAGCGCCGGGACGGGATCGGCAAGGCCCGCGCCGAGCTGCGGGTTCGGCGTCGCGCCATGCCGGGCGGTCTGCTGGAGGATTTCGCGCACCTGCGTCGGATCGAGGTCCGGCTGGCGTTCCAGCAGCAACGCGGCGATGCCGCTGACATGGGCCGCGGCGACCGAGGTTCCCGACGAGATCTGGTAGCCGCCGCGCGGCGCGGGCAGCAGGATCTCGACGCCGGGCGCCGCCACCGAAACGTGGTTGCCGCGCGAGGCGGCGTCGAACAGGCGACCCTGCTGATCGGTCGCCGTCACGGCGATGACGTTGGGATCGGCGGCCGGGAACGAGACGGGCGCGGTCGCGCCCTCGTTGCCCATGGCCGCGATCAGCACGACGCGCTTGCCCGCCGCCATCTGGATGGCGCGGGTCATCATCGGATCGCGCGGACCGGCGAAGCTCATGTTGATCACGCGCGCGCCCTCGCGCACGGACCAGTCCATGGCCCCGAGGATGTGATAGCTCGTGCCCTGCGCCCCGGCCGCCTGACCGGGCGCGAAGGCCCGCGCAGCCAGGATGTTGGCGCGCGGCGAGATGCCGGTGAGCTGCGCGTGGGCGACGATGGCGCCGGCCATGCCGGTGCCATGCTCGTGCGGCTGGAATGCGCCGCCGACGGCGTCGAAGCTCTTGGCGACGCGGCCCGCCATCTCGGGATGGGTCGCCTCGATGCCGGAATCGATCACCGCGATCGGCACCTGCTCGCCGCGGGACAGAAGATGGGCTTCGGGCAGGCGCAGCGCCTCGACGACATATTGCAGGGCGGCAGCGCCGGTGCGCGTGGTGGAGGCGCTCTGCAGCCGGAACACGTAGTTCGGCCGCTCGAAAATGTAGTTCGGCTGGACATAGGCGACGCCGGTGGCGCGCGTCATGGCGCGGATCGCCGCCGGCACCGTCATGCGGTTGGGCACGCGGTAGCGATGGACGACGGTGCCGACCAGTTCGGACTGCTGCTCCGCGATCAGCGTCAGGTTGTAGCGGCGCACGACGTTGCGCATGGCGGCGGGCGGCGCGTCGGCGCGCATGACGAAGAGCACCTCGTCCGGCACGTAGCGGCGCTCGCTCGACGGCGGCATGCCGGGCACGTCCTGCGCATTGGCGGAGCGCGCGGCGGAGATCAGCGCCGGTCCCGCCATGGCGGGACCGACGAAGCGCGGTCCGGGGCCTCCCGGCCCGATGGGCGGCGGACCGCCCGGCGGCAGACGCCCGCCGCCACCCGGCGGCACGACCACGACCGGAGGCACGAAGGGCGGAATGACGACGACCGGCGGACGGTCGGGATAGCCCGGACGACCCGGACGGCCGGGGCGCGGCGGGCGCCCGTCGGTGCCGCCGGCGGAATCTCCGGGACGACCCGGGCGACCGGCACCGGGCGGACGCGTGCCCGGCGGGCGCGACACCATGCCGTCGCCGCCGGTGCCGGGCCGGCCGATGGAGCCGGGACGGCCCGCTCCGCGGATCGGACCGTCGGTGAAGCGGCCGGGCCTGCGGCCGGGATAGGCTTCGAGGCGCGGGCCCCGCTGGCCCCGCATGCCGCCGAAGCGGTTCGGGTCAACCATGCGGCCACCGGGGGAAACCATGGCGGGGCCGCGCATCGAGGGCACCCGCCCCATGGACGGGGCGCGGCCGGGCGGCGCAACGCGCGGGCGTCCGCCCCGGAAGCCGCCGCCCCCGCCGCCGACGCCGAAGCCGCCGATCGAAATGCCGAACTGCGCCTGCGCGGGGCGGACATCGACCATGGTGAGGAAAGTGGAGCCGGCCAGCAGCGCGAGGAAGCCGGCGATCACACCGGTCCTTGCGGACGGGAGCAACGGACGATCGGATGACTGATCCGTCATGGCCGCACCTCACGAGAAACGAAAGCGGCGGCGAGCCTAGGCCGCGAATATTTCTGTTTGACTGCGCAAGGCCCCTTTGCCGGAGCCCTGCCGATGCCGCGCGTCAGGAGGCCGGGCCGACGAAGCGCACGATGGCCTGCTGGCCGCGCAGCGTCTGGATGACCCGGTCGAGATCCGCCTGGCTCATGCCGGCATCGCCGACGCGCACCCGGTAGAAGCCACCCGGCCGCGGGCCGTCGATGATCGTGCCGCGCACCTGCTCCAGAAGCCGCGTCATGTCGCCGGCATTGGCCTCGGAATTGAAGCCGATGAGCACGAACGTGCCGGCGGCCGTCGCGCCGGAACCCGAGGGGCCGTGGGAGGCCGTCTGGAACTGGGCCGGACCGCCGATGAAGCCGGAGCCGATGACGCCGGCCTGCACCACCAACGCGAGGGCGGCTGCGCCGGCCGCATAGGCCAGCGTGCGGGGGGCGAGCATGGAGAGCTTCTCGCCGAACCAGTCGGCGAAGGAGGCTTTGGCGCGGGCGGCGACATGGGCGAGCTTGGCGGGCTCCGCCTCGACACGCTTCATCAGGTCGTCGAGGACGCGCGCCGAGGGACGGGGCGAGGCTTCGGCCAGCGCGAAGGCGGCGTCCTGGTCCTCGCGGACGATTTCCAGCTCGTCGCGCAGGGTCGCGTCGGCGGCGATCGCCGCCTCGACCCGCGCGGTGTCGGCCGGCGAAAGCGTGCCGGCGGCGTACCAGGGGAGCAGCTCGGAAATGGCCCGGCGCTCGGCATTGTCGATTTCACTGCGCGTCGTCATGGCCAACCTCGGTCGACTCCGGCGCTCTGCATGAGCTCCTGGAGCCTTTTGCGCGCATAGAACATGCGCGTCTTGACGGTGTTTTCCGGGATCCGGACGATCTCGGCCACTTCGGAGATCGATTTCTCCTGATAGTAGACGAGATCGACAATCTCCCGGTGCTCGGGCGAAAGCTGGTCAATGCAGCGGCGGATCGCCTGTGCCTTGTCCACTTTCTGAGCCACCACCTCGGGTGTGTCCGCGTCGTCCGCGATCGCGCCGGCCTTTTCCTCGTCCAGCTCGGCATCCGTCGTTTTCCTCAGCGAGGACAACGCCTTGAACCGGGCCATTCCGAGGATCCAGGTCGAGACGCTCGATCGCCCCTCAAACCTGTCGGCCTGACGCCACACGTCCAGGAAGACTTCGCCGATCAGGTCTTCCGCCTGCCCTTCGTCCTTGATGAACCGGAGTATGAACCGGAACACGCGGACATTATGGCGGGCATAGAGGGTCCTGAAGGCGAGACGATCGCCCTTGGCAACCCGGAGGATGAGATCCTGGTCGCTGTCAGACTGCATCGTCACTCCCGAGCCGGTGGGCTCGCAGCATCAGTCGCGGCAGCCGGCGAAAAGGTTCAAAGGCCATCGTGGGGTGTCTTGGTGGCCGGAGGATTCCGTCGCGCCCCGTCGATCGGGACCCCACGTAACATGACGAAACATAAGGCGAGGTCAACGGGGGCCGGATCATGCCGGGCCGGCGGAATCGAGCCCCATCTGCCAGAAATCGGCCTCCAGCCGCGAGGCCGCGCCGAACAGGCCGGCAAGCTCGGTGAAGCGCCGCTCGGTCATGGCGCGTGCCGCGAGATCGTCGAGGCGGCGGCGCGCCTTGGCGGCGACGCCCTGATAGCCCTCGCCGGCATATTCGCCGATCCACTCGGCGTAAGGGTGGTTGCCGAGGGCCTCGACGCCATTCGGCGCGAGAGCGCGGCCGATCTCGGCATAGCCGACGACGCAAGGGGCCAGCGCGACGTGCAGGTCCATGAGGTCGCCGGCCGCGCCGGCATCCAGCACGAAACGGGTATAGGCGACGGTCGCCTGATGCTCGGGCGCCGCCTCGATATCGGCGCGCGACAGGCCCCAGCGGGCACAAAGGCGCACGTGCAGTTCGGTCTCGTGCAGGACGGAGGCAAGGCCCTCCTGCGCCGAGCCGATATCGGCGAGGGACCGACTCTTGTAGGCCGCCAGCGCATAGGCGCGGGCGAACTGGATCAGGAACAGGTAATCCTGCACCAGATAGGTGCGGAAGGCGGCCTCGGGCAGCGTGCCCGCGCCAAGCCGGCGGACGAAGTCGTGGTCGACATAGGCGCGCCAGTCGTCAGTGGCGGCGGCCTTCAGCCGGTCGAAAATGTCCATGCCCCGATTCCCGTATGTCACGCCCCGGGTGGTTGTAGGGCAGTGCCTGCCGGGTTGCCACCGCAGCCGTGCGACAGCGATGCGCTATCGATGCCCTGCATCAGGCAAGTGCGTCCTTCGAGGCTCGGGCCAATCGCCCTCGCACCTCAGGATGAGGGCGACGGAGACTTGCATCGGCTTCGATTGACGCTCGACCGCTGCGCCTTGTTCAGCCGGGAATGCAGCACGCAACCTCCCTCATTCCGAGAGCCTGCCCTGCCATGTAGAAGCACCGCCCTTCACCGTCATGGCCGGGCTTGTCCCGGCCATCCACGACTTGAACACGACCGTCAAGGACAAGTCGTGGATACCCGGCCCAAGGCCGGGCATGACGAAATCCTCATCTCTCGCCATTGTCGGGCCAGACTCTGAGGGGCGAGCCTGAAAGGCGAGCCTCGAAGGACGCATTTCGGTCGCGCAATCGAAAACCTCAGCGCGGGATGAGCGCCCAGTAGTCGAGGTCGAGGATCACGGCGGGGTCGTAGTCATCGCCCGCCTTGAGCGGGAAGTCGGCGCAGGGCCGGTCCTTGGTGGCGACGGTGCGGATGCGCAGCGCACCGACATCGTCGCGGCCGGGCAGGTCCTCGACGCCGAGGATTTCCGACCAGGCGAAGACGGTGTTGCCGGCGAAGAGCGGCGCGACGTGCCGCCCGCCGTTGATCGCGGCGATCTGGAAGGCGTTGGCGAGGCCGTTGAACGACAGCGAGCGCGCCAGCGAGATGACATGGCCGCCATAGATGAGCCGGCGGCCGAAGCGGCCCTGCCCCTCGGTGAACTGGTTGAAATGGACCTTGGCCGTGTTCTGGTAGAGGCGCGTCGCCATCATGTGCTCGGCTTCCTCGACCGTCATGCCGTCGACATGGTCGATCTTCTCGCCGACCTGATAGTCGCGCAGCAGGTGGCGCTGGCCGGACAGGCCGCTGTCCCACTCGTCCGGGTCGATGATCGGGCAGGCATCGCCGAGCTGGTCGGGCTCCAGCGCCTTCGGCAACACGGGGACTTCCTCCGCAGCAATCAAAGCTGCCTCGTCGCGCTTCCTCACCATTACCCAGCGGACATAGTCCAGCACCTCGTCGCCGTGCTGGTTGATGCCGGTGGAGCGGACATAGACGACGCCGGTCTTGCGGTTGGAATTCTCCTTGAGGCCGATCACCTCGGAGGTGGTCGACAGCGTGTCACCGGGATAGACCGGCGAGAGGAAGCGGCAGCCGGCATAGCCGAGATTGGCGACGGCGTTCAGCGACACGTCCGGCACGGTCTTGCCGAAGACCGTGTGGAAGACCAGCAGGTCGTCGAGCGGGCTCTTCGGATAGCCGATCTGCTTGGCGAAGGCGTCCGAGGACTGGACCACGAAGCGCGTGCCGTAGAGCGCCGTGTAGAGCGCGGCATCGCCGGTGGTCAGCGTGCGCGGCGTCGCGTGGCGCAGCGTCTCGCCGAGGCGGAAGTCCTCGAAATAGCGGCCCGGATTGGTCTTCGGCATGGCGGAACTCCCCCTCGCCCCGATTTATGGCGTGCTGCGCTGCGAAATCCAACAGGCCGAAGGATGGGGTCAGGACGGCTCGCCCTAGCTCGCGACAAACTCTTCCCTGCCGTTCTCGCGAAAAGCGCGAGCCGACGCGCCAACCCTCTCCCCTTGCGGGAGAGGGTGCCCGCGTCAGCGGGTGGGTGAGGGGTTGCGGCGCGCCCCCTCATCCGGCGCCTGGCGGCGCCACCTTCTCCCACGAGGGGAGAAGGATCGCGGCAACACGGACAATACGACGCGGCGGCCCACCGAGTTCACAAGCCCTCGCGCATCCGCTATCGAACGAGTGCCCCTTTGCATCCGACAGGCGTCCATGGCTTCCGTATCCGTTCCCGGCCGGCCGAAACTGGTCCTCGCCTCCGGCTCGCCGCGCCGGCTGGCGCTGCTGCAGCAGGCCGGCATCGAGCCGGACACGCTGGTGCCCGCCGAAATCGACGAGACGCCGATCCCGCGCGAAAGCCCGCGCAAGCTGGCCCAGCGGCTGGCCCGCGAGAAGGCCTCGGAAGCCGCCCGCCGCCTGCGCGACGATGCCGAATGGGAGGGCGCGGTGATCCTCGCCGCCGACACCGTGGTCTGCGTCGGCCGGCGCATCCTGCCGAAGGCCGAGAGCATCGACGAGGCTTCCGCCTGCATCCGCCTGCTGTCGGGCCGCTCGCACCGCGTCTATACCGGCCTCTGCCGGGTCGACCAGCGCGGCCGCACGACCACCAAGCTCGTGGAGACGCGGGTGCGGTTCAAGCGGCTGTCGCGCGAGGAGATCGAGGCCTATCTCGCCTCGGGCGAGTGGCGCGGCAAGGCCGGCGGCTATGCCATCCAGGGCATTGCCGGGGCTTTCGTCGTCAGCCTCGTCGGCTCCTACACCAATGTGGTCGGCCTGCCGCTCGCCGAGGCTGTCGGGCTGATCGGCGCCACCGGCTATCCGGTGACGCTGGGCTGGATCGCCAAGGGCTGAAACCCCACATTCAGTTTCCGGTTTGGCGCATTCTGCACGCTATCCGCGCGCCGCTCTTCACGCGAACCGGCACCCACTTCGCTCGAAAATGTTCTGATCATGGACCCCGTCAACGACAACGACCTGCCCGTCGACCCGCCGAAGGCCTGCGCCATCTGCGGCAAGCCGGCGACCGTGCGCTTCAGGCCGTTCTGCTCGAAGCGCTGCGCCGACGTCGACCTCAACCGCTGGCTGAAGGGCGCCTACGCCATTCCGGCGGTCGAGGACCCGGACGAGGATGTTTCCGAGCCGCCGCGCGGCTAGAACACCGACCAGCCCGTGCGGGCCGTCAGCCGTTCCAGCGCCAGTGAGCCGACCAGCGAATTGCCGGCGGCGTTCAGCCCCGGCGACCACACCGCGATCGAGGCCCGCCGCGGCGCGATGGCGAGGATGCCGCCGCCGACGCCGCTCTTGCCGGGCAGGCCGACGCGGTAGGCAAAGTCCCCCGAGGCGTCGTAGTGGCCGCAGGTCAGCATGACCGCATTGATCCGCCGCGCGGTCTCGCCGCTGGCGACGCGGTCGCCGTCGACCGGATCGAGCCCGGCATTGGCGAGATAGAGACCGGCTCGCGCCAGCTGGCGGCAGGTCATGGCGATGGCGCATTGGTGGAAGTAGACGTCGAGCACGTCGTCCACGGGATGGGCGAGATTGCGGAAGGCGCGGATGAAATTGGCAAGGCTGCGGTTGCGGAAGCCGGTCTCGGCCTCCGAGCGCGCCACTTCCGCGTCGAAGGCGATGCTGCCGTCGTCGGTCCGCTCGCGCAGGAATCCGAGAATCTCGTCGATGACGATGCGCGGCGACCGGCCTGCCATCAGCACGTCGGTCGTCACCAGCGCGCCGGCATTGATGAAGGGATTGCGCGGCACGCCGCGCTCCTGCTCGAGCTGGACGATGGAATTGAAGGCGGAGCCGGAGGGTTCGCGGCCGAGCCGCTCCCACAGTTTCTCGCCGAGCCTCTCCAGCACCATGGTGAGCGTGAAGACCTTCGACACGCTCTGGATCGAGAAGGCGGTGCCGGCATCGCCCGCCGCAGCGGTCTCGCCTTCGCAGGTAATGATCGCAATGCCGAATTGCTTCGGATCGACCTTGGCGAGAGCCGGGATGTAGTCGGCGACGCGGCCCTCGCCGATGCGGCCCGCGACATCGGCATGGACGGCCGCCACGAGGCCGGCGAGATCATTGCTGTCGGACATGGAAAGCCCCCCGGCCATTTCTAGCCGAGGGGCTCTTGCGAGGCGAGCGGCGCGCCGGACCCAACGGCGCGCCGCCGCCTTCCGGAACAGGTTGCGACCAGGGGGATCGCGCGCCTGCTCCACTTCCATGGAATGCGGCTCAGCGAACCTGGATCGCGCCGTTCGGGTTCACGATGACGGCGGTCGCCTGGCAGAGATTGACGCCCCAGCGGGTGACCTGCGCGCCGTTCTCGTAGCGGACGCGGACGTCGAAGATGCAGTAGCCGGAATGGAAGTCCGGCTGGACGCGCAGCGAGGAGCGCGGCGCGACCATGGAGTCGCCGAGCAGGTCGCGGCCGAACGAGCGGTCGTCGCGGTGGGTGGCATAGACGCTGTGGATGGCGACGCTGCCGGAGGTGTTCACCACGTCGAACCAGCGCTGGTAGCCGTCACGGGCCTCAGCGGTGGCGGCGGCGCCACCGGCGAGGGCGAGCGCGACGGCGGCAATCTTGAGCGACTTCGAGATGGACATGCTGATCTCCCTTGTCAGGTGGGCGCCGGCCATCGGCGTCCTCGCAGACCCTTGTGCGGGAGAATGGCGGCCGGCGGCATTGCGCCGGGTTGCAGGGAGTTGCGGGCGGTTGGAGAGGGCAGGAATGTTCCACCCGCCCCTCGCCTCGCTCACGCGAGTAGAGGGGAGACCATGACGCTCTGCTTCATCGTCTCCGGTGTGCCGGGCGCATCGGATTGAGGGGCACCACTGTCACCCCTGGATCCCCTTCCCGGCCCTCGCTTCGCTCGGTCCGCCGGGGATGACGGACGGAGCATCACAGCCGAGGCTATTGAGCCCCGGAGGCCGCCTACAGCATGGCCAGCGAACGCTTCGCTCGCGGCGGCGGGAAGGCCTGGTCGATCTCGGCGAGGTCATCAGCGGTCAGCGCCAGGGCGGCCGCCGGCCGGTTCTCCTCGATATGCGCGGGCGAGCCCATCTGCGGAATGGCGCAGACATGGCCGCCGCGCAGCGTCCATGCCAGCGCCACCTGCGCCGGCGTCGCGCCGGGATGGCGGGCGGCGATGGCCACGAGCGCGGCATGTTTCGGCAGCCGGCCCTGTTCGATGGGCGAATAGGCCATGACCGGAATGCCGCGCTTCGCCTGCCACCCCAACAGGTCGAACTCGATGCCGCGCCGGCCGCAATTGTAGAGCACCTGATTGGCCGCGACCCCGGCGCCGCCATCGACCGCCAGCAGTTCCTCCATGTCGTCGACATCGAAATTCGAGACGCCCCAGTGGCGGAGCTTGCCCTCGGCTTTCAGCCGCTGGAAAGCGCCGACCGTCTCGGCGAGCGGGATAGAGCCGCGCCAGTGCAGCAGGTAGAGGTCGATGCGGTCGGTGCCGAGCCGGCGGAGCGAGCGCTCGCAGGCCTCGACGGCGCTGCGCGCGCCGGCATTGTGCGGATAGACCTTGGTGACGATGAAGGCCGCGTCGCGCCGCCCATTCAGCGCCTCGCCGACCAGTTCCTCGGAGGCACCGTCGCCATACATCTCGGCCGTGTCGACCAGCGTCATGCCGCTGTCGATGCCTGCCTGCAGCGCGCGGATCGCCTCGGCGCGGCGCGCCGGCCTGTCGGCGATGGTCCATGTGCCCTGGCCGAGGACGGGAATGGCCTCGCCCGTCGGCAGCGTCGTGGTGGCGATGGTGGTCTTGCCGCTGACTTGGGCCATGGCCGGCTCCCTTGCAGAGCCGGCCACCCGGCTCATTGCTGGGTCGGGATGTTAGCCTCGCGGATGACCCTTGCCCATTTCTCCGTCTCGGTCTTGAGGAACTGGCCGAACTCGGCCGGCGTCTGCACGGCGGGCTGGGCGCCGAACTTGGCGAAACGGTCGACGGTGTCCGGCTCCTTCAGCGCGCGGACCATGGCGGCGTTGATCTTCGCGACAATGGCAGCGGGCGTTCCCTTCGGCGCGACGACGCCCGACCAGGAATGGGCGGAATAGCCGGGCAGGCCCGCCTCCTCCATGGTCGGGATGTCCGGCAGCAGCGACAGCCGCGAGGGGCTGATGCCGAGCGCCTTGACGGTCTTCGCCTCGACCTGCGGCACGGCGGTCGGCCCATCCGAGAACATCAGCTGCACGTGGTTGCCAAGGAGGCTGTTCATGGCCGGCGCGCTGCCGCGATGGGCGACGTGCAGCATGTCCGTGCCGGTCATGCTCTTGAACAGTTCGCCCGACAGATGCGTGCCGCCGCCGACGCCGGCCGAGCCGTAGGAGAGCTTGCCGGGATTGGCCTTCGCATAGGCGATGAGCTCCTTGATGTTGCTCACCGGCAGCGAGGGATGGGCGCAGACGATGATCGGGAAGATGCCCGCGCCGCTGACCGGCACGAAATCCTCAAGAAAATTGTAGGGCAGGCTCGCCTTGAGGCTCGGATGGACCGAGTGGTGGATGGCGCAGATCAGCAGCGTATGACCATCGGGCTCGGCGCGCTGGACGGCCTGCGCGCCGATGACGGCATCCGCGCCGGGGCGGTTCTCGATGATGACCGGCTGGTTCCAGTATTCGGAGATCTTCTGGCCGATCTGGCGCGCCGTGAGGTCCACCGGCCCGCCGGGCGGGAACGGCACGATCAGCGTGACGCGCTTGGAGGGAAAGTCGGACTGCGCGCGGGCCGGCAGGATCGAGGCTGCGGCGATCGCCCCCGTGCTGGCGAGCACGGCGCGGCGGCTGATGGACGACATGGACGGTTCCTCTGGGCGTGTTCTCGTTGCCCGGAATGAAATGGCATTTCAATTGGAGGCGCAAGCCGTCCGGTCGGGAGAGCGGCAACCGCCCTCCCGACGTGGCCTCGCGCGGCGGAGCGTCAGTCGACCTTGGCGCCGGACGCCTTGACGACCTCCGCCCAGCGCGGGATTTCCGTCGCCATGCGGGCCTGAAGCGCCTCCGGACCCTTCATGGTGGAGGTCGCGCCCATCTCCTCGAAGCGCTTCACGAAGGCCGGGTCCTGCCCGATCTTGATGTGGGCATCGACCAGCCGCTTGGTGATGTCGGCCGGCAGGCCCTTGGGCGCCAGCATGCCGGACCAGGAGGTGACGTCGAAATCGGGCACGCCGCCCTCGATCATGGTCGGCACGTTGGGCAGGCCGCCCCAGCGGCGGGCGGTGGAGACGGCAATCGGCTTGATCGTGCCGCCCTGAATCTGGCCCGTAATGGTCGGCAGGTTGTCGAACATGAAGTCGATGCGGCCGGCAATGAGGTCCTGCACCGCCACGGCGCCCGTGCGGTAGGGCACGTGGAGAAGCTGGAGCCCGACCTTGCGCGACAGGAACTCGGTGGAGAGATGCGCGGTCGTGCCGAGGCCCGGCGTGCCGTAGGAAACCTTGCCCGGCCCCTTCTCCTTGGCCCAGGCGATGAACTCCTGCACGGTCTTCACCGGGTTCGACGGATTGACCACCAGCACGTTGGGGATCTCGTAGATGTCCGCGATATAGGTGAAGTCGGTGCGCGGGTCGAAGGGCAGCGTGCGGTAGAGCTCGATATGGGCCGAGAGCGGGCCGATGGTCGAGACGCCGATCGTGTAGCCGTCGGGCTCGGCGCGGGCGATGGCGTTGACGCCGACATTGCCGGCGGAGCCCGGGCGGTTCTCGATCACCACGGTCTGGCCGATCTCCTTCGACAGGTACTCGCCGATGACGCGGGCGAGCACGTCGGTCGAGCCGCCCGGCGGGAAGGGCACGATCATGCGGATCGGCCGGTTCGGCCAGGTGCTCTGCGCGGAGGCCGTGCGGAGAGCCGGCGCGGCAAGCGCGCCGCCGAGGGCGGCGAGGGTCGTGCGGCGTGAAATCATGATCGAATGTCCTCCTGAGAATGCGGTCGTCTTCGTTGGGGCCGGCAGGCATCCGCCGCCGGTCCAAATCGCCGTTGCACATAGAGTGCAGGGCCGAACCGGAAAGGTGCAACCCGCGAGGCCGCGGCCAGCAGGCCGCTCAGCGAAACCCTGCCCTTCGCACTTGCGCCTTTCCCCTCAGGCCCACGGCGGCTATGGTCCGGCCTTCATGTTGCACTGCACGCGGCGAGAGCTGCAGGCGCACCCGATCCGGATCACGTCATGACCTCCCTCTCGGAGCCCGCCGCGCGCGACCGCGCCGGGCTCGGCTTCCGCTCTTTCGTCGCGCTGATCGCCGCCCTGATGGCGACCAACGCGCTGGCCATCGACGCCATGCTGCCGGCCCTGCCCGAGATCGGCGCGGCGCTCGGCATCACCGAGCCGAACGACCGGCAGTGGATCGTCACCGCCTATCTGCTCGGCTTCGGCGCGGCGCAGATCGTCTACGGCACGCTCGCCGACCGCTACGGCCGGCGGCCGGTGCTGCTCGTCTGCCTCGTCATCTACGCGCTGGCCGGCTTCGCGGCGGCGATGGCCACCACGTTCGACCAGATGATGGCCGCCCGCGTGCTGCAGGGCGTCGGCGCGGCCGGCACGCGCGTGCTCGCCGTCTCCATCGTGCGCGACACCTATTCGGGCCGCCAGATGGCGCGCGTCATGTCGCTCGCCTTCATCGTCTTCCTCGCAGTGCCGATCCTCGCGCCGTCGATCGGGCAGGTCATCGTGCTGTTCGCGCCCTGGCGCTGGATCTTCGGCCTGCTCGGTGTGTTCGGCGTGGTGGTGGGCCTGATCGCCGCGCGCCACCTGCCCGAGACGCTGCACCCGCAAGACCGCGTGCCGATCGAGGCCGGACCGGTGCTCGCGGCGTTCCGCGCCTGCCTGACCAACCGGCTCGCCATCGGCTACACCTTCGCGATGACCTTCATGATCGGCGGGCTGTTCGGCTTCATCAACGCGGCCCAGCAGATCTTCGTCGACGTGTTCAAGGCGCCGGACCTGTTCACCATCGTCTTCGCGGGCATCGCGCTGTTCATGGCGCTCGCCTCGTTCCTCAACTCGCGCATCGTCGAGCGCTTCGGCATGCGCCGGGTCTCGCACAGCGCGCTTCTCGCCTATATCGGCGTGACGCTGGTCCATGCCGGCTTCGCGCTGACCGGCCACGAGACCATGTGGGTGTTCGCGGTGCTGCAGGCGGCCGGCATGTTCTGCTTCGGCCTGGTCGCGTCGAATTTCGGCGCCATGGCCATGGACCCGCTCGGCCATGTGGCCGGCACGGCGTCCTCGGTGCAGGGTTTCGTCTCCACCGTGGGCGGCGCACTGATCGGCTTCTTCATCGGCCAGCATTTCGACGGCACGGCGACGCCCACCGTCATCGGCTTCGCCGTCTGCGGCGCGGCGGCGCTCGTCATGGTGCTGTTCGCCGAGAAGGGCCGTCTGTTCCGGCCGCACCAGCAGGCCGCCGCGCCGGCTGAGTGACGCGGGCAAGCGGGGCAGCCATGGCTGTCCCGCCTGCTCATTCCACGCTAGACAGGAGCCGCGCGAGGCCCGCCGCCGCTTCCGGCATCGCATCCCCCCACGAGGATCGACCGATGCCGACAGACGCCTTCAAGGCCGCTATTCCCGCACGCCCCGTTGCCCATGACCGGGCGACCTGGCTCGACCCCACCACCGGCGCCCGCCTCGACCAGCGGGCGCTGATGGCCGCCATGGCAGGCAAGCGCGCCGTGCTCCTCGGCGAGACCCACGACACCGCCGAAATCCACCGCTGGCAGGCCCATGTCGTCGCCCATCTGCACGGACTGGAGCCTGACATCGCCGTCGGCTTCGAAATGTTCCCGCGCCGGCTTCAGCCGGTGCTCGACCGCTGGGTGGCGGGGGCGCTCTCCACCGCCGATTTCATCGTCGAGAGCGAGTGGGACGCCGTCTGGGGCTTTCCGCCCGAGATCTACCTGCCGATCTTCCACTATTGCCGGCAGCACAAGGTGCCGATGCTGGCGCTGAACTGCCACCGCCCGCTCGTCACCCGCGTCGGCAAGGAGGGCTGGGACGCGATCCCGGAGGACGAGCGCGACGGCCTGACGCCCTCCGCCCCGGCGACGCCGGCCTACCGGCGCTACCTGTTCGAGCTGACCGGCGCGGCAAACCGCGCCCCCGGCCAGTCCGGCCCGCTGCAAAGCCCCGAGGACCCCGGCTGGGACCGCTTCGTCAGGGCGCAGCAGACCTGGGACCGGGCCTTTGCCTGCAACATCGCCAGGGCGCTGGAGGCCGGCACCGCCAAGCTGGTCGTCGGCATTATCGGCCGGGGGCATCTCGAATATGGCGGCGGCACGCCCTACCAACTCGCCGACCTCGGGGTGGAGGATGTCGCGGTGCTGCTGCCGAACCAGAAGGCTGAGCTGACGGTGGAGGCCGACCGCCGGCTGGCGGACGCGGTGTTCCGGCTGGACGCGCCGGAGCCGGCGGCGGAGCGGCGAGGACGGGCAAGGCTGGTCGCGGGGTGAGAGGCTTCGTTGCTGATTGAAGAGCCGAAGCTTGTCGTCATGGCCGGCCATCGGCACTGATTGAAAGGCGCTCTCTCGCGTCTTGGCTGGACATCGGCGCTGATTGAAAGACGCACCCTTTCCGTCATGGCCGGGCCATAGGCGACCTTTGGTCGCCGTTCTTTCACTTGAACGCCAAGGCTTTGCCTCGGCTATGCCGGCCATCCACGACTTGAACTCGACCGACAAAGGAAAGTCGTGGATACCCGGCACAAGGCCGGGCATGACGTGGTGAGGTTAGAGACTCCAGGTAGAGCCTGCGAAGCTTGGCATATGATCCCACAATAGGAAATAACTCTTGCATCTGCCGAACGTTTCCGGCATGATCCGCTCCCACTGAAACGGGAGGATCGCATGAGGCCTGTCATCGTCGTCCTGATCGCCATGATCCTCTCCGCCACGGCGGCGCTTGCCGACGAGGCCGTGCAGCTCTCCGGCGGCTATGGCCTCCTGAATGCGCCGCGCGCCCCCCGCGCGACAATCGTGCTCATCCCCGGCGGCAACGGCCATCTGGGCATCCGCGCCGACGGCAGCTTCTCGGCCCTGCGCGGCAACCAGCTGGTGCGGACCAGGGCGGCCTATGCCTCGGCGGGCGTCGCCTCGCTGGTGGTCGACAGCGGTGTGTCGATCGCCTCGGCCGTGGCCTATCTCCGGCAGCGGTTCAACCGGCCGGTGACGGTGGCCGCCACCAGCCGGGGCTCGCTCAGGATCGCCGAGGCGCTGGCCGCGCGGCCGAACGGCATCGCCATATCAGCCGGCTTCCTCGATCAGGTGCGCGGCCAGATCGGCTCAGCCGGCGCGCTGCCCGCGACGCTCATCGTGCATCACCGCCGCGACGCCTGCCACGTGACGCCGCCCTCCGGCGTCGAGCCGTTCAAGGCATGGGGCGGCGCGCGGGTGCGGGTGGTCTGGATCGACGGCGGGACGGCCCGGGGCGATCCCTGCCAGGCCGGCGGGTATCATGGCTTCGCGGGGAATGACGGACGGGTGGTGGGGGTGGTCGCGGGATTTGCGAAGGGCGTGAGGTAGGCCCCCCGCGCCCCCGCCCTACCCGGCACCGGACCTTCTGGCCGCCTGCCGCGACTTTTGCAGGCTGCGCGCGCCGTCGCGCGAAATGGCATAGTCGCCACCATCGCGCGACACGATCAGCCGCTTCGCACGCAGCGACTGAAATTCCCGAAGGCCCGGGCCTTCGAGAAACCAGCCCTCCCGGCTGATGAAACCGGCCGCAACCGGCCGGTTCCGGCTGTCTCTTTCGAGCATTATTCTGCCGCCCATCGACAGCATGTCGAGCGCCCGGCGCTCGGCCTTCGAAATGTTCATGATCCTGCTTCGCCGCGCACCGCGAGAACAAACTCACGGGCGGCGTCCCGAATGAGAGTGCTGGCAGGCGAGGGTTGCCGCCCTCGCCGGGAGGGTCAGCGCGTCAGGCGCATGTGGACCACCGCGAAGGGCAGCCCTTCGCCGTCGGCGGCACTGCGGCTTATCTCGGCGAAACCGAGCCGCCCGTAGAACGCGCGGGCGCCGTCATTGGCGGCATAGACGTCGAGCGCGAGTTCGCCCTTCAGCGCGGCGGCGTGGGCGATCAGCAGGCGGCCGATGCCCGCGCCCTGCACGTCCGGCGCGACAAACAGCGCGCCGATGAACGCGCCGATCAGCCCGATGAAGCCGATGGGCTCGCCGTCGCGGACGGCCACCCATGTTTCGGAATCGGGCAGGTAGGTGCGCTCCACCATTTCCTGCTGCGCGCGCAGGCGCGCCTCGCCGAGGAAGGGATGGGCATGCAGGGACGCGTCGAGCCAGATGGCCGACAGGGTGCGAAGGTCCGATGCCTGGTAGGCTCGGATCGAAATGTCCGGATTGTTCACGATGTACCGTAGTGTTGGATATGCGCAGAAACGCACGGCTCCACGAGCCGGCGACGAGGCCGCGAAACGCGGTTCAAAACTCAGCCTCTGCGCATAAATCTCCTTCTACAGATGGCGCCGCGTCTATCGTCGGCCCCACCGGAAGTCAATCACGGGGCGACGAGCCGGAGCGGCGGACCGGTTCGTCCGGGAAGCGCGACCACACGACAAAGGGATCTACCCGCCTGCCGGCAGAGCTGACCTCAAACAACCTCCCCATTGACACCCCTCCTCCCCCTCCCCTATGGTCCGCGCCTCTTTCAATCGGAGCCGCACGCCGTGCGTTTCATCCTTATTGTATCCGGGGCGCCATCGACGGACGTGTGAGACATCACACGGCGGCCGAACGGTGGCGCTCAAAGCAAGGTCCCTCACGGGGCCTTTTTTGTTGCCCGGAACGACCCTTCAGACTTACAGACCCGCTACAGCCCCTTCCTAGGAAAACGACCATGTCCCGCGAGATGACCGGCGCCGAAATGGTGATCCAGGCCCTGATCGACCAGGGCGTCAGCACCCTCTTCGGCTATCCCGGCGGCGCCGTGCTGCCGATCTACGACGCGCTGTTCCAGCAGGACTCCGTGAAGCACGTCCTCGTCCGCCACGAGCAGGGCGCGGTGCATGCGGCCGAGGGCTATGCGCGCTCCTCCGGCAAGGTCGGCGTGGTGCTGGTCACCTCCGGCCCCGGCGCGACCAATGCGGTGACCGGCCTCACCGACGCGCTGCTGGATTCCATCCCGATCGTCTGCTTCACCGGGCAGGTGCCGACGCACCTGATCGGCTCGGACGCCTTCCAGGAGGCTGATACGGTCGGCATCACGCGCCACTGCACCAAGCACAATTATCTCGTGAAGAGCATCGAGGATCTGCCGCGCGTGCTGCACGAGGCCTTCTATGTCGCGCAGAACGGCCGGCCCGGCCCGGTGGTCATCGACATCCCCAAGGACATCCAGTTCAAATCCGGCAAATACGAGAAGCCGCGCGACAACCAGCACAAGACCTATCGCCCGCAGATCAAGGGCGACCTCGGCAAGATCAAGACGGCGGTCGAGATGATCGCCAAGGCCAAGCGCCCGGTCTTCTATACCGGCGGCGGCGTGATCAATTCCGGCCCGCACGCGGCGGCGCTGCTGCGCGAGCTGGTGCGCGCCACCGGCTATCCGATCACCTCGACGCTGATGGGCCTCGGCGCCTATCCCGCCAACGACCCGCAGTGGCTGGGCATGCTCGGCATGCACGGCACCTACGAGGCCAACCTCGCCATGCACGGCTGCGACCTCATGGTGAATATCGGTGCGCGCTTCGACGACCGCATCACCGGCCGGATCGACGCCTTCTCGCCGGGCTCGAAGAAGATCCACATCGACATCGACCCCTCGTCGATCAACAAGAACGTCAAGGTCGATCTCGGCATCGTCGGCGACTGCGCCCACGTGCTGGAAGACATGGTGCGGCTGTGGAAGGACGTGGCCGGCGAGGTCGACAAGCCCGCGCAGAAGGCCTGGTGGCTGCAGATCGACGGCTGGCGCGCCCGCAAGTCGCTTGCCTACCGGAACGCCACGGACGTCATCAAGCCGCAATATGCCCTCGAGCGGCTGGAGGCGCTGACCCAAGGCCGCAAGCGCTTCATCACCACGGAAGTCGGCCAGCACCAGATGTGGGCCGCGCAATATCTGCATTTCGACGAGCCGAACCGCTGGATGACCTCCGGCGGCCTCGGGACCATGGGCTACGGCCTGCCGGCGGCGGTGGGCGTGCAGCTCGCCCATCCGAAGGACCTCGTCGTCTGCGTCGCGGGCGAGGCCTCGGTGCTGATGAACATGCAGGAGATGTCCACGGCGGCGCAGTATCGCCTGCCGATCAAGATCTTCATCCTCAACAACGAGTACATGGGCATGGTGCGCCAGTGGCAGGAGCTGCTGCATGGCGGGCGCTATTCGGAGAGCTATTCGGCGGCGCTGCCGGACTTCGTCAAGCTCGCCGAGGCCTATCACGCCAAGGGCATCCGCTGCGACGATCCGGCGAAACTGGATGCCGCGATCATGGAGATGATCGACTATCCGGGCCCGGTGATCTTCGACTGCCTGGTGGCGAAGGAAGAGAACTGCTTCCCGATGATCCCCTCGGGCAAGGCGCATAACGAGATGATCCTGCCGGACTTCGAAGGCGATACCGGCGAGATCATCGACGCCAAGGGCAAGCAGTTGGTCTAACGCAAGCAGCTGGTGTGACATGCGCACGATCGGCGTCATCGGCGGCATGAGCTGGGAATCGACGGCGGTCTATTACCGCCGGCTGAACGAGCTCGTGCGCGACCGTCTCGGCGGACTGCATTCGGCGAAGGCGATCGTCCATTCGGTCGATTTCGCCGGCATCGCCGCCATGCAGGCGGCGGGCGAATGGGAGGAGGCCGGCCGGGCCATGGACCGGCTCGGCGCGGACCTCGCGCGCGCCGGATCGGAAGTGCTCGTGCTCGCGACCAACACGATGCACAAGGTGGCGGGCGGCATCGAGGCCGCCTCCGGCCTGCCGCTCGTCAATATCGTCGACGTGACGGCGGCGGCGCTGAAGGCGCGCGGCTGCCGGCGGCCGCTGCTGCTGGCGACCCGCTTCACCATGGAGGACGGCTTCTACCGCGACCGGCTGGCCGCCCATGGCATCGCCGCCGTGGTGCCGGATGCGGCGGGCCGCGCGGAGGTTCACCGCATTATCTACGAGGAGCTCTGCCGCGGCGTGATCAGCCCCGCCTCGAAGGCCGCCTATCTCGCGGTCATCGATGCAGCGCGCGCCGACGGCATCGACAGCGTCATTCTCGGCTGTACCGAGATCGGCCTGCTTCTCTCCCAGGCGGACATGCCGGAGCCGGCCATCGACACGACCGAGGAGCATGTCGCCGCGGCCGTCGAGATCGCGCTGGCCGACGCGCCGGTATCGAGCCTGCTCCCGCCCTCTCCCGACGCCCGCGCGGCCGCGTAACACCAGAACGAACAGACCGATGACCCAGTCCCAGTCCGCCTACTTCCTGTCCGACGCCCAGCCGCCGACCCGCCGCCACACATTGGCGGTGCTGGTCGACAACGAACCGGGGGTTCTAGCCCGCATCGCGGGCATGTTCTCCGGCCGCGGCTACAATATCGAGAGCCTGACGGTCTCGGAGACCGAGCACGAGAAGCACGTCTCGCGCATCACCATCGTCACTACCGGCACCGAGAAGACCATCGAGCAGATCAAGACGCAGCTCGACCGGCTGGTGCCGGTGCATCGCGTGGTCGATCTCACGGTGCAGGGCGAGGCGCTGGAGCGCGAACTCTGCCTCGTCAAGGTGCGCGGCAAGGGCGACGCCCGCGTCGAGGCGCTCAGGCTCGCCGGCGCCTTCGGCGCGCGGACGCTGGACGCGACGCTCAATTCCTTCGTGTTCGAGCTGACCGGCACGACCGAGGAGGTCGAGCGCTTCATCCGCCTGATGGGCGTGGTCGGCCTCGTCGAGGTGTCGCGCACCGGCATCGCGGCCATGAGCCGTGGCGCGGAAGGCATGCTGGAAGCGGCCTTGCCGGACGGCGCGCAGGGACGCTGAATGGGAGCATTCTCAAGCGAACCGGATACCGGTTCGCGTGAAGGGAATGCGACCCACCCGAAACCGGGCGCCCGCAGCGACCTAAAGGCCGACCCCATGCCGACGCATCTCTCCGTCAACGTCAACGCGATCGCCCAGCTGCGCAACCGGCGCAACCTGCCCTGGCCGAGCGTGGTGGGCCTTGCCCGCATCGCGCTGCAGGCGGGCGCGGCGGGGATCACGGTCCATCCGCGGCCGGACGAGCGGCATATCCGGCGCGGCGACGTGTTCGCGCTGGTGGCGATGATCCGCAACGAGTTCCCGAAGGCGGAATTCAACATCGAGGGCTATCCGGACGAGCGCTTCCTGGCGCTCTGCGAGGAGGCGAAGCCCGACCAGGTGACGCTGGTGCCGGACGATCCGGCGCAGGCGACCTCGGACCACGGCTGGGACGTGGCGAAGGACGGCGACCTGCTGACGCGGGTGAACAAGCGGCTGAAGCAGGCGGGCTTCCGCGTCTCGCTGTTCCTCGATCCCGACCCGGCGCTGGTGGCCGGCGCCAGGGCGACCGGGGCCGACCGGATCGAGCTCTATACCGGCCCCTATGGCGGCTCATCCGACCCCGACAAGGCGCAGGCCGAACTCGCCAAGCTCGCCGCGACGACGGACGCGGCGGTTGCGGCGGGGCTCGCCGTCAATGCCGGCCACGATCTGACGCTCGACAACCTGCCGGCCCTCATCGCCCGCGCGCCTGCTATCGCGGAAGTGTCGATCGGCCATGCGCTGACGGCCGATGCGCTCACCTACGGCATGGCCGAGACGGTCAGGCTGTACCAGAAGGCGTGCGGCGGGTGACGGATGAGCCGGCGATGGCAATCGTCGGCATGCCCGAAGTCCCGCTTGCGCGCGGGATCGCGCTGGGCTAGATAACCGAACCGTAACGTACGGTACGGCTCGTTCCCGCCTGTCGACACCCATGACTTCAGCCGCCAAGACCCCTGCTTCCGAGCCTTCGGGCGCCGATCCGGCAGAGCCCACCGCCCGCCAGGCGGCGGTTCTCGACGCGGTGCTGACGCTGCTGCAGGAGAAGGGCGGCCAGCTCACCATGACGGCCGTCGCCCGGCAGGCGAGCTGCTCGAAGGAAACGCTCTACAAGTGGTTCGGCGACCGCGACGGCCTCCTGACCGCGGCGGTGCAATGGCAGGCATCCCGCGTGCGCGCCGGCAGCTACGACCGGCAGAAGCTCGATGCCTCTAGCCTGAGGGACAGTCTCAGCGATTTCGCTGCGAACTGGCTGTCGGTCATTTCCAGCGCCACGTCGATCGCGCTCAACCGCGTGGCGATCGCTCACGCGGCGTCGAAGCAGAGCAATCTCGGCCAGATCGTGCTCGATAACGGCCGCTTCGCCATCGGCGACCGGTTGAAGCCCGTGCTGGAAGAAGGGCGCGCTGCCGGCCTGCTTGCTTTCGACGATACCGAAGCGGCGTTCCGCACCTTTTTCGGCCTTGCCGGCCGCGACGTGCAGATCCGCCTGCTGCTCGGGGACAAGCTGAAGCTTGGCAAGGCCGAGATCGCGCGCGATGCGGCCGCTGCGACCGATCAGTTCCTCACCCTCTACGGCCGGGCGGCCCCCGCGCCGGCCACTGCCTGACAACGCCTACCAAACCCCGACAACGCGAAGCCAAGGAAGGAACCATCCCATGCGTGTCTATTACGATCGCGACGCCGATCTGAACCTGATCAAGTCGAAGAAGGTCTGCATCGTCGGCTACGGCAGCCAGGGCCATGCCCACGCGCAGAACCTGCGCGACTCCGGCGTCAAGGACGTGGTCATCGCGCTGAAGGCGGGTTCCGCCACCCGCGCCAAGGCCGAGGCCGCCGGCTTCACCGTCATGACCCCGGCGGAGGCCGCCAAGGTCTGCGACATCATGATGATGCTCACCCCGGACGAGCTGCAGGCCGACATCTACCGCGACGACCTGCACGCCAACATGAAGAACGGCGCGGCGATCATGTTCGCCCACGGCCTCAACGTGCACTTCAACCTGATCGAGGCCCGCAAGGATCTCGACGTGCTGATGGTCGCCCCCAAGGGCCCCGGCCACACCGTTCGCTCGGAATATCAGCGCGGCGGCGGCGTGCCGACCCTCATCGCGATCCATCAGGACGCCTCGGGCAATGCCCATGACCTCGGCCTCTCCTACGCCTCGGCAAACGGCGGCGGCCGCGCCGGCATCATCGAGACGACCTTCAAGGAAGAGTGCGAGACCGACCTGTTCGGCGAGCAGGTCGTGCTCTGCGGCGGCCTGGTCGAGCTGATCAAGGCCGGCTACGAGACGCTGACCGAAGCCGGCTACGCGCCGGAGATGGCCTATTTCGAGTGCCTCCACGAGGTGAAGCTGATCGTCGACCTCATCTACGAGGGCGGCATCGCCAACATGAACTACTCGATCTCGAACACGGCCGAGTACGGCGAGTACGTCACCGGCCCGCGCATCATCACCGCCGAGACCAAGGCCGAGATGAAGCGCGTGCTGACCGACATCCAGTCGGGCAAGTTCACCCGCGACTGGATGCTGGAGAACAAGGTCAACCAGACCTCGTTCAAGGCGACCCGCGCCAAGCTCGCCGAGCACTCGGTCGAGAAGGTCGGCGAGAAGCTGCGCGAGATGATGCCCTGGATCAAGCAGGGCGCTCTGGTGGACAAGGCCAAGAACTGATCTCCGACATCATCCTGAGGAGCCTGCCGGAGCGTAAGCGACGGCGGGCGTCTCGAAGGATGAATTAACGTCGTTATCCGGCCTCATGGTTCGAGACGCGTCGCCATTGCCCGAGGGCAATGACGCCGCTCCTCACCATGAGGCCGAACTGTTTCCGCTGATTGCTTTCGCGCGGCAAGCCGTTACGTTTGCCGTGGCCCGGTGCCGCCGGGTGGGGGATTGTCCGAGTGGTTGCTGCGGTTTCGCTTCAGCACGTCGATATCGTGTTTCGTCTCGCCGGCGGCGGTGAATACCGCGCGGTGAGCGAGGCGACGCTGGACGTCGCGGACGGCGAGTTCGTCGCCATCGTCGGGCCGACCGGCTGCGGCAAATCCACGCTGCTCAATGCGGCGGCGGGGCTGCTGGCGCCGGCGACCGGCGACGTACGGATTTTCGGCGAGCGGCTTGCGGCGCTCAACCGCCAGGCCGGTTATCTGTTCCAGGCCGATGCGCTGTTTCCCTGGAAGACCGCGCTGGAGAATGTCGCGATCGGGCTGGAGATCGCCGGCACCGCGCAGACGGAGGCGCGCAGCCGCGCCCGCGACTGGCTCGGCCGCGTCGGACTTGCCAATTTCGGCGACCGTTATCCGCACATGCTGTCCGGCGGGCAGCGCAAGCGCGTCGGTCTTGCGCAGGTGCTGATCCGCGATCCGAAGATCCTGCTGATGGACGAGCCATTCGGCCCGCTCGACGCGCAGACCCGGCAGATCATGGGCAACCAGTTGCTCGACCTGTGGAGCGCCGACCGCAAGGCGGTGCTGTTCGTCACCCACGATCTCGAAGAGGCGATCGCGTTGTCGGATCGCGTCGTCATCATGTCGGCTGGGCCGGCGGCGCATATCATCGGCGACTGGCGCATTCCGCTGGCGCGGCCGCGCGACATCGCCGAGATCAAGCTCGATCCTGCGTTCCATGACATCCATCGTGAAATCTGGGACAAGCTCAAGACCGAGGTGATGAAGGGTTATGTCCGCACCGGCGGTGGCGCGGGAGGTGATGTATGAGCCGCGTGTCGCTCACCGCGATGCAGGTGCTGGTCGGCGTCGTCGCCCTGCTGCTGTGGCATCTGTTGAGCACCTATCCGGTGTTCGGCGTGATGCTGCTGCCGCCGTTCTTCTTCTCCAATCCGGTCGATGTCGCGCAGCGCATCGTCAAATGGTTTGTCGAGGGGACGATCTGGAAGCATCTGTGGGTGACGCTCACGGAATCCGCGCTGGCCTTCGTGATCGGCTCGGTCGGCGGCGTGCTCGTCGGCTTCTGGTTCGCGCGCAAGCCGGTGGTCGCGGCGGTGTTCGATCCCTATGTGAAGATGGCCAATGCGCTGCCACGCGTTGTGCTGGCGCCGATCTTCACGCTGTGGCTCGGACTCGGCATCTGGTCCAAGGTCGCGCTCGGCGTGACGCTGGTGTTCTTCATCGTCTTCTTCAACGTCTATCAGGGCGTCAAGGAAGTGAGCCAGACCGTGCTCGCCAATGCGCGCATGCTCGGGATGAGCGAGCGGCAGTTGATGCGCCACGTCTACTGGCCGTCGGCGCTATCGTGGATGTTCTCCTCGCTGCACACCTCCGTCGGCTTCGCCGTGGTCGGCGCGGTGGTCGGCGAATATCTCGGTGCCGCCGCCGGTCTTGGCTACCTGATCCAGCAGGCGGAAGGCACCTTCGACGTCGCCGGCGTGTTCGCCGGCATGTTCGTGCTGGCTGCGTTCGTGATCGTGATCGACGCCGTGGTGACGCTCGCGGAGACGCGCCTTTTGGTGTGGCGGCCAACCGCGGCCGAGAACCGCGGCTAGCCGCCGGTTTGCTATTGCAGCAGGGTCGTGTCGTTCGGCGGCTGCGGCGGCGTTTTGATCGCGATCGCCTTGAACACGCCGCTGGTCGGCTTGGTGCCGCCGTGTGCGGTGCCTTTCGGAATGATGATGAGGTCGCCGGGTTTCACATCGACTTCCTTGTCGTTGAACCAGATCTTGCCGGTCCCTTCGACGATGTACTGAATCTCGTTGGTCTGCGGATGCAGATGCTTCGGCACGTTGCCGGCCTGGATCGAGAGCGTCATGCCGTCCGCCGTCACGAAGGTCTTGGAGCGGAAGCCGGTCGGCGAGGCCGGGCCGAGATCGTCGCCGGCAAGGCTCGGGACGTTGATGATCTGCGGCGCGATGGCGTCGGCAGCCAGCGCGGTGGGCAGGAAACGGGCGGCGCCGCAGCCGGCGGCAAAAGCCAGAGCGGCGGCCAGCAGCATCGTGCGTTTCGACACGGTGTTTGGCGTTTTGTTCGATCCTTGGGGCGGCATGGACGTTCCTTTCCGGATGACGATCATACGTCCCAACGCTATGCCCGCGCGGGACGCATGAACAGGGGCTTCCAAACAAGCCTTCTCACGGGGAGGCCGCTCCAGTATCGTGCGCGCAACGAAAAGCGTGGAGGATATCCCATGAAGACCCTGATGCGCCGGCTGGCCCTCTCGCTGGCGGTGGTGGCGGGCATGACCAGCGCCGCGGCGGCACAATCCAAGGTGACGATCGCCATCGGCGGCGCCGCCTGTCTCTGCTACCTGCCGACCGTGCTGGCGAAGCAACTCGGCGAATACGACAAGGCCGGCGTCAATGTCGAACTGGTCGATTTCAAGGGTGGCTCGCAGTCGCTGACCGCGGTGATCGGCGGCAGCGCCGACGTCGTATCCGGTTATTTCGACCACTGCGTCAACCTCGCCGCCAAGAACCAGGCGCTGCAGGCATTCGTGGTCTATGACCGCTATCCGGGCCTCGCGCTCGTGGTGTCGCCGAAGGAAACCGCCAACATCAAGTCGGTGAAGGATCTCGCCGGCAAGGCCGTGGGCGTCAGCGCGCCGGGCTCCTCGACCGACTTCTTCCTGAAATATCTGCTGTCGAAGAATGGCGTCGATCCGAACTCGGTCGGTGTGGTCGGTGTCGGCCTCGGCGCGACGGCGGTGGCGGCGATGGAGCAGGGCAAGGTGCAGGCGGCGGTGCTGCTCGATCCCGCGGTGACCGTGCTGCAGAACCGCAACAAGGATCTCAAGATTCTCAGCGATACGCGCACCCAGCACGATACGCTGGAGGTGTTCGGCGGCGAATATCCGGGCGGCGCGCTCTATACCAAGGCGAGCTGGATCGAGGCGCACCCGAAGGAGACGCAGGCGCTGGCGAATGCGATCGTCGCGACCCTGAAGTGGATTCACACACATACGCCGGAAGAGATCATGGCGAAGATGCCGCCGGAACTGGTCGGCGCCGACA
>JAIUOO010000036.1 GCA_020161695.1 Pseudomonadota bacterium | reverse complement strand
AGTACGGCCTGATCGCCGCCGGCATCGCCGCCGTCGTCATCGTCGCGGTCAACACCATGGGCACCAACACGCTCAACGCCTTCAACAAGGTCAACACGAACTTCAAGCAGTGATCTGACGATCGCTGGTCGGTTCAGGCCCGTCGCTCCGTGAGGAGCGGCGGGCCTTTCGCATTGGGGCGCCTGCTGCCGGAGACGGCGCTCCGGCCCTCAGGCCGCCGCGAGCCGCTTCTCGACCAGCCGCGCATAGAGCGTCGCGGCATAGGGCAGGAGCTTGTCGTTGTAGTCGTAGGCGGGATTGTGGACCGGCGCGGAATCGCCGTTGCCGATGTTGATATAGGCGCCCGGCACCTTCTCCAGCATGAAGGAGAAATCCTCCGAGGCCATGATCAGGTCGCGGTTGCGGTTGACGTTCGCCTCGCCGGCGATCTCGGCGGCGACATCGGCGATGAAGGCGGTCTCGGCGTCGGTATTGACCAGCGGCGCGAAGATGACGCGGAAATCGACCTCCGCCTGGCAGCCGAAGCCGGTGGCGACGCCGGTCGCGATCCGCTTCATGTTGGTGCGGATGATCTCCAGCGCCTCCGGCTTGAACCAGCGCGCCGTGCCGCGCAGATGCGCCTCGTTGGGGATGACGTTGTAGGCGTCGCCACCCTCGATCCGGGTGATCGAGATGACCGCGCCATCGACCGCCGGCACGTTGCGCGAGACGATGGACTGCATGGCGGTCGCCACGTGGCAGGCGGTCAGGACCGGGTCGATGCCGAGTTCGGGATGGGCGCCGTGCGAACCCTTGCCCTCGATGCGGATGTCGAAGAAGGCGCCGCCCGCCATCATCGGGCCGGGGCGGATCGAGAACTTGCCGACGGCGAGGCGCGGCGTGTTGTGGTAGCCGAACACGGCGTCGCAGGGGAACCGCTCGAACAGCCCGTCCGCCAGCATGGCGCGCGCGCCGCCGACGCCTTCCTCGGCCGGCTGGAAGATCAGGTTGACGGTGCCGTCGAAATTCTTCGTCTCGGCGAGGTACTGCGCCGCGCCAAGGAGGCTCGCGGTGTGGCCGTCATGGCCGCAGGCATGCATGCGGTTCTCGGTCTTCGAGCGGTAGGGAAGCTGCGTCGCCTCCTGCATCGGCAGCGCGTCCATGTCGCAGCGCAGGCCGATCGTGCGGTCCGACGTGCCGACCTTCAGGCGGCCGACGACGCCGGTCTTGCCGACATTGCGGTGGACCTCGTAGCCCCAGGACGCCAGCTTCTCGGCGACGATGGCCGAGGTGCGCTGCTCCTCGAAGCCGACTTCCGGATGGGTGTGGAAGTCGTGCCGCCAGGCGGTCATCTCGGGGTGGATATTGGCAATCTGGTCGAGGATCGGCATGGCTCTGCTCGTCGTCGGGTGGCCCTGGAAGGGCGGCCTTGGAAGGGGCGCGAGCCTAGCCCGGCTCCGCTCCGCTGACCACGGCCGGCAATGCCGCGCCCGGCGGGCTAGCCATGCATTGCCGCGGCAGGTGCGCGCCGCCAGAATGCCGCGACGAACCGCGCTGCCGAACGAGCCGCCATGGAACCCTGCGACCTCTCCGCTCTCGACGCCCGCGCCCTGATCGGCGCGAAAAAGCTGTCGGCCCGGGAACTGCTGGACAGCTGTCTCGCCCGCATGGATGCCGTCGATCCCGCGGTGAACTGCATGGTGGCGCGCGACGATGCGGCGGCGCGCGGCGCTGCGCTGGCGGCCGACGAGATGACGGCGCGCGGCGATCCGCTCGGCCCGCTCCACGGCCTGCCGGTCGGCGTCAAGGATCTGGAGAACACCAGGGGGCTGCGCACGACCTATGGCAGCGTCATTTTCAGGGATTTCGTTCCCGAGGAAGACCAGCTGATCGTCCGCGCGGTGCGAGAGGCCGGGGCGATCGTCGCGGGCAAGACCAATACGCCGGAATGGGGAGCCGGCGCCAATACGCGCAATGCCGTCTATGGCGCGACCGGCAATCCGTTCGATCCCGCGAAATCGGCCGCGGGTTCGTCGGGCGGTTCGGGCGTCGCTCTCGCGACCGGCATGGTGCCGATCGCCACCGGCTCGGACACCGGCGGCTCGCTGCGCAACCCCGCCGCCTTCAACGGCATTGTCGGCTTCCGGCCCTCGCCCGGTCTGGTGCCGAGCGACAAGCGCCCGCTCGGCTGGAATCCCTTAAGCGTGCTCGGCCCGATGGCGCGCACCGTGCCGGACCTCTGCCTGTTGCTCTCGACCATGGTGTCGGACGATGCCTGCGACCCGCTGGCCACCACGATCTTCGGCCGTCAGGTGCGGCAGTCAGGGGACTTCGCGGCGCCGCACGCCATTGATCTTGCCTCGCTCAGGGTGGCGGTGACGCCGGATTTCGGCTTCACGCCGACGGAGCGACATATTCGCGAGGTCTTCGCCGAGAAGATCGGCCTGTTCGGTCATGCCTTCGCGGCGGTCGAGGAGGCGACGCCCGACTGCGCGGGCACGGACGAAACCTTCGAGGTCCTGCGCGCGGTGGCCTTCATGGCCGGCATGTACGAGCGGGTCAGGGACACGCCGGAACTGGTCGGGCCGAACGTGCGGGCCAATGTCGAGGAGGGGCTGCGCTATTCGGCCCTCGACGTGACGCGCGCCCTGAAGCAGCAGACGGTGCTCTACAAGAACTGGCAACGCTTCTTCGAGCGCTTCGACGTCATCCTCTCGCCCGCCGTGACGCTGAGCCCGAGGCCCTGGTCGGAGCTCTATCCCGCCGAGATCGACGGCATGCCGACCCGCACCTATTTCCACTGGCTGGCCAATGCCTATGCGGTGACGACCGTCGGGCATCCCGCGATTTCGCTGCCCGTCGGCCTCGACCGGCACGGCATGCCCTTCGGCCTGCAGATCGTCGGGCCGCGCGGCGGCGACGCGAAGGTCCTGGCAGTGGCCGCCGCGCTGGAAAAGCTGCTCGCGGGCGATGCGCGCACCTGCCGTCCGGTGCCGGACATCGCCAGGCTGAAGGCCGCGTCGCCGATCAGCGCCATGCCCGGCTTCATGGGCTTCGACTGACCGCCGCCTCGCTTGCATTCCGGTCGCAAGGCGGCACGATGGAGCTGGAATAGGGAAGGAATTCGATCATGGACCGCAGGACTTTGCTGAAGGGCGCCGCGGCCGGCGCCGGGCTGATCGCGGCCCCGGCTCTGGCCCAGGACTGGCGCGCCTCGACCATGCGCTTCATTCCGCAGGCGAACCTGTCCTCGCTCGATCCGATCTGGACGACGGCCACCGTCACCAACAATCACGGTTACTACGTCTATGACACGCTCTATGGCGCGGACATGGACTTCAAGCCGCAGCCGCAGATGGCCGAGAGCCACGAGGTTCTCGACAACGGCCTGCGCTGGCGGTTCAAGCTGCGCGCCGGGCTGAAGTTCCATGATGGCGAGGCCGTCAGGTCGGCCGACTGCATCGCCAGCATCATGCGCTGGACCCAGCGCGACGCTTTCGGGCAGCTGGTCGGCCGGGTCGTGGAGGGGTGGCAGGTCATCGACGACCGGACCTTCGATCTCCGCCTCAAGCGGGCCTTCCCGCTGCTGCTCGACGCGCTCGGCAAGCCCGACACACCGGCCTTCATCATGCCCGAGCGCCATGCGAAGACCGAGGCGACCCGTCAGGTGACGGAGATGATCGGTTCCGGGCCCTACCGCTTCGTCCAGGGCGAGTTCAATTCCGGCAGCCGCGTCGTCTACGAGAAGTTCGCCGACTATGTGCCGCGCTCTGAAGCCGCGAGCCGTGGCGCCGGGGCCAAGGTGGCGCATTTCCCGCGCATCGAGTGGCACATCATTCCCGATCCTTCGACGGCGGCCAATGCGCTGGTGCGCGGCGAGATCGACTGGTGGGAGCGCCCGCCGGCCGATCTGCAGCCGCTGTTGGCCCGCTCGCGCGATGTCGTGCGCGAGGTCATCGACGCGTCGGGTCGCATCGCGATCATGCGGCTGAACCACCTCCAGGCGCCGTTCAACAACATCAAGGTGCGTCAGGCCGTCCGGATGGCGGCGATGCAGGAAGACTACATGCGCGGCTCGCAGGGCAACGACCCCTCGGCCTGGCAGCTGTGCCGCAGCCTGTGGCCGCGGGGCACGGCCTATTATTCCGGCGAGCAGGAAGATCTCATGCCGCAGTCGATCGCCAAGGCTGCCGAGGCGCTGAAGGCTTCCGGCTATGGCGGCGAGAAGGTCGTGATCATCAACCCGACCGACTTCCCGGATATCGGCCCGCTCGGCCAGGTCAGCGCCGACATCCTCCAGAAGATCGGCCTGAACGTCGAACTGGCCGAGACCGACTGGGGCACGGTCATCCAGCGCCGCAACAGCCGCGAGCCGACCGACAAGGGCGGCTGGAGCATCTTCCACACCACCGGCCCCGCGCCCGGCTGGGGCACGCCCGCCACCTCGCTGCTGGTGCGGGGGCAGGGCGCGCGCGGCTGGTTCGGCTGGTGGGACAGCCCCCGGGCGGAAGCGCTGACGGAGGAATGGCTGTTCGCGGCGGACGAGGCCGGCCAGCAGAAGGCGGCGCGCGAACTGGGGCGGCTGGCGCTGGAAGAGGTGGCGACCGTGCCGCTCGGCCAGTTCACGCTCAAGACGGCCTATCGCCGGACGCTGACCGGCATGCCCCACGGCTCGGCGCCCTATCCCTGGAGCCTCCGGCGGGCATAGGCCGGCCGCCGGCGCGCCGCGTCAGCTCGCGGCGCCGTTCCGGACGAGATCCGTGGCGGGAAGGGTGGTGGCGGCAGCCACCGTGTCGATGATGCCGCGCGCGATCTCGCGCTCGCCCATGATCACGGTGCCGGCGCCGAGCGCCGTGAGGTGATCGACCTCGGCATCCGAATGGGCACGGGCAATGATCGGCAGGTCGGGCTTGGCCGCCTTTGCCATCTCTATGATGTGCCCGGCCTCGAACGCGTTGGGAATGGCGACGATCAGCCGCCGGGCGCCTGCGATATTGGCGCACCGGAGGATGTCGGCATTGGCGGCATTGCCGGCGATCGTCTCGATCTGCCCGTCGCGCAGCTTCGCCTGCGGCCGGTCGGCATCCTCGATGACGAGGAAGGGCAGGCCCCTGGCCTTCAGCGCCTCGCCGACGAGGCTGCCGACGCGGCCGAAACCGACGAGGATCGTGTGGTCGGACAGAGCCGTGACCGCTGGCGGCTCGTCGCCGGCCGGCCGAACGGCGGGCGGCGCGGGAGCGGGTTGCGGCGCGCCATCGGCCGGAGCCGGGGGCGGGGCTGATGTCGCGGGTTCGGGCCCGGGCGCGCGGGCATCGAGGAAGCGTCGCAGCCAGTCGACGCCGGCAAAGACCGCCGGGTTCAGCATGATCGACAGAAGCGCACCCGCGAGGATCAGGTCGCGCGCCCGCTCCGGCAGCAGCTTCAGGTGAACGCCGAGCTCGGCGAGGATGAACGAGAACTCGCCGATCTGCGCCAGCGAGGCCGAAATCGTCAGCGCTGTCGCCGCCGGATAGCGGAAGGCGACGACAATCAGGAAGGCGGCGATCGACTTGCCGACCACGATGATGAACAGCGTCGCCAGGATCGGCCAGGCCTCGGTGATGAGGCTCAGCGGGTTGAACAGCATGCCGTCCGACACGAAGAACAGCACCGAGAAGGCGTCGCGCAGCGGCAGCGATTCC
>JAIUOO010000027.1 GCA_020161695.1 Pseudomonadota bacterium | reverse complement strand
GTTCTTCAACAAGATCAAGCACTCACGCCGCGTGGCGACCCGCTACGACAAGCTCGCGTCCAGCTTCCTTGGCTTCGTCCAGCTCGCAACGATCCGATGCTGGATCAGGTTTGTCCACACGACCTAGCTACTCAACCACGCACTGGCCCGAGAATGTAGCGGTCGAGGTTGAGAGGAAAATCAGCGGTGGCGATGTCCAAGGTGTGATGCGCAGGTAGGACACGACCAAAGCCTGCGGATCGGCGTCAGGACGCCCGAGATACCAGTACATGTCGGAGTTTCCGCGCTGGAAAACACGCCAGCGCCAGATAGTAGCAGGCCGCCCGACCCTAACAACGCCAGTGGAAGTATCAACCAGCACCGGGTTCATCTGAGCCCGCATGTTCTCATAGGTAGCGATGCGCTCGAAGCGGCCAGCCTCGTTCACATGGGCGCTATCTAGCAATTCGCACCTGTAAAGAGTGTCGGATCGCGCGGACGCAATTTGGGCGCAAGCAATGGTCAGGGCGAGGAAAATTTCACGTCGCATTACGTAATTCTGGCGGCCGTAGGCACATCGCGCAACACATAGTCCGCCCATTCCTGCATGATCACGCGCCGCTGCTCGATGACGGTGGTTCGATTGTAAGCCTGCTCGACCGCGTTGCCGATCTGATGCGCAAGGCATAGCTCGGCAAGCTCCCGGTTCTTCCCCGTTTCAGAGCACCAAACTCGAAAGCTCGATCTGAAACCGTGCACGGTAAAGCCGGACGCATAGTTCTCCGGTCTGACGCCCTTTGGAGCGACGGCCCGGCGCGCTGCCATGCTGATACTCATCTGCGAAAGCCGGCTTCCGTCCCTGCTAGGGAACACCAAGCCGTCACGATGAGCCAGCGCGCGCAGCATTGCGACGGCCTGCGCCGATAAAGGAACGAGGTGCTCCCGCTTCGCCTTCATTCGTTCCTTCGGAACTGTCCACAGCGCTCGATCAAGATCGACCTCACGCCAGTCCATGCCACTGACTTCTCCCTGCCGGGAGGCGGTCAAGATCGTTACTGCCAAGGCCAATGCAGCCCCACCCGACCTGCCGACAAGCTTCGTCATGAACGCGGGGACATCGTGGTAGCGCATGGACGCAAAGTGGCCCCGTTTTGCGCTATCTTGTGGCTCAAGTAGCTCCTTGAGGCCGTCCTTCCACGCGGCGGGGTTGTTCCCGGTGCGATGGTCAAGGGCCGTGGCGCGAGCCAATACCTTCTCTATGCAGCCCCGTAGCTTCTGTGCCGTCTCCGGCACTCGTTGCCAGTGCGGGGATAGCACGTCCATGACGTGGCGGCGCGTGACGGTATTGACGGGGAGGGGCGTCAGGTCACCGGCAAGCTCGCGCAGCGCTCGTTCCCACTGCCGGCGATGGATCGGGGACTTAAACACCTTGCGGGCGAGTACCTCCTCAGCGATGTCGCCGAAAGTCGGAGCCGATGACTTGGTTGCCGAGGGTCTTATGTCCTCGCCGGCTGCCAGCCGACCACGCAGGGCCGCGGCCTTGGCGCGCGCGTCGGCGAGCGACACGTCAGGATAGCCACCGAGCCCCTGTTTGGACCGCTTGCCGGCGACAACGTGCCAGAACTGCCAAGAGCGCGAGCCCGTCTTCGTGATGACGTAGTAGAGCCCGCCGCCATCGGCATGTGCCCCCTCATCCGTGAGGTTTGCGACCGTCCGGGCTGATAGCTGGTTGATACCGCGAGCCATGGTTAGCCTCAGGTCAAAGGGCAGTTTTGAGGGCACTTCTAGGTGCGAGATAGCATGCTGTTACCTGAGGCACAACGAGACGGCTGGAATTGACAATCCAGCAATATCAATGCGTTGTTCGCCTCACTTGGCGACTCTTTGAGGCACCCTGAAACGCAGGTGTTAATCCCATAGGGAGCGCCATCAAGTCTGGCCAGATGCCGGACGCTTCTCGTCAAATTTCGATCTTCGGAGCTTCGGCTTCTCGCGCCGCGCTTTGCCGTGACTGCCGGTTCGCCGGGCAACGCCCCACGCGGCTGACCTCGGGTCGTCGCCGGCAGGCCTTGCTTGAAGCAGATTCGCTGCTCATCCGAATCGCGATTTCGAACTCCTTCGCGCCGGCTCGCGGAAGCCAGGAGCCGAGCCGAAATGACGTTGGGGCACTCGACCGCCGCGCAGGCCGGCTGTTCCGCCGGCATTCTGGGATTTCCAAAATACAGCGTAAAATCAATTACCTACAGTGATGCGCTATGGTCATTGAATTTTGCAGAACGTGAATTTGACGCATGCATCCGCGCCTTGCCATGACGGTCGCGGGGTGGGGGAACGACGAACTGGGAGCGGGGACTGGCGCGCTGACGCCGGCAACGCAGCGGTGTCCAAAACCTCCGCCCGCACGCCATCGCAGCACAAGGCGGAAGCGGCCCTTACCGGCTTCCTGGATCATTCATGAACATCTCCTCGACAGCGCATTCGTCCTGTCGCCGCAGCGGCGGCGACGGGAGCACCGCATCCTCCCGGCCGCGCCGGTCCTGGCTCGCTCCGCAGGCGCTGCTGCGTCTTGTCGGCGCCCTGATCCTCACGGTGATCGCCGGCCTGGCGGCGCCGACCGCCGCCCATGCGATCTCGGCCGGCTGCGCTGCCGTCAATGCCGGTGCGTTCAACGCGGCCAACAGCAACGGCGTCCTGCTGACCCAGCCCTTCGCCACGGGCGACAAGGTGCGGATCGACTATACCGGCTCGACCGACTGGATCTATCTGATGTTCAGCTCCGGTGGCCTGGAGCAGGAGTTCAATGCGGGCTCGAGCAGCCTGACGGCGACGGCGCCCGGCGCCGCGACCAACATCCGCTGGTACACCCGCTACGGCACCGCCAGCGTCACGGCTACCTGCACTCCCGCGCCGGCGGCAACCTTCACGAACCTGTCGTCGACGCCGAACCCGTCGAGGCCGGGCGAATCCGCGACCTTCACCGTCACCGTCTCCAGCGGCAGCGCCGGCACGCCCACCGGCACCGTGACGGTGACCGGCAATGGCGCGCCGCTGGCGACCGTGACCCTTTCCGGTGGCACCGGATCGTTCTCCACCGCAGCTCTCGCCATCGGCTCGCACACCATCGCTGCCACCTACGGCGGCGATAGCAGCTTTGCCGGGAGCACGACTTCGAGGTCGCATCGCGTCATGTCCCCGACGACGACGACGACGCTCGCTTCGTCACGCAATCCGAGCGAAGCCGGCCAGGCAGTCACCTTCACGGCCACCGTCGCCTCGGTCGGCGGCACGCCCACCGGCACGGTCACGTTCCTCAATGGCGGCGTCGTGCTGGGCAGCGCCGCGCTCTCCGGCGGCGTCGCAACCTTCACCACCTCGACCCTGGCCAAGGGCACGCACACCATTACCGCAGCCTATGCCGGCGACTCCAACTATGTCGCTAGCACCTCGGCGAGCCTCGCCCAGGCGGTCCAGACGCCGGCCGCCAGCATGCAGTTGCGCAATCTGCAGACGACCGTCACCCGCATCGTCGCGCAGACTTCGGGTCAGGCGATCACCGGCGCCATCGACGCGGCGATCAACGAAGCGTTCAACGAGGACGGCGCGACCATCAGCCCGTCCGAGATGTCGTTCCGGTTCAATTCGGGCGCGGCCGAGGGCGACCGCAACAGCCGGGGTCCGCGCGGGTCGCGTGACTGGCTCGTCTGGATGGACGTGCGCAACATGAGCCAGCGCCCGGTGGACAACAACAACCTCCGTACAGACGTGCGCGGTAGCCAGGTCAATGCCATCGCCGGCATCACCCGGCGCGTGACGCCTTCCTTCATCGTCGGCGTCATGGGCGGATTCGAGGGCTTCGATTTCACGTCGCAGTCCGTCTCGGGACGGCTCAAGGGCCATGGCATGACCGTCGGTGCCTATCTCGGCTGGCAGGTGATGCAGGGCATCCGCTTCGATGCGGCGCTCGCGCATTCCTGGCTCGACTATGAAGGTGTCGCCGGCAACGCCATGGGCACCTTCGCTGGACGCCGCCTGCTCGCCTCGGTCGGTATCAGCGGCAACTACAAGCTGCAGAACTTCCTGTTCGAGCCTTCCGCACGCCTCTACGGCCTGTGGGAGAACCAGAACGCCTATGTCGACAGCCTCGGCACGGCTCAGGACAAGAACAGCTTCGCCACGGCCCGTGCCTCGGGCGGCATGCGGGTCAGCTACACCTACGCCTACAAGCCGGGCGTGACGCTGATCCCGACCGTGGGCCTGTTCGGGGACTACTATTTCTCCTCGACCCACGCGGTCGTGGCGGGGTCCACGGGCGAGGCGGCGATTGCCGACGGCTGGTCGGCGCGCATTTCCGCCGGCCTCGGCCTCGCGCTTTCCGGCGGTGCGCGTCTGTCGGTGGACACTGAACTCGGCGGCATCGGGTCGGCGACCTATCGCTGGACGATGCGCGGCAAGGTGGCCGTGCCCTTCTGAGCCGGGGCCGTCCCGATCGAGCATGCGAGAGCCCGCCGTTCCCACGGCGGGCTCTTTCGATTTCCGTCGGGCCGGGCGCGACGCGCCTATCCACTGCATTGTCGCGCCGTCGCCATCTTTCGGGTGACAGGTTCTGGGCGATGCCGCAGATGCAGAGGCCCTAGGAATCAATTTCGGCCGAGAATCGTGCTTACGCTCAGGCATATCGAGATCGTCCGGGCGCTTGAGCAGCATCGCCATTTCGGGCGGGCCGCCGAGGTGCTCGGCATCACCCAGTCGGCGCTGACGCGCGCGCTACAGGCGCTGGAGACCGATCTCGGCGTGAGGCTGTTCGACAGGGGCAGCGGCGTACCGGAGCCGACCATGTTCGGGCGACTCATCCTGGAATGGGGCCAGCCGGTGGTCCGCAGCATGGACAGCCTGAACCGGGAGATGCGGCTTGCGCGCGGCCTGGTGGTCGGCGAGGTGACGATCAGCGCCGGCACGTTCCCGTCCGAGCTTTGGGTGCCGAAGGCGCTGGGACGGCTGGCCATGGCGTTCCCGAATCTCCGCTGCCGGGTGCGCGCCTGCGAGGGGCGGCGCGCGGTGCAGGACGTACTGAACGGCGATGCGGACCTTGCGGTGACCGACATCGTGGAAGCTCGCGGGCGCGAGGAGCTCGCTGTCGAGAAACTGGCGACGGCCAAGGTCGCAATGTTCTGCCGACCTGGTCACCCTTTGCTGGCCAGGGGCGTGGTCGAGCACATGGACCTCGCGGACTATCCGCTCGCCGGTCCAAGGCCGTCGCAATACCATTCGGCGGCCCTTGAGGGCGTCGGCAAGAACCAGGCGCTGTGGGTGCCCGAATCCGGAGGCTTCGTGCCGCGCATCTGGGTCGAGAGCTTCGCCTCCATGCGCGAGGCTGTCATCGCCAGCGACGCGGTGAGCTGGGCGCCGGTTGCCCTGCTTGAGCCCTACTGGGCACGCCATGAACTCGCTCGCCTCGACATGCGGCCCGCGCCGATCGATATCGAGTTCGCCCTTGTCACCCAGCGTCATCGCACGCCGTCGCCCGCGACCAGCGCGTTCATCGGCCTGATCCGCGATGTCGCGGCCAACCGCGCGACGCCGGTGAGGCAGGTCGAGCCCGTCTGACCGCGGCTCGTAGCTGTCCTGCGTTCGGAACGCCGCCAAAAGCGGCGGCCGGAACATTATTTCCATAATTCTGGAAATACCGTTGACAAGCTGACTCATCACCTGCAGGCTGTGGCCATGATGATCGACGATGCAGCGGTCCGGCTCGAGGCTCTTGGCAACCCCACGCGGCTCAAGATCTATCGATCCCTTGTGAGGGCAGGGCATTCAGGCATGGCTGTGGGCAAGCTCCAGGCAAGCCTCGACCTGGCCGGTTCGACGCTCTCCCATCACCTGAAAGCGCTTGTCATCGTCGGTCTCGTTGCGCAGGAGCGGCAGGGCACGACGCTCATTTGCCGGGCCAATTACGAGATGATGCGCGGCCTCGTCGATTTTCTCGTAGCGGAATGCTGTGTCGACGCCTGCGAATGCGCTCCGGCCGAAGCTGCCCGATCCTGAACCACCGCACGCTCGAGAGGAGGAAGGGCATGACGCATGCTGTCAGAACGGTGGCCGTCATCGGTGCAGGCCCGGTGGGGCTGGCCGCGGCCGCCCATCTCCTCGAAAGCGGCCTGGAGCCTGTCGTGCTGGAGGCCGGCCCCGATGCTGCCCACGCGGTTCGGCAATGGTCACACGTGCGCCTGTTCTCGCCCTGGGCATTCAATATCGACAAGGCGGCCGCCCGGCTGCTCGCTTCTACGGGATGGAACGGTCCTGATCCGGAGCACTATCCGACCGGAGCGGAACTGATCGGGAGCTACCTCGCGCCGCTCGCCGAACGCACCGCCCTGGCCGGCGTGATCAGGACCCGCAGCCGCGTCACCGGCATCAGCCGGGTCGGGTTCGACAAGGTGAAGTCGCGAGGTCGCGAGGCCGCGCCTTTTGAAGTGCGCTACGAGAATGGGGACGGCACGCGTTCGCTGCTGGCCGATGCGGTCATCGACGCGAGCGGAACGTGGTGGAACCCCAGTCCTGCGGGAGCCAATGGCCTGCCGGCGGTTGGCGAACGCGAGGCGGCCCGGCGGATCGCCTATGGAATGCCGGACGTGCTCGGCGCGGAGCGCAAGCGCTATGCGGGCAGGAGCGTCGCCATACTTGGCGCCGGACACTCGGCAGTCGGGACGGTCCTCGACCTGGAGCGGCTGTCGCGCGAGGCGCCGGGCCCCCGCATTGTCTGGATGATCCGTGGCGACGATATCGGCAAGGCCTTCGGGGGTGGAGCCAATGATGCGCTGGCAGCCCGAGGCGAATTGGGTTCGGCGGTCGCCGAGATCATCCGGCAGGGCCGCATCGAGGTCCGCACCTCCTTCAGGGTGTCCCATATCGCTGAAACAAGGGATGGCTTGCGGATCGGCGCTGGCTCGCCGACCGATGGCCCGGCGGTTCTGGCCGACGAGCTGATCGTCGCCACCGGTTTCCGTCCTGACCTCTCCTACCTTTCCGAGCTGCGGCTGGCGCTCGACCCCGCGCTCGATTGTCCGCCTTTGCTCGCGCCGCTGATCGATCCGAACGAGCACAGCTGCGGAACGGTTCGCCCGCATGGTGCCCGCGAACTATCCCAGCCGGAGCCGGGGTTCTATCTCGCTGGCATGAAGTCCTACGGGAGGGCGCCGACCTTCCTGATGCTCACGGGCTACGAGCAGGTGCGTTCCATCGCGGCCGAACTCGCCGGCGACCACGAGGCGGCGCGCAAGGTGGAGCTGGTCCTGCCGGAGACGGGCGTGTGCAGCGCGTCTCGCCCGGCGGACGGCGCGTCAGGCTGCTGTGGCGGCCCGCCGGTCAGGGACGAGACCGCCTGCTGCGCGAAGGACGAGGTCGCGAAGGAATCCGGCAAATCCGGCTGCGGCTGTTCCGGGACCAGGGCAGCCTGATCATCGAGGGGATGGATGACGATGCTGCGGGGACGAGCCCTCGTCGTGGCGATGTGTGTCGGCCAGGTCGGCAATCTCGTGCCGCATATGGTGGTGCAGGCCATCATGGCGCAGCACCTCATGCCGCTCTGGGGCCTGTCGGCCGGGCAGGCGGGCCTGATGGCCGGGTCCTATGCCTTCGGCTACATGGTCGCCGTCCCGATCCTGGCGACGCTGACCGACCGGATCGACGCCCGGCGCATTCTGATCGGCGGCACGACGCTGAGTATGGCGGCGACCCTCGCATTTCCGGTCGTCGCCCGGGATCTGTTCACCGCGTCCGTCATGTGGGCCCTCGCCGGCCTCGGCTTTGCGGGCGCCTACATGCCCGGCCTCAAGGCACTGACGGATCGGCTCGATCCCGGTGACATGTCGCGCAGCGTGACGCTCTACACGTCCAGTTTCTCGCTGGGGGTGGCGCTGTCATTCCTCATCGCCCAGCTGGTTGCCGACCGGTTTGGCTGGCAGGCGGCATTCTACGTCACGGGCGTGGCTCCCGTGGCGATGCTGGTCGCGGCGGTCGCGATGGTGCCCGTGCCGCCGACGCCGCGGACCGGGCCGCTGTTCGACGTCAAGGCGGTCTTCGGCAACCGACAGGCGCTTGGATATGTGCTCGGCTACGGCGCCCACTGCTTCGAGCTCTACGGCATGCGGACGTGGCTGGTCGCTTTCTGGACCTATGTCACCGCCGTCAATGCGGGCGCGGTTCCGGTCAGCGCCATCACCATCAGCGTGCTGGTCAGTCTGCTCTCCATGCCGGCGAGCATCCTCGGAAACGAGGCTGCCATCCGGTTCGGGCGGCACCGCGCCATCTCGCTGGTCCAGACTGCCTCGGGCCTGACCGGCATCGGCATAGGGCTGGCGGTCGGGGCGCCGCCATGGGTGCTGGTCGTGCTGCTGCTTGTCTATGCCATCACCGTTCCCGCCGATTCAGGGGCGCTGACATCGGGCATGGCCAATGCGGCGACACCCCACGCCAAGGGCGCCACGATGGCGCTTCACTCCACCGTGGGGTTCGGGCTCTCCGCAATAGGGGGCTGGGCGTTCGGAATGACGCTCGACGCGGCCGGCGGCCCGCAATCGGGGCAGGGCTGGATGGCGGGCTTCGCGCTCCTGAGCGTGGCTATCCTCATGGGGCCGCTCGCGCTGTGGTGGGCGGGGCGCGCCGCAGCGCCAGCGGCCGCGCCAATTCCGGACGGCAAAGTCTGAAGTCACCTGCTCCGGGCGTCCTGACGGGCCGACCGGCACGGCCGGCTTTACGCGGGCGTTACGCCCGTTCGGGCGCTTCCGCCTCGTCCCTTTACATCACGCGCGCCTAGCCTCCGGCCGATCCTGCCACCGGAGATGCACGCCGTGCTGACCGACATCCTGTTCCTGACCGCTGGCCTTGCCGGCTTCCTCGTCGCCGCGGCGGCGGTCACGCTCGCCGAGCGCGTGTGAGGCCGCCATGACACCCGATATCGTCCTCGGCCTCGCCTTCGCGGCATTCGCCTTCGGCTATCTCGTGGTCGCCCTGGTGCGGCCCGAACGCTTCTGAGCCATCACCATGACATCCGATCTGATCCAGGCCGCGCTCTATGTCGGCCTTCTCGTCGCCGCCGCCATTCCGCTCGGGCTCTACATGGCCCGCGTCTTCACCGGTGACATGACCTTCCTCGCGCCGGTCGAGCGCGCCATTCTCGCACCCGCCGGCGTCCGGGCCGGCGAGGGCCAGCACTGGACGCGCTATGCGCTGTCGCTGATCGCCTTCAACGCCGCGGGCTTCCTCGTCCTGTTCCTGATCCTGCGCTTCCAGCACCTCCTGCCGCTCAATCCGCAGGGGTTCGACGGTGTGCCGGCGCATCTCGCCTTCAACACCGCCATCTCCTTCGTGACCAACACGAACTGGCAGTCCTATGGCGGCGAGACCACGCTGTCGCACCTCAGCCAGATGGCCGGCCTGACGACGCAGAATTTCGTCTCTGCGGCCTCCGGCATGGCAGTCGCCGTGGCGGTCGCGCGCGGCCTGTCCGGCCGGCAGGTGCGCACCATCGGCAATTTCTGGTCCGATATGGTGCGCGCGGTGCTCTACGTGCTGCTGCCGATCTCGATCGTGCTGGCGGTCGTCCTGATCGCGCAGGGCACGCCGCAGACGCTCGCGGCCTCGGCGACGGCCACCACCGTCGAGGGCGCTCAACAGACACTGGCGCTCGGCCCCGTCGCCAGCCAGGTCGCCATCAAGCAGCTGGGCACCAATGGCGGCGGCTTCTTCAACGTCAACTCGGCGCATCCGTTCGAGAACCCGACGGCGATCTCCAACCTGTTGTCGGTGCTCGCCATTCTGGTGATCCCGGTGGCCTTCTGCTTCACCTACGGGCGGATGGTCGGCGACCGGCGGCAGGGCGTCGCGCTGTTCGCGGCCATGGGCATCATGTTCGTCACGGCCTTCGCGGCGGTCTATGCGGCCGAGCGCTTGGGCAATCCGCTGCATGCCGCCTTCGCCGATCCCGCTGCCGGCAACATGGAGGGCAAGGAGGTCCGCTTCGGCGTCGTCAATTCGGCGCTCTGGGCCGTGGTCACCACCGCCGCCTCGAACGGCTCGGTCAACGCCATGCACGACAGCCTGACGCCGCTCGGCGGGCTCGTCGCCATGCTCAACATGCAGCTCGGCGAGATCATCTATGGCGGCGTCGGCGTCGGCCTCACGGGCATGCTGCTCTTCGTCATCCTGACCGTCTTCCTTGCCGGCCTGATGGTCGGGCGCACGCCGGAATATCTCGGCAAGAAGATCGAGGCGCGCGAGGTGAAGCTCGCCGCCCTGACGCTGATGGTCATGCCGATCGGCGTGCTGAGCTTCGCCGCGCTTGCGATCGTTGCCGGAGCGGCGCAGTCCTCGGTGCAGGACGCCGGGCCGCACGGCCTGTCCGAACTCCTCTATGCCTACTCGTCCGCAACGGGGAACAACGGATCGGCCTTTGCCGGCTTCAATGCCAACGTCGCCTGGCACAACACCTTCCTGGGTGCCGCGATGATGCTGGGGCGGTTCGGCTACATCATCCCGATCCTAGCCATTGCCGGCTCGCTCGCCGCCAAGAAGACCGCTCCGCCCTCGGCCGGCACGTTCCCGACCCATGGCCCCGTCTTCGTGGTGCTGCTGGTCGTCACCGTGCTGATCGTCGGCGCGCTCACCTTCCTGCCGGTCCTGGCTCTCGGACCGATCGCCGAGCACGTCTCGATGATCGCCGGCCGGACCTTCTGAAAGCTCATCCCATGACCAAGTCAACGACAGCCGAGATCAGCCTGTTCGAGCCGAGGATCCTGCGTGCCGCCGCGATCCAGGCATTCGCGAAGCTCGACCCCCGCGGCCTCGTCCGCAATCCCGTGATCTTCGTCACGGCACTCGTCTCCGTGCTGGCGACCATCCTCGCTGCCCGGGAAGTGGCGACCGTCGGCCCCAACGGTTTCATCGCCGTGCAGATCGCACTGTGGCTCTGGTTCACCGTGCTCTTCGCGAATTTCGCGGAAGCCGTGGCCGAGGGCAGGGGCAAAGCGCGCGCCGACGCCTTCCGCGCCACCAAGGCGAGTGCCCTGGCCAAGGTGCTGGTCGAGCCCGCGCGGCGCGACGTGTGGCAGGGCAAGAGCCTCGACGACGTGGTGGTGGACGACATCATCCTGGTCGAGGCGGGCGACACGATCCCGACCGACGGCGAGGTGATCGACGGCGTCGCCTCGGTGGACGAGAGCGCGATCACTGGCGAAAGCGCGCCGGTGATCCGGGAGTCCGGCGGTGATCGTTCGTCGGTGACCGGCGGCACGCGCCTCGTCTCCGACTGGCTGGTGGTGCGTGTCACCGCCCGGCAGGGCGAAACCTTCCTCGACCGCATGATCTCGCTGGTCGAGGGTGCCAAGCGCCAGAAGACGCCGAACGAGATCGCGCTCGACATCCTGCTCGCGGGACTGACGCTGGTCTTCCTGTTCGTCGTCGTGACATTGCCGGTCTTCGCCTCGTGGTCGTCGACCGAGATTCCCGTCATCTACCTCGCGGCTTTGTTCATCACGCTCATCCCGACGACCATCGGCGGCCTGCTGTCGGCCATCGGCATTGCCGGCATGGACCGCCTCGTGAAGGCCAATGTCATCGCCAAATCGGGCCGCGCGGTCGAGGCGGCCGGCGACATCGACGTGCTGCTGCTCGACAAGACCGGCACGATCACCTTCGGCAACCGCATGGCCGACGCTTTCGAGCCGGTTCCGGGGGTCAGCGAGCGCGATCTTGCGGAAGCGGCCTTCCTTGCCTCGCTCGCCGACGACACGCCCGAGGGCAAGTCGATCGTCGATCTCGGGGTGCGGAAATTCGGCCTGTCGCAACAGGCGCGGGTCGGCATGACCTTCGTGCCCTTCACCGCGCAGACGCGCATGTCGGGCGTCGATTTTGCGGACGGATCGTCCATCCGCAAGGGCGCGTCGGACACCATGCTGCGCCTTGTCGGCGGGGCGATGGACATGGCGCTGGACGCCATCGTGCGGAAGATCGCCATGTCCGGCGGCACGCCGCTGGTCGTGGCCCGCGACGGTCGCATCCTTGGCGTCGTGCATCTCAAGGACATCGTGAAGCCCGGCATCCGCGAACGCTTCGCCGAGCTTCGCCGCATGGGCATCCGCACGGTGATGATCACCGGCGACAACCCGTTGACCGCCGCGGCCATCGCGGCGGAAGCCGGCGTCGACGATTTCCTTGCCGAAGCAACCCCGGAGAAGAAGCTGGAGCTGATCCGCAAGGAGCAGGCGGAGGGGCGTCTCGTCGCCATGTGCGGCGACGGCTCCAACGACGCGCCGGCTCTGGCGCAGGCCGATGTCGGCGTCGCCATGAATTCCGGCACGCCGGCCGCCAAGGAGGCGGGCAACCTGATCGACCTCGACAGCGATCCGACCAAGCTCATCGAGATCGTGCTGGTCGGCAAGCAGCTGCTGATCTCGCGCGGTGCGCTGACGACTTTCTCCATCGCCAACGATGTCGCCAAGTATTTCGCCATCCTGCCGGCACTGTTCGTCACCGCATATCCCGGTCTCGGCGTCCTCGACGTCATGGGGCTCGGCACGTCGCAGTCGGCGATCCTGTCGGCGATCATCTTCAACGCGCTGGTCATCGTCGCGCTGATCCCCATCGCGCTGAAGGGCGTCCGCTACGTCCCCTCGTCGGCCTCCGCGCTGCTGTCGCGCAATCTCGCGATCTACGGCATCGGCGGTCTCATCGCCCCGTTCATCGGCATCAAGCTGATCGACATCATCGTCGATCTCCTGCGCCTCGCCTGAGGACCAGACATCATGCTTTCGCTCATCCGTCCCGCCGTCGTCCTGACGCTGACCTTCACCCTCCTGACGGGCCTTGCCTATCCGCTGGCGATGACCGGACTCGCCCAAGGCGTCATGCCCCGGCAGGCCAATGGCTCGCTGATCCTGCGCGACGGCAAGGTCGTCGGCTCGGAGCTCATCGGGCAGGCCTTCGCCAGCCAGCGCTATTTCCACGGCCGCCCGTCGGCGACATCGACCGCAGATCCCGCCGACCCGTCGAAGACGGTCGATGCGCCCTACAACGCGGCGGCGTCGTCGGGTTCCAATCTGGGGTCGAGCTCCAGTGCGCTCGCCGATGCCATTCGCGAGCGCGCCGCGGCTCTCGGCACAGGGCCGGCTCCGGCCGACCTCGTGACTGCCTCGGCCTCGGGCCTCGATCCGCATCTGTCGCCGGCCGCCGCCCTCGTTCAGGCCGAGCGTGTGGCGGCCGCCCGCAACAAGCCAGTGGAGCGTGTGCGCGACCTCGTGCAACGTCACGTGGAAGGGCGTAGCTTCGGTGTGATCGGCGAGCCGAGGGTCAATGTCCTCGCCCTCAACCTCGCCCTCGATGCCGAGATGCCCTGACCGCATGCCAATCTCCGAACCCGACCGGCCAGTCCCGGAAGCGCTGCTCGACCAGCAGCGCGGGGCAGGGCGCGGCAAGCTCAAGGTCTTCCTCGGCGCCTCTCCGGGCGTCGGGAAGACCTTCGCCATGCTGGAGGAGGCCCGCGTGCGCCAGCGGGCCGGCCGCGACGTCGTCGTGGCGCTGGTCGAGACCCATGGCCGCAGCGAGACTGCGGGTCTGCTGGCAAGCCTCGAGCAGTTGCCGCGACGCACGATCGACTATCGCGGGCAGACGCTGCAGGAGATGGATATCGACGCCCTGCTGGCGCGCCGACCACAACTCGCATTGATCGACGAGTTCGCCCACACCAATGCACCCGGTTCGCGTCATCCGAAGCGCTGGCAGGACGTGCTGGAAGTGCTCGATGCCGGCATCGACGTCACCACCACGCTCAACATCCAGCACGTCGAGAGCCTGAACGACGTCGTCGCTCGCATAACCGGCGTCAGGGTGCAGGAGACCGTGCCGGACGAGGTTCTGCAGCGGGCCGACGAGATCGAACTGATCGACCTGCCGCCGGAAGAGCTGATCGGCCGCCTGCGCGAGGGCAAGGTCTACGTGCCGCAGCAGGTCGGCCGGGCGCTGGAGAACTTCTTCACCAAGGGCAACCTCACCGCGCTGCGCGAACTCGCCCTGCGCACCGCGGCGAGCCATGTCGATGCCGACATGCTGACCTACATGCAGGCCAATGCGGTGAAGGGCCCCTGGCCGACGCAGGAGCGCCTGCTTGTCTGCATCAACGAGGCGCCTGTCGCGCGCGCGCTCGTGCGCGCGGGCAAACGCATGGCCGACCGCGCCAAGATTCCGTGGATCGTCGCGACCGTCGTCACGCCGCGTCACGAGGCGCTGGGCGAGGAAGCGCGTGCAGCAACCCTCGAAGCGCTGCGCCTTGCCGAGACGCTCGGTGCCGAACCGGTGACGCTGCATTCGGAATCCGATGCGGCATCCGAGGTGCTCGCCTTCGCACGCGCCCGCAACGTGACGCGCATCGTGATCGGGCGTCCGCGCCGGCGCTGGCCCTTCGGCTATCTGCGGGAGCCGGTATCCGACCGCATCCTCGACCGGGCCACCGATTTCGAGGTCACCGTCGTTGCCCAGCATGCCCGGATCGAGCGCCGGCGCATCCTTGCGGCAGCGGAATTGCCGCGCTGGCGCCAATGGGTGCCGACCCTCGCCGAAACTTTCGCGGCGATGACGGCATCGACGATCATCGCATGGCCCCTCGCGCCCTACGTGCCGCTCGCCTCGCTTGCCGTCATCTATCTCGTGGCCGTTTCGGTCGTCGCATTCCGGCGCGGGCTGGCGGCCGCACTGGCGGCCAGCGTGCTCGGCTTCCTGACCTACAATTTCTTCTTCACGACACCCTACTATTCGTTCGCGGTCGAGCAGGACGAGGCGGTGGTGGCGCTGCTCGTCTTCCTGGTCAGCGCGGTCTTCACGGGCACACTGGCGAGCCGGCTCAAGGCGCAGGTCGACTCCATGCGGGCGGCGCAGCGGCGCACCGAGACGCTCTACGCCTTTGCCCGCAAGATCGCCTCGGCCCGCAAGGCCGACGACGTGCTCTGGGCCGCCGCGGCGCATATCGCCGCGACGCTCAACTGCCGCTCGCTGATCCTGATGCCCGATGCGTCGGGGACGCTCGAACAGGTTCAGGGCCATCCCGCCATCGACGAGCTGGATGCCAAGTCGGAGGGCGCGGCCCGCTGGGCCTTCGAGAAGAACGAGCCGGCTGGAGCCGGGACGACGACATTGCCGACCTCGGAATGGCTGTTCGTGCCGCTGGCAACCGCCAGCGCGCCGCTCGGCGTCATCGGCGTGCAGTTCCGGGAGCGCGGTTCGGGGCTCGACCCGGAGACCAAGCGCCTGCTGCTGGCCGTGGAGGATCAGGTCGCGGTGGCGCTGGAGCGGTTCACGCTTGCCGCGGACCTTGAGGATTCCCGCGTCAAGGCGGAGGGCGAGAAGCTCAGGGCGGCGCTGCTCAATTCGGTCAGCCACGATCTTAGAACGCCCCTGGTGACGGTGATCGGCGCGGTCACCGGGATCGCCGAGGGCGACGAGGCATTGAAGCCCGCCGACCGCCGGGAGCTCGCAGCCACGGCGCTCGACGAGGCGCGGCGCCTTGACCGCTACGTGCAGAACCTGCTGGGCATGACGCGGCTCGGCCATGGCGCGCTGGAGCCGAAGCGTGCGGCGATCGACCTGCGCGAGATCGTCGGACGGGTGCGCGGCGATCTGCAGCGGGTCATCGCCGGCCACACTCTTGCGGTCGACATGCCACGTGATCTTGCCCCGATCCTTGCCGATCCCGTCCTGATCGGGCAGGCGGTCGCCAATGTCATCGAGAACGCGGCCAAATATGCGCCGGCGGGCACAAGCATTGGCGTCGCCGCCGCCAATACCGGCGAGACCGTCACGCTGACCATCTCGGATGAGGGGCCGGGCATTCCGTCCGCCGATCGCGAGAAGGTGTTCGACCTGTTCTACCGAGTCTCCAAGGGCGACGGGGCGCCGGCGGGGACCGGGCTCGGCCTTGCCATCGTGCGCGGATTGGTGGAAGCCCATGGCGGCACCGTCACTGCCTCGGCGGGACCGGCCGGCCGCGGAACCGCCATCGCGATCGTGCTGCCGCGGGCGGACGAGGTGGTTGTGCCGGACGAGGCGAAATGACCGGAGCCGCCGAAACCCATCGCGTGCTGGTGATCGAGGACGAGGCGCCGATCCGGCGCTTCCTCGCCATCGCTCTTGGCAGTGCCGGCTTTGCCATGGAGGAGGCGGCACGCGGCCGCGAAGGTATCGAGAAGGCGGCGACGGCCGCGCCGGATGTCGTGGTCCTCGATCTCGGCCTGCCGGACATGGACGGCAAGGCGGTGGTCGCCGCCATCCGCGAATGGTCGCAGGTGCCGATCCTGATCCTATCGGTGCGCGACGGCGAGGCCGAGAAGATCGCGGCGCTCGATGCCGGCGCGGACGACTACGTGACCAAGCCATTTGCGACCGGCGAGCTTCTCGCGCGCCTGCGCGCGCTCGTGCGAAGCCGCCGCCGCGCCGATGCGGAGCCGCCGGCCGTCGCGATCGGCGACCTGTCCGTCGATCTCGCGCGCCGGCTCGTGACGGTCGGCGGGCGCGAGGTAAAGCTGACGCGCAAGGAATATGACGTGCTGGCGCTGCTGGCACGGTTTCAGGGCAGGCTGGTGACGCACCGTCAGCTGCTCTCGACGGTGTGGGGGCCGGCGCATCTCGACGACACGCATTACCTGCGCATCGCCGTCGGCCATATCCGCGACAAGCTCGGCGACGACGCCGCGGACCCCCGCTTCATCCTGACCGAGCCGGGGGTCGGCTACCGTTTGGCGTAGGGCGTCCGCGCCGCCAGCGGCTTGCGTCAGCCGGCAAAGCCGCCATCGTCGAGGAAAGCCAGCTCCTCGGGCGTGGAAACGCGCCCGAGCATGCGGTTGCGATGCGGGAAGCGGCCGAAGCGCTCGACGATGGCGCGATGGCCGAACGCGTGGTCGAGATAGGGCGCGCCGATGCGCTGGTTCAGCTCGACGGCGCGGTGCTGGCAGGTGAGGTCTTCCGCGTGGGAGAACGGCAGGTACAGGAAGACACGCAGCGCCGGATCGATGCCTGCGTCCGCACCGGCTTCGTCCGCCTCGCGCGCGATGGAGAGCGCCAGCGGGTCGGTCGCATACATGTGGCCGGTGCCGCGGAAGACGTTGCGCGGGAACTGGTCGAGCAGGATCAGCAGCGCCAGAAACCCGTCGGGAGAGGTGCGCCAGGCATCGAGATCACGGCGCGCCGCGGCGAAATGCGCGTCGAGGAATGTGTCGCGAAACCGCCGGTCGAAGTCCTCGCTCTTGGTGAACCACGCATCGTGGCCGGCGTCGCGCCAGAAATTCACGACATCCCGATGCGAAAATTTTTGCCCTGACATGTCAGTCCCTTGGAAAGCTCCCCCTGAGATCTGGGGGTGCCCGAACGAAAGGTTAGCTCTACCTTAACCCGTTCCTCCCATGGTTGGCGAACGGGCGGCGGCGCCGGCCCGGCATCGTACGGCGCCCTGATTGAAGACTTGCCATGACGGCTTTGGGCAAGGCGGTTTCGTCCGCCGATCTGGACTGGGTCGAAGCAGGAACCTGGCGGATCATGGTGGCCGAGGATTCAGGTTTCTGGCGCAATGTCGTCCGATCCGGAATCCACGACTTCGCATCCGACCTGACCGTCATCGAGGCGGGCGACGGCCAGAGCGCACTCGAAGCGCTGTCGCGCGACAGGATCGATATCGCCTTCGTCGACCTCGCCATGCCGGAGATCAACGGCGCCGAGGTGGTCAAGCGCATCCAGGCCGACGCGCGCATGCCGTTCTTCGCGGTGATCTCGGTGAACTCCGACGCCGCCGAGATCGCGCGTATGCGGAAGCTCTCGGCCTATGACTATCTGGTCAAGCCGTTCGGCACAGATAGCATCAAGCGGGTCCTCACCACCTATGAGCGGATATCCCGCCAGAGTCGGGTGCTGATCGTCGATGATTCCGGCACAGCCCGCTCGATCATCCGCCGCATTCTCCAGCGCTCCATCTTCAATTTCGAGATCGTGGAAGCCGGTGATGGCGTCGCGGCCTTCGAGCTTTATGCCGACAGGCCCGCCGACATCGTATTTCTCGACCTTAACATGCCTGGCCTGGACGGCGCCCAGATCACGCGGATCCTGCGCGCCCACAACCGCAGTGTCCGCATCGTCCTGATGTCCGGAAGCCAGGAGGCGCTCGACCGTCATGCGGTGCTGACCCCCGCGGCGGCGCTCAAGAAGCCGTTCTTCCCCAACGATCTCGACCGGGTCGTCCACCGGCTATTCGATCTGCCGCTGCCCTATGGCGGCGCCTGAGGCCGCAGCGGCGCATGCCTGAACGGCGGCGATGCATGGCGGTCGGGGCTGGCGTTCCGGCATGCAGCTATTCTAGCCTCGTCCGGCAGGCCGCCTGAGACGGGGATTGCCGATTGGCTGAACATCGATCCGGCCGCCCCTTCGTGGTCGACGGCGCGCAATATGCCCGCTGGTCGCGCAAGGTCTTCGAGGAGATGCGGGCAGGCGGCGTCGATGCCGTCCATGCGACCGTCGCCTATCACGAGAATTTCCGCGAGACGGTCGATCTGATCGCCGCCTGGAACCGGCGCCTCGCCGAGCATGGCGACCTGATCGCGAAGGCGCGCTCGGTCGAGGAGATCGAGGCGGCACGCGCCACCGGCCGCACCGCCATCCTGTTCGGCGTCCAGAACCCGTCGCCCATCGAGGCCGATCTCGGCCTCGTCGAGGTGCTGGCCGATCTTGGCATCCGCTTCCTCCAGCTGACCTACAATAACCAGTCGCTGCTCGGCGCGGGCTGGCAGGAATACGAGGATGGCGGCGTCACGCGGATGGGCCGTGAGGTGATCGCCGAGATGAACCGCTGTGGCATCGCCATCGACATGTCCCATGCCGGCGAGCGGACGGCGGTGGAGGCGATCGAGCGCTCGGCGCGGCCGGTGACAGTCTCTCACGCCAATCCGCGCTGGTGGCGCGACACGGCGCGCAACGTCTCGGACAGGGTGATCGACGCGCTTGCGGCGCATGACGGGCTGCTGGGCCTGTCGCTCTATCCCCATCACCTCGCGGGCGGCCCGGACTGCACGCTGGAGGACTTCTGCGCCATGGCCGCGCGTCTTGCCGAACGGATCGGGCCGCAGCGCATCGGCATCGGGTCCGACCTCTGCCAAGACCAGCCCGACAGCGTGGTCGCATGGATGCGCGACGGGCGCTGGACGTTCCAGACCGCTGCGAACCCGAACGGGCCGCCGGTCTTTCCGCCGCAGCCGGGCTGGTTCCGGTCGAACGCAGACTTCCCGGGCATTCGCGCGGGGCTGGTCACGGCGGGCTTCTCGGCCACCGAGGCTGACGGCATCATGGGAAACAACTGGATCGACTTCATGCGCCGCGCCTTCGTGCGCGGCTGAGGGGAGAACTGATGCCGCGGATGAGCATTGCCGAGATCGAGACGCTGGCCACGGAGGCGCTGGCGAAGCACGGGGCGAGCGAGGCGCAGGCGCGGGCACTCGCCGCCGGCATTGCCGGGGCCGAGCGCGATGGCATCCGTTCGCACGGCCTCATGTATCTGCCGGTCTATTGCGAGCACCTGACCTGCGGCAAGGTGATCGGCGCGGCGGTGCCGGTCCTGTCGAAACCGGCGCCGGGGAGCCTTGTGGTCGATGCCGGATCGGGCTTTGCCCATGCCGCCATCGATCTCGGATTGCCGGACCTGATCGCGACCGCCAGGGCGCAGGGCATAGCCAGTCTCGCCATCCGCAATTCCTACAATTGCGGCGTGCTCGGCTATCACACCGAACGGATCGCGGCTTCCGGTCTCGTCGCTCTCGGCTTCACCAATGCGCCGGCCTCGATCGCGCCATGGGGCGCGAGAAAACCCGTGCTTGGCACCAATCCGTGGTCGCTGGCCGTTCCGGACGGAGCAGGCGGCGCGCGCTTCGTCATCGACCAGAGCGCCAGCGTCGTCGCGAAGAGCGAGGTGATCAAACGCTCGAAATCGGGCGAGGCGATCCCCGAGGGGTGGGCCTTCGATGCCGAGGGCAAGCCGACCACGGACCCGGCGGCTGGCCTGAAGGGGACGATGGTGCCGGCCGGCGGCTACAAGGGCGTCGGCTCGGCGCTGCTGGTCGAGGTCTTCGCGGCCTGCCTTGCCGGCGCGACGCCCGGCATTCAGGCGAGCCCGTTCTCGGGGCCTGCCGGCGGCCCTCCGAAGACAGGACAGTTCTTCATCGTCATTGCGCCGGACGCATCGTCGGGCGGGGCCTTCGCGGATCGGCTCGCCGTGGTGGTCGAGGCGCTCGGCGCGGAGACCGGCGGCAGATTGCCGGGCGGCCGCCGCGCGTCCGCGCGCTCGCAGGCGAGGGGGGGCGTCGAGGTCGATCAAGGCGCTCACGACAATCTCATGCGCCTTGCGGGCCGGGCCTGATGGACCTGCGTCCGCCCGATCAGGTCATGCGGCTCGACCGGCTCGGAGCCTCGCATCCGACCCGGATCAGCTTCCTGCGCGCCATGCTCAGGCGGGTGGAAGGCGAGGGCTGGCGCTATTCGGTGCCGGTTTGGGCGATCGATGCCGAAGGCTACGGCCATGCCGTGCTGCAGGTCGATGCCCCGGCGCATTCCTATTCGCTGGTCGCCTTCTCGACACCGCTCGACGATGCGATGCGCACCGACCGGGTCATCGCGGAGGCCTGGGACACCAGCTACGTGCTCTATGACGGCGTGCCGGACGCATCCGAGATCGCGCGGCTGCGCGCGAATGCGCCACGGCAGGAGGCGGGCCGCTACAGCGAGCGCGACCTGATCCTGTCGCGCGCCAACAAGAGCGTCCGTCTGTTCGCGCATGTGGTGGAGAGGCTTGCCGAGGGGCGGCAGCCGGATGCGGAACTGGTCGAGAGCGTCGGCTACCTGATGCGCACGACAGCGGTCTACGGCAACGGCAAGTTCGGCATTGCCGACCGTGACCGGATCGCCGGACGGCCGGAGTTTTCCGGGCCGTTCCGGGCGGAGATGCTGAGCGTATGGCTGATCCGCTCGTTCACGATCATGCTCGCCGAGCATGTCGCAGCCGCGCGCGGGCGGGAGCGGGCGGCGCGGCTCGACCCGGCCGTGCGCATGAGTCTCGGGGTGGGCAATTCCACCGGGCTCGGCATGGCGCCGTTTCTGGTCAAGCATCCCTTGCTGGTGCATCGCTGGTTTCACGCGCGAGAAACGGCCGTGGCAAGGGTCCGGGCGCTGCAGGATGCCACCGAGGCGCAAATCTCCGCCTTCATGGCGGCGCTCGCGGCGATGCGCGAGAACGTCCGGCGCTGGCGGACCGACGACCCGGTCCAGGCGCCGAGAGTGGCGCAGCTTGCCGGTGAACTGGCGGATGTGGCGCGTGACGCCGCCGGCATCCTGAGCGCCGGCGACCGCCCGTGGAACAGGCTCTACCAGCTGCACGAGGCGAAACTGTCGCCGGAAGGGCAGGAAGCGGTCGTCGCGCTGATCCTCGAACCCCATGGCGTGCTGGTGGACGACCTCGCCGACGCCATGGATGCGAACGAGGACGCGGTCTTCCGCATCGACGGGACGATGACCTGCGCCGCGCTGCGCGAGACCATCGACCGCGACTATGGCTGGGTGAAGCGCTTCGATTTCGCCTCGCCCGCGGCCGATGCGCGCTTCTGGTACGTCTCGGAGGAGAAGCTCGAGCCGCGCCTCGGCGAGCGGCACGTCGAGGAAGGCGCCGGCAAGGAGCAGCCGCTGGCCGTGGCGCGCGACGTCGCGGCCCTCGCGGCAGCGCTCGCGATCGGGCCTGCCGACGCGACGGTCGCGGCCTTCCTGATGGCGCGGCCGGAATGGCGGCACGTGGTCCGGCGCGTCCAGATCGCGGCCAGCCACCCCTATGCGGAGGTGCGCGACAACCTGATCGGCGCATCGATGCGGCCGGTGGACCTCCTGCGCACCAAGCTCGCCTTCTTCGGCGCCAGCCGGTTCGACCCGCGCTCGGACCGCTGGCTGCGCATCTCGCTCTTCGCCGATGCGCCTTTCCCGGAAGACATCTGCCGGAGCGAAGCCATGCGGGCTGCATCATGAGCGACGGCCCCGCCATCGACCTGTCGCTGAACGAGGTGGAGACCATCGCGGCCAAGGCTGCGCGCGGGGCAGGCCTGTCATGGGGCGGCGCGGAGGAAATCGGCAAGGCCGCCCGGGTCATGGCGACGGCAGGAGCGCACTGGGACGACCTGCTGGTGGACCTGCTGCCGGCAGTCGCCACAGGGGCGATGCCGGCCGTCGAGATCGCCCTGCTCGATCGCTTTGCATCGGTCCAGGGCGGCGCGCGCACCCGCTTCGCCATCGCGCCGCTGCGGCTGGCGGCGCTGGAGGCGCTCGGCGCCCGCACCTATGTCGCGGCGACGGCACGCTCGCGCGAGGCGGGTGCGGGGGCCGGGTTGACCGACAACGACTGATCCGGACTTCACCGCAATCGATTTCCGTTGCGTCCGCCCATCCACGGGATAGGCTGTTCTCCGGCATAGGGCTTCGGGAGAATGCGCATGGCGGCCAAGGCATCGGCTCAGGTCATTTCCATGCGCGGAGCAGGCTACTATTCCTCCAATACGGTCGGAGCCAAGGCAGTCATCGACAAGGCGGGCGGGCTGGTCGCCGATGCGCTCGCAGCCATGACGATCAAGCCCTCCAAGGCACCGTTCTCGGTCTGCGACTACGGCGCGGCGGACGGCGGCACCTCGCTCGACCTGATGCGCCGCGTCGCGAAGATCGTGCGGGCGGGCGCCGGCGACCGGCCGATCGCGCTGACCTATACCGACCTCCCGCACAACGATTTCTCGGCGCTGTTCCGCCTCACGCAGGGGCTGCTCGGCGATCAGGCGAAGAAGCCGCTGGCTGAGACGCCCGGCCTTTACATCTTCGGCTCAGGCACCAGTTTCTACCGGCAGATCGTTCCGGACGGCACGCTCAATCTCGGCTTCTCCGCCACCGCCATGCACTGGCTGAGCAAGCGGCCGGGGCTGATCGCCGATCACGTCCAGGCGGTTGGCGCCAGCCCGGAGGAACAGGCGCTGTTCCGCAAGCAGGCCATGGCCGACTGGGAGACCATCCTGCTGCATCGCGCGCGGGAACTGGCGCCCGGCGGCAAGCTGGTTCTGGCCAATTTCTGTGCCGACGAGAAGGGCCGCTATCTCGGCCATACCGGCGGCGTGAACATGTTCGACGAGTTCGCCCGCCACTGGCGCGCGCTCCGGCAGAAGGGCCGCATCACCGATGCGGAATATGCCAACGCGACCTTCCCGCAATTCTACAAGACCCCGGACGAGTTCGCCGCGCCCTTCCGCGACAAAGGCTCGAAGGTGGCGAAGGCGGGCCTCCGGCTGGATCACATCTCGACCGCCGTCACGAAGTGCCCCTATGCGGCCGATTTCAGGAAGCACGGCGACGCCGCCACCTTCGCGCGGGCCTATGTGCCGACGCTCCGTTCGTGGTCCGAGACGGTCTTCGCCGGCGCGCTCGATCCGAAGCGCAGCCCGCAGGAGCGCGCCGCCATCGTCGACGCCTTCTACGGGGCCTACGAGGCCGATGTCGCGAAGAGCCCGGAGGGCCACGCGATGGACTACGTCCACTGCTTCATGGTGATGACCAGAAACGGCGGGCGCTAACGATACCAGAGGTCGCTTAAGTCTTCGGGGGAACGTCGAGGAAGGCGCGAAAACGTGCCACCGACGCGAGACAGACGGGAGAACTCGCATGAAACGACGCCATTTCATCGCCGGAACGGCCGGCGCGGCTGCTGCCGCCATTGCGGCCCCGGCGCTTGCCCAGACACCCACCGTGCGCTGGCGCATGGTGACAAGCTGGCCGAAGAGCCTCGACACGCTGCAAGGCTCCGCCGTCGCGATGGCGGAGCGGATCAGCCAGATCACCGAGGGCAAGTTCCAGGTTCAGGTCTTCGCCGCCGGCGAGATCGTGCCGGCGCTCGGCGTGTTCGATGCGACGTCGAACGGCACGGTCGAATGCAGCCACACGCTCTCGACCTATTTCTTCGGCCGCAACCCCGCGATCGGCTTCCAGGGCGGCATGCCGTTCGGCCTCAACACGCGCCAGCAGCAGGCGTGGATGTTCGCGGGCGGCGGGCGCGAGCTGATGCGCGACATCTTCGCCAAGTACAACATCGTCGCCATGCCGTGCGGCAATGTCGGCGTGCAGATGGGTGGCTGGTTCCGAAAGGAAGTGAATTCGCTCGACGACCTCAGGGGCCTGAAGTTCCGCATCGGCGGCGTCGGCGGCACGGTCCTGTCGAAGCTCGGCGTCGTGCCCCAGCAGATCGCCGCCGGCGATATCTATACCTCGCTGGAGCGCGGCACGATCGACGCGGCCGAGTGGGTCGGCCCCTATGACGACGAGAAGCTCGGCTTCGTGAAGGTCGCCCGCTACTACTACACGCCGGGCTGGTGGGAGGGCTCCGGCGAGATATCGACCTTCGTCAACACGGGGAAATGGGCGGAGCTGCCGCCGGCCTTCAAGGCGGCCTACGAAGCGGCAGCGAGCGAGCAATGCGTGCAGATGATGGCGCATTACGACGCCAAGAACCCGGAGGCCCTGCGACGGCTGGTGGCGGCAGGCGCGCAGCTTCGCGCCTTTCCGCGGCCGGTGCTCGATGCCTGCTACAAGGCGACCATCGAGACGCTCGACGACATTGCGTCCAAGAACGACGAGTTCAAGAAGGTCTACGACAGCTGGAAGAAGTTCACCGACGAATCGAACCTCTGGTTCCGCATCGCGGAGAACACGCTGGACCAGTTCCGGTTCGCCGCGCCCAACTGGGTCAAGGCGTAAGGGCATCGCGCCGAGGCCGCCGGCCGGCATGCCCGTCCGGCGGCTCCCGACACTTCCCATCGGCGCGCGAACCTGCTGATGTGCGGCGGCCGGCCGTTCGCGGCCGGCGCAGCTGTTCACCCATGACGACGGGCCCATGACCTATTCCGCATTCAGGCTGTTTCGCGAGGGCCTGCGGGACCATTCCGGCTGGGAAGAAGCCTGGCGCGACGCCGAACCGCAGCCAGCCTACGACGTGGTGATCGTCGGCGGCGGCGGCCATGGGCTGGCGACCGCCTACTACCTCGCCAAGGAGCATGGCATCGGCCGCGTGGCCGTGGTGGAGAAGGGCTATATCGGCGGCGGCAATACCGGGCGGAACACGACCATCGTGCGTTCGAACTACCTGCTGGAGGCCAATGCCCATTTCTACGAGCTGTCGCTGAAGCTGTGGGAAGGGCTTTCGGCCGACCTCAACTACAACGTCATGTTCTCGCAGCGCGGCGTGCTGAATCTGGCGCATTCGGATGCGCAGCGCGATGCCCATATGCGGCGCGGCAACGCCATGCGCCTCAACGGTATCGATTCCGAGTGGCTGACCAGGGAACAGGTGGCGGCCTTCGTGCCGCACCTCGACGTGTCGGAGAATGCCCGGTTCCCGGTTGTCGGCGGCCTGTTGCAGCGGCGCGGCGGCACGGCGCGGCATGACGCGGTCGCCTGGGGCTATGCGCGCGCGGCCTCGCGGCGCGGCGTCGATATCGTGCAGAACTGCGAGGTCACCGGCTTCGTCATCGATGGCGGCGCGGTGAAGGGCGTCCAGACCAGCCGCGGCACGATCCGCGCGAAGAAGGTCGGCATCGCGGTGGCGGGCCATACCAGCCACGTCGCGGCGATGGCGGGCCTGAGGCTGCCGATCGAGAGCCATCTCCTGCAGGCCTTCGTCTCCGAGCCGATCAAGCCGTTCATCGACACGGTTGTCACCTTCGGCGCCGGGCACTTCTACGTCAGCCAGTCCGACAAGGGCGAGATGGTGATGGGCGGCGACCTCGATTTCTATCCGTCCTACGCCCAGCGCGGGAACCTGCCGATCATCGAGGAGGCCATGTCCTGCGGGCTACAGATGTTCCCGGCGCTGTCGCGGCTGCGCATGCTGCGCCACTGGGGTGGCATCATGGACATGTCGATGGACGGTTCGCCGATCATCTCGAAGACGCCGATATCCGGCCTCTACCTCAACGGCGGCTGGTGCTATGGCGGCTTCAAGGCGACGCCGGGTTCGGGCTTCGTCTTCGCCCACACCATCGCCCGCGACGAGCCGCACCCGATGAACGCCGAATTCCGGCTCGACCGGTTCGAGCGCGGCTATGCTATCGACGACAAGGGCGCAGGCCCGACACCGCAGGCGCATTAGGGAGCGGAGCCATGCTGACCATCCGCTGTCCCCATTGCGGCGAGCGCACCCATACCGAGTTCACCTTCATCGGCGACGGCGAGCGCGAGCGGCCGGCCGACGATGCGAGCGAGGCCGTCTGGTACGACTACGTCTATCTGCGCGACAACCGGCGTGGTCCGTTGGCCGAGATCTGGCAGCACACGTTGGGCTGCCGCGGCTTTGCGCTTGTCGAGCGGGATCTCGTCACCCACGCGGTGAGCGGGACGCGACCCCTGCCGCCGGCACGGTTGCCGGGGGCTTCGTCATGACCTTCATGCGCAGCCGCGACGCGGGGCCTCCGCCGGCCGCCTCGCAACTGCCCCAGCCCGGGCGGCTCGCTTCGGGCGGGGCGGTGAACCGCGAGCAGGCGCTGGCCTTCAGCTTCGACGGAAAACGCCTTGCCGGCTATGCGGGTGACACGCTTGCATCGGCGCTACTGGCCAACGGCGTTCATCTCGTCGGGCGTTCGTTCAAATATCACCGGCCGCGCGGCATCCTGTCGGCTGGGCCCGAGGAGCCCAATGCCATCGTGCGGATCGGGGGGGGCGACCGCGCCGACCCGAACAGCCGCGCGACCATGGCCGAGCTCCACGAGGGGCTCGTTGCGGAGAGCCAGAACCGGTTCCCCTCGCTGAACATCGACCTCGGCGCGGTCAACTCGCTGGTCTCGCGCTTCCTGCCCTCCGGCTTCTACTACAAGACCTTCATCGGGCCGGGCTTCGTCGGGCAGAACCGGGCGTGGATGGTCTATGAGAAGGGCATCCGCCACGCGGCCGGCATGGGCCGTGGCGTGCCCCATGCCGATCCCGATACTTACGAGCATCGCACCGCACATTGCGACGTGATCGTGGTCGGCGGCGGGCCCGCGGGCCTCGCAGCGGCTCTGGCGGCGGCGGATTCCGGCGCTGACGTGATCCTCGTCGACGAGCGTCCGGCGCTGGGCGGCCAGCTGCGTTTCGAGACCTACGAGATTGACGGCGTGGTGGCGCCGGACTTCGCCGCGCGCATCGCGTCGGACCTTGCCTCGCGGCCGAATGTGCGGGTGCTGACGCGCACGACCGCTTTCGGCTTCTACGACCACGGCACCGTGGCGCTGCTCGAGCGTGTCACCGACCATCTCGGTCCGACCGCGCCGGCCGGTCTGCCGCGCCAGCGCCGCTGGCAGGTGAAGGCGCGGCAAGTGGTGCTGGCGCAAGGCGCCATCGAGCGGCCGCTGGTGTTCGCCGACAACGACCTGCCGGGGGTGATGCTGGCGTCGGCCGTGCGCCGCTACGCCAGCGAATATGGGGTTGCCGCCGGCAGGCAAGTGCTGGTCTTCACCACCAACGACGATGGCTACCGCACGGCCATCGACCTGAAGGCCAGGGGCATCGGCGTCGTGCTGGTCGCCGATGCGCGGCCGGTGCCCGGCATCGTCGCGGACTGGGCGCGAGGTGCCGGCATCGAGGTCCTCGCCGGCCATGTGGTGACGCAGGCGACCGGGCGCGGCCGCGTGCAGGGCGCCGCCGTCGCGCCGCTCGCGGGCGGGCGGGCGCGCATCGTCGCCTGCGACCTCATCGCCATGACCGGCGGTTTCTCGCCGGCGGTGCACCTCCATTCGCAGGCCGGCGGCAAGCTGGTCTGGCGCGACGAGATATCGGCCTTCGTGCCAGGCCGGATCGGTCAGGCCGCGCGCTCCGCAGGGGCCGGCAATGGCGTCTTCGCGCTCGATGCCCTGATCCGCGAGGGCGCGGAAGCCGGCGCTGCTGCGGCGGAAGCCGCCGGTTTCGCGCGCAGGGAACTGCCGGGCTGGCAGGTGGCCGACGAGGCCCCGGCCGCGCCCGCCGAGCCGCTCTGGGCGGTTGCGCTACCGGAAGGAGTGAAGGCGAAACGGTTCGTCGACTTCCAGAACGACGTGACCGCCTCCGATCTCGGCCTCGCCGTGCGCGAGAACTATCGCTCCATCGAGCACGTCAAGCGCTACACGACGCTCGGCATGGGCACCGACCAGGGCAAGACGTCCAACATCAACGGCCTTGCCATCGTCGCGGAAGCGCGCGGCGCGCCGATCCCCGAGGTCGGCACCACCACGTTCCGGCCGCCCTACACGCCAGTGACGCTCGGCGCGCTGGCCGGCGCGGAGGTCGGCCAGCATCATGCCCCGAAGCGGCGGACGCCGATGGACGCCTGGCACCGCGCGAATGGGGCGGTGATGACCGCCTCGGGCCTGTGGGACCGCCCGAAGACCTATGTCCGCGCCGGCGAGACCTACCGGGAGGCCTGGATCCGCGAGACGCTGATCGTGCGGGCCGGCGTCGGCATCTGCGACGTCTCGACGCTCGGCAAGATCGACGTGCAGGGGCCGGATGCCCAGGCCTTCCTCGACCGGCTCTACTGCAACCCGATGGCCTCGCTCGCCGTCGGCAAGGCGCGTTACGGGTTGATGCTGCGCGACGACGGCTTCGTCATGGACGACGGCACGGTGACGCGCATCGCGGAGAACCGCTTCTACGTGACGACGACCACGGCCAACGCGGCCAAGGTGCTCATGCACATGGAGTACCTGCTGGCGACCGCCTGGCCGGACATGAAAGTGCAGGTGGCCTCCATCACCGATCAGTTCGGCCAGATCGCCGTGGCGGGCCCGCGGGCGAGGGCAGTGCTTGAGAAGATCGCGGGCAGGGCGCTCGGCGACGAGGTGCTGCCTCATCTCGGCACGGCAGAGGCTGTGGCGGCCGGCGTGCCGGTGCGGTTGTTCCGGGTCAGCTATTCCGGCGAGATGGCCTATGAGGTCGCGGCGCCCTGGCGCGGCGCGCTGGCCGTGTGGGAGGCTCTGGTTGCGGCCGGCGCCATGCCCTACGGGCTGGAAGCCATGGGCGCGATGCGCATCGAGAAGGGCCATGTCGCCGGAGCGGAGCTCGACGGGCGCACGACCCCGGCCGACCTGCGGCTCGGGCGCATGGTGTCGGCGAAGAAGCACTTCGTCGGCAAGGCGATGCTCGGCCGCGCGGGACTTACCGACCCGGACCGGCTCCGGCTGGTCGGGCTGGAGCCCGCCGACGGCGTGACGCCGATCCCGGCCGGGGCCAATCTCGTCCACGATCCGAACGCACCGGCGCCCATGCAGATCCTCGGCCATGTCACCTCGGCGACCTGGAGCCCGACGCTGCGCAAGTCCATCGCGCTGGCGCTGATGAGACCGAGCGCCACCGAAGGCGGGCGAATGGTCGTGGCGGCGGCGCCGATCATCGGCGCGGTCGTGCCGGTGAAGGTCGTCGATCCCGTCTTCTTCGATTCCGCAGGGGAGCGGATGCATGGCTGACGCAGACGCCATGGCAGGGGTTGCCGTCATCCGGGAAGCGCCCGAAGCGCTGCTGCTGGTCAGCGCCCATCGGAGTGCCTCCGGGGCGGGAGAGGCGCTGTCCGCCGCCCTCGGCTGCGCCTTGCCACCGGCCAACCGGTGGACCGGCGGGGCCGGCGTGCAACTCGTCTCGGCTGGCCTCGACCGATGGTTCGTGGTCGGGCAGGGCGAAGCCGAGCCGGCGCTGGCCGAACGTGTCGAGGCGGCGGTGGCGGACCAGGCCGCGGTGGTCGATCTCACCCATGCGCGGGAGATATTCGGCCTGTCCGGCGACGGCGTGCGAACGGTCCTCTCGAAAGGCTGCACCGCCGATCTGAGGCCGGCATCCTTCGGGTCCGGCGGGGCGATGGTCACGGCCATCGGCAAGATCGGCGTGACCATCGTCGCCCATGACGGCGGACGGTTCGATATCCACGTTCCGAGTTCCTACGCGGACTTCTTCGCGGAATGGCTGGAGACCGCGAGCCGCGCGCCGACCTGACCGGGCGGCGCGACATTCTTGCGCTGCACGCTGATTTCTGTGGGTCATACGTATATGTCCGTATGCCACCAGATTGTTCCGCGCTCCTAGAGTGCGGCAAGAGGCGGCTTTGTCAGACCGCCACCAGAGGAGAATGACGATGTCGTCCATGCTCACCCTGCGCCGCCTCACGGCCGGCGCGGCCTTTGTCGCGGCGCTGGCGCTCGGCGGCGCTGCCGAGGCCCAGACCAAGGTCAATATCGGTATTTCCGGCTGGACCGGTTTCGCGCCGCTGACGCTGGCCAAGGAGGCCGGAATCTTCGCGCGCAACGGCCTCGACGTGACGATCCGCAAGATCCCGCAGGCGAGCCGCCACCTCGCCATCGCCTCCGGCGACATCCAGTGCGCCGCGACCACCGTCGAGACCTGGATCTCGTGGAATGCCAGCGGCATCGCGACGACCCAGATCTTCCAGCTCGACAAGAGCTACGGCGCCGACGGCATGGCGGTGCGCAGCGGCATCAATTCGATCCGCGACCTGCGCGGGCGCACGGTGGCCGCCTCGGCTCCGGGGACGTCGCCCTATTTCGCGCTGGCCTGGATGCTGAAGGAGAACGGCCTCTCGATCCGCGACGTCACAGTCGTCAACATGGAGCCGGGCCCGGCGGCGCAGGCTTTCGTCGCCGGCCAGAACGACGCGGCAATGACCTACGAGCCCTATCTCTCCTCGGTCCGCGCCGCGCCGCAGGCCGGCAAGATCATCGCCACGACCCTCGACTACCCGATGGTCATGGACACGTTCGGCTGCACGCCCGCCTTCCTGCAGGCGAACGAGGCGGCGGCGCGCGCGCTGGCCAAGAGCTATTTCGAGGCTCTGGAGATGATCAGGACCAACCAGGCCGAAGCCTACCGCATCATGGGCGCCGACGTGCGCCAGACGGCCGAGCAGTTCGGCAACTCAGCCCAGTACCTGCGCTGGCAGGACCGCGACGCGAACAAGACCTTCTTCGCCGGCGAGTGGCGGCGGTTCACCGAGAAGGCGGCCGACCTGCTGCTGGAAATCGGCGTGATCCGGCAGAAGCCGAACTTCGACACGATGGTCGACACGCGGTTCATCCAGTAGCCGCGCGCCCGCATGTGCCGCACATGGCCGGGCCAAGCCCGGCCATGACGCATTCTGGAAAGTCGTCGGCTTGACGGATCGGAGCCCATGAAACCCCTCGAACCCGTCTCGCCGGGCACCCGCATCGTGCTCGGCATCGCCTTCTTCGTCGTGTTCTTCGCGGCCTGGGCGGCGATCACCTTCGGCGGCCTCGTGCCGAAGCTGTTCCTCGCCGATCCGGTGACGATGCTCCAGGAAGGCTGGAATCTCATCACCCATCACGGCTTCCTGAAGGATATCGGCGTCACGGTCTGGCGGGTGGTCGGCGGGTTCATCCTGGCGGCGCTCATCGCCGTGCCGCTCGGGCTCGCCATGGGCGCCTACAAGCCGGTGGAGGCCTTCTTCGAGCCCTTCGTCTCCTTCGCACGCTACCTGCCGGCCTCGGCCTTCATCCCGCTGTTCATCCTGTGGGCCGGCGTCGGCGAGAAGCAGAAGCTGCTGGTGATCTTCGTCGGCTCGGTGTTCCAGATCGTCCTGATGGTCGCGGTCGCGGTCGGCTCGATCCGCCGGGACCTGGTCGAGGCGGCGCTGACACTGGGCGCGCGCGACCAGGGCATTGTCGGGCGGGTCATGGTGCCGTTCGCAGCGCCGCAGATCGCGGAAATCCTGCGCCTCGTCCTCGGCTGGGCCTGGACCTATGTCATCGTCGCCGAGCTGATCGGCTCGTCGTCCGGCATCGGCCACATGATCATCGAGAGCCAGGCGCTGCTGGCGACCGGCCAGATGATCTTCGGTATCATCGTCATCGGCGTCATCGGGCTCATCTCCGACTTCCTGTTCAAGGCGCTGAACCAGAAGCTGTTCCCGTGGAGCACGATATGAGCGGCGTCGTCGTCAAGGGCGTGTCGCGCACCTTTCCGGGCGTGCGCGGCGGCGCGCCGGTGCAGGCGCTTTCTCCCGTCGACCTGACGGTCGGGCAGGGTGATTTCGTCGCGATCCTCGGGCCGTCCGGCTGCGGCAAGTCGACCTTGCTGCGGATCGTCGCCGGCCTCGACAAGCCGACCACCGGCACTGTCACGCTCGAGGGCAAGCCGGTCACCGAGCCCGGCGCAGAGCGGGGCATGGTGTTCCAGAGCTACACGCTGTTCCCGTGGCTGACGGTCGCCGAGAACATCCAGTTCGGGCCGCGCGAGCGGGGCGTGCCGGCGGCCGAGCGGCGCGACACTGCCGAGCGGCTGATGGCGCAGGTCGGCCTCACCCAGTTCGCCAACCACTATCCCAAGCAGCTTTCGGGGGGCATGCAGCAGCGCGCGGCGCTTGCCCGCGCTCTTGCGAACGACCCGAAGGTTCTGCTGCTGGATGAGCCGTTCGGCGCCCTCGACCACCAGACGCGCTCGCTGATGCAGGAACTGCTCCTGAAGATCTGGGAGGACAACCGCAAGACCGTGCTGTTCGTCACCCACGACATCGAGGAGGCCGTGTTCATGGCCAACCGCGTGCTGGTGATGAGCGCAAGGCCCGGCCGGTTCAAGAGCGAGGTGCAGGTGCCCTTCGCCCATCCGCGCTCCTACCGGATCAAGACGGCGCCGGAATTCGCGCGGCTGGAGGAGCAGCTGACCGAGGACATTCGCGGCGAGACGATCATCGCCGCACAGGCGGGGCTGTGAACCCCGTCAGGTCGCGACGCGCTTGATCGCGGCGAGGTCGCCCGCATCGGTCGGCAGGTCGTGTGCGCTGACATAGGTCAGCCGGACGAGATCCGCCTTTTCCGACATTGTCTGTTCTTGCGCACTGGATTGCGCGCCGGATGGGCGGCAAGGCCAACGAAGGGGAAAGGGTCCTGTTGAGTGCGCGGTAGCGGCGGCGACAGGACGCCGATACCACAGTCCGCCTTCTCCCCTGACGTCGTGCCAGCTGCCGCCCGAGGGGGCCTTCACGCGATCAGCTTGCCCGGCGAATCCTGCTCCATCGGCCATTTCGGCCGTTGTATGCGCTGGTAGTCGTGGGTCGCGTAACGCTGGGAAGAGGGCCCCTGCGTCTCGGAATAGAAGACCTTGGAGGCGAGCGGGCCATAGGCCGCCATGAAGTGCTGGGCCGATTTCAGCACCAGCAGGCGATATGATTTCGGATCGAGACCGAGATCGGTGAACAGCTCGCGCCCCAGCGCCTGGCAGCGGTTGGTGTTGAGGATCACATCGACGCCGCCGATGCGCACCGCCGCGAGGTCGCCGACCGCCGCCTTGGCGTCGCCGAAGCTCTGCCACCGGTCGGTGGCGACCGCCAGCACCTCGCAATCGGCATCGACCGGATCGCCGGACAGATCGGAGGTCTTGCCGCCGATCCTCAGGCGGACTTTGCCGCCGGGGCCGACGGCATGGCAGAACGACACCGCCACGGGATCCCAAAGGGGCGCGACCGCCGCGCCCTGGACGCCGCGGCGGATCAGTTCGTGCAGGGTCATCGTGTTGTCGGAGGCAGAGCCCCCGCCGGCATTGTCGGCGGGCTCCGCGATGATCGCCGGACCCTTGGCGGTGTCGGTGGCCAGCGCCTGGTCGAGCGCATCGACGAAATCGAGATCGGGCGGCGCTGTCTTGCCGCGCAGCGCGATGATCTCCTCGCCGAGTTGCTGCGCCAGCGCGTCGCCCCTGGCTTTGGCATTGTCGGTATAGACCAGCATGCGCGAGCCCATTTCCGGCACATCCGCGTGCGGGAAGCCGTGGACGAAGGAGACGGAAAGCACGCCGTCCTTGCCCTCGAAGCTCTTCTGCCGGGCGACGAAGGACAGGTTCGGCTCGGAGGTCGTGGGATAGAAGGCGATCATGCCGCAGTCGTAGAGCGAAGCGACGGGCCTGATTTCCTTGCGGATGGTCTTCAGCACCAGCGTCATCAGCTCCTCGGCGCGCGGCACGATGTCGGTGTGCGGATATTCCTTGAACAGCACGATGATGTCGGCGAGGCCGAGCCGCTTCAGCGTCAGGTGGCAATGCGGATCGAGTTCGACGCCGATGACGCAGCCCGGCCCGACAATGGCGCGCACATGCTCCAGCAGGTCGCCCTCGCAGTCGTCATAGCCGTCCGCCACCATGGCGCCGTGCATGCCGAGCAGAACGCCGTCCACCGGCATGGCGGCCTTCAGCTGCCCCAGAACCTCGTCGCGCATGGTCTCGTAGCCGTGCTTCGTGGTGAGGCCGGCCGGCTGGGCGAAGAAGCAGGATCCTTCGATGAGGGTGAAGCCCTCCTGTTGCGCGCGCCGGCGCGCGACGAACAGCGGCGCGGTGCAGAGGCTCGGCTGGTCCGGGTGCTCGCCCGGACGCGCGACGAAGCAGGAGAGGTAGCTCTCCAGCGAGGTCGGGATCGGCGAGAACGTGTTGGTCTCAGTGGCGATGCTGGCCGTGAACAGGCGCATGAAATCGATTCCGATGCTGTGTCGCTCCGATGCCATTCGACCCTGCCTCGGCCCCCGGCTCAAGGTGGCAGGCGGCATGCCGTCCATGACGAAGCGGAAGCCTGGCGGTGCCGCATCGGCGCCATGCCTTGTCCAACGGCCGGCGAACGGCATAGTCATTGGCATGTCCGATGCTCTCCGCCTGCCGACCGGTGCCACCTTCCTCGTCAATCCGGCGCTCGACCGCGATCTTGCCTATGGGCCCGAGCAGCGGGAGATCCTGTCGCTGGATGGCGGGGCGGCGGCCTATCGGGCGATCAGCCGATGGGACGGCTACCAGCCGACGCCGCTGATCGCGCTGGAGGCGATGGCACGCTCAACCGGCGTCGGCGCGGTTCTCTACAAGCACGAGGGCAGGCGCTTCTCGCTGAAGAGCTTCAAGGCGCTTGGCGGCGCCTATGCGGTCCAGCGGCTGGTCGAGCAGCGCGGCTCGGCCGCCGGTCTCACGGTCACCTGCGCCACCGACGGCAATCACGGCCGGGCGGTCGCCTGGGGCGCGAAGCGGCTTGGCGTGACCGCGATCATCTATGTCCACGAGACAGTCAGCGAGGGCAGGGCGGAGGCCATCGCCGCCTTCGGTGCCGAGGTGCGGCGCGTTCCCGGCAATTACGACGATGCCGTGCGTGCCTCCGCCGAGGCTGCCGCCGCCAATGGCTGGACCATCGTTTCCGACACGTCATGGCCGGGCTACGACCTGATTCCGCGCGACGTGATGCAGGGCTATGCCGTACTGGCGCTGGAGGCCGAAAGCCAGGGCGCGACGCCGACCCACATCTTCGTGCAGGGCGGCGTCGGCGGCCTCGCCGCCGGCATGCTGTCCTACTACTGGGAGCTTAAGGGGGCGCAGCGGCCGGTCGTGGTCGTGGTCGAGCCGGTCCAGGCCGATTGCCTGTTCCAGAGTGCGCTGGCCGGGCGCTGGACGACGGTCGGCGGCGATCTCGATACGATCATGGCGGGCCTCGCCTGCGGAGAGCCCTCCGAACTCGCCTGGAAGCTGTTGTCCCCGGGTGCCGATGCCTTCGTCACCATTCCGGACGAGCGGGCGGCGGACGCCATGCGCGACCTTGCGCCGCTCGGCATCGCCGCGGGCGAATCGGGCGTCGCGGGGCTCGCCGGCTTTCGCGCCATCGCGGGCGACGCGCGGGTGCGCGCGGCTCTCGGGCTCGGCCCGCATTCGCGCGTATTGTGCATCGGCACGGAGGGCGCGACCGATCCGGAGATCTATCGCGAGATTGTCGGCCGGGACGCATCGGAAGTCGAAGGGAGCACCGCATGAGCCGCATCGTCACGGTCGGAGCCGCCCAGATGGGGCCGATCCAGCGCGCCAATTCGCGCCGCGAGGTGGTCGCCCGCATGGTGGAGCTGATGCGCGAGGCTGCCTCGCACCGCTGCGACCTCGTCGTCTTCCCCGAACTGACGCTGACGACCTTCTTCCCGCGCTGGTGGATGGAGGACCGGGACGAGGTCGACGCCTTCTTCGAGCGCGAGATGCCGTCGAACGAGACCGCGCCGCTATTCAACGAGGCGGCCCGGCTCGGCATCGGCTTCTCGCTCGGCTATGCGGAGCTGACCCCGGAAGGGCGGCGGTTCAACACCGCTGTTATCGTCGACAAATCGGCCCGGATCGTCGGCAAGTACCGCAAGATCCATCTGCCCGGTCATGCCGGCCACGAGCCGTGGCGCGCCTTCCAGCACCTGGAGAAGCACTATTTCGAGGTCGGCGACCTCTCGTGGGGCGTCTGGAACACCCTGGGCGGCAATATGGGCATGATGATCTGCAACGATCGCCGCTGGCCTGAAAGCTACCGCATGATGGGGCTGCAGTCGGTGGAGATGATCCTGCTCGGCTACAACACGCCCCGGCACAATCCGCCGGCCCCCGACCACGACCGTCTCAGCGAGTTCCACAACCAGCTGGTCATGCAGGCGGGAGCGTATCAGAACGGCACCTGGGTCGTGGGCGTCGCCAAATGCGGCGTCGAGGAGGGCTGCGAGATGATCGGCGGCTCGTCGATCATCGCGCCGACCGGCGAGGTGATCGGGCAGGCCCTGACGCAGGATGACGAGCTCATCGTCGCCCGCTGCGATCTCGACCTGACCAAGAGCTACAAGGCGACGACGTTCAATTTCGAGATGCACCGCCAGCCGGAGCAGTATCGGCGGATCGTTGAGCAGAAGGGAGCGGTGAGGCCTGGCGCGTAGTGCCGCCTGCTCATTGGCTCAACGCCAGCCGCGTCATGCCGGGCCAAGCCCAGCCATGACGGTCAGCGGCAGGCGATTGGGCAGGCTCCGCTCTACTCCGCCGCCTGCTGCGCGTCCTGCTCCCAGCCCAGCAGCTTGCCGGGGTTCATCAGCCCATAGGGGTCGGCCTGCCGCTTGAACTCGGGCTGCGGCGCATCGATGCGCTTCCAGCCGACATTGTTCAGCACATAGGTGTGCGGGCTCGACGGCTGGACGCCGCCTTCCGCCGCCCGGCGCATGATCTCGTCGAGACGCTCGGCCGTGGTGAACTTCACCAGCGGCAGCGACGAGGTGATGACCTTGCCCTCGCGGCGCTGGAACTCCAGGTGGAAATAGACGTCCTCGTGGAACTCCTTCTCGGCCCATGCGACCAGCTTCAGGTTGTCGGGCGCGGGGAAGCGAAGCTGCAGATAGGTGATGGACGGGTCCATCTTGAGGGCGTGCAGCGTCGTGTGGTTCCAGGTGTATTCGTAGAGCGGGCCGGGGCCGCCGCGTTCCTTGTGGGTGCCGAAGGCCACCGCCTTGGCCTCGGCCGCGCCGCGCCGGAAGGTGACCTTGCCGGCATGGTCGGCGATCAGCAGGTCCAGCGTGTCGGCCTGAGGTTCGGACACCATCAGGATGGCGAAGGCTCTGGCCTCCTCCAGATAGGGCGCGAGACGCTTCAGGTAGGGCACGATGCGCGGGTCGTGGATCGAGACGAGCTTCTTGGCGAGGCCGTCGCATTCCATGAAGGCCTGGCCGAAGCGCGCTGCGGCGGTGAGGCTGTCGAAGGTGACGATGCGCTCGGCCCAGTCGTGGGCAGGCGCTGTCGGCACCTCGACCTCGGTGATGATGCCGTTGACGCCGTAGGCATGCATCACTTTCAGGATCTCGCGGCCGCGCAGCTCGATGAGGCGCGGCTCCTCCTCGACCGTCATGACCTCGAGCGCGGTGACCGCGCCGAGATTGTCGATCTGGCCCCAGGTGCAGGAGCCCGCGCCCGCGGCACCGCCGGCGACGAAGCCGCCGATGGTCGCCTGCGCCCGCGTCGAGGGATGGAAGCGCAGTTCCTGCCCGTGCGGATCGAGCATCTTGTCGATGTCCAGCATGTTGGCGCCGGATTCGAAGCGCGCGCCACCGGGCCTGGCGAAGACCATGCGGTTCAGCTTGCGCATGTCGACGACGAGCCCGCCGGCCAGCGGCACAGCCTGTCCGTAATTGCCGGTGCCGCCGCCGCGGATGACCAGCGGCACGCGGTGGCGCGCGCATGCGGCCGCGATCCGGCGCAGCTCGGCCTTGTCGGCGGGCGTCGCCACGAGGTCCGCGTGCTTGCCCTCCAGCTGGGGCTTGAGCACCGGCGAGAACCAGAAGAAGTCGCGGCTCGCCATGCGGACGGACGGAGCGTCGTCGGCGAGGGCGATGCCGGAAAGGTCGGCGCGCAGCCGGTCGATGGCGGTCATGGCGGATCCAGTGTCAGGGTCGGGCGAGAATGCCAAAGTTCGGCGGCTGCCGCCATCCCGGTGCCGCATGGCCTGCCATCATGCCGTTAGCCTCGGAAGGTGGCAGGGTCCGTAGCGGCATGCACAGATTTTGTGCAACCCTGTCCCGCAATATCCGTCAATATCGTAGGATAACCCGGCACGCCCGTTGCTCTTCGCTTCGCGATAACGTTCAAGGTCCTCGTGAAGGACCCAGCCTCTGGAGAGTTCGCCATGCTTCGCACCCCCCTGTCCCGTCGCAAGGCCCTGGCGCTCGGCGCCGGTGTCTCCGCAGCCTACCTCACCCAGTCCGGCAAGGTTTCCGCGCAGGGGCTCGACAAGGTCTCGTACCAGACCAACTGGCGGGCCCAGGCCGAGCACGGCGGCTTCTATTACGCCGTCGCCCACGGCATCTACCGCAAGTACGGGATCGACGCGGACATCCGCATGGGCGGACCGCAGCAGAACCCCTCGCAGCTGCTGCTCGGCGGGCGCGTCGACATGGTCATGTCGAACTCGTTCGAGGCGGTCCGCTACGTTCAGGAGAACCTGCCGTTCCTCTGCATCGGCTCGATCTTCCAGAAGGATCCGCAAGTCATCATCTGCCATCCCGGCGTCGGCAACGACTCGTTCCCGCAGCTGAAGGGCAAGACCATTCTGGTGGCCGCCGGCGGCCGCACCTCCTACTGGCCCTATCTCCGGGCGCGCTTCGGCTTCACCGACGAGCAGGTCCGCCCCTACACGTTCAACATGGCGCCGTTCCTGGCCGACAAGAATCTGTGCCAGCAGGGCTTCCTGTCGTCCGAGCCCTATGCGATCGAGCAGCAGGGCGGGGTCAGGCCGCTGGTCCATCTCATCGCCGATGCGGGCTTCGCCAACTACAACACGACCATCAACATCTCGAAGAAGATGGTCGACGAGCGGACGGACGTCGTGCAGCGCTTCGTCACCGCCACGCTCGAAGGCTGGTCGGAATACATGAAGAACGGACCCGGCAATGCCGAGGCCAACAAGCTGATCCTGAGCGCCAATCCGGACATGGACCAGAAGAAGATCGACTACGCGGTCAAGATGATGACCGAGAACGGCATCGTGCTGTCGGGCGACGCCACCACGCTCGGCATCGGCGCGATGACGGATGCGCGGTGGGAGATCTTCTACAACCAGATGCGCGATGCGGGCGTGTTCCCGGCCGGCGTGGACTTCAAGAAGGCCTACGACCTGCGCTTCGTGAACAAGGGCGTGGGCAAGGCCTGACGTGACAGCAGCCGTTTCCATCGACCGGCCCGTGACGGGGGGCGGCAGGCCTCTCGTCTCGATTCGCGGCGTCTCCAAGCAGTTCGCCAACGGCACGATCGCCGTCCGCGACGTCAATCTGGACCTGGCCGCTGGCGAGTTCGTCTCGCTGCTCGGGCCTTCGGGCTGCGGCAAGTCCACGCTGCTGCGGATGATCGCCGGCCTCGGCGAGCCCAGCGTCGGCGCCATCGACTGGCCGCAGGAGGTGGGCAAGGGCGCCGAGCACGAGCTCGGCTTCGTCTTCCAGGACCCGACGCTGATGCCCTGGGCCACCGCGCTCGGCAACGTCATCCTGCCGCTGACGCTCAAGGGCGTCGGCGGGCGGGAGGCCGAGGAGCGCGGCGCCGACATGCTTGCGCTGGTCGGCCTCAAGGGCTTCGAGAAGAGCTATCCGCGCGAATTGTCGGGCGGCATGAAGATGCGCGTGTCGATCGCGCGCGCGCTCGTGACCCAGCCGAAGATCCTGCTGATGGACGAGCCCTTCGCGGCGCTCGACGAGATCACCCGGCACAAGCTCAACGACGACCTGCTGGGCCTGTGGGAGCGCAACCGCTTCTCGGCTGTCTTCGTCACCCATTCCGTGTTCGAGAGCGTCTATCTCTCGCAGCGCATCGTGGTCATGGCGGCGCGTCCTGGCCGGGTCATGGCCGACCTCCGGATCGAGGCGCCTTATCCACGCGACGACGAGTTCCGCACCTCGGCGGACTATGCCCACTGGTGCCGGATCGCATCGTCCAAGCTCAAGGAGGCGATTTCCTCATGAGCGACATGACCCTTCCGACCCCCGCCGTTCCTCATGACGGCACGGACGCCGAGGCCCGCCCGGTCTTTCGCGTCGAGCGCAAGGTCCTCGGCATATCGACGGAGGTCTGGCCCGGCATCATCGCGCCGCTGGTCATCGGCGTGCTGGCGCTGGGCGCCTGGGAATTCATCGTCTGGTGGCGCGCCATCCCGCCCTTCATCCTGCCGGGTCCGCTGCTGATCGCGAAGACGCTGTTCGACGACTGGGGCACGCTGTCCGCCTCGCTGTGGATCACCCTCCGGATCACTGCCGCCGCTCTGATCGCGGCGGTTTCGCTGGGCGTCGGCCTCGCCATCCTGTTCACCCAGTCGAAATGGCTGGAGAAGTCGCTGTTTCCCTATGCGGTGATCCTTCAGGTGACGCCGGTCGTGTCGATCGCGCCGCTGATCATCATCTGGGTCGGCGACATCAACCTGTCGCTGCTGATCTGCGCGTGGATCGTCGCCTTCTTCCCGATCCTGTCGAACACGATCCTCGGGCTGAACTCGGCCGATCACAACCTGATCAACCTGTTCCAGCTCTACCGGGCTTCGCGCTGGCAGACGCTGCGCTACCTGCGCCTGCCGGCGGCGCTGCCCTATTTCCTCGGCGGCCTGAAGATATCCGGCGGTCTCGCGCTGATCGGCGCGGTGGTGGCCGAGTTCGTCGCGGGCTCCGGCGGCTCGGCCTCGGGGCTTGCCTACCGCATTCTCGAAGCCGGCTACCAGCTCAAGATTCCCCGCATGTTCGCGGCGCTGATCATGATCTCGATGTCGGGTATCGCGATCTTCCTCGCGATCAGCTGGCTGTCGCACATGCTGCTGCGCCGCTGGCACGAGAGCGCCCTGAAGCGCGAGAACTGAGCGCCTAGAGGCGGGCCATGCCCGCCTTGACCTTCTCGATGAAGCCGGCGCGCTGGTCGGCGGTCGCGATGTTGAGGTGATAGAGCGCGTAATAGCGCCGCCGCGCCTTCCAGCCCGTGTACCACCACAGATAGCGCATCACGATCTTGCGGGGCGGATCGCCCATCCAGAGCGCATACCACCAGGGCCGCCCGTAGGTGACGATGCCCGCGACCGAGCGGATGTGGGTGAGCAGGGGCTTGACCTTGGCCGGGTCGGAAATGTCGAAGCCGACGCCTGGCATGAACATCCGGTCGATGAAGCCCTTCAGCATGGCCGGCGGGCCGAAGCTCCAGGTCGGGAACTGCACGACGAGCCCTTCGGCCGCGCGCAGCCGCGCGATATAGGGTTCGAGGCCGCGCTGGTTGACGGCCTCGTCGTGGTAATCGCGGCGGCCTTCCGCGGACAGAACGGGATCGAAGCCCTCGGCATAGAGGTCGAGCAGATCCACCTCATGCCCGGCGGCTTCGAGCGCCGCCAGCGCCTCGGCACGGATGCCGGCGTGGAAACTGTCCGCGAGCGGATGGCAATAGACGTAGAGGACCTTCATCGGACCGCCACGTAGCTCGCCATCTTGCCGGGGTTCAGCAGGCCCATCGGGTCCACATCGGCCTTGAAGCCGAGCTGGTCGGCATCGGCGCGCTTGTGGCGCGAGCCGTCCTCGAGGCTCACGACATGCGGATTGGCGACCATGACGCCATGGTCCTCGTGGATGCGGATGATCTCGTTGAGCCGCTCCGGCGTCGTGTAGCGCACGATGGGCAGGGCCGAGCAGGTGATGCGGCCGGCGAAGCGGATGAATTCGAGATGGGGCAGCACCTCGCCCTCGAACTGCTCCATCATCCGGAACACGCTCTCCTCCAGCCGGTCGTGCGGATAGAGGAGCTGGAGATAGGTGATCGAGCGGTCGCTCTTCAGCCACTGCAGCGTGGTGTGGTTCCACGAAAATTCGTAGAGCGGCACCTGGCCCGGGCCCTCCTGCGAGGGCGCCTCGTGGGTGACGGCGCCGCGCCCGCCGAGCACGGCCTTGAAGCTGTCGAGGAACGGCTCGGCGATCATGCAGACAAGGACCGCCCTGCCTTCGGGGCAGGCGGCCTTGAGCGAGCCGAAATAGGACGGGATCGGCCAGGCGATCGGCGTGACGAGCTTCTTGACGACGCCGTCGGCGAGGGCCACGGCGCGGCCGGCCTCGAAGGCGTCGCGGAACGTGTCGAAGGCGACGATCACATCGACCCAGGGCCATGCGGGCGCGAGCGGCATTTCAAGTTCGGTGATGATGCCGGTCGTGCCGTAGGCGCGGTTCACCTTCTGCGCGGCGTCCTGCCTGAGTTCGAGGATGCGCGGCTCTTCCTCGACCGTGACGATCCGCGCCGCGAGGATGTTGCCGGGCTCGCGCAAGCCGCCATAGGCGACCGAGCCGATGCCGCCGGAGCCGCCGGCAACGAAGCCGCCAACCGTCGCGGTGCGCTTGGTGGAGGGATGCATGCGCAGTTCGAAGCCGTTGGAACGCGTCTCGCCGTCGAGCGCCAGCAGGTTCATGCCGGCCTGGACGCGGACCACGCCGGGCTTCTGCCAGAGCACGGCGTTCAGCGCCGTCATGTCGAGAATTACGCCGCCTTCGAGCGGCATGGCCTGTCCGTAATTGCCGGTGCCGCCGGCCCTGACAGTCAGCGGTATCCGCAGCTTCGCGCAGGCGGCGGCGGTGCGGACGACGTCTGCCTCGTCGCGCGGCTGGACGATGATGTCGCCGGCAACCGTCTTCAGCTGCTCGGCAAGGATCGGCGAGTACCAGAAGAAGTCGCGCGAGCGGCGGCGCACGATGACCGGCTCGGTGACCATGGGCACGTCGCCGAGTGCCTCGACGAGCGCGTCGATGTCGTAGCGGGGCGGGGCGGGGGCGGGTTTCGCGTGAGCGGTCATTGCAATCTCATCCTGCGCCGCATCATGCAGGCGCGATCATTGTCCGGGCAAGGCGGCGGTTCGATTCATCCACCGCCGGGGGCTCGGCCGGGCCGAGCCGCGCATGGTCTCGTGTGTGGTGGCGCAGGGCGTGGTTAACGGTTTGCTAGGCCCTTTCACAGATGGTCCTAGGGAAATAGTTGGGGGAGCGCCTGCCTTGAATATCAAGACCCGTCTCGTTCTCGTGGTGTCCGGCTTGGCCGCAGCGGCGCTCGTCGTCGGCGCCGTCGCGGTCCATGGCTTCCAGCGCTACCAGAGCGTGGTGGATCAGAACGAGCGCACCGCGAAGATCACGCAACTCGCCGAACAGGCCAATGGACTGATCTACTCCGTGGTCATGGAGTCGCGCGGCATCTACATGTCCGACGATCCCAAGGCTCTGGAGCGCTTCGCCGCCAATCAGGATCGCGAGCTCGGCCGGCTGCGTCGTGTCATCGGGGAGTGGGCCGCGCTTGCAGCGCCGGAGGATCAGGCGATCAGGGCGCGGCTTCAGGAACAGGCCGAGGCCTTCATTCGCCTGCGCGACGAATTGGCGCGGGCTGGACGCTCGTCCGGGCACATGGCGGCGCGCGCGATCGGCGACAACGAAGCCAACCGCACGACGCGCCAGAAGCTGAACACGGAGATGGCCGCCTTCGCCGAGGTCAATGCCCGGCGGGTCGCGGCGCTTTCCGATGAGATCGCGGCGATGCGCACCGGATTGATGCAGGCCATCGCGGCGACGATCGGCCTCGCCGTCCTCGCGGCCGTGCTCGCCTTCTGGACGATCCTGATGGGCGTAGCGCGCCCGCTGACGCGCCTGACCGCGGCGGTCGATGCGGTGTCGTCCGGCCGGACGGATGCCGAGATCAGCGATACCGGCCGCAAGGACGAGATCGGCGCGCTGGCGAGGTCGGTGCTTGTTTTCCGCGACAGCGTGCGCGAGGTCGAGGACCTCAAGGCCGCCGAAGCGGCGCGCGAGGCCGGCATGCGCGACCAGCGCGCCCGCGACATGGCGGCCCTGGCCGACGAGTTCCGCGCGACGGTCCAGTCGGTGGTCTCGACGGTGACGGACGCCTCGGAGGCGATCGTGGCGAATGCGTCGCGCGTCGGCGATGTCGCCCGCAACGTCTCCGAACTCGGCGGGACCGTTGCCGCGACCTCGGCCAGCGCGACGCAGAGCGTCGATAGCGCGGCTGGTTCGGCCCAGGAGCTTGCCAGCTCCATCGGCGAGATTTCGAGCCGGACCGCGCAGGCCCAGCAGATCGCGGCCTCGGCCGTCGATCAGGCGACGCGCACCGGCGAGATCGTCGGCTCGCTGGCCGCCTCGACGCAGAAGATCGGTGACGTCGTCAGCCTGATCAACGCCATCGCCGCGCAGACCAACCTGCTCGCGCTCAACGCCACGATCGAGGCGGCGCGCGCGGGCGAGGCCGGCAAGGGTTTCGCGGTGGTCGCGACCGAGGTGAAGAACCTCGCGGCCCAGACCTCGAAGGCGACGGAAGAGATCGCCAGCCAAATCGGCGCGGTTCAGGCGGTCACCGGCGAGGCGGTGTCGGCCATCGAGGCGATCAACCGCACCATCGGCGAAATCTCGTCCGTGTCCTCGTCGATCATGGCCGCGGTCGAGGAGCAGGCGGCCGTCACCAACGGCATTGCCGGCTCGGTGTCGGACGCCGCCGACGGCACGCGCGCCGTCGGGCAGGACATCGAGCGCGTGACGCGCGCGGCGCAGGAGACCGGCGATGCCGCCCGCGTCATGTCCGATGCGGCCGCCGCGCTCGGCGAAGGGTCCACCGAACTCGACACCGCCGTTGCCGGGTTCCTCGACCGGATCCGCGCCGCCTGATCAGGCGGCGACCGTCTTCCTGAAGCGCGACGAGCGCTTCGGGTGCCACCATTTGCCGGCGACGACCGTGCCCTCGGCGACGATCTTCTTGTCGCCGATCAGGTGCTCGCCGACGACGTCGACATAGTCGAACTTGCCGTCCTTGATGGTGAGGATCGTGGCGTCGCCCGCCGAGCCCGGCTTCAGGCTGCCGAGTTCGGGCCGCTTCAGCGCCATGGCGGCGTTGACGGTCGAGGCGGCGATGACGCGGTCGAGCGGCATGCCCATGCAGAGGAACTTCGACAGGGTGGTCACCTGATCGAAGGCCGGCCCCTCGATGCACAGCGTGTGCACGTCGGACGAGATGACGTCCGGCTCGAAGCCGCCCGCCAGCATGGCGCGCGTCGTCTTGAACGAGAACGAGCCCTTGCCGTGACCGATGTCGAAGATCACGCCCTTCTTGCGGGCGGCGATGACTTCCGGCTTGACCGCGCCCTGCGCGGTGATCGGCGCGTTGGGGAAGGGGCGGAAGGCGTGGGTCAGCACGTCGCCGGGGCGCAGGCGGCCGATGACGTGCTCGTAGCTCGGCGGCGGGTGGTCGATATGCGCCATCAGCGGCATGCCGACCTCGTTGGCGACCTGCAGCGCCATGTCGAGCGCCGCTTCGCCGTTGGTGCCCGAGGCATGCAGACCGACACGCACCTTGATGCCGACGATGAGGTCGCGGTTGGCGTCGGCGACCTCGGCGCAGTCGATCGGATTGAGATGCATGATCTCGCGGCTCTCGCCGACCATCACGCGCTTGTCGAAACCGTAGATGCCGGCATGGCTGACGTGCAGATAGGCGAGGATGCGCACCTGGCTCGGCTCGATGACGTGCTTGCGGAAGCCCTTCCAGTTGCCGGGGCCGGCCGAGCCGGTGTCGACGGCGGTGGTGACGCCGGAGGTGCGGCAGAATTCCTCGGCATCGATGCCGAGCGAGGTGCCGCCCCAATAGACGTGGGTATGGAGGTCGATCAGGCCGGGCGTGACGATATAGCCGGAGACGTCGCGGATCTCGGTGCCGGCCGGCGCCTTCAGGTCCTTGGCCACCGCCGCGACCTTGCCGTCCTTGAAGGCGACGTCGCGGATGCCGTCGATTTTCTGCGAGGGGTCGATCACGCGCCCACCGCGCAAAATCAGGTCGAAGGTCATCGAAGGCTCCGCTTGCTGGATCAGTCCCGCCGGTGCATCTCTGCCGGCGCGGCGCAGATTGCGCGTCGGTTGGCGGATTGCCAACCGCTACGGCACACCGTTTGTGGAGATCTCCCATGCCGGCTCGTCACTGGGGCGACCTGAAGACCACCGATTTCGACCGGCTCGACCCGGCGACGACGGTCGCCGTGCTGCCGCTCGCCGCGATCGAGCAGCATGGGCCGCACCTGCCGGTATCGACCGACACCTCGATCATGCAGGGCATGATCCAGACGGCCTTTCCGCTGGTGGGCGAGGGGGTCACCGCGCTGTTCCTGCCGATCGAGGCGGTGGCGAAGTCCAACGAGCACCTTCATTCCAAGGGCACGGTGACGCTGTCGGCGCAGACCGTGCTTAGCGCCTGGATCGAGATCGGCGAGAGCGTCAAGCGCGCCGGCATCGACAAGATCGTGCTGATGACCTCGCATGGCGGCAATCTCGACCCGATGCGGGTCGTGGCCCGCGAGCTTCGCATCCGGTTCGGACAGCTGGCGGTCGTCACGAGCTGGACTGCCTTCGGGCGTCCGCCGGGCCTCTACGGCGACCTCGATATCAAGCACGGCATCCATGGCGGCGATGTCGAGACGTCGCTGATGCTGCATTTCCGCCCGGAACTGGTCGACATGGCCCATGCCGGACGTTTCGAGCCGGTCATGGTGTCGATGGAGAAGGAATTCACCTATCTCCGCCCGACCGTGAACCACGCCTTCGGCTGGATGGCGCAGGATATCCACCCGCACGGCGCGGCCGGCGACGCCTCGCTGGCGACGGCCGAGAAGGGTCGGCAGACCGCCGAGTACCAGGCGCGGGAATTCGTCAAGCTTCTCGACGACATGGCGCGGTTCGATATCGGCCGGCTCCACCAGCCTGGTCGGTGATTGATCCTATTTTGCGAAAATAATCCTTGACGAGCGTAACGCTCCATGGCAGGGTTTCCGGCATGTTCCGGAGGTGCGGCCGGAAGCCCGGTGGCGTTTCGCCCCGGCTGCCGAGGCGCCAGTTGATCGAACGGGAGCGGCTCGGGCATGCATACGATCATGGTCATCGGTGGCGGGCTGGTCGCGCTGGCGCTGTTCGCCCTTGTCGCGCGGATGTTCGCCCTCGACATGGGGACCGTGACCAAGGCCTTCATCGGCCTCTGGTTCGTCGCGGCCCTGGTGAACCTCTGGATCGGCGTCGCGAGGGCCGGCTATCCGCTGGCGGTGGAGGCGCCGATCTTCCTGATCGTGTTCGGCGTGCCGGCGGCCATCGCGCTGTTCGTCGGCTGGAAACTGTCCTGAGGCGCTCCGATGGCAAGCCTCGCCTCGCATGCCGGTTTCCTGCGTGACAAGGCGTCCCACGCCGCCTCGCGCGTAGCGCCGGTCGAGCTCTTCTTCGATCTCGTCTTCGTCTTCGCGGTGACGCAGCTCTCGCACGCGCTCCTCGCCAAGATGACGCCGCAGGGCGTGTTCGAGACGACGATCCTGTTTCTGGCGGTCTGGTGGACCTGGATCTGCACGAGCTGGGTGACCAACTGGCTCGATCCCGACCGCTGGCCGGTGCGCATGTTCCTGTTCGCGGTCATGCTCGGCGGCCTCGTCCTGTCGGCTTCGATCCCGGACGCCTTCGGCAAGGCCTCGCTCGCCTTCGCCCTGGCTCATGCCATCATCCTCGTGGGCCGGCCGCTGTTCATGATCTGCGCGCTGGGCGCGGCGAGCCCGGGCAACCGGCGTAATTTCCAGCGCATCCTCGCCTGGGCCTGCATTTCCTCGGTCTGCTGGGTCGCGGGCGCACTCGCCGAGGGCAATGCGCGCCTTGTTCTCTGGAGCCTGGCGCTCCTGCTCGACTACGGGCCGGCCTGGATCGGCTTCCGTTTTCCCGGCCTTGGCGCCTCGACCACGGCGGACTGGGACATCGATGGCCATCACCTGTCCGAGCGATGCGCCCTGTTCGTCATCATCGCGCTTGGGGAATCGCTGCTGATGACCGGCGCAACGGCCCAGAAGCTGCCGGTCTCCGCCGGCACGGTCACGGCCTTCGTCTCGGCGTTCCTCTCGACCGTCTCCATGTGGTGGCTTTACTTCGCCATCGGAGCCGAGCGCGCGACCCACCACATCGCCCATTCCGCCGATCCGGGCCGGCTGGCGCGCGCCGGCTATACCTACTGGCACATCGTCATCGTCGCGGGGATCATCGTCGCGGCCGTCGCGGACGAACTGGTGCTGGCCCATCCCGCCGGCCATGTCGCGACGAGCTATCTGCTCGCCATTGTCGGCGCGCCCGCGCTGTTCCTGCTCGGCAATGGTGCGTTCAAATGGCTGAGCGCGCCGAACTTCCCGCTGTCGCATCTGGTCGGGCTGGCATTGCTCGCCGCGATCGCGGCGGCCGAATTCCTCATGCACCTGTTCTCGCCGCTCGGCCTGTCGATCGCGACGACGGGGGTACTGATCATCGCGGCGATGTGGGAGTGGCGTTCGCTCGGCGGTGGCGCGGCGATGCCGGCCGCGTCGCACTGACCGTTCAGCCCGTTACCGGCTTGACGTCCACGGCCACGGCAATCTCGTGGTCGCCGGAGGCGATCAGCACGCCGCCATTCGGCGCGACATCGACGAAGTCGCGACCGACCGCCAGCGTGATGTGGTCCTCGCCGACGATCAGGCCGTTGGTCGGGTCGAGGCCCCACCAGCCGAGTTCCGGCCCGCACCAGACCGACACCCAGGCATGGGTGGCGTCGGCGCCTTCGAGCCGCGGCTTGCCGGGCGGCGGCACGGTGCGCAGGTAGCCGGAGACATAGGCCGCCGGCAGGCCGAGACCGCGCAGGCCCGAGATCATGATGTGGGTGAAATCCTGACAGACGCCGCGGCGCATGGCGAAGGCCCGCGCGGCGGTGGTCGAGGTGTCGGTGGTGCCGGGCGCATAGGCGAAATCGGACTGGATGCGGCGGGCGAGGTCGAAGGAGGCCTCGAGGATCGGCCGCCCTGGCGGGAAGGAGGCGCTGGCATAGGCGCGGATCAGCGGGTCGCGCGGCACGTAGGTCGAGGGGAACAGCGCGTGGACCGGCGAATTCGGCGAGATGTCGGCGGAAGCGAAGGCGGTCTCCCGCACGCGCTCCCACGGCGGGTCCATGCCGGGCAGGGGCCGCGTGCGGGCGGTGATGGCGACGCGCGCGCGCATGTCGATCTTCAACTCGCGGTGCGGCGTGTCGAAGTCGAGGAAGATGCGGCGATTGCCGAAGAAGTCGCTGTCCTGCCGCCGCGCGCTCGGCTTCGGCGAAATGTCGATGTCGCAGGCGAGCACGCGCTGTCCCGCGCGGTCGACCGGCACGACCCGCAGCACGTGCTGGGCCATGACCACCGGGCGGGCATAGCGGTAGTCGGTGACCTGCCGGACGTCGTAGTTCATCCGAGCACCTCGCCGGCCATGAAGCCGACGGTCCGGGCGCCGTCGCGATGGGTGAAGTAGCGCTCGGAAATCTCGTTCGAGATCGCCAGCATCGTCTGCTCGATGGCGCCGATCTGCTTCACGTCGATCGTGTGGGCATCGGCCGTCTGGAGATCGACGCGGGTGCGCGCGATCAGCTTCTCGGCGACGTTCAGCCGGCCATCGGACATGTGATCCGGCAGTTCCTTCAGATGGGCGGCGATCCGGTCGATCTGGAAGGCGACGGAGCGCGGATTGTTGGGGTCGAGCATGACGAGGTCGAGCACGGGCGGGCGCGCCGCGACCATGACATAGCGCCGGCGATAGGTGATCTGGCTGTCGGCGAGGCTGAGCAGCAGGTCGAGATTGGCGGGGCCGGCTTTCGGGTCGGCGAACTGCCGGACGGCGCGGCAGGTCGCGAGCGCACGCTCGATGCGCTTGCCGAGCTTGAGGAAGCGCCAGCCGATGAGCTGGTTCATGTTCTCCTGCGTCAGGCCGGAGAAGACGGCGGAGAGGCGCAGGCCCGCCTCGACCCGCTCGAAAATGCCGCCGTCGGCCTTCGGGCCGCCCTCGGCGAGCGCGACCATATCGGTGATCGTGCGCCAGGCGTCGGGCGAGAAGCGGTCGCGGATGACGGAGGCCGCATGCAGCGCCGACTGGGCAAGGTTCAGGACCCCGCCGGGCGTGCGGCCGTGGAAGGCGGCGCCGGCAATGGCGGTGGGGTCGGCGACCACCGGCTCCTCGGGCAGGGCCTCCCAGGTGCCGAGCAGATCGACGATGCGCCTGACCGTGTCGGTGGTCATGGACTCGCCCGAGCCGACCTGCTCTCCGAGAGCGCGCAGAACGCGCAGCGTCGCCTCGCCGCGCTCCATGTAGCGGGCGAGCCAGAACAGGTTGTCGGCGGCGCGGCTTGGCAGCGACGACGTCGCGCGGCGCAGTTCGAGGCGGTCCGAGGACGGCAGGAGCGTCGTTTCCTCGACGGGGCCGTCGGCCAGCACGCAGACATCGGCCGAGCGGCCGTCGCGCTGCATGGTGACGGCGCGGGCGTCGATGCGGTCGCCGACGCGGCAGAAGCCGCCGGGCATGACCTCCCAGCGGTCGCCGACCCTGGCGAGGAACAGGCGCAGGATGAAGGGCCGGGGCTCCAGATAGCCGTCGCGCCAGACCGGCATGGTGGAGAGCTTCACCACCTCCTGGGCGACGAAATCCGAGCCGCGCAGGCGCATTTCCTCGGCCAGCGCCAGCCGGCGCTCGGGCGGCAGACCCGATGCGAGCACCGCGCCCTCGTCGAGAATGCCGGGAATGGTCGGTGAGAAGGCCGGGGCCACGACGAAGGACTCGAGATCGGCGATGACCGCGCCGCGCTCGAGCGGCTGGCCGCACCACCATGTCGCGACATGGGGAATGGCAAGGTCGCGGCCGAGCTTCGCCCGCGCGATGGAGGGCAGGAAGGCGAGCAGGCCGCGCGCCTCGACGACGCCGGAGCCGAGCGCATTGGCGAGCGTCACCTTGCCGGAGCGGATGGCGTGGACGAGGCCGGCGACGCCGAGCTGCGAGCGCGGATTGAGTTCGAGCGGATCGGCGAAATCGGCGTCGAGCCGGCGCCAGACCATTTCCAGCTTCTTCAGTCCCGAGACCGTGCGGACATAGAGCGTGTCGTCGCGCACGGTGAGGTCGGCGCCCTCGGCCAGCAGGAAACCGAGATAGCGGGCGAGGAAGGCGTGCTCGAAATAGGTCTCGTTGAGCGGGCCGGGGGTGAGCACCGCGACGCGCGAGTCGGTCGTCGCCGCCAGCGAGGAGAAGTGCGAGCGCAGGGCCTGGAAGAAGCCGGCGAGGCGCTCGACCGGCTGGGAGCGGTAGATTTCAGGAAGCGCCCGCGCCATGGCGAGCCGGTTCTGGAGGGCGTAGCCGGCGCCGGAGGGGGCCTGCGCGCGGTCGCCGAGCACCCACCAGCGGCCGTCCGGCCCGCGGCCGACATCGACGGCATAGTAGAGCAGGTGCGAGCCGCCGCGCGGCTCGATGCCGACCATGGGACGCAGGAAATCCGGCGAGCCCGCGAAGGTCGCGGCGGGCAGCAGGCCGTCGCGGACCAGATCGCCCGGCCCGAGCAGGTCCTTCAGCACGGCGTCGAGCAGTTCGGCGCGCTCGGTGAGGCCGGCGGTAAGGCTTGCCCACTCGCCCGGCGCGATGACCAGCGGGATATGGGCCAGCGGCCAGGCGCGCTCGACGTTCTGCGGGTCGTCATAGACCCGGTAGAAGACGCCGGTGTCGCGCAGGTAGCGCTCGGCCCCGGCAAAGCGCTTGTCGAGCTCGCGCGGACCGATATCGGCGAGGCTCGCCAGGATCGGCTTCCAGTGTTCGCGCGGCTCGCCCCGCGCGTCGACCAGTTCGTCATAGACGCCGGGCACGGGTTCGTAGCGGGCGAGCATCGCGAGGATGCGTTCGCTGCGGGTGTCGGCGGCACGCCGTTCCTTCGCGGTCATGCCGTCCTCAATGCACCGGCGGACGACGCAGGTCGAGGGTCGCCGGGAACTCGCCCGTGCGTTCGGGCCTCGGCGGATCGACCAGCCCGGGCGTGTGGCCATGGTCCTGGAAGCGGGCGCGCCGGCGCGCCTCGGCCTCGTAGGAATTGACCGGGAAGGTGTCGTAGTTGCGCCCGCCGGGATGGGCCACGTGATAAACGCAGCCGCCCATGGACCGCCGGCTCCAGGTATCGACGATGTCGAAGGTCAGCGGCGCATGGACCGGAATGGTCGGGTGCAGGCCGGAGGGCGGCTGCCACGCCTTGAAGCGCACGCCGCCGACATATTCGCCGCTGCGGCCGGTGGCGGTCAGCGGCACGGGCCGGCCGTTGCAGGTGACGACGTGGCGCTCGGGCTGGAGACCGGTCAGCTTCACCTGCAGGCGCTCGACCGAGGAATCGACATAGCGGACGGTGCCGCCGATGGCGCCTTCCTCACCCATGACGTGCCAGGGCTCCAGCGCCTGCCTCAGCTCCATCCTGACGCCGGCATGGTCGACCACGCCCGCGAGGGGGAAGCGGAACTCGTACTGCGCCTCGAACCAGGCGGGATCGATGGCATAGCCGGCGCGCTGGAGGTCGCCGAGAACGCCGAGGAAATCCTCCCAGACGAAGTGAGGAAGCATGAAGCGGTCATGGAGCGCCGTGCCCCAGCGCACCAGCGGGCCGTCCTGCGGCTCGCGCCAGGCCCAGGCGACGATGGCGCGGATCAGCAATTGCTGGGCGAGGCTCATGCGCGGGTCGGGCGGCATTTCGAAGCCGCGGAACTCCACGAGGCCGAGCCGGCCGGACGGGCTGTCCGGCGAGAACAGCTTGTCGATGCAGAGCTCGGTGCGGTGGGTATTGCCGGTGGAATCGACCAGGAGGTTGCGGAACAGGCGGTCGACCAGCCAGGGCGGCGGCGCCTCGCCCTCGCCGGGCTTCGGCACCATGCCCATGGCGATCTCCAGTTCGTAGAGCCCGTCGAGGCGCGCCTCGTCGACGCGCGGGGCCTGGCTGGTCGGGCCGATGAACATGCCGGAGAAGAGGTAGGAGAGGGAGGGATGGCGCTGCCAGTAGAGGACGAGGCTCTTGAGCAGGTCCGGGCGGCGCAGGAACGGGCTGTCGGCGGGCCTGGCGCCGCCGACCACGACATGGTTGCCGCCGCCGGTGCCGGTGTGGCGGCCGTCGAGCATGAATTTCTCGGTGCCGAGGCGGGACAGCCGCGCTTCCTCGTACAGATTCTGGGTGATCACGACGCAGTCGCGCCATGACGAGGCCGGGTGGACGTTGACCTCGATGACGCCGGGGTCGGGCGTCACCTTGATGACGTCGAGGCGGGGGTCCGAGGGCGGAGCATAGCCCTCGACATGGACCGGCAGTCCCAGCGCCTTGGCCGTCGCCTCGGTGGCGGTGAGCAGTTCCAGATAATCCTCAAGCCGCTCGGTCGGCGGCATGAACACGCAGAGCCGGCCGTCGCGCGGCTCGACGGCAAGCGCCGTGCGGACCGCATTGTCGTCGGTCAGCACCTGTTCGACCTGTTCGGCGCGCCCCGGCTCGCGCTCGCGCTCGGTCGAGACGCGCTGGGCGATGTGGCCCTCGATGTCCTGCGGATCGGGCAGTTCGGCCGGCACCGTGCCGGGATCGGCGCCGACCACATAGGGGTAGGCGGCCGGCGGGACGTAGGGCAGGGAGGCCAGCGGCAGGCGGTAGCCGACCGGGCTGTCGCCGGGCACGAGGAACAGCTTCTCGCGCCTCAGCTTCCACTTCTCGGTCATCCAGTTTCGCTTAGCCGGCTCGGCATTCCAGCGCTGAACGGGCAGGACGAAGCCGGACGGCTGGGTCAGGCCGCGCTCGAAGACGCGGGCGATGCGGGCGCGGGCCTCGGCATCCTCCAGCTTGGAATCGAGCGCATCGACGTTTTCGGGAAGGTCGGCCTCCTTCAGCACCCAGTGCGCCGGATCCTCGAAGGCCGGCACCGCCGATTCCGGCGACAGGCCGAGCCGCTCGGCGATACCGGAGGCGAGCGCCCCCGCCTGATCGATGGTCGGCTTGTCCGCGCCGGCCTCCTTCGCGATCAGCGCCTCGTCGCGCCAGATCGGCTTGCCGTCGCGCCGCCAGTAGAGCGCGAAGGTCCAGCGCGGCAGGCTCTCGCCGGGATACCACTTGCCCTGTCCGTAGTGGAGGAAGCCGCCGGGCGCGAAGGTGTCGCGGAGGCGGCGTATCAGTTCGTCCGCCCGTTCCCGCTTGGTCGGGCCGACAGCGGCGGTGTTCCACTCGGCGCCCTCGTAGTCGTCGATGGAGACGAAGGTCGGCTCGCCGCCCATGGTCAGACGCACGTCCTGCGCCTTCAGGTCCTCGTCGACCTTGTCGCCGAGCGCGTCGAGACGCTGCCATGCCTCGTCGGAGAAGGGGGCGGTGACACGGGGACGCTCGTCGACGCGGTCGACGCGCATGTCGAAGGCGAAGGAGACCTCGGCGGGGTCCACAGCGCCGGAAATGGGCGCAGCCGAGCGGAAATGCGGCGTTGCCGCGAGCGGGATATGCCCCTCGCCGCAGAGCAGGCCCGAGGTCGGGTCGAGGCCGATCCAGCCGGCGCCGGGAATGTAGATCTCGGTCCAGGCGTGGAGGTCGGTGAAGTCCTTGTCGGTGCCGGCCGGGCCGTCGAGGGCCTGCAGGTCGGGCTTCAGCTGGATCAGGTAGCCGGAGACGAAACGGGCGGCGAGGCCGAGCCGGCGGGCGAGCTGGACCAGCAGCCAGGCGGAATCGCGGCAGGAGCCGGAGGCGCGCTCCAGCGTCTCTTCCGGCGTCTGGACGCCGGGCTCCATGCGGATGACGTAGCGGATGTCGTTCTGGAGCTTCTGGTTCAGCGCGACGAGGAAGTTGATGGTCTGCGCCGGCTCGCGGGTCACGCCGGCGAGATAGCGCTCGAAATGCTCTTCGGCCGCCTCGGTGACGAGGTAGGGCGCCAGCTCCTCGGCGAGCGCCGGGGCATAGGTGAAGGGAAAGGTCTCGGCATAGGATTCGATGAAGAAGTCGAACGGATTCACCACGGCCATGTCGGCGACGAGGTCGACCGTCACCGAAAATTCGGTGGCCTTCTCGGGAAAGACGAAGCGGGCGAGCCAGTTGCCGTGCGGATCCTGCTGCCAGTTCACGAAATGCTGCTCGGGGACCACCTTCAGCGAATAGCTGGGGATCGTCGTGCGGCTGTGCGGCGCGGGGCGGAGCCGGATCACCTGCGGCCCGAGCGACACCGGCCTGTCGTAGAGATAGCGCGTGACGTGGTGGAGCTTCGCGAGAATGGCCATGGAACCTACGGGTAATGCGTCAGGATCGGTCGAGTCAAAGCGGCAGTTCTGTTCGCAGCCGATCCCAAGCAAACATTGCGCCGCTGCCGTTCATTAGGCGGACTTCCCATTGCGGCCGAACCGCCTATGGTCCGCCGCGGAGAACGAGACCCATGCCGCTGACCATTCCGACCGCCGACGACCATGCCGACCTGCGCGAGGCGATGCGCGACCTCTGTTCGCGCTACGACGACGCCTATTGGCGCAAGGTGGACGACGAGCGCGGCTATCCGGAGGAGTTCACCGACGCGCTGACCAAGGCCGGCTGGCTGGCGGCGCTGATCCCGGCGGAATATGGCGGCTCGGGGCTCGGCCTGACGGAGGCCTCCATCATCATGGAGGAAATCAACCGTTCGGGCGGCAATTCCGGCGCCGTCCACGGCCAGATGTACAATATGGGCACGATCCTGCGCGGCGGCTCGGCCGAGCAGAAGGCCAAATACCTGCCGAAGATCGCCGCGGGCGAACTGCGCCTGCAGACCATGGCGGTGACCGAGCCGACCACCGGCACCGACACCACCAAGCTCAAGACGACGGCGGTGAAGAAGGGCAATGACCGCTACGTGGTCAACGGCCAGAAGGTCTGGACCAGCCGCGTCCAGCACTCCGACCTGATGATCCTCTTGGCGCGCACCACGCCGCTCGACAAGGTCGCCAAGAAGTCCGACGGCCTCTCCGTGTTCATCGTCGACCTCAGGCAGGCCATCGGCAAGGGCATGACCGTCCGGCCGATCCGCAACATGGTCAATCACGAGACCAACGAGGTGTTCTTCGACGACCTGGAGATTCCGGCCGAGAATCTCGTCGGCGAGGAGGGCAAGGGCTTCAAGACCATCCTGTCCGGCCTCAATGCCGAGCGGACCCTGATCGCGGCCGAGTGCATCGGCGACGGCTACTGGTTCATCGACCGTGCCAAGAAATACGGCACCGAGCGGGTGGTCTTCGACCGTCCCATCGCCAAGAACCAGGGCATCCAGTTCCCCATCGCGCGCGCCTACGTGAACATCCGCGCGGCCGACCTCATGCGCTTCCAGGCTGCCGGCCTCTGCGACGCGGGCCAGGATTTCGGCGCCGAGGCGAACATGGCCAAGCTGCTGGCGGCCGATGCCTCGTTCGAGGCGGCGAATGCCTGCATCCAGACCCATGGCGGCTTCGGCTTCGCCGCCGACTACGATGTCGAGCGCAAGTTCCGCGAGACGCGGCTCTATCAGGTCGCGCCGATCTCGACGAACCTCATCCTCGCCTATGTCGGCGAACATGTGCTCGGCATGCCACGCTCCTACTGAAGGGCGCGGCGCGGTGCAGATTTGCTCCGAACAGCCTTGACTCGACGGGACTTTTCCCGCCTTCGATGGGTGCACACCCTGACCGGGGACGGACGTGCAGCTTTACCTCCCGATTGCCGAATTGCCCGTCAACATGCTGCTCATCCTCGGCATGGGGCTCGCGGTCGGGTTCATTTCCGGCATGTTCGGGGTCGGCGGCGGCTTCCTGCTGACGCCGTTGCTGATTTTCATCGGCATTCCGCCGGCCATCGCGGTCGCCTCGGTGTCCGGCCAGATCGCCGCATCCTCGCTGTCCGGCACGCTCAGCTACTGGCGCAAGAATGCGGTGGACGCCAAGCTCGTCTCGGTGCTGCTACTGGGCAGTATCATCGGCTCGGCGGCGGGCGTCGCGGTCTTCGCGCTGCTGAGGCGCGAGGGCCAGCTCGACCTGTTCATCGCGCTGTCCTACGTGACCCTGCTCGGCGGCATCGGCCTCCTGATGGTGGTGGAGAGCAGCCGCGCCATCGCGCGGTCGCGCTCGTCGGCGGAACCGCCGAAGCTCTATGCCGCCCGTGACCGGCGCATCGCCTCGTCGCTGCCCTTCGCGATCCACTTCCCGCGCTCGCGGATCACCATTTCGGCCATTCCGGTCGTGGCGATCGGCCTCGGCATCGGCTTTCTCGGCTCGATGATGGGCATCGGCGGCGGGTTCCTGCTGGTGCCGGCGCTGATCTACCTGCTGCGCGTCTCGACCACGGTGGTGATCGGCACGTCGAGCCTGCAGACGCTGATCACCATGCTGATGACGGTGATCTTCCACGCCATCTCCAACCATTCCGTCGATGTCGTCCTGGCGCTGCTGCTGATGATCGGCGGCGTCGTCGGCGCGCAGTTCGGCGCGCGCGCATCCATGGCGATGAAGGGCGAGGAACTGCGCCTGCTGCTCGGCCTCGTGGTGCTGGCGGTGGGCATCCGGTTCTTCGTCGATCTCGTGATCAGGCCGGAAGACCCGTTCTCGAACACCATCGTCGAATGGGTGGCACGGACATGAGGCTGTTGGCGGCAGCGCTGATCGTCCTCGCCTCGGCCGCCGCCGCGCGCGCCGAGACGATGATCACCTCGCTGTCGACCCACCGGCTGCAGATCACCTCGCAGTTCGTCGGGTCCGAGATCGTGCTGTTCGGCGCCATCGAGCGGGACGCGCAGACCGTCTCGCGGGCGGGCGGCTACGACCTTGCCGTTGTCGTCCGCGGCCCGCGGGCCATGGTGACGACCCGCAGCAAGAGCCGGGTCTTCGGCATCTGGATGAACACCGACGCCCGCGAATTCGTCGAGGTGCCGAGCTTCTACGCGCTGCTCGCCAACAAGCCGGCGGCAGACCTTGCCGATCTCGAACTGCGCCGCCGGCAGCAGATCGGCATCGATGCGGTGACCGTCGTCACCCCGCGCCCCGGCACCAATCCGGGCGCGACGCCGGCGTTCCGCGATGCCTTCCTGCGCATCAACCGGGCGCGCGGCCTCTACCGGGAGAACCCGACGGGCGTCACCTTCCTGACCCCGAGCCTGTTCCGCGCCAATATTCCGGTCGTGCCGAACACGCCGGTCGGCGCCTTCGACGTCGACATCTACCTGATGTCCGGCGGCGTGGTTCTGGCGCGCGAAACCACCAATTTCGAGGTGACCAAGACCGGCTTCGAGGCTTTCGTCGCCAATTCCGCCCGGGACCACGGCCTGTTCTACGGGCTCGCGGCGGCGGCGCTGGCGCTCGTCACCGGCTGGGCCGCGAGCGTGGTGTTCCGGCGCGACTGACATCGTCACAGAACCGTCTCGTCGGCGTGACAGTCAGGGCGCCCCACCGACGGTATTTTCCAGCCAAGCGGATACCCGCTCGCGTGAAGAAAATGCGATAAGCCGGTCAGAACCAGCCGAATGCCGGTCGACCCGGACCAGCATCCGCTCCAGGACATGCGCATGAGCGACGAATTTCCCCAGGCATGGCACGAGGGCTGGCGCGGGCGCTGGTTTCTCTACCTCGTGGCTCTCGCCGTCGCGACGGTGCTGATCGTCTGGAGCGGCGCCCGGTGGCCCTATGCGCTCGGCGTCGGCGTCGCGCTGGTGGCCGCCGGCTTCGTCGTGCGCCGCCGCCCGCGCGAGGCGGCTCCGCTCGACGGCACGCTGCTGGCGCGCCGGGCCGCGCGCCTGACCGACCTGACCGTCGAGGGACTGGTCGCAGCCGTGCCGATCCCGGCCATCCTGCTCGATCCGAAACTGGTGGTGCGCACCCACAATGCGCGCGCCGCGGCGCTGGTGACCGGGCTGAAGCGGGGCGAGCCCCTGATGCTGGCGCTGCGCGCGCCCGAAGTGGTCGAGACGGTGAGGCGGGCGCTTGCCACCAATGCGGCGCAGTCCATCGACTATGCCGAGCGCGTGCCGGTCAGCCGCTGGTTCCGGGTCGAGGCCGCGCCCGTCGCGGTGACGGCGGAAGGGCGGGACGGCGGCAAGCCCGATTTCGTCCTCGTCGCGATGACCGACCTGACGGAGGAGCGCCGGCTGGAGCGCCTGCGGGCCGATTTCGTCGCCAATGCCAGCCACGAACTGCGCACTCCGCTCGCCTCCGTCGTCGGCTTCATCGAGACGATCCAGGGGCCGGCGAAGAAGGACGTGGCGGCCACCGAGCGCTTCCTCGGCATCATGCTGGCGCAGGCCCGCCGCATGTCGCGGCTGATCGACGACCTCCTGTCGCTGTCGCGAATCGAGCTGAACGAGCATGTCCGCCCGGTCGGCGACGTCGAGCTGGTCGGCCTCATCGGCCATGTCCGCGATACGCTCGGCCCCTATGCCAGCGGGCAGGGCGTGACCGTGGCGGTCGAGGCGAGCGAGCCCGCGATCGTGGTCGCCGGCGATCTCGACGAACTGTTCCGCCTGTTCGAGAACCTCGTCCAGAACGCCATCAAATACGGCGCCGAGGGTAAAAAGGTCGAAATCAGCCTCCAGCGCGAGGCGCGCGAGGGCCGGCGCGACGAGGCGGTGGTGGCCATCCGCGACCATGGCGCGGGCATTCCCGCCGAACACCTGCCGCGATTGACCGAGCGCTTCTATCGGGTCGATGTGGTCTCCAGCCGCGAGAAGGGCGGCACCGGCCTCGGGCTGGCGCTGGTCAAGCACATCCTGAACCGCCACCGCGGCAGGCTCGCCATCGACAGCACCCCCGGAGAGGGCGCAACCTTCACCGTCAGGCTCGAAACCGCCGCCGATGCCGAGGCTGGCGCCGGGGATGCCGCTGCGGAACCGGCGCCGGGCCGCGGCGACCGCGCGGCGGATTTGTCGTAACCTCGCCAATACATTGAACCTGCGGGCGATTCTTCGTCATCGAAGCGTCACCTGACAGGCATAGAACCGTCGCGACGCGGGGCTATGGGGAGTTTCCCATTCCGCCCCATCGAGGAGCTTCGCATGACCGAGCACATCGTCAGCGCTTTCGAAAACGAACTGAAGGGCCTGGCGCAGCAGGTCGCCGAAATGGGCGGCCTGACCGAGAAGCAGATCGTCGGCGCCATCGATTCGCTGATCAAGGCCGATGTCGCGCTGGCGAACCGCGTGCGCGCGGCCGACCCGGTGATCGACGCCAAGCAGCGCGAGATCGAGGAACTCGGCATTCTCATCATCGCCAAGCGCCAGCCGATGGCCATCGACCTGCGCGAGATCGTCGGTGCGCTGCGCATCGCAGCCGATCTCGAGCGGATGGCGGACCTTGCCAAGAACATCGCCAAGCGCGTGACGGTGATCAACTCGTCGCTGCCGATGCCGAAGGTCACCGGCGGCTTCGACGCCATGGCGCGCCTCGCGCTGGAGCGGGTCAAGGACGTGCTGGACGCCTATGCGCAGCGCGACGTCGCAGCGGCGCTCGAGGTCTGGCGCTCCGACGGCGACATCGACGCGCTCTACAATTCGCTGTTCCGCGAACTGCTCACCTACATGCTGGAGGACCCGCGCAATATCGGCTCCTGCACGCATCTCCTGTTCTGCGCCAAGAACCTCGAACGGATCGGCGACCACGCGACCAACATCGCCGAGACGGTCCACTACATGGTTCACGGCGTGACGCTCGCCGACGAGCGGCCGAAGCTCGACACCACCACCATGGTGGCGACCGGCACCTGATCACCGCTTCCATCGACATGCCGGGGATATCGCGATGACCGCACGCATTCTGGTGGTCGAGGACGAAGAGCCGATCACCGTCCTGTTGCGCTACAATCTCGAGGCCGAGGGCTATCGCGTCGAGACGGTGATGCGCGGCGACGAGGCCGAGGTCAGGCTGCGCGAGGCGGTTCCCGACCTCGTGCTGCTCGACTGGATGCTGCCGGGCCTGTCCGGCATCGAGCTGTGCCGCCGCATCCGGCTGCGCGCCGAGACCGAGCGGCTGCCGGTGATCATGCTGACGGCGCGCGGCGAGGAAGGCGAGCGGGTGAGGGGCCTTGCCACCGGCGCCGACGACTATGTCGTCAAGCCGTTCTCGGTGCCGGAACTGCTGGCACGGGTTCGCGCGCTGCTGCGCCGGGCCAAGCCGGAGCATCTCTCCAGCCTCCTGAAGTCCGGCGACATCGAGCTCGACCGCGAGACGCGCCGGGTGCATCGGGCGGGTCGCGAGATTTCGCTGGGGCCGACCGAATTCCGCCTGCTCGAATTCCTGATGCAGTCGCCGGGGCGCGTTTATACCCGCGAGCAGTTGCTCGACGGCGTCTGGGGCCGCGACGTCTATATCGACGAGCGCACGGTGGACGTGCATGTCGGCCGCCTGCGCAAGGCGGTGAGGCGCGGCCGCGAGGCCGACC